>JBNJGD010000007.1:0-120549 GCA_051747425.1 Pseudomonadota bacterium
GGTGTCTTGGCTGTTAATGCGCATCCAGTGAATCCTCGTCGATAAAAGCTCATTAGTATTTTTATCAACGAATTACTGAACACATACAGCAATGACAGGATTCGGCACCTCCGCCACAGGTTCTGTCACAGGTGCGGCGGAAGCGGCTACGCCGCGTCCGCCCTACGCTTCCCCCGAGACATCAATCCCGCCAGAGCCGACCCATTTGTACATAGAGGAAAGAGGCCGTCCAGGTAATCAGAACAAAGCCGGTGAGGCCCTCGGTGCCGGCGAGGAAGCGTACATATCCCTTGGGAACGACATCGCCGTAGCCGATGGTGGTGAAGTTGATAAAGGAAAAGTAAACGAAATCGAGAAACGCCGTGGCGCCGACGATCTCACCGGTGCCGGGTATCTTCACCAGACACCAGTAGGCCACCGCAAACAGCCAGATTTCAATCACATGGGCGACAATCGCCCCGACCAGCAAAAAGGCAATGCCGTAGCGGTGATAGTGCGCCGCCCGGGGAAAGCGCTGCCCGAAAAAACGCAGCGCCTCGTAGTGCACTGCCACGGCCATCAGCATGGTGAGTATGGAAATCAACAATGTCGCCAACATGAATCCGGTTCCCCTTTTTTGCCTGAGCCTATCACGGCTCGCGTCACTAGCCACAGAGCGCACAGAGAGCACAGAGTTTTTCCTGTCATTGCGAGGAGGCGCCAGCCGACGCGGCAATCTGCCGAACGGTTCCCGCAGATTGCTTCACTTCGTTCGCAATGACATGAAAATTCACCCAGCCCCCGTGGCCGCGACATACAGAGATTCCGGATAAGCGCTTCGCGCTTTCCGGAATGACCCCGCAAACTCTGTGTTCTCTGTGCGCTCTGTGGCTAAAAACAAGAACCATCCGATCCACCAACGGCCAATGCGGCGAAGCCGCCCACCCCCGCCCCTCTTTGATTTTGGCAAGGCAAGGTAGATAATGCCTCGAGCACCTTCACCAACCACAGGGGAAAACATCATGGTTCCAGGTCTTATTATTCTCGCGATCATCGTCGTTCTGGTGATCTACATCGTCGGCGTCTACAACCGGCTGGTCAGTCTTAAAAACCGCTATGAAAACGGTTTTGCCCAGATCGAGGTCCAGCTCAAGCGCCGCTACGACCTGATTCCCAACCTGGTGGAAACCGCCAAGGCCTACCTCAAGCACGAGCGCGGCACCCTGGAAGAAGTCATCAACGCCCGTAACGCCGCCCAGCAGGGTCTGCAGAACGCCGCCAAACACCCCGGCGACGCCAAGGCCATGGGCGAGCTGGCCAAATCCGAAGGCGCGCTGGGCTCGGCCCTGGGTCGCCTGAATGTGGTGGTCGAGGCCTACCCGGACCTCAAGGCCGACACCAACATGCGCCAGCTCAGCGAGGAAATCACCTCCACCGAGAACAAGGTGGCCTTCGCCCGCCAGGGCTACAACGACATGGTGATGTCCTATAACACCTATCGCCAGTCCTTCCCGCCGGTGTTCTTCGCCAACATGTTTGGCCACAGCCAGGACGCCAGCCTGCTGGAATTCGAGGACAGCGAGCAGATTCAGGAAGCGCCCAAGGTCAGCTTCTGAAATCCCGGGCCGGTCATTGCGAGCGCAGCGAAGCAATCTGCTGAAACGGTTTGGCAGATCGCTTCGTCGCTGCGCTTCTCGCGATGACAACCCATTGAACACCCTTGCAACAACACCACCGGCTCGCCCATGAATTTTTTTGAACACCAGGACCAGGCCCGCAAGCGCACCACCCAATTGGTGGTGCTCTTTGGTCTCGCCGTACTCACCCTGATTGCCATGACCATCGTGTTGGTGGCGCTGTTTACCGGCATTGTCGGCGCCGACCCGGAACAGGGTTTTCGCTGGCAGGATGTGGCCCGGCAACTGGACCCGGCCACGGCGTTGTATGTCGCTTTGGGCGTGCTCATCGTGGTCGGCGGCGGCAGCCTCTACAAGCTCAACCAGTTGCGCGGCGGTGGCCGCGTGGTCGCCGAGATGATGGGCGGGCGCAAGGTGTACCGCGACAAGGCCACGCCGCGGGAAAAAGTCCTGCTCAATGTGGTCGAGGAAATGGCCATCGCCTCGGGCACACCGGTACCGGCGGTGTATGTCATCGACGACAGCGCCATCAACGCCTTTGCCGCCGGTTTTACCCCCGACGACGCCGTAATCGGCGTCACCCGCGGGATTATCGAAAAACTCGACCGCGACGAACTCCAGGGCGTGATGGCCCACGAGTTCAGCCACATCACCCACGGCGACATGCGCCTCAACATCCATTTGATGGGCGTGCTCCACGGGATTCTCGTCATCGGCCTGATCGGCTATCACCTGCTGGACAAACTCTGGTGGACCGCCGGCAGCCGCCGCAGCAGCAATGACAAGGGCGGCCATATTGGCATCATCGCCTTTGCCGTGGGTCTGATCGTCATCGGCTTTGGCGGGGTGTTCTTTGGCAACATCATCAAATCGGCGGTCAGCCGCCAGCGCGAGTACCTGGCCGACGCCTCCGCCGTACAGTTCACCCGCAACCCCGAGGGCATTTCGGGCGCCCTCAAGAAAATCGGCGGCAACGCCGCCGGCAGTGCCCTGGGCGTCAACCACGCCAAGGAGGCCTCGCACATGTTCTTCGGCGAGGTCAGCCACAAGTTCGCTGACTTCACGGGCGTTTTTGCAACCCACCCTCCACTGGACGACCGCATTCGCCGCATCGAACCGCGTTGGGACGGCGAGTTCGTCACCCCCACCGCCCTGCGCGAGAGCGAGGCCGACCGCCCGCGTGAAGAGGACAAGCCCGAGGGACTGGACAAACTGCTGGGCGACGAGGGCCTGGGCCGCGTGCTCGGCAGCACCATGGGGGCAGCCGCCCTGGCCGAGAGCGCCATGTCGCAAGTGGGCACGCCGGGCCCCCAACAACTCCAGGCCGCCCGGGAAATGCTGGGCAAACTCCCCGAGATGTGGGTGCGCCAGTCCCACGACCTGTTTGGCGCCCGCGCCGTGGTCTACGCCCTGCTCCTCGACGACGAGCCCAATGTGCGCGAGCACCAGCGCCAGCACATCCGCAACCTCGACGGCATCGTCGACAAGGCCCTGCGCGACCTGCTCGACGCCCCCGCGCCCGATGAGGAACACAAACTCACCCTGATCGACATGGCCATGCCGCAACTGGCCGAAATGCAGCCCGACACCCGCGAGGCCTTCGAGCAGTGCATGGACGCCCTGATCCGCGCCAACCGCAAGATCAGCCTGTTCGAGTGGGCCATTCAGCGCATGATCGGCCACTATCTGACCCACCAGTTCGATTCACCCCGGCCGCCCAAGCCGCGCCACCGCAAACTCAAGGCCGTGACCGAATCGGTGCGCATTATGCTCGCCACCCTGGCGGTGGCCGACACCGACAACAGCCAGCGTGAGGCCGCCTTCCAGGCCGGTTGCGAGCGCGCCGGACTCGAGCTGGACATGCCCGCCGTCAGCGAGCTGGGTCTGAAACCCCTCAACCGCGCCGTCGACAACCTCAACCACCTCTACCCCCTGGCCAAGCCGGTCCTGCTCAAGGCCTGCATCGCCACCATTACCGCCGACGGGGAAATCACCCCCCGGGAGCGCGAACTCGTCCGCGCCGTCTCCGATCTCCTCGAATGCCCCATGCCGCCCTTAAAAATGTAAATGCCGGCGGATGTGACTCTGTCACTTCCGCCATACCCATGTTGTCGCCTTTCCCCAATATCGTTTTTTGCTATCGTCTTTTGCCGCTTTGATTCTCCGGCTGCATGGTGCAGCGCCACATATTCACAAGCCGCCAAAGGCGTTTTGCTTGTAATTACTGGTCTCCCGCCTGACCTGCTCCAAAATGGACAAATCGGGCCATTTTTGTGCACGACTTATCCACAGGCTTTTCACCGCCTTTCCACCACTAAAACACAGTATCTTGTGCTTGACCGGCCCATCGACCCCCAATTATAGTGTTGCTCACAAACGGGAGAGGCCGCCCTCCGGCCCCCGACACCCCATTAGGGCAGCACATTCACAAGCTATTTTTTGAGCCTGGACAAGGCTTTAAGAACAGGATTTAAAGGATTCTCAAGGGGAAGGTCATGCAAGAAACCAGCACCGCATCCAGCGCCGTTACCGGCGGCACTGAAACCCTCGCTCAACGCGAGGCCATCCATCCGGAAACCACTCACACCGCACCCGGCGAATACCGCGTGATTCGCCGCAACGGCAAGATCACCCAGTTCGACGCCAGCAAGATCAAGGTCGCCATGACCAAGGCCTTCCTCGCCGAAGAAGGTGGCACGGCGGCTGCCTCCACCCGCGTTCACGAGCTGTGTGAAACCCTGACACAGGATGTGGTCGAGGGCCTGACCCGACGCAAGCCCGACGGCGGCACCTTCCATATTGAAGATGTCCAGGACCAGGTCGAGCTGTGCCTGATGCGCGGCGGCCACCACAAGATCGCCCGCTCCTATGTGATCTACCGCGAAGAGCGCGCCCGGGAGCGCGCCAGCAACGACGAGGCCAACCAGGCCCCCGAGGCGCCCCAGACCGACATCCATGTCACCCGCGCCGACGGCAGCAAGGAGCGCCTGGACACCGAGCGCCTGAGCCGCATCATCGCCGAGGCCGTGGAAGGCCTGGCGGATGTCGACGGCGACAAGATCCTCAACGACACCCTGCGCAATGTCTTCGACGGCGTGGCCAAGAAAGAAGTGGCCACCGCCCTGATCATGTCGGCGCGCACGCTGATTGAAAAAGACCCCAACTACTCCCAGGTCTCCGCCCGCCTGCTGCTCGACTCCATGCGCGAAGAGGCCCTGACCTTCCTCGGCGACGGCGCCCCCTCGGCCACCCAGGCGGAGATGGCCCAGCGCTACCCCGACTACTTCAAGCACTACATCGACCGCGCCATCGACCTGGAACTGGTCGACCCGGAGATGAAGAACTACGACCTCGACCGCCTGGGCAAGGCCCTGCTGCCCGAGCGCGACCACCAGTTCACCTACCTGGGCCTGCAGACCCTCTACGACCGCTACTTCATCCACAGCGATGACGGCGTGCGCTTCGAGCTGCCCCAGGCCTTCTTTATGCGCGTGGCCATGGGCCTGGCGATCAACGAGGTGGATCGCGAAGAGCGCAGCATTGAGTTCTACAAACTGCTGTCCTCCTTCGACTTCATGAGCAGCACACCCACGCTGTTCAACTCGGCCACCCTGCGCCCGCAGCTCAGCTCCTGCTACCTGACCACCGTGCCCGACGACCTCGACGGCATTTTCTCGGCCATCAAGGACGACGCCATGCTGTCCAAGTTCGCCGGTGGCCTGGGCAACGACTGGACCCGCGTTCGCGCCCTGGGCGCCCACATCAAGGGCACCAACGGCAAATCCCAGGGCGTCGTGCCCTTCCTCAAGGTCGCCAACGACACCGCCGTGGCGGTCAACCAGGGCGGCAAGCGCAAGGGCGCCATGTGCGCCTACCTGGAGAGCTGGCACCTGGACATCGAGGAATTCCTGGAGCTGCGCAAGAACACCGGCGACGACCGCCGCCGCACCCACGACATGAACACCGCCAACTGGATCCCCGACCTGTTCATGAAGCGCGTGGCCGAGGACGCCGAGTGGACGCTGTTCAGCCCCAACGATGTGCCCGACCTCCACGACCTCACCGGCAAGCGCTTTGAGAAGGCCTACGAGGCCTACGAAGCCAAGGCCGACAGGGGCGACATCAAGCTGTTCAAGCGCGTCAAGGCCGTCGACCTGTGGCGCAAGATGCTGGGCATGCTGTTCGAGACCGGCCACCCCTGGATCACCTTCAAGGACGCCTGCAACCTGCGCAGCCCGCAGCAGCATGTCGGCGTGGTTCACAGCTCCAACCTGTGCACCGAGATCACCCTCAACACCTCCGACATGGAAATCGCGGTGTGCAACCTGGGCTCGGTCAACATGGCCCAACATGTCACCGACGACGGCGAGCTGGACATGGAAAAACTCGAGCACACGGTCAAGACTGCCATGCGCATGCTCGACAATGTGATCGACTACAACTACTACTCCGTGCCCCAGGCGCGCCGCTCCAACATCCGCCACCGCCCGGTGGGTCTGGGCATCATGGGCTTCCAGGACGCGCTGTACAAAAAGGGCATCGCCTACCAGTCCGAGGACGCCGTCGAGTTCGCCGACCGCTCCATGGAGGCCGTCAGCTACTTCGCCATTTCCAGCTCCGTGGAGCTGGCCGAAGAGCGCGGCGCCTACACCAGCTTCCCCGGATCGCTGTGGAGCCGCGGCATTCTGCCCATCGACTCCATCGACATCCTGGCCGAGCACCGCGGCGACCTAATGCAGGTGGACCGCTCGCAAACCCTGGACTGGGACAGCCTGCGCCAGCGCGTTCGCGAGAGCGGCATGCGCAACTCCAACTGCATGGCCATCGCCCCTACGGCGACCATCTCCAACATCTGTGGCGTCTCGCAGTCCATTGAGCCCACCTACCAGAACCTGTTCGTCAAATCGAACCTGTCGGGCGAGTTCACCGTGATTAACCCCTACCTGGTCAATCACCTCAAGGACCGCAACCTGTGGGACGATGTGATGGTCAACGACCTCAAGTACTACGACGGCTCGGTCCACCCCATCGAGCGGATTCCCGAGGACCTGCGCCAGATCTACTCCACGGCCTTTGAGATCGACGCCCGCTGGCTGGTCGAGGCCGGCTCGCGTCGCCAGAAGTGGATCGACCAAGGTCAGTCCCTCAACCTCTACATGTCCGAGCCCTCCGGCCGCAAGCTGGACAACCTCTACAAGCTGGCCTGGGCCCGCGGTCTGAAGACCACCTACTACCTGCGCTCCATGGGTGCCACCCATGTCGAGAAGACCGCCTCGCGGCCGGCGCCGGGCACCACCACCGAGGGCGGCCAGCAAGGTGGCACCGGCAGCGGCGCCAGCCAGGGCAACAGTGCGGCCAGTGGCGCCGCCGGTGGTGGCGTCTCCGCCGCCAGCGAACCCGCTCCCAAGGCACAAGCGGCCAGTGTGGCCAGCGACGCCTTCGACAACATCAGCGCCGAGACGGCGCCCGAGGCACCCCAGGCCTGCAGCATCGACAACCCCGATTGCGAGGCCTGCCAATAAGACCCTGTGGAGACGCCGATATGTCGATAAAAACCAACGGTAAAGCCCAGCCCTGGCAGGCGCAGCAGCGACGCCGCCGCGCCCGCCAGTGGCACCGAAAGAACAAGTCGGAAGAAGCCGCCATTACATACACATCCATGGCCAAAAACAGCGAGACCAGCTGATTCGGGCCAAACGGAAGAGGAACAGCACCATGTTGAATTGGGACGATCCCCTCGCAGAGGGCAAGAAAACACCGAAAAACCCGCCGGCACCCCCGGCGGCCGAGGCCGCCCAGCAGGCGGCTGGCGACGAGTTTGCCTACGAAATCCCCGAAGAGCCCACGCCCATGGAACCCATGACGGCGCGGGCGCCCGAGGACATTCCCGAGCAGACCAACGCCGCGTCGATGGAGGGCGGGCTCAACCCCGTGCGCGCCGAGGACAAGAAAGTCGTCAACGGCATGGCCGACATCAACCAGCTGGCGCCCTTCAAGTACCCCTGGGCCTGGGAGTACTTCCTCAACGCCAACAAGAACCACTGGACGCCCCTGGACATCAACATGGCCCAGGATGTACACGACTTCCACCACAAGCTGACGCTGGAAGAGCGCCATGTGTACACCAATGTACTGTCCTACCTGACCACCTCCGATATCATGGCCATGCGCAACATCGGCCTGGCCGTAATGGAGAAGATGTCCGCGCCCGAGCTGCAGATCTACCAGGCACGCCAGGTCTATGAAGAGTCCCTGCACACCTGGACCTACCAGCACTGCATCGAGACCCTCGGCCTCGACCAGGGCGAGGTCTACAACCGCTATCGCGTGGTCCCCGAGATCAACGCCAAGATCAAGATCGCCAACCGCCGCCTCAACAGCGTGATGCGCCCGGACATCGATCTGAAAGACCGCGACGAACTGCACAACTTCCTGATGTCGTACATCTTCTTTGCCGGCATCTTCGAAGGCTGCTGGTTCTACAACGGCTTCAGCCCCATCTTCGCCCTGCAACGCCGCGGCCTGATGAAGGGCACCGCCGAACAACTGCAATACATCATGCGCGACGAAGTCATGCACGCCAGCTTCGGCCTGCGGGTGGCCCGCCAGATCATGCGCGAGGAAAACATCCAGCCCGATCCCAAGGCCATGCGCGAAATGTGGGACGAGTGCGAAGCCGCCGAAGAGGGCTACGCCCGCTACCTCCTGCGCGATCCCATTCTGGGCTACTCAGCGGAAGACCATGTCAACCAGTTCCGCTTTATCGCCAACCGCCGAGCCAACAAACTGAGCTTGGAAGAACCCTTCCCCGGCGCAGAAAATGCCCTGCCCTGGCTCGACGAACAGGCCAACATGCGGAAAGAGAAGAACTTCTTCGAAACACGAGTAACGGAATACCAGGTCGGTGGTGGGCTGACTTGGTAGCTATGCCAGTAATGGGCCATCGATAAAACAAGGCAGACATGACACAGGAAAGCCCAGCTCAGTACGCGAAGCGGTATAGGTGGTTCATTGGTTTTACAAACCAAAATGAGGCCAAGCGATATCTCTCAGGAAAGGATATTCAGCCAGGCATTGACTATGGTTACATTGATGACCTGAATCGAAGAATCGAAGACATAGTAAAAGAGCTAAACAAGGTCATTACCCCATCGTTTCGGTTAGATCGGATTGATTCTTTTTGTCAAGAATCAATCCATAATCCCTATGAAATAATCCGAAATTCCAAGTTAATACAAAGACTTAACAACCAGGGAAGACGGCCTGAACAGGTACTTTTCTCTTGGCTTAGAGGGTATGCAGTCGTCGAATATTTCACGCCTGTGTTTGAGCACATCTTCGATATCAAAAAAGCATCAATCTATAAAATTGGTGAGGATGACCTGCGAGACATAGACTCTTTCAAAAGAACGCCAACGGCTGACTTAGAGTTCCAGAAAGACGGTTCCATTGTTCGCCTTGAAATTCAGTCTGGCTTCCAAGGTATAAATGATATTAAGGAACATAAAGTCCGCGAAGCCAAAAAGTTGGCCTTGGACTCAGGTTGCAAAACTGTTTGTGTTCACTTGGACCTCTTCAATGGTCAGGTCGCATTCGTTCGACTTGATACTATAGAGAACAATAGCCTTCACTGGGTGACCCGACAGCAGATGGAAGGTCAAACTGTATTCTCAATTGATCAAAACAATTTTATATGGCGGATTATGGAAGAGCCGCCATCCCTCAATGATATGGAGATCGACTAAATGGAAAATTTGATTGCCGTTGACCTTTTTTCAGGTGCGGGTGGGTTAAGTATTGGGCTTGAAAAGGCTGGATTTACAATAATTATGGCCAATGAGCTTGAAAAGGATTTTGCAAAAACCTATGAGCTAAACCATCCAAGAACACAAGTACTTCAAGATGATATAAGAAAAATTGATTTCAAATCGATAAATAAGGCACTAGGCGTCAAACGCGTTCACCTGCTGGCTGGCGGCCCACCATGCCAAGGCTTTAGTACAGTGGGGTCAAAGAAAGAGAACGACCCAAGAAACACGCTTCTTTTCGAATTCACTAAAGCCGCAAAAGCACTTAATCCCGATTACATTCTTTTTGAAAATGTCGCGGGCTTCAAAAGACTTTATCAGGGTAATGCGCACCACGCATTAATTTCAGAGTTACATAATCAAGGCTATGAAACCACCTCCTGTTTATTGGAGGCATCAGATTTTGGCCTACCTCAATACCGCCAAAGAACCATCGTCATTGCTTGGAAAGTTGGACTACCTCCCATTAATCCGCCCACGCCACTTTTCTACAATGAAAAAGACCTATTCCAGAATCAAACCAAACTAACGCTTCTTGATGCTATTTCAGATCTGCCCGAACTGAAGGCTAATGACGAAAAAAGATTTTACACCATGCCCCCCATTAATGATTACCAGGCACGAATGAGAGCCAACTGCTCCGAACTTACCGAACACAACAGTTCCAATTATGGGGAAAAAATGCTTTCAATTTTGGAAATGGTGCCCCCAGGTGGTTCGGTAGAAGATTTGCCCTTACATTTGCGGCCCAAAAGTTATTTCAAAAACACATACGCTCGATTGTTGCCAGACAAGCCATCCCCGACGATAACAAGAAACTTCGGGACACCTTCGTCATCGCGATGTATTCACCCCTCCCAAAATAGAGCACTGAGCACAAGAGAGGGGGCAAGACTGCAAGGCTTTCCTGACAACTATCTATTTTACGGAAGCAAGACTTCCAAGAATTTACAAATTGGAAATGCCGTTCCTCCTATATTTGGAGAAATTATTGCTAACTCTATTCTTAACAGCATCAGACAAATGCGTTTAGCTGTATAAGCTTTTATACCTAAGATGCGTCATTGGCCTGTGTCAGGCACCACTTCTGGCGAATGTGTGTGAGCGAACAGCCCCGGTTTCCAGGAAAAATCAGTGTTAACAGGGATAAGTAGTTTTTGGTTTTATCTGGTTATTGATATAAAACTCATTTTATCAAAGCCATGATCAGTACATACTATCGAGCACCTTTCGTTAGTTACTGACGCATTCCCCTCAGCTCTCTTCCAGCCTCTCTCAGCTTTTCTCTTTCTCTACGGATTTTTGACTGATAGTCGCTGCGGGTGTCGGCGATTTTCTGTGAGATATCTGCATCTCGGTTTGTGTGGTCCAGGTTATGCGTTACCTGCGTCTCCTTCAGCCTCAAGTCCGAGAGCTCTGAATTCATTTCCTCTTGCAGATCCGCGATTTTTGATTCGATCGAATCGATCTCCCTGTTTTTTCTAAGGCGAGCCCGATCTGACAGGAAGTCTTCTTTTTCACTGTCGCTTTCCGAGGCCGACTCATCGGATGGGCCATCCTCTGATTCGGCGCTCCCCGTTGAAGAGTATTGCGTGCTGCCAAACCCCGCCTCCTCGCTGTCGCAGGGCGAATCGGAAAAAATCACTTGCCCACCTTCCTCACACTTGTAAACCTCCGCATGGGTGGCGGATGAAACCAATAAAAAGAAAAGGGACACCACATACACCATCGAGATCTCCTTCTAACTGCACCCTGTACTGCCGTAACGCCTCCCATGCTAGCAAATATTGTGGCCGCTATTGACTCAAAGCCTGTAGAACCTGGTACACCTCTCTCATACGCTGATTTCTGATCAGCTCTGTATGTCGGCCTTCCCTTGCCATGACATTCCTCCTTTTAAACTTGTTCCTTTAACAGCTGTACCGCCCACTGCTTTTCTCTGGCATTGCCCAGGCGAATGGCATCGACCAGTGCCAGTAACGCGTACATTTCCGGGTCGCTTTTTACGGCCACAACAGCGCCGGGATAAAGTGGCTCAACCACCTGCCCTTTGGCAAGCCCCCTCGAGTCCGACCAGAAGTAACCCCCCAACGACTCCTGTAAAACTGATGTGCTCACCCGCTACCGGGGGAGTCACCCAGGCTTTGTCTCAGTTCCTTGAGCTTTGTCACCGGCAGCCTGCGCCTTTTGCCCTCTTCTATCCACTGATCGAGCATCAGGCGGGTTTGTTCGCCCACCTTACTGAAGTGGTAGTGCAAATAGGTCTCCAGGGGAATGGGAATGACCCGGGGCGCGACAAGCGCCAGTAGGCGAAACAGCCAGGGGCGTTGCAGGGGCACCGTCAGGGGCGTGCGGATTTTGAAGTAGTGGGCCGAAATGGTGGTGGCTTCCCGCGAAGCGCCACTGGCCATTGTCAGATAGCGCTTATTGCGAATGTTCTTGAGTGACCAGCCCGCGGTCTCCAGGGCGGAAATGGCAGGTATGGTCAGGGCCGTGGCTCGCCCGGCCACCCAGGGCAGGTTTTTCATGGAAACGGCGGGGTAGCCGCCGGCCTTGAGCAGTTTGGCGGCGCGCTTACCCGGCTGGCTGTCGTCCAACATGGCCGAGCGGGGCGGCAGGTAGTACCCCCAACCTTCCGGTGGGCTCTGGTGGCCCGGCAGGGGCGTGTGGAAGCTGATCAAGCCAATCAGCCCGTGTTGGATCGGGCCCTTGTAGAGCTGGCTCAGGGTTTCCCGGTCGCGGAAATTGGGCGTCCAGCTGATCAGGGGCGTATCGGCACCGAAGACCGCCAACTGCTCTGCCAGCCAGGGCGACTGTAAGGCCTCGGAGGGCAGCGTGAGCCATACCTGGTCCCAGTCGGCGGTGGCCTGGGTGAGTACTGGTGCGTCCAGATGGCGGTGTTGCGGCTCGCCAAAGTAGCGATACTGGTAGAGGTCCCTGGGCATGCGGGCGTTGGGGCTGGCCGGGTTGCGCACCAGATAGGCCACTTCGCAGCCGGCCTGTTGCAGGTGATAGCCGTAGACGGCGCCGACGGCGCCACTGCCGATGATCAGAATGCGTTCGCTCATGGGCTTACCCAATAACATGATGTCGCGTCACATTACAATTGTGCGGGGCGCTTGGCAATTCCGGGATTCCGGATAAACGCGGTGCGTTTTCCGGAATGACAGCGCCTCGTTACTGACGGTGGGCCTGCTATGGACTCTGAGATTCCGGATAAGCGCGGTGCGCTTTCCGGAATGACAAGGGCCCGCCATGTGAGGTAAAGCCGCAGATTCAGCTCGACTGAGCCGGAATGTGCTTTCTCAGGAAGGCGATCTGATCACTGATGTTGCGTTCAAAAGGTTCACCCAGATAAATATCAAAATGGCCCTCGGGGTAGAGTTTGATTTCCCCTTTCGGTGCCCGCGCAGCATGCTTCAAGGTGGCCTTCGCCGGAGCCACGCTGTCGTTCTGGCATACGCTGAACAGCATGGGGCACTTCACATCCTTCGCCCTTCTCCCCGGAGTATGAAAAGGGATCTGCAGGCCGATTCGCGCGGAGACAAGCGTCGATACATCTTCGCAACCGGTCGCAGCGACCAGCGCGTTGTAACCGTCCATCGCATCTGCCGAGGTCATCAGTGCCGCCTCACCGGGTTCCCCCACCGCATGCACTCGCACAGGAGCCCGTCCCAGTCGCGCAGCCGCGATATCCCGCAATGCCAGCGCCGAGAGCTTTATGTTGGTTTTCCAGTCAATGGCCTTGACGGAGGCGAGCCCGTCGGTAAACGGACACTGGGCAATGGCCGCCGCCACCCGGGTATCCTCCGCCGCCATCACAATGGCATGACCTCCAGCAAATGAAGTACCCCACACAATTACCCGGTCGGGATCCATCTCCGGCAATGAACGGACATAGGCCAACGCCGCCCGCCAGTCGTCGAGCTGACTGGGGATATCCAGCAGTTCCCGGGGCTCCCCCCCGCTGTCGCCAAAATAGCGGTAGTCGAATACCAGACAGGCGTAGCCCTCGGCGCAGAACCGTTCGGCAAAAGCAGCCAGCCCGCCCCGCTTGATGGCCCCGAGGCCGTGGGCCATCACAATCACCGGTAGCGGCTCGGTAGCAGCTGCGCTGGCAGGCCGGTACAACCAGGCGTGGCATACATCAGAACCAGAGCGAAAATGTACGTCACTGCGCTCAAAAGCGGTGGTTGTAGCTGCGCTGGCTGCGGTTGCAGAAGTCATGGCCCATTCCTCTTAAATAGCATTCAAGAATGAAGACTACCCCCTCTCTTGAATGTCTGTCAAGATAATGGCATGCCAAGCAACCGACGCGCCCAACCCCAGGCCGAAAAACGGGCGGAACTCATTGCCGCCGCACGCGAGCTGTTCCTGGAGGAAGGCTATGACGCCACCCCCATGAACCGGATCGCCCGCCAGGCGGGGGTCACCCCCAATACGATCTATTGGTATTTCAAGGATAAGGACCAGCTACTCCTGGCCGTGCTCGACGAGTTGCTGCAAGAGAATCTGGCGGCCTATATGTCGGTAGTCCAGGACCCGCTGACCGATCAGCTGGTGTGGCTGGTGGGGCGCTTGCGGCCGATCAGCGGGCTGGTAGCCACCGTACACAACCGTATTCGGGTGTCAGAAGACATTGACCAGTGGCATACCAACTTCCACAACATGCTCGAGCAGCTGTTAGCCACCCAGCTGCCAGCACATCAAGCGGCCGACACCCGCGACGCCGATATTCGGATTATCACATTCACCCTGGAGGGACTGATCTCGCACGAGGTGGATTCCGTTGCCACCCGGCAAACCTGCGAAGCGCTGGTGGCCCGTTGTACGGCAGGCTAATCCGTTCTGATCCGTCTACGCCGGCAGCCATAACCCAAAACCAGTAAGGCTAAAATGGCCAGAGACACGCTGCCTATCGAGGCCACACGCAAACCCAGCGCATAGGCAATCGCCATCACCTCCAGCAAATCCTCTTCGTCATCGTCTCCATTACCTTTATTGGCATCGATGTATTGCTCAAGGGCTTCGGGGTCGAGCGATTTATAGTGTTGCTGACCGGCAAGGGCCACAATTTTTACCGGCTCGCTTTGATCGGCAAAAAAATCAGCCACTGTGATGGTGGTGCTGCCCGATTGGTCGTGATGCAGTTTTATTTCCTCTACTATTTGATATTCACCATCGGAAAACTGTACGGCGATCACTATCGTTGCAGCACCTGCGCTGATGTACGACTTCCTTTCGGCGTTCTCTACCTGAAGCTGCCACGACAATTGAATGGGCGTCGTATTGCCAGATGTTCTGCGCCACTCAAAAGTTTGAATGAAAAAACTGTCTTTACCGCGAATTCTTTGGTTGCTTTGTGGAATCGAGAAATCCAGATAACTGATCGTGCGCCTGATAAGCGTTCCCTTATAGGCCAGAGGCGCAATCCGAAACTCCACACGCGCACCCAGCGCTACATCTTCATCGATGGCTTCCAGATCATCTCTATAAGTTGAGCCCACTTTAAGTTCGGTAACAGGTCTGTCACATGACCCCGTAGCACCAAAGACGGTTTCTATGGCGCAAACCGTGGATCGCAGCACTATCTGGCCAATGGCTTGAACCAGTGCCGATAGAAAATCGAAGGTGGTCCCCACAATGAAATCGGTTACAGCCTCGACAAAATTAAAGACTTCAGGAGCCACCTCACTTTGAATCAGGGTGACAGCAGCAGGTTCAATATACTGATCGGCCTCTTCAGAAGCAGTCACTACCAGTCTATTGCCCGATTCAAAGGGAGCGTCATTTAGTTCGGAGTAGCGGCTACTCTCCACCGCGATTTGAACGGGATCGAGATCAACATCCAGCTCATCGAGTACATCTTCAATCGAAATCGTCGCCTGGTATTTTTCTTCTGGCAATAATTCTGCCGGCTCACTGGCAAGAGCAGTCACATAAACGGTGCTCAAAAGCACCGAACAAAAAAGCAGCTTAATCATTGAAAACTTCATTCCCTTTCCAGCCATTCCGTGGATATTTTTCTGATTGCCATCAATACCACTTCCAGATGACAAATTCATTTCATCCCGTTTGTACAAATGACTGCGCCTCAACGCTTTATGGCGGAAGCGCTTTACGCGTCCGCCCTACTCTGCCGGTTTTGAGGTCACGCCGATGCGTTGGGCCAGGTAGTCGCAGAAGTGCTGGGCCACATCCCGGCCGTCCAGATCTTCGGCCAGGGTGATTTTTTTGCGGCGGTTGTCGAGGGCAATGACTTTGAAATGCTCTACCTTGTCCACGCCCTCGCCGGTGCTGCCGGTGCGCTTGATGGTCAGGTGCTGGACTTGGTTGAGATCCAGCGTGTGGCGCCGAATGGGCAGGAAGAGCCAGCTTCTCAGAGTACGAATGCTCCGGCTGTCGATGCGCACCACCAGCCGGTTAAAGGGCAAGTACAGTGCGGCGGCCGTGGCGGCAATAGCCACCAACACAAAGGGCACGCTGAACAGGATCATGAAGAGCCCAAAGCCGCCACCGTCGAGGCCGTCCTTCAACATCATGTAGCTGGCAAAGCCGAAGCCGATGGCAAAGAACCAGGCAAACAGGCTGAGCAGCTTGTTGCGAAACATGGGAAAGCGCATTTTGATTTGGTGGCCGTAGTCCTGATAGTGCATGGCCCGGGACAGCCCCGGTAAATCCAGATTACCGGCCTGAATGGCCTCCCTGGCGGCCTGTGATTTGGCCTCCCGCTCCGCCCTCACCTGGGCACTGATGCTGTGGCGGACATGCCGCGACTGATCGCTGCCGGCAAAGGCGGGGATGTCGTACTGGCGCTCCAGGTCTACGCCATCGATGTCCGCCTTCACCGACAAGCGCCAGAAATGGTAGGAACTGGAACGCTTTACATCGGCTTCGGGCAAGCCCTCCGGCACATCAAAGGAAAAGGCAAAACGCACGCCCCGCCCTGCCCCTTCGGTGGCCGGCGTGCCCTGCTCGGCCCACAGGATGTTCTCCTTGCGCGAGCGGTTCTTGCCCGAACCCGACATGTACGAGTAGATGCACTCCAGGGTCACAGTGGTTTCGGCGCCCGGCTTTTGCAGCTCGCCAGGTCTCAGACGCGGCACATCGACATAACCGCCCATCTGGCCGCCAATGGCGGCGGGGTACGGGTCCATGTTCAGTTCGACGGTGCCGTAGTGACGGTACTCCCGGGTCATGGCGATGGCTTTCCACAACAGGAACAGGCCCACGGCGGGAAAGGCCAGCACCATCAGAATCAGCCAGGGATTCTTGTCCATGGCCTCGGGCAGCGTCCAGAGAAAGGGGGTGCTGATGCCGTTCCACACCAGGGCAAAGCCCCAAACCGCCCACAGGGCCTTTTTGCTGTTGGAACGAATACGGAGGCTTTCCCAGCCCTTGCGGCTTTGCCAGCTTGCTGATTGTTTGGTCATAGCGAGTCGGGGCAAAAAGCTGACTTTAGCGTGAGGGGATGTGGGCGGCAAGAGAGAGTCCGCTGGCGCCCCTCTCCCGCGAGGGGAGAGGGGAAGACGGTTTTCACGCCCGGTTGTTTTGGTGGCATTTATAAAAAAAAGCCGCCCGGTGAGCGGCTTTTAAAAACCACATTCAATACACCTTAAGGCGAGTAAGTGTAGTTGTACTTGGTGGAATCCTCACGACTGGTACCGGAACTGAAGCTGCCGGTTTGGGTTTCCTGGAGTACCCCTTCCTCGAAAACCTCGATTTTCCAGGAGCTGGCACTGCCACCATAGTTGTTGACGAAATATGTGTATGTGCCGCTATCGAGTGCATCCGTAAAGAAGATATTCTCGACAGAACCAGAACCGCCCGATGTATTATCCGTATCCAGCTCGCCGGCAGCGCCTGACCGATTCGTGTATGACAGTTCAGTGCCACTGGGGGTGTCAACATAGAGATCCAGGTCGTTCTGGGCACTCCAGGTCAGGGAGAAGCGCAGAACGCCCTCTTTGACACAGGTACCGGTGACACAGGCCTCACCGGCGGCGCAGTCACTGTCCACGGTACACTGGCCGAAATCACCTGGGCAGGAGGCAGTGTACTCCCAAGCCGTACCGCTGTTTTCACAGCCGGAGACCACCACTTCCACATCACCGCCAAGCGCGGGGTTGTAGGAGAACAGGAACTCGGAATTCTCACCGACATAACCCAGGGCCTCGGTGGCTTGTGAACAATCCAGGGCCGTGCGAATGCTGGTCCGCGATGTGTTGGGGCCAGTACCGGCCACCCACTGACCGTTTTGGAAGATGTCGATTTTGTCTTTGACGGTGTAGGTCTCGTAATCGACCTTTACATTGCCGACCGAGCCTCCCATGTCGATCATGGTGCTGGTGACACCCTCCCCGCCGGAGACTTTGAGGTTGTTACAGGCCAGCGGTGAAATCACGCTGATACAAATCTGCTGTTCGGCGCTGACGCGACCATTGGCGTCGATCATTTTCAGGTCAATACAGAACTGCCCATTGGCCACATTGGAGGGGACATTGATCGGCAGCGAGAATGTCCCCGACTCAGGGGCATTGGCCAGCTGCAGGCGGAAATAGCTGTCGGCACCCTGAACGGCAAAGAGAATCTCCGACAACACGGAGCCATTGGTTTCAAAATCCACCGGCAGCTGAACCTGGGAACCCGAGGAATACGCCACATCGGTTTCGCTGCGAGTCAGACGCGGTGCATCCGGGCTGCTGGTCGTGGCCGGCAGACTGCCCGGCACCGTACTTGCACCCGGTACCACCAGCACTTCGGTCAGGGCATTGGCGTCTCGTGGGTCAATTTGCGGTTCACTGGAGTCAGAGTCAGAACCGCCTCCGCCGCCACAAGCGGACAGAGCAAGAGAAAACACAAAAAGCAGTAGCAACGCGCGAATAGAGCGATTTATCAACATGAGGAGAGTCCTTTTTTGTTGTTAATTTTTGTTAATTATTGCCGAGCGCATTACCTGGCTCAAGTTGCGATGAGGATAAAAGGCGACAGGGGTTTAAGCGCTGCGGGCTTTTCGTAATGACATGAGACGCCGTGAGTCACAGGCGGAAGCGCTTTGCGCGTCCGCCCTACGATTTTGGCATTGGCGTAGGGCGGAAGTGGCGCAAGCCACATCCGCCGGTGGTTCGATGTTACTTTGGTCGGCGGAAGCGGCTGCGCCGCGTCCGCCCTACCTTTTTTCAATCAGCCATCAAAGCTCGTTGACGGGGATCTTGAAGTAGATCTTGCCGTTGTCCTCGGCCGGCGGCATCTGGCCGGCGCGGATGTTGACCTGAATGGAGGGCAAAATCAGGCGCGGCATGTCCAGGGTGGCGTCGCGCTCTTCGCGCATCTTGATGAACTCGGCCTGACTGATGCCCTCACCCACATGCTTGTTACTGCGCTTCTGCTCGCCGATGGTGGTCTCGCACTGGTAGTCGCGGCCCTCGGGCGGATAGTCGTGGCAGAGGAACACCCGCGTCTCGTCCGGCAGCTCGTAGAGCTTGTGAATGGAGTCGTAGAGCGTGGCCGCACTGCCGCCGGGGAAATCGCAGCGGGCGGTGCCCAGGTCCGGCATAAACAGGGTATCGCCGACAAACACCGCGTCTTCGATCAGCCAGGCCATATCCGCCGGGGTGTGGCCGGGGGTGTTGAAGACCTTGGCTTTCATCGGGCCCACGGTGAATTCCTCGCCGTCGGCAAAGAGTTTGTCGAACTGACTGCCGTCGACCAGGAACTCTTTCTCCAGATTGAAAACCTCGCGGAAGATCTTCTGCACTTCCGAGATTTTCTCGCCAATACCGATCTTTCCGCCCACTTCATCGCGAATAAAGGGCGCCGCCGAGAGGTGGTCGGCGTGGGCGTGGGTGTCGAGAATCCACTCCACGGTCAGATCCTGCTCGCGCACATAGTCGACGATGCGCTGGGCACCCTCAGTGGAGGTGCGGCCGGATTTGGGGTCGTAGTCGAGCACGCTGTCGATCACAGCGGCGGTACCGCCGGATGCGTCGTAGACCACATAACTGAAGGTTTCGGTATCCGGGTCCAGGAAGCTTTTTACAATCGGTTTCATCTCGTTTCCTCTGATTTGTGTTGCTCTCTTGGCTAACAATATAGTTTTTTATATAATGTTTTTCAATCTATTGTGACAATCGTATTCAGTGAGCACAGCGATATGCCCGAAGCCACCATCGAGATCGACAAGATGCGCGCCGGCGCAGACCGGGCCACGGCACTGTTAAAGGCCCTGGGGCACGGTGAGCGACTGTTGCTGCTGTGCCAGTTGAGTCAGGCGGAGATGTGCGTCAGCGAGCTGGAAGCGGCCCTGGACATCCACCAACCCAACCTCTCCCAGCAACTGGGCAAACTGCGCGAGAGAGGCCTGATTACCCCACGCCGCGAGGGCAAGCACATCTACTACCGCGTCAGCGACCCCAGCGCCCTGGCCCTGCTGCAGACCCTGTACAAGGAATTCTGTCCGGATTGATTTTTTAGCCACAGAGGGCACAGAGAGCACAGAGTCTTCTGTGTCATTCCGGAAAGCGCGCAGCTCTTATCCGGGATTTTTTGTACCGTAGGAGCCTGCTGGCAGGCGAATGGTATAAATCTCGACCGATGTTCGCTTGCAAGCAAGCTCCTACAGAACACAAACCTCTGTGTCCTCTGTGTCCTCTGTGGCTAATTATTCAGAGGAGACCAGCACCTCGGGTAGTGGTTCGAGTACGGGGGCGGGGCCGTTGCCCTGGGTGGCGCGGATGGCTTCGATGCGCAGGTCGGTGTCGGGGTGGGTGGCGAAGAATTCGCTCCACTCGGGCTGGTCGTGTTTTTCGTTGACGGTTTCAAAGAAGCGCTCGGCGCCGTGGGTGTGGCCATAGTGTGCTTCCAGAGCCACCAGCGCCGAGCGGTCGGACTCGCGCTCCATCTCGCGGTTGAAGCTGAGCATGGTCAACATGCCGGTCTGGCCGATCACCGCCTGCAGGTTCTGGTTGCTGCCCATCACCGCGCTGAGCAGCAACTGCACGATGACCCCGCGACTCAGTGACTGGATGGGATGGCGGTGCTGAACATGGGCGATCTCATGGGCCAGCACCATGGCCAGGCCGTTTTCGGAGTCCACGGCGTCGATCAGGCCTTGGTGAATGAACACATGCCCGCCGATGGTGGCAAAGGCGTTGGGCACATCGCTGTCGACATAGTGAACGCGGATGGACATCTCTTCCGGCAAGCCCATGTGTGGAATCAGGTCCTCGGCCAGGGCCTGTAGCGCGCGGCGTTTGGCACGGGTCATATCCTCACCCTGCTCCTCCGCCGCCTCGCTGTCTTCAAACTCCCAGGCGGAGACCACTTCGCGCTCCCATTCAAAGGGCATATAAACGGCCAGCTTCTGGGCAAAGAAACTCAGCACAAGAATGGCAACAATCAGGGCACCCAGGACACCCGTGACCAGAATACAAAACTCCTTGAGCGGGTTCTCCTCACTGGCGTTGATGCCCTCGGGGATCTGCGGGTTTTCCCGGCGGTACTGGCTCATGCCGCCGAGGCGGGCACCATCGCCGTGCCGTAGGCCAACACCTCGATGGAGCCGATACCCTGGCCGGCGTTGCCCGAGACCTGGCAGGTAACAAAGCGCATGTTGAGAATGGCCTCGGCGCCCCGGGCCTCGGCATCGCGCTGCATGCGAATCACCGCCTCGCGACGGGCCCGATCCAGCAGGGATTCATAGGCTGTGATGTGGCCGCCCACCAGGTTGCGCAAACCGGCGATAAAGGTTTTGAAGTAGTCCACCGAGATCACCACATTGCCCATCACCAGCTGCTGCTCGTGGCGGTGCCACTGGGGCGGAGGGAAGCGCTCGTTAATCACCAGGGTGCCGCGAAGCTCGGCCTCGCTCTCGCGGATGCTCTTGTAGTGACGCTTTTCGTTGAGGCGACCAAAGCTGTAGCCCAAAAGGAGCAACAAGACAATGATGCCCAGTTGAATCAGACCTTCCATGTTAGCGGTCCTCGACCACCACGGCGGTGCCGTAGGCGAGAATCTCGGAGGCACCGGCGGCGATGGCCGAAGTGGCAAAGCGCACATTGATCACGGCGTTGGCGCCGATGGCCGAAGCCTGTTCCTTCATGCGCTCCAGGGCCTCCTCGCGGGACTCCTGCAGGAGTTCGGTATAGCTGCTGAGCTCGCCGCCAAAGATGTTTTTGAATCCGGCCATAAAGTCCTTGCCGGCGTGCTTGGCGCGCACGGTACTGCCCTGAACGATTCCCATGTGGTCGGTGATGCGTTTGCCGGGCAGGATTTCAACATTACTGATTAGCATAGCCTTTTCTCTTTCTCGGGTAATACAGAACACCCGATACTAGCGACTCCCCGACTCCCCGGCAATGGAGCGATCAGGGCAAATCCAGCTGACCGCCAAAGTAGGCCTTGTTGCCGCGCACTGCCAGCACCTCGTTCAGGTGTTCCAGCGCCCGGCCATAGGCGGCGGCACGCATGCCCAGTTCGGGTCGCTGTTCCCAGCGCTCCCAGATGGCATCAAAGGCCCGCTCGATTTTCTCGGACAGGCGGTGATCCACTTCCTCCCGACTCCAGGAGTCGCCGGAACGGTTTTGCACCCATTCGAAATAGCTGACAATCACACCGCCGGCATTAGCCAGGACATCGGGCACTATCAGGATGCCGCGCTCGTGCAGTTTGTCATCAGCGGCGCGGGTTACCGGGCCGTTGGCGATCTCGACAATCCAGCGGGCTCGAATGGCATCGACATTGGCCAGGGTGATGGCCCCCTGCAGGGCGGCGGGTACCAGCACATCCACATCCAGGGCCAACAATTCCTCATTGGTGATGTGCTCACCTACCGGGGTGCCACTGACCGACTCGCTGCAGTAGACATCCTTGAAATGCTTGTGCCGCTGCTTGTGTTGCCACAGCGCCTGAACATCGAGCCCGGTGTCACAGTAGATCGCCCCGCGTGAATCACTCACCGCCACGACCTTGTAGCCGGCGTCGGTGAGTGAACGAGCCATGTGGTAGCCGGCGTTGCCAAAGCCCTGCACCGCGACGCGAATGGTATCGGCGGCGCGGTCGTGCTTTTGGCGCAGCTTTTCCAGGCACAAAAAGGCGCCGCGCCCGGTGGCCTCGGTGCGGCCCTGGCTGCCGCCCAGACTCACCGGCTTGCCGGTGAGTGCCGCCGGTTGTTTGTGGCGGCGGATGACTTCGTACTCGTCCAGCAACCAGCCCATGATGCGCTCGTTGGTGTTTACATCCGGCGCCGGAATGTCCCGGTCGGGGCCGATAAAGTCGACCATGGCGCGCATATAGGCGCGGCTGAGTCGTTCCAACTCCATGGGCGAGAGATGTTTGGGGTCCACCTGCACACCGCCCTTGCCGCCGCCGAAGGGCAAACCGACCACGGCGCACTTGAGCGTCATCCACAGGGACAGGGCCTGAACCTCGGCCTGGGAGACATCCGGGTGAAAGCGAACGCCGCCCTTGCAGGGACCGAGCAGGTAGTTGAACTGGCAGCGATAGGCATCGAAGTACTCGGTGGAACCGTCGTCCATCAACACCGGCAGCGAGGCGTAGAGCAAGGCCGCCGGACGGGACAGGCGGTGCAAAACATCGGGCGAGGCATCGATGGCCTCACCCAGACTCAAAAGACGCGCATAAGCGTCATCGAACAGGGACATGCGGACTCCGGTACGGCAACAATAAAAAGGGGCTAGCGAACCACAAAAACGGACTGGTCACACATTTTGACCACTTTGCTGGCGTGGGAACCGAGCAGGTGTAACCAGTCACCCAGACCCGGTTTGTGCGAGGCCATGACCACCAGGTCGGCACCACAGTCTTCCACCGCCTGCACCAGTTTTTTGTCCAGATCGGTGGTGACATCGGGGGTAACAATGACATGGGACTGGGCGTCGATGCCGTGATCTTTACCCTGTTCGGTGGCAAAGGCCTCCATCTTCTGCTTGAGCTCATCCACACTGTGTGCGGCTGGACCCGGCTGAGTGTGGGAAATGGTCACATAGCACAGGGTAGCCTGATAGTGACGGGAAAGGTCGATCGCCGTTTGCAGAGCGCGCGCCAGAGCATCGAGGTGAGACAAGTCGACGGGAACGAGGATTTTCCGGTACATGGCAACTCCAAATTGGTGTTAGGCCAGTACAGTGTCTCGCACTCCGCCGAGCTTGCAAACTCTGTCGCGTCTTTCGGTCCTAGCGTCCCGAAAGATTGGGGGCCGGACGGCGATTGCCGTTGCTGGTTGATTTGCGGGGCCGGCGACGACGGCCCTGGGCATTGTCCGCGGACTCGCCACCGGAGCGGCCGCCCTGGCGAGCGGGCTTGCGGCCGCGGCCATTATTCTTTTGCCCGCTCTCCTGCTTGGGACCGCGCACTTTGTGCTTGAGATCCGTGGCGGGTACATCGTGCTCGGGCTCAAAGCCGTCGACCACCACGCGCTCCACCAGTTGCTGGGTCAGGTGTTCAATGCCACTCAACATACCCACTTCATCAGCGCTGACCAGTGAGACCGCCGAACCGGTGGAACCGGCGCGGCCGGTGCGACCGATGCGGTGGACATAGTCCTCGGAGACATTGGGTAGATCGATGTTGACCACCTGGGGCAGCTGGTCGATGTCGATGCCGCGGGCGGCGATGTCGGTGGCTACCAGGGCGCGCAACTTACCCTTTTTGAAATCAGCCAGTGCCTTGGTCCGGGCACCCTGGCTCTTGTTGCCGTGAATGGCTGCCGCTTCAATACCTCGCGCTTCGAGAAAGCGTGTCAGGCGGTTAGCGCCATGCTTGGTGCGCGAAAACACCAGCACCTGCTGCCAATTGTGTTCTTCAAAAAGATGAGCCAGCAATTCCGGCTTGCGCTTCTTGTCCACCGGGTGCATCCACTGGCGGACCGTCTTCGCGGTGGCGTTGCGCGGCGTCACCGAGATCTCCTCGGGCTGGTTGACAATGGTCTTGGCGAGCTGGCGAATCTCCCGGGAGAAAGTGGCGGAGAACATCAGGTTCTGGCGCACCTCGGGCAGGAGTTTGATGATCCGGCGGATGTCGTGGATAAAGCCCATATCGAGCATGCGATCGGCCTCATCCAGGATCAGCACTTCCAGGTGGTCGAACTTCACCGCGCCCTGGTTGTGGAGATCGAGCAGTCTGCCCGGCGTGGCAATCAGAATATCGACACCGTCCTGCAAGCGGGCAATCTGGGGATTGATCTTGACGCCGCCGAAGACCACGGCCGAACTCAGGGGCGTACCCTTTCCGTAGGTGGCGACGCTGTCGGCCACTTGTGCGGCTAGTTCCCGGGTCGGCGTGAGCACCAGGGCCCTGGCCTGCTGGCGACCGGCACGGCGGCCGCGGGAGAGGATCTCCAGCAGCGGCAGAGTAAAGCCGGCGGTTTTGCCGGTGCCGGTCTGAGCCGCAGCCATCACATCGCGACCGGATAAGACGGCGGGGATGGCCTGGGCCTGAATCGGGGTGGGTTGGGTGTATTTCTGGGCGGCCACGGCCTCAAGAAGGGGCGCGGACAGGCCGAGTTGGTCAAATGTCATTGAGAATCTCTGGGGGGAAGTAAAGCGATTGGTGAGGCGAGGATACAGCAAACGGCCGGGCATGACACTTAAAAACGCGCCGCCCACAAAAAAGGCGCCGGCATGGCCGGCGCCCCGAGTGGCCGTACAGGCAGGGCGCTAGGCGCCGAGCACGGTAGCCAGCAGACCCTTGCGCTGCTTTTTGCTCTCGTCGAACTGGCTGAACTCCAGCTCTTCGTCGTCGAGCTGGCCGTAGCGCAGTGAGGGCAAATCGTGCAGGTAGTTGTTGAGCACGCGCCAGGGGTCGCGCTTGCCCTGGCGTGGCAGGCGATCCGAGGCGCGCTGCACATAGCCCGACTGCAGGCCGAGGAAGTTGTCATCGGTATCACAGCCCTCGTGGTCGCGGGGCGTGACCTGTTTGGCACCGACTTTCTGCATGTACTTGAGCACGCGGCAGACATACTCGGCCGCCAGGTCGGCCTTGAGCGTCCAGCTGGAGTTGGTGTAGCCAAACACCATGGCCATATTGGGTACATCGCGCAGCATCACACCGCGATACACCAGGGTGTCATTGGGCTTGACCACCTTGCCGTCAACGGTGCCTTCAACGCCGCCGAGCATCTGCAGCTCCAGGCCGGTGGCGGTGATGATGATGTCCGCTTCCAGCTCTTGGCCAGATTTCAGACGAATGCCCTTTTTGGTGAAGGTATCGATGTGATCGGTGACAATCGAGGCATCGCCCTTGCGCAGTACCTTGAACAGATCGCCGCGCGGAACGGCACAGAGGCGCTCATCCCAGGGGTTGTAGCTGGGCTCGAAGTGCTTCATGTCGATATCGGGGCCGAGCTGCTTGCGCACCTGACCGAGGAAAAAGCGGCGCATCATCTTGGGCTTTTCCTGGGACAGCTTGTAAACCATGCGCTGCAGGCCAATGTTGCGGGCCCGGGCAATGCGGTAGACCGCCATCTCGGGCAGGAACTTGCGCAACTTGCGGGACATCGGGTCGACATCGGGCACGGTGGCCACATAAGTGGGCGAGCGCTGCAGCATGGTGACATGCTCGGCCTCGCCAGCCATGGCCGGCACCAGTGTCACGGCGGTGGCGCCACTGCCGATGACCACGACTTTCTTGCCCTTGTAGTCCAGATTCTCCGGCCAGTGCTGGGGGTGGATAATCTGGCCTTCAAACTGTTTCTCACCGGGAAAATCGGGGCGGTGACCCTGATCGTAGTTGTAGTAGCCGGAGCAGCTCATAAGGAAGTTGCAGGTCCAGGTTTCCTTCTCGCCAGTGGATTCGTCCACTGCTTCCAGGGTCCACATGGCGTCTTCCGTAGACCAGTTGGCCGTGGTGACCTGACGATTAAAGTGGATATGCGGCGTGACATTGTATTCCTCCGCCGTCTCGACAATGTAGTCGCGGATGGAGGGACCGTCGGCCAGAAATTTATCGCCGGTCCAGGGGCGGAAGTTGTAACCAAAGGTAAACATGTCGGAATCGGAGCGAATACCGGGATAGCGGAACAAATCCCAGGTGCCGCCAATGCGCGAACGGCGCTCGAGAATGGCATAGCTGTGATCCGGGCACTCGCGGCTCAGGTGGCAGGCGGTACCAATACCAGAAAGGCCGGCGCCGACAATCAATACATCTACGTGTTTGTGACTCATTTCCAACTCCGTCAAATTGACATGCTCTCATGTCAAATATAGCACTTTGGCGTACCCTGAACAGACCCGCGTTGTTCACAAAGGCGCCAAAACAAGTGATTTAAGGCCCAATCATGACACAGTTACCCGGGTGACTTAAGGAACCGAAAGCGAAAAAAAAGGGGCCAGAGGCCCCTTTTCGACAAGCAGTTGATGCCAGTCAATTGTCACTGCACATCGGCGTCGACGGCGATCTCGACCCGGCGATTGCTGGCGCGCCCCGCCGCTGTGTCATTGCTGGCCACGGGCTCCGATTCGCCCTTGCCCTGGGTGCCAATACTGTCACCGTCAATCCCCTGCTCTACCAGATAGGCCTTGACGGCACTGGCCCGGTCCTCGGAAATCTGCTGGTTGAGGGCCGCCGAGCCGCTGCTGTCGGTGTGACCCACCACCTCAATGGACTGGATCACGCCCTCGAGGGATTTGAGCTGCGTCGCCAGCTCGTCCAGCTCGCGCTTGCCGGCTTCACTGAGGTCGGCGCTGCCTACGGCAAAGGCCGTATTGGCAGACAGCGAGACATTGCTCAGTTCCGCCAGGGTCTCGGCCTGCTCTTTGGCGCGGGCCTCCTGGCGCTTTTTCTCGGCCATCTCGGCGCTGCGCTCGGGAGTCACCGGTGTTGGGATACGGCGCTTTTGGCTGACCGACCGGCCCTCGCATTTGGGCAGGGCATCCGCCTCGCTCCAGAGCCCGGTGCGAACGCAGTCGCCGTTACCGTCGCGAACGACAACGCCGTCGCTGTCGTGCCAGTACCCGGTTTGGTGCGCCTGGACGGCGCCGCTGGACAGGGCAATAACCGAAGCTGCAATCACTGTTGTCAAATTCATGGTGTCTCCTTTTGGGACTCGTTTGAATGGAAAGCCTATCGAATCCGCCGGATTCTGGACAGTCCCGATGGGTTCAGGATCGTTTCTTGCGCTTGTTGTCTTTTATCTTGCGATCGCGGATCAGGCGACTGCGGCGCTTGACCTGGCGTTCGCTGAGCTGGTTTTTCTGCCCTTCATAGGGGTTTTTGCCCGAGCGGAACTCAATGTGCAGGGGCGTGCCCGTGAGTTTGAGGCGCTTCATGAAATGGTTGTTCAGGTAGCGCTTGTAGCTGCTGGAGAGCTGCTCAACGCGGTTGCCGTGAATCACAATACGGGGCGGGTTCTTGCCCCCCTGGTGGGCGTAGCGGAGCTTGGTGCGATAGCGCCCGACCAGGGGCGGCTGGTGGGCCACGGTGGCCTCTTCCAGGATGTCGGTGAGCTCGCGGGTGGTGAGCTTGACCATGGCCGAGTCATAGGCGCGATTGGCGGCCTCGAGAATATGCCCCACCCCGGTGCCGTGGAGCGCGGAAATAAAGTGAAACTCGGGGAAGCTGATGAAATCCAGGCGGCGATTGAGCTCGTCCTTGATGCGCTGGCGCTCGTGGGGCTCCAGGCCGTCCCACTTGTTAACCACAAAGACCAGAGCCGTGCCCTGGTGCAGCACTTCGCGCAGCAGGGACAAATCCTGCTCGGCGATACCCCGCCGGGCATCGACCACCTGGAGCACCACATTGGCCTCGCCAATCGCCTGCAGGGCCTTGATCACGGAGAACTTTTCCACCGTCTCGTGGACCTTGCCGCGCTTGCGCACACCGGCGGTGTCGATCAGGGTGTAGCGGCCCTGGTCGCTGTCAAAGGGCACATAGATGCTGTCGCGGGTGGTGCCCGGGGCGTCGTAGGCGAGCACCCGGGTCTCGCCCAGAATGCGGTTGATCAGGGTCGACTTGCCCACATTGGGACGGCCGACCACGGCGATGCGCACGCGATCGTCGTGGCCCTCTTCCTCCAGTTCCTCGTCGAAGTGTTCGGGCAGCGCCTCGAACAGGGTCTCGATCATGGCGTGAATGCCGCGGTTGTGTGAGGCGGCAATGGTCAGGGGCTCGCCCAGCCCCAGGGCGTAGAAGTCGGCCACCACGGCGGCGGGGTCGCAGCCGTCGAGCTTGTTGGCGACGAGAAAGACCGGCTTGCCCTTCTTGCGGATTTCCCGGGCGATCTCCTCGTCGATGTGAGTGGCGCCGTCGCGGGCATCGGTCATGAACAAAATGATGTCGGCCTCGTCCATGGCCTGCTGGGCCTGGCCGGCCATCAAATTGTCCATTTCGTCCTGGTCGGTGCTCAGCCCGCCCGTGTCCACCACCACATAGGCGCGATCGCCGAGGCGACCGTTGCCGTACTTGCGGTCGCGGGTCAGACCGGGCATATCGGCGACGAGGGCGTCACGGCTGCGAGTGAGGCAGTTGAACAGGGTCGATTTGCCGACATTGGGTCGGCCGACAATGGCAATAACGGGTTTCATGGCGGGATTATACCGATGGCGGTGCGGAATGCGCCATGTTAATTCGGCTGCCGATTAAAATCGTAAACCGCCTGCCCATTCAGCTGCAGCCGGCCACCGCCGAGTTCTGCCCGGGTCCAGTACTGGCTGCCGCTGTCGACGATCAGGCCCTGGGAGAGCACCATATTAAGCTGCTGGCGAGCGGCGCTTTCGGCCACCTGGCGCAAGCGCTCCTGGCTGAGTTTTTCACTGAGGAAGCGATACTGCTCGTCGCGAAAAAAGCGTTCCTGGATATTGGCGTCCTCCAGCAGGGTATCGACCATGGACTGGGGGACACTGGCCTCGGCGCTGAGGTCCACCCGCCGCAACAACTCGCGAGTATCGCTGGCGTCCATCTGCTCCAACGGCGGGATATTGGTGCGCAGAAAACCGCGCACTGACCCCGAGGGCGTTTGCATTTGCAGGTGGGAGATTTCCACCTCGCTGTTGGCCAGGATATCGGCGGCGCGCTGTTGCCATTGTTGCTGCAAGCGGGCCAGATTCTGGCGCCAGTGTCCCCAGCCCTGCTCGGGAATCAGGGCCGCCAGACTCCGTTCACTGATCCCCCGCAAGGCGCTGTCCAGCTCGATGTCGCTGAGGGGGTAGCCATTGAGATCAAGTGCGCTGGCGCGGGCACCGGCCTTGAGGTTGCTCAGCCCCTCAAAATCGGAAAAAAGGGTCTGCAAAGACAGCTCGCTCAGTTGCCACTCGCGCTCACCCTGGCGCCAGCGGGCCAGGCCGACCCGCACTTCGCCCTGGCCCACCGGCAGCGGTGCATCGGTATCGGCGAGCAGAAACTGCCAATTGACATCGCTCAGTTGCAAGTAGTCGCTCTGGTAGCGCAGGCGCAAGTCAGGCAGTTGCAGGGAACCGCGCAACTGGCGTTCGGCCGGACGGTAGTGCCACTCGCCACGGGAGCTGGCGACATCGAAACGCAAATCGCCACTCTGGCTGCGGTGGCCGAGGAAGCGCCACAGGACATGCACATTGCCGCTGAAATCGAGCCACTGCTCGGTGGTGAGCGTGGGCAGAATGGGGCCGCGGAAGTGCCAGTCGGTTCGGGCTTCGGCCCACTGCCACTCCAGGGCGCCATCGAGCAAACCGCGCCAGCGCACGGGGCCGTGCTGAATTCGGGTGTGCAGGCGGAGATCGGGGTGATCCCTGTTTGCCGAGCGCTCGAGAAAGTTGACCGCCAGCGTGTACTCGCTGGTCAGCCAGCCCCGTCGCTGCTGTTCAAGTTCAATCTCGAGTTGTTTGAGACCAGCGGCCTCGCTCCACTGGCGCACGCCTTCCAGCTGGCGCTCTATGCGTTGCTGAAGCCACCAGCCGGTGAGTGCCGGCGAGGCGGGAACCAGCAGCACTGCCAGGACGAGCAGCGCCAGGAACCAGCCGGAGAGGCGCCGGAGAGAGAGCATGCCCTAATCGCCACGACGCGTCAGGCGCAGAGCGCTCAGACGACCACCCCGGTCGAGAACATAGGCGGTGTCGCCGGCCACCATGGGCGCAGCACTGAAACCCTTGTCGTCATACTGGGCGCGGCCCACGAGGCGACCGTCCGACGGATCCAGCAGATGCAGATAGCCCTCGAAATCGCCCACCACAATGGTCTCATTCAGGACGGCCGGTGGGGCCAGTTTCCGGGCGCGCAATTTGTCCTGTTTCCACAGTGTGGCGCCGCTGCGCTGATCGATGCCCCAAACCTGGCTGTGTTCGTCCACCAGGCCGAGTCGGCCGGTGCCGGCGCTGACAAAGCCGTGGAAAGCGGACAGCTCTCTGGCCCAGATTACCCGACCGTCGCCCTGGCCAATGGCGGCGGCGCGCCCCTGGTAGGCCACGGCAAACAGGGCGCCCTGATCGATCAGAACCCGGGCGTCAACATCGACCATCCGCTCGAGCTCATTGCGCCCGCGCGGGGACGCCAGAGGCGTCTCCCAGAGTGCCCGTCCCTCCATCAGGGAAACCGCCATCAGGCGACCGTTGTCGAGGCCGTGGTAGATGATCCCGCCGCGTACCACCGGGGCCGAGGAGCCGCGCAAAGTCAGTGAGGGCACGCTGCGGCGGTTGGTCCAGCTGACATCGCCGGTACTGGTGTTGAGGCCGCGAATGGCCCCGTCAATGGTTTTGACCACCAGCATGCCCAGCGAGGCCACCGGACGAACCACGATCTCGCTGCCCAGGGTCTCGCGCCAGACTTCACTGCCATCGGCCTTGCTCAGGGCGATGACATCGCCCTCGCGGCTGCCCACATAGAGGTACTGGTCGTCGACGCCGACGCCGGCGCTGATGGCCTCGTCCAGATCGATGCGCCAGCGGCGCTTGCCGTTTTCACGATCCACCGCCATAACGCGGCCACGGTGATCGGCTACATACACGGCGCTGTCATCCAACGCCGGTGATAAATCGACCATAAACTCGCCGGTGCCGGCGCCGGTATTGCGGTGCCACAACGCCTCCACCTCGATCTCGCGATCGACGTTGCCCAGTGGCGTAGGTGGCTCGGTCGTGTCTTTGATGTTGCTGCAGGCGGTCAACAACAGCGCCGCCAGCAGCGCCAGGGTCATGCGCATCAGGAATCCACCAGGTCAATATTGCCGAGGTTATCTCTCTTCATTTGCACCCGTCTGGGGTTTTGCAGCGGCAGGTCGGCGTTGAGTGCCTTGTCGTAAGCCACACGGGCGGCGTTGTCGTCCCCCTTGGCCACGGCCAGGTCGCCGAGCAACTCTTGCTGGCGAGCGTCATAGCTGGCCGGGAGGCCCTTGCCGAGAAGAACCTGGGCGCGATCGAGCTCGCCGGCACCGATCAACAGCTGAGCCAAACGCAGGCGGGCGGCATCGCGGTAGTGATCCGCCGTGCCGTCGTCCACCACCCATTGAAGACGGGCTTGGGCGCCCTCGAGGTCACCGCGATCAACCAGCACGCGAGCCGCCGCCAACTGGGCGAGACTGGCGTAGTGGGTGTTGCCGAGGTCGTCGGCCAGCTTCGCGGCGCGCTCGGGGATCCCGTCAAAATCCCGGTTCTGCAACTGCTCCATCACCACGCTGAACTCGGCCGAGGCCAAGTCCTGACGGGTAGACTGGTAGTCCTGCCATTGGTACCAGCCGAGCAGCGCCCCGAGGCCCAGCACTACGCCGAGCACAATGGAGAGGCCATTCTCGTTCCACCAGCGCTTGAGCGCCTCGATTTGTTCCTGTTCCGATTCGTAAATATCGACCATCTTTATTCGTCACTCTCGATTCTGGACTTCAATTTGTCGGCCAGTTCGGCACTGGCCACGGTAAATTGTTCACCGCCACGCATGGGTTTGACCGCCACTTCACCGCGCTCGGCCTCTTCACCGCCAACCAATACAGCGTAGCGGGCCGCAGAGCGGTCGGCTTTTTTCAACTGGCTCTTGAGGCTGCCGCCACCACAGTGCCACAGCACCGCACCGCTCGGCATTTCGCCGCGCAGCTGCTCGGCCAACAACATGGCGTCGCCCTCGTGCTCGGCGCCCAATGCTAGCACATAGGCATCCACTGGAGGTGCCTCCAGAGCCTCGCCCTGCTCTTCCAGCAGCGCCAGCAAACGCTCCAGGCCCATGGCAAAGCCGACCGCCGGTGTGGCGCGGCCACCGAGCTGTTCCACCAGGCCGTCGTAGCGACCACCGGCACAAATGGTGCCTTGGGCACCCAGGGCGTCGGTGATCCATTCAAAGACCGTGTGGCCGTAGTAATCAAGGCCTCGCACCAGGCGAGGGTTGAAAGCGTATTCGACGCCGGCGGCCCGCAACAGTTCAGTCAAACGGTCGAAATGGGCCCGGGATTCCTCGCCCAGGCAATCCATCAACGCCGGTGCCTCGGCATTGACCGCCGCCACCGCCGGGTTTTTGCTGTCGAGAATGCGCAGGGGATTGCTGTGCAGGCGGCGCAGGGCGTCCTCGTCGAGCTGATCGCGGTGTTTTTCATAGTGGGCTACCAGCTGCTCGCGGTAGACGCGGCGCTCTTCGGCCGTGCCCAGGGTGTTGAGCTCCAGCCGCACATCCGCCAGACCCAGAGCCTGCCACAGGCGGGCGCCCATCAGAATCATCTCGGCCTCAATATCCGCACCGGCCATGCCGTAGGCCTCGACCCCGAGCTGGTGAAACTCGCGGTAGCGACCTTTCTGCGGGCGCTCGTGACGGTACATCGGCCCCATATACCAAAGCCGCTGTACCTGATTGAAAAGCAGCCCGTGCTGAATACCGGCGCGAACGCAGCTGGCCGTGCCCTCGGGTCGCAGAGTGAGGCTGTCTCCGTTGCGGTCCTCGAAGGTGTACATCTCCTTTTCCACGATGTCGGTCACATCGCCAATGGAGCGGGAGAAAAGCTCAGTGTGTTCGATCGCCGGCGTGCGAATCTCGCGATAGCCGTACTGGCGCATCAATTGCCGCAGTTGAAGCTCGAGCTGCTGCCAGGCGGGGGTTTGATCGGGCAGGATATCGTGCATCCCGCGGATGGACTGTATGCCTTTGGCCATGGGTAATTAAACCAGCGTATTACAGGAAAGGGGGTGATTGTATACGATCAGCGCAGTCGAAACTGCGCGACATGATTACTGCGAATATGGCGACTGTGGTCGTAGACTTCGCCATTGAGGCTTAACTCGACCTGTCGGGCGTCGCCCAGAAACACCTGAAAGGGGGCCTGCCCCACCAGTCGAACGGGGCTATCGTCGGCATCGACCATGCCAAAGAGGTGGTAGTGCTCGTTGTCGTCCTGAATCTCGGCCCAGCTCTGGCCCATGATCTGAAGCACGACTTCATCGGAGCCCTCATCGGCAATGCGGCTGACGCTGGCCGGCTGATTCACGCTAATGGCGTTTTCCTCGGCCACCCCTGCGGGATCGGTGCTGGCGGATTCGCTGTCACTGTCCTGCCCAGTACCATTGATCGGCGCCTCGCTCTGCAGGTCACCGGCCTCGTCAATCGGTTCGCCGGCCTCGTCGAGAGGCGCTCCGGGCACTTCAAACTCAAGCTGACCACCCGGGGGGGGATTTGCCCCATCGATGTTGATCGAGGGTAGCGGTGACTCATCGTCCACTGCCGGTTCACTGACTTCCTCTTGAGCCGGTTCCACCGGCTCTGCGGGGTCCCCTGAGATGGCACCGAAGCCCCAGATGGCTAAAAGAACCACGAAAATGGCAGCGATGGCAATAGAGCCGTAGACCATTGCCGGATCCTTGCTGCTGGGCTGACGCATGGCTGTAGTCGTACTGCCCAGTTCCAGTTCCTCAGAGGGCACCATGCGATTGAACTGGTCGACCAGCGCGTCGCTGTCCAGTGACAGCTCGGTGGCCACCGCGCGGATGTAACCGCGCACGAAAGTGGCTGCGGGGAGCGTTTCAAGATCCTCGGCCTCGAGCGCTTCAATCACCTGGGACGACAGTTTGAGCTTGTCGGCCAGTTCGATCTCACTCACATTGCGGGATTCACGAGCCGCCCTCAGCTCGGCCCCAAAACCGGTACTGGTGGGGGGCTGTGACTGTTGTTGCTGATCGTTTCTCTCTTCACTCATGGAGTCCACCTATCGTCGGGTCGATTCGGCCTGCAGTAATTTCTGCGTTTCGACCGAATCGGGGAATTGGTTTTTCAGTAATAACCCGTAGCTGGATGCCGTTTCCTTGTCGGATACTTGCCAGGCCAGTTTGATACCCAGCCACAAACTCTCCGGACTTTTTCCCGAAGCCTTGTGGTATCGCTCCAAATAAGTTTTGGAGGCGGCGTACTGGCTCTTGAGATAATTGAGCTTTGCCATTTGGAACAGAGCCGACGGCAGATTTTTATTGTGTTGCAGTGCCTTGCGCAAAAACTCCTCTCCGCGCTCCAGGTCGGGCACCCGCATCAAACAGGAGCCGGCATTAGCGAAGGCATACGCCGGCGTCTCGTAGAGCGGGTCGAGCAGCGCTCGCTGGAACTGCTCCACGGCTTCGTCAACTTTGCCCTGTCGGCAGAGAAAGTTACCGTAGTTATTGCGAATGTCGGAGTTTTCCTCGTCCATATCGAGCGCGCGTTTGAAATGCTTTTCCGCTTGTTCGTTTTTGCCGAGCTCGTCCAGCAGCACCGCATAGACGCTGTGCACTTCGGCGGAATCGGGGTTTTGTTCCAGGGCGCGCGCGAGTTTCTCATTGGCAGCGCCATACATGCCCTGCCGGATATAGGCGGCGCCAAGGCGAACATTGGACTCGGCCGCCTTTGTCATATCGGTCTGCCGCGGACTTTCAGTAACACTGGCACAGGCCGTCAGGCCCAGTGCAGCAATGGCAATCAAGATGGCTCGCATACCCCCTCCCGGAAATACTAACTGCGTTCGCCGAATCGCGGCTCGGCAAACTTTAAATGGCGGCGACTACGATCTTGTACCTTACCCACCAACTGACCGCAAGCGGCATCAATATCATCGCCGCGGGTTTTGCGCGGGAAGGTAAAGACGCCGTAGCTGTTGAGGATGCGTTTGAATTCCTTGATTCGCGCCTCTGACGAGCGCTTGTACCCCGAGTTGGGGAAGGGGTTAAAGGGAATCAGATTGACCTTAGCCTCGCGGTGTCGAAGCAGTTTGGCCAGGGCGTGAGCCTGTTCCCGGTTGTCGTTGACACCCTCGAGCATCACATACTCGTAGGTCACACTGCGCTTTGGTCCGGCCTCGACCCAGCGGTCGCACACCGCCATCAATTCCTCGAGGGGATGTTTTCTGTTGATGGGTACCAACTCGTTGCGCAGGGCATCGTCCGGGGCGTGGAGTGATACCGCCAAAGCGCAGGGCGTGTCCTCGATCATTCGCTCCATGGCCGGCACGATGCCCGAAGTGCTGATGGTCACCTTGCGCTTGGACAGGCCGTAACCGCGGTCGTCCATCATGGTGTTAACGGACTGAATCACCGGCCGGTAGTTCATCAGCGGCTCGCCCATGCCCATCATCACCACATTGGTCAGGCGCTCGCCCTGCCCCAGAGTGAGCAGGGTTCGTTTGGCCTGCCAGACCTGGCCGACAATCTCGGCGGCACTGAGGTTGCGACTGAAACCCTGGCGGGCGGTGGAGCAGAAGGAACAATCCAGTGAGCAGCCCACCTGGGAGGAGACGCACAGCGTGCCGCGCCCCTCCTCGGGGATAAACACCATCTCGATCTTGTTGCCCATGGCGGGCGTATTGCGCGAGGCCGTATTCTGCGCCTCGAGTTCGAGCACCCACTTTCGGGTACCGTCGGCGGACTGCTGTTCCAGCACCACCTCGGGGGCGCGCACCTCGGCCTCCCGCTTGAGCATCTCGCGCAGGGACTTGCTGAGGTCGGTCATCTCGTCAAAGTCGTCGACACAGCGGTGGTGTATCCACTTCATCAGCTGTGTAGCGCGAAAAGCCTTCTCCCCCCGATCGAGGAAGAAGGCTTTGAGTTGCTCGTAATCGAGATCGAGCAGATTGGTTTTTGCGGTTTCGCTCAAAAGCGGCCCCTTGGTTTTAGCGAGTGCGCGGGCAGACCTTCACCTCGCCACTGAAAAAGAACTCGATCTCGTCGGCGGCGGTATCGCTGCCATCGGAACCGTGAACGGCGTTTTCATCGATCGTCTCGGCAAAGTCGGCGCGGATAGTGCCGGCCTCGGCCTCTTTGGGATTGGTGGCGCCCATCAGGTCGCGATTCTTGGCCACGGCGTTGTCGCCCTCGAGCACCTGAATCATGACCGGTCCGGAAGTCATAAAGCCGACCAGATCCTTAAAGAAGGGGCGCTCTTTGTGAACGGCGTAAAAAGCACCAGCTTCTTCCTCGCTCAGATGAACCATCTTGGCTGCAACAATTTGCAGACCGGCTTTTTCAAAGCGAGAGAGAATGTCACCAATGGCATTTTTGCCAACGGCATCGGGCTTGATAATGGAAAGCGTGCGTTCTACGGCCATTTCGGGCTCCCGTGTATTTCAGATTAAAAAAGTGCGTGGATTTGAATTGGGCGCGATTTTACGCCGCTTTCCCGGCATTTTCCAATCCCCGCCGAAGCGGGGGCGAAACGCGGTTGCGCCCCGCCCTGAAGCCCCGGTGATTCGGGTATTTCACCGATGTTTGTTCGCCGCTATACGGAAAAGCTCTCGCCGCAACCGCAGGCGTCTTTCACATTGGGGTTATTGAAGCGGAAGCCCTCGTTCAGGCCCTCTTTGGCAAAATCCAGCTCGGTGCCATCGAGGTAATTAAAGCTCTCGCGGTTAACCACCACCTTGACGCCGTGCTCTTCGAAAACCAGATCGTCATCCGAGAGCTCGTCGACATATTCCAGTACATAGGAGTAGCCGGAACAGCCGGAACTTTTGAGGCCCAGGCGGATACCCACGCCCTGACCACGCTGCTTGATATAGCGGTCGATGTGATTCGCCGCTGCGCTGGTAACTGTAATTGCCATAGTGCTCTACCTCCAATGATCAGGCGTCGCCCGCTGGCGACGCCAAACTGTCTGTTACTGCGGCGGCGATGGCCTCGCAGACCCGAACCGCGGCACCGCGCTCTTCGGCGGGCAGTGCCAGTGCCGCCGCCACCTCGGCGGGGTCGATGTCGGCCGCCTCGCTCGCCGGGCGGCCCTGAATGCGGTCGCAGGCCCATGAACAGGCGGCGATCGTAGCGCTGTTGCCATAGGCTTTAAAGGCCACCGCCTCAATACAGCCATTTTGTGCCAGCCGTACGCCAATGCGAAGCCGGCTTTCACCGCGATGCGGATCGCCGCACTCGGCTACGCCGGTAGCGGGGACGGCGGGGTCCAGCTCACCGACATGGCGCGGGGCGTCAAAGTGGTCAAAAAAGACCGGATTATAGCGCCCGCCGGTCACGACCCGCTCCATTTTGGACAGCAAAATGCCCCATTCTATCCCGCCTCCGATCGATCGGACCAAAGGGGTGACATCTCGCGCAGGCGGGCCACGCCCTCGGCGACGATCTCCACCGCGCGGTCGACCTCCACCTCGTCGGTGTAGCGCCCCACACTGAAGCGCACGGCGCCGTGGGCCAGCTCATCGCTGCGCCCCATGGCGGTGAGCACATAGCTCGGCTCCAGAGTGGCGCTGGTACAGGCCGAGCCCGAGGACACCGCCAGCTGGCGCAGGGCCAGCAACAGGCTGTCGCCCTCGACGCCGGCAAAGCTGACATTCAAATGCCCCGGCAACCGGCGCTCGGGGTGGCCATTGAGGTACACCGCCTCGATGCGAGCGATCCCCTGCCAGAGGCGGTCGCGCAAGGCGGCGATGCGCCGCTGTTCTTCCTCGCGCCCGGCGTGGGCGATGGCCAGGGCCTCGCCCATACCGACAATCTGGTGAGTGGCCAGGGTGCCCGAGCGCAGGCCGCGCTCGTGGCCACCGCCGTGGATCTGTGCCTCCAGACGCACCCGGGGGCGGCGCTGCACATAGAGCGCGCCAACGCCCTTGGGGCCGTAGATTTTGTGCGCCGACAGGGACATCAAATCCACCGGCAGAGCGGCCAGATCGATAGCCAGTTTGCCGGCGCTCTGGGCAGCGTCGACATGAAAGAGGACGCCGCGCTGGCGACACAGTTCGCCGATGGCGGCGATGTCCTGTATCACCCCGGTCTCGTTGTTGGCGTGCATGACCGAGACCAGCACGGTGTCGTCGCGGATGGCCTCGGCCAGGCGCTCGGGATCGAGCAAGCCGTCCTCCCCCGGGGCCAGATAGGTCACCTCAAAACCCTCGCGCTCGAGCTGGCGCATGGCGTCGAGCACCGCCTTGTGCTCGCTTTTGAGGGTAATCAGGTGGCGGCCGCGACCGGCGTAAAAGCGGGCGGCGCCCTTGATGGCCAGGTTGTTGGATTCCGTGGCGCCGGAGGTCCAGACGATTTCCCGGCTACCGGCGCCGATGGCTTCGGCGACCTGCTCGCGGGCCTGTTCTACCGCATCGGCGGCGGCCCAGCCGTAGGCGTGGGCCGTGGAGGCGGGATTACCAAAGACGCCATCACGGGTCAGAAAGCCGGCCATGCGCTCGGCCACTTGGTCATCCACCGGAGTGGTGGCGGCGTAGTCCAGATAGATGGGCAGAGTCGTCGAATTCATGAGCCTAGCGTCCGCCACTGGCCACTGCCGAGTCGCGAGCGGCAGCCGCACTGTTCAGGGGGCTGTCGAGAATATCAGCCAATACCGTCAGGAGGCGGTCGATATCGGCCTCACTACTGTCCTTGCCAATGCTGGCGCGGATCGCCGTCAGGGCGGTATCGGAGTCGACACCCATGGCCAGCAGGACATGACTGGGATCGGATTGATCGGCGTGGCAGGCCGAGCCACTGGAGACGGCGACGCCCTTGACATCGAGCTTCATCAAAGTGGTTTCGCCGTGGATGCCATCGATGCCGAACTGGACCGTATTGGGCAGGCGCTCGGCGCCACGGGCAAAGATGTGCACCCCCGGCAGGCGATCGAGGCCGGCCTCCAGGCGCTGACGCAGGGCCAGCATGTGCTGGCGGCGCTCATCGAGCTCGGCCAGCGCCAGTTCACAGGCGGCGCCAAAGCCGACGATGGCGGCGATGTTCTCGGTACCCGAGCGCATCCCGCTCTCGTGCCCGCCACCGCGAATCTGCGGCGACAGGCTCACGGTTTTGTCGCTGATCAGGGCGCCCGCGCCCAGTGGACCGTAGAGCTTGTGGGAGGACAGGGTCATCAAGTTTGCACCGAGGGCCTTGAAATCCACCGGGCACTTGCCGGCGGCCTGGGTGGCGTCGGTGTGAAAGAGCTCACCGTGCTCGCGGGCCTGGGCGGCCAGCGGCGCCAGATCCTGCAGGGTTCCGGTCTCATTGTTGGCCAGCATCAGACTGACCAGATCGGGGGACGCCGCCAGCGCCTCGGTGAAGCGATCGGCGCGATAGCGGCCCTCCCCGTCCACATCCAGCCAGTCGAGCTGCCAGCCGAGCTGGGCCATGCGCTCCGCCGGCTCCAGCACGCAGGGGTGTTCAATACGCCCGATGAGCAGGCGACCCGGTTTGCCCCGGGTGGCCTCCAGGGCCTCACAGACGCCGCGAATGGCCAGGTTATTGGCCTCGGTGCCGCCCGAGGTAAAAATCACCTGGGAGGGATGGGCGCCCACCAGGGTCGCTACCTGCTCGCGGGCGCGATCCAGGGCGCCGCGCATCAAACGCCCGTGGCGGTGAACACTGGAGGCATTGCCGTAGAACTCGCCGAGAAACGGCATCATGGCCTCGCGGACCCGAAGATCCAGAGGCGTGGTCGCGTTGTGGTCGAGATAAGTTGTCATATTGAAACGGTTAGCGCCCCGCGGCGCCAATGCTGTCGACGCGCTGCAACACCTGGGCGTCGCGCTGATCGGAGCGGGCCTGCACCGAGCGGCGGTCGACCAGGTCCTGAAGACTGATGCTGTCGAGAAAACCCTGTATTTGCTGACTCAAGTCGGTCCACAAATCGTGGGTGAGACAACGGACATTGCCCTGACAGCTGCTGGCACCGCCACAACTGGTGGCGTCCACGCTCTCGTCGACCGCATCGATCACCGCCGAGACCGAGATCTCGGCGGCGCTGCGACTGAGTCGATAGCCACCACCGGGGCCGCGCGTGCTGCTGACCAGGCCACGCTTGCGCAGGCGGCCAAACAGCTGCTCGAGATAAGCCAGCGAAATGGCCTGGCGCTCGGAAATGTCCGCCAATGCCACCGGCCCGGCACTGTGGTGCAGGGCCAGATCGAGCATGGCCGTAACGGCGTAGCGACCTTTGGTGGTGAGTTTCATGGCAGCGCTGAATAATATCCGACTAAATAAGTCGGAATTGTACGATTTTTAACCAGTTCGGTCAATTTGGACGCCATTTCAGCGCCGTTGCAATCGTTTCAGCCCGGCCCGGGTCAGATCAACTCGATGGCCACCGCCGTGGCTTCGCCGCCGCCGATGCACAGGCTGGCGACGCCCCGGCGCCCGCCCGTGCGGCGCAGGGCGTGGATCAGGGTGAGGATGATCCGCGAGCCGGTGGAACCCACCGGGTGGCCCAGGGCGCAGGCGCCGCCGTGGATATTGAGCCTGTCCCGGGGGATGCCCAGATCAAGCATGGGCATCATGGCCACCATGGCAAAGGCCTCGTTGATCTCGAACAGGTCGACATCGTCCACGCTCCAGCCCGCTTTCTTCATCACCGCCTCGGTGGCGCCGATGGGCGCCAGGGTGAACTCGCCGGGGTGCAGCGAGTTGGTAGCGTGGGCCAACAGGCGGGCCTGTGGCTTGAGGCCGCGGGCCTCAGCCACTGATTCCCGGGCCAGTACCAGCGCCGAGGCGCCATCGGAAATCGAGCTGGCGTTGGCGGCGGTGACCGTGCCGTCCTTTTTAAAGGCGGGCTTGAGGTCGGGAATCTTGTCCGGGCGGGCGTTGCCCGGCTGCTCGTCGGTATCAACCACGGTGTCGCCGCGGCGGCCACTGACCGTTACCGGCACGATCTCGTCGACAAACCAGCCCTCGGCGATGGCCTTCTGGGCGCGCTCCAGGGATTCGATGGCGTAGTCGTCCATGGCCTTGCGGTCGATGCCGCGCTGGTCGGCGACATCCTGGGCAAAGGCGCCCATCAGGCGACCGGTCTCGGCGTCCTCGAGGCCGTCGAGAAACATGTGATCGTAGACCTGGCCGTGACCCATGCGCATGCCGCTGCGGGCCTTGTCGAGAATGTAGGGGGCGTTACTCATGGACTCCATGCCGCCGGCGAGGACGATGTCATTGCTGCCGGCGACGATGGTGTCGTGAGCCAGCATGGTGGCTTTCATACCCGAGCCGCAGAGCTTGTTGATGGTGGTGGCGCCGGTGCCGTCGGGCAGGCCGGCGAGGCGCATGGCCTGGCGTGCCGGGCCCTGCTTGAGGCCGGCGGGGAGTACACAACCGAGAATGCCCTCCTGGATATCGGTGGGCTCAAGACCGGCGCGGCGCACCGCCTCGGCGACGGCCACGGCACCGAGTTGGGGCGCGCTGACGGCGGCCAGGGCGCCCTGAAAACCGCCCATGGGAGTGCGGGCGCCGTCGACAATAACCACTGAATCGCTCAAAACGATCTCCTTAAACAGTAAAAGTGACTGATTACTTGCGCGACTTCGGCTTGCCGATAAACAGCCGGAAAGTCAGTTTGTGAATGCCGCCGTAGGGCGGGTTGAACAGATGGATCGGAAACCAGCGCCGACGCTGGAATACACTGCGGGCATTGGACAGCTCGTGGAAGCCCTCACGACCGTGGTAGTGGCCCATGCCCGAGGCGCCGATACCGCCAAAGGGCATATCGTGGTTAAAGGCATGCCAGCCCCAGTCGTTGATGGAGACGCCACCGGAGTGAGTGCGCTCGAGCACGAAATCCGCCTCCTCGTTGCTGTCGCCAAAGAAGTACAGAGCCAGCGGGCGCTCGCCGCTCTGGATGTACTCCACCACTTCGTCGAGGCTGCGGTAGCTGACGATGGGGAGGACGCCGCCAAAAATCTCTTCCTGCATCAATTTCATACTGTCATCGACGCCGCTTACCGCCACCAGTGGCAGATGCTTGCCGCTGCGCGGGTTCTCGTCGAAATAGTGCAGCGTGGCCCCCTTGCTCTCGGCGTCGGCCAGCAGGGCCTGCAGACGGTCGTAGTGGCGCTCGCTGATGATGTCGGTGTCGTGGCTGCCGTCACTGCCCGCGGGGTACATCTTGCGGTAGGCCCGGGCCAGGCCGTCGACAAACTCGGGCACGCAGGACTCGGGCACCAGGGCATAGTCCGGGGCGATACAGATCTGTCCGCCGTTCACCGACTTGCCGTGGGCGATGCGCGAAGCGGCGGTGTCGAGATCGCCGTTTTCCGAGACAATCGCCGGCGACTTGCCGCCGAGTTCCAGAGTCACCGGAGTCAGGTTTTTGGCCGCTGCCTGCATCACCAGGCGCCCGACCTGGGTGGAGCCGGTATAGATCAAATGATCGAACGGCAGTGACGAGAACTTCTGCGCCAGTTCCAGCTCGCCACCGACGACCACCACCTCCTCGGGTGAATAGAGGCTGCGCAGGAGGTCGGCCAATACGGAGGCCGTGCGCGGGGTGGATTCGGACATTTTAATCATCACCCGGTTGCCGGCGCTCAAGGCGGCAATCATCGGCGACAGGGCGAGATAGACGGGAAAATTCCAGGGAACAATCACCCCGACTACGCCCTTGGGCTGGTAGTGAACGCGGGCGGAGTTGCCGCGAAACAGCAGCTCGGGTGTGCGTCGGCTGGGCTTCATCCAGCCCTTGAGATGGCGCCGGGCATGACGGGCGTCGAGCATGGGCCCGAGGACATCGATCAGGCGCGACTCGTCGTGGGCGCGGCGGCCAAAGTCGGCATTCATGGCCTCAACCAGGACATCTTGGTGCTCGCGCAATCCGTCGATCAAACGGTCGAGCTGGTCCCGGCGATAGCGGGCATCGGAGGGCGGCGCGTTCAATGCCGCCAGGCGTTGTTGCTCAAAAGCTTCCTCGAGAGCGTGGCCGTCCTCGATCAATACTGGGGTTGTCTGGGTCATGTTTGTCCTCCTGCGCTGATTCAATCGCAAGGGAGCCTGCCTGACAAGCCCAAAGACGCCACCCAGCGAGGACAATACGACGATCGGTACGATACCGGCTCAGACACCGCCCGCCCGGTTCACCCGAGTGCGAAAACCGCGATAGGACATGGTCGCCATCACTTTCATCAACGAGGACAAACCGCCCTCGTTGGGCAGGGGCGCCTTGCCACCGGCCAAGCGCGCCAATTGCCGCGTGTACCAAGCCGTTTCCATCAGGGCCATGCGATCGACGGCCTTGATGCCGGTTTTGATCGGCGCCACTTCGCTGACCGCCTCCTGCCCTTCCAGCACCTTGCGGCTGAACTCGGGGTCCAGAGCCAGGGGGCGGGCCAGGCCGGCCAGATCCATGGCCCCGCTGGCCAGTGCCGCTTCGATTCCTGCTGTGGAGCGAAAACCGCCGGTGATCATCAGGGGCACCTTGACCCGGTCCCGCACTTTTTCCGCGTAATCCATGAAATAGGCCTCACGGGCCCGGGTGCTGGCCTTTTGTGGCGTTTTTGCCTGATTCAGCCCGGTCATCTCGGGGCTGGCGTAAGTGCCACCGGAGATTTCGACCAGGTCCATGCCCAGGTCGGACATGGCCTCGGCCACCGTCATGGACTCCTCCTGGGTGAATCCGCCGCGCTGGAAATCGGCGGAGTTCATCTTGATGCCGACATTGAAATCGCTCCCCACTTCGCCCCGGATGGCTTCGTAGAGACGGCGGACAAAACGCATCCGGTTATCCAGACTGCCGCCCCACTGGTCCTGTCGACGGTTGTGGTGCGGGGACAAAAACTGACTCACCAGATAGCCGTGGGCGGCGTGGATCTGAACGCCGGTAAAACCGGCCCTCTTGACCACGGCGGCGGTGCGGGCAAAGCGCCCGATCAGGTCTTCAATCTCAGACACCTCCAGTGCCCGGGGCGAATTGAAAAAGCGATTGTGGGGTGGATCGAAGGGGACCGCCGAGGGCGCCACCGGCTGCGGGGAGAGTACATTCGGCGACTGTTTGCCGGGGTGATTGAGCTGAACCCAGGCCTGGGTATCGTCCTGTGTCGCCGCTCTGGCCCAGACTTTGAGCGCCGGCAGGTCACGATCGTCTTCCACCACCACATTGTTGGGCTCGCCCAGGGCCGAGGCGTCGACCATGACATTGCCGGTGATCAACAGCCCGGTTCCGCCGCGGGCCCAGCGTTCATAAAGGGTGTTGAGCGCCGCCGTGGGATGGTTGTCCACCGTCCCCAGAGTCTCGCTCATAGCGGATTTGGCGATGCGGTTTTTGAGAACCGTACCGGAGGGCAAGGTCAGCGGGGTCCGGGGCGAAGTACTCATGGTGTATTCCTCGATGGCGAAGGCGCCAGCATAGCAAGCCCTTGTCGGCGACCCACTGTCCTCGTCCTCTATGCCGCACAAGTGTCGCGCAAAACAATCTGTCGTATAGTCACGGTTATGAATCGCACCCGAATGATACTGCTGCTGCCGGTCGTCGCCCTGGCCGCCTATCTTTTGTTGGCCCCGACGCCCCTCAACCCCGTGGCCTGGGCACCGCCCGAGGCGCCTGAGTGGACGGGGCCGTGGCAAACCAACCGGGCACTGGACACCTGCGAACTGATTGATCTGCCCGGCGACGACTACGGCCCCGAGAGCATTGCCGTGGATGGCGGCTCACTCCTGATCAGCAGCCACAGCGGCAAGCTGTGGCGCTACCGCAACGGGCAATTCAGCCTCTGGCGAAAGCGCAGCGGGCAACCGCTGGGCATTGAGGTGGCCGATGATCAACTGTGGGTGGCGGATGCCAAAGACGGGCTGCTGGCGCTGGCCTTGAAGGGCCATCAGGGCCGGCGGGTTTCGGTTCAGTTTGAGGGGCAGGCCCACGGGTTCGTCGACGACCTCGCCGTGGCCAAAGACGGCCGGGTTTACTTCAGCGACGCCACCACCAAAATCTGGCCCGAACATCTGCGCAAGGACCCTACAGCACTCAGCGCCTTTGATATTCTCGAGGGGCGTGGACACGGTCGGCTCTATGTTTACGACCCGGCCACGCGGAGCACCGAACTCCTGCGCGACCGGCTGCTGTTTGCCAACGGCGTTGCCATGGGCGGCAATGACGACTTTGTACTGATCAATGAAACCGGTCGCTACCAGGTGTGGCGACACTGGCTGAAGGGCCCGAAGGCGGGCAGTGAAGAAATTTTTATCGGCAACCTGCCCGGCTTCCCCGACAACATCACCGAGGCGCCGGATGGCGGCTTCTGGCTGGCCCTGATAAAACCGCGCAGCACTCTGACCGACCTCCTTGCCCCCTGGCCTGCAGTGCGAAAAATGGTATCGCGATTGCCCCCGGCCCTGCTCCCCACCGGGGCCCGCTACGGCCATGTGGTCAAGCTCTCCGCCGAGGGCGAAGTGGAGGCCAGCTATCAGGACCCGAGCGGGCGGCTGGCCAATATCACCAGCGCCCTGGAACATCGGGGAAAACTCTATTTGGGCAACCTGACCGAGCCGCACTTCGCCATCTGCGACATCGACCAGCTCTAGATCATCGACTCCTCGTCCTTGCGCCGGGCGTCGTCGATGTCGTAGGTGTCGAGGCAGGGAATGTCCATGTCCTCGGCTTCACCCAGTTTCTGAATGGCCTTGCACATGGTCTCGGAGCGCTCTTCCATTTTGTGCACATGATCGAGAATCCGGGTGATGGCCTGGGCCACCGGGTCGGGCATGTCCTTGGTGGTACCGTAGGCGTCGAAGCCCATGGTCTGGGCAATCGCTTCGCGGCGCTTTTCCTGAACATCGCTGGGCTGGCGCACCACCCGGGCGGGTATCCCCACCACCGTGCAGCCGGGCTCCACCGCCTTGACCACCACCGAGTTGGAACCGATGCGGCCACCGGCGCCGATGGTAATCGGTCCCAGTACCTTGGCCCCGGCGCCGACCACCACGCCGTCCTCCAGGGTCGGGTGCCGCTTGCCCGCATTCCACGAGGTGCCGCCCAGTGTAACGCCGTGGTAGAGCGTGACATCGTCGCCGATCTCGGCGGTCTCGCCGATTACCACACCCATGCCGTGGTCGATAAAGAAGCGACGGCCAATGGTGGCACCGGGGTGGATCTCGATGCCCGTCAGCCAGCGCGAAATGTGCGAGACAAAGCGGGCCAGCCACTTGAAACCGCTGTTCCACAGCCAGTGCGACAGGCGGTGGGAGAGCAAGGCATGGATGCCAGGATAGCAAGTGAGCACCTCGAAGGCATTGCGCGCGGCGGGGTCGCGCTCAAACACACTGGCAATGTCTTCTTTGATCAGGTCAATCGCACTCATCGCTATTCTCCACCGCCCGTTGGCCGGGCGATTTCATCAGGTTCTCGGTGGCGCTCAGGGCGCCGCGCAAAATATTGAGCTCGCGCACGGTGGGCTCTGCGCGATCATATAAACACCGCAGTCGGCGCATAATCAAGGTGGGGTTGGACTGGCTGAGAAAGTCGAGCTCGGTCAGTACCTTTTCCAGGTGGCCGTAAAAGCTCTCGAGCACCTGGGTCTCGGCCACCTCGTCCAGCGGGTGGCGCTCCTCTGCCACTGGTGTCGGCGCCGGTTCGGCCTGCAGCGAGGCCGCGCGCAGGGCGTAGCTCACCACCTGCACCGCGGCACCCAGATTGAGGGAGCTGTAGTCGGGGTTGGCGGGGATATTCAGCCGCAGCTGGCAGCGGTCGATTTCCTCGTTGGTCAGCCCCGAGCGCTCGCGACCAAAGACCACCGCCACGCGCTGGCCATCGGCGCAGCGCCCCAGCGCCCGCTCCGCCGCCTCGTGGGGCAGCAGTGGTGGCGTCGAGATGGAGCGATCCCGGGCGGTGGTGCCAATGGCCAGAGTGCAGCCGACCAGCGCCTCGTCGAGACTGTCGCAGACCCAGGCGCGCTCGAGTACATCCTCGGCACCAGAGGCACGGCTGGTGGCCTCTTCATCGGGAAAACGCTTGGGCTCTACCAGAGCCAGATCACTCAGACCCATGGTTTTCATGGCGCGGGCGGCGGCGCCGATATTTCCCGGATGGGAAGTGTTCACCAGAACAATGCGGATTCTATCTAACATGGCACTCTCAATGTGGAGAGGCATTCTAGCAAGTTCGCTAGTGGCGTGGCGAGCACTGTCACCCTCCCCTGTCCGCTAAGCCCCGGGTAAAACAGTCGCCCCGAGACCGGTAATGTTTGCTAAAATGCGCCCTGTTCTTTTACACAGCGAATCCGAGGTTGCCTATGCATCCCCTCCTCAACATTGCCGTGCGCGCCGCGCGCCAGGCTGGCAACACGCTGCAGCGCAGCGCCGATCAACTCGACCGCATCAGCGTTGAAGAGAAGTCGCAGCACGACTTTGTCTCCGAAATCGACAAGATGGCCGAGGCGGAGATCATCAAGACGATTCGCAAATCCTACCCGGATCACGCCATCATCGCCGAGGAGTCGGGCGAACAGGGCGACCACGACATGCAGTGGATCATCGACCCCCTCGACGGCACCACCAACTACCTCCACGGCTTTCCCCAGTACGCCATCTCGATTGCCGTGCGCATCAAGGACCGACTGGAAGTGGCCGTGGTCTACGACCCGGTCAGTGAAGAGCTGTTTACCGCCACTCGCGGTGGCGGCGCCATGCTCAACAACAAGCGCATCCGCGTCTCCGGCCGCCCCGGCCTCGACGGCGCGCTGATCGGCACCGGCATCCCCTTCTCTCCGGGCCGCGACTTCGACGGCTACCTGAGAACCCTGCGCAAATTCATGGGCAAGACCGCCGGCATCCGCCGCCCCGGTTCGGCGGCACTGGATCTGGCCTATGTCGCCGCCGGTCGACTGGACGGTTTCTGGGAAGAAAAACTGCAGATATGGGATATGGCAGCCGGCGTACTGCTGATCCAGGAAGCGGGGGGATTGGTGGGCGACCTCCACGGTCAGAAGAGCCACCTCAAAACCGGCGACATCGTCTGCGGCTCACCCAAGGTCTACACCGCCATGCTCGAACTGGTCAAACCCGAACCCGCCACCTTTGAAGACGGCGAAACCTGATCCTTGAAACAATTCCAGACTAAAAAGGGCGCCCATTGGCGCCCTTTTTTATTGGTGTGACCGACTCTCGATTCAGGGCATGGCGCCCTCGTTGGGATCGTCTTCCTTGTCCTCTGGCGGCAGCAGGTCCTGCCGGTTGAGTTTTTGGAAGACCAGACCGGTGCTGGCGATAAACACGGAACTGTAAGTACCAATGAGTACGCCCACCAGCAGCGCCAAAGCGAAGGCGTGGATGATCTCGCCACCAAAGTAGAACAGTGCCAGCAGCACAAAGATGGTGGTAATTGAGGTCATCAAGGTGCGCGACAGCATCTGGTTGATCGAGGTGTTCATGATATCGATGGGTTGCCCGCGACGCATGACGCTGAAGTTCTCGCGAATGCGGTCGTAGACTACGATAGTATCGTTGAGCGAGTAACCAATCACCGCCAGCAGGGCCGCCAGCACGGTCAGGTCAAACTCGATACCGGTCCAGGCAAAGACGCCCAGCGTAATCAGGACATCGTGGATCAGTGCCGCCACGGCGCCAAAGGAGAATTTGATCTGGAAGCGGAAGGCCAGATAAATCACGATGGCGATCAGGGCAAACAACATGGCCATGCCACCGCTCTCGCGCAGCTCTTCACCCACCTGGGGACCCACGAATTCGATGCGCCGTTGTTCGACCTCCGGGTTGTGGCCCCGCAACTGGCTCATGATTTCCTCGCTGACCTCGACCGACTCCATGCCCTCGCGGGGCTGGATGCGAATCAGCACATCGCGGGAGGTGCCAAAGTTCTGCACCATGGCGTCGTCAAAACCGCCCTGCGCCAGCGAACTGCGAATGCCCTCGAGGTCGGCGGGCTCCTGATAGCCCACCTCGACCAGATAGCCACCGGTAAAGTCGATGCCGTAAGTCAGGCCCTTGTGGGCCAGGCCGGCAATCGATGCGCCGATCAGTAGGGCAGAAAACAGCAGCGACAGGTAGCGACCGCGCATAAAGGGAATGTGCGTGTCCTTGAGGGTAAGGAAGGACCAGCTCAGGGGCAGCGACTTGATCCGGCGATTGCCGTAGATCCAGTTCACAATGGAGCGGGTACCCATAATCGCCGTCAGCATGGAAGTGGCGATACCGATGGACAAGGTAATGGCGAAGCCCTTGATCGGACCGGTACCAAAGGTGAACAAAATCACCGCAGCGATAAAGGTGGTGACATTGGCGTCGGCAATGGTGCTGAAGGCCTTGTCGTAACCCTGGTATATGGCCTCCTGGATTTTGACCCCGCGTTTCAACTCTTCCTTGATCCGCTCGAAAATCAGCACATTGGCGTCCACCGCCATACCTACGGTGAGAACGATACCGGCGATACCCGGCAGGGTGAGTGTGGCCTGCAGCAAGCTCATCACCGCCACGATCATGACGATGTTGGTGATCAAAGCCAGGTTGGCGATCAGGCCAAAGACCTTGTAGTAGAAGGCCATAAAGACCAGCACCAGACACAGGCCGATAACAACCGAGGCCAGGCCCTTGTCGATGTTCTCGGCACCCAGGCTGGGACCGATGGTGCGCTCTTCAATGATCTCCATGGGCGCCTTGAGGGCGCCGGAGCGCAGCAGGATGGCCAGATTGGCGGCCTCGTCCTGGCGCAGACCGGTGGTAATAAACTGTTTGGAAAGCGGTTCGCGCACCGTGGCCACGCTGATGACCGTCTCTTCCTGGCGGCCCACCCGCTTCTCCTCGCCGTCAACTACGCGAGTCTCGAACTTGGTCTCCTTGTAGACCACCGCCATGGGTTCGCGGACATTCTCCTTGGTCACCTCGTACATGCGATCGGCGCCATTGCCGTTGAGGGTGACGCGGACGGCCGGCTGGTTGTTTTCATCGTAGGTCACTGCGGCATTCTGGATGTTGTCACCGGTGACAATGATCGAACGCTCGAGGAGGATGGGGGAGCCGTCGCGCTCCTGGTAGAGCTTGGCGCCAGTGGGCAAGCGGCTACCACCGGCCACTGAGCGGGCGTCCTGGTAGGTGCCGTACTGCATGCGGTACTCCAGGGTCGCCGTAGAGCCCAGCAACTCCCGGGCCTTGGCGCTGTCCTGAACGCCGGGCAGCTGGACCACGATGCGATCGAGCCCCTGCTGTTGAATCACCGGCTCGGACACACCCAGGGCGTTGACCCGGTTCCTGAGGGCCGAGATGTTCTGGGTCACGGCGGAGCGCTTCTCTTCCAGCAGGGCCTTGTCGGTAAAGCGGGCCACGACGACCGGATCGCCGTCCTGCTCGCGCTCGATAAACTCCAGATCCTCATAGCGCTGCATCAGCAGGCCACGGGCGGTCTCACGGGTTTCCTCGTCACTGAAGCGGACGATCACCTCGCCGCCCTGGACCCGGGCACCCCGGTTGCGCAGGCGCTCCTCGCGCAACAATGAGCGGATCTCCCCCTCGTAGCTTTCCAGCGTGCTCTTGATAGAGCCGTCCATGTCGATCTGCATCAGGAAGTGAATGCCACCGCGCAAGTCGAGACCCAGATACATGGGCGCCGCACCCCAGTCGCGCAACCACCCGGGCGTCGCCGGTGCCAGATTGAGGGCCACGGCGTACTCGGAACCCAGAGCCGACTCGATCACTTCCTTGCCCTTGAGCTGGTCGGCACCGTTGTTAAAGCGGGCCAACACCTGCTCCTCTCTCAGCTCGACCGTCTTGGGTTCGATGCCCGCGTTGGACAACAGGCGCTCAACGCGCCCCTGCATTTCCTCACCGGCGGCACCGGTCGCCCCGGCCGAGGTGACCTGAACAGCCGGGTCCTCACCGTAGAGGTTGGGGGTCGCGTAAAGTGTCGCAAACGCAATGAGCGCAACGAGAAACAGGTATTTCCAGGCGGGATACTGATTCACAATGAAGCCTTGAGAAGTGTTTGAAACAAAAAGGGAATTTACTTGTTGTCCTTGATGGTGCCCTTGGGCAGCACGGTCTGGATAGCCTGGCGCTGCAGCTTGAGCTGGGTATTGTCGGACACCTTGAGGTCGATAAAGCTTTCGCCAATCTCTGTGACCTTGCCAAGAATGCCTCCGGAAGTGACGACCTCGTCACCCTTCTTGAGCGCTTCCACCATCTGGCGATGTTCCTTGGCGCGCTTTTGCTGGGGGCGAATCAGCAGAAAGTACATGACCACAAACAGCAGGATCAGTGGCAGAAGCTGAATAAAACCGCCCTGACCGGCGGCAGCGGCGCCCTCGGCGTTGGCGGGGCTGATAAAGAAGTCTAAAACGCTTTCAATTTGCATGGTTCACCTCGATAAAAATGGCGGACATTATGCCACAAAGGATTTGCTCTTGGGCAATCTGGCATCACTCAAGACGACAGACGCTAGCCGTAGCGGTCGGCGACAAAGGGGTTACTGCGGCGCTCTTCACCGATGGTCGACATGGGACCGTGTCCGGGAATAAAGCGAGTCTCGTCGGGCAAGCTGAACAGCTCCCGGTGGATGCTCTCGATCAGGGCCTGGTGATCGCCCCGGGGGAAATCGCTGCGACCGATGGAGCCGTTAAACAGGACATCGCCAACAATCACGAGCTCATCGCCGGGGGAATAGAACACCACATGGCCGGGCGTATGCCCCGGGCAGTGGCGCACCTCGAGCTCGATATCGCCCACACTCACGCGGTCGCCCTGCTCCAGCCAGCGATCGGGGATAAACACTTCGGGCTCGGGGAACTGAAACATCTGGGCCTGCATGGGCAGGCCTTCAATCCAGAACGCATCCTCGCGCTGGGGACCCTCGATTGGAATGCTCAGCTTCTGCGCCAGCTGGGCGACCCCACCGACATGATCCAGGTGGCCGTGGGTAACCAGGATCTTTTCCACCTGTACTCCCTCTTCCTCCACCGCCCGGGCGATGGCCTCGAGGTCGCCGCCGGGGTCCACCAGGGCGCCGCGGTGGTTGTCCTCGTTCCAGACCAGGCTGCAATTCTGTTCAAAGGGAGTGACGGGAATCAGTCGAAAACGCAACATCGGCGACTCCTTTATTCGAACCGGGCGGCACCGGCGGTGCGCTGCCGCAAGACTTCGTAGAGACAGACACCGGCGGCCACGGAAACATTCAAACTGGAAACACCGCCTCGCATGGGCAGGGCGACGATCTCGTCGCAGTGCTCCCGGGTCAAGCGGCGCAGGCCGGTGTCCTCGGCCCCCAGCACCAGAGCCAGCGGTCCGCCGAGCCTGCCCTGATAGAGGCTGTGATCTTCGGCATCGGCCAGGCCGACAATCCAGATTCCGCGCCCGGCCAGCCGGCGCAGCGTGCGGGCCAGATTTCCCACCTGGACGAAGGGCGTCTCCTCGGCGGCGCCACAGGCGACCTTGCGCGCCGCCGGGGTGAGCCCGGCGGCCTTGTCGCGGGGCGCAATCACCAGGTCGACGCCGGCACCGTTGGCACTGCGCAGGCAGGCACCCAGATTGTGGGGGTCCGTCACACCGTCGAGCACCAGCACCAGCGGTTCGGAGCCGGCGGCGTCCAGCACCGGATCGATATCGCTTTCGCGCCACAGTTCCAGGGAGCGCACTTCGGCCACCACGCCCTGGTGGCGCTCGCCTCCCAGCCATTCGTTGAGCTGCTCCCGGCTTCTTTGCTGCTGGGGCAAACCGAGCTGGCTGGCCAGCACTTTCAGCTCCGCCAGGCGCTGATCGTCGCGCCCGCTCTGCCAATAGATTTGTGTCACCGCTTCGGCCCGGCGCTGCAAAAAGGCCGACACCGCATGGATGCCGTAAACCCTTTGCACACCGCCGCTGCGGGCGCTTTGACTCTTTTTACCGGCTCGTCGTGACATCGACTAGCTGGTTTCCCCGACTTCGCGTTTTTCCGGCTGGCGCTTGTTGGGTTCGGCGATCGACAAGTCGATCTTGCGATCGTCCAGATCCACTTTCTCCACCTTGACCGTAATGGTGTCGGAGAGACGATAGAGCTGGCCGGTGCGCTGGCCAATCAGGCGGTGACCCACCGGATCGTAATCAAAGTAGTCCCGCTCCAGATTGGTCACATGCACCATGCCCTCGACATAGACTTCCTTGAGCTGGGCAAAGATGCCAAAGGGAGCCACACCGGTAATGGTGGCGTCGTAGGTTTCACCCACCTTGTCCATCATGTACTCGCACTTGAGCCAGTCGGTGGCGTCGCGGGTGGCCTCGTCGGCGCGCCGTTCATTGGTGGAGCAGATCTCGCCGAGGGCGGCCATTTCGCCCATATCGTAGCGGTAGTCTTCCGCCGTTCCGCCGCGCAGAATGTGGCGCAGGGCGCGGTGAACCAGCAAATCCGGGTAGCGCCGAATGGGCGAAGTAAAGTGGGCGTAGTGGTCCAGAGCCAGACCAAAGTGGCCCTTGCACTCGGCGCGGTACTGGGCCTGTTTCATGGAGCGCAACAGCACCGTGGTGATCAGGTCCTGCTCGGGACGGCCCGCGGCCTGGCGGGCGATATCGGCATAGAGCTTCACATCCGGCTTGGTCGCCGCCGGCAAACTCATGCCAAAGCTCATCAGGAATTCGCGCAGGTCTTCGTACTTGTCCTCGCCGGGCTCGTCGTGAACCCGGTAGAGCGCCGGCACGCCGTGCTTTTCCAGGTACATGGCGGTAGCGATGTTGGCCGTGACCATGCACTCCTCGATCAGCTTGTGGGCGTCGTGGCGGTGCACCGGCACAATGGCCTCAATCTTCTTGTCGTCGCCGAAGACGATGCGCGTCTCGACGGTGTCAAAGTCGATGGCGCCGCGGCGCTCACGGGCCTGTCGCAATACCTTGAACAAGCGGTGCAGCTCTTCGACATGGGGCACCACATGGGAGAATTTTTCCCGCGTGGCAGGATCCTGCTCGAGCACGATCTTGCCCACTTCGTCGTAGGTGGTGCGCGCCTTGGACTGGAACACGCCCTCCTTGAAGTCGTAGCTCTGGATCTCGCCTTTTCCGTCGATGTGCACTTCGCACACCATACACAGGCGGTCGACATGGGGGTTGAGCGAACACAGGCCGTTGGAGATGTTTTCCGGCAGCATTGGAATCACACGGCCGGGGAAGTACACCGAAGTCGCCCGCTTGACCGCTTCCTTGTCGAGTACCGAGTCGGGCTTCACATAGTGGGAGACATCGGCAATGGCGATGTGCAGCTTCCATCCGTCCTCTTTGGGTTCGGCGTAGACCGCATCGTCGAGGTCCTTGGCGTCGGCGCCGTCGATGGTGATAAAGGGCAGATCGCGGTAGTCGGTGCGCCCGCGCTTGTCCTCTTCGGCCACCTCGTCGCCCAGGGCGTTGGCTGCCGCCAGAACTTCCTCGGGGAACTCGTTGGGCAGGTTGTGGGAGTGGATGGCAATATCAATTTCCATCCCCGGCGCCATGTGCTCACCCAGGGTTTCCACCACCATGCCCTGGGCCTGGTGGCGCCGCGTGGGATAGTGGGTAATCTCGGCGCGCACCACTTGTCCGGACTCGGCACCCAGTGTCTTGTCCAGGGGCACCAGTACATCCTGAGTGATCCGCTTGTTTTCGGATTCGACAAACGCCATGCCACCCTCGATGGTCAGGCGTCCGACCACATGGGTAACGCCGCGCTCGAGCACTTCCACCAGGCGGCCCTCGGTTTTGCCGCCGCGACCCTTTCCGGCCCGGCGCATGATGACCTGGTCACCGTGGAAAAGAGCGTCCATCTGCTTGGCGTGGATATACAGATCCTCGCCGCCCTCCTCGGGCACGAGAAATCCAAAGCCGTCGGGGTGGGCGGTGACGCGACCGCGCACCAGATCCTTTTCGTCCACCGGAATCAAGCCGCCGCGACGATTGATCACCAGCTGGCCATCGCGAACCATCGCCTTGAGGCGAAACTCCAGCACATCGAGGCTGTCGTCGTCCTCGGGCGAGATGCCCAGGGCATCGGCGACATCGGCGCCGCTCAGGGGCGGCCCCATCTCGCGGACGATCTTGAGAATGTACTCGCGGGAGGCCGTGGGATGGTCGTACTTGGACGCTTCCCGGGCTCCATTGGGATCCTGACTGAGTGGAAAGGGGGCCTTGGGATCGACCGGCGTTTTCGGGTGGTTTTGATCGTGTTCTTTTGACATAGGCTGCATTGTAGCGCAGCTCGACTGCGAGCGCGCTTGGTATTTCCCTGTGGTGCCGCGGATTGCGCGGCGTGCAAAAACAAAAAAAGCAGCCTTGAGATAACCCCAGTGGCTGCTTTTTTTATTTCAATGTGGCTCCCCGAGCTGGACTCGAACCAGCGACCAATTGATTAACAGTCAACTGCTCTACCAACTGAGCTATCGGGGATCAGCGGTGAGGTGCGTATGATACGGATTCGGGCCCTTCTGTCAACGGAATTATACGCCCAATTCAGCCAGGTAATCCGCAAAGCTCTTCTTGAGCTCCGGGTGCTGTAACGCGTACTCCACCGTGGCCATCAGGTAGCCGAGCTTGTCGCCGCAATCAAAGCGTTTGCCGGCAAATTCGTAGCCCAGGACGGGTTCGCTATCGAGCAGTGTGGCAATGGCATCCGTGAGCTGGATTTCACCGCCCGAGCCACGCTCGGTCGTCTCCAGCAAATCGAAAATCCGGGGCGTGAGGATATAGCGCCCCACCACACCCAGGTTGGAGGGGGCATCCGCCGGCTCGGGCTTTTCCACGATCTCGCGAATATTGGTCAGGCCACCCGGCTCGCTTTTGCCGCCGATGATGCCGTAGCGCCGACTCCACTCCGGCGGTACCGCCTCGACGCCCACCAGGCTGCACTGCCTTTCGCGGTGGAGCTCGACCATCTGCTCCAGACAACTCGGACCACCCAGATTCTGAATAATGTCATCGGCGAGAATCACCGCAAATGGCTCGTTGCCCACCAACTTTTTGGCGCAGAGTACGGCGTGACCGAGGCCCAGGGTTTCATTCTGCCGCGTGTACACCGTGGTGACATGGGCCGGGATAATGCCCTGCACCATTTCCAACAGTTCGGTTTTGTTTTTCAGGGCCAGCTCGGCCTCGAGCTCGTAGGCCTTGTCGAAATGGTCGGCAATGGCGCGCTTGGTTCGACCGGTGATAAAAATAAGCTCATCGCAACCAGCGGCGACGGCTTCCTCGGCGGCGTACTGGATCAGCGGCTTGTCCACCACCGGCAACATTTCCTTGGGACTGGCCTTGGTGGCGGGAAGAAACCGCGTGCCCATACCGGCCACGGGAAACACCGCTTTGCGTACCTGTTGCATAAATTATCCTCTCAATCGGGGTGGACGCATGATACTATTGACGTCCTTGGGAATGAAGTTATCCCCCGGCCCTCTCACTCATGACCTATGTCGTTACCGAAAACTGCATCCAGTGCAAATACACCGACTGCGTTGAAGTCTGCCCGGTGGACTGTTTCCACGAGGGCCCCAACTTTCTGGTGATTGACCCCGAGGTCTGCATCGACTGCAGCCTCTGCGTACCCGCCTGCCCGGCCGAAGCGATTTACCCCGACGACGAGTTGCCCGAGGGTCAGGAGGGTTTTATCGAACTCAATGCCGAGCTGGCCAAAAACTGGCCCGTGCTCGACGAGCCCAGGTCACCGCCCGCCGATGCCGCTGAATGGGACGGCAAGACCGACAAGCTTCAATACCTCAAGCGTTAATCAGGCGCGCCCTCAGTCGTCGAGCACCTTCAACTCGCCGGCCAGCGTGGTGTAATAGAGGCTGTCCCCCTCCATCATCATGGGGGCCACGACCTGATCCCCGAGTTCCTTCTTCCAGAGTCGCTCGCCGGTGTCGGCATCAATCGCGTGCATAAAGCCATCGAGACAGGCCGCGTAGAGAATGTCCCCCGAGCCCATCACGGGAGGGCTGGGAATCTGGCCCTGGGTGGGGTATTCCCACAGTTTAAGACCGGTATCCGCTTCCATGGCGTAGACATACCCATCGTTGCCGGTAAAGATGATGCGGTGTCCCTCGTGGATGGCCGATGACTTGATCGGCGCCGCGGTACGGAACTTCCACAACTCGCGCCCCGTCTCGCTGTCCAGCGCGTACTGAAAGTGGGCGTCGTTGCCGAATGTAACGATGCCGTCGTCGACCGCCGGCGATGACTCAATGGGCGCCTTGCTGTCAAACTGCCACAACACTTCGCCATCCTCGGGGTTCAGGGCCAGAGCGCGACCGCCCTTGGTGGTAACAAACAGGCGGTCACCATCGGTCGCCGCCGAACTGTAAACCGGATTGCCGGTTTTCATGCGCCAGCGTTCCTTGCCCGTCTCGCTGTCGATGGCAAAGAAGTAACCACTGTTGCTGCCGATGTAAACCGTGTCTTCGTAGAGCAGCGGTGAGGCGTGAATCAAGCCTCCGGTCTGAAAGCGCCAAAGTGGCTTTTGCTCGTGAAAATCGACCGCGTAAAGATACCCGTCCCAGGAGCCAAAGTAGGCCACGCCGTCATCCACTGTCGGCGTGGAGACCACCGCGCCCTTGGTGCGAAAGCGGGTGACCTGGCTGCCGTCCTTGCTTTCCAGCACATACAGATAGCCATCGTCACTGCCGACATAGATCCGACGCCCATCGACGACGGGGCCACTGTAGAGCGACTTGCCCAGCTTCACACTGTAAGTCACTTCGGGAGCGGGAGACAGTTTGCCGCTACCGTACTCACCGGTATTGCCAACATCGGCGCGAAAAGTCGCATCGGCCCAGGCGCCTCCCTGAGCCGTCACCAACAGCAATGCCAAAACAATCTTTTTCATTTTCAAGCCCCTGTGTATTCGAATGCTACCTGGCCACCGATGTGGCAAAACAGTTCGTAGGCGATGCTGCCCAGGGATTCGGCCACCCGTTCGGCGGGCAGTTCCGGGCCCCACAGCACCACTTCATCGCCGACATCGACGGCCTCCCGGCCGCTGAGGTCAACCGCTATCATATCCATGGACACCCGTCCCACCAAATGGCTTTCGCCACCGGGCACCCACACCGGTGTCTGGGCATTGGCGTGGCGCGGATAGCCATCGCCGTAGCCAATCGCCACCACACCCAGCCTCATGGGCTGCGGGCAAACCCAGCTGCGGCCGTAGCCGACCGGATCACCGCGCTGACAGTGCTTGATGGCAATGATCGGCGCACTCAGTCGCATCGCCGGCTTGAGCGCCTCGGCCCCGGGCAGTCCGTCGACAAAGGGCGAGGCGCCGTACAACATAATCCCGGGGCGAACCCAATCCAGGTGGGCCTCGGGCCAGCCCAGAACGCAGGCCGAATTGGCCGCCGAGCGCGGGGCGTCAAAAGCGGCGGTCAGGTTGTCAAACAGGCCCAGTTGCTGGCGAGTGAAATCGTCGCTGCGATCATCCGCCGTGGCCATATGAGTCATACAGGACACGCGGCCGATCGAGGGGTGTTGCGACAGCGCCTGCCAGGCGGCGGCCACGCCCTCGGGTTCAAAACCCAGCCGGTGCATGCCCGAATCAATTTTCAACCAGACATCCAAAGTGCCATCGCCGCGCCACTCGGCCAGAGCGCGCAGCTGCCACTCCTGGTGGAATACCGGCTGCAGGTCGTGTTTCAGACAATCCTGCAGCTGCTCGCCCTTGTGGATGCCCTGGAGGACGACAATGGGCTTTTGCGTGAGTTGTCGCAGTGCCGCGCCCTCTTCCAGACAGGCCACTGCCAGGGCGTCAGCGGCCTCCAGGGCCGGTAGCAGCCGGGCGAGTCCGTGGCCGTAGGCGTCGGCCTTGACCGCCGCCATGACCCGGCTGTCCGGAGCCGCGCGCCGCGCCACATCGAGATTGTGGCGGACGGCCCCAAGATCGACGACAGCTCGGGCAACGCGACTCATACCGGATAATCTTCCGAGCTGTACATCTCGGGCGCCCAGTTCTCGAATTTGGTGTACTCGCCCATAAAGGTCAGGCGAAGTCGGCCGGTGGGGCCATTACGCTGCTTGCCGATGATGATTTCGGCGGTGCCGGGAAACTCCGAATCCTCGGGATTGTAGTAGTCGTCCCGGTAGATAAAGAGAATGGTGTCGGCATCCTGCTCAATGGCACCGGACTCGCGCAAATCGGACATCAGCGGGCGTTTGTCAGGCCGCTGCTCCAGCCCCCGGTTGAGCTGCGACAGGGCCACCACCGGCACCTTGAGCTCTTTGGCCATGGCCTTGAGGGAGCGGGAGATCTCGGAGATCTCGTTGGCCCGGTTCTCGCTGTTGGCCACCTGCATCAGCTGCAAGTAGTCAATCATGATCATGGACAGACCGTGCTCGCGCTTGATGCGGCGGGCCCGAGCCAGCATGCCCGTGGGCGTGAGCGCCGGGGTATCGTCGATAAAGATGGGCAACTCGTTGAGCATGCTCACGGCGCTGATCACCCGCGGCCAGTCGCTCTCCTCGAGGTTACCGGTGCGCAGGTGCTGCTGGTGGACGCGCCCCATGGAGGAAATCATCCGCGAAGCCAGCTGATCCGCCGCCATCTCCATGCTGAAGATGGCCACGGGTTGTTTGGTTTCCATGGCCACATTTTCCACGATATTCATGGCAAAGGTGGTTTTGCCCATGGAGGGCCGCGCGGCGACGATGATCAGGTCTGTGGGGTTCAGGCCCGAGGTCAGCTTGTCCAGCTCGGTAAAGCCCGAGGGCAGGCCGGTGACATCGCTCTGGTTTTCCTGCAACTCACGCAGGCGGTTGACCGTATCGGCGAGCAGTTGCTTGACCTGGTGGTACTGCTGCTGGCCCCGACTGCCCATGTCGCGGATGCGCAGCACCTCGCGCTCGGCCTCGTCGATCAGCTGATCGACTTCCTTCTCGCCCGGGTCGTAGCCCTGTCGGGCCACCTTGTCGCCGGCCTGAATCAGCTGGCGAAGCACCGATTTCTGGCGGACGATATCGGCGTAGGCTTCAATATTGGCGGCGCTCGGCGTGTCGTTGGCCAGCGTGCCCAGATAGAGCATGCCGCCCACTTCCTCGAGCTGTTTTCGGGTGTCCAGGTACTCCGACAGGGTAACCACATCGAAGGGCTGTTGCTTTTCACCCAGCGCCGTAATGGCGCGGTAAATCAGGCGATGATCGTGGCGGTAGAAATCCTCGTCATAAATCTTGTCGGCCAGGTTTTCCCAGGCCTCGTTGTTGATCAGAAGGCCACCCAGAACAGCCTGCTCTGCCTCAATGGAGTGAGGCGGCATCTTGATGTTGCGGATCCGCTCGTCTTGAGGGTCTGAAGCAATGGCCGCTTCGTTCATGTCGTGCTCCCTAGAACCATGCTGACTGACGGCATCGGTGCCGCACAAACAAAAAAACTGGCCCCCTTTTCAGGAGGCCAGCCTATTAAATCACGAGCTCGCGACTGACAACAGGCAACAAGCTGTGTATCACCTGTGGATAATCGGTGGATTCCGAAAATCAGTCCTCGGGGGCCACCGTCAGTTTGATCTCGATATCGATATCGGCGTGCAGGTGAACGCCAATGGCAAACTCGCCGAGCTCGCGGATGCTGCCTTCGGGCAGGCGCAGCTCTTTCTTTTCCAGCTGCTCGCCACCCAGGGCGTTGACCGCATCGACGATATCCGCAGTGCCGACCGAACCGAACAGCTTGTTCTCGCCGCTGGTCTTGGCCTTGATGGTCACTTCGAGACCGTCGAGCTTTTCGGCGCGGGCCTGAGCGGTAGCCAGTTGCTCGGCGGCCTGGGCCTCGAGCTCGGCGCGACGCTCTTCAAACTCGCGAAGATTCTCGGGTGTGGCCATTTTGGCCTTGCCCTGGGGGATCAGGTAGTTACGGGCGTAGCCCGACTTGACGCTGACCTTGTCACCAAGCACGCCGAGGTTTCCGATTTTTTCAAGCAGGATTACATCCATTGAAGCATCTCCTCTTAGTGCTGGTCAGAGTAAGGCAGAAGGGCGACATAACGGGCGCGCTTGATGGCCTTGGCCAGCTGGCGCTGGTACTTGGCGCTGGTGCCCGTAATACGGCTCGGCACAATCTTGCCGGTCTCGGTGATGTACTGCTTGAGCAGGTCGACATCTTTGTAGTCAATATGGGTAATACCTTCCGCGGTGAAGCGGCAGTATTTACGACGACGGAAATATCCAGCCATGATAAACCTCTTCTGTTATGCCGCGTCTGTAGCGGAAGCGTCTTTGTCACTGGTCTTCGCCAAAGGCGAAGGCTCGGTCTCGGCTTCTTCGAGCTGCATCACCATGTTGCGGATGATGGCGTCGTTGAAGCGGAAAGTACTGACCAGCTCGTCGACGATCTCCTGGCCACACTCGATATTCATCAGCACATAGTGCGCCTTGTGAATCTTGTTGATGGGATAGGCCAGCTGGCGGCGACCCCAGTCCTCGAGACGGTGGATTTTGCCACCCTGCTCGATAATGGAGCGGTAGCGCTCGATCATGGCGGGGACTTGCTCGGACTGGTCAGGGTGGACCAGAAACACGACTTCGTAATGTCTCATATCAGCTCCTTTCGGATCAGACCTCCCGACAGAGAGACGCGTCGGTGAGGCAAGGAGAATCGGATTTGTCCCAATTCGGGTGCGCGAATTTTACGGGCAATCGAGTAAAACAACAAGCCCGCACTACGGGTTCAGCCAGATGGGGACAAAATGTTGCCAATTGGCGACAAACGGTACCCACTGGGTGACGAAAGACTTTGCCTGACGGGCCGGTTCATTGGAAACTGAGGGATTATTGCAGTTCCGGCAGAGAAGCTAGACCTATGAGCGTTCAAAAGAATTTACCCCGCGGACTCACCTTGCAGGAGTTCACCGTTTTCGTACGCAAGGCGACCCCGCCCCAGATTGCCAAGCTTCGCCCCGAATACCTGCCGGAGAACATTCCCGAAGAGCTGGTTGAAGAAGCGCCCTACGAGACCCGCAGCGCCATCGAAAACCTGATCTTCGAAGCCAACGCCATGCACCTCAACCTGGAAATGGAGGTGGAAAACGAGTTTGGCGAACAAGTCAGCACCGCCCTCAGCCTGTCACGCCAGGAGGGACGCTCCCGCAGTCACCGGGAATTCGACGCCAAGGTCAAAACCCTGGTGGAGATTTACTCCAGCAGCAAAAACAATCCCGCCGTTCTTAAAACCGACACGGCCACACAACTGCGTCAGGAGCTCAAGGGACTGGCCATGGACCTGCGCCAGGAGTCCGGCGCCTTTGCCCACGCCCAGGGCCATATGCAAAACGCGCTGGCCCACTGCGAGGAGCCGCGCCTGCGCGAAGTCATGGAAAAAGCCCTCGAGGCCCTGATTGCCAAATTCGAAAAAATGATGAAATCGATGAATGTGTTCACTTATGTGCGCGTTCTCGAGGTCTCCACCGAAATGAATCAGGTGCGCGACCACATCAATCAGCTCGAAGAGGAAGTCGGCATGCTCAAGCAGGACGCCGCCGACAAGCGCGACGAGCTAAAGACGCTGACTGGCAGTTTTATTTCCCGCCACAGGAACGCCAAAAAAATCCAGGAGATGCAGCAGGAAATCACCGACATCATCAATGAAATCAAGCGAAAGGAAGTGGTGGTCTCCGAGGAGAGCCTGCTCGACTGGCTGGATGTCATCGTCGATGCCAATCTCAGCGATTCGGTGATGGAGCGTGCGTCAAAAATCATCGGCACCTCCCGGGCAACCCTTTTCGGCCTGTTACAAAAATACTGCATGCTCCAGGAGATGGGCGCCGAGCAAGTGGCGCAAAACCCCTTCAGTCAGATCGATCCCAAGCAATCGATTCAGTTCATGCTGCATTCGGAGAAATTCATCCTCGACTACTTCCTCAAGAAGCGCGACGCCATGGCTACCTGGCTCGGCGATGCCGCCGAGGCCAAGCTCAAGGCTCTCGATGGCGTTGAAGCCAAGGTGCTCAAAGAGCTGAAAAAGAACTACAAGCTGATGGGCTGAGGCGGAAATGAACGAGAAGACAGCAGCCATCGAAAGCGATCAGCGGCTCAGTCTTCCCCAGTTTGTCAAACTGGTGAAGACGGCGACCCCGGATACCCTCAAGCGCCTCGACCGCAATCGCTTGCCCCGCCACATCCCCGAGGAGCTGGTGGAGCACGCCCCCGAGGGCAGCAAATCGATTGTCGAGGAATTGATGTTCGACATTTCGATGCAAAACATCGATGTCCAGAACGAGCTCTCCGATATCTTTGGTCAGGGCATTCACGCGGTGCTTTCCGAATCGCAAAAACGCGGCGATTCCGAGGCCCTGCGCTGGTTCAAGTCGAAAGTCCGCAAGCTGGCCAACTTGTTTGACGAGAACAAGCTGCGCCCGACCAAGAAGAACCTGATCAAATTCGACGAATTGAATCAGGCACTGCGCGACCGATACAACGACCTGCAGATGGAGTACATCCATCTCTCCGGCCTCAGGGAAGTCGCTGAAAGCAAGCAGCAGGAAGCGGACATCGTCCACAAGGATCTCCTTGACGACCCCATTCAGGTGCTGTCCCAGCGCATGCAGTCCATCCAGCACGCCACCGACATCTACATGTATGTCAACATGATTGCCGCCACCAAGGAAATGGAGTATTTGATCGCCTGCATGCGCGCCCAGGACGAGCTCAATCGCCGGGTAATGTCCCAGGTGGAGGCCGAGCGGTTTCGCCTCGAGGACCTGGTAACCAACATGGTGACCCGCTACACCAAGAAGAGTGAAATCGAGGCCCTGAAGCACAGTATTACCCAGCGTCTGGAAAAGTGCCGCATACACGAAATCGTGCTCGACGAGGACGATTTGACGCGCTGGCTGGACACCATCGTCGAAGCCAGCCTGTCGAAGTTTGTCAGCCAGAAGGCGCGAAAGTCACTCAACGAATCAAAGAATAATCTCTACCATCTTATGCAACGCTACTGTGAGCTTCAGGAACAGGGGGCCAGCCAGATTGCCCAGAACCCCTTCTCCCAGGTGGACCCCCAGGAGGCGATCACCTACTTGATTAAGTCCGAGGAATTCATTCTGATGTACTTCCGGGAAAAGCGCGCCGAGCTCAGCCTGTGGGTCGGCACGGCCGCCGACTTCAGGCTCAAGGGTCTTAAAAACCTCGAGCGCAATCTGCTGAAAGAGCTGAGAAAAAACTATAAACTGCGGCGGTGATGGTGGTGTCGCAAACGCCCCATCCACACTGTAGTATCCCTGTATCGCACAAACCGAGTACCTGAGCGTGGAAGTCAACGAAGCACGAGAACTTTTCAAACTGGACGGCCCCTGCCAGCAGGAGGAGCTGGAGCGCCTGTACAATTTTGAAAAGAATCTGCTCCTGCAACGCCTGGCGGACGACGCCAGTGAAGAGGAACTGGCCGAAGTCCAACAACAGCTGGAAAACCTCGAAGCGGCCTATTCCACCCTCTCCACCGTGGCCGCCGCGTCGCGCAACGACACCATTGAAGACGACGACGATTCGGAGGATGGAGACGGCAAGCAAAAGCTGGTCCTGCTCGGCTTGATCCTGGCACTCCTGATCGCCGCCGCACTGGGCGTCAACCATTTCCTGTCCAAACCCGCCAGCGATTCGGGCCAGACAACCAGCGGGGAGTCGCAAACCGACAAACAGCCCGGCGGCGACAGCGACCCGGCCAAAGACAAGACCCTGAGCTACCAGGAACAGCAGGAACAAAAAATGATCGCCACCCGGGACAGCGCTCGAAAGCTGTTGCGCCAGTGGAATGCGCTATCCAAACAATACAACTTGCAGCTCAGTGAAGACCTTCGGGAAACCAAGGAAAACGCCGAAGCTTATGCCCGGGAACGCAGCTACAGTCAGGCACGCTTCACCTACAATGACCTGATCACCAGCCTGCGCGAGTACATGAAAAAAAGCGAAGACTACCTGGCCGTCTACAATCGCTTCCAGAACCTGGCCAAAAGCTGGGAAACTATGGCCCAGCGCGAGGATTTCGCCTTCCAGCAACACGCCAGTAACAAGCAACAATTTGAAACCATTCGACAGGAAATCAGCCGGGGTGAGACTACCAGCCTGAGTGTGGGTGAGCTGGAGAAAATCAACTTTACCTACACCAAGCTGCTCGAGCGCGGCAAGCAGATTATGGAACTGCGCAGCGAATATCGCCCGCTCAAGGCGCGCTGGGAAGAGGAGGTCCTGGGGTCAGCGTTTTACACACTGACACCAGCCACAAAGGAGTTGATCGAACAGGCCGAGACCAGCCCCCTTCCCGCCGCTCGCTTCGAACATCTGCGGGACGAAGTCTTCCCCCGCCTGATCAATCACTTCAAAACAGCCAAAGACTGATCAGACTGAGCCGGGCATTGCCTCGGCCACTTCATAGCGGCGATAAAACGCCTGCGCATACTCCACCAGCCGCCCTTCGGCAATGGCCTGGCGAAGGTCGGCCATCAGCCTCTGGTAGTAGTGGAGATTGTGAATGGTGTTCAGCCGGGATCCGAGCATTTCATTGCATTTATCCAGATGCCTCAGATAGCTGCGACTGTAGTGGCGGCAGGTATAGCAGTCGCAGTGCTCGTCCACGGGCCGGGTATCCCGGGCGTTTGCCGCATTGCGGATTTTAACCACACCGTTGTGGGTGTAGAGAAAACCGTTGCGGGCATTGCGGGTGGGCAGAACGCAATCGAACATGTCGACACCGCGCAATACCGCATCGACGATGTCTTGGGGCTTGCCCACGCCCATCAGATAGCGGGGACGGTCCCCGGGCATGTGCTCGACGGTCACATCCAACACATGGTTGCGCTCCTCTCTGGGCTCTCCCACCGATAACCCGCCAATGGCATAGCCATCAAAACCGATCTCGCTCAACCCCCTCGCTGAAGCCTCGCGCAAATCGGCGTACATGCCGCCCTGGATAATGCCGAACAGGGCCGCCGGGCTGTCGCCGTGGGCGGCCTTGCTGCGCGCCGCCCAGCGCAGGGACAGTTCCATGGAATCCCGCGCCTGCTCGCGGGTGGCCGGGTACGGCGTGCACTCATCAAAGATCATCACGATGTCGGACCCCAGGGCGCGCTGTACCGCCATGGAGCGCTCGGGGTCGAGCTCGATGCGGGCACCATCGACGGGCGACTGGAACACCACGCCCTCCTCGCTGATCTTGCGCATCTCGGCCAGGCTGAACACCTGAAAGCCCCCGGAATCGGTCAGGATGGGACCGTCCCAGTGCATAAAGTCGTGCAGATCACCGTGGGCCTCGATAATGTCGGTGCCAGGCCGCAACATCAGGTGAAAGGTATTGCCGAGAACGATCTGGGCGCCGAGTTCGCGCAGCTCCTCGGGGGTCATGGACTTGACCGTGCCGTAGGTGCCCACCGGCATAAAGGCCGGCGTGTCGACCACACCGCGCTCAAAAGTCAGTCGGCCACGGCGGGCGTCGCCGTCGCGGGATTCAATCTCAAACTGCACGGGCATCCTCCGCCGGTTCAATCAACATGGCGTCACCGTAACTGAAAAACCGATAGCGCCGGGCCACCGCGTGTCGGTAGGCGTCGATCATCCGTTGATAACCACCAAAGGCCGACACCAGCATCAGCAGGGTCGAGCGCGGCAGGTGGAAATTGGTCACCAGGGCATCGACAAAGCGAAAACGGTAGCCGGGTGTAATAAAAATGGATGTTTCACCGGTGAAAGGCATCGGCACCCTGCCCTCGGGCAAACTCTCCAGGGCGCGAACCACCGTCGTGCCCACCGCCACCACCCGGCCACCACGCCGGCGGGCGGACTCAATAGAGCGACAGGTCGCCTCGGACACCTCAATGCGCTCGCTGTGCATGGTGTGATCCTCAATTCGCTCCACCTTGACCGGCTGGAAAGTACCGGCACCGACATGCAGGGTGATGTGGGCCACTGCGACGCCCTTTGCCCGCAGGGCATCGAGCAGCGCCTCGTCAAAGTGCAAACCGGCGGTGGGCGCGGCGACGGCCCCGGCTTTTTTAGCGTAGACCGTCTGATAGCGCTCCTCATCACTGGCCTCGTCGGCGCGCTCGATATAGGGCGGCAGGGGCATGTGCCCGTACTCGCCCAACCAATCAAGGACGCTGCGCGAATCGTCAAAGCGGACTTCAAACAGCGCGCCCTGGCGGCCGCTGACCTCGGCCCGAATGTCGCCCTCCAGTTGCAGCAGCGTTCCCGCTTTGGGACTGCGGCTGCAGCGGATATGGCACAGGGCGCTGTGCTCTCCGAGCAGGCGTTCCACCAACAGCTCCAGCTGGCCGCCGCTCGCCTTTTGGCCAAAGAGCCGCGCCGGGATCACCCGGGTGTCGTTGAGCACCAAAAGATCCCCCGCCTTGAGCAGGTCGAGGATATCGGCAAACCGGCGATCCACCGGGCCTGCACCCGCGGGCAGGTGCAGGAGGCGACTGTCCCGGCGCTGCGGCAGCGGCTGCTGGGCAATCAGCTCACGAGGCAGATCAAAATTGAAATCGTCTATATTCATGGGGCGCGGATTATACAGGCACAGGACAACTACTGCCCGCGCATAAACAGCTTGTCGAGCTGATCGATGCTCAACTGGGTCCAGGTGGGCCGGCCGTGGTTGCACTGGCCGCTGCGCTCGGTCTCTTCCATCTGCCTGAGCAAGGCGTTCATTTCGGGCAACGACAGTTGCCGATTGGCGCGCACCGAACCGTGGCAGGCCATGGTCGACAAGACCTCATTCATGGCCTCCCGGATTCGCTCCGAGCGACCGTGGGTCATCCAGTCCGAGAGCACATCGCGCACCAGGCTCTCGGCGTCGCCACTGGCCAGCAGGGCCGGCACCTGGCGAATACGCAGCCCTTCAGGAGCGGTGCGACTGCACTCAAAGCCAAGCCGGGCAAATTCCTCGTTGTACTCTTCGGCCAGATCCGCCTCGCGCTCACTGACATTGATAGCGATGGGCACCAGCAGGGGCTGGGACTGGACGCCCCGGGCCTCGTAGTCGGCCTTGAGCTTTTCGTAAGTCACGCGCTCGTGGGCGGCGTGGGTGTCGACAATGATCAGCCCTCTGGCATTCTGGGCCAGCACATAGAGGCCGTGGAGCTGGGCCAGGGCATAGCCCAGCGGATGTTGCTCGTCGTCCTCCGGCCCCGGCGCATCGGCGACCGGCGCCCCGCTCGAGGCCGATTGGTAAAAGGCATTGGCGCGGCGGAAGTCCTCCCGCGCAGCGACACCACCGGCGCCCTCCGAACTTCCCGCTTGCAGGCCGAGGGGCATGGCGGACTGCTGCGATGGGCCGGCGTCAAAATCGACCGGGCTTCCGGCATTGTGAATGTCGTCACGGCGGGCAGCACCGCCCTCAAAGCGACCGGCCCGGGTGTCCGCCAAAACCTGGTGGAGGGTACGGAATAGAAAACCGTGGACCAGCTGGCCGTCACGAAAGCGCACTTCGTACTTGGTCGGGTGGGCGTTGACATCCACCAACCGGGGGTCGATTTCCAGACTCAGCACATAGGCCGGGTGGCGCCCGTGAAAGAGAACATCCTGGTAGCCCTGTCTGACCGCGTGGGTCACCAGCTTGTCGCGGACAATGCGCCCGTTGACATAGAAGAACTGTAAATCGGCCTGGCTGCGGGAAAAGTTGGGCAGCCCCACCCAGCCCTGGAGCCGTAAACCGGCGGCCTCGTGCTCGACATACAGGCACTGCTCCATAAAGGCGCTGCCACAGAGCTCGGCCACCCGCTTTTCCATGGTGACCCGATCGCCGGAGGGCCGCAATTGCAGTGTCACCTTGCCATTGTGCCGCAAGGTGACGCCCAGGCGCGGTGTGCCCAAAGCGATACGCTTGACCAGAGTCTCGATGTGCTTGTACTCAGTGCGCTCGGTGCGCATAAACTTGCGCCGGGCCGGGACATTGAAGAAAAGATCGCGCAACTCAATGGTCGTTCCCACCGGGTGTGCCGCCGGTTTCAGGGCCCCGCCCTCGGAGTCGGGCGCCAGGCACCAGGCGTGATCATCAGACTCGGTGCGCGAGGTCACCGTCATGTGTGACACCGAGGCCATGCTCGGCAACGCCTCCCCGCGAAAGCCCATGCTGCGCACCTGCTCCAGGTCGTCGAGACTGGCAATTTTGCTGGTGGCGTGGCGCTCCAGCGCCAGAGGCAGGTCGTCCCGGGTCATGCCCCTACCGTCGTCACGAATGCGTATGCGCTTGAGCCCACCCTGTTCAAGATCGATTTGCACCTCCCCGGCGCCGGCGTCGATGCTGTTTTCCAGCAACTCCTTGACCACGGAAGCCGGGCGCTCGATGACCTCGCCGGCGGCGATCTGGTTGATCAGTTGATTGGGCAGACGCTGAATGGGCATGGCGGCATTGTAAACGATTGGACAAAAAAAACCCGCCATCAGGCGGGTGGGAATAGAGGGGCCAACCCAGGGCTACGCCACGAGGTCAGCCAAGGAGACCATTATTGAATCGAGGCCAGTCGCTCGTTGCGATCGCGGCGGTTCTGCTCCGCCAGCCAGGTGCCGGGCGGCGCCTTCTTGGTGAAGTAGTGGCGGACGCCGCGAACAATCGCTCGCGCCATGCTGTGCTGATTACTTTCGTCGAGTAGCTTGCGCGCCTCGGAGGGGTTGGTAATAAAAGCCGTCTCCACCAGTACCGAGGGAATATCGGGCGATTTGAGCACCAGGAAGCCGGCCTGCTGCACATCGCGCTTGTGAAGCTTCTTCACTCGGCCGAGCTGGCCCAGAATCTGGTCGCCCACTTCCAGGCTCGACTGAATCGCCGCCTTCTGCGAGAGATCCATCAACACCGAGGCCACCAACTCGTCCTTGTCGGCCAGACTGACGCCGCCGAGCAAGTCCGCCGCATTCTCCTGTTTGGCCAGCCACTTGGCGGCCTCGGAGGAAGCACCGTTGATCGACAGGGCGTAGACCGAAGCGCCGGAGGCCCGCTGATCGGGGAAGGCGTCGGCGTGAACGGAGATAAACATGTCCGCCTGTTTCTGACGCGCCTTGACGATGCGCTGGCGCAGGGGAATAAAGTAGTCGCCATCGCGAATCAGTTCAGCTCGCATGCCCTTTTGCTGATCGATGTAACGCTTGAGCTTCTTGGCGATCTTGAGCACCACATCCTTTTCGTAAAAACCGCCGTGGCCAATAGCGCCGGGATCCTTGCCGCCGTGGCCGGGATCAATGGCCACCACCACATCGCGCAGTGTCTCGCTATCGGGCAGTGTCTTGACCGGCTCCCGATCACCGCTGACACCGGACTCGTAGAGGTCGATTACCAAGCGGTGGTGACCCGCCGAGCCGGAGGGCTTGAGCAGAAAACTCTTGGGGCGGACGCGATCGCTGGTATCGAGCACCAGTCGCAGATCGTTGTCGTTGCGCATGGCGCTGCGCAGGCCACGCAGGACGCGGGCTTTTTGCATTTCACCCTGATTGAGCTCGCGCCGCAGTTTGGCGCCTTTGACATCGACCACCACACGCTCGGGCTTGCTCAGAGTAAACAGGCTGTGATCGACCGGGCCGTCGAGATCGAAGACCACGCGGGTGTAATCACCCTTGTTGGCCACCCGCACATCGGTGACCTCCGCCGCTTGGGCGGCGTTGGCCGACATCGCCAACAGCACGGTACTCAGAAGAACTCGGGTCAGTGACTTCACGCTCTATCCACCCCAACACCTTTAATCGTTCACCCGAGTTTGGCCCCGGGACAATTAATTTGCAAGTTTTTCCAGTAATTTTAACAAGATAGCGCAAATTTCTAATAACGATTATAGGCTTTTAAGGCGCTCAATTTCCCGCTCCGGCACAGCATCTGGGGTTTCAACCACGATCTTCCTACCCATATCTTGTGGTGTGAGAGAAATGCGCCAATCGGCGTCGGGCAGTACACCCTCACCGCGCTGCGGCCACTCAAAAAGGCACAGGGCGCCCTCTCCGAGGTAGTCGCGCAGGCCCATGGCCTCGAGTTCCTCGGGGTCGCCCAAGCGGTAAAGATCAAAATGGTAGAGAGGTACCCGGGTGCCCTCGTAGGGTTCCACCAGGGTGTAGGTGGGACTGCGGACGGCGCCCCGGTGGCCCAGCGCCTGTATCCAGGCCCGGCTTAGAGTTGTCTTGCCGGCACCCAGATCGCCCTCCAGATAGACGATGGCCGGCGCCTTGACCTGGTCGGCCAGCCAGCCACCGAAACGCCCGGTGGCCGCCTCATCGGCGGCAAAGTATTCAATACGGGACACGACTCAGGGATTAACCAGCTTGTGCAACTGGGGCAGCAAGTCGGTGGCCAGCATGCCGCGTTGCCCGGTGGCCCGGGCCACCCGATCGCCGGCCAGACCGTGAACATAGGCGCCGCAGGCGGCGGCGCTGGAAAGAGGCACACCCTGGGCGACAAAACTGGCAATGACACCGGTCAGGGCATCACCCATACCACCGGAGGCCATGCCGGGGTTGCCGGTGTCGATCAGGTCGAAACCGTAGCTCGACTCCTCACGGGGCTGCGTCACCAGTGTGCCCGCGCCTTTGAGCACCACCACCGCATTGTAGTGATTGGACAATTCGCGGGCCTGGGTAAAGCGATCCTTTTGCAGAGCCACGGCATCGGTGCCGGCGAGTCTCGCCGCTTCGCCCGGATGGGGCGTCAGAATCCAGTTCTCGCGCTGGACGAATTCCCGGGCCAGCAAATTCAGCCCGTCGGCATCCACCACCAGGGGCGTTTGGCTTTCCAAAGAAGCCCTGAACACTTCCTCTGCCCAGGTATCCTGCCCCAGACCGGGGCCAACGGCGATCACATCGGCGCTGCGCGCCAGAGCGTTGAACTCGCGCAGCTCGGTAATCGCGTGGCACATAATTTCAGGCTGGGTGAGATTGAGCACGGCGGCGTGGCTCTGGCGGGTGGCAATGGAGACCCGTCCGGCCCCGCTGCGCAAAGCCGCCTGTGCCGCAATCAGGGCGGCACCTGACATGCCCCGATTGCCCCCAACGATCAGCACATGGCCGCACTGACCCTTGTGGGCCGTCTTCGGTCGCGGGCTGAGGGCTTTTTGCAGATCGCTGTGGATGACCCGCAAACCCGAGGGGTCCACCGGCTGAAAAACCTGGGCGGGGACCTCGAGATCGTTAAAGAACAACTCGCCACAAAAATCGGGCGCCTCGCCACTGAAGGCACCGCGCTTGAGACCGATAAAACTCAAGGTCATGACGGCATTCACCGCAACGCCCATCACAGCGCCGTTGTCGCCGTGAACGCCACTGGGCATGTCGATGGCAATCACCGGGGCATTGTAGGCATTGACGGCCAGTATCAACTCGGCCAACTCGCCCTCCACGGGGCGAACCAGACCAATACCCAGCAAACCATCCACCAGAATATCCCACTGCTCACCCAGGGCCTCTCGCCCGAGTACCCGCCCGCCGGCTTCGAGCCAGGCCGCCGCGGCGCGTCCCGCGGGGCCCTCCAGCGTCGCCGGATCCACAGTCGCCAGTACCGCCACTTCCATACCCGCCTCGGCGGCCAGACGGGCGACCACATAACCGTCACCGGCGTTGTTGCCGCCACCGCAGAGCACCAACAATCTCCGGCTGCCGGGGTATTTTTCCCCCAGCAATTTAAGCACCGCCTCGCCGGCTCGGGCCATCAGGGTATCGGCGCCGCCCTGGACCGCACTTTGGGCCAACTCATCCAGGTGGCGTACCTGGGCGACGGTGTACAACTTGCTCGGAATTCGTGCCATGAATCGCTTACCTCGTGTGCTTTATCTCTGCGCGCCCCGTTCTAGCGCAAGCTCGGGGGCGGAGCCAGTGTTTCTACCAGTGTACGCGCCGCCGAAGCGCCCAGGCGATCGGCAAAGCGGGTAAAGAAATCCTGTTTGGGGGTGTAGTCCACCAGCTCCTCGGTATCAAAGGATTCACGGGCGATCCCCCGAATATCGCCGAAGCCGTCGACCAGGCCCAGCTCCAGGCTCTCCTCGCCGGTCCAGATATAGCCGTTGAAGAGACTGTCGTCCTCGGCCAGGCGCTCACCCCGCTCGGCATCCACGGCGGCGATGAATTGCCGGTGTACATTCTCCAGCATCGCCTCGTAGCGATCCACATCGTCCTCCCGCTCGGGCAGAAAGGGATCGAGAAAGGCCTTGTTGTCACCCGAGGTGTAAATGCGGCGTTCAATGCCCAGCTTTTCAATGGCCTCGACAAAACCGAAACTGCCACCGGAAGTGACCCCGATCGACCCCACCAAAGAGGCCTCGGCGGCGAAGATCTTCTCGGCTCCCGAGGCAATATAGTAGGCGCCGGAGGCGCCGATGTCCTCAATCACGGCGTAGACGGGCTTCTCGGGATAGAGCTCTCGCAGGCGCAACAGTTCGGAGTAGATCAAATCGGATTGCACCGGGCTGCCGCCGGGACTGTTGATACGCACCAACAGAGCTTTGGAATGCTTGTTCTCCATGGCATCGCGCAGGGCGGGAATCAGGAAGTCGGCACTGGCCACGGTCTCGGGCGCGATCATGCCGTTGACCTGAACCACCGCCACATGGTCGCCGGCCGCCGAGGCCATTTGCTTGCCCTGCCCCACGAGCACTACCAGAATAAAGGCCAGATAGGCAAAGGCCAGCAGCCATATGGCGATGCGCCAGCGGCGCGCGCGGCGCTGTTCGTTGACGCCGGCCATGGCTACTCGCGTCAGCAGATCTCTTTCCCAATTTTCGGGCTTCTTCTCTTCGGACATCGTTCTTTTGCCTTTTAGTCAGTCAGTTCTCGGTTCAGCCACGCCTCGAGGTGGCGAATGTCGTCTAGCATCACCCGCGGATCAAAGCGGCGCAAGTGCTCCGGGTCGTGGGCGCCGCCGGTGACGGCCACCGGCGCTACGCGGGCGGCGTGGGCCATCTTCAAATCAAATTCGGTATCACCCACCATCACCGTCTGGGCCGGATCAAAACCGCCCTCCTCCATCAATTCCAGCAGCATTTTCGGGTGGGGCTTGGAGGCCGTCTCATCCGCCGTCCGCGTGGCGTGAAAACGCCCGGCCATACCCACCTGGTCGAGAATGTGGTCGAGTCCGTCACGACTCTTGCCGGTGGCCACGGCGATGGTGTAGCCGGCGTCCTCGAGAGACTCGAGGAGTGTCTCCACCCCCGGGTAGAGCGGCGATGGCGTGCCCCTGCTGTCCATAAAGGCCTCCCGGTAGGCGGCGGCCATGCGCGGGTAATCGCTGCGCTGTACCTCGCCACCGGGATAGAGACTGGCTATCGCCTCCTCCATGCCCAGGCCGATGATATGCCGCAGTGCCGCCTCCTCGCGGGGCGGCAAACCGGTAACCTCAATGGCGTGCTGCAGACACTCGACGATCTTGCCCGCCGAGTCCATCAGGGTGCCGTCCCAGTCGAAAACCACAAAGGGGTGTCTCATTCGCTGCGCTCCAGGCCGTCCAGCCACTGCTGCAATGCGCCGTCCAGCGGCGCCTCGAACACTCGCGTCTCGCCGGCAAAGGGAATCGCCAGGCGGGCCGAGTGCAAAAACAGGCGCGACAGACCCAGCCGCCGCGCCTCGCGGTTGATCGCATCATCGCCGTATTTGTCATCGCCCACCAGAGGCATGCCCAGGGCGCGCGCGTGGACCCGGATCTGGTGGGTTCGGCCGGTGTGAATGACCACCCTCGCCAGAGTCAGCTCCCGGTTGCCCATTCTGTAGTGGGCCTGTGGGTAAAAATCGCTGTGGGCCGCCTTACCCGCCTCGGAGACCTCGACCATGGCCTCGCCGCCGCGACTGGTTTTTTCCAGCGACTTGTTGACACTGCGCGGTTCGTCGAGCCGCCCCGAGAGCAGCGCACAGTAGGCCTTGTCGGCGGTGCGCTGGCGAAAGGCGTCCTGCAGGTCACTGACCACCGAGCGCCCCTTGCCGAGGAGCAAGCAGCCGCTGGTCTCGCGGTCGAGGCGATGAATGAGCTCCACCCGGCGGCCCTGACGGTGGTGCTGGTGAAACGCTTCGGCCACACCAAAGGGCACGCCGGAACCGGCGTGGGCGGCCATGCCCGCCGGTTTGTCGAGAGCCAGCAGGTCGTCGTCCTCAAAAAGGATGCGGGCGGCCAGCTCGCGCCAGGCACCCGGTGGCACGGTGGCCTCGCCCTGGGGCTCGATGCGCACCGGGGGCAAACGCAGTTCGTCGCCGCTTTTCAGTTTGTACAGGGGTTTTTTGCGCCCGCCGTTGACCCGAACCTCGCCCTTGCGCAACACCCGATAGACCCGGCTGCGGGGCACACCCTTCCAGTAGTGGAGCAGAAAATTGTCAATCCGCTGACCCACCGCGTCCTCGGGAACGGCCAGTTTGTGTGTCGGGTAGTAAACGGAGTCGCCGGTTTCTGTCACAGGTATGAAATCTAATGATTGCCGCAAGTGTTTAAGGCTGGTATATTTTTGCGCAGTTCGGGGAACCGAACACGCCAGAAAGTGTACGCTACACGAAGCTGGCAGCCAAACCATTTTACGCGCTCTCCCGACGACGGGGGACGCCTTGAAACACCGCAGCGAGCACCCGACACAACACACGGGTAATGCCAATGCGGACTCACTAGCTCAGACGCTACAAGTGACAGTGGAACAGTTTTTGCAAAACATCATGATGGCCCTCTCCGCCCTGCTGCGCCCCGCGCCAGCGGCCGTTGCGCCGTCGTGGTCCCCGCAAACGAGCCCCAATCAATCCATTCGGCCCAGCGGCCGACCACCGGGTCTATCTCCCTGTCGCATTGTTCAGCGTCCCAATTTCAGGATGCACAATGAAAAGAATGCTTATCAACGCAACTCAACCCGAGGAGTTGCGTGTCGCGATCGTGGATGGTCAGAAACTGATCAATCTGGACATCGAGGTTCCCTCTAGGGAGCAAAAGAAAGCCAATATCTACAAAGGGGTCATTACCCGCGTCGAGCCCAGTCTCGAGGCGGCCTTTGTCGATTTCGGCGCCGAGCGCCACGGCTTTCTGCCGTTCAAGGAAATCAATCGCCGCTACCTCTCCGAGGACGCCCAGGAAGGCGAAGGCGGCCGCCCCAATGTCAAGGCCGGCATCAAGGAAGGTCAGGAACTGATCATCCAGGTGGAAAAGGAAGAGCGTGGCAACAAGGGCGCCGCCATCACCACCAACATCAGTCTGGCCGGCCGCTACCTGGTGGCCATGCCCCACAGCCCCCGCTCCGGTGGCGTCTCGCGCCGCATAGAGGGCGACGAGCGCGCCCAGGTGCGCGAGGCCATGAAGGACATGAACATTCCGGGCGGCACCGGGGTCATCGTGCGCACGGCCGGCGTCGGCCGCACCACCGAAGAGCTTCAGTGGGATCTCGACTACCTCAGCCAGATATGGGAGGCCATTGAAAAGGCCGCCGACACCCGCAAGGCCCCCTTCCTGATTTACCAGGAAAGCAACGCCATGATCCGCGCCCTGCGCGATCACTACCGCGACGATATCGGTGAAATCCTGATCGATGAGAAAGACATCCACCAGCAGGCCTACGACTTTATGTCGCTGGCCATGCAGAACGATCTGCGCAAGCTGAAGTTCTACGAGGACACCGTTCCCCTTTTCAACCGCTACCAGATCGAGAGCCAGATCGAATCGGCCTTCCAGCGTGAAGTTCGCCTGCCCTCGGGCGGCTCCATCGTCGTCGATCCCACCGAGGCCCTGACCTCCATCGACATCAACTCGGCGCGCGCCACCAAGGGCAGCGACATCGAGGAGACCGCGTTCAATACCAACCTGGAGGCGGCCGAGGAAATCGCCCGCCAATTGCGCCTGCGCGACCTGGGCGGTCTGGTGGTGATCGACTTCATCGACATGTCCAACAACAAACACCAGCGGGAAGTGGAAAACCGCCTGCGCGACGCCCTGCGCATCGACCGCGCCCGGGTGCAGACCAACCGCATTTCCAAATTCGGTCTGCTGGAGATGTCCCGCCAGCGCCTGCGTCCCTCGCTGGGCGAATCGAGCAAGGAAGTCTGCCCGCGCTGTGAAGGCCACGGCACCATCCGTAGCATCGAATCCCTGGCCCTGGCGGTACTTCGCATCGTCGAGGAAGAGGCGCTCAAGGAAAACACCGGCCGGGTGATCGCCCAGGTGCCGGTGGATGTCGCCACCTTCCTGCTCAACGAGAAACGCGAGCAAGTCGCCGAGCTCGAAGCGCGCAACAAGGTGGACCTGTTGATCGTGCCCAACAAGGCTCTGGAGACGCCCCACTATCTGGTGGAGCGCGTGCGCATGGCCGACAAGGACCTCAACGCCAAGCGCAGCAGCTACGAGCAGACGACCGTCGCCGAAGAGGCCTATGTGCCCGAGCTGCGCAGCGACAAGACCCAGATGGAGCAACCGGCAGTGCAGGCTGTACCCCCCGCTGCCGCGCCCCAGGTCGAGCCACAGAGCAAGGCCAAGGCAAAAGCCAGGCCCGCCAGCAAAAAAGAGCCCAAGGCCACTATCGGCCTGCTGGCACGCCTGATCCAGTGGCTGTTCGGCAACCAGAACGGCAGGAAGCAGCGCAACAACAAGCAAGGCGGCCGCAACCAGCAACAGCGCGGCGGCAAGGGCGGCAACAACCGCAACCGCGGCGGTCGCGGTGGCAACAACAACCGCAATGATAATCGCAACGACAACCGCGGCCAGAAAGGCAAAGGCGGTGGCGGCGGCCAGCGCAATCGCGGCAAGGACAACCGCAACGACAAGGGCGGCGACAAAAGCGACAATCAGGACAAGCGCAACGACAACCGCAATGACAACAACCAGGGCGGTCAGAGCGACAACCAGAAGAAGGAAGACAACAAGGGCGGCGGTCGCGGTGGCCGCGGTTCACGAGGCGGTCGCGGCCGCGGCGGTCGTGGGCGCGGCGGCAACAACGGTGGCGGTAATAACAACCGCAACGACAACCGTAATGACAATAACCAGGGCGGTCAGAGCGACAGCCCCAAGAAAGACGACAAGCCGAATAAGGACGACAACAAAGCCAACAAGCCCCGCGACGACAAGCGCGGCAAGGGTCGCTCCTCCGGTGGTGACAAGCGTGATAACCGCGATAACAAGCCGGCACGCGGCGCCGATGAAGGCAACCTCAGCCAGCTGAGCACCCGTCGAGGCCCGCGCACATCGGCCCCGGCGGACGACCGACCCACGGTGGCCGAGCAGCCCAGCGAGGCACAAAGCCTGCGCCAGGATCAGGCCCGCAGCGAGAGCGTGACCAATACTTCGGTACTCGCCTACGCCGAGAAGAAGGCGGCGCAACAGCAACAGGGCCGCCAGGGCGAAGAGGCGGAAAAGCCGCGTGGCGAAAAGGCCGAAACACCGCGCCAGACTTCGGGTGCAGAGGCGAACAAAGCCGTTGAAACAGACAGCAAACCGGCCGAAGTCGCCGCCCAGACCAGCGAGCGCAAGCCGGAATCGGCAGCCAATTCTGCCCCTGAAAAAAGGGAAGAAAAACCCGCTGAAGCGGCACCCAAACCGGAGAAACCGGTTAAAACTGAAAGCGGGCCGGACAATGCGCCGGAGAAATCAGTAGAGAAACCGGCGGAGAAGCCTGCCGAGAAACCTGCCGAGAAACCAGCCGAAAAACCGGCGGAAAAGCCGGCGGAAAAACCCGCTGACGGCGACAAGAGTGAAGGCGAAGAAAAGCCACCGCGCAGCGAGTAAACCGCCGCACGGCAACAAAAAAACCGGGGCTTGCCCCGGTTTTTTTATGCCCGCAGTATCCGGGAACGGCCCGGAAAGGGGAGATCAGTCCGTCAGTGGCAGCGGCCGGCCACTGCGCTCACTCAACCAGTCGGCAATCTCTTCCCAGCTCTGCCCGGGCGCCTTGCTGCCCCCGAGGATGCCCATATGGCCACCGGAGACATCAATCAGGGTCTTGTCCTCGCTCGACACCAGCTCGAGCAGGCGCTCGGCGCAATCGTGGTTGACGATCACATCGGCCTTGCCGGCCACGGCAAAAATCGGCGCCTCAATCACCGACAGATCCGGCGCCACATCGGCGTCGGCCATCGGCAGGCGACCGTGGGCGATCACATTGTCGGTCCACAAATACTGGATAAAGTCCTGAACCACCGCGCCGGGATAGGCCTCCATGCGGTCGACGAAAGAGGCGTTGGTGGCGTGGTTAATCACATAATCGCGATCGTCCAGGTTTTTCATCAGGTCGATATAACCCCTGGCACTACCCACCGGGTTGGTGAGTTTGAAACCCAGGGCATTGCCGGCACCGGGGATTCGCCACCAGCCGGGACGGCTCTTGTGCACCCGCCAGCCGGTCTTGTCCTCAAGGCGGTGCAACTGCCGGGCAATGCGCTGGTACTGTTTGCCCAGATCGCCGTTGGCGTGGTAATCACAGGGCGCGCCCACCATCACCAGGTTGGCAATGTCCTTGTCCTGGTAGAGTGCGGTGTAGCAATAACTGAACAGGCCGCCAAAACTCCAGCCGTGCAGACTCAGCTTTTGCGACCCGCTGTGCTCGCGCACCCGCTCAAGAAAACGCGGCAGCATGTGGCCAAAGTAGTGGTAGAGGTTCCAGTCGTTGTGATTGGCCGAGGGCTTGCCCCAATCGACCAGATAGACTTCAAACCCCTTGGCGCGCAGGTAGCGTACAAAACTGCGCTGGGGAAACAGGTCGTAGATCGACATATTCACCGCCAGCGGCGACACCAGCACCACGGGAATCGCATAGCGCCGATCACTGACCGCCACGGTCTCGCCCATCACATCAATGGCCGGCTCCTTGAGGGGCGGATAGTAGCGCAGGCTGGCGATGTCATCGCTCAGGATTTCTTCGTAGGGCGTGCGCTGGGCGAGGACAACCTCCTCGCTCAAACGCAGCCAGTCGTAGGCGTTTTTGGCGGTGCCGCGCAGGCGCGCGGCACCTTGTTGTAATGGCTTAAACATAATCGATCACTGGCTGGAAAAGCGCACAGTGTAGCAAATCACTCGCCGTCGATGGCGACAAAGACGGGGCCGTCGGCGCCGTCCTTTATAAAGCCCACGGGCACGATTTCCACCTGCACCGAGGCCTGGGCCACACCGCCACCCGAACCCTTGGCCATCTGCTTGAGCCGGGCATCGCCGCCCCCTTCGCCCTCGGCCTGACTGCCGGTGCGCACAATCACCTTGCCCACCGGTATGATTTCCCCACCGCCCATTTTGACCGGCTGGCCAAACAGGGCATCGGCGCCGGCAAAGCGCTCCAACGATTGTTGCACCTTGTTGCCAATGGCTTCACTGAGAAACTCTTTCATTCATTTTTTCCCTCTTGAGTGACGATGGTCCGGAAAGCGTGCGGCATAGAGCGGCAATTGCTGGATCAGTGCCTGGGACAAAAAATACACCACGAAATTGATATAGGCGATGGCCGGGTAGTACCCCTCGCCAAACAGCCAGAAGTGCCCAATCAGGGCATCGGCCACCGTGGCCAGCACCGCGCCCAACGCCACCGGCCAAACCCGCGCTCCCAGGGTCAGCCACAACCACAAACCGGCCACCGCCATACAGGAAATCACCACGGTGTAGGGGCCCGTCATGGCCTGCACATAAAAGCTGGTGCCCTCGGGCACCAGCGAGAGAAAAGTCCACAGCCCGCCAGAAGCCGCCGCGCCCAGTGACACCAGCCGCAATGCCAGACTCGTGGCGCCGCGGGCCAACCGCCAGCAGGCCACAATAAAAACCGAGTAACCGGGCAGGAAAAACCACACCGAATCGGCCAGGTAACTGTGCTCGATAATCTGGTCGTAGGCGAAGTAGGTTTCGGAAAAATTGCGATTGATCCAGTCGCCGCCCAGGCACAATGCCAGCGAGACAAACACCAGGGTTGCATTGGAACGAACCAGGAGAGAAGTGCCGGGTTGAGCGTACACCCAGCTTCGAATTTGCCAGCCGTTCCAAAGCAGGGCAAACATCACCAGCATCTCGAGCACTGACAGGATAAAGCGATCCGGGGGTGTCATTACGGCAAGGTAACCACCGGCCTCTATCAACACGATGACGGCAAACAACAGCGCGGGGAACACCCACAAGCGTTTGGGGACTGCAGCAATCTCGGTCACGAATCGGCCTCCCGGGCTTCTCATTTAATAAACGACATTAAACAACAAGACCCGCCCCACCTCCACTACGCACCGCTCCTGTGCGCAGCGTGGGGCAAGTGCACTGACATCATTCATCGCCCAAAAAATTCCGGCACCAGGCTGGAGAGTCAGCCATTTGTCACTGTTTCAGCCGCCGGCAAAATGCTAAAAAACCGTTCCATTACCTTCTGAGCAGTAAACGAGGTCCAAGCCGCCCATGCCACCATTTCCAAGGAATCCTGAGCCGTTCTTTCCGGGTTATCAGCCCCTGGTGGATTTGGTGAGTGGACACATTGCCGGTTACGAAGCGCTGGCGCGGTTTCGCGACCACAACGGCAAGCTGTCCAGTGCCGGGGCACTTTTTCACAGCGATGAGCTGGACCCAGTAAGCCTGCTCGACATCGACCGCCACATCCGCCGCCAGGCTCTGCAGTATTTTGCCCGCCACCCGGAAGCCGGTTACCTCACGGTCAATATTTCTCCCCACTGGATCGCCCGACTCGACGGCGACTCCATCCCCACGATTGAAATGATTCGGGAGGCCGGTATTGCCCCGGAGCGGATCGTGATCGAAATTACCGAAACCGAGGGCAAACTGGATGACATACGACGAATCGTCGAAGCCTATCGCAATGCAGGTATGCGCGTGGCCATCGACGACTTTGGCGCCGGTGCCTCGCAAATCGACCGCATCATTGCGCTCAAGCCCGACCTGATCAAACTCGATATGAAGTTGTTCAAGAACGCCGCCCGCGGCGGCGTCAGCGCGGATGTCACCCTGGCGGCCACGGCCATTGCCCGGCGCATCGGCTGCGAGATTGTCTGCGAGGGCGTGGAGAGCGAGGAGGAACTGCACTTCAGCATCGAGTGCGGGGCGCGCTACATACAGGGGTTCCTGTTTTCACCGGCGCGGGAGAAACTGCAAGCCACCGACCGTTACCTGCAACAACTGCGCCCTCTGCAGACCTCGTTCCTGGGGCGCAAAACCGACCGGCTGCGAACCATTGCCCGTTACAACCTGCGCACTCAGCAGCTGGTTGAACGCCTCGCCAGTGCCCTGTGCCGGGAAAACCGACACTCCATAGCCGCCGACACCCTGCACAGCGGGGGCATACTTCGCTACTACCTGTGCCGCAGCGACGGCACGCAAATTTCCGACAACATCGAAGTACTGCCCGAAGGCTTTGACCACCGCCCCCGTTTCCGCGAGTGCAACTGGAGCCACCGTCCCTACTTTCCCCTGCTTCTGGCCATGCGCGACACTCCGGAGCGCCAGCCCGTCGTTTCGGAAAGTTACCGGGATTCCACCAACAACCAGTTGTGTAAAACCTACGGCTGTTTTATCGGCGAGGATCTGGTTCTGCTGGTGGATGTCAGCGTGCCCGACGAAGTGCTCTACGCCCCTGCCCTCTACTCGCCACTGGTTTGAGAGACGAAAACCGCTATCTGCCCTTGCGCTGTTTCTTGACCTGATACATGGCCCCATCGGCCCGGCTGATCAAATCCTGGGCCGACTCCCCCGGCTTCCCGGCGACCGCACCAATGCTCGGACCGGCGTAGTCAATGCGCTCTTCGCCCAGTTCGAATACGCCCCGGGTGAGGCTCTCAAGGCGTTTCACAAAGTCCTTACCGTCCTCTCCGCTGTGCTCGCTATAGGCAAAGACCACGAACTCGTCACCGCCGTAGCGGGCGACAAAATCGCCCTGGCGCAGGCCCTGGGACAGTCGCCGGCTCATTTCCATCAGAAAGAGATCGCCAACATCGTGACCGCGCTCATCATTGATCGTCTTGAAACCATCGAGATCGATAAAAGCCACCAAAACAGTACCGCCGATTCTCCCGATATTGGACAGGGCCCTGTCGAGCTCGCTCATCAGTGAGCGCCGGTTGGCGATGCCGGTCAGTGGGTCCATCATGGCGTACCGCGCGTACTCGGCATTTTCCAGCCTGAGCGCCTCCATCAAGCGCTCGCGCTCAATGTGATGGGCGACCAGACGGGCAAACAGTGCCAGCAGGCGACGGGTGTCCTCAGTGACTTCCCGGGATGCTGTGCTGGCACCACACAGCGTGCCATACAACTCGCTGTCACCGACATAAACCGGCTGGCTGAGGTAGGTTTTGATGCCGAGGTCACGAGCCGCTGAAGAATCGCTCCAGACCTTCTCCACATCGCTGGTAAAGGTAACCCCCTCCTCCAGTGAGCGACGGCAAAGGGTGTCCTCCCAGGGTACTTCCAGTCCCTCGGGAATACGCATTTCATCGGTGTTGCGGGCATAGAGCACCGACTGAATGCCCTTCGCCAAATCCACCGTGGTCAAATAGGTCGACTCCAGGCCGCTGACCCGTTCGAGCATTTTAAGAAGCGCCCTGACATAGCTCTCAAAGTCGGCATCACCGGTGACCACATCGACCAGTTGGTCCAGCACCTTGTCCATTCGAGGCTCCTCGGCACGGCGCCCTGTTACTCATGGCCTATCGCCCAAAACGACGACCCTGTAACAACAAGACTAGTACAGCGCCGGTTAGTGCAACAAGGTCACATTGGTCACTGACGCCATAGCCTGCGGTTGCCCTGCAAGCGAATCAGGACAGCAACAGAACCAGCATCAGCGCCAGGCCCAGAAGCGCCACCACAATATTGACCCACATACCCCAGCGCGCAGCGTACTGCACCGGCCACTCCCGGGGGCCAAGCGTCTTGAGCAGTACGGCATACTGGCGGGTGGAGAACACGGCGGTCACAACCCCCAGAGCGATAAAGGCCATGCCCAGGATGAGCATCGTTTTGCCACCGGCTACTTCTCCATTCAGGCCCAACACCCACTCCACCATCAAGCCGGCCCGTTCCACCAAAAAACCAAAGGCAATCAACGCCAGGCTGGTTCGGTTCCAGGCCAGCAAGGTGCGCTCGGCGGCAAGCAATACTCGCGGATCATTTAGCTCGGACATTTTCTGTGTGCTCCTTTCATTGATGACACTACACCGGCCAGTACTGCACTGACCAGCGCGACCCCGACCTGATGACCCAATACACGGCAATTACTGTCCATATTCCTTTTGCATCAACACCACCCGTTGGCCAGCCAGCTCGACGGAAAAACCGTGAGCCGCGCCCAGCCATTGCATGGTCTCCGGGCTGTAAAAACTGACATGGGTGGGATCGCCCTTGTAATACCATCCTTTGAAAGCCGCCGGCGTGCGGTCGGGCACCAGGGCAGTCATGATCCCCAGCCAGCCGCCGGGACGCACCAGCGTTGTTAACTGCTCCCAGGCCTCACCCGGTGAGCAAAAGTGTTCCACCACTTCCGTGCTGGTCACAAAGTCATAGGTGCTCGTCAGGGCCTTCGGCTTATTGGAGTAAAGGGGATCGTAGTCGGCCACCACCATCCCCGCCTCGCGCAGTATCTGCCCCAATAGCGGACCGGGACCGCAACCAAAATCCAGCCCCTTCATCCCCGGTTCCAATCGTTCCAGCAGTGGCTCGGCCAATTGGTTGAGAAACCGGCGATAGCGCACATCGCCGGGATCGTTTTCATGGAGGTCATAGATGGCCCGCTCCTCCTCGATACTGACATGGCTCGCCGGATCGGCGAAGATCAGATAACAGTGTTCACAGGCGTAAAAAGCACGGCGACGGTCGCGGCAATGCCACCCGGCCACGCCGCCGCACAACGGGCATTCTTCACGACGGCCCTGCTCGGCGCGCACCTTGTCCGCCATGGTCTTCACGCCCGGTCCTACCCCGCGCCCTTCATCTGGCTGATGCCGTAGGTGATCACCGCCCAGAGCAACACCAGTACCGGCAGATAGCGGCCCACCAAATAGATCCGCCACTCCCACCAGCGGCTCTCAGTGCCCAGCACGGTGCGAATGCGCTGGGGCGGTATAAGCCAGCACAGCAACGCCGCACCGGTAATGCCGGAGAGGATAATCACATCGCCACCCACCACTCGGTCGATGGCGTCGAGTACCGGCTCACCGGCAATGCGCCACTCCAGCGGTGTAAAACTCAGGGCCGAAGCCGTTCCCAGCACCAGCATGACCACAGTGACCAAAGCCACAGCGGTGGCGTTGAACAGCCGGAATTCCTCGGCCACGGCGGCGATCATCACCTTGAGACCAGCCAGTGACGAAGTGAAGGCGGCGGCAAAGAACAGGCCGAAAAACAGAACACCCAGAATACCGCCACCGGGCAATTGCTCGAACACTCGCGGCATGGTTTCAAACGCCAGTGCCGGCCCCTGACCCGGCTCCATGCCCATGGAAAAGACAAAGGGAAAAATCATCCAGCCAGCCATCAGGGCGACGCTGGTCTCGACACCGGCAACCGTCAGACAGGCCCTGGGCACATGGGTCTGGCGGGGGATAAAGCTGCCGTAGGTCACCAGATACCCCTGCCCGATGGCCAGGGTGTAGAAGGCCTGGCCAAAGGCAAAGCCCCACAACTTGCCGTCGAGCAAACGCGACCAGTCCACCTGAAAGAAAAAGTCCCTGGCCTGCCCCCAGCCGGTGGTCTGGGAGGCGCGGTAGACCAGAAACAAAACCACCAGAATGAGCAAGGGCATCAGCCATTTGGACAGGGTCTCGATGGCACTCACATCCCGGGCCAGCACAATGGCCGCCAGTACGGTGACGGCGATAAAGTACCAGAGCGAATTGTAACCACTGCTGAACTCGTCAAAAACGCGGATATCACCACGCACGGCGTCCACGGCGTAGCCCAGGGTCCAGCCGGTAATCACCAGATAGTAGCTGGTAATGGCCATGGTGATGAGAACGACAAACCAGCCGTAGATGGCGCCCAGTCGATGGACCTGGCGGTAGGTACCCACCGTACTGCCCTTGGACAGGCGCCCGGCGGCCACCTCGAGAATCATGATGGGCATCACCACCACCACAAGGGCCAGCAGGTAGGCGACCACAAAGGCACCGCCGCCGTTCTCACCCATGATGTAGGGGAAGCGCCAAAGATTGCCCAGACCAACGGCAGCGGCGGCCATGGAGGCGATAAACGCCGACTCCGATGTCCACTGCTTGCGCGATTCTTCAATAAAGTGGTGCTGGCGAAACATCTGCTGCAACTCCGGAAATGTTGGGAATCAATCGTCTTCTGTGCGGTGCGCTTGGCGCCAGGCGCTGGGCGTCATGCCCGTCCAGCTTTTAAAAGCACGGGTAAAATTGGCCGGGTCGGTGTAGCCCAACCACTCGGCAATGCGCCGCACCTCCAGCCCGGCGCTGTCCAGCAGGCGGGCGCTGTCCCGGCGCCGGGCTTCCTCCAGCAGCGACTGGTAGCTCTGCCCCTCTTCGTGCAGATGTCGGCGCAGGGTGCGCGGCGTCATATGCAGGCGATCGGCCACCTCATCCGGTGTGGGGTAACCCCGGGAGCCGAGCACCAACGCCATGCGAGTTTGCTGCACCACCTGATCACCGCCTCTCACCAGTGCGCTCTCGCGTCGGCACTGTTCCAGCGCCTGCTCGTAGGCCTCGGAGTTGGCCGAGGGCTGTGGCCGGTCAAGCCACCGGGCATCGCCACGAATGACCACTGCGGCACAGGGCATGCCAAACCGCACCTCGGGCAAGGACGCCTGCAAGCGCCGGTAGGTGGTGTCGTCGCGACCCTGCCACCAGATCACCGGCTCGGCCGGTGCTTCGGGCAGGACAAACTGGATACCGCGACAGATGCTGGTCAGCATGGAGGCAAACATGGCATCGCGCAGCGGGACGGGAAGCGGCCACTCCGGGATGACTTCAAAGAACAACTCGTCCTCCTCCATGGAAGCGGTCATCAGAAAACCGCGGCCGCGCAAATGCCAGAACCGCTCGAGTACCTCAATGGCCTCTCGCGGCGTGGGCGCACACATCAGGGCGTAGCCGAGACTGCCGTGGGCGGTCAGCGGCAATTTGAGCCCCGTCTCAAAACCCAGTCCCGTATCGCCCGTCAGCGCCACCGCAGCCGCCATCACCCGCCAGGTGTCCACCAGAGAAATGCGCCCGGCCGGGTCGTCCAATGCCTCGGGCGCCACACCGGCGTGTTGAAGCAGTTTTTCCCTGTCAACACCACGCGCTTCCGCCACAGTGACAAAACTGCGCGGATAAGTGGCCGGCTGGTTGGCCTGCCGGGCCCATGCCGGGACCGTTTCCCAATCGGTTTTATCCCCTGAATCGCTCAAGTGGCCACCAATGACAAGTAGATTGTCCGCTCATCCTCTCACGAGAATCGACTCCCTGCCAGTATGATGACCACATAGACAACACCCTTGCCGAGGAGGCTCACAATGACTGCTAAAAAGACCAAAGCCGCCGTACACAACATCTCAGCGCACAAAGCGGCCGACACGCGGACGCCCAAGGGCATGATCCCCGAGATTCGTCAGCCGAATTTCGATCTCGCCGAAGATGTACCCAGGTACTGGTGGGATAACGACCCGGCCAAAACCCTGCTGTTGGGGGCCCTCTCCTCCAGCTTTCCCCCCGGCGAGCGCTTTTTTATCGACTCGGTGCGCCACTACCAGAACCAGATCACCGACCCCGAGCTAAAAGCCGCTGTGCGCGGTTTCATCGGCCAGGAGGCCCACCATTCAAAAGAGCACAAGGCGCTCAATGGATACCTCCAGGACCGCGGCATCAACCTCGACCGACTGGAGAAAGAAATCGAGGGCCTGATGAACTGGATGCGCAAGAAGTTCAGCCCGGAGCGCCAGCTGGCCCACACCGTGGCGGTAGAGCACTTCACTGCCCTGATGGCCGAGGAGTTCCTGCTCAAATACGACGCCCTGGAGCAAATGGATCCGCGTATGGCCCCCATCTGGGCCTGGCACGCCATTGAGGAATCCGAACACAAGGCCGTAGCCTTTGATGTCTACAAAGCCATTGGCGGTAGCGAGTGGGTACGAGTGACGGAAATGATGGCGGTGAGCGTCATGTTCCCGCTCTTCAGCAGCATTCACCTGGCACAGTTGATGAAAGAGGACGGCCAGCTCTTTAATCTGAAATCCTGGTTGAGCGGACTCAATTACATGTGGGGCAAGCCCGGTGTCTTGCGCAAGCTGCTGCCCGCCTACTTCAGCTACTACAGCCCCAACTTCCACCCCTGGAACCACGACGCCCGTGACCTGGTGGAAAAGGCCAAGCTCAAGTGGCTGGCGCCGGTCATGAAAAAGGCCTCCTGAGGGAGGCCCGGGTCGTCGCCGAAAGGCGGCGGCCATCTACTCGGAGGCGACCACCTGCCGATAGCTGGTCTTGTCGGCCATCAGTACCACCAGCAACAGCGCGGCACAAAAGACCGCGCCCATCACCGCGCTGGCGGCCAGCCCGTAGATTATGTAATTGTCCGACTGCAGGTAGACGGTCGCCTGGGCGGCGCCCCATATGACCGCCAGGCCCAGACTGACAGACATGGCGCGCAGCGCGGAGGCCTTGAGCATCATCACCATGGCACCACTGACCAGCAAGGCCAGCGCCACCAGCAAGGACACCAGCCCCATGGGCATGGCCCACTGGCGATACCAGTCGGGCAAGTCCCAAACCCCTTCAAAACTTTCCACCAGCGCGCGGGCCTCACGAGCCTCTTCGTCGCCATTCTCTTGCGCTACTTTCTCGGCAATACCGCTCATGGTCTCGCGCTGAAAATCGAGCATGGTCGGCAGAAGCATTTTCTGGGCGCCGCCAAAAACTCCGGCCAGGCCCAGGATAATCGTCATCACCGCCACAAAGGTGGCCCAGTTGGGAGGGCTTTTAGACATTACAGCCACCGCCTCACGCGGTTGAGATAGTCGCGGTAGCGCGGGCCGAACTTCTCCATCAGCGCCCGCTCCTCGGGCACGATCTGGAAGTGTTTCAGATAGGAGCCGAAGGCGGCCACCACCAGCAGGGCCCAGACGCTCCCCAGCAACACACACTCGGCCAGCAACAGGGCCACAAAACCGGTGTACATGGGGTTGCGCGAAAAGCGGTAAATGCCCACTACCACCAGGGTCGAGGCGGCCTCGGGCGTGCGCGGATCCACCGTGGTCTGCAACTTGCGGAACGCCAGGGCCCCGGCGACGGCAATGGCCACGGCAAACGCGGCCAGAAGCCCGGCGGCGATGTAGCGCTCGAAGGCGTAGGAATCGACCACCGGCAGCCATCGCGAAACGCCCCAGATCAACAGGGTGGCGATCACCACCAGAATCAGCGGGGGGATTTTCTTTTCCAGCATTACCACAGCTCCATATCGGGCAGATTGTCGGCGACCTGATCCCAGGTCTCACAGCGGGTGAGCACTTTCACTACCGAGGGCAGCGGCTCGGCCCAAACCTCGGGCAAATCGGCCTCTCCCGGCATGATAACCGGGAAAGCCAGTTTTTCCACAGGAGGATCAAAGGCCGCATCGATGCCGGCCCGGTTGCCCCGGGGGTCGAGGCGATACCAGCCGTAGTCGGGCAGCCACACCGCATTCAGGCCGTGCAGGCAGTGCGGCGGCCCCGACTCGTCAATGGTCAGGCGCTGGTAACAGAGACCGGCGGGAATGCCGTTGGCCCGCAACAGGGCCGCCAGCAAGTGGCTCTTGGCGTAGCAATAGCCCGTGCCATGGGCCAATACATCCGAGGCCCGACAGGTGACCGGATTGCGGCGGTAGTCCCAGCTGTGCTCGATCTCGTCGCGCACAAACTCAAAACACCGCCGCGCGGTCTCCACCACATCGCCACCCGCATCGGCCAGCGCCCGGGCGCGCTCCACCACCGCCGGCGCCTGCCAGTCGATCCACTCGCTGTGTTCGAGATACTGTTCCATCGTTGAATTATGCCCTAGTACGGCGTCGACAACAGCGCCGTGATGCCCAGCTCCTGGCGATAGAGGTAGACCATGGCCAGGATCAGGACCAGGCCAGCAAAGGCCACCAGGGCGCTGACGCCGCGGGAGGGCAGCCCGGGCAATTCCGGATCCTCGCCCTTCTTGGCCAGGTCTTCGGAGTAAAGATCGCACAGGGCCAGCACATACACCGGGCGCAACAACAGCATCACCACCGCCAGGGAGATCATCAGCGGCACCACGGCCCATAGATAAACCGTATAGATTTCGCTGTGGGCCTCGGCGCCCTCGGGGATGATGCCGGTCATGGCCACCCAGAGAATGCCGCCGACATAGGCCAGAATGCCCACTACCCAGCACAGCGCCGAATAGCCGGCGCGCAGCCCTGCGACCTGGGCCAGGTTGTCCTTGACGAAGGCGATGGAGCGCTTGCCCGACTGCACCAGGCCGTGACCGGTGAGGATGCCCGGCAGCACCCCGGCCACCCCCAGCTTCCAGGCGTAGTAGAGCGCCTCGTCCAGTGCCCTCTGTGCCGGGGTGCGCGTGTCGTTTTTGCGCGGCAGGCGATCGAAAATCTGATCCACGGTGATCCAGCCGTCGATCCAGTGAAAAGCCCACAGCGGCCAGCTCTGTGGCAAGACCAGACGCAAACAGGCGGCTACGGTGGAGGGCTTGCCCTGTCTGTGCAGAAAGTGCGTGGCCCCCATGCAGCCGGTGAAGAGCCCCACGGGATAGGCCGCCAGACCCACGCAGAAAAACGACCAAAGCATCAGAACCAGATCGACCACAGAGGCGCCATCGGCCTCCTCGGCACTGCGCCAGACCGGTTCGGGAATCCAGTCGAGCATCTGTACCCAGAGCAGATAGGCGGCGCCGATCGACACCCACTGCATCAGGGCAAAAAAGAAGATTTCCTTTTCTTTAAAGGCCAGTGCGAGGGCATAGCGAACGCGGCCGGTAAACTGCCGCATGCCCCCCTTGGGTTTTTTGTCGACGCCCGGCAATTCCTTGATTTCGTCGCGGACGAAATCGAGCCTGGAAAAAATACCCATTGTTCAATCAGGTAAAGTCAAAACTGACGCGGCCCTGACCGGCGGCGGCCACGCGCACCAGTCCATCGGTCTTCATGGCATCGGCATTGGCGATGATTACCTCGGTCTTTTTGGCGCCTCCGGCGGCGACAATGCGAACCAGTTCGTCGACATCCAAAGCACCGCCATCGACGCGGACGCCACCACCGGCAGCGGCGATTCGAACCAGTTCTTCGATACTCTTCTTCATTTTGTTTCCTCTTTGTTCAGTGGTGGATCAAAGACTTTCAATCAACGCCACCATGCGCTGGCGCTGTTCCTCGTCGGGCAGGCGGCCGTAGGTCGCACCCATGTTGTCGGCCATGTGTTTGGCCTGGCTGGTGGCCGGCGTAGCCGCCGTGACCACGGGATGGGCCAGCACAAACTTCAAAAAGAACTGGGCCCAGCTGTGGGCACCAAAGTCCGCCGCCCAGTCGGGCAGCTGGCGACCGCTGACCTTGCCCCACAGGCGGTCGCGACCAAAGGGCGCGTAGACCAGCACACCAATGCCCTTGTCTTTGGCCAGGGGCAAAATGCGCTCTTCCATGGTGCGATTGTCGATGGCGTAGTCGATGCCGACAAAGTCCAGCGGCTCGCGCTGCATGACCTTTTCCAGTTGCTCGTACTGGCGCGGGAAGGTGGTGGTCACGCCGATGTAGCGCACTCGCTCCTCGGCCTTGAGCTCCTTGAGCAATCCGAGCTGGGTCGGCACATCGCCCAGGTTGTGCACCTGAATCAAATCGATGGGCGAACCGCCAAAGTGTTCAAAGGAGTTTTTCAGCTGGGCCCGGGCTTCATCCGGATTGGCCTCGCCGCCGCCCCAACCGGCCACATTCAGTTTGGTGGCCCAGAACAATTGATCGGCGATCTCCATCTGCCGGGCCAGATCGCCGGCCACCGCCTCCGAAGCACCGTAGAGCGGCGCAGTGTCGAAGACGCTGCCGCCCTTTTTCACCAGAGTCTTCAGCACCTGCCCCAGGGCCTCGCGCTCACCGGCCCCGGCGTGGCGGGAAAAGGTGGCCGAACTGCCCAGGCCAATCGCCGGCAGTTGTTCTCCAGTCGAGGGAATGGCCCGGCGGATCAGGTTCATCGGCTGATCGTCCGCCAGCGCCAAGCCTTTGGGAATACTCATCGCCGCCCCGGCGGCCAGCATCAGTTTCAAATACTCTCTGCGCGTCATCATTGCTCGTTCCTCCTTTCCTCAGGCCCGTCTCGTTTCAAAGCCGAGGCCAGCCGTTGCTGGCGCCGCCCCAGCCACAGGCCCAGTGTGCCCCAAATCAGGGCCAGGGGCACGGCGGCACTGGCCAGAGCCAATAGACCCGCACCGAAGCTACCCAGCAGACCCTCGACCCGGGCGCCAACCACATCGCCGCCGCGGTAGACAAAGGTATCGACAAAGGCCTTGGCCTTGTACTTGTCCTCGCGGCTGACCACGGTGTAGAGCGTCTCCCGCGCCGGGCGCATCAAGGCGCGCTGGACGGCGCGAAAACTGGCCTCCAGAGCCACCAGGGCGGCCAGCGAACCCACCAGGGCCAGACCGACAAAGCCCAGTGCCGCTGTCAACGGCAACAACACCAGCGTTAGCGGTACACCGATTCGGCGCATCAGGTGACCGGCCACCACCGCCTGCATCAACAGCGTGGCGACCTGGGTAATCAGATCGATGCGGGCGAACATTGCCGTGTGCATGTCGCTGTCCTCGCCCAGATCGGCCACCATCTGAAGCCGGGTGAAATAAATAAAGGTGGCCATGATCGCCAGGATGATCACATAGGCGGCAATGCCCATCAGGTAGCGCGACTGAAACACCGCCTTGAAGCCCTGCCAGGCGCTGCCACCGATGCGCGCCAGGTTGGCGGCCTCCTGCTCCGGGTCGCCGCCCCGGCGCGGCTGCAGCCAGGCGACGGCCCAGCAAAAGCCCAGCGCCAACAGGAGAAAGCCGGTGGCGACCAGCAACAGCGCCGGTGTCCCCAGGGGCTCGGCCAATTGCCAGGACAGCCACGGGCCGAAGATCGCCCCACCGGTGCCACCCACCGCCACCAAGCCGTAAAAGCGCTTGCTCTGATCCAGGGAAAAGCGATCCGCCATCAGGGCCCAGAAGACCATGGTCACGAACAGGTTAAAGACGCTGAACCAGACATAAAAGACCTGACCGCTGGTCACGCCCACCGCCTGGGGCGCCACTGTCATCAAGCCGTAAAAACCGACCAGACTGGCGCCGAAGAAAAGATAAGTCGCGGTAATGAATTGCAAACGGCGAAAGCGACTGACCAGAAAACCAAACACCGGGTTGACCGCCAGAGTCACCACCGCCGTGCCCACAAACAGCCAACGCACCGTCTCGATTCCGCTCTGCAGCCCCAGCGACTCCCGGGCCGGGCGCAACACCATTAGCGCGGTGAGCACGCAAAAGAAAAAGCCCATGGAGAGCAGCACCGGCAACACCTCGTGCCGGCGCACATTGAATACTCTGTCCAGCCAATCCGTCATAGCACTTCCGGGCCCGTTGCCGAGCCAATCCTCACAGGGTCAATCCGGCGACAATCCCCATCACCGCGACTGCCATATAAAAGCCCCACAACCCCCAAAACGCCCAGGGCTGGCTGCGCCGGCTGATGTAGGACTGGCGATCGCCGGCGTCAGCGCGCGAGTAAATCAATCCATCGCGCAGAGCTTCGTAACACAAAAAGAGCATCCAGATCACCATCGCCCACACGGCGGCTTTAACGATCATACTGCCTCCTGTTGCCTTGCCCCTTCAGCCGAGACACAAAACGCGCTTCAAGCACGATCCCGGCGCCAGTCCCTGGGCGATTGCCCGGTCCACACTTTAAAGGCGCGACTGAAGGGGGCCAACTCAGAGTAACCGAGATTCATGGCCAGTGTCGTCAGGTCGGTGTCGGTATTGCGCAAATACTGCAGGGCCAGGCGCAGTCGCGTGGCCTCCAGCAGCTGACCGAAACTGCTCCGCTGGGCCTTCAGCCGGTTCTGCAGGGAGCGCGGGTGCAGGCCCACCAGTCGGGCCACCGTCTCCAGGTTGCACTCGCCGGTGGGCAACAGCGCGGTCATGGCCCGGGTCACCTGCTCCGGGAGCGCCGCCGCCTCATCGACCGTCCAGCGATGTCGCCACTGCTGGCTCAAGCGCTCGCGCACACTGGCCGCCGGGTTGATCGCCAGCTCCATCAAATCCAGGGGGTAGACGGCGCGGTTGCGCCGTCCGGTCAGTTGCACCGGCGCGCCCAGCCAGGGCTCGTAGATCGCCGCATCACCCGACTCGGGCACCGCCAGCTCGACCCGCTCGGGTGGCAAGTGGCCCTGGTGCAGTTGCGCAATGCCACGCACCAGAAGAGCCATGCTCAGGGCACTCAACTGGCGGCAATCGGTGTGATCGGCAAAGGCAAAGCGCATGCTCAGGGCCACAGTGCCGCCCTCCAGTTCCGCCTCCACCTGCACACCCCGGGCGTGAAAATCCAGGTTCCGCTGCAGCATCATCAAGGCATCGGGCAGGTTGGCCTGCATGCACATCAGCGAGCCCAGGGCGCCGACGGCCTCCAGCCCCTGGCGCCAGCCCAGCTCGGCGCCAAACTGCGGGGCCTCACAGCGCTCGGCAGCCAGGGTCAGAATATCCGCCAGCCCCTCGTAGGGCATGTAGAGATCCATGTCCTGCAACAGTGCCGGGCTAAGGCCCGCCTCCCGCATCAGATAGCGGGGCGACCCGCCGTACTCATGCACCAATTCGGCAAACCCCACCAATGCACCGCTGCGGGCAAAATAGCGCACATCCACTCCGTTTTCGTGAAATATCAAATATATCTTCGCAAAATATCAAGCGAAAATCGAGCGCGCCCTTTAAGCTGTGTCCATTGCTGCTGCCCATGGGGGGACCGCACATGATGCCCAAAGGTATTGACGGCCAAACGCCGACGACTCCGCGCACGGTTTTTATCACCGGCGCCAACGGCTTTATTGGTCGGGCGTTGCTCGAGCGCTACCGGGCGCTGGGCTGCGAGGTGCGCGGCATGGATCTTCAGGCCGATCCGTCCAGCGGCGTGGTCGCCGGTGACCTGCAGGAACCCGCCAACTGGGCCCAACACGCCCGGGGCTGTGATCTCTTTATCAACACTGCCGCCGTGGTCTCACTGTCGGCGGACTGGCAGAGCTACCGCGACATCTCGGTTCAGGGCGTTCGCAATGCACTGGATGTCGCCATCGAGGCCGGCGCCAAACGCTTTGTGCAATACTCCTCCATCGCCGCCATGGGCTACGACTACCCCGACGGCGCCGATGAAACGGCGCCCACGGTCATCGGCCCCCACTATCGCTACGGCGTCGCCAAGGCGGCCAGTGAGCATCTGGTACTCAGCGCCCACGCCGCTGGCCAAATCGACTGCACCATTATCCGTCCCGGCGATGTCTACGGCCCCGGCTCCCGCGCCTGGCTACTCGAGCCCCTGAAAATGGCCAAAGCCGGACTCCTGATGCTGCCGGGCAAGGGTCAGGGCGTGTTCACCCCCGTATACATTGATGACTTGCTCGACGGTACCCAACTCGCCGCCGGTCTCCCCGAAGCCGCCGGTCACATTTTTATACTTTGGGGCGGCGATCCCGTGCATTGCATCGATTTTTTCCGCCACCACTGGCAATGGGCCGGGCGCAAGGGAGCACCTCGCTGTATCCCCCTGCCTCTGGCACTGGCTCTGACCACCGCGCTGTGGACACTGAACCGCTGGCTCGGCCGACGCGACGAGGTCTCACCCGATGCCATTCGCATGTTTGCCCGGCGGGGCGCTTTTGATGGCAGCAAGGCCCGGCGACTGCTCGGCTACCAACCCAAAGTCTCCCTCGACGAGGGCCTCAAGCGGAGCCAGGACTGGCTACGCGAGCGCGGCGACATCGACTGATACAGAAAGAGGCATTCACTCATGGCACATTGGCAACACAGTATTATCTCCGGCGGTGGCAGCGGTCTGGGTCTCGGCCTCGCCGAGCGGCTGCTGCGTCGCGGCGGAAAAGTCAGCCTGCTCGATCTAAGCCTGGGCAATGAAGCCCGACATTCACTGGATACAGCGGCCACCGCCGGCGGTGGCGACTGGCAGTATCAGGAGGCCAATCTCACTGACGAAGCCCGGGTGAACGAGGTGGTCAACGCCTCCATCGACGCCTTCGGCGCACCCGATCTGGCCATCAATTCGGCGGGGATTCTGATCAACAAACCCTTCGCCGACACCGACAGCGACGGCTTCCGCCGGGTGATGGATGTCAATGTCACCGGCAGCTTTCACTTTGCCAAAGCGGTATTGCCGCATATGTCACCGGGCGGCCGCCTGGCGTTGATCGCCTCCATGGCCGGTCTGGTCAGCAACTACGGCTACTCAGCCTACGGCACTTCCAAATTTGCCGTGATTGGTCTGGCCACTACCCTGCGCTACGAATACGAACCGCGTGGTATTGGTATAAGCTGTATCTGCCCGCCGGAAGTGCGCACGCCCATGGTGACCACCGAGCGCAGCCCCGGCCAGGCCGACCCGATCTCGCTGGCGCTCAAGGATGTTGCCGGTCACCTGGAACTCGACGAGGCCTGCAACGCCATGCTTAAAGGCATCGACCGGGGTCGCTGGATGATTATTCCCGGCCGCCAAAGCAAACTCATCGCCTTTGTCGCGAGGTACTTTCCCCGCGCCTCAATGGCCTTCTCGCTATTTTTGGTTCGCCGGCTGCTTCGCCAGCACGGCCAGTTGTGAACGAACAGGAGCTTCCCATGCACGACTTTCAGCCCATCAAGCACTTCGACGGCTCGCGCAATGCCCACGGCCAGCAGAGCCGCGTCGAGGACACCCGCGACGCCGCCGGGGACTTTCGCCAGCACATGCTTGCCGGTCCCAAAGTGCGCTATTTTGAATCCTTCGATCTGGTCACCGTGCCCTACCCCACCCGCTACGGCATGCGCAACGCCTTCTCCCGCGAGCGCTGGGTGGAGTTTCTGCACATCCGCAACCGCATGTTTGTCATCCAGTTCGACACCGCCGACGGCCTCAAGACCCTGCTGGTCTCGCCCTCGGATCACGAGCGCGGCGAGGAAACCCCCTACTTCCGTCGCCTGATCGACAGCACGCCGAACTTTATCACCAACCTGATCGCCAAGCGCCACGCCACCGTGCCCGAAGTGCTGGCGCGCATCGGCCTCAAACCCGAAGATGTCGACTACATCACCTACGACCACCTGCACACCCAGGATGTGCGCCGCTGGCTGGGCTCGGACCAGAACGACGCCCTGCTGCCCAACGCCAAACTGCTGGTGCACTGGCGCGAGTGGGTCTGCGCTCACGACCTCAATCCCTATCAGGCCGACTGGTACTGTCCCGACGGCCTGCGCGGCATTCCCGCCGACAAGGTGATTCAGTTTGACGGCTCGATCATGCTCGGCGACGGCTGCGCCCTGGTGCACACCCCCGGTCACACCGAGGGCAACCACTCCATCGTCGCCCACACCGACGAGGGACTCTGGGTGACCAGTGAAAACGGCATCAGCGTGGACGCCTACGCGCCGCAACTCTCCACCGTGGCCGGTGTAGCTAAGTACGCCAAGACCATTGGCACCGAGGTGATCATCAACGGCAACACTCTGGAGAACAGCAACGACCAGTACATCTCCATGGTGCAGGAAAAAACCATCGCCGGCCCCTCGGCCCGGGACGAGCGCTACCCCAATATGTTCCCGTCCTCGGAACTCACCCGCTACTGGCTGTTCCCCGGCACCAGGCCGTCGTTTTATGTGGGCAATGCCCGACACGGTAAGTTGACCACCTCCTGATCCGCCACCGATCATACAAAAGACCAATCGGTTTCATAGAGCACAAGAATGCACAAAATCGGTGCAAAGGGTCTATATTCAATGCGGGAATCAACATTGAATCAGACAGGAGAACAACCATGTTCAAGAAGAACTTAACCGCCCTCGCCATGGCGACCGCAGTGGCCTCAATGGCCCTGCCCCTTGGCGTACACGGCGCCAAAATGAAAACCGGGGCCCCCACCAACGAGTACTGGTGGCCCGAGAAGCTGGACCTGGAACCGCTTCGCCAACACTCCCCCGAGTCCAACCCCTACGGCAAGGATTTCGACTACGCCGAAGCCTTTAAAGAGGTCGATCTGGCGGCGCTTAAAAAAGACCTGGAAGCGGTGATGACCGACTCCCAGGACTGGTGGCCTGCGGACTGGGGTCACTACGGCCCGTTTTTTATCCGCATGGCCTGGCACAGTGCCGGCACCTACCGCACCCACGATGGGCGGGGTGGCGCCGCCGGCGGTCAACAGCGCTTTGAGCCGCTCAACAGCTGGCCCGACAATGTCAGTCTGGACAAGGCCCGCCGCCTGCTCTGGCCCATCAAACAAAAATACGGCGACAACATCTCCTGGGCCGACCTGATGGTACTGGCCGGCAATGTGGCCATGGAATCCATGGGCTTCAAAACCCTGGGCTTTGCCGGTGGTCGCGAGGACGACTGGGAGCCAGACATTGTCTACTGGGGCGCCGAGAAGGAGTGGCTGGGACGCGATCGTCACGATGAAGACGGCGAGCTGGAAAAACCCCTCGGGGCCACGCAAATGGGCCTCATCTATGTGAACCCCGAAGGCCCCAATGGCAAGCCCGATCCGCTGGCCGCCGCCGAGGCCATCCGCACGGCCTTTGGCCGCATGGCCATGAGCGATGAGGAAACCGCTGCCCTGATCGCCGGCGGCCACACCTTCGGCAAGGCCCACGGCGCCACCAAGGCCGACTGCGTTCAGGAGGACCCATCCTCCGCGCCCACCGAACAGCAGGGTCTGGGCTGGAAGAACAAGTGCGGCAAGGGCCATTCCGAGGACACCTTTACCAGTGGCCTCGAGGGTGCCTGGTCGTCCAGCCCCACGGCCTGGACGCACCAGTTCCTGGACAACCTGTTCAACTTTGAATGGGTGCAGACCAAGAGCCCGGCCGGCGCCACCCAGTGGGTGCCCAAAAACGCCGACCAGCTCAAGATCGTTCCCGACGCCCATGTCGAGGGCAAGCGCAACGCGCCGATTATGTTCACCACCGATCTCGCTCTCAAGCGCGACCCGGAGTTCCGCAAAATCGCCAAGCGCTTCCACGAGAACCCCGAAGAGTTCGAGCAGGCCTTTGCCCGCGCCTGGTTCAAGCTGACTCACCGCGATATGGGCCCCAAGGCCCGCTATCTGGGTGACGAAGTACCGGAGCAGGATTTCGCCTGGCAGGACCCGATTCCCGAGGTGGATCACAAACGGGTCGACAAGGGCGACATCAAAAAACTCAAGAAGCAGGTGCTGGAAACCGACCTGACGGTCGCCGAACTGGTGCGAACCGCCTGGGCCTCGGCCTCGACCTATCGCGGCACTGACATGCGCGGTGGTGCCAACGGTGCCCGCATCCGCCTTGAGCCGCAGAAGAACTGGGCCGTCAACAACCCGAAAGAGCTCGACCGCGTGCTCGGTAAGCTCGAAGAGATCCGCCAGGATTTCAACGAGTCCAAGTGGGGCAACACCCGCGTCTCACTGGCCGACATGATCGTCATCGGCGGTGCCGCCGCCATTGAAAAGGCCGCCAGTGACGGCGGGTACGACATCACCGTGCCGGTCGAGCCGGGTCGCGCCGACGCCACTCAGGCCATGACTGAAGTCGACTCCTTCGAGGAGCTGAAACCCCGGGCCGACGGCTTCCGCAACTACTTCGAGGACGACTATCGCCTGTCTCCGGCGGAAGCTCTGGTGGACAAGGCCGATCTGCTCACCCTTACGGTACCCGAAATGACGGTACTGCTGGGTGGCATGCGCGCCCTGGGCGCCAATGTCGACGGCGCCGACCACGGTGTCTTTACCGACCAGCCCGGCAGCCTGAGCAATGACTTCTTCGTCAACCTGCTCAGCATGGACACCCGTTGGGAAAAGGCCGATGAAGAGGGGCTCTACAAGGGCTACGACCGCGACAGCGGCGAGCTCAAGTGGACCGCCACTCCCGTCGACCTGATCTTCGGCTCCAACTCCGAGCTGCGCGCAGTGGCTGAAGCCTACGCCGCTGACGACGCAGACGAGATGTTCGTACAGGACTTCGTCGACGCCTGGACCAAGGTCATGACCCTGGACCGCTTCGACCTGGAGAGCTAAAACACCGGGTTTGAAGCAGCACAACGGCGGCACTCCGGTGCCGCCGTTTTTTTGTGCCTCCGGGAAAAGCCACCGCCAAAAATCAGAACTCCATCACAGACAGACAAACCGCCGGTTTACACCCCTGCCTGGCGCCTAGTACCGTGAAATCACTTGCACGGCAAACGACACCAGCAGCATTTCTGCACCTATACACGGAAAGCCAAAATGGAGGCAAGCATGCGTATTTCCACCCCGACATTCCTCACTCCATTCACACTGATTGTGGCACTGCTCGCCGCTTGTGGCGGCGGCAGTGGCGGCGGCGACCCCGAGAGCAACCTCGGCAATGACAACGAAGAAGAGGACAACCCCACACCGGAAGATCAGCCGAGTGCACTGCTTTTCAGTGCGGACGACGGCATTAACGGCAATGAGCCCTGGATCTCGGACGGCACCAGCGATGGCACCCAACTACTGAAGGACATTAACGGCAGCGGTGGCATCTCAAACCCCGAGGGTTTCCACCGAGTTGGCGACATCGTCCTCTTCGTCGCCGAAACCGCCTCGCATGGGCGCGAACTGTGGAAAACCGATGGTACCGAAAGTGGCACCGAACTGGTGAAAGACATCAATCCCGGGGGTACCGGCTCCGACCCCGATCCCGATCATATGGCCGTGCTGGATGGCACGCTCTATTTCAACGCAGACGATGGCATCAATGGCGTGGAATTGTGGCGAAGCGACGGCACCGAAGCCGGCACCGAGATGGTCAAGGACATCAGAACCGGAACCATAGACAGCTCAACTCCCCAGCACTTGACCATCTTCGATGGCGACCTCTATTTTGCGGCACTCGGCAATAACAAGGGCCAGGAGCTGTGGCGCAGCGATGGTACTGAAGCTGGCACTGAACTGGCAGCAGATATCCACCCAACCGGCTCCAGCTCTCCCAGCAGCCTGACTGTGGTGAGCAACACACTCTACTTCCAGGCAAAAGACGGCAGCAACGGCTTTGAGCTGTGGCGTAGCGATGGGACCGACGCCGGCACCGAGATGGTCAAAGACATCAACAACAGCGGCGACGCCACCCCCAGTAATCTGGTCGCCTTCAACGGTCAACTGTATTTCGAGGCAAACGATGGTAACAATGGCAGGGAATTGTGGCGCAGCGACGGTACCGACGCCGGCACCGAGATGGTCAAAGACATCAATCCTGGTGCCGACTCATCTTCCCCCGGCGAGCTGACGGTCTTTGACGGCACTCTCTATTTCAAAGCCAACGGTAGCACGACAGGCAGCGAGATATGGCGCACCAATGGTGACAATGCCAGCACATTTCTCCTGAAGGATGTAAACCTCGGCGGCAACTCTTTCCCCAGCGAGTTGACCGTCTTCGACGGCGCGCTCTACTTTGCCGCAACCAGCGATACCTACGGCAGGGAACTGTGGCGTAGCGATGGCACTGATCTCGGCACTGAACTGGTCAAAGACATAAACAGCGGGGGGCTTGGAAACTCCGTCCCCAATGAACTGACACCGTTCGACGGTGCGCTCTATTTCCAGGCCGATGACGGCAGCAATGGCGTGGAGTTGTGGCGCAGCGACGGTACCGACGCCGGCACCGAGATGGTCAAGGACATCAACAACAGCGGCGACAGCTCTCCAGAGAATTTGTTCGCCTTCCAGTAAACCGGTCAGATTCAATAAAACTCAGGTTTTAGGCTTCTCCTCGGCGGCACTCCGGTGCCGCCGTTTTTTTGTGCCTGAGAATAGGCGACAAATCCGAATTGAATCCGAACAATTGTTCAGCTTACGCTTTTCACTCAATTTCACCTTGCTTTGGAAGGTTCCTGAAATGAGTGCCACTACCCTGCAAAATACCCTTTCCGTGGTTCCCCGGCCGCAGGCCGAAGCGACAGCCGCTCCCCTGCCCATTCGGCACATGAAGTTCGACTTCAACGCCGCCGATGCCGACACCCGCTTTTTCCTCAATACCGAGCTGGCCAGCGCCTACTTTGAAGCATTGTCGATCTTTCTCACCTTTGGCGAGGATCTGGTCATCGACACGGCCCGCTTCCACCGCGATCTGCTCGACGACCCCGTGCTCAAGCAGCGCGTCACATCGCTGATCGGCCAGGAAGCCATTCACTCGAAAATGCACGACGAGTGGAACGACATTCTCCAGCTTCACCGCTTTCCGGTGTCGATCTATCGCTTTCTCGCCCAGCAGGTATTTGATCACGGCTTCCGCCGCCTGCCCAACCCCATGCAGCTCTCGCTGATGGCCGGTATCGAGCACTTTACGGCGGTGATGGCCGAGTTCTTTATGAAACACGAAGATCACTTCTTTCACACCGACGACGAAAAGCAACGCGCCCTGTGGATGTGGCATATGCTGGAAGAATCCGAGCACAAGGACATCGCCTACGATGTCTTCCAGGAGCTCTCGGGCAACTACCCACTGCGCATAGCCGGCTTTGGCATGGCCTTCGGCACGATCCTGGGTCTGATTCCCCTGGCCACCAGCGTCATCCCCTTTTACCGCCGCCCGCGCAACCTGATCAGCCCCTCGTTCTGGAAGGACGCGAAACGCAGCGTGGGCCTGCTGTTCAACCGCAAGGACGGCGTCTACGGCAGCACCATCGACCATGTCCTCGACTACCTGCGCCGGGACTTCCACCCCAACGATCACGACACCACGGAGTACCTCGAGTACTACAAGGAGCGCCTGCTGCATCCGGAAACAGGACTGCTCACGCCCTATCTGGTGAAAGAGACGGTGCCGCCCCTGCGCCACTGAGCCAAGCGCGACACCGCCCGATGACTCGACACAATGACAAGCGATACTTATGAAAAACTGGTTTGATCGAAAATCCAAAGCCCCCAGCCACGGTGCCCGCGCCGTGGTCACCGGCGCCGGCAGCGGCATTGGCCGCAGCTTCGCCCTGGAACTGGCCCGGCGCCAGAGCCAGGTGGTGTGTTCCGACATCAACCTGGCCGCCGCCCAGGAAACCGCCGCACTCATTGAAAAGGCCGGCGGCACCGCCTGGGCCGTGCAGTGCGATGTCGGTAAAGCTGAAGATGTCGAGCAGTTGGCCAACCGCGCCGAAGCGCTGTTCGGGCAACCGGCCACTCTGGTGATCAACAACGCCGGTGTCGGCCTGGGCGGCAAGTTTGACGAGCTCAGCCTGGAGGACTGGCAATGGTGCATGAACATCAACCTGTGGGGCGTCATTCACGGCTGTCACCACTTTGTACCTCGCTTCAAACAGCAGGGCTACGGCGCCATCATTAATGTGGCCTCGGCGGCCTCCTACACCGCCGCCCCGGAAATGAGTGCCTACAATGTCACCAAGGCGGGCGTTATGGCCCTCTCGGAAACCCTGTCCGCAGAGCTGAAAAAGCACAAGATCCGCGTCAATGTGTTGTGCCCGACGCTGGTGCCCACCAACATCATCAAAAACGGGCGCATTCCCGGCCGCTACGCCAAGCTGGCCGACCACGCCCTCATGAACTACGCCATGACCACCAGTGACGATGTGGCCAAACTCACCCTGAACCGCCTGGACAGGGGGCAGCTCTACACCACCCCGCAAATCGATGCCAAGGTGTTCTGGATGATGAAGCGGGCCTCGCCGCCGCTCTACGCCAAGTTCCTCGGTCTGTCCTACCAGTTCTTCAAATAATCCAAGAGGTCTCCCGACTCCATGGCAACGAAACGCGCAAACCGCAAAAACCAGGCCCGGGTGTACGACAGCTTTATCGTCGGCGCCGGCATCTCCGGCCTGGCCGCCGCCATCAAGATGAAGAAAAGCGGCTACCACGATTTCAAAATCATCGAGAAGGCCAGTCGCGTGGGCGGAACCTGGCGGGAGAACACCTATCCCGGCTGCGGCTGCGATGTACCCTCTTCCCTGTATTCCTACTCCTTTGCCCCGAGCAGCGACTGGAGCCACCTGTTTGCCAAGCAACCGGAAATCCTCAACTATCTTGAGGGCGTCAGCCGCGAGTTCGGCATCGAACCGATGATCGACTTCAACACCGAACTGGTACGCGCCGACTGGGACGACCAGCGAAACCTGTGGGTACTGGAAACCAGCAACGGCGAATATCTGGCCAAAACTGCAGTGTTTGCCACCGGGCCGATTACCGAGCCCTCGACACCCGACATCGCCGGCCTCGACGGCTTCACGGGGGAAATGTTCCACTCGGCCCGCTGGAACCACGACTACGACCTCAGTGGCAAGCGCGTGGCCGTCATCGGCACCGGCGCCTCGGCCATCCAGTTCGTGCCGCAGATCCAGCCGAAGGCCAAAGAGCTGTTTGTCTTTCAACGCACCGCGCCCTGGGTACTGCCCAAGCCGGACCTGCCTCTGAACGAAATCAGCAAAAAGGCCATCGGCACCTTCCCGCAAATCCAGAAGGGCTGGCGCAAGACCGTGGCCGGCGCCCTCAATGTGGTCAACTTCGGCCTGCGCAACCCCAGAGCCCTCAAGCCGGTCAGTACCGCAGCCAAACAATTGCTCAAGCTGCAAATCAAGGACCCGGTTCTGCGCCGTAAAGTCACGCCCAACTTCACGCTGGGCTGCAAGCGCATTCTGTTTGCCAACGATTACTACCCGGCTCTGCAGGCCGACAACACCGAGCTGATTCCCCACGGCCTGGTGGAAGTGGATGGCAACACAGTGGTCGCCGCCAATGGCGAACGCCACGAGGTGGATGTGATTATCTGGGGCACCGGCTTCGAGGTTTCCCATCCGCCCATCGGGCAGAAAGTCTTTAATGAGAAAGGGCAGCGCCTGGCCGACCTTTGGAAGAACAGTTCGCCCGAGGCGTACCTGGGCACCGCTCTGGACAAGTTGCCCAACGCCTTTCTCGTGCTCGGCCCCAATGTACTGGTCTACGATTCCTTTATCCGCCTGGCCGAGGCGCAGCTGGACTACATCATCGATGGCCTCTGGAAAATCAAAAACCGCAACATCGGCAAACTGACCATCAAGCCCTGGGTGCTAAAGCGGCATAACGAGCGCGTGCAAAAGAACCTGAAGACCACCGTCTTCAACAGTGGCGGCTGCAGCAGCTACTACCTGGACCAGAACGGCCGCAATTTTGCCGCCTGGCCCTGGTCCTTGTCAGCACTGCAGAAAAAGCTCAGCGAGTTTTACCTGGGTGAGTACGATGTCATCTACGAAAAGGACGAATCCATGGCCGCCTGAACGGCGGCCAATGGTTGGTTGAAAAAGACCACACACTCACTGCACCTGTCCCATACTCACCTGTTTTGTCCGATTATGAATGGACTATAGTGATGCCTTATCACATTGAGACGGTCATTGGGAAGAAAACTTGTTTTGCCTTGTAAGAGCCCGTTAGGATGTCTCCACAATAAATCTTCCGCACGGCTACTGCTAACCGCTGTGACGGACCTCGCGATACAAATATGTGGAGAATTTGCATGCGTCAGAACCCGTCACAGGCGCCTGCGCAAGGACCGTCCATATGGTCATGGCTAGGCCGGATCACGGATTATTTTTCCTGGCCTTTGCGCACTTATCACTATCTCGAACTGGTGACCCCGCTGTGGAACGCCGATGTTCCCAGGGCCAAGGTGGTGGATGTCTGGGATGAAACCAAAGACTCGCGCACCATCACCCTGCGCCCGGGACCAAACTGGCGGGGTCACCGTGCAGGGCAGCACATTCGCATCGGTATCCCGGTGGATGGCAAGCACTACACCCGTACCTACACCATCTCCTCGCCGCCCGAGCGCGACGACAACCGCTTTACCATTACCGTCAAGGCCATTGATAACGGCCGGGTATCGCACCATTTGGTGCGCAATGTCCAGGTCGGTGACTACTTCCGCATCGGCCTGCCCCAGGGCGAGTTCTACCTGCCCGATGCCCAGCATGTGTCACCCCTGTTTATCACCGCAGGCAGTGGCATTACTCCAGCCATCAGCATGATCCGCAGCCTGATTGCACAGGACCGGTTACCCGATACCCAACACATTCACTACGCGCCCCATGAGTTCGATGTGGTACTCGGCAAAGACCTCAAAAAGATGGACAGGGAACACGAGCGCTACCACCTCCACCTGGTATACACGCGCGACAAGGAAGGCGATAACCGACATTTCACCGAAGTCCAGCTGGACGAGTTCTGCCCCGACTGGCGCGAGCGGGATGTCTACGCCTGTGGCCCGCCGGTATTGCTTGAGGCTCTGGAAGAGTGTTTTGAAAAAGCCGGGCGGAGCCGTTATTTGCACATCGAGCGTTTCCGCGCCGCTTTTGCCGAAGTACCCAAAGATGCGGTCGGCGGTCGCGTGCGCTTTTCCCAAAGCGGCACCGAAGTGGATGCCGACAGCAATACGCCGTTGCTGCATGTGGCGGAGGAAAGCGGGCTCAACCCGCCCAACGGTTGCCGCATGGGCATTTGCCATACCTGTAACACCACACTGCTATCGGGCTGTGTGCGCGACCTGCGCAATGGCCAACTGATCAACGAAGAAGGCAGCACAGTGCAAACCTGCATTTGTGCGGCTGCCAGCGATTGTGAGCTGGACCTGTGAGGAGCAACGCTATGAACACACCAGGATATCCGGTCAACCTGACCGACGAACAGATCAGGGAGTTTGGCGAGGAGCTGGACGCCATCCGCGAAGAGATTATGGACTCCCGCGGCGAGCGCGACCGTAAATACATTCTTCGCCTGATCAAAACCCAGCGCATCATGGCCGTAGTCTCGCGTTTTGTTATCTACGCCGGCCTGTTCTTCCTGCCCGCCTGGGAACATGCCCTGGCCAGCTGGGCCGTGTCCCTGAGCATTATCGGCGTGGGTGCCTTTTTCCTGGGCATAGCCAAGATATTGGAGAACATGGAGATTTCCCACAACATCCTGCACGCCCAGTGGGACTGGATGAAAGACCCGGAGATTCAGTCCAATACCTGGGAGTGGGACACCATGAGTCCATCCGATCGCTGGATGCACTCACACAATGTGGTGCACCACACCTGGACCAATGTGATTGGCTACGACCTGGACATCGGCTACGGGATCATGCGCGTCACACCCAAACAAAAGTGGCATCCCTTCTTTTTGTTTCAGCCGATTTACTTTGTTCTTTTGATGCTGTTGTTTGAAGAGGGTGTGGCCCTGCACGAAGAGGTCATCGACGATCACCTCAAACGCAAAAAGTCCTTTTCCGATGTCCTTCCCATGCTCAAGCACATCGGCCAAAAGGTTTGGCGCCAGGTGGTCAAGGATTACATTGCCTGGCCCGCAGCGGCAGCCATTGTGGCCATTCCCATTTCATTCTATGTACCGGCCTCACCCTGGATGGCTTTCGGGCTCGTCGCAGGCGCCAATGCCATTGCCAATGTCATCCGCAATGTCTGGGCCTTTATGATTATTTTTTGCGGCCACTTCCCCGCCGGCGTTCACAACTTCACCAAGGAGCAAGTCCAGGACGAAACTCGTGGAGAGTGGTACCTGCGACAGATGATGGGCTCCTGCAATATTCGCGGCAGCAAGCTGTTTCATATCCTCTCGGGCAATCTGTCACACCAGATCGAGCACCACCTGTACCCGGATATGTGCAGCAACCGCTACCCGGAAATCGCACCGCGTATTGAAGCCCTGGCCCACCGCTACGGCGTGCCCTACAACAGCGCTTCATTGGTGCGCCAGTTCGGCACGACCACACTGAAAATCATGCGCCTGTCACTACCGGGCGGTAAACTGGACGAAGCCGGGGCCCCAGCCACGGCTTAAGTGAAAGAAAACCCCGGGCCGGGAGGTGGGCACCTCCCGGCCTTTTAACCACCGACTTACAAGAAACAACAACCGAATGACACATCAAAAAACGGGCACTGCCCCCAAGGGATTCTCGCGCCACTTCTCCAACCCAATGGACTGGCAGGCAATTGACCGCTTTATACTGCTGGGCGGCCTGGTGCTTTTGGCGCCGACTCTATTTACCGTGGCCCTGCTACTGACGATTTACTATGCCCCGGAGTATCTCAATCCAACAGCCACCGAGGCCATGCTGGTCTTCTACACGGCCCATGCTCTGCTGCTGGCGGGCTTTATTCTGAGCGCTATCAAACGCAGACAGTCGCAGAGTGACTGGCCACTGTTCGAGAATTTCATCATTGGCAGCTTTACCATCAATGTCATGCTCAGCGGCTATATGACGGGATCCCACTTTGCCGAAGGACTGTTGATGCTCTTCCTGGGCGTCAACATCACCTCGGCCCTCGCCCATGTCAACAAAATCCGCTTTACTTTCTGGTTCGTGGTCACAGCACTCCTGGGACTGGCGATCATCGACTTTACCGGACTGTTTGCATACGCTCCGCTGCTTGAAGGCTCGCCCTACAAACCCGATGGTTCGCCAACACTTTTGTGGCTTATTTTCCGGGTAGTGCTGGCCACCATTCTCTCGGCCCTGATCTATCTGGGCCTGCAGGCCGTCCAGCGCTGGGTTGAGCGGGAGAACCTCTATCGGGAAATGTCGACCATCGACGGACTCACCCGGCTGACCAACCGCAGCTCCTTTATCAAGCGTGGTGACAAGGAGCTGGAAAGACTCCAGCGCATGACCGGCAGTCCAGCCTCTTCCCTGGCCTGCATCATGCTGGACCTGGATCACTTCAAAGAGATTAATGACACCTGGGGGCACCAGGCCGGCGACGAAGTGCTGGTAGCGGCCTCCAAAATCATGATGGACAACGCCCGGCAATACGACGAGGTGGGGCGCTACGGCGGCGAGGAGTTCGCCATCTTGCTACCCGGCGTGGACCTGGAACTGGCCGAATCCATCGCCCAGCGCCTGCGCCAGAAAATTGCCGAGGAAGTGGTGGAAGTAGACGGCCAGCCCATCCGCTTCACCGCCAGCTTTGGCGTGGCCAGCTACCCCTCAAGGGGGCTCAAGACCATGAACGACCTGCTGAAAGCCGCGGATGATGCTCTTTATGAAGCCAAAAATGGCGGCCGCAACCGAGTAGTTCTCGCCGCCAGGGAACTGAAGTAGGCATTAGCGGTTAAATCACTTTATCCAGCACGGTCAACAAAATATAACGAAACCCTCGTAACCGGCGTATTTTTTTGAATCAAAAGCGGCCCACCTCTTTTCAGGCAGACCCCAACCACCAGGCGGTCAAAAACAGTCCTGCGCTGACTGAAAAAACCAAACACATCGGCCCTACCGGTATGCGGATGTGCGTACGGTGGATGCCCTTCACCGCGCCATGAATCAGTGTGAGCAGGAAAAACGCAATCACCACCCACATGCCCAGGCGGAACAAACGCTCTGACCAATCGATCGGCTCAAGGAGAATCGACAGCCCCATTCCGAGGACTATCAGATAAAAGCCCACCAGGAGGGTTAAATCAAAGACCGTTTTATGGTGTTTCTGATCCAGAGGGGCTCCGCAGACAATCGCATAAAAACATGAAACTGCAATTTCATCATAGCTTACAGCCGGGATAAAGCCATCTGTCATCACACCACATTTTCTGAGAGTATGTTGACAGAGTAATTACCACGACGATGAGAACGCCTCTGTGATCCCAGGTACGACAGCCCACATTATCGGCCTTCAGCGACCTCATGGGTTGATTCGGGATCGCTACTTCTGGCTTTTTCTGTTCGCCGGTCTGCCCGTGGCCCTTTATCTGGCCCGGTCCGGCATTGCCGCAGTTCCCACCGATGAAAGCCTTTTATTCTATGTATCCCTGATTCTCTGGTTTCCCGTCACCGAAGAGCTGGCCTTCCGGGGAGTGCTTCAGGGCTTATTCCTGCAAACCTCAAAAAAGAAATATTTGGGTGACCTGTCCACTGCCAACCTGCAGGCAACTCTGGTTTTTTTACTCTTCCACCTGCTGTTCAACCCGTCTTTGATAGTCACCGTGTTGATTTTTCCCTCTCTTGTCTACGGTGCCTTTCGCGATCGACATAACTCACTGGTTCCCCCGCTAATATTGCATACTATCCACAACGGATGTTTGGTCATGGCCTCCTTTTGCGCTTGACCAAAAAAAAGCCCCGGCAAAAGCCGGGGCTTATCATTGACTGCATCAACCAGAATTAATCAGGCTTTGATTCGCCGGTTGCGATAGAGCAGTCCGCCGATCGCAGCCAGAGTCAGCAGGAACAGAGTCGGGTCAAAAGGCCCACCCGGGTTGTAGCTACAACCAAACAGGCCTGAATCGCTGCTCGAACCTTCATCATCGGATACCACATCATCCGTGTCGTCTGTTACCAGATCGGCATCGGGGACGGGATCAACCCGGACAGTGATCACTGCTGCATTGGACACTTTGCCGTTGGCAGTCACTGTATAGGTGAAACGGTCCAGCCCCAGGAAGTCTTCAGCAGGCGTATAGATCACTTCGTTATTCACCACTTCGGCGCTGCCGGTCAACGGACTATTTAATATATCAACCGTCGGTGTTCCCAGTGGCAAAACATCGTTACCCAGTACACGGATGGTGACCGGTGTATTGATGAATGTCACACCAGAATCGCTAATGGCCACCGGTGCATCAGGATCCGGGTACGCATCCACCTGGACCGTCACAGTGGCCGTGTTGGACACTTGTGAATCAGCCTCAACGGTATAGTTGAATGTAGCTTCACCCGTGAAACCTTCCACCGGCGTAAAGTCGACCGTATTGTCACCCTGCAGGATCGCAGAACCGTTGGTGGCACCGGATACGACAACACTGTTAATGGTGGCACCGCTTTCCACCAGCAGCTGACCATCCAGAAGGTCATTGGCGAGTACATCAATATTGGTGGTTTCGTCGCCAGGCTCGGAGTAAGGGCTGGCCGGGAAGTTTTCGAACATGGTCACCCGATCGTTCAGGGCAACGGGCACACCATCGGCCACCATGTAGCTGGACAGATCGGGCGCCGTATTGTCGCCATTGCCGTCAATCCAGGCTGGCTCGTCATTGCCTTTCACAGCACCCAGCGTAGAGGCAGGTACACCCGTCACACGAAGGGTGACACTGTCGTACTTGGGCTCACCGGTCTCATCCAGAAGGTTGTCGTCGAGGTAGATATAGACATCCATATTCTGGGTGGCCAAATCATCCGCCAGGATGGAACCGTAACGCACGGCATCACCCAACTGAGAAGGATCTATGCCCAGTAACTTTTCGGCCCACTGTTCCAGTTGATTGGTCGACACGACCCCAAAAGGTGCTGTGCCATCCTCACCTCCGGCCAGGCCGTAACGCCAATCGGTGCCGTCCCACCAGGCTTCCAGCGCATCGGACTCGCCGCTCGGGTCGCCTTCGTCATAGCGAGCAATGGAAAACGGCGCCAGCGAATCGGAAAGAAGATAGCCAAACACGCCCGGGGTGACACTGGACCCGACAGCCTGCTCATCCGCCATGCTGAAATGGTTGGCCGTAATGGCGCCGTAGGCACCGTCTTCACGCAGGTCTGTGCCACTCAGGATAAAGGAAGTCTTGTCGCTCTCGCCGACAAACTGGGGCGGGAAAAAGCCAGCCGCTTCGTCGTCAAAGAAGCCGGGATCAAAACGGTCCCGGGCCCCGTCGTCAAAGGCTTTGGGCGAGAAAGTGGCGTACCGCGCGGGATCCCACACTTCAATATCCGGCGCACCGGTTTCACCTTCAAAGAACTCCCTCGGTACCAATTCGCGCAATTCCAGTGCAACGCCATCGGCCGGATAGTTAAAGCGCTGGAAACTGCCGCCAACGCCATGGCCAATCTCCACATTAATCGCGGCCCAGCGTTCATCGGAATTATTGACAACTTTCTGGATGACTCGGTAAATACGACCAAAGCCATATTCCTCGCGGAAGTCTTCTACGGCCTCACCACCATCGTCCTCCGGGTTTTTAACACCGCCATAGCGGATGTCTTTCTTGCCAATATCAAACACCATATCAACCGGCGTACCCGCATCGCGGATTTCCAGGAAGTAGCGCTTGGAGCTGCTGGGGGCATCGCTACAGGTTTTGGGGACGATGACTCCCGCAAAATCCGCTGACTCCCGCTCACCGGATGACATAATGCAGTTGTTGGTGGGGAAGTCGAAATCATCCGTCACAACCTGAATACCCGGTGCGCGGCCACTGCCGTCGTCCAACTGCCAATACACCGCGGCCGGGCTGCCGGACCAGAGTGTGTCCTCGATGTCCGCTGCGTCCGGATCTGCAGTCAGAGCGCTTTCCGCAGCATTCCTGGCGGCTTCAGTGCTGTAAATGTTTGTGCGGGCCGACGCGCCCGTGTAACCATCAATCCCCGGCTGCACGGTCAAGCGATTGACCTCGTTCCATTCGGTGAGTTGGGGGACTGAAATGTCCACAAATGTATTTGGAGTGGGTTCCGCAGCCACCACAACTCCTACCATTGCGCAGGCGCCGAGCAGGCCCACCGCGCTCAACCAGTTTCTTAATGCCACTTTCACGAAAAAGCCCTCATATAATAATAATAAGCTATAAGCTTATAGCTATCTGTCAAGTGTACGCCTTATAGCACATCAATGCGTAAAAAAAACCTGTGGCACCATAAAAAAGCCACCCATTAATGAGAATCATTACAGTTAACAATGGCTCCACAGTGTGCAAACAGGAGTGATTATTACTCATTGCGAGTGACTGCGTTTAAGCACGCCAACCCACCCTAAGCAGGTTGGGCCCCAATGATGGAGCCCACGGTGAAACCCCGATTTGACCACTATCAAGAATTGCGTGTCATGGAATCAAAAGTGTCTCAATACCGGGCCGTCAAGCCAGGGGCATAATGATCAGCGGACGGCGGTGAAAGCCTCGCCAGACCAACCAATCGCCCACCAGGCCGATGAACATGTAACCGGAGTTGTTAGTGGCGACCGAAAAGCGCCCGATGGTCCAGGCGGTCGTGCTGTAGCCGACAGTGAGGTTGTCGCACACATCCTCGCGCTTTTTGCGCACCGAGGAGACGCAAATGATCAAAAAACGGCCAGGACACCCAGAAAACTGATGGCGGTAACGCCCATAACCTCAACCATAACTCACTACGATGAGACCACAGGATACAAGCTGCAATCTGAAACTGGCCACTACTGGGGACTTTCTTTCCTTCGAACTGCTTCCAAACAATTTCACCGGGGGCACTATAGACTTCCTCGAAAGCCCCATCAGGGAGAATCTTGATCACAATGGCGTAATGTTTAATCTGTCGACCACCCGGACCAAGCCTCAAAATCAGCCGCCGACATCGGCTTGGCGTAATAAAAGCCCTGGGCATAGCGGTAGTTGAGAGAGCGCAAATAGGCCTCCTGGGCGGCAGTCTCCACGCCCTCGCCCAGAGCATCACTCTGGAGATGACGGCTCAAGTACGACAGGCTTGACACAACACCTGCGCCGCGGCCTTCGGGTGTCTGCCAGACAAAGGCTTTGTCGACCTTGAAAAGGTTGAACGGCATAGTGATCAGCCGCCCCAACGACGAATAGCCAGTACCGAAGTCGTCCAGAGCCAGAGAGAAGCCAGCGGCCACAAGCTCGTCGATGACATGGCTGACCTCGGAAAGCTCGACATCCAGCGCATCCTCGGTGATTTCAAGCTTTACGCAATCCGGGGTCACGCCCACCTTTTTCGTGATCGCAATAAAGCGGTCGGCCAGGTCCGGGTTACGAAGCTGAATAGGGGCGACATTGATCGAAATCCAGAATGTCGCGTTGTCCGGTAGTTCCTGCCAGCGTCGCAGTTGGAGGCAGGCGTCCTCGAAAACCTGCCCGCCAAGCTCGTCCATAAGCCCCAACTGCTCGGCCAGCGGAATGAATTGATCCGGCCCGATAGGGGCTTGCCCGTCAGGCAGAGGCCAGCGCAACAAGGCCTCGGCCCCTGCCACCTCTCCACTCCCCAGGTCCATGATAGGTTGATAAAACAGCACCAAGGCCTTTTCGGAGACGGCGCGTTGCAGATCACCCTCAAGCTTGATTTGCTGGCGCTGCGCCTCCCTGATGCTGTGATCCGCCCAGCGAATGGGATCAGCATCCGCAGTGGTGGCACCGTCAGTGAGCTCTTCGGCAAGAAGCGCAAGCTCGCGGGCGTGGCGACCATCGGTCGGTGCACGGGCGATCCCGGCGCTGACCTCGACCCGGATGGGTTCACCGGCGACTTTGAAATCTTCATCAGTGAGAGCGGCGACCAGAGAGCGTGCTCGCGCCATCAAATGGTGATCCGGGTCGCTGGCACCATCGGCATCCGCAGAGACAATCACCGCAAAAGTATACGCGTGGGAACGGGCAAGCGATTCACTCGACTCAAGCTGGTGACCGAGGCGTTTGGCAATATCGCTCAAGAGCTGGTTGATAGCTTCAACACCGAAGGCCTGATCAATGCGGTTCAGGCGCCTGAACTGCAAGGACAACAGCCCGGTCACCGATTGAGACCCGGCCGTCTCGTCAATAAGGCGCTGCAGCCGCAACAACATGGTCTGATGGTTTAAGGCACCCGTGACCGGATCGTGGTTGGCACCGGTGGAATTCAGGAGTGCATTCAGTCGCCGGGTTTGACCTTCCAGTCGGTTCTGGTCCGAATTCTGGTCCGTTATCTCCTGCTGCACGGAAAAAAAATAGTCAAGACCTTCTCCATCATGGCGCAAACGGGTAATAGTCCACTCGACCAGATACGGGGTACCATCCTTCCGGTAATTCCAGGCGCGCCCCTCAAAGGAGTCGCCGGCACGCAAGTTTGACTTGAGCCGATCCAGGACAGCGCGATCCGTGTCCGGTCCCTGCAGGATGCGTGGTGTGGCTCCCAGAAGTTCTTCCCGGGTATAGCCCGTCATGCGAGTAAAAGCATCATTGACATGCACGAAGACGGGCCCCGGTTCTTCCAGCTCGCCAGTCTTAATGACTACCGAAAAGTCTGATTGCTTAATAGCTGTCAGCAGGAAAGGGGGTATATTTGTGGACTTCATTGGCTCGACCCTCAAGGAGGTTGCGACCGCTTATTCGCTACTATAGTAGCTTTTGATCCCCATAACACCGCGCTTCAACCACTCGTTGAAAAGCTCGTCTGCTGAAGGCGCTTGTTTACGCCCAGCATGGGCATGAACTTATGGCGTGTAATCCCCCTGCAGGAGAATTACCGTTAGCCCCAATGTAACGCCAATTACAAGCAAATGAAAAGGGCCGGCCAGGTGCCTTCCAGACTGAAAAAGGATATCACCCCCCTCAAAAGCGTACCTTGGCAAACCCAGGCCCTCTTCATAGAAACGAGTAGCCCGATTCAGGTCGTCGGCACCCAGGGTAATAATGCTGATTTTTGGCTTCATGGCTTCACTCTTAAAGTCCATAGCAAACGGTGCCCCTGGCGTCCGCTGCTTCATTTTCTTGTTAAGCGTGGCACGGCGAACGAAAAAGCCCAGACCATAGACGGAACCACGATAAAGGCACTTATAATCATAGGCACAAAAGGCACGACTTCGAACCCCTTCACCTCAATATGCAGTTCAGGAAATACTACCCATAATCCACCGCCGACAACCATCACCAGCACCAATGTCATGGCTATGGATATGGCGATATAACGAGACGGCACTCCTTGGCGAACATAAACATAGACCTGAAAAGAAGCCGCAATTAGCCACGGAGCTAGCGCCCCTAAGCCTAGAACAGTCACCAGCTCAGCCGCTGTTATGTAATGTCCGTTCATCGAAAGATCTTAACATCAAAGCTCAGCGGCGGTGATAGACCTCGGCTACTACGACTTTTCAGGCCTCGTTTTTCTCGAAATCCCTTCGTTCTGAACAATACCTTACAATCGAGACGATGAGGCCGGCAGTAACAAGACCAATACTCGGCCAGAAAGTGAAATAGGCAAGGATTCCAAATCCTATTGGATTGGAATTCGGATCGCCAATTCCCAAACTGGCCAATAGAATGACGAGAAGCAGCGGGCCACTGCCTACAACGAAAACCCAAAACCCAATCCAAAATACTTTAGAAAGTCGGAATCTTGGTGAGCTCGTTTCTGAGATTTCATGCATGAACAACCCTCTGGCCTAACGACTTGGGTAAACGGCGCGCGCTTTTAGCGCGTCCGAGCCCGTGGTTTTTACGGGCAATTTTGACCCACTTGTTATGTGTTGTCATTGATTCTCACCGGTATTAGATCGAAAGCCAGCCTATATCCGATTTGTTTTAAATTGTTTTCAAGACGCTCAAGGTCTTGTTTAGTATGTTTGTTTCTATCGATAACCTTTAGGCGCCACCTATCCCAGTTTGGGACTATTTCTTCTAGTGCTTTTTTAGATGCCATATTTGAATCATCGAAGCCATATTCAAAACCGCATGAACACATTTGAAAAGATGGGTTACCGTTTTCATCATATGGCGGCTCATCAAACTCAGCACTGCCGCAAACCGGACACAAATAAACACCCTCATCATTTTCAAAAATGATGAAATGCTCACCATATCGACTGACGCAGTGATGTTCTTTCATTCCTTTTTACATATAACAGCTAAATCAGCGGGCCGGGCCGCATATGTCGATACATCATATCCCGGCGTATCGGTTTTTTTCCTAATTGTTTGATTTTATGGTGTTTCCTGGGAGGTGTTCGCTGATTTCGGACACTTCCCTATGTTTTGCTTGGGTTTAAATTAGCACAGGTTGGGACATTCCGGATAGCCGCTTTGCGGCTTCCGGAGTGCCCAACTGTTGTGCTTTGCACTCATGCAGTTTCTAGTTGGCGTCTCTCACCAATCGCACATTGTATGGCGCACCTTTTCCGTTTGTCCGTAACCCGTGATCTTTAAAGCCCACATACCAGCCCGTAACATCGGAAAACATCTTGGGCGATGAAGTCCAAAACAGGCCTGATGGCGTTGACGGGAATACAGCCTCATTGATATAGGGTTGGTGGCAACGCTGTTCCAAAATGGACACCAATTCTTTGGTATTTGGCAGGCGCCAATCATCATAACCCAGTGTGCCCGAGCCGCTATTGGCTGTCTGAACTTCTCCAAACGCCTGATCCCATGTCAGGGAATCATCGGCCGTCCCGCTGCAGCTTGTGCCATTCCAGCTTTGACCCAGACTACACTGCATCCACATCAGTTTGGTAGCATCGTGAGTAACCGTACCATCTCCGTGAATCGTGAAATCTTCAGTGGGTGTTGTGGCTTTCACAGCCGTGTTTTCATTGGTGCAACTGACGCTATCGGATTCTGAAGCAAGGGTCTCACCGCTAACCAAACGCAATTTATAATCTTTGCTTTTATCCCCTGCAATCCAGGCTATCCCTTCATCAAAGACCAAGCTTAAAGCAATGCCGACATCTTCAGCCCACGGAGTGGATGACCAGTATTGTAGGTTGTCATTGGTCGGGAAATAGTCGACATCAATCGCGGGATCTTCTCTATCATAGTGCGCAATGTTGATGAGTTCATTGATTTGCGGCACACGCCAATCACTTTGGCCGCACAGGCCGACACCATTTAGATCGTCAACGAATTTTTCAGTGTCACAACCGCTTCCACCGGCACAAGTGCCGCCATTGGCTGTGCCGGCATTTCCGCCGTTGGTAGTACCATCGCTGTTGTACCAGGTATAAGTGTTGTCTTTATCCCGCAGCCCGCCCTCATCGGTTTTCACTTCCCAGACCAGTTCACTAACATTATCCCGCACACAGTCCCATTCAGTGGCCGATGCAGGCAGTTCATCACCATTACTATCGAGCTTGGTGAAATCGAAGCCGGCGTGGCCTGCACCCACTTTGGTTAATGTGCCGGCAGCAGCCATGGCATCCCGACCGAAAACCGCATCCTGACCTGCAGGCACCAAAGCGCCATCGGCGTCAGTGCCTTCCGTCGTTTGAGAGCTACCTACTGAGTCGCAATCCAGATTATTGTTATGGGGACTATCGGAAACATCAAATGCATAATTGCCACAGAGCGTTATGCCTGTGTCGTTCAGCTTGTTATCTACTGAAGCGTACTCGGGCGTAGCCGAGGCCTCGTTACTGGCAGCGCTTTCCTGGTTGCCGTTTCTGGCGGTGACCACAAAGAAGTACTCGGTGCCATTGGCAAGGCCGTTGACAGTGTGACTGGTATCCGAACTGCCAATACACTGTGACCGATTCGTATCATAGGAGGCCGCCGTACCCGGGTGAATATCGGCAGCAGTGTTCACATACAGGCAGTAGTCCGTAGCATCTCCCGCACCATCCCAGTCCAGTGTGACCTGCCTTTGTCCGCCAGTGGCAGTGAGATTTTCGGGGGCGAGCAGCTCGCCGTTTCCGGCAGGTTCGTCACCATCAGAAGAACCGCCTCCGCCACAGCCTGACAGAACCATCAGACCACCAATCAAGCAAACACCGTATTTCATACACTTCCTCATCAACCGTTGTTCTAAAAGCTTATATTTGGCTGGCACGATACACGGGGGTTGTGAGGGTTACTATGATTTACTGCTTTTTTTTGGGAATTCCGGGTAAGCGCTTTGCTTTCAGGAATGACGGTTTTACCGGCCCACATGGCCGAGGTCTCGGCTGGGATCGATGTGGTCGCGGATGCGTTGTTTGAGGTCGGTGATGGCGGGGAAGCCGCCCTCTTCCTTGCGATTCCAGACGGTCAGACCGTTACTTCTTCTGGATTTCATTTCAAGAACGAGTATTTTCCCTGCCTTCGGGGCGTTGCAAAACAACCCGAAAAGCATCCAGACTATAACTGGAAAAGGCATAGGAAGCGGCCCAGAGATAGAGCCGAAAAATCCGATAAAGCCTTGCCCCCCAGCGATTAATGATTGCCTCACTTGATGATTCCAGATTTATTGCCCACGCCCGGCAGGTTAGAGAATAGCTATGACGGTCGTTGAAAATACTGTTCACCTCAAAGTTTGTGTCTGCGACTTGAGTCAGAAATTCATGCAGACAAAAATATCGGTGGTTACCTGGAAATACATAACGGGATATAAAAGCGCCTTTGGCGTATTTTCTTTTATAGGAACTGGCATCAAGGTATATCTTCCCGCCAGGTCGCAACAAACGCTCGAACTGTTTTAGTACAGACGCGTAATCAGGAAGGTGTTCCATGACACCAAGTATGACGATGGCATCATAGGGCCTGGAGGATGCATACTCGTAAAAATCCCCGAACTTAACATTGCAGGGCAACTTAAGCCGGCTAATAAGATCGTTAATGTATGTCTCAGACTCCTTGGCCAGTGTAAGGGCTGTCACCCGAATCCCCTGTTTCCCTGCGTGCTCGACAAATGCGCCCCAGCCACCGCCAACATCCAGCACACGGTCACCCGCTTCAAGACCACAGCTTTGAACCACAAAGTCCAATTTCCGTTGCTGGGCAGTTTCCAGTGATTCATTGTCGCGTTCAAATATTGCCTGTGAATAACAACGACTTGGATCCATAAAGCTGAGAAAAAAGTCACTGTCATATTCATAGTGATCTTTTATTGCGCGTCTATTCGTTTGCAGCTGCCCAACAAGAAATGGCAAAACTCGTCGCCAAACATAGTAAAAAGGGTGTGTATCCTGAAGGGATTCGCGGCAACTCACAAAAGCCGACATATCCCCTTCCACATCCAAATCGCCATTTATGTACGCTTCAGCAATTCGAAGTTCATCAAATTGCATAAAAGCCGATAAAACCTTTTCATCGTTGACTTTAAGGGTGAATGAGGGACCGTTGTCTCCAAACTTCCAGACACGCCCGTCGGGCAAGTGAACAGCAAAAGAGACCCCTTTTAAACGATTTTCAATTTTCTGGAACAGTGTCCTTTCTTTCATATGAAATCCTTTAATGTATGACACCTAATACAGGGGCGCTTGTTTGATGCACCCCTCATGCTCGGCTTTTTATAAGAGCAGTTTGTAACAGTATTAAACCTTTACACCCTATCTAGCAAACAACTCATATCAGGGCAATCAGCACACCAGTCATGACTGGTTATCGTGCAGGCATAGCCCAATTTGACGAAGTTCGCACAGGTTGGGAGATTCCGGATAAGTGCTTCGCACTTTCCGGAATAATGGGATGGACCCACCCACCTTACGATCGGCTTCAGGTGAGCCATAATCGATAGCGATTACTTAAAAAGCAGGAGGGCCCATCCATG
>JBNJGD010000008.1:0-114179 GCA_051747425.1 Pseudomonadota bacterium
AGAAACGCTACCGTCTGACCTGAGTGAGTGGCTGCGGGCGACTGTGATTTGCCCGGGGGAGCCAGTATAGTAGAGCTCGAATCGCCCCGGGGGGGGGGGCGATGGTGGGTTAACACTGTTAAGGGAGCGAGCTTGGTCGCCATTCGCCGATTGATTGATACGCTGCTGTGGCCGTCCGACAGGGTCGGGCGCTATGTAGTTCAGCGCACGCAGTTTTTGTTCGAACTGCTCCGTTTGATCTACATTGCGGTGCGCTCCTCCCTGTTTGAGCAGCACTACGCGGCCCGCACCCGGCTTTCGATTATTGGTACACAGGTCTATTTTACCGGCTTCAAGGCTCTGGGCGTGGTGACGCCGCTGGCGCTGATTACCGGTGGTCTGGTGATTTTTCAAAGCGCCAACCAGCTCTATATGCTGGGTGGACGAGAGTATATCGGACAGATTGTGATCGTCCTGGTGCTGCGGGAGCTGGCGCCTCTGGTGACCGCGCTGATTATCATCGCCCGCTCGGGAACCGCCGTGGCCACCGAGATTGCCAACATGCGGGTGAATCACGAGGTCGAGTCCCTCGAAGCCATGGGGATCCACCCCTACTCCTATATCGTGTTTCCACGCATCGTCGCGGGCATGATCAGCATGATCTGCCTGGCTTTTTATTTTCTCGTCATTGCCATTTATGGTGGCTACCTGGTGACGGTGTCGGTCACTGGCTTGAATATCGAGACCTACATTCACTCCCTGGATGTGACCATACAGATCAAGGATTATGTCCTGTTCATTATCAAGACCGTGGTCAGCGGTGCACTGGTGTTCTCCATTGCCTGTTACTTTGGCCTGCAAACCAGAGGCGGCTACGACCAGGTGCCTGTGGCGACTACCGCCGCCGTAATTCGCTCTCTGCAGTACATTATCTTTTTCAATTTCATCGTCTCGGCCCTGTTTTACCTGCAGGACTACCTGGTGCGACTATGGTGGTAAAGTCGATTCTCCGCTGCGCCTTTCAGGGCTTGTCGATAACGGCGCCGAGTGGCGTGCCGCTCCTGAGCGATGTCGATTTTGAATTCCCCATGGGGGAAGTGGTGCAGATCGAGGGCGAGCACGGCAGCGGCAAGTCCGTGGTATTGAAGTTGCTGGCGGGGCTGATCCGGCCCGAGCACGGGGCGGTGATCTTCAATAACGACAACGCCACGCGGATGAACTTTTCCGCCTTTCTCGCTTATCGCCGCAACATTGGCTACGCCAATGGCGCGGTGGGTTTGCTGAGCACCAAGACGATTGAAGAGAACCTGAGTTTGCCACTTCAGTATCACCCTCTGCTCAAGGACAGTACCGTGGGCGAGCGGGTAGAGGAGTTGATTGAGGAGTTTGGTCTCGAGCCGGTGCGCCATTTGCGCCCGGGACATGTCTCCGACAGTTATCGCCGGATTGCCGTATTTGCCCGGGCGGTGATTTTCCGCCCCCAAATGCTGGTTTTGGACAACCCGACCACCGACTTGTCGGAAGGGGATCGCGAGCGCATGGCCGATTACATCGAGCGCGAGCGCCGTTTGCGGCGCCTGCGGCATGTGTTTTTGGTGTCCCGGGACAGCCGGATACTGTCGCGGCTGGTGAGCAAGCGCCTGATGATTGAAAAGCGGTCTCTGCTAGACCGTACAACGCCCGCAGCGGGGGAAGCAGAACATGCCAGTTGAAGTAAACCGATACGAACGCATCGCCGGACTCTTTGTGGTGGTGGCCATTCTGGTGGTGGTATTTGTCAGTGTGGGCCTGATTGTGCGCACGGGCTACTTTTCAGAGAAGAGCTCCTATCATGTCATGGTGCCCTCGGCGGGGGGGCTGAATAATGGCACTCATGTGCAGATGTCGGGACTCAATGTAGGCTGGGTTGAGAAGATTACCCTGATTGCCCCCCGCCAGGTGCGCGTTGATTTCTCGGTACTGATCAAGTATCAGCGCCAGATGGTCGAAGGCACGGTGGTACAGATGGTTCGGCCCTACGCACTGGGTGAAAAGATGCTGGATATTCGACCCGGCGAGCCCGGCAATCCGGTGTTGTCGGCCGGGGCAGAAGTGCCCTTGCTCGACAGCGTCGATCTGGTGGACCTGCTCAGCGGCCGCAAGCTCGGCCCCTTTGTCGCCAGCCTCGAAAAGTTGATGACCGATCTCAATCAGACCGTCGAGTTCATGCGCGAAGCGGGCACACTGGAGCGGGTCAACCAGCTGCTCGACAGCTCTGGCCCCATGATTGGCAATGTTAACGACATGGCCCGGGAGATGGCTCTTTCCGCCGGCACTATGAACCGGGAACAGCGGCTTGAGCGGCTGACTGAGGAGATGCGGCTGGCTTCAGAGCAAATGAATCACCTGTTGCCGGAAATGCGCGAACAGATGCCCGGTACCCTGGCTCAAATGAACCGGCTGATCGGTAATATGAACCAGCTCAGTGAGGATTTAAGTGAACTGACACCGGCACTGGCGGAACTGGCGCCCCAAATGCCGGAGACCGGTCGCCGAACCATTGAGGCCATTGATGAGGCGGTCATATTGATGAAGGCGATGCAGAAATCTTTTCTGCTCAGGGGCAAGGTTGAGGATGTGGTAGAAGAGGAAGAGGAAGCGGAACGCGAGTCGCGCCGCCGCCAAAGCGGCGGCGCGTTGCCCGCAATCGATATTAGCGAGTAGGGGCCGGGGCGGGGGCGCCGCCGCCCTGGGATTGACGCTGCTCGTCGATCATCGATTGCAGCTCTTCACCCGCCTTCTGCATCTTTTCGATCAGGGCGTCGAGGTCGGGGTGGTCCTTTTTCATCTGCTCCATCAGCTGGTCCTGGAAGTCTTTCTGCTCATCGCGCAGCTCTTCGTCCTGACCGATGGATTGGCGAGCCACCTGGAAGTTCTGTTGGATGCTCTGCAGTTCGCGCTGGGCCGTTGCCTTGTCTTCCTGGCTGGTATTGGGGTCCTGCAGCGTCTGCTTGATGGACTCGACTTTTTGCTGGTTGCTGCTGTCAAAACCGGCTTCGGCCAGTTTCTCGTCGGTCAATTCCTTCAGCGCTTCCTGTCCTTCTTGAAGTGTTTCACTTTGGCCGATGGTCTCTTTCTGCAGCTGCACAAATTCTTGTTGCAGGCTCATCATCTCGCGCTTGAGCTCCTGCAGGGTTTTGCCGTTTTCGGCGGCCTGGGCCAAGGGTGCAAAAGACAGGGCAACGATGGCGGTCAGGGCGGACAGTGTGCGGGGAATGTGGCGTAGAAACATGGAGCCTCCTGTTTGAATGAAGGTCAACACCTTAACAAGGCCGCTTTTGCGCTGCAATTGACGCTTCTTTACAAAACCGGGACAGGCCGGGCTTGCGCTTGAGCTTTGCGGGCCCCGGTGGCATGCTTCGCGGCCGCCGGGAAAGGCCGCTCGCTTCAGCGGTCAACCGCTAACAGGGGAAACCGTTTATGCGTACCATTGCCATCGTCAAATACAGTTTTTTCGTCCTCGGTCTGCTGATGCTGGCTGGCGCCGGGGCGCTCTATCAGAGCAATGTCGACTTTATGCAGCGCGCCGTGCAGGCCGAGGGCGTGGTCCTGGCCCTGGTGCCGCGGCGCTCCTCCGACTCGGCCACCACCTACGCCCTGCGCATCGGCTTTATCGCCCAATCGGGCGAGACAGTGACTTTTACCACGCGCTCTTCGAGCAGCCACCCGGACCATGTCGAGGGCGACGCCGTGCGCGTCTATTACGAGCCGGGCAACCCGCAGGATGCCCGCCTGCCCGGCTCGGACATGTGGCTGGGGGTCACTGTGTTGGCCATACTCGGCGTCGCCTTTGCCGGCATCGGCGGTGGCGTGATGGCCCACGGTATCATCGCGCGCCGCCGCCAGGCCGAACTGGAGGTGCACGGTATGCCGGTGGTACTGCCCCTGAGCGAGGTGGTGATCGACGAGTCCGTCACGGTCAATGGCCGCCATCCCTGGCGTCTGTTGGCCCAGTGGCACAATCCAAAGGACGGCAAGCTGTACGCCTACCGTAGCGCGGCCCTGTGGTTCGACCCCCGCCAATATATCAGCGAGGGCCAGGAGGTCACTGTATTAGTGGATCGGAAAAAACCCAAGCGCCACCATATGGACCTGTCCTTTCTCCCCGAGCCGGCCTGAATGCTCGTCTATCGCCGGCAGTGAACATAAAAAAGCCCCGCCAGAGCGGGGCTTTTTTGTCAGTGGCGGGTAGCGCCTCAGGCGGCGCGCAGGTGACCGCCCTTTTTGCGGTATTTTTCCGCCTGGTGGGCCAGAATCTCGTCCTTCCAGCGAGCTACCAACCGGCTGTTGTCGTCGTCCCAGGGGTGGAATCCGGGACGGAAGTAGCTCAGCCAGGTGGGAACCAGCTTGGTCACAATGCCCTTGGGGCCGTACAGTTTGTTCAGTCCCCACAGCACATCGCGAACCTTGAACAGTGTGCCGTTACGGTACTGCATGCGGGTGTGGTAATAGAACATCACCGTGGCCAGGATGCTGGTGGCCAGTACCAGGGCAAAAGTGCGCTCGGCGTAGTTGCCGCCCACATGCTGGTAGAGATCGTAGGCCACGCCCTTGTGCTCGGTTTCCTCAATGGCGTGCCACATCCACATGGGACGCATCAGCTCGTGCATGTTGTCGCGTACTTCGGCGTTGTCCTCTTCCAGCAGCATGTTGGCCAGCATGGCCGTAATGTGCTCGAGGGCACAGGTGCCCGCCAGTTGCATGCGTTTGGGCAGCACCTTGCGAACGCCGCCGAGCAGGTTGCCGACAAAGGCGTCGAGCTCGTCGGAGGGCAACCCTTTTTCCTTCATGTAGTGATTGAAGTTTTTGTGCTCCAGGGAGTGCATGGCTTCCTGGCCGATAAAGCCGGAAATCTGTTTCTGGATTTCGGGGTCGTCGATCTGGTCGCGGTAGTAGCGAACGCTATCGACGAAGAACTGCTCGCCCTCGGGAAAGAGAATGGACAGGGACTCCAGCCAGGTTGTCATCATCGGGCTGTTGAACAACCAGTCGCGCGGCAGTTCATTGCTGTCGAATTCGAAGCCCATGCGGTGGGGATCGATGTCGATGCTTTCGGGTTTGCGAAAGGTAGCCGATTGGGTTTTTTTAGTCATGGCGTTCTCCTGTTGCTGATAAAGCCAATATGACAATGGCAAGGGGAACGCGGTAGGACAGAATCTTCCTAAAAAGGAACACATGGCGACAAAGCCGGCGGGGCTTGAGCGCGTGCGACAGCTTGTCGCCAATTCACCCCCGTTCGTCAGCAGTGCTGTCGTAGAGGTGAATGCGTTCGTCCGCGCGCTCGTCGCCGGAGAGTTCGGTTAGATAGCCGATGCGCCGGGCATGGGTGTAACCGTTGTCATTCAGCGCCTTCAGGCCGGCCCCGGCCATGTCCGGCGGCAGGCACATCAGGAGGCCGCCCGAGGTCTGGGGGTCAAACAGCAGTGGCCACAGCGGGTGTTCCTGCCATTGGCCGGCAATGGCCCGGGAAGCGGCCAGGTTTTGTTTTTGCAGGCTGCTCTCAAAGCCCCGGGCAAACAGCCCCCGGGCGCCATCCATGACCGGCAGCGAGGCGAGGTCGAGGTGGGCACAGAGCACTTTGGAGCGGAGCATTTCCAGCAGGTGTCCCACCAGGCCGAAGCCGGTGATATCGGTCAGCGCGGAGGCCCGGTAAGTCCGGGCGATGTCGGCGGCCCGGCGATTGGATTGGCGCTGTACCGCGATGGCCGCTTCCACCCAGTCGCCCCGGGCGGCGCCAAGGCGGTCGGCGGCAAACAGCACGCCGCTACCCAGGGGCTTGCACAACACCAGCTGGTGACCGGCGACGGGGTGGGTTTTGAGAGCCAGAGCCTCGCGCCGCAGCGTGCCGTTAACCACCAAACCCAGGCGCAACTCGGCGCCCTGGTCACTGTGGCCGCCCACCAGAGGGCAGTCGTGGGATTGTAGAACCGATTGCACGCCGGCCATCAGCTGGCCGAGATCGCGTTCGATCAGCGGCTCGGCCGCGTAGCTCAGGGTGGCCATGACCTGGGCACTGTGGGGCTGCGCCGACATGGCGAACAGGTCGCTGAGGGCGTGTTCGCTGGCAATCTGTCCCAGGGTGTAGGGGTCGTCGAGAAAGTCGCGGAAGCCGTCGACGCTCTGCGCCAACAGAGACGCCTCGGGTCCGGTCGAATCATCCCGCCAGCTGAGCACGGCGGCGTCATCGCCGACGCCCACTTCGACCTGGCTGTGCCGGTTGCTGCTGTCCAGGTTCAGAGCGTGGAGCGAACGGTGGAGCACCCCCGACCCAACTTTGCCACCACAGCCACCGCAGTGCATGGTCGTTTCACCGTCCTTGGGCGGGCGGACTTCGGGGACAAACTGCTGCATGAAACGGCGGTCGATGTGATCCTTCCAGCGCCACACCCAGCGGCCGCTGAAAGCGAAGCCGTTGCGGCTGCCGCAGGCCTTCTGGCCGCCCAGGGCCAGAAGGCTGAGGAAGCGCCGTTGCGGGCGAAAGGGTTTCAGGGACTGACCGGCGAGCTGGCGGCGCAAGTTGTCGTACAGTGTGTCGGCGGCGCGCACGGCGTAGACGCCAGCCTTGGCCAGTGGCCGGGGCTCGAAGTGGGCGATATCGCCGACGGCAAAAACCTCCCGATGGGACAGACTGCGCAAGGTGGCGTCGACCCGGATAAACCCCTCGTCGGTAACGGACAGTCCGGACTCCCCCGGCCAGCCCGGGGCGACGACGCCGGTGCACCAGAGAACGCTGTCGCACTCGAGTCGCTGCCCTTCGCGGCCGATCAGGGCGCTCCCGGTTGCCTCGGTCACACTGAAGTGGCCATGGCATTCGATCCCGTACGCCCGGCATTGTTCGATGACCCGCCGCCGCAGGCGAGCGGGAAAGCCGTTGAGCGGCTCGCCTTGGGCGTAGACCCAGTGCAGGCGACTGCTGCTGTGGCGCAGGGCGTGGGCCACAGCCAGGCACAGCTCGGCGCCGCCGGCACCGCCGCCGACCACGGCGATATCGAGTCCACGGCCACTCTTCAGGGCCCGGGCCTCAAGGTTTTTCCACTGCGGGTAAAAGCCGGCGATGGGCTTGACCGGGGTTGTGTGCTCGGCCACGCCAGGCCCCCCCGCCATGGGTGTGGCACCGGTGTTGATGGAGAGCCAGTCGTAGCCCAGGGACGGTCGGCCATCGGCACCGGAGAGGTGGATCAGGCGGCGCTTGAGATCCAGGGACTGCGAGCGACCGCGGACAAAGCGTGCCCCCGCCACACGACAGAGTCGGCGGAGGTCGATATGCACTTCGTCGTGGCGGTAGTGGCCGGCGACCAGCCCCGGCAGCATGCCCGAGTAGGGGCTGAGGTGACTTTCCGAGACCAGAGTAATGCGTACGCCGGGCACCGGGTTCATGGCCCAGCGCCGCAACAGCAGGGCGTGGCTGTGCCCGCCGCCCAGAAGGACGAGGTCGTGTTGCGGTGGGGATGCCTGGGATTCCATCTCGATCGTGCCTATACCCCGGCGCCGTGGCTCGGGCTTGCTGGGCTGGAGGACGAGTGTAACCGCAGACGCAGGTAGCGAGCCAGTGCGTCTACGCCGATGTTGAGGGCCGCGCTCAGGACGATTAAGACGAAGGCCCTGTCGAGGCGAAATTCGGCAAAGGCCGAGTCGATGTAGTAGCCCAGGGTGGCGATGCCCAATACGCCGACGATGGCCGACTCGCGCAGGATCATCTCCCAGCGGTAGAGCAGAAAGGCCAGCAGCGGCCTGAATACCCGCGGAAGGACTTCGTAACCGTAGCGGTTAAAGCCCCGGGGGGCGTCCTCGCGCAGGGTCAGCGTGTCGCTGAGTCGGGCGATCAGGTGGGCGATGATGGCGCTGGTATGCAGTGACAGGGCGAGCACCGCCGGCAGCATCGAGGGGCCGGTGGCGAGCAACAGAACAAAGGTCAGCAGGTACTCGGGGGTGGAGCGCATAACCAGCAGGAAACCCTGAGCCAGTCCGCGGGTCGGCCGGCGGCAAAACTGACGCGATGCCCAGGGAAACAGAGCCAGACTCAGGGCGCCGGTGAGTACCAGGGCGAGTTGACTGAGCACCAGGGTATTGACCAGTCCGGGCCAGGCCTGTGTCTGCCACAGTGACCCCAGCCAGTGAGCCCAGGCTGTCTCGCCGCGCAGCGGAGCGGGGACAATATCCTGACCCAGGAACTGCCAAAGGCGTTCGAGGGAGAACGGCGCCAGGGGCGGGATATAGACCAGTGCGGCGAGCAGGTAGAGGGGCAGCAGCTTCGGTCGCCACAACCAGCGCAAGCTGGCGATCAGCAGTATCAGTGTGTAGAGAAGCAGGGCGCCCTCGCTGTAGTCACCCTGATGAAAGGCGGTCTCGAGATGAAAGCCCAGAGTGGGCAGGCCGATAAAGCCCAGCACCGTGCTCGAGCGCACACCGCACTCCAGACGATAGCGGATGTACTGCACCATGGCGGGTGCGGCCAGGGGCAGGGTGGTGTAGGTGAAGCGAGCCAGTCTCTGGAGCAGTGAGCCCTCCGGGGGCAGGCTCTGGCGCGGTGCCGGAGCGGTCTCCTGGTATTGTTCGTCAAAAACCTTGGCGAAAATGCCGGCGTAGGGCACGGCGATGGCCAGTACGCCGCTCAGTACACTGAGGCCAAAAACCTGAATAAACAGCAGCGCCCAGAAGATCTCGTGAACGGCGCGAATGGAGGCGCTGAACCAGCGCAGGCTGCGGCGGCCTTGACCGAGTGAGAGGATAAAACCGGCGGCGACGCCGAGGGCCACGCCCTGGACGGCGAAGGCCAGGGTGCTTAAAAGGGCCTCAAGCAGGGTGCCCACGGGCACACCGTGGGGGCTGGCAAAGCCGCGCAGCATCTTGCCAAACTCGGTCCAGGGCGAGGCGTTGTGAATGCCCAGATCGGCGAGTGGCAGGCACAGCAGGGCGGCGATCAGCAGCCAGCTGGCGCTGTGTCGCAACCAGTGGTTGATGACCGGTCGGGCATTCATGCGGCGTGGGGGAAGAGGTCGGCGAGGTCCTCGCGCTTTAAACCGGCGGTCGGGGCATCTATGACGATGCGCCCCCCCGACAGTCCGACGATGCGGTTGCACACGGCCAGTGCCAGGTCGAGATCGTGGAGCGCGATAACGCAAGCCCGGTGGTCCTGGCGCAGTGTCTCGAGCAGGTAGTGGGCCTGGTGGGGATCGAGCGCCGAGACCGGTTCATCGGCCAGCAGTATGGCGCGTCTCGAGTGAATGGCCCGGGCCACGGCGACGCGCTGTTGCTGCCCGCCCGACAGCGTTTCCACGGGCCTCATCAAGAGGTCTTCGATGTCCAGCGTCCGGGCGACGGGGCGCACCGCTTCCAGGGCGCTGGCGCGGGGCCAGAGCAGGTTTAAGGCGTTGAAAATCAGGCCGTGGCGGTCGAGCGCACCGGCGTGGATATTGTGGAAGGCGCTGAGACGGTTCACCAGCGCCCCCTCCTGGGGGCACCAGGCACAGTCGCCACCCAGGCGATGTCGAAGCAGGCGCAGCAGGCTCGACTTGCCGACGCCGCTCTCGCCCACCAGGGCCACGCAGTCGCCCTCCACCAGGTGGAAGTGAATGCCGTCTATGGCGCGCTGGCCGCCGTAGTCCCAGTGGGCACCGTTCAGGGTGAGCAGAGGCTGAACGCCCATGTCAGTCGAACAGACCGATGGCCTTTGCCGTGTCTTCGATAGCGCTGTAATCGTCGTTGTCGGCGGGGACAAAGGCGCTGCGGGGGAATCGTTCAAGCAGGTCGGGGTCGTCCATCTCCAACAGTGCACGGGTCAGTGCCTCGCGGGTGCCCTCGCCGAATTGCTCGTCGAGGTCGCCGCGAACGGTCCACTGGTAGTCCGGATAGGTGGGTGTTTCCCAGATTACTTGCACCTGCCCGGTGTCGATCTCACCCGCGGCCAGTTCGCGCTCCCATACCTTGAAGTTGACCGCGCCAGCCTGATAGGCACCGGAGGCCACCAGGGAGATGGTCTGGCTGTGGTCGCCGCTGAAGCCGACACTGTCAAACAGGGCTTCGGGTGCCTGTCCGCTGTGCTCGCGGATGTAGAACTCGGGCATCAGGCGCCCCGAGGTGGAGCCCTTGGAGCCAAAGGTAAAGCGAAGGCCCTCAATGCCTTCGGGGAAGTCCTCGCTCTTTTCCAGTTCGCTGTCGCGGTGCGCGATAAAGTAGGTTTTGAAAAACTGGTCTTCGTGGCCCTGGGCGATGGCTTGCGAGCCCGGCACCAGGCGGCGCGCCTGCACGCCCGAGAGCCCGCCAAACCAGGCCAGTTGTACCTGGTCGTTGCGAAAGGCGGTGACCGCGGCGGCGTAGCTTTTCACCGGCGTGTATTCCACCGGAATGTCCAGCTCGGCCTCAAGGTAGTCGGCCACGGCGGCAAAGCGCTGGCGAAGTTGGCTGGCGTCCTGGTCGGGAATGGCGGTGAAGGTCAGTGTGGCCTGGTCGTCGCTCTGGGAACAGGCGGACAGGCCGAATACAGCGACGAGCGCTGCCAGCAGGGAGGTGATGCGCATGTTGTTACCCTCGTTCAATAGGAGAGTGAATAAAGGCGGCAGTATAGCCTAGGCAAGCTGGCGACAGAAGTCGATGACGGCCTCCGCCGGTCCCGCGAACAGGACATCGCCGCGGCGCTTGTCGAGCTGGTAGTCGTACATGGGGTCGTAGTAGTCACTCAGCAGCATGGCGATGCCGGGGCGGAAGCCTTCGGCGTCGCCACTTTCGAAGAAGCTTTCCAGGGCTTCGGCGAACTGGCCGCGCAGGGTTTTGTGGCGAAGCCCGCCCAGGCGCTTTTTGATGCGATCCACCGCCCCGAGTATGTGTTCGGCAAAGGCTTCGCGTGCATCGTCCGGCTGTTCGTGGGTGGCGCAGTACTCCGGCCAGAGGTGCAGCACATAGTCCTCCAGGGCCGTTTGCACCCGGGTGTCGATATCGGCCTCGATGACCACCATGGGTGCGCGCGCCATGGCGTCCTGCAGTGGTTGGGGTACAAAACAACGGCCTACCAGTCGACTCTCGTCTTCAATGAACAGGCGTGGCGAGCCCAGGCGGTGATGGCGGAAGAGGTCGATGGCCACGCGGTTTTCAAAGTCGATCTGGCCGGGCTGACCACCGGGTCTGCGGCCAAAGGCGGAGCCCCGGTGGTGGGCGAGGCCTTCGAGATCGAGGTGGTGCTCAAGCCGTTCCAGCACGCGGGTTTTGCCGGTCCCCGTGCGACCGCTGACCAATACCAGCGGGGCGTCGGAAGTGCGCTCCTCGATCTGGTCTATAAGAAAACGACGCAGGGCCTTGTAGCCGCCTTCGACGAGGGGCATGTCGACGCCGTTGTCGGCGAGCCAGCGCTGGGTGATCTGTGAGCGCAACCCGCCGCGAAAGCAATAGAGGTGGGCGCCCGGATTTTCGTCGGCAAAACGACACCACTGGTCGATTCGTTGCCGGCGGATTTCCGGGGTGGCCAGGGACTCGCCCAGGGCGATGGCGGCGGCTTGTCCGCGACGCTTGTATTCCGTGCCAACAAGCCGCCGCTGCTCGTTATCCAGCAGGGGCAGATTGATCGATTGGGGGAAGGCGCCGTGGTCAAATTCAACGGGTGCGCGCACATCCATCAGGGGGACATTGTCGGCAAACAGGTGACCATAGTCATTTGTGCTGCGGGGCATAGGGGCCTCAAAATAGCGCTGTCACCGGCGGGCATTGGTCGCCGCAAGCGATTGATTCACTGGATTTTTCAAGACAATTCGCATTAATTGACGCCAGTTCGCCGGAGCGTGACCAAGTCGTCAAATTGGCGTCACAACGAGGCTGGAACAATAGCGCCAGTCAACAATACGGGCAAATCATTATGAACCAAACTCCTTTCAAAAAGCTCGCCGTATCCGCTTTTCTCTTTTTCGCCAGCGCCGCTTCAGCGGAATCCCTGGATATTTACTGGAGCGTCGATGGCCTCAAGACGGGCTCTGTGGAGCAGGTAGCCCAGCGCTTTGCCAGCACCGTCACCGAGCGCGCCGGAGTCAAGGCCGTGGTCACCGTGGCCGACCGCAAGACGGTCAGTGAGGCCGCTGGCAACGGCAGTGCCGATCTGGTGGTGACTTGCAATGAGGTGGCCAGTGAGCTGGGCGCGCCCCTGGCGCCTCTCAACAGCGAGCCACTGAGTGCCCTGGAGTGTTTCAGTGGCAGCCACCGCCCTGACTGGGCCCTGTCCATGGACATCGATGCCCCGCGCAACAACAATGGCGAGGTGTGGGTGTATTTGCTGCGCGACTCCGAGCACTTTGCCCGCCTGCGCGACATGCGTCGCGCCTTGATGGACATCCAGAAATCACTGGATCTGGGGGCCGCCGTTCAGACGGCCAATTTGCGCTGATTGGCCAGCCGGGTTTGGCCTGCCGGGGGCGCACTGATGTGCGCCCCTTTTGTTTGCCGACTACTCTTCCGGCTTTTTGGCGGGTGTAAAGCGCGTTTGCAGACGGTAGCTTTCCCGCGCCTCTTCGGGGTCCAGTGAGAAGGGCAAGTAGTCGCCATCGAGGAAGGCCTCGATGCCGTCGTCGTAGTGCTCACTGGCGGGGTTGCCCGACTGGCCGGTGCTGTTGATACCGCGCAGCGGCGTGTCGCTGCTGAAATCGGTGACCAGGCGCATTTCCGGGATCAGCCAGACATCGAAGTGCTCTTTGCCCAGGGTGTGTCCGGTGACATTGAGCGTGCTGAAGTCGCCGCTGGCCGGGTAGGGGCCACGATCGAGGAAGCCGCTCATGGCGGCGACGGCGCTGGCCTCAAGGCCATCGAGCTGGGGCGCCATCTGGGTGGTGGCACTGCGGAAATGGTAGCGGTGGGCCTCGCCCCATACCCAGTCGCTGCGCTTTTCGCCGTAGCGGCTCTCCAGCCACTGTTGGGCGCTGGCCATGGCCACTGCCAGTCGCTCGACTTTGTCCTCGCGCTGGTCCGTCGTGGTGACATCATCCCACAGTGGGCTGTCGGCCCGCTCAGGTACCAGCAGGTGATCGATCAGTGCGCCGTAGCTGGTGTCGTGCAGGGCTTGCAGTGCACGCCAGCCGGCGCCGTCTGTGCCGCCCACTTCATCGGCAAAAATGGCCTCCATGGCGGCGTTGAGGAAAGCGTGGTGGATCAGGCCGTTGGGCGTGTCCTGGTCGAGGTCTCCGTCAATGCTGCGGTAGTGGGTATGGAAAGTCTGGGCCGCCCGCTGTTGTCGCTCGGGAAGATCGTTGATGGCCTTCAGCAGATCGCCGGCAATGGCCCCGCTTTTGAGCATGCCCTGAATTTTACCCACCAGGCGGGAGAAGTCGTCCAGCTGCATGGTCTGGCTGCTGTCGGCATCGTGGCCATCGCGGGCTTCGATCATGCTGGCGATTCGCTCGCCGCGCTCGGGGTAGTACCAGCTGTTGCTGAGTAGGCGGGCGCGTTGCGGCTCGACCTGCCGTTCGTTGGCCGTGGCCAGGTAGCCACTCTCGGGGTTGTGTTGAGCCGGGCGGGCTTCTCCGGGCAAGTTGCCCTGCCACTCGTAGTCATCGACCCAGCCCGGTGAAGGCAGCAAGCCCAGACCTTTGCCGCGCCTGGGGTAGAGCCCGGTCACCTGCCAGCCAATGTTTTCGCGATCGCCATAGATGACATTGAGTGGGATGGCTTCCATCATTTGCGTCGCCGCCGTGGCGTCGGCAAAGCTGCGGCTGAGCATCAGGCGGAAGAAGGCGTCCAGGGTGCGATCGTCCTTGAAGTCGTGGCTGCGATAGGCGATCCCGAAAGGCTGGTCGCCCAGTTCCGGTTGCAGGGGGTGGATGCTCTTGGCCAGGGCGTGATTTTCGCCGATGTTCAACAGCGGACCATGGTGGGTCTCGTAGACGGTGAGCGATTCGCTGTCATCGCCCTTGACGCGCAATGTCTCGACCCGCTCGCGCACTGGCAGCCACTGGCCTTCGTAGAGATAGTGCAGCTTGCCGTCGATGCGCTCGAGCTTTTCCAGGTAGAGATCCTGGGTATCCGCCATCACCATGGTCATGCCCCAGCTCACATGGCCGTTATAGCCGGCGATAATGGCCGGAATACCGGGGATGGAAATGCCGGCGCCGGAGAGGTCGGGCGACAGGATATGCACCATGGACCAGATGGAGGGCAGGCTCAGTGGCAGGTGGGTGTCGTTGGCGATGATACTGGTACCACCAGCCGTGCGTTCGGGAGCAATGGCCCAGTTGTTGGAGGCAGCGATCCCGGGGCGAATGCTGCGCGGCAGGGCGTCGATGGCGGCGGCTACGCTGTCGGCAGCGGCCCCGAATTGCAGTCCCTCCAGTTTTTCGGCTTCCTCCACGGGCAGATCCACATCGGGGTAGATCGGGTTGAGCCAGGGCAGGTGTTCCGCCGGGACATCTGCGAGCAGGGTGAGATTGGCAATTTCCTGGTGCAGGTTCTGGGACAGGCCGAAGTTGATCAGTGTGAAAATGCCAATGCTGTCGATGGGCGACCAGGGCTCGGGCTGGTAGCCCCCCAGAGCCATCTCCGGCGGCAGCGAATCGGGATTTTCCTCCAGCCAGCGGTTGACTCCGGCGGCGTAGCTTTGCAGGTAGGCCTTCACCTCGGGGCTGCAGGCGGCGTAGATATTGACCGCTTGCTGTGGCAAACCGGTGGTGCGCATAAACCGGTCGATGGGCAGGGCTACCGGTCCCGCCATTTCGGCCAGCCGTCCCTGGGCAGTGAGTTTGCTCGACACCATTTGTGCCAGGCGGTCCTGGGCGTCGGCATAACCCATGGCAAAGACGATGTCGGCGGTGGATTCGCCCTCAATCAGCGGGATGCCCAACTCGTTTCGCGACAAAGTGGCCGGCTTGTCGAGAGAGTCACTGGCAACCAGAGCGGGTGCTTCGCCGGGGGCGAAGGCGAGCTTGAGCAGCGGCGTGCGCACCAGATACAGCGCAACCAGTGCCGCAGCGATCAGCAAGATCGCGGAGAGGGCTTTTTTCATGAGTGATTCCTGCAGTATGGATCGAAGTGGCAAAAGCATAGCAATGCCCCGAATGCGATGGCAGGTGCACTCGGGACAGGGAGGCAGTGGAAACGGGCCAGAAGCGGTCTATCCGCCGTCTCTTTCCCTGAGCAGCGATTGCGCCAGGCGAAAGAGTTGTTCCTTGTAGGCCTCGATCAGTTCCTTGGCCTGGTTGTCGTCCAGTTGCAGGGCAAAGCGCAGCGTGGCGCCGGTCTGGTTGCAGATCACCAGAGACAGGGCCCGTGCACGGCTCTCCGGCATGGGCGGAAACATCGGCTTGAACATGTCGTAGAACAGTTCGGCGGTCTCCAGGGTGTCACTGACCTCCAGTTGCATCAGCATGTTGTCCGCCTGCAGCCCGCCCCAAAGCGCGGTAAAGGCCGGTTCGTTGCGGTAAAAGTCGTAGTAGGTGTCGATGATGTGGTCGGAAACGGCGCGAATCGTGTCGAGTTCGTCCTCCTCTCCGGCCCGCCCGATCTGGCTCATGTTGTCGAGCAGAACACCGCGCAACTTCTCCAGGTGGCTCTCGGCCAGGCTGCGAATGATGGAGGCCTTGTTGGGAAAGTACTGGTAGATCGAGCCAATCGGCACTTCTGCCATTCTGGCGATGTCGCTCATCTTGAGCTGGTCGGCGCCCACTTCCGAAATGCGGTCGGCGGCGCAGGTGAGAATTTTGCGCACCCGTTGCTTGCTGCGTTCCTGGGTGGGTTTCTTGCGTATGTCCGTTGCTGAGTCCATTGCAGTTCTCTCGACTGTGATTTAGCGCGTTACATTGTGCCCATTCATCGGCCAAAGGCAAGCCGGCGGCCTGCGTCTCAGAATACGCTGTCGCGGCCGGCCAGTCCGGTTTGTATCAGTTCGTCCAGCCGCGATCTGACCGTGTCGACCATATCGTCGTAGTCGCTGTCGAGAAAATCGCCGTGATGGAAGTGGATGGGCTCGCCAAAGTGCAGGTGTACTTGCGCGGGCAGGGCGATTGGCAGGGACAGCGGCAGGGCAGGCAGGCCCAGCTTGTGGGCCAGCCAGGTGTTGCGGCCAAAATTGGGGGTTAGCTCCTCGCAGCCGATCACGCCCACCGGGATGATCGGCGCACCGGTCTCCACCGCCAGGCGGACAAAGCCGTTGCCCATCCGCTGCAGTTGGTATTTCTGCTCGGGATCCTTGATAAAACCGCGCTCGCCCTCGGGAAAAACGAGTATGGCCTCCTCGTGTTCCAGCAGGCGGCGGCAGTTGAGGGGGTCGCCCAGGGTCATGCCGGTGCGAAAGACGAAATCGCCGAGAAAGGGTGTGGTGGGGAAGAAGCGTTCGGCCATGGCGCGCACCGCTCTGGGGGCGCGCTCGCGCAGGGCGATGGCGGTGCAGATCATCATGGCGTCAATGGGGAACACCTGGCCGCTGTGGTTGGCGATGATCAGGCAGCGCCCGCTGTCGGGTATCTGGTCGATGCCGTGACACTGGACGCGGAAGTAGTGGCGGTAGAGCCAGCGGGATACTGTCAGGGCCATCAGGGCATCGTCCCGGTGAAGCCCCCAGGCGTCGTAGCCCGAGGGACCGGTATTGAAATGCAGTCGGTCTCCCAGTTCGAGAATGTCCCGGGGAATCCAGCGGCGCAGAGTGTCTTTTGTTGTCATAGTGGCTCCCCGGTCAGGCTAGCACGCTCACTGCCCGGCGGCGAATACATCGGCGGCGGCATCAATGGTGGCCTGAATGTCGGCGTCGCTGTGGGCGGCGCTGACAAAGCCCGCTTCAAAGGCCGAGGGGGCCAGGTAGACGCCGCGCTCGAGCAGGGCGTGGAAGAAGCGCTTGAAGTATTCGGTATCGCCGGCGGCCACTTGGTCAAAGCGCGAGACCTTGTCCTCGCCGGTAAAGAACAGGCCGAACATGGCTCCGGCACTCTGACAGGTGAGGTCGATGCCGGCGCTGTCGGCGGCGGCCTTGAGGCCATTGCAAAGCGTTTGGGTCTTTTGTTCGAGGGCCTCGTGGAAGCCCGGCTGGCTGATCAGCTCCAGGGTGGCCAGGCCGGCCGCCATGGCGATGGGGTTGCCCGAGAGTGTACCGGCCTGGTAGACCGGGCCCAGCGGTGAGATGTGCTCCATGATCTCCCGGCGCCCGCCGAAGGCGCCCACCGGCATGCCGCCGCCGATGATCTTGCCCAGGGTGGTGAGATCGGGGGTGACGCCGTAGCGGGCCTGGGCGCCGCCCAGGGCCACCCGGAAACCGGTCATGACTTCGTCGAAGATCAGCACGCTGCCGCTTTCGTCGCAGACCTCGCGCAGGGCTTCGAGAAAGCCCGGCTCGGGGGGAATGCAGTTCATATTGCCGGCCACCGGCTCGACGATGATGCAGGCGATCTCGTCGCCCATTTCGGCGAACACCTGGCGCACCTGCTCGGCGTCGTTGAAGGTCAGGGTCAGGGTGTGGCTGGCGCAGTCCGCGGGCACGCCGGGTGAGGTCGGGACACCCAGGGTCAGGGCGCCGGAACCGGCCTTGACCAGCAGGCTGTCGCTGTGGCCGTGGTAGCAACCCTCGAATTTGACGATCTTGTCGCGGCCGGTGAAGCCGCGAGCCAGACGGATGGCGGTCATGGTGGCCTCGGTGCCCGAGTTGACCATGCGCACCATGTCCATCGACGGCACCAGTTCACAGACCTTGTCGGCCATGCGCGTCTCCACTTCGGTGGGGGCGCCAAAGCTGAGTCCCCGGCCGGCGGCCTCGCGCACGGCTTCAATCACTGCGGGGTGAGCGTGGCCCAGGATCATGGGCCCCCAGGAGCCGACATAGTCAATGAAGCGGCGGCCGTCGCTGTCAAAAAAGCAGGCGCCCTCGGCGCGCTCGACAAACACCGGTTGGCCACCCACGCCGGTAAAGGCGCGCACCGGCGAATTGACGCCGCCGGGAATGTGTTGTTGTGCTTGTTGAAAGAGGGTCTCAGAACGGCTCATACCATCTCCGCAGGTTGTCGTGCTTTTGGAAGTCGCCGCAGTTTAGCAAAAACAGCGAACAAATTCGGCGGCGGCGCGGCCGCTGTCGGGGGCGTCGTAGAGTGCGCTGATCACGGCCAGCATATCGGCGCCGGCCCCGATCAGCTCGGCTGCCCGCTCGACGGTGATGCCGCCGATGGCGCACTGGGGCGTCGTCAGGCCGGTTTGCTGGCGGTCGAGCAGGGCCCGTTCGGCCACCGGTGCGCGGGGTTTGATTGGGGAGTGGTAGAAGGCGCCAAAGGCCAGGTAGTTGGCCCCTTCGGCCTCGGCCTGGCGGGCGCGCTCGAGCTGATTGTAGCAGCTGACGCCAATGATGGCCTCGGGGCCCAGGCGCTGGCGAGCCAGGGTCAGGCGGGCGTCGTCGCGGCCCAGGTGGACGCCGTCGGCGCCTACCGCCGCGGCCAGCTCGATGTCGTCGTTGACGATAAAAAGGCAGCCGTTGTCGCTGCACAACTGTCTCAGTTGCCCCGCCTGGCGCAGGCGCCTGCTCGCGGCGTTACCTTTGTCGCGGTACTGCAGCAGGCTTGCGCCGGCGGCCACGATCTCGGCGCTGCGGGCCAGCGTGTCGGCCTCGGCGAGGCCCTCGGGGGTGATGGCGTAGAGCCCGCGCACTATTGAAGCGTATTGTGCCAGTGCGGGGTGTCGCTGCCGGGCCCGGGTTCGCCCTCGTCGACCTCTTCGCCGCTGGCTTCCAGAGTCCAGAAAAACCGATCCGGCTGATGCTGGCCCATGCCCAGGCGAACGGCGTTGAGCAGACTGTTCCAGGTGTACTCCTGGGCGCCCTCCACGGCCTCTTCCAGCAGAATGCCGTGGGCCAGAAGTCCGGCCAGTGAAGCGGCCAGGGTGCAGCCGGAGCCGTGGTAGCGGTGGGGCAGGCGCGGCCAGTGGTAGTCGCGCACCCAGCGCTGTTCGGCGTAGAGGGTGTTGCAGATCTCGTCGCCGGGCAGATCGCCCCCGGTGAGCAATACCGCGCCGGCACCCTGGGCCATCAGGCCCATGGCCGCCGCTTGCCGGGTGTCGGCGCCGGCGATCAGGGTGTGAGCCTCGTGAATATTGGGCGTAATGATGCTGGCCTGGGGCACGAGCAGGTGGAGAATGGCCTCCACCAGGCCGTCGTCGGCCAGGGCGCGACCGCTGCCGCCGCTGGCCAGCACCGGGTCGAGTACGACCGGAATGTCGGGGTAGTCCATCAGCAGGCTGTGGATGGCGCTGGCCACTTCCACCGAACCCACCAGGCCGATTTTAATCACCGCCACCTGCATGTCCTCGAGTATGGCGCGCGCCTGCTGCATTACCAGCGAGGCGTCTACCGGATTGACCGAGACCACATCGCGACTGTCCTGGACCGTCAGTGCGGTGAGTGCGCCACAGGCCTGGCAGCCCTGGCTGGCCAGAGCTTCGATGTCGGCGCCGATGCCCGCGCCGCCGCTGGGGTCGAATCCGGAGAGGCAGAGGACTACCGGGAAGTTGTCCATTTCTGTCATCGTCGCGTTCTCATGCTGGTGGTTTGTTTGAACACTTAACAGTGTAACGCCGTTGTGCAAGAATAGCGCCCGTTTTTGACTGTGGTGACCCCTATGGAATACAAGCGCTATATGTGTGTCGTATGCGGTTTTATATACGACGAAGAGCAGGGCTGGCCGGACGATGACATCGCCCCCGGCACCAAGTGGGAAGATGTTCCCGAAAACTGGATTTGCCCCGATTGCGGTGTGGGCAAAGAAGATTTTGAAATGGTAGAAATCTGATCTGCCGCCTCTGCCGGGAGCGGCAACGCCGCCCCGGCCACTCCCTTCGACACTGCCTTTGGTGCCCCGCACCGTGAGTTCCAGCGCGATCGCACCGCCCACGCCCCGGCGCGTCTGGCAATTATCCTGGCCGATGATGGCCTCTGGCATGACCGTGCCTCTGGTCGGGCTGGTGGACACCGCCGTGGTCGGTCGCTTGCCCGGTGCCGAATTTCTCGCCGGCACTGCTCTGGCGATTCTGGTGTTCAACTATCTGCTTTTCGGCTTTGGTTTCCTGCGCATGGGGACGACGGGACTGGTGGCCCAGGCCTGGGGCCGCCGGGGCGAGGCCGCGGCGGTCTCGGTGCTCCAGCGCGCGCTGGTGCTGGCACTCGTACTCGCCGCCCTGGTGATGGCTCTCCATCCCTGGCTAATGGATCTGGCCATGTGGCTGACGGCCGGTAGTCCCGCTGCCGAGTCGGTGGCCCGAAGTTACTTTTCCTGGCGGGTGTGGGGGGTGCCGGCGATTTTTCTGCGGCTGGTGCTCACCGGGTGGTTCATTGCCATGCAGCGCCCGTTGGCGGCACTGGTGATGTTGTTGTGGGTGAATGTACTCAATGCCCTGCTCGATATTGTCCTGGTGTTCGGCCTGGGGTTTGGAGTGGAGGGTGTGGCGCTGGCATCGGTGATGGGTGAGTGGTGCGGAGCCGCGGCGGGTTTGTGGTTGTTGCGTCGGCATCTGGGCAGTTTGGGGCCGAAGGGTCGCTGGCACCGGTCGGCGGTTCTGAATCTGGCGGCCTACGCCGGGCTCATTCGGGTCAATCGGGATATCTTTATTCGCACCTTGCTGCTGGTGACGGCCCTGGCCCTTTTTACCGCACGCGGTGCTGCCCTCGGCGATGTGGTGCTGGCGGGCAATGCCGTCCTCCTGAATTTTTTCATGCTGCTGTCCTTTGGCCTCGACGGTCTGGCCCACGCCGCCGAGGCGCTGGTGGGGCGGCACTGGCAGCGCGACTCCCGGCACCACCGTGCCCTGATCAGTTCCCTGCGTCTCACGGGCGTTGCCTCTCTGCTGGTGGCATTCGCCTACAGTGGGATATTCGCCATTCTGGGAGAGCCCCTGGTGGCCCTCATGACCGATTTGCCTGCTGTGCGCGAGCAGGCACTGGCATTTTTGCCCCTTGTTCTGGTCTTGCCCCTGGTGTCGGTGGTCAGTTTTTGGCTCGACGGCGTTTTTGTCGGCGCCACCCTCAGTCGGGACATGCGCAATACCATGGCCTTGTCGCTTCTGGTTTACATCGCGGCGCTTTTTTTCTGGCGCGACGGCGGCAATGTCGGCCTTTGGTGGTCCCTGCTCCTGTGGTTGGCACTGCGTGGCGCCGCCATGGCGGCGCTGTTGCCGAGGCGCCTCGGGCAACTCCGACGGGCGGGGGAAGGCAGCCGTGTCAACGGCCATTAAAACCGTGCAGCGGGAGGCGCAAGGTATTAAAATGATCGTATGAGCGAACCCATTCACATCGAAGTGGAAACGGACTTTATCGAAGATCAAAGCAGTGCTGACGACGAGCGCTATGTCTTTGCCTATACCATCACCATCGAGAATCAGGGTCTGTTGCCGGCCAAGTTGCTCAATCGCCACTGGGTGATTCGCGACAGCAACGGCCGAATTGAGGAGGTCAGTGGTGAGGGCGTGATTGGCGAGCAGCCGGTGATTCAGCCTGGCGAGTGCTTTTCCTACACCAGCGGCGCTATCCTGCAGACCGATGTCGGCACCATGCGCGGCAGTTACGAAATGATGGACGAGGACGGCCGGCCCTTCAAAGCCCCGATCCCCGAGTTCGTTCTCTCCGTGCCGCGGACCCTGCACTGATTCTTTTATGGCGGTTTACGCGATTGGCGACATTCAGGGTTGTCTCGACGAGCTTGAGGACTTGCTCGCCAAAATTGCCTACAGTGAGGATCGCGACCAACTGTGGTTTGTCGGCGATCTGGTCAATCGCGGCCCGCGCTCCCTGGATACCCTGCGCTTTGTAAAATCCCTTCCCGACACCGTGGTGGTACTGGGCAATCACGATCTCAATTTGCTGGCCGCGGCCTACAGCGCCCGCAAGCCCGGTCGCGGAGACACCATCAAGCCCGTTCTCAAGGCGCCGGATCGCGACGAACTGCTCGAGTGGCTGCGTGGCCAGAAGTTGTTCCACCGGGATCACGAACTCGCCATCTCCATGTGCCACGCTGGTCTGCCGCCCCAGTGGGATGTGGCCCGGGCCGAGCGCCGCGCGGCGGAGGTGGAAGAGGCCTTGCGCGGCCCCGACTTTGTCGGGTTTCTCGACAATATGTACGGCGATGAACCGCGCCGCTGGGACAAGTCGCTCAGTGGTTACGAGCGACTGCGCTTTATTACCAACTGCCTGACGCGGTTGCGCTACTGTTCGGCCAAGGGTCGACTGGCTCTTAAGCAGAAGGGTTCGCCGGAGGAGCAGGGCGGGGGCAAGTGGCTGCCCTGGTTCGATGTGCCCGGTCGCCGTTCCGAGGGTCAACGCATTGTCTTTGGCCACTGGTCGACTCTGGGTCTCTTGTGCCGGGACGACCTCTATGCCATCGACACCGGTTGCCTGTGGGGCGGTCATCTCACCGCCCTGCGACTGGATACCGCGATTCCCCAGATCTTTCAGGTGCCCTCCCGGGATGGCATTGAACCGCTGTAGCGATGCCAGTCGGCCCCGGGTTGTGTTATAACTGCGTGCGGTTTTCCATTGCCTTGCTGGACGAAAAAACAACGCCAGCAGGAGCCATGTAAATAGTATTCACAGGCCCTGGAGACAGCATGTTGCACTACCCCGACATCGACCCCGTCGCCCTCTCCCTGGGCCCCCTGAGCATTCACTGGTACGGCGTGATGTATCTGCTCGGCTTTGCCGGTTTCTGGTGGCTGGGTCGCCTGCGCGCCCGCCGCGCCGATGCCCCGATGTCCCCGGATCAGGTCGGCGACCTGCTGTTCTACGGCGCCCTCGGCGTGATTCTCGGTGGCCGCATGGGCTATATGCTGTTCTACGGCTGGGATGTGTTGCTGGAGAACCCCCTCTACCTGTTTCGCGTGTGGGACGGCGGCATGTCTTTCCACGGCGGGCTGTTGGGCGTGATTGCCGGCATGTGGTGGCACGCCCGCCAGCTGGGCGTCGGTTTCTTCCGCGTCGCCGACTTTACCGCGCCGATGGTGCCCATCGGCCTGCTCACCGGCCGCATCGGCAACTTTATCAACGGCGAACTGTGGGGCGCTCCGGCCCCCGACTTCCCCCTGGCAATGGTCTACGAGGGCGTCGCCCGCCACCCCTCCATGCTCTACGAGGCGGCGCTCGAGGGCCTGTTGCTGCTGCTGGTTTTGATGTTTTACAGCCGCAAGCCGCGGCCGCTGATGACCGTCTCGGGTTTGTTCCTGATCGGTTACGGCGCGGCGCGCTTTGCCGTGGAGTTTGTCCGCCTGCCCGATGAGCACATCGGCTATCTGGCCTGGGACTGGCTGACCATGGGCCAACTGCTCAGTGCGCCCATGATAGCCTACGGTCTGTGGTTGTTCGTTCGCGGTTGGCAGAAACGGGAGATACCCCAATGAAACAGTATCTGGACCTGATGCAGCGGGTGATGGACGAGGGCGTGCGCAAGGACGACCGCACCGGTACCGGCACCCTGTCGGTGTTTGGCCACCAGATGCGTTTTGATTTGGCCCAAGGCTTTCCCATGGTCACCACCAAAAAGCTGCACCTGCGCTCGATCGTTCACGAGCTGCTGTGGTTTCTCAAGGGCGAGACCAACATTGCCTATCTCCAGGAAAATCGCGTCACCATCTGGGACGAGTGGGCCACTGACGAGGGCGAATTGGGCCCGGTCTACGGCAAGCAGTGGCGCAGCTGGGTAGGGCCCAATGGCGAGGTGGTCGACCAGATCGCCCAGCTGGTCCACGACATCAAAACCAACCCCGACTCGCGGCGCCTGATCGTCAGCGCCTGGAACCCGGCGCTGTTGCCCGACACTAGTATTTCGCCCCGGGACAACGCCGCCCGCGGCAAGCAGGCCCTGCCGCCCTGCCACACCCTGTTTCAGTTTTATGTGGCTGAGGGGCGTTTGTCCTGTCAGCTCTACCAGCGCAGTGGTGATGTGTTTCTCGGCGTGCCGTTCAATATTGCCTCCTACGCTCTGCTGACCTGCATGGTGGCCCAGGTCTGCGATTTGCAACCGGGGGAGTTCATTCACACCCTGGGTGATGCCCACCTCTATTCCAATCACCTGGACCAGGCCCGGGAGCAGCTTGGCCGCAAGCCTTTTGCCTTGCCTTCACTGCGTTTGAACCCGGATGTAACGAATTTGTTTGATTTTACTTTTGACGACATCGAAGTCGTCGATTATCAGTGCCACCCCCGTATCAAGGCGCCTATCGCCGTATAATAATGAGAGAGGGCTCTGCTGCCCTTTTAAGACGATAAAAGAAAAAGAGGGGGCAAGGCGCCGATGCGCATTCCAGAGATACCGGCCAACACGCCGTCCCGGGGCAATGCCTTCTCGCGTTGGTTTGGGCGCAGCGTGTTATCGCTGATGGGTTGGCGCATTGAGGGCGAGCTGCCGAATGTGAAAAAGTGCGTGGTGATTGGCGCTCCCCACACCAGTAACTGGGATTTTGTCGTCGGCATGGCGGCCATGCTGGCGCTGGGAATACAGGCCTCCTGGATGGGCAAGCACCAGATTTTTTTCTGGCCGGTCAAATATTTTTGGCGCTTCCTCGGCGGCCTGCCGACCTACCGGGACAAGAGTCTGGGCTCTGTAGGTCAGCGCGTGGCCCTGTTCAATCATTGCGATCAGCTTTTCCTGGGCATCACGCCCGAGGGCACCCGGGACCGGGTCGATCAGTGGAAAAGCGGCTTTTACCACATTGCCGTTCAGGCCGGCGTGCCCATTTTCCCCGTGGCCTTTGACTACGCCAGCAAGACTTTTCATCTTTGTGAGCTGTTTCAGCCCACCGGTGATGCCGAGGCCGACATCGCCGCCCTGCGCCAACACTACCGCCAGTTTCCCGGTCGCCACCCCGAAAAAGCCGGTTAGCGCCGGATATTGGCCACGGAGCCACGAAGAGCACGGAGGGTCTCTTGTTATTCCGGAAAGCGGATGGCGTTTACCCGGAGTCTCCTGCCAGTTCCCGTCATTGCGAGCGTAGCGAAGCAATCTGCATAAATTGGCAGATCGCCGCGTCGCTGTGCTCCTCGCGATGACAGGTAAAACTCCGTGCTCTTCGAGGCTTTGTGGCCAATGATTTATGAACCAGCCCGCTCGTAGCGGCAGAAACGGTAGTTGAGTGGCGGCTGTTCGCCGATCGCCTCCTGGTGATGGTGCTCTTCGTCCGTGCAGATCCAGCTGCCGTCGTCCCACTCGGGGAAATGGGCATCACCCTCGATGTCGAGGTCGATATGGGTCAGGTGCAGCACATCGGCGGCGGGCAGTGCCTGGCAGTAGAGTTCGGCACCGCCCATCAAAAAGACATCTTCCGCATCGTCCAGAGTCGCCAACGCTTCGTCCAGTGAGTGCACCACCTCGGCCCCTTCCGCCCGCCACTGAGGGTTGCGGGTGACGACCACATTGCGCCTTCCCGGCAGGGGTCGGCCGATGGAGTCCCAGGTTTTTCGCCCCATCACAATGGGGTGTCCCAGCGTTGTCGCCTTGAAGTGCTTGAGGTCGGCGGACAACCGCCAGGGAAGTTCGTTATTGAGACCAATAACGCGATGGTTGGCCAGTGCGGCAATCAGGTGCAGTGTCGGTTTGGGCATTGCGTTTAGCGAATTCTGAGTGGTGTTTCACTTTATCAGTATGCAGGCAGTGCCAACAGCACTTTATCCGGGCTGAAGAGCGCACATGAGAAATAACTTGTACTTCCTTGTTGAAGGGGCGATTTATCTGTCCTATTATCGGCCCGAGTGTACAGGCTATGCAGCTTTGTCACTTAGGTGGTGGGGACTGCACCCGGGTAGTTTCCGCTGCACATGTTTGTATGTTCCAAAACCACAAACTTCTTATAAGAGGCTTGAATCAATGAAACTAGTACGCAAAGCAGTTCTGGCTACCGCGGTAGCCGCCGCAATGGCCCCCATGGCCGCTTCCGCTGACGCCACCGTTTACGGTGAGTTCGATGTCTCCTTTGGCCTGGAAATGGCTGAGGAAAGCGCGTTTGCCGTTGAGGGTTCTCCCGCTGGCGATAACCGTTTGGGTATCCGCGGCGCCATCGACACTTACAATGGCAACGAAGTGACCTACCAGGGCGAAGTCAGCATCAGCCCCGAAAGTCAGAACAGTGTTCTGGCCAACAACTACCACACTTACATTGGCTATCGCACGGACAGCTATGAAGTTCGTGGCGGTACGCAGCACCTGCCGCTGCGTTTGACCATGGAGAAGACTGATCTCTTCCAGGGTACCTACGCCGACCAGAACAATGCAGTTGTCCTGCCTAACACCATTGCCACCGACTCGGTCATGTTTCTGAGCAGCAATGACAATATGCGCTGGGCCGTGTCTCTGGACTGGGCCGCCGCTAACGGCGAGAGCGCCAACGACCCCGATGCTCAGGACAATATGCGTATCGGTGGCATGGTCGACTTCAAATTGTCTGAAGGCAACACCGTGGCCGTGGGTCTGGAAAACCTGAAGGACTCCTACACGGCACTGGGTATCACCGGCTCCTTTGACCTCGGTGGTGGCGTTGGCGTAACCGCTGGCTACAGCAGTGTGGACATTGATGGCGGCAATACGCCGACCACCCTCACCGGTGGTGGTTACATGGCCATGGGTGACGATGCCCGCGTCAAAGCCCAGATCGGCATGCTCGACCCCGATGTCAACGGTGCTGACGATCCCACTTACTTTGCCGTGGGTTACGACAAGCGCCTGGCTGACACTGTGACTGGCTACCTGTTGTTTGCTACAGGCATGGACAGTGGCCTTGCTGGTGGCGCACAGGCGGCTGGTGTTGCCACGCCGGGTGCAGTGACTCCGCCCAACTACCCGCTGGAGACCGACAACGATGGCGACAGCTCCGTTCTGGCGGCGGGTCTGAAAATGAGCTTCTAAAAGGCTCTTGCACTTTGTGCAAATCAAAGGGGCGCCTTCGGGCGCCCTTTTTTTGTGCTCGAATTCAGGGGGCTTGATGGGGATCAATGACAGCCTGTTGTCGTCTGTGTGACAAAATGACCCAATTGTCATATTTATGTCATATTACACAGACAGAATGCCGACCAGTTTGAACAAACCCAAAGGAATCGCGACATGAAGAAAGTACTTTGCACAGCAGTGGTGGTGGCCATGACCCTGCCTTCCCTGGCCCAGGCGGAAGCCCAGCTTTACGGCAAAATTCGTGCCTTTGTCGGCGAATACGACAATGGCGCCAACAGCGAGTGGAAGGCCAGCAGCGAATCGTCGCGCCTGGGTTTCAAGGGCAGCAGTGACCTGGAACACGACCTGGAGGTCATCTATCAGCTCGAGTACCAGATTGACCCCACAGAAGGCTCCGGCATTGGCGTGGAAAAGGACAGTTCTGACGATGATGAGGTCGTCAAGGCCCGCAACCAGTACATCGGTCTGCGCGGCGGCTTTGGCTCGGTCATCGTCGGGCAGCACGATACGCCTCTCAAGGACGCCCAGGGCAAGGTGGACCTCTACAGCAGCTACGAGGAAGCCGACATCAAGAAGGTCTTCAGCGGCGAAAACCGCGAGCGAAATATCGTTTACTACATTTCGCCTGAGATGGCGGGGCTGGAAGTCCATGTGGCCGCCATGCCGGGCCGCAACAACGATCTGGACGGTGACGGCCGCCCCGAGACCGGCCTGACCGATGCCACTTCCGTGGCGCTGACTTACTCCAACGGCCCGCTCTACCTCGCCGTGGCCAATGACAACAATGTGCCCGGCAACGGTCCCGACAGCAGCATCACGAGTTTCTTCGGTCAATACCGCTGGGATGCCGTTCGGCTGGGCTGGGGCTACCAGACTGAAGACCTGAATGGCGCCGAGTACGACGGTTACCTGACCAGCCTCGGAGTTCAGCTGAGTGAACCACTGGAGCTCAAGTTACAGCACATCGCCCGCACGGCTGACCAGACCGGTGATCCGGAGGACAGCCAGACCACCGTGGGTCTCGACTACGCGCTTGGCGACGACACCACGCTGACGGCTTATGCCAGCAATCGCGATGAGGAAATTGGCGGGAAAGCCGAGCTGGACGCCTATGTGGTTGGCCTGTTGCACAATTTCTGAGACGAATTCAATGACGGTAAAATGAAAGCGGCGCCTGCGGGCGCCGCTTTTTTAATGCTTGTGTAAAACGGGTTCAGACCGGGGAGTGGGCCGATGCGAATTCGCGCCAAACCGGGCTCTACCGTCCACGACTTTGTAAAAAACTGTTATCTTTCCCGGCTGGGAAGATATTTTCAAAGGGCATAGTAATGAAAAGAATCGCTACTCTCGCACTCGGCATGGTGTTCTCTTTTGCTGCAGCGGCTAATGATGACATCGAATTGATGAAGCAGTATTTCAATGCGGGCAACAGCGTGGCCGCTTACGAACTGGGCTGGGAGCTGCGCCACGCCTACGAAGGCAACCCGGATTTCGATTACTACTTCGGTGCCGCCGCCGTGGATGCCGGTGACGCCAGTCAGGGGGTTTTCGCTCTGGAGCGCGCGCTGATGGCCCGTCCTAACTGGCGCGCCGCCCGTCTCGAACTGGCCCGGGGTTATTTTCTACTCGAGGAATACGCGCGTTCGCGGGACGAGTTCGAGCGCGTTCAGCGTGCCGATCCTCCCGAGGATGTCCAGGCCAAGATTACCCAGTACCTCAATGCCATTCGCATCCGCGAGGGGCGTTACAAAAGCACCGCGAGAGCGCGCTTCTTTGTCGGCTTCGGCAGCGACGACAATGTCAACCAGAGCGTCGACGATGGCACGGTGGCCATCACCAACGGACTGTTCAATGGGCTTTCCCTGCTCTTGCCGCAAACCAGCCAGGCTCAGGATTCCAGCTTCAGCGAGGCCGGCTTTGACTTGAACATGAACTTCCCGTTGACCACGCGGTGGTCGATGTTTGCCCAGGGTGGCTTGTCCACCACGCAGTACGGTGACGAGCCGGCCAACGAGTTCAGCAACACCACCATGAACCTGGCAGCCGGCGTCAAACAGCGCTTTGGCAAAAACCAGATTACCTACAGTCTGGCCAACCAGGCCTATATTCTGAAGGAAGAGCACCTGCGTAACCTGGGCATGTTCTCCGTCAATTACGAGCGGGAGCTGGATCCCCGACAGCGCCTGCGTGTTTACGGCTTGCTGACGCAAACCGACTACGCCCAATCCGCTGCCTCGGCCCAGGAGAGCGATCAGCACATTCTGGGCGCCAGCTACAGCCGACAGTTTCCGGTGCGTTGGTCACCGCTTTGGTCGGCCGGTCTGAGTTACGGCTCTGAGTCGGCCCAGGAAGACGACAACCAGACATCCCGCAGTCGTTACGACCGCGACTTCTACGGCCTGAGTTCGTCGGTCTTTCTCAGCTTTAACGCGCGCCACGGTTTGCTCGCCAGTGTGTCCTGGCAGGACAGCAGCTACGACGAAATCGATCCTTTGTTTGGGGTCAAGCAGGACGGCGACCTGACGCGACTGCGCCTCGACTACAACTATTTGATCAGCCGAGGCTGGAAGTTTACGGCCTACGCCAGCCAGAGTGACAACAGCTCGGACCACCCGCTGCGCGACTATGACCGCGCCGTTTACGGCTTGCGGCTGAGTTATGAGCACTAATTGGGGATTTGGCGTTTTGTGACCCGCTGCCCATAAAGTGCTGTGGGCCGGGGCTATACTCGCCCCACAGCCACTGACCAGGAAATGATAATGAAAAAACCGCAGTTGACCGTCTCAGTAGCATTGCTTTTGCTCGCCAACGCCGCCAGTGGCGAGTTGGTCAGGGATGGTGTGTGGCAGGTACGCCAGGGGGAATCGTTGTCGGCCATTCTTGACAAGGCGTTCCCCAATCAGCCTTTGCGCCAGAGCCGCATTGAGCGACTGTCACGGCGGCTCAGTCCCTCGGCCTTCGACACTGCCGGTGACTTGGTGGTGGGTCAGGAATTGCGCCTTCCCGGTGCCCGCATGCCTCGTCAGGCAAGTCGGCGCCAAAGCGGAGCGGGCCGCCAGGTGGCGAAAGTGGTGGTGGTCAGTGGCAACGGTTCTGCCACGGGCGATGATGGCCGCGCCCGCCCGCTGGAGCGAGGCGCGCCGGTCTACAAGGGCGATACCCTGAGCACCGAGCGGGCCCGCGCCCAGGTGCGGTTCTCCGATGGCTCTCTGGTCTCATTGCGCCCCAACACCCAGTTCAAGGTGGAGGAATACCAGTACGATGGCGAAGAGGGCGAGGAAGAGCGCGGCCTGTTCAATTTGATCAAGGGCGGCTTCCGCACCATCTCCGGCGCCATCGGCAAACTCAATCGCGATAACTACGAAGTCAAGACGGCCGTGGCCACCATCGGTATCCGCGGTACCCACTACGGGGTCACCATCTGCGATCCCTGTCAGGACGGTGATGAAGAGCGCAGAGGCCTGTTTGGCGGTGTCGTTGACGGTGAGATCGTGGTTAAAAACGACCAGGGCGAGTTCACCTTTGGCAATGACGAGTACTTCCATTTGCCCGACGGGGGCGGCAAGCCCCGTGGCCTGATTGCCCCACCCGGCTTTGTTTTTGGTGACCAGGGCGATGATGCCGAAGAAGGCTCCAGTGAGGACGGCTTACCCGGCTCCGGCGATACGGCGGAAGGCACGGAGAGTGCCGGCGGGGAAGGGGAAGGCCAGAGTGGCTACAGCGATCCCGAGGCGGATGAGCGAGCCGCCGAGAGCAACCGGACCGTTCCCGGTGGCGAGTTTGAGTCGGACAAGGACGACACCGGCTTCAACAGCCAGCGCGACGACGATCTGGTGACCGAGCTGGAGGGCTTGAAGGAGACGGGTGATTTGCCGGATCAACTCGACCTTACCGGCGAACAGGAAGAAGTGGCTCAGACGGATCCTTTTCCCCAGCCGGTCGGCGAGCTCATCACGCCGACTCAGTCGGCCCAGGTAGGCTTTATTTCGCTGGGCAACAATCTGGCGGGTACGCCCTCCGGAGCTACCGAGAGTTGGTCGGGCGAGTCCGCCTATATCACCCCCCGGCCCACCCCCGGCCCCGGTGGTTTTGACCTGACTTCAGTGGATTTTGTGAACGAGAACGGCGAGCGTTTCGTTTACCGCAAGCAGGACGGTGCGCCACTGGTAGACGCCGGCTACGACGCCGATTTCGGGGTCAGTTGGGGGCGCTGGAGCGAGGCCACCCTGCAGGCCGTGGATACCGTGAATACGCCGGACACGATTGAAACAGCTCCGATCGTAACCGATTTGCACTTTATGCTGGCGGAGTCGCCCATCCAGAACATTCAGGATTTTGAGAGCCAGCTGGACTTGATGGGTTACACGCTTCAGACAGCGCCGACCACTCTGACAATGTTTGAGCACAATAGCGGTACTGCGTCGACGGCGCCTGTGGATCTGGCGGGCAACGAGGGCGCTGTCTCCGCCGCCATGATGTCGATTGACTTGGTGAATTACGACATCACCCAGCTTACGGTCAATGCCGACTTTGGTACCCATGGCTATATTCTCGCGTTGGATGGCGGCTCCCCTCTGGTCAATGTGTCCGATATTGTTAATGGCTCGGTTTCGTCGATCGATATGGCGGGCGACTACTGCGCCGATGGCATTAGCACTTGCACCAATTCAGAGGCGCTCAATGGTCAGGCCAGTGTGGCATTGATTGCCGTGCCAGGCAGCGCAGCTTATCCCGAGGGCGCAATGGGAGCGGCGGTCACTTACGCCGGAAGAGGCACGGTTAACCCGGGCGACATCGGTGTCGCGGGAGCGGTACTGCTGAGTGCTCAGGGTTCAACAGGTTGGTAATTGGATAGCAAAGGGCTTTAAAGGAGATTAGCGATGAAGCGTTTGGCAATAGCAGTATGTGTGGCCATGGGTGGCGCCAGCGGCGCCAGCCAGGCGGAGCTGGTTAGAGACGGTGTTTGGGAAGTTGAAGAAGGGCAAAAACTGGATACCGTGTTGTCCGCAGCATTTCCCAATGAACCATTGAGGCAGCGGCGTATTGAGCGCCTGGCCAAGAGGCTGAGCCCCGATGCTTTTGATGAATCAGGGGAGCTCGTTGCCGGTCAGGAACTACGACTGCCCGGGGCGCGGATGCCGAAGCAAAAAACGGCTGAGATCAGCCGGGAAGGCGAAGTGGGTCGCGTGGTGGTCGTCAGTGGGAGTGGTTCTGCGAAGGGCGATGATGGCCGCGCTCGTCCCCTGGAGCGAGGCGCGCCGGTCTACAAGGGCGATACGCTGAGCACCGAGCGGTCCCGCGCCCAGGTGCGTTTCTCCGATGGCTCTCTGGTCTCATTGCGCCCCAATACCCAGTTCAAGGTGGAGGAATACCAGTACGATGGCGAAGAGGGCGAGGAAGAGCGCGGCCTGTTCAATTTGATCAAGGGCGGCTTCCGCACCATCTCCGGCGCCATCGGCAAACTCAATCGCGACAACTACGAAGTCAAGACGGCCGTGGCCACCATTGGTATCCGCGGCACCCACTACGGGGTCACGATCTGCGACCCCTGCCAGGACGGTGACGAGGAGCGCAGAGGCCTGTTTGGCGGTGTGGTCGACGGTGAGATCGTGGTGAAAAACGACCAGGGCGAGTTCACCTTCGGCAATGACGAATACTTCCATTTGCCCGACGGCGGCGGTAAGCCCCGTGGCGTGATTGTTCCCCCCGGTTTTGTCTTCGGCAATGACGAGGACGAAGCCCCCGATGGTGAAGGCGATGGCGGTGACAGTGACGGCACCGCTGGTGGCGGTGGCCAGGGTGGTTACAGTGATCCCGACGCCGACCAACGCTCGGCCGAGAGCAATCAGAATGGCCCGGATAATGATTTTGAATCCGACAAGGACGACAGTGACTTCAACAGTCGCCGCGGTGATGATCTGGTGGCCGAGTTGGAAGACCTGCAAGATCAGGGGCTGCTTCCCGACAGCCTGGATTTCCGTAGCGAAGAAGACCCTGTGACAGGTTCGGACCCTTTCCCTTTGCCTGCTGGTGAACCACTCCAGGTGGGACAGGCCACAGTGGTAGGCATGGGCGGTACCAAGGGCTTTGATGGCAGCACGGACATTTTTGCTGGCGGGTTTGGCGCTGGTGACGGGTTTTATTTGACACCTCAAGCGGGCGGTGGCTTTGTCCTGAGCGATATCGACTTTGTCGACAGCGACGGCAGCCGTTTTGTTTTCCGCAGCCAGGATAGCGGCGCCACACTGGCAGAAAACGGCTACGAGGCCGGTTTTGATATCAGCTGGGGCCGCTGGTCCGATGTTGAGCTGGATGTTGAAAAGAGTGCGGAAGGGGTGGTCGTCAGCGACACCTTTGAAGTGTCCACTGGCCTTCACTATATGGTCCCCGGCGATGCGGTAACCAATGCCACAGATTTTGAAAACAAGATGGATCAATTGGCCTCATTTGAACTCTTGAATACGGACAGTTATGGCGGCGCTATTTTTCAGCCGCTACAAAACGGCTCTGGCTCAATCGCGGCAACTACCCCCGTGGATATGGCGGGTCAGACAGGCGAACTGGGTTTTGCCGAGCTTCGCATCAACATGACTGACTATTCCGTTTCGGAGTTGAATATCAATGCGGGCGGGTTTGCAGATGGCTCCTCCTATAATCTCTACTACTACGATTCGACGGGTGAGGTCACTGTGGCTGATATCGTCAACGATCCTTCCCTTTCCATTGCAATGGATGGCAGCTGTTTTGGCGGCGTTTGTACAGGCGGTACGAATGACGGTGGCTGGAATGTTGAGGGCGAGGCCAATATCCGCTTTGTGATTGCCCCTGTGTCTGATGGTATGCCCGATGGCGGCGTCGGTGCAGCGGTTCAGTACAGTGGCATAGGCGTGGACGGAAACGGGGTTGAGAATGGTGATATCGGTGTTGTCGGTACGGTGTTCCTATCGGGTAATGCTATCCCCCAATAACTGTTCTGCTGAATGGTTGACCGGGGCCGGCATTGCCGGCCCTTTTTTATGTTCGCCTGTGGCAAAATAATCCCATGGAAAAACACATTCCCAGACTGGCGATCACCCCCGGCGAGCCGGCGGGCATTGGCCCCGATGTGGTGTTGGCCGCCGCGGCACAGCCCTTCGAAGCCGAATTGGTGGCGGTGGCCGATCCCGCCGTGTTGCAGGCGCGTGCCGAGGCCCTGGGTTTGGGCGTGGAATTATCGATTTGGCGTCCGGGGCAGCCGGCACAGCGACACCGCCCGGGGGTGTTGCCGGTTTGGCCGGTGGCCGAGTGCGCCGAACCGGTGCGTCCCGGCCACCTGAACCCGGCCAATGGCGATTATGTGGTGGCCACGCTAAAGCGCGCCGCAAGCGGCTGTTTGGAGAGCGTGTTCGACGGCATGGTCACGGCGCCGGTGCACAAGGGCGTCATCAACGAGGCCGGAGTGCCCTTTAGCGGCCACACCGAGCTGTTGGGTGAATTGAGTGGCGCCCACCCGGTGATGATGTTGGCGGCGGGGGATTTTCGCGTGGCTCTGGCCACCACGCATTTGCCATTGCGCGAGGTGCCGGATGCCATTAACCCCGGTGTTTTGCGTCGCGTGCTGACAGTGCTTGATGGTGACCTGCGCCAGCGATTTGGCATTGAGTCGCCGCGCATTCTGGTCTGCGGCCTCAACCCCCACGCCGGCGAGAGCGGCCATCTGGGACGCGAGGAAATCGAGGTGATTGGCCCGACACTGGAAGCCTTGCGTGCCGGCGGCCTGAATGTAATCGGCCCGTTGCCCGCCGACACCCTCTTTACCCCCCGACACCTGGAAAACGCCGATGCCGTCCTGGCCATGTACCACGACCAGGGCCTGCCGGTGCTCAAATACGCCGGCTTTGGCAAGGCGGTCAACATCACCCTCGGCCTGCCCCTGGTGCGCACCTCCGTTGACCACGGTACTGCGCTGGACCTCGCCGGCACCGGCCGTGCCGAACACGGCAGCCTGGTGGAAGCCATCCACCAGGCCCTCAAAATGCTCTGACCCCGGTGGGCGGCTTCGCCGCGTTTGCTTTTGGGTTATTAGCCACAGAGTTCACAGAGAACACAGAGGGATATTGGGTGGTTGGCAGCAGCCCCGTCATCGCGAGCCGCGCAGCGGCGTGGCGATCTGCCGAACGGTTCCGCAGATTGCTTCACTGCGTTCGCAATGACGGGTTCTGTAGGAGGTCCGCCCTCGGGTCGACCTTGTTTTGGGTCGCGGCGGGGGCGCCGCTCCTACAAAAATCCCTCTGTGTTCTCTGTGAACTCTGTGGCTAAAGCCGGTCAATCACCCAGCCAGGTGATGCCGGTGTCGAGTTGGCCGTTGTCGTGGAGGTCGAACCAGCGGTAGCCGGGGGGCAGGTCGTCGATGTCAAAGTCGTCGCGTCCGGGGGTGTACTGAAAGCAGGTGGCGGGGGTGCCGAGCAGGCGCACGCCATCCACCACGCTGTCGAAAGCCTGGTGGGTGTGGCCAAAGGTGACGGCCTTCACTTGCGGATGTTGCCGGATCAGGGTGAGCAACTCCTCGCCGTTTTGCAGGCACAGGTCGTCCATCCAGGCGCTGCCCACCGGATGGGGGTGGTGGTGAACCGCTACCAGCGTCGGCTTTTCGCGACCGTGCTCCAGCCACAGCTTCAATCGCGACAATTCCTCGTCGCTCAGCTGTCCCTCGGTTTGTCCCGCCACCCGGGAGTCCAGCAGCAAAAGGCGCCAGGGGCCGATATCGGTGCTGTGCACGCACTGGACCTGTTTGCGCATTTGCTCGCGCATTTCCAGGGGATCATCGTGGTTGCCGGGCAGGGCGTAGACCGGCTTTTTGCAAAAGGCCAGCAGCTCCGGGAGCAGACGGTAGCTTTCGGAGCCGCCCTCATTGCTCAGGTCCCCGCTTAACAGCAGGGCGTCAAAGCGCCTGTCCTTCTTTTTAATCTGTTCCAGCAGCTTTCGCAGGGACTCGTGGGGATTAAACCCACGCAGTGTCTCCTCCCGGTTCGCCATTAGATGGCAGTCGCTGAGTTGCAGTAAACGCTGTGTGCTCATTTCATTTCGGCCGGTTTCAATGAATCTGCATTGTAAACGCCCGGATGGCTTGGGTGCATTAGCCAAAGAGGGCACAGAGTTCACAGAGGGTTATAAGGCGAATGGGGATGTAGGAGCCTGCCTGCAGGCGAACTGTTAGCGAGGTTGATGTCTTGTTCGCGGGCAGACTCGCTCCTACAGTAGGAGGCTCGCACTCGGGCCGACATGGCTATAATTCTTTGTCGCGGCGGGGTCGCCGCTCCTACTCTCCAACCTCTGTGCCCTCTGTGAACTCTGTGGCTAATCAACTCAGGCTAATCAGAGTGCCCGAACGAGGCGGACGAAGTCTTCAACGGAGAGTCGCTCGGGGCGCAGGGCGGGATCGATGCCGCAGGTTTCGATGGCCTCGGCGCTGAGGGTGCCCTTGAGGTTGTTGCGCAGGGTTTTGCGTCGCTGTCCAAAGGCCTGGCGCAGAAGATCTTCCAGCGCCGGCTGCAGTTCGCGAGGGCAGAGGGGCGTCTCCAGCGGGGTCAGCCGGACAATCGCCGACTCGACTTTGGGCGGCGGATGGAAGCAACCGGGGGGCACAGTAAACAGATTCTCGACCCGGCACTGGGCCTGCACGGCCACGCTCAGGCGGCCGTAGTCGCCGTTGCCGGGCTTCGCGGCCAGGCGCTGTACCACCTCCTTTTGCAGCATGAAGTGCATGTCCCGAATGTGTTCAGAGAAACCCAGCAGGTGAAAGATCAGTGGCGATGAAATGTTGTAGGGCAGGTTGCCTACCACCCGCAGCCGCGGGCTGGCGTCATCACCGCGCAGAGCGGCAAAGTCGAATTTAAGCGCGTCGGTCTGGTGTACCGTGAGTTTTTCGGCGCCCGGGAGTTCAGCGAGCCCCGGTACCAGGTCACGATCGAGCTCGATGGCGTCGAGCGCATCCAGGCGGTCGAGTAGCGGTGTGGTCAGTGCGCCCAGGCCGGGGCCGATTTCAACCAGGCGATCCGCCGCTCGCGGGGCGATGGCGGCGACGATTTTGCCAATGACATTGGCGTCGTGGAGAAAGTTCTGTCCGAATCGTTTGCGTGCGCGATGCTGCATGGCGGGCCTGTGGTGGTATCAAACGCCTATTGTAGCGCAGCCGTTACTGGCGGCGGCAGTGACGGCACAGGCCGCTGACTTCCAGGTTGCTTTCGCCGATGCGGAAGTCCTCGGCCTCGGCGGAGCGTCCAATGGCGCGGTTGACCTCGGGGGCCTCCAGCTCCTGCACCGATCCGCACTCGCTGCAGACCAGGAACAGCCCGTCGTGGCGGTGGCCGGGGTGATCGCAGACAATGTAGGTGTTGTGGCTGGCGATGCGGTGCACCAGTCCGTGTTCGAGCAGGAAATCCAGTGCCCGGTAGACCGTCGGAGGCGCGGCCTTGCGCTGGGCGCGGTCGTCGTCCGCCTTGAGTTGGTCGAGCAGAGCGTAGGCGCCCAGCGGAGTGTCCGCCGAGGCAATCAGCTCCAGTACGCGCCGCCGCAGCTCGGTAAAACGGGCGCTGCGATGGCGGCAGAGGTCGTCCGCGCGCTTGAGGTAGGCTTCCACATTCATGGCGAAAACCATACCATAGCGTCCCCGACAATTCCGTGGAAACGCGATGTTCACACTCGATTCCCGCCTGGCCGACGACAGTCGTGTCCTGGGCGACTTTCCCCTCTCTCGCCTGTTGCTGCTGCGCGATGCCCAGCACCCCTGGTTTGTGCTGGTCCCGCGCCGTCCCGGTGTCAGCGAGTTGTACCAATTAAACGAATCCGATCGCGAACAGTTTTTCCGCGAGTCCCTTGAATTGGGCGAGCAGCTGATGGCGGCCTTTGACGGCGACAAGCTGAATGTCGCCGCCCTGGGCAACCTGGTGCCCCAGCTCCATGTTCACCACATCGTCCGCTATCGCAGTGACCCGGCCTGGCCGGGGCCGGTGTGGGGCGCCGGGCCCATGCGCGATTACGACAGCGAGGGTCTGGAGCGCACATTGAGTCGCTTTGCCGACTGCCGCCTCACCGGGTTCGAACCGTTAAAGTAATCCCTGGCTGAGCGTCGCCGATTGTCCTTCCTTTGGCACGCTCGTCCTATTGGCGGTCTTCACAGCGGTGATAAACTGCCGCGCTTTCCAGTACCGAGCCCGGAACCATGTTGCTAGAACTGATTAAAACCCTGCTCCGCCACCGCCGCCCTGCTACCCATGGCCCCCTGGACGCGGTGCGCAAAGCCTATCGTGTGGGCCTGCGCCACATCGATTTCAATCTGCACATTAACAATGCGGTGTATTTGAACTTCCTGGAGAAGGCGCGCTGGGATCACGGAGTGCAAACCGGGCTCGCTGGGCCAATGGTTCGCGAGCGAATCAACTTTATCGTCGCCGCCATCGACATCGGTTATATCCGGGAGCTGCGTCTGGGCACCCGCTTTGAAGTGAGTACCCGCATCGTCGGCTGGGATGAAAAGTATGTCTACATCGACCAGCGCTGCCTGATCGGCAACAAGGTGCACGCCACCGCGATGTTGCGCGCGGCCTATGTGCAAAACGGCAAGGTGCTGCCACCGCAACAGGTTTTCGACAAATTGCCCGATCCGGTTCCGGTGCCGGCTCTCCCCGAGCCCTTTGAACAGTGGAAAGCGCTGGCCCAGTCCAAGCGTCAGTACAATGAGGCCCACCCGGACGGTTAGGTTGTCTGTTCTGTGACACCGGTCACGGCGTTGTCACACAAAGGCGATATACATTGGCCCCGACGCTGAGCTCGGGGCTTTTTTATATCGTTGCGATTTATTCAGTGAATCCCGGTTCATTTGCCAGAGGTCATGGCCTTTACAGTCCCGCAGCATAGGCGCATTATTGTTGGCAGTGAGCGCCAGGGGCGCAGAGTTTCGGCCAAAAGCCAATGGAAACCCGAAAAAATAATGTCTGATCCGAACGGCTCTGTAAAAAGCATGCAGGCGCTGTGGGATTCATCCGAGTTTGATGGAGCCAACAGCGCGTATCTCGAAGTCCTCTACGAGTCCTGGCTGGAGGATCCCGACAGCGTGGCGCCCTCCTGGCGCGAGCACTTTGCCCGCATGGTCGACGCCGACGGCAGGGACGCCGAAACCCGACACTCTGATGTACGCGAAGAGTTTCGCGAGATCGCCCGGGTCAAGGACCAATACATCCCATCCACCGCGGGCGACAGCCGTCAGCTTGAGCACGAGCGCAAGCAGGTGCGCGTTCTCAATCTGATTGAAGCCTTCCGCTTTCGCGGCCACTTGCAGGCCCAGCTCGATCCCCTGGGGCGCAAATCGCCGCAGGATGTTCCCGATCTCTCCCTGCGCCACCACGGTCTGAGCCTGTCGGATCTCGACACCGAATTTGATGCCGGCAACCTGTTTGGCCAGACCAAGGCGACGCTGGCGGAAATTCTCGAAGTGCTCAATGAAACCTATTGCGGTTCCATTGGCGCCGAGGTGGCTCACATTGTCGACTCCGACGAGCGGCGCTGGCTGCAGCAGCGCCTGGAGAGTTCCCGTGGCAAGGCCAGTTACAGCGCCGAGTTCAAAAAGTACATTCTCGAGCGCCTGAGCGCTGCCGAGGGGCTCGAGCGCTACCTGCATACCAAATATGTCGGTCAGAAGCGCTTCTCCCTGGAGGGTGGCGAATCGCTGATCCCCATGCTCGATGTGCTGGTTCAGGACTCCGGCCGGATGGGCATCAAGGAGACGGTGATTGGCATGGCCCACCGCGGTCGCCTCAATGTGCTCGTCAATATTATGGGCAAGAACCCGGCCGATCTGTTCCAGGAGTTCGAGGGCTACACCAACACCGATTCCCGCTCGGGTGATGTGAAGTACCACCTGGGCTTTTCCTCGGATGTCAAAACCGAGGGCGGAACGGCCCACCTGGCACTGGCCTTCAATCCCTCGCATCTGGAGATTGTCACCCCGGTGGTGGAGGGCTCGGTGCGCGCCCGCCAGGATCGCCGCGGCGATGGCGGCGGTGAAGAAGTGTTGCCGATCACCATTCACGGCGACGCCGCGTTTGCCGGTCAGGGTGTGGTGATGGAAACCTTCAACATGTCCCAGTCCCGCGGCTTCTCCACCAAGGGCACGCTGCACATTGTTATTAACAACCAGATCGGCTTCACCACCTCCAACCAGAAGGACACCCGGTCTACTTACTACTGCACCGATGTGGCCAAGATGGTCAATGCGCCCATCTTCCATGTGAACGGGGATGACCCCGAGGCGGTCTGTTTTGTGACCCAGCTGGCGCTGGAATACCGCATGAAATTCAAGAAAGATGTGGTGATTGATCTTATTTGCTATCGCCGCCACGGTCACAACGAGGCCGACGAGCCCTCGGCGACCCAGCCGCGCATGTACTCGCGCATCAAGGAGCTGGAGCCCACCCGCACGCTCTATGCCAAACATCTGATTGCGCAGGATGTCATCAGCGAGGAGGACGATCGTGCATTCATCGATGACTACCGTGACAAACTCGATCGCGGCGAGTGCGCCCAGCCCATTATTGCCGATGCTTCGGAAGACCAGGACCTGTACATGGTCGATTGGGAACCCTTCCTGGGCAAGGACTGGGACGAGCCCTGCGACACCCGTGTCGATCTCGATACCATCAAGAAACTCAACGCGCGCTTGCTGGATATTCCCGAGGGCTTCAGCGTGCACTCGCGGGTACAAAAAGTGCTGGAGGACCGGCGCAAGATGGGGTCGGGCGCCATGGCCCTGGACTGGGGCTTTGCCGAGACCATGGCCTACGCCACGCTGGTGACCGAGTGGTATCCGGTGCGTCTCACCGGCCAGGATTCCGGTCGCGGCACCTTCTTCCACCGCCACGCCGTGCTTCACCACCAGGACAAGGGTACTACCTGGGTGCCCCTGCGCCACCTCGCCGAGGAGCAGGCCAATTTCCTGGTGATCGACTCCCTGCTCTCCGAAGAGGCCGTTCTCGGCTTTGAGTACGGTTACGCCACTTCCGACCCCCACTCGCTGGTGATCTGGGAAGCCCAGTTCGGCGATTTCGTCAACGGCGCCCAGGTCGTGATCGACCAGTTCATTAGTTCCGGCGAGCAGAAGTGGGGGCGTCTCTGCGGACTGACCCTGCTGCTGCCCCACGGTTACGAGGGCCAGGGCCCCGAACACTCATCGGCCCGCCTCGAGCGGTTTTTGCAGATGTGTGCGGAGCACAACATGCAGGTGTGCTATCCGACCACACCGTCGCAGATTTTCCACTTGTTGCGCCGTCAGGCCATTCGCCCCTGTCGCAAGCCGTTGATCGTGATGACGCCCAAGAGTCTGCTGCGCCACAAGCGCGCGGTCTCCAGCCTGGACGATCTGGCCGATGGCGCCTTTATGCCGATTCTGGGCGAGAACGGCAGCGCCAAGACCGACCAGGTCAAGCGCATTATCTTCTGCAGTGGCAAGGTCTACTTCGACTTGCTGGAGTATCGCGAAAGCGAGAAACGCGACGACACGGCGATTATTCGTATCGAGCAGCTCTATCCCTTCCCCGAGGCGCTGCTACGCTATGAAGTGGACCGCTTCCCCAATGTGGAAGACTTTGTCTGGTGTCAGGAGGAGCCCATGAACCAGGGTGCCTGGTACAGCATTCAGCACCACATTCGGGCCATGCTCGACGGCGAGTACCTGAGTTACGCCGGCCGCGCGGCTTCGGCTTCACCGGCCGTGGGCTCGCCCAAAGTACATGTCCAGCAGCAGAAACAGCTGGTGGAAGACGCCTTTAATGCCGATATCGACGAATGATCTTTGAATTGACAAGGCGCGGCGCAGCCGCGCACCGAAACAGCAAAAGGAAAGTACGCCATGACCACTGAAGTTAAGGTGCCACAACTGCCAGAATCCGTCGCCGACGCCACTGTAGCCGCCTGGCACAAAAAGCCCGGAGACAGCGTCAAGCGCGATGAGAACCTGGTCGATATCGAAACCGACAAGGTGATTCTCGAAGTGCCGGCCCCCGCCGACGGTGTGCTGGAGGAAATTCTCGAGGATGCCGGAGCCACGGTGACGGCGGATCAGGTGCTGGGCAAGATGAAGGCTGGTGAGCCCCCCGCGGCCGACAGTGGTAAATCCGACAAGTCGAAAAAGGACGAGGACAAAAACGCGGCCAAATCCGATAAAGCCGACGACTCTGACAAGCAAGACAAGGGCGCCGGGAAGAAGGCTTCGAAAAGCGATGAGAAGCAAAAGGAATCCGGCGAGAAGTCGCAAAAAGACAACAAAGCCGAGCAAAAGTCGGATGAGAGCGAATCAAAAGCGGGTTCACAGCCCCTGAGCCCCGCCGTGCGCAAACTGGTGGAACAGCATCAGCTGGACAGCGATGATATCGAGGGCACGGGCAAGAATGGCCGCATTCTCAAGGAGGATGTGCTCAAGTACATCGAGTCGCGGCCGGCCCACGAGTCCGCCCGGATGGCCAGGGAAATGAGCGACGAGGACAAAAACAATACCCAGGCCCCCGAGAAGCTCACCACAGAGGGCGACCGGCCCGAGAAGCGCGTGCCGATGACCCGCCTGCGCAAGCGGATTGCCGAGCGCCTGGTGGGTGCCCAGCAAACGGCGGCTATCCTGACCACCTTCAATGAGGTGAACATGCAGCCGGTGATGGACCTGCGCAGCAAGTTCAAGGACCAGTTCGAGAAAAATCACGGTGTGCGCCTGGGCTTTATGTCCTTCTTCGTCAAGGCTGCGGTAGAGGCGCTCAAGCGTTTCCCCGAGATCAATGCCTCCATCGACGGCGATGACATCGTTTATCATGGTTACCAGGATGTCGGCGTTGCCGTGTCTTCGCCCCGCGGTCTGGTGGTGCCCGTGCTCAGAAACGCAGAGCACATGAGCATGGCCGATATTGAAAAGACCATCACCCAGTACGGTCAGCAGTCCAAGGATGGCACCCTCAATGTCAACGACTTGCAGGGCGGCACCTTCACCATCACCAACGGTGGCGTGTTCGGTTCGCTGCTCTCCACACCCATCCTCAATCCGCCGCAAAGCGCTATCCTGGGCATGCACCAGACCAAGGAGCGTCCGGTGGTGGAGAACGGTGAAATCGTGATCCGGCCCATGATGTATCTGGCCGTGTCCTACGATCACCGGATTGTCGATGGCAAGGAAGCGGTGCAGTTTCTGGTCACCATCAAGGAGCTGCTCGAAGAGCCGGCTCGCATTATGTTGAACATTTAAAACGCGGGGGCGACAGCGGTCGTCCCCACGGAGAAAGGAAAACCCCATGTCAGAAAAGTACGATGTCATCGTGATTGGCGCCGGCCCCGCCGGCTATGAGTGTGGCATTCGCTGCGCCCAGCTCGGTCTCAACACGGCCGTGGTGGAACAGTGGCTGGACAGCAGTGAAAAGCCCGCGCTGGGCGGCACTTGCCTCAATGTCGGCTGTATTCCCTCCAAGGCCCTGCTGGAGTCCTCCCATCTCTACGACGAGGCCAACCGGCACTTTGGCGACCACGGTATTGAACTCAAGGACCTCAAGGTCGATGTGCCGGCGATGATGGCGCGCAAGGACAAGGTAGTCAGCGAGCTGACCGGCGGCATTGCCCAGCTCTTTAAAGCCAATGGCGTGACCTGGCTCAAGGGCCACGGCAAGGTGCTGGCGGACAAGGAGGTGGAAATCACTCCCCACGATGGCGAGGCCTACAGCGCCACCGCCGATAATGTGGTCATCGCCACCGGTTCCCAGCCTGTGGAACTGTCCATTGCCCCCTTTGATGGCGAGTACATCGTCGACTCCACCGGCGCCCTGGAATTTGATAGCGTGCCCGGGAAACTCGGCGTGATTGGCGCCGGTGTGATCGGTCTGGAACTGGGCAGCGTCTGGCGCCGCCTGGGCTCGGAGGTGACCGTGATTGAGGCGATGGATGACTTCCTCTCCATCGCTGACCAGGACACGGCCAAAATGGCACAACGCCTTTTCAAGAAACAGGGACTCGATATTCAGCTCGGCGCCCGCCTGACCAAGGCGGAAGTGACCGGTCGCGGCAAAAGCCGCAAGGTCACGGTGACCTACAGCGACGGCGAGGGCGAGAAGACCGCCAAGTTCGATAAATTGATCGTCGCAGTGGGCCGCCAGCCCTATACCGACGGACTGTTTACCAGCAACGCCGACCTGGCCAAAGACGAGCGCGGGTTTGTCCATGTGGATGACCAGTGCCGCACCTCGGTGCCCGGCATTTACGCGGCGGGCGATGTGGTTCGCGGCCCAATGCTGGCCCACAAGGGCATGGAAGAGGGCGTCATGGTGGCCGAACTGATCGCCGGCGAACACGGCCAGGTCAATTACGACGCCGTGCCCAATGTGATTTATACCTACCCGGAGATTGCCTGGGTAGGCAAAACCGAGCAGGAGCTCAAATCGGCGGGCGTTGACTACAAAAGCGGCAGCTTCCCCATGGCGGCCTCCGGCAGAGCCAAAGCTTCCGGCAACAGCGACGGCCACATAAAGGTGCTCTCGGACCAGCAAACCGATCGCGTACTGGGCGTACACATGGTTTGCGCCAATGCCTCCGAGATGATTGCCCAGGCCGTTCAGGCGCTGGAGTTCGGGGCCAGTACAGAAGATCTTCAGTTGATGATGTATGCCCACCCGACGCTCAGCGAGGCGCTCCACGAGGCCTCACTGGCCGTGGATGGAAGGCCGATACACATCGCCCCGCGGCCCAAACGCCAGTAACCGGGCGCCCCGGCGCCCGGCACAACTCTATCAATCAGGAGAACACCCAACGATGAATTTGCACGAATACCAAGCGAAAGCGCTGTTCCAGAGCTACGGTGTCCCCGTGCCGGATCACCGCGTCGTCAGCGACGCCGATGAAGTGGCCCGCGCCGTATCGGAACTCGGTACCAGCCGCGTGGTGGTCAAGGCGCAGGTTCACGCCGGCGGCCGGGGCAAGGCCGGCGGGGTCAAATTGGTGGACAGCGCCGAAGCTGCCACCGAGGCCGCCCGGGAGATGCTCGGCACCCGATTGGTGACTTTCCAGACCGATGAAAAGGGTCAGCCGGTCAATCAGGTGCTGGTGGAAATGCCCAGCGACATCGACAACGAGCTCTATCTGGGGGCGGTGCTCGACCGCGCCAGCCAGCGAGTGGTGATCATGGCCTCCACCGAGGGTGGCGTCGATATCGAGAAGGTCGCCGAGGAAACCCCGGAAAAGATCCTCAAGGCGACGGTCAATCCACTGGTGGGCCTGATGCCCTACCAGGCTCGGGAGCTGGCCTTCGGTCTTGGCCTGAAGGGAGACCAGATTAAACAGTTCGGCAAAATCGTCGGCGGTCTGGCTCGCCTGTTTGTGGAAAAGGACCTGTCCCTGATCGAAGTCAACCCGCTGGTGATCACTGGCGAGGGCGACCTGATCTGTCTCGACGGCAAGATCAATGTCGACGAAAACGCACTCTATCGCCACAGCGATCTGGTGGAACTGCGCGACGAGAGTCAGGAAGACGAGCGCGAGAACCGGGCCAAGGCCTGGGACCTCAACTATGTCGCCCTGGAGGGCAATATCGGTTGCATGGTGAACGGCGCCGGTCTGGCCATGGCCACCATGGACCTGGTCAAGCTGCATGGCGGGTTGCCGGCCAACTTTCTGGATGTTGGCGGCGGCGCCACCAAGGAGCGAGTGACCGAGGCGTTCAAAATCATTCTCTCCGACAGCAGCGTCAGGACGGTGCTGGTCAATATCTTCGGTGGCATTGTCCGCTGTGACCTGATTGCCGAGGGCATCATCGCCGCAGTGGAAGAGGTCGGCGTGGAAATCCCCGTGGTCGTGCGCCTCGAGGGCAACAACGCCGAGCGCGGCAGCGAGCTGCTTAACAAGAGCAGTTTCAACATCCTCGCCGCCAAATCACTCACCGATGCCGCGCAGCAAGCTGTTGCGCAGGCCAAGTCCTAGGAGTTTCGCAATGAGCGTACTGGTCGATAAAAATACCAAAGTGCTGTGTCAAGGGTTCACTGGCAAGCAGGGCACTTTCCACTCGGAACAGGCCATCGAATACGGCACGCAGATGGTCGGCGGTGTGACCCCGGGCAAGGGGGGAACAGAGCATCTGGGCCTGCCGGTCTTCAATACCGTGCGCGAGGCCGTGGCGGAAACCGGCGCCAACGCCAGCGTGATCTATGTGCCCGCGCCGTTTTGCAAGGACTCCATTATCGAGGCCGCCGAGGCGGGCATCGAACTGGTGGTCTGCATCACAGAGGGCATTCCCACACTCGACATGCTGGAAGCCAAAATGGTGGTGGACAGCCTGGGCGTACGCCTGATTGGACCCAACTGTCCCGGCATCATCACCCCCGGCGAGTGCAAGATCGGCATCATGCCCGGGCACATTCACAAACCGGGCAAGGTGGGCATCGTCTCCCGTTCCGGCACACTGACCTATGAGGCGGTGAAGCAGACCACCGACCTGGGCTTTGGCCAGAGCACCTGTATCGGTATCGGCGGCGACCCGATTCCCGGCACCGGCTTTATCGATGCCCTGGAGCTGTTCCAGAACGACCCCGAGACCGAGGCCATTTTGATGGTGGGCGAGATTGGCGGTACCGCCGAGGAAGAGGCCGCCGAGTACATCCGCGAGAATGTCGATATCCCGGTGGTGTCCTACATTGCCGGGGTGACCGCGCCCAAGGGCAAGCGAATGGGTCATGCCGGGGCGATCATCGCCGGTGGCAAGGGCACGGCGGCGGACAAGTTCGCCGCCCTGCAGGCGGCCGGTGTGGCCACCGTCGACTCGCCCGCCGAAATGGGCAACGCGCTCAAGGAACTCACGGGCTGGTAGGCCGTCGTGCTCAACGCCCTCGCCCGCGGCATCAACGCCGTTACTGATTGCAATGCTTTGTGGTGGCCGGTGGTGCACTGGCGGCCGCTGCGGGACGGTCGCTACAGCGCCCGCCGGGCGCTGCTGTTGAGCCTTTTTATTGCCCTGGCGGCCACTGTGCTGGCCCTGCTGCTGTTGCTTTGGCAACAGCGGCCGCCAGGAGTTCGGACTGCCGCCCTGCTGTTTTCAGCTATCTGGGGGCTGACCGCGCTGTTTCAGGCCCTCATGGCCTGGGCCTGGAACCGACGGGCTCAAGCGCTGCGCCGGCGCGGCGAGGCCGGGCACATTGCCAACGCAACGCAAGAGGTGACCAGCATGAAAACCATCCAGTGGGACGATATCCTCGACTATGCCCGCAGCGCCAATCCGGCGCCGCCGAGAGTGGTGGAAAAATCCGACGACGAGTGGCGGGAACAACTCGATCCCGAGGTCTACCGGATTACCCGCCAGCGCGGCACCGAGCCGCCCCACAGTTCGGCCATGTGCCAGGCCGTGGAGCCGGGACAGTACGCCTGCGCCTGTTGCGGAGAACACCTCTTCGATGCCGATGAGAAGTTTGACAGCGGCACGGGCTGGCCGTCGTTTACCCAGCCGGTGCGCGCCGATGTGGTGGCCTACAACAGCGACAGCGGTTTTGGCATGCAGCGAATTGAGGCGGTGTGCAATTGCTGCGGCGCTCACCTGGGACATGTCTTCCCGGACGGTCCGGCACCCAGTGGTCTGCGCTACTGCATCAATGCACTGTCTCTGGAGAAGCGGGGCTGATACCGGGCTGTTCCGGCTGTTCGCTCTTCAGCGTCGCCAACAACTCACGGTAGCGGCCGCTGTCGACCAGGTGTTGCAGACCGAGGTCAAAGGCGTCGCGGAGAGTGCTGTCGGTAAAGCTGACATAGTGCGGCGTCTCCGGGAGTATCGGGTGGCTGGCCACCTCTATCGCACGCAGTGCCGGCTCCAGCGATTGCTTGAGGTGTTGGAAAATATTGCGGTCCATCACCACGACATCCGTGCGCCCGCGCAACAATAATTCCACCTGTGACTGCTGATTGGCGACCTCGCTGTAGTTCGGGTGGCGACTCGCCAGATCGCGATACGCCTCGCCGAGAAACTGCCGGGCACTTTGAAAGCCCACAACCCGGAAGTCGAGGAGATCGTCTAACCGTTTTATATCCAGCTGGTCGGAGGCTCGGCTAATGACCCGGTTCTGATAGTGAATGACGGGCTTTGAATAGAAGAGGCCGTCGATACCCAAGGGTACATTAATAGCCCCATCCACCTGGCCGCCCCGGAGCAGGAGCGCGGCGCGTTTGTTGGAGGTGTAGATGGTGGTCCCCATTTCCAGTCCGGAGTGGGCCAGGGCCTCGCGCACGATGGCCAGCTGCGGTCCGGAGTCCTGCTCGCTGTCAATGTAGGGTGCCAGATAGGCGCTGGCGGCAAAGTGAAGCGGCTCGGCCCAGGTGAACTGGGCAAACAGCAGGCCGACAAGGGCCGCGGTCAGGTTAATACTGGCTCTTTGCCGTTTCATACAGGTGATGACTCCGCTCGGGGCTGGATTCCAGTATACGCCAAAGCCGCTGGCCCGGTAGTAGGCCTCGCCCACAGTTTCTCGTGGAAATAGTAGGCGACGGTATTGATGGCCGGTTCGATCAGGGCCACGCTGCCGCCGATCACCACGCTTCCGGTGAGTCCCCAGGTGACGCCAAAGGCCACGGCAAAGTGCATGATGGCGAATGAAAGCGTTTTCTTCATGGTCATTACTCCTCGTCAGGGTTTCATCATAGAGCGGTCTGGTTATTATTTAAATGAGATTGGTTATCAATTAATGATAGCTTTTGTCAATCAGTTCAGCGCCGCCTGGTTCGTTTACTGGCGCTTTCGCTCGCCGGGGAAAGGGGCGACACCGCCGCTGTGGACTGCGTATAATTGCCGCCCATGATGGGGCGGCCCTGGACAATTGCGATGGTCTTGTGCGCTCTCGGTGTCCATGGCGTCGTCGAGGGCGCAGAGCTGTGCCCGCTACCGCCCGAGTTTATCCCCGTTGAAACGCCTCCCGGCATGGCTGACGACGCAATGCGGGGCGAAGCCGATCGCATGGAAACGCTTGAGAATCGCCGCGTCTTGCTGGAGGGCGATGTCCTTCTGGAGGGTGAGGGGCGCCGCCTTCGCGCGGACAGAGCCACCATGGATCGTGACAGCGGTGTGGTTGAGCTGCAGGGCCATGTGGTACTGGAAAACGATACCATGCAGATGCGCGCCGACCGTGGCCAGTACGACCAGCGCCAGCGCAGTGGGACATTCAGCGGCGCCGAGTACCGCCTCTACGAAACCCGGGGCAATGGCCGCGCCGAGTCGCTCGTCAGTGACAACCCCAGTCTCACCGTGCTCGACGGCGCGGTTTACACCACTTGCGAGCCAGGGGACCCGGAGTGGGAGCTGTACACCAGCCGCCTGGTGCTCGATCGCGAGAGCGGCATGGGAACCGCCCACCACATGCGCTTGCACCTCTTTGATGTGCCGGTGTTCTACTGGCCGTGGATTACCTTTCCGATTACCGACGAGCGCAAAAGCGGTTTGCTCTTCCCCAGCTTTGCCAGCTCCGGTGATGGCGGATTTGAATACGCCCAGCCGGTGTACTGGAACATTGCGCCCCAGGCCGACGCCACGGTGACGCCCCGCTACATTGAAAAGCGCGGCACCCAGGCCAACCTTCAGACGCGCTATTTGAATCGCTGGGGCGACTTCCAGTTTGACGGCAGCTACCTGGACGACCGGGACTACGGCGACACTCGCTGGTTCAGCGGCTTCGAGCACAATGGGCGTCTGGGCCAGGGCTGGAGCAGTTATGTCGATACCGCCCGGGTCTCCGACGAGGCCTTCTTTGACGATCTCGATACCGGGGTCGGCATCGGCAATGTGCCGGTGCATCTGAAGTCCCAGGGCGGGGTGCGCTATCGCGGTGCCATCTGGCGGCACCAGATTGGCGTTCAGCGCTACCAGACGGTGGATCTCGATATCGCCAGCGCCAACCGCCCCTACAGTCGCGAGCCCTTTGTGCGATCCTCGGCACTCTACGACTGGGGCGGTTACGAGCTGGACCTGAAGGCCGAGAGCGTCCGCTTTGCCCACGACGAGCGCGTCGAGGGGCAGCGTCTCGACCTCTACCCCAGCCTGGCCACAACCTTTGGCACCCCTGGCTGGTATGTGCGGCCCAAGGCGGGTGTTCGCCACACGGCCTATCAGTTGGACAACCTGACCGACACCAGCGAGGAGGCGCCCTCGCGCACTACACCCATCGCCAGTATCGACAGCGGTTTGGTGTTTGAGCGCGAGGCGGGGGAAGGTTTGTTGCACACCCTGGAGCCCAGGTTGTATGGCTTGTATGTGGCCGAGGAGGAGCAGGAAAATTTGCCTCTGTTCGATACCGGCGCCTACACCTTTAGCTACGATCAGCTGTTCCGCGAAAACCGGTTCACCGGCGCCGATCGCCAGGCCGATGCCCGCCAGGTGACGGCCGGCGTGACTTCGCGGCTGCTCGACAGCAGTTACCGGGAGCTGTTGAGTGCCAGCATCGGCCGAATTTACTACCTGGACGACCGCGAGGTGACGCTGGACGAGAGCGCGCCCGCCGAGCGCGGGCAAGCGTCGGACATCGCCGCCCGCCTGCGTGCGCAACTGGGACCTCGCTGGCGTTTCGACGGCAACTGGCAATACAGCCGGGAACTCGAACGCATGGAGCGACAAAGTTACCAGTTGCGCTACAAGGACGAAGCCCGGCGAATCGTCAATTTGGGCTACCGCGAGAGTGAAAGCCTCGCCGGCGGCACGGTCAGTGGTGTTACCGAACAGGCCGAGGTGGCGGCAGTGCTGCCGGTTGGAGGGCGTTGGCAATGGTTTGCGCGCTACTTTCACGATCTCGCTGGAGAGAGGCCGCTGGAAACTTTTGCCGGATTCAACTACCAAAGCTGCTGCTGGGGCGTCAGCTTTATGGCCCGCCGTCAGCTCGACCTGATCAACCCGTCGGCGGCGGGTGAGGACGAGTACGATACCGATTACATGATGCAATTTACCTTCCGTGGACTGGCCAGTGTGGGTGACGACAATGAACGCACCCTCGAACATGCTATCCTCGGCTACGCCGAATGACCGGAAAGCCTTTATGAACCTTACCAAAATATTTTTGACCGTTTTTCTTCTGATTGCCATCAGCAGTGTCCATGCCGAGCGCGAGGTGCTGGCCCGAATTGCCGCTGTGGTTGAAGATGCGGTGATTCTCGAGAGCGATTTGCTCGAGGAGGTGGAAACCCTCAAGCAGCGCATTGAGCGCTCGGACCAGAGTGTTCCGCCGGATGAAATCCTCAAGCGGCAAGTGCTCGAGCACATGATTGTCCAGGAAGTCCAGCTGCAGGCGGCGGATCGCATGGGCATCAATGTCGACGATACTTTTCTCAACCAGCAGGTACAGAGAGTGGCCTCTGAAAACGGCATGAGCGTGGGGGAGTTTCGCGCCCGGGTCGAAGCCGATGGCATGGACTACTCGGAATACCGGGAGGCACTGAGAAAGGAAATCAGGGTTCAACAGCTACGCCAGCGTACGGTCTACGATCGCGTGGTGGTGTCGGAGCAGGAAGTGGACGACTATCTGGCCCAAAACCCCGAGGGAGAATCCGGTCGCGAGTACCGCCTCGGCCACCTGCTGGTGGGCACTCCCGAGGAGGCCTCACCCGAAGAGGTGGAGGCCGCGAGGGAGAAGGCGCAGTCTCTGTATGAGCAAATTCGACAGGGGAAGGACTTCTCGAGTCTCGCCCTGTCCCACAGTGATGGCCAGATGGCCCTTGAGGGGGGCGATCTCGGCTGGCTCAGTCGCGGTCGCGTTCCGACATTGTTCCTGGAGGCCGTGGAGTCCCTTCAGCCGGGCGAGGTGGCCACTCCGGTGCAAAGTCCCGGTGGCTTCCATATTGTCAAACTTCAGGCGGTGCGCGGTGATGAGGTTCGCCTGATCGAGCAGGTTCACGCCCGGCATATCCTGATCTCCCCGGATGCCGTCACCGGCGACGAGGAAGCCCGGGCAAAACTCCAGTCCCTGCGCCAGCGTATTGTCGAGGGCGGCGAGGACTTTGCCGCTCTGGCCAAGGCCCACTCGACAGACGGAAGTGCCTCCCAGGGCGGCGACCTTGGTTGGGGAGCTCCCCGGGAATATGTACCGGCCTTCCGCGATGTGGTGAAAGAGATCCCTCTGAACACCGTCAGCGAGCCCTTCCGCAGCGATTACGGTTGGCACATCCTCGAGGTGCTCGAGCGTCGCCAGTACGACGAGACCGACGAGTACCGCCGGGGCATGGCCCGGCAACAATTGCGCGAAACGAAGGCTCGCGAAGAGGAGGAGTTGTGGTTGCGTCGGCTGCGCGACCAGAGTTATGTCGAGTACCGCCTCGGACTCGGTGAGGATCCCGACTTTGGAGCGCTTCCGCGCCGGGACTGAGGGATGATTCCGCAAACGCGACGGATAGCGCGGTTGGCCTGGGCGGTGGCGGTGACAGCAGCCGAAGTTCGGCGCCTGGACAGCGCCGATGCCGAAGCCAGAAGGCGGGCCATGGCCCGCTTTGTACGCCATGTGAACAATGACCTGGGGCTGCGCGTCCACACCAGTGGCGACCCCCTGCAAAAGCCGGCTCTGGTGGTGGCCAATCACATCTCCTGGCACGATGTCTTTGCCATCGGGCAAAGCATCCAGCCGCGTTTTGTGGCCAAGGCGGAGGTCGCGAGTTGGCCGCTGCTGGGCTATTACGCCCGGAAGGCTGGAACGCTGTTTATCAAGCGCGGCAGCCAGCCCGCCGCTCAACATGTGGCCCACGACATGTACGACAGCCTGGCCAGTGAGTCGGTGCTGGTCTTTCCCGAGGGCACTACCAGTGACGGCCACTCATTGCTGCCGTTTAAAAAGCGGCTGTTTGTACCCGCCATGGAGCGCGGTTGCCCGGTGCAGCCGGTGGCGCTCTACTATCCGGGCACCGACCGCAGGGGGCGGGGCGTTGCCTTTCTGAATGAGAGTTTTGCCGGTCACTTGTGGCGCACGCTGGCCATGCCGCGGATTGATGTGTTTGTTCACTACTGTTCGCCGTTGGCCGTGCAAGAGGATGAGTCGGCCCGGGAACTGGCTCGCCGGGTGGAGCAGGTGATCGCAGAGGCGCGGCGTCAGCTCGTTGAGCGCGCTGGCGGTTAAATCCTGAAGGGCTCGGGTTCGCCGTTGAAGATGGCGTCGAGAATTTTCATTTCCCGCTCGCGAATGACCCGGATGAACTCGCCGGCTCCGTCCATGGCGATAAAGGCCTTGTAGCCCCTGCCCAGAAAATCGTGGAGATCGCCCAGGCCCAGCGCGTGGGCGGGTTTGTCGCTGATTTTAAGCACACCGCCGAGATAGCTTTTGCCCGAGAGCTTGTCCAGTTCCTCGCCGACTTTGAGAACCAGTTCGATTTGACGCTTGCGGTCTTCGTAATTGTCGCTGCGGCGGTAGGCCTCGGCGTAGTGCTCCGGTGTGATGTCGTCGATGGCGCCCATTTCCACCAACTGGGTGGCCTGGGCCTCGTCGAGCTGCATGGTCAACGCGTTCAGTTCCATGATGAAAGTCAGAATGTAAAAAAGCCGATTGGGCATGACCCGCTCGACAATCGGGTAAACCTTTTTGACATCGCTGTCCCGTCGGCTGTAGTCCTTGGCGCCGTACATGTCATGCTGGAAGTAGTCGATGGCCAGTTCGTAGCGCGGCCGGGCCGCGAGGTCGCTATAGGTTTCGCCGATACGGCGGGACTGGAAAGCCGCCGTTTTGCTCACGGCCTCCTTGAGCTCGGGGCTGTCGCGACGCAGGATGTGATGCTGAATACACAGGTTCAGATCTCTGTAGACGCTGTCTTTGTATTCTTGGCGCTTTTCTTTGCGTGATGCCATTTGCTCTTGTCTTTGCCCGCTTTTTACAGTCGCCTTACTATGCCCGAGTGCCCCGCTATTTCAAGCGACCAAAGTCATGCCCGTCCTTTGGTCGCCGCCGGTTGGTCTAAAAGGACGCGGGCGAGTGGAGGCAAAGGGTACCGTCTCCGGACGGGGCGGCTATTTCGAGTTGGCAGGCGTGCAGCAACAATCTCGGCGCGGCTTTTCTCGCCTCTTCACCGGCGTAGAAGGGGTCGCCCAGAATGGGGTGGCCCAGGGCCGCCATATGGACCCTCAACTGGTGGGATCGGCCGGTGACCGGCGTCAGTTCCAGCAAGCTGGTGCCATTACTGCGTTCGAGTACCCGGTAGCGGGTCCGTGAGGGTTTGCCGTGTTGATGATCCACCATCTGGCGCGGCCGGTTGGGCCAGTCGCAGATCAGGGGCAGGTCTACTTCTCCCTCGTCGTCGGCTACCGTTCCGTCTACCAGCGCGCGGTAGCGCTTTTGACACAGCCGCTCCTGAAACTGGCGACTGAGATGGCGATGCGGGTCGGCGCCGAGGGCCAGTACCATCACTCCCGAGGTGTCCATGTCGAGGCGGTGAACGATGCGCGCCCGGGGATATTCCGCCTCCACGCGGGTGGCCACGCTGTCGCGATTTTGCGGGTGTCGTCCGGGCACGGAGAGCAGGCCGGCGGGTTTGTCGACAAACAGGCAGTCATCGCGGACCAGGGCGTAGCGCAGGGGGGCGTGACAGGGCGGTGCGATAAAGTCGGTCATCTCATCGGCGTGTGGCGCGGGTGGCTTATTTTGCCACAATGGGTGCCACCTTGTGGTGGCGGGTTTTCTTGCCAGCGGGCGGGCGCTTCGATAAGCTCGGTCTACGATTTTAGCCCGCCTATCAGCACAGAGGTGCCATGCTTGCAGCGGTAGTTTCCGGTTTTATTGTGGCCTGTTTTGCGCCACTGCTGGCCAGGCGTTGGCCACTGTCATCGGGCTGGATACTGGGCGCTCTCCCGGCCGGGCTTTTCGTCTATTTTTTTGGCTTTGTCGAGCCGGTGATCCAGGAGGGCCCCCGGGTTGTTCGCTACGCCTGGTGGCCCGGACTGGACCTCAGTCTGGATTTTCTCATCGATGGCTTGTCGCTGCTTTTCGGTCTTCTGATCAGTGGCATTGGCGCTTTGGTGCTGGTGTACTCCGGGTCGTTTCTTCGCGGTAACCGCGATCTCGCCCGCCTCTACTTTTTTCTGCTGTGCTTTATGGCCTCCATGTTGGGGCTGGTGTTTGCCGACAATCTGATCACCCTGTTTGTCTTCTGGGAGCTGACCAGCATTACCTCCTACATGCTGATCGGCTTCAACCACGAAAACACCGATGTTCGGCGCTTTGCCCTCCAGGGCCTGTTCGTCACCACCGGCGGCGGTCTGGCCATGCTTGCCGGCTTGATCATGCTGGCGCAAATGGGGGGCAGCTACAGCCTCAGTGAGTTGCTGGCCGGAGAGGCGCTGCACCAGCACCCCTGGTACGCGGGCATGCTGGTCTGTCTGCTGCTGGGGGCCTTCAGCAAGTCGGCCCAGGTGCCCATGCACTTCTGGTTGCCCAATGCCATGGCCGCGCCCACGCCAGTGTCGGCCTACCTGCACTCGGCGACCATGGTCAAGGCGGGCATCTACTTGCTGGCGCGGCTTAACCCCGCCCTGGGTGAGGGTTTTTTGTGGACCGCCAGCCTGACGGCGTTCGGCGCCGCCACCATGTTGCTCGGCGCCAGCTGGGCGCTCACCTACACCCCGATTAAAAAGGTGCTGGCCAACTCGACCCTGATGGCCCTGGGCTTGTTGACGATGCTGATCGGCGTCGGCGGCGAGGCGGCACTGACCGCATTTGTCTGCTTTCTGCTCGCCCACGCGCTGTACAAGGGTGCGCTGTTTTTGCTCGCCGGCGCCACCGAGCTGGGCACCGGCAGCAAGGACATGGCCCACATGGGCGGGCTCCACCGAACCATGCCCCTGACCGCGCTTCTCACCGTGTTGGCGGCCCTGTCTCTGGCGGGGTTGCCGCCCCTGTTCGGCTTTGTCGCCAAGGAATTGGTGCTCGAAGCCCTGCTGGCGGCGCCTCTGTGGTCGGCGTTCCTGCTGGTGGCAACAGTGGCCGCGGCGGCGCTGATGGTCGCGGTGGCCTTTATTATTGTGGTTAAACCCTTCCTCGGCGAGACCACGGACATCGCCGAGGGCGCCCGGGAAGTGCCGCCGGCGATGCTGGTGGGTCCCGCCGTATTGTCCCTCCTCGCCCTGGTGTTCGGTGTCGCCCCGGTGTTGCCCGAGGGGCTGCTGGCGGCGGCGGTAGAGGCCGTCAGCGGAGAGCGGCCCAGCATGTATCTGGCGCTGTGGCACGGCTTCAATCTACCGCTGCTGCTCTCCGCCGTCAGTCTGGCGCTGGGCGCTTTGCTGGCCTGGCGCTGGTCGCGCTGGGTGGGGCGCCTGGCCTCGATGGCGACACTGCTGGCCCGGCTGGGGCCGCAGGCGCTTTACTTCCGTGTGATGGACTGGATTCCCAGGGTCGCCGCGGCCCAGACCCGCTTTCTGCAAAATGGTGTGCTGGGTCTTTATATGGTGGCGCTGGTCAGCGTTGCCTTTGCCACCGCCGGATATACCCTCTACAGTCGCTACGCCATTGCCTGGCCCTGGGATATTTCGGGCGGGGCATTTTACGAATGGGGCATCGTGCTCTTGATGCTTTTGTCGGCGGGTTTTGCCACATTCACCGGCTCCCGACTGGGTGCGGTGGCGTCCATGGGTGTGTTCGGTTTCACTGTGGCTCTGATTTTTATTCTCTTCAGTGCCCCGGACCTGGGGATTACCCAGTTGCTGATTGAAACCCTGACGGTGATTTTGCTGGTTCTGGTGCTCTTCCGATTGCCCGAGTTTGTGCGCCTGTCCTCCACCTGGGAGCGCTGGCGGGATATTGCGGTGGCCGCCTTTGCCGGCCTGGTCATGACCCAGTTGGTGCTGGCCGCCATCGGTGCCCGCTACTACCCCAGCATTTCCGACTATTTCGTCGAGAACAGTGCCGGCGCCGGCCACGGTCTCAATATCGTCAATGTGATTCTGGTGGACTTTCGTGCACTGGATACGCTGGGCGAAATTTTTGTGTTGGCCCTGGCGGCGATGGGCGTCTACTCCATGCTCAAGTTGAAGCCGGAGGGCCGTGGCGATGCGTGAAAAGAAGACGCTGATTCTGAGCACCGCCACGCTGTTTATCGTTCCCTTGCAGTTGATGTTTTCCGTGTTTCTGCTGCTGCGCGGTCACGATGAGCCGGGCGGCGGATTTATCGCCGGCCTCGTCGCCTCCGGAGCGATTGCGCTCTACGCCTTTGCCTTTGGTGCCGCTGCCACCCGCCAGTGGCTGCGCCTCGATCCCCGGGATCTGCTCGCCGCCGGCCTGTTGATGGGGCTGGCCTCGACCCTGCCCGCCCTGTTCGCCGGTGAAGCGTTGCTGACCGCAGCCTGGTGGTCTCTGCCCCTGCCGGGCGGCGACAGCGTCAAACTGTCCACGCCGCTGATTTTTGATATCGGCGTCTACTGCGCGGTGATTGGCACCATTGTCACCATTGTGATGGGACTGTTGGAGGCGGAAGAATGAGGGCAAACCCGATTTTTGACCGATGCGGAGGTGCACCGTGGAAAGTGTAATGGCCTATGTCATCGGGCTGCTGTTCACCGCCGCGCTCTATATGATGATGCGGCGCTCAATCGTCAAGCTGGTGATTGGCCTGATTTTGTTGAGCAATGCCGCCAACTTGCTGATCTTTGTCACGGCTGGAATGACGCGCATGGCACCGCCCCTGATCGACGCAGGTACCCGGCAGCCCGCCGAAGTCATCGCCGATCCGCTGCCCCAGGCCCTGATTCTCACCGCCATCGTGATCTCCTTTGGGGTGCTGGCCTACGCCGTGGTACTGATTCGCAAGGCCTATGAAGTGGTGGGCACCGACGACCTCGACCAGATGAAGGACACCGATACATGACGCTGGAACTGGTGTTGCCCATCCTGATCCCGTTGCTGGCCGGGGCCCTGTCGCTGGCCCTGTGGCGCTCACTGCGCGCCCAGCAATGGCTGGCGGTGTTGGCCACTCTGGCGCTGACGGTGGTTGGCGCTGCGCTGATGGTTGCGGTGGCCGAGGAAGGCTATGTGGTGACGGTGGCCGGTGGCTGGCCGGCGCCCTACGGCATCGTGCTGGTGGCGGATCTGCTGAGTGCCGCCATGGTCCTGATCACCGGCTTGATCGGCCTCGGGATTGCCGTCTACTCCCTGGCCTCGATGCCCGAGGGCCACCAGCGCTTTGGTTACTACCCACTCATGCACATCCTGCTGGCGGGGGTCTGCGGCGCCTTCCTCACCGGCGATGTCTTCAACCTGTTCGTCTGGTTTGAGGTGATGTTGCTGGCCTCGTTTGCCCTGCTGACCCTCGGTGGCGAACGCGCCCAGATGGAGGGTGCGATCAAATATGTCACCATCAATTTGTTTTCCTCGGCCTTGTTTCTCTCGGCCGTGGGCCTGCTTTACAGCACCATGGGCACGCTCAATATGGCCGATTTATCGGTCAAGGTGGCGGCACTCGAGGACCCCGGGTTGATCACCGTGATCTCCACCCTGTTTATGGTGTCCTTTGGCATCAAGGCGGCGGCCTTCCCCCTGTTTTTCTGGCTGCCGGCCTCCTATCACACGCCCCAGGTGGCGGTATCGGCCCTGTTTGCCGGCTTGCTCACCAAGGTGGGGGTTTACGCCCTGTTCCGCTTCTTTACCCTGATTTTTACCCAGGACACGGGCTACACCCACAATCTGCTGCTGTGGATGGCCTGTCTGACCATGCTCACCGGCGTACTCGGCGCCGCCGCCCAGTTTGAATTTCGCCGCATACTCTCTTTCCACATTGTCAGCCAGATCGGCTACATGTTGCTGGGTCTGGCCCTGATGACGCCGCTGGCCCTGGTGGGCGGTGTGTTCTACATCGTTCACCACATTTTCGTTAAAACCAATTTGTTTCTGGTCAGTGGCCTGGTGTACCGCCTGACTGGCAGTTACGAGTTGCGACGGCTGGGCGGGTTTTACCGCCACCGTCCCTGGGTGGCCCTGGCCTTTGCCATTCCCGCCCTGTCCCTGGCCGGCATCCCGCCCCTCTCGGGCTTTTTTGCCAAATTTGTGGTGATCCGCGCGGGCATTGAGGCCGAGGCCTGGGTGGCCACGGCGGTGGCTCTGGTCGTTGGCCTGCTCACGCTCTACTCCATGGTCAAGATCTGGGCCGAAGCCTTCTGGAAAGCCGTGCCCGAGCGCGAACCGGGCACGGGTGAGGCGATCGGCGAGAGGGCGGATGAGTATTTCCGCACACTGCCCAGCCGCGCCAGCTGGTTGGCCTACGGAGTACCCATTGCCGCCTTCGCTTTGGTGACTCTGGGTCTGGGGCTGGCCGGGCAACCCGTCTACGAGCTGGCGGCCCGGGCCGCTGATCAGCTGCTCGACCCCAGTGGCTATATTGAGGCCGTGTTGCCGGGAGCTGCTCCATGACCGGTTTTTTCTGGAATGTACTGCTGGCCCTGTTGTGGGTCATTCTGGGAGGCAACTTTTCCGCCTGGAACCTGTTGTTGGGCTTTGTGCTGGGGTATCTGGTGCTGATGTTGATGCAGACCCGGGTCGAGTCACTCAATGGCTACGCCCGCCGCCTGCCTCGGCTGCTCGGTTTTGTCGGCTACTTTCTCAAGGAAATGGTGGTGGCCAACTGGCGGGTAGCCTACGATGTGGCGACGCCGGTCTGGTATATGAAGCCCGGCGTGATTGCCCTGCCACTGGCCGCCGAGAGCGATGTCGAGATTATGTTTCTCAGTAGCATTATTTCGTTGACGCCAGGGACGCTGAGTCTGGATGTCTCTGACGATCGCCACTGGCTTTTTATTCACGCCATGTTTTTGCAAGACGAGGAACAGCTTCGCCGGGATCTCAAGGAACTCGAGCGACGCCTTCTCTCGGTTATGCGCTAGGAGTGTGATGTGTTGCCGACCGTACTGAACATTGTCTATTTGGCGCTCTTGTTGGCCTTGCTGCTGGCTTTTCTGCGTTTGGTCAAGGGGCCCACACTGCCCGACCGCGTGGTGGCGCTGGAGCTGGTGGCCTCGGTGGTAGTGGGCTACATGGGCGTCCACGCAGTGGATTCGGGCCTCTCAAGTTTGCTGGATGTGGCCATTGTGATTGCCCTGACGGCGTTTCTGGCCACCGTTGGCTTTGCCCGTTTTCTCGAGCGGGGAGGGCGCCGCGATGACTGAGGCCCTGATTTCCCTGTTGCTGTTGACCGGCGCCACTCTCATGGTGCTGGCGGCCATTGGCGTGCTCCGCTTGCCAGACCTGCCGACGCGCATGCACGCATCGACCAAGGCCGCGGCCATGGGCGCGATGTTGATCATGACGGGCGTCGGGCTGCACTTTGCCGAGGGCGTGGTCTGGGCCAGAGTGCTGGCCATCATTCTGTTTATTCTGATTACGGCTCCGATCGCCGCCCATGTAATCGCCAGGGCCGGCTATCTCACCGGCGTGAGTTTGTGGGACCGGACGGTCAAGGACGAGTTGCGCAGTCACTACGATCGACAGCGCGATGATGTCGGCGACTGAGTTTGACCGGGGACACAAAAAAGCCGGCGTTTGCCGGCTTTTTGCTATGGAGATGAAATCGCGCGATCAGGGGGCAACGGCGTCTTCCATGCGCTGGAAGATGTCGTCGATCTCGCCCAGGCCATCGATGGTTTTGAGCAGGTCCTTGTTCTCGTAGTACTGGACCAGGGGAGAGGTCTGCTCTTCATAGACGGCAAGACGGCTCTTGATGGTGTCTTCGTTGTCGTCGTCGCGGTGATTGAGTTCGCCGCCACAGCGGTCGCAGACGCCTTCTTTCTCGGGTGGCTTGAAATAGGTGTTGAAGATTTCACCGCAGCTCTTGCAGGTCCAGCGGCCGACGACTCGTTTGATCAGGACATCGAAGTCCACATCGACCAGAACCACCCGGTCCAGCGGGCGGTCGATGTCGCGAAGCAGCTCGTCCAGTGCTTCGGCCTGGGCGGTGTTGCGCGGGAAGCCGTCGAGAATAAAGCCGTTTTGGGCGTCGTCCTCGGCCAGACGCTCGCGGATAAGGCCGAGTACCAGGTCGTCGGAAACCAGCTGGCCGGCGTCCATCGCCTGCTTGGCCTGCTTGCCCAGCTCGCTGCCGGCGGCGACGGCGGCTCTCAACAGGTCGCCGGTGGAAATCTGGGGAATCCGGTATTTCTCTACCAGGAGTTTGGCCTGGGTGCCCTTGCCACTGCCGGGGGCGCCGAGAAGAATCAATCGCATAGTGTGTAACCCTATAGTAGTTGCATGGCCTCAAACCGCCTCATTGGGGTCGGGGAGGGCCTTTTGCCTGAAACCGGAGTGACGCCAATGGCGTCGTTAAAGTGTCATAAAGGCGGCGATTTTGCCACGCTACGGCGCCAGCGTACAGGTTTTGGGGCGTTGTGCCCGTCTTCACGGTTCCCGGGGCTTGGGCATTTGCCTGGCAAATCGGTATAATTCGCGCCGACTCGACCCCCCAAATGCGAACCACAGGATGACTACATGAACATCGACAACATTGAAATTGGCGAAAAGAGCCCCGAGCTGGTCAACGTCATTATCGAAATTCCGGCCAATGCGGACCCGGTGAAATACGAGATTGAAAAGGACAGCGGCGCCCTGGTAGTGGACCGCTTTATGGGTACCGCCATGTTCTACCCCGCCAACTACGGCTTTGTCCCCCACACTTTGTCCGAGGACGGTGACCCGGTGGATGTGCTGGTGGTAACTCCCTATCCGCTGGAGCACGGCTGCGTCATTGAAGCCCGCCCCGTCGGTGTGCTCAAGATGAGCGACGAGTCCGGCGTCGATGCCAAGATTATCGCCGTGCCCAAGTCCAAGCTGACGCCGCTCTACGACCATGTTGAGGAAGCCACTGATCTGCCCGATCTTCTGCGCGCGCAGATCATGAACTTCTTTGAAAACTACAAGGCCAACGAGCCCGGCAAGTGGGTCAAGGTCGATGGCTGGGGCGACGCCGCCGAAGCCAAGGCCGAAATCGAGGCCAGCATCGCCCGCGCCAAGCAGTAAGGCGCTCCTGGCGAGTGTCAAAAAGCCCCGCTGCGGCGGGGCTTTTTTGTGCCCACAGGTGGGTGGTTCGGTCCCCGGACGGGCGAACTGTGGTATGTTTCGCGCGGTGCCCGACCGTTTTTCAAATCACAGGATTCATGGCCAGACAGCGATCAAGATTGCGCAACCCGGAAATGGAGATGCAACTGTTTCGGCAGCGTGCTCTGTTTGCCGGTGTGGTCTGCCTGCTGATGGTCGCCCTGTTGCTGGGGCGCCTGGCCTGGTTGCAGGTTTGGCAGTACGACAGCTATCACGCTCAGTCCATGGACAACCGGGTTCGCGTGCGCCCCATTCCTCCCACACGCGGCCTGATTTTTGACCGGGACGGTCGCTTGCTGGCCGATAACCGGGCCAGTTACCAGTTGGAGATCACCCCCGAGCGGGTCCCCGATATGGAGGCCCTGCTGAACCAGCTGGAGGCGATGGTGCCGGTCAGTGAGCAGGAGCGGCGCCGTTTCCGACAGGGTTTGCTGCATCAGCGCCGCGGTTCCTACAAGGGGGTTCCCCTCAAGTTCAATCTCGACGACGAGCAAGTGGCGGCGATTGCCGTCAACCTCCATCGCTATCCGGGGGTGAGCATCGAGGCGCGCCTGAACCGTCGCTATCCGCACTCGGGCAGTGCCGTTCACACCATTGGTTATGTGGGGCGGGTGGATGGCCGCGATCTGCAACGGCTCGACAATCGCGCCTACCAGGGAACGACCCACACCGGCAAATCGGGCATAGAGCGCTATTACGAGGATCTCCTGCACGGCGAAGTGGGTTTTGAGCAGGTCGAGGTCAATGTACAGGGGCGGGTGCTCAAAGTGCTCGAACAGCAGTTGCCGACCCCGGGCGATAACCTCTATCTGACCCTGGATCTCGAATTGCAGAGGGTGGCCGAGGCGGCCTTTGAAGGCGAGGCCGGTGCCCTGGTAGCCATGGATCCGAGCAATGGCGAGGTGCTCGCACTGGCCTCCCTGCCCACCTACGATCCCAACCTGTTCGTGAACGGCATTTCGGTGGGGGATTACAGCCAGTTGCGCGATGGCGTCTATCGCCCCCTGTTTAACCGTGCTCTCACCGGCCAGTATCCACCCGGGTCCACGGTCAAGCCGTTCTACGGCCTGGGCGCGCTGGAGACCGGGGTCAACACGCGGTCGCGACAGCTTCGCTGCATTGGCCACTACCAGCTGCCCCGTGACGATCACCGCTACCGCTGCTGGAAGCGAGAGGGCCACGGTCGCCTCGACCTCGATCAGGCGGTGGCCCAGTCCTGTGATGTGTTTTTTTATGATCTCGCTCACCGCATGGGCATCGATGCCATGCACGACTACCTGGCGCCCTTCGGCTTTGGTGACAAGCTGGGCATCGATACCCGCGGCGAAGAGGGGGGGCTGCTGCCGTCCTCCGAGTGGAAGCGCCGCACTCGCAATATCGCCTGGTACCCGGGGGAAACGCTGATTGCCGGCATTGGTCAGGGATACTTTCTGGCCACGCCACTGCAGTTGGCGGTGGCCACTTCGACTCTGGCCATGGACGGGGTGATGCCCCACCCCCATCTGTTGAAACGCACCGAATCCAATGCCGGCGTCAGCCAGGAAATCAGTTACCCTGCTCTGGGTCAGGTGCCGGTCAAGAACCCTCGCCACTGGGCCGATGTCAAGGAGTCCATGGAGAATGTGGTCCACCACAAGAAGGGCACAGCCTACTGGAGCGTCGGTGTGAACAGTCGCTATCGAATTGCCGGAAAAACCGGTACCGCCCAGGTTTTTACCATTGCCCAGGACGAAGAGTATGACGAGGAGTTGGTGGCTAAACGCTTGCGTGATCACGCCCTGTTTGTCAGTTGGGCGCCGGCCGATGATCCGCAGATTGTCGTTGCTGTGGTGGTGGAAAACGGCGGCAGTGGCAGTACGGTGGCGGCCCCCATCGCCAAGAAGGTAATGGATCACTACTTGCTGGAGTCCGGATCATGAGATGGGTGGGTGAACAACGCGAGAGTTTCCTCGTTCGCGCCGTCAAGTGGCTCAAGCTCGATCCCGCACTGTTGTTGATGCTGGGGTTGCTCATGGTGGTGAGTTGCCTGGTGCTCTACAGCGCCGGCGGAAGCGTTGATCTGGTGGTGCGCCAAGTGGTTCGCTTCGGCCTGGCACTGGCTGTCATGCTGGCCCTGGCCCAGGTTTCGCCCCACATCCTGAGGCTGTGGTCGCCCTGGATATACCTCGCCGGTGTGATTATGTTGGTGGGGGTGGCCCTGTTCGGGGTCAGCGGCAAGGGCGCCCAACGCTGGCTGGACCTGGGGGTGATCCGTTTTCAACCCTCGGAAATGATGAAGCTGGCCATGCCCATGATGGTGGCCTGGTTCCTTGGGGGGCGGCCCTTGCCGCCGGATTTTCGCCAGATACTCCTGTCACTGGTTATTATCGCCATACCCATGTTGCTGATTGTCAGGCAGCCGGATCTGGGCACGGCCCTTCTCGTTGGCAGTGCCGGTTTCTTTGCCCTGTTTTTGGCTGGCATCTCCTGGCGCATTTTGTGGTCGGGCGGCCTGCTTGGCTTGATTGCCGCGCCGGTGATGTGGATTTTCGTCATGCGCGAATACCAAAAGCAGCGGGTTCTGACCTTTCTCAGCCCCGAGTCCGATCCTCTGGGGTCTGGTTACCACATCATCCAGTCCAAAATTGCCATCGGCTCTGGCGGCTTTCTGGGCAAGGGCTGGATGAACGGTTCCCAGTCGCAACTGGACTTTCTCCCCGAGCAGTCGACGGATTTTATCTTTTCGGTGTTTGGCGAGGAGTTTGGTTTCCTCGGGGGATTGCTTCTGCTCCTGCTCTACGCGCTGATCCTGATTCGTTGCCTGATGATCGCCAGCAAGGCACAGGAAGCGTATTCCCGCCTGTTGGCGGGGAGTATTGGGCTGACTTTTTTTGTCTACCTGTTTGTGAATATCGGTATGGTCTCTGGGTTGTTGCCCGTGGTCGGGGTACCATTGCCCATGATCAGCTATGGCGGCACCTCGGTCGTGACCCTGGCGGCGGGGTTTGGCATTCTGATGTCCGTCAATGCCCACCGCCGCTTGATGAATGGTTAATATGCGTTCCACCAGGCCGGTGGACCTAGGAGTGACAGTGAAGAAAAAGATATGCTGTGCGGCGACCATGGCCCTGGCGGGCTGCCTCGCCATGTTCAGTGCCCAGGCCGATGCGGCCTACAGTGAGCGTCCGGAGGTGCGTGAATTCATCGATCGCGTGGTTCGGGAGCACGATTTCGAACGCGGCCCGCTGCTTAAGCTTTTCGCCCGCGCCGAGCGCCAGCAGGCGGTGATTGAAGCCTACAAAAAGCCGGCCGAGAGGGCCCTGCGCTGGGATGAGTACCGCCCCATCTTTATGCAGGAGTCGCGCATTGCCGCCGGTGCCGAGTTTATGCGCGAGCACGCGCAAACCCTGGCCCGCGCCGAGAGCGAGTACGGAGTACCAGCGGAAATAATTACCGCCATCATCGGTGTCGAGACCCGCTACGGTCGCCACAAGGGTAAGCACCCCGTCTTTGACTCTCTGGTGACCCTGGCCTTTGATGGCCAGGAGCGCCGTCGGGACTTTTTCAATCGCGAGCTCGAGGCTTTTTTGCGCCTCTGCCGCGAGCAGGGCTTTGAGCCCAAGGCCGTCAGAGGCTCCTACGCCGGTGCCATGGGCATGCCCCAGTTTATTGCCAGCAGTTACCGCGCCTACGCTGTGGACTTCGATGGCGATGGCACGATTGATCTCTTTGACAGTGTTCCCGATGTCATCGGCAGTGTGGCCAACTATTTCAAACAGCACGGCTGGCGCGATGGCGAAGCCGTTGTCACGGCGGCGAGTGTCGCCAATGATTCCGACGCCGTGGCGGTGGGGCGTGGCCGCAAGGGCATGAAGCCCGAGGTTACCCTGGCGGAGTACCGCAGGCGGGGCGTGGAGCCGGCCGACTCCACGCCTGGCGACGACAGTGAGCTCCTGGTCTTGTTGCACTACCTGGATGGCGACGACGACCTTTACTACCTGGGTCACCGGAATTTTTATGTCATCAGTCGCTACAATCACAGCTCGATGTATTCACTGGCTGCCTGGCAGCTGGCCAAAGCCATCGATGAACGCCGCGGAGGGGGTCGCTGATGGTGGCCCGGAGGCTGCTCCAGGGCTTGATGGTTCTGGGACTCGCCGCTTCGCTTGTCGCCTGTGGCGGCAGCAGTGCCACCCGTCCGGCGGAGTACGCCGAGTACAGCGGCTCCAGCTGCACCGAGGGGGCCATGAGCAAATACGGCAACCCGGACTCCTACGAGGTAATGGGCGAACGCTACTTCGTCCGCCCCACTGCCTGCGATTTCAAGCAGCGCGGCCTCGCCTCCTGGTACGGTCCCGGCTTTCACGGCAAGCGCACTTCCAGTGGCGAGACCTACGATATGCACGCCATGACGGCGGCCCACAAAACACTGCCCTTGCCCGCCAGGGTCAGAGTGACCAACCTCGACAACGGCCAATCGGCGGTGGTCCGCGTCAATGACCGTGGGCCCTTCCACGAGGGGCGTATCATCGACCTCTCGCGGGCTGCCGCGGAAAAGCTCGATGTGCTCAAGCACGGTACCGCACCGGTGGAAATAGAGGTTCTGGGCAGTGGCGATGTGACAGTGGACAGCCAGAATGTGGCCCAGTCGCGGGACTATCGCGATCGCATCTTTGTTCAGGTGGGGTCGTTCTCAGAGCGCAGTAACGCCGAGCGCATGCTCTCGCGACTGCTGGCTGACGGCTTTGCCGATGTTCAGATTCATCGTGTGGCGACATCCCGGGGCACGGTCAACCGAGTTCGCCTTGGCCCCGTCGAAAACGAAGTGATGGCGGTGTCCCTGAGCAAACGCCTCGATCGCCTCGGCTACCGGGGCCACCGCATACTTGGTGACTAGTTGCAGTCGCCGTTAAGTTTGGTAATTCGGCTGGTCGCTTCAGTGACGATTGCCTACAATTCGCTCTCTGTTGGAATGAAAGTATGACCCTTATGAAACAGCTTCTGGCTTTTGCCACCCTTTTGGTGTGGTTGCTGGCCTCACTGCAGGCCCAGGCGGCGGTGCCGATTCCCTCGCCGCCCCAGCTCAGTGCCTCGTCCTGGATCCTGATGGATCACGCCACCGGCCGGGTGCTCGCCGAGCACGATGCCGATGAGCGGATTGAACCGGCCAGCATCACCAAGGTGATGACATCCTATGTGGTGTACCAGGCTCTGGAACAGGGCTTGGTGACCATGGACGATGCCGTGCCGGTCAGCGAGAAGGCCTGGCGCATGGGCGGGTCCCGCATGTTTATTGAGGCCGGAAAGCAGGTGCCGCTGAGTGAACTGATCAAGGGTCTGGTGATTCAGTCCGGCAATGACGCCGCCGTGGCTTTGGCCGAACACATCGGCGGCAGTGAGGCGGCTTTTGCCGGCCAGATGAACGCCACGGCCCGCGCTCTGGGCATGGAGAATACCCATTTCGTCAATGCCACCGGCTGGCCCCACGAGGAGCACTATTCAACGGCCCGGGACATTGCGATCATGTCCCGGGCGTTAATCAGGGATTTTCCCGAGCACTACGGTAATAACTCGGTCAAGAGCTTCACCTTTAACAACATCAGCCAGCGCAATCGCAATGACCTGCTCTGGCGCGATCCTGCGGTCGACGGCATCAAGACCGGCCACACCGAGGCCGCCGGCTATTGTCTGGCCGCTTCCGCCCGCCGCGATGACATGCGTTTGATTTCAGTGGTGATGGGGACGAACAGTAAAGGCGCCCGGGCACAGGCCAGCCAGACCCTGCTCAACTACGGCTTCCGCTATTACGACACGCGAAAACTGTACGGCGCCGGCGAAACCGTGCGCACCACTCGCGTCTGGAAAGGGGACGCCGAGGGAGTCGATATTGGTCCGTCGAAAGACCTCTTTGTCACAGTGCCCCGGGGGCAATACAAGAATCTCAAGCCCACTCTGGAGGGTGTTGCCAGCCCCCTCGAGGCACCGGTTGCCAAGGGCCAACGGCTGGGCGAGATTCGCGTCTCCCTCGAGGGTGAAGTCGTTGCCCGGGCACCCGCTGTCGCCTTGCAACAGGTGGACGAAGGCGGCCTGATCGATCGCGCCTGGGACAGCATTCTGTTGATGTTTGAGTAGGTTTGCGAGGCTATGAGTACGGTTTATCTGAACGGTCGGATGCTGCCCCTGGAAGAGGCCGGGGTGTCGGTACTCGATCGCGGTTTTTTGTTTGGCGATGGCGTTTACGAGGTGATCCCCGTCTACAATCGCCATCCCCTGCGCCTGGCTGAACACCTCTCCCGCTTGGCCGACAGCCTCGCGGGCATTCACCTGGCTCCGCCCCACGACAATGCCGAGTGGCGCCGCATTATTGAGCAGGTGATAGCCGCCAACGACGGCGACGAGCAATCCATCTACTTGCAGGTCACCCGTGGCGCCGCCGCCGGGCGCGAACACGCCTTTCCCGAGTCGGCGACACCCACGGTTTTCGTCATGAGTTCGCCGATTGCCGACATCCCCGCCGCCGATGAGATTCGCGGCGCTACGGCCGTCACCCTGGAAGACATCCGCTGGTCTCTTTGTCACCTCAAGACCATTGCTCTGCTGGGCAATGTGCTGCTCAAGCAGGAAGCGTTGTCGCGGGGTTTTGATGAGGCCGTACTGATTCGCGACGGACTGGCCACCGAGTGCTCGGCCAGCAATTTGTTCATGATCTGCGGTCGGCAATTGGTGACGCCGCCCAAGTCCCGCCACCTGTTGCCCGGCATCACCCGGGACCTGGTGGTCGAGGTGGCCCGGGGCGAGGGCTTTGAGGTCGTCGAGCGGGACATTGCCCGGGAGGAACTGGCCGTCGCCGACGAGCTTTGGTACACCAGCTCGACCAAGGCGATTGTGCCCATTGTTCGTCTCGACGAGCAGGCGGTGGGCAGCGGCGAGCCCGGCCCCGTGTGGCGCGAAATGCTCGAACACTACCGGGGCTGCATAGAGCGCCTCAAGCGCGGAGAGGCCAGCTGATGCGCTATCAGGACATGCCCGAAGACGAGCGCGCGCTGGAGTTTCCCGCCCGCTTTCCGGTCAAGGCCATGGGGCGGGCCCGGAGCGATGTGAAGGCTGCACTGCTCTCGGTACTCACCAGCACCCATACGCTCTATCGCGAGGAAGACATCCGCGAGCAGGTCAGCCGCAATGGCAATTTCACCAGCGTCACCGTGGTGATCCAGGCCGAGAGTCGCAGCCAACTCGATGACATATACGAGCAACTGGCGGACCATCCCGAAGTGGTTATGACGCTCTGATGGGTACTGCGCGGCAGTCAGTCGACGACGCGCTGGTGTTGCGCGACTGGGGGCGAGCCGACTATCTGCGCGTTTTCGCCGCCATGCAGGCTTTTACCGAAGCCCGGGACGGCGACAGCCGGGATGAACTGTGGTTGGTGGAGCATCCCCCGGTCTACACCCAGGGTGTGGCGGGCAAGCCCGAGCACATCCTCAACCCCTCGGGCATTCCGGTCGTGCCGGTGAACCGCGGTGGACAAGTGACTTACCACGGTCCGGGGCAGGTGGTGATCTACTGCCTGCTGGATATACGCCGCCGCCGAATGGCCGTGCGCGAGCTGGTCAGCGCCATCGAGCGGGCGATGGTGGCCGCTCTGGCAAAATGGGGTGTGTCCGCTGCAGCCCGGCCGGATGCCCCCGGGGTCTATGTCGAGGGGGCCAAAATCGGTTCGATTGGCTTGCGTGTTACCGGCGGCTGCACTTACCACGGCCTCAGTTTCAATGTCGATATGGACCTGGCCCCCTTTGCCGGCATCAACCCCTGTGGCTACGCCGGCATGGCGGTGACGCAGCTGCTCGACCATGTTGCCGGTGTCACCTGCGACGATGCACAGCGGCTATTGGTTGAAAGCCTGCTGGCTGAGTTACACTACAATGGTTGCGAACGCGCCGATGCAGCGGCCATAGAGCGGCTGTACGCCGACGCCATCCAAGCCCACATTGAAAGGCAAAAAAATCATGAGCGATAGTGCCAAGCACTACACGGCCCCCTCCCGGTTTGATGACGAGTTCAAGCACCTTGAACGCTAAGGCTGCGAGCTGGGTTTTACCCATGTGGCCTCCGGCCCCATGGTGCGCTCCTCCTGCCACGCCGACCTCCAGGCTGAGGAGGCCCTGCAGTCGCGGGGGTGAGAATCGCTTGATTGTGTGCTTGGGGGCGCGCCATAATGGCCCGGTAAGGTTTTAGTGTTCCTCGGTCGGCAACAATAATAAGAGACTGCGAGTGTGGCTCGTGGGAGTGGAAACATGGGAGAAAGGGACGGCCCTTTACAGTACACGCTGTCCAAGAGACTGCTGTCCTACATACTGCTTTGCAGCGCTGTCTTTGCCGTACTGGCAACGGCCGTACAGCTGTATTTCGACTATGAGGGCGACCTCTCCGAGATCGGCAAGCGTCTTCAGCAGATCGAGAGCAGCTACTCGGACAGCATTGCTTCCAGTCTGTGGTTGGTGGACCGTGAGCAGGTCTACCTTCAGCTTCAGGGCATTCACGAGATGCCCGATGTCGAATACATCCGCCTCAATGCCGTCGACGACCAGGACTATGTGGTCGGCGAGATCCCTCAGACGGACAGCATTATCGAGCACAGTTTTAATATCTACTTGCAGGGGCGGGGCAAGGACAGCCAACTGCTCGGCCAGCTCTATCTGATTGTCAATCTGGACAACATATACAGCCGCCTGTGGGACAAGGCGGTGGTGATACTGGCCACGCAAATGTCCAAAACCCTGGTGGTTTCGCTTTTCATACTCTTTATCCTCCGGGTGATGGTGACTCGCCACCTCAACCGGATGGCGGAGTACGCCCGGCGCCTGAAGCTCGATCACCTCGATGAGAAACTCGAGCTCGATCGCAACGAGACCTGGCTCAACCGCAACGACGAGCTGGCGGCCGTGGTCGGTGCCATCAACGATATGCGCGAGACCATGCGCGAGGACATGGAAAAGCGCGAGACTGCGGAAAAGGCGCTCAGCGCCAGCCGCGAAAACTACCGTGCGCTTTACGATGACAACCCGTCCATGTTCTTTACCGTCAATTTTGACGGCGAGCTGATCTCGGTCAATGAGTTTGGGGCCGAGCAGCTCGGTTATGCACCACAGGAACTGGTGGGCCAGCCCATCGGCAATATCTATAGCCACGGTGACGGCGAATCGGTCGTCTATCGACTGAATAATAGCCATATTGAGGACGGCGCCCTGCACCGGCGCGATGTGGCGCTGGTCACCCGTGACGGCAATACCATTTGGGTGCGGGAAACGGCCCGGGTCATCCGCGGACGCCACGGCGAGAAACAGGTACTACTGGTGGGAGAGGACATCTCCGAAGCCCGTCAGTTGTCCAACCAGCTGACCCACCAGGCCAGTCATGATGCGCTCACCGGTCTGGTCAACCGCGGTGAGTTCGAGCGACGGTTGCGCCAGCTGGTCGACCGGGCCCGGATCGACAGCAGCGCTCACGCGCTGCTCTACCTCGATCTCGATCAGTTCAAGATCATCAACGACACCTGTGGGCATGTCGCCGGCGATGAACTGCTGCGCCAGTTGTCCGGCCTGCTGAAACACAAGGTGCGCAAGGGCGATACCTTGGCCCGCCTCGGCGGCGATGAGTTTGGTGTGCTGGTAGAAAACTGCCAGCTCGAGGACGCACAGCGCCTGGCTCAGGCCATGTGCGATGTGGTTGCCAGCTTCCAGTTCTTCTGGGGCGTCAGCAGCTTCCGGGTTGGCGTCAGCGTCGGTATCGCGCCAATCGAGGACGGCACTGGCGATTACGCCGACATCCTCAGTCGCGCCGACAGCGCCTGTTATGCGGCCAAGGACCTCGGCCGCAATCGCGTGCATGTCTACCACGAGAATGACGCCGAACTGGCCAAGCGCTTTGGCGAGATGCAATGGGTGTCACGCATTGAGTCGGCGCTGGAGGAAGAGCGCTTTGAGCTTTATTACCAGCCCATCGTACCGGTGGATGACACCCGGTTTACCGGCAGCCACTACGAAGTGTTGGTGCGCATGCTCGACCCCGAGGGCAATATTGTGCCCCCCACGGCCTTTCTCTCCTCCGCCGAGCGCTACAACCTGATGGGCCGTATCGACCGCAAGATCGTGGGCATGACCTTGCGCTGGTTGTCTCTGCATCCTGAGCATCACAAACAGCTCAAGCTGTGCTCCATCAACCTGTCGGGCCAGACGCTGATGGACGATGATTTCCTCGATTTTGTCTTTGACCAGATTCGCGAGTGGAATATCGATCCGCGCAAATTGTGTTTCGAAGTCACCGAGACTGCCGCCATTGAAAATCTGACCAAGGCCAGCGACTTTATTCGCAGCCTCAAGGACAAGGGTTGCATGTTTTCCCTGGACGATTTCGGATCGGGTCTTTCCTCTTTTGCCTATCTCAAGAATCTGCCGGTGGATTTCATCAAGATCGACGGACTGTTTGTCCGCGATATCGTCCAGGATCCCATCGATTACTCCATGGTTCGCTCGATCAACGAAATCGCCCAGGTCATGGGCAAGAAGACGGTGGCGGAGTTTGTCGAGGACGAGCTGATTCTCAATGCCCTGAGCAATATCGGTGTCGACTACGCCCAGGGCTATTACATCAGCCGTCCCCAGCCCATTTCACGGCTGATCGCCGATTGAGTACAAACCCCGGCAGCTTTTGCCGGCGTTTTTTTGTACACTCGCCTCCCCGACAACGAAAATCGAGGCAGCCATGGCCCAGCGTTCAAATCAACTCGCCCGCACCGTCGCCAAGTTCCAGAACTTGCCGGATCCCCTGAGAAAGGCCGCCGTCAGCCGCCTGTTTGGCTTTGTGGTCAAATTTTTCGGCACCGCGAGTATCCGCGTCGACGAAATCAGCGACAAGCGCGCCGTGATGACCCTGAAAAACCGGCGCAAGGTGCAAAACCACATCGGCACCGTTCACGCCGCCGCCATGTCCCTGTTGGCGGAGTCCTGCACCGGCATGTTGCTGGCCATGAGCGTACCCGACGACAAGCTGCCCCTGATGAAGACCATGTCCTTCAACTATGTCAAACGCGCCGCGCCGGGTGAGCTGGTGGCCGTCGCCGAACTCAGTGACGGGCAGCTCGAGCGCATTCAACGCGACGACAAGGGCGAAGTGACCATCGATATCACGATCACCGACACCAAGGGCGTCGAGCCCGTCCTCTGCCAGATGACCTGGGCCTGGATTCCCAAAAAGCGCGCCTGATTTTTAGCCACAGAGTTCACAGAGGACACAGAGTTTTCTGCGTATGATTCTGGAAAGCGTGTAACGATTATCCGCAATCCCTGTAAAACGGAGAGCCGGGCAGGAACCTCCTTGCAGGCGAACGAGTCATCAACCTCGGTAGGTGTTCGCTTGCAAGCAAGCTCCTACAGATTCGCATGACCGGAAGGGGAACCCATCCACCCCCTCTCTGTGCTCTCTGTGAACTCTGTGGCTAAATTATTCTGAATGAAGCGATTGTCGCAGGGCCTCGAGGCGCTCGGGGGTGCCGATGTCGCGCCACTCGCCGCGGTAGTGTTCGCCGCTGATTTTGCCCTGTTCCATGGCCGGGAGGAGTATTTCGCGCAGGGGCAGGAAGCCCTCGGGGTGGCTCGAGAAAAGCTCGGGGTGGTAGATGCCGATGCCGCTGAAGGTCAGCCCCGGGGCTTGTCCCGGGTCGGCCTGGACCTCGCCCTCATGGAGGCCGAAGTCTCCACCGGGATGCTGGGGCGGATTGTCGACCAGCACCAGGTGGCCCAGGCGCCCCTTCGGCAGGGCCAGCGTCTCAAAGGGGTAGTCGCACCAGATATCGCCGTTGATCACGATAAAGGGCGACTTCCCCAGCAGCGGGAGCGCGTGAATGATTCCTCCGGCGGTTTCCAGTCCGCCCTCGCCCTCGTGGCTGTACAGCAGTTTGGCGCCGTAGCGGCTGCCATCACCGAGGGTGGCGGGGATTTGCTCGCCCAGCCAGGCGGTGTTGATCACAATGCGCTCGACACCGGCCCGAACCAGCGCTTCGATGTGGTACTCGATCAGCGCCTTGTCGGCTACCGTCAGCAGGGGTTTGGGGCAGTGATCCGTAAGTGGCGCCATGCGCTGACCGCGTCCGGCGGCGAGAATTATCGCTGTCTTTGTTGCGCTCACGCCGACACAGCCCCCGGACGCAGTCCGCGCTTGATCAGCAGGGCGGCAAACGGTTTGAGGGCATCGTAGCGTTGGCAGACCGCCAGTATGTAGCCCAGTGTACGGGGAATGTCATCGAGATAGCCGGGTTTGCCGTCGCGGTGATTGAGGCGGGCAAAGATGCCGGTGGCCTTGAGGTGGCGCTGAACTCCCATCAGATCGAACCAGCGCAGGAAAGTCTCGCCATCGCAGTGGCACAGGCCGGCCTCCACGGCGCGCAGGTGGTAATCGGCCACCCAGTCCTCGACTCGCTGGCGGGGCCAGTCGATGTAGCAGTCCCGGAGGAGGGAGACGAGGTCGTAGGTGATGGGCCCGCGCACGGCGTCCTGGAAATCGATCATCCCCAGTTCCGGGCGCGGTGGCTCCCGTAGCACCATCAGGTTGCGCGAGTGGTAGTCCCGGTGGACAAAGACCATCGGCTGTTCCAGGGCGTTGACCTCCAGGATGCGGTAGCTGATGGAGAGGATTCGGCGTTCATTGTCGTCGAGCTCAATGCCCAGGTGTCGGCCCAGGTACCACTCGTCGAACAGGTGCATCTCGCGCTGCAGCAGCTCGCTGTCATAGGGCGGGAGCGGGGCGGGCTCGGCGTGGGTCTGCAGCCGCAGCAAGTCGTCCATGGCGCATCCGTACCAGCTGTCCACGCTGTCTTTGCTGAGTGCGCCGAGCAGTTGCCGGTCGCCAAAGTCTTCGAGCAGGAGAAAGCCCTCGTCCAGGTCCACCGCCAGCAATTCGGGTACGCGAATGCCGGCTTCGAGCATCTGACGGGCACGCTCAACGAAGGGGGCGCTGTCTTCCTTTTCGGGTGGCGCGTCCATGGCGATAGCGGGCCCCTGCGGGGTGTCGACCCGGAAGTAGCGGCGAAAACTGGCGTCGCCAGCCACTGCAACGGGATGCTCGGCGCCGTGGCGCTGGAGCCATGAGTTAAGTTGTGCAAAACGCGGATCGTTCATGGGATTGAGACTCAGAAAACACTGCACGGCATGTTATAGTGGTTGCCCGATTCACGCCACCGGCGGTCGGTCGGCTGACCGAGGCGGGCAAGAACAATCAACTATTAGGAGTCTGCATGTACAAGCGAATTGCCACTGTGGTAGCGATGTTGTCGATGGGTCTGAACGCTCAGGCCGCTGGCATTGATGCCAGCCTCAGCGACGAGTCCGCCTATTTCAATTTTTTGTTTGATTCCAGTCGCGTGGTGCAGGGTGGCGCCGATATTTCGCTGGGCTTCTTCTATAACGACAAGGAAGAGCAGGGTGTCGAGTACGACGCCTTTATGGGCACTGGCGAGTTCATGGTGACCGGCAATATGAAGGGGAGCCAGAAGCGTGTTACGGTCGGCGCCGGGGCCAAGGCCTACCTGGGAACGGTAGATGACATCAGTGATACCGACATTTCCGCCGCGGCAGTGGGTGCCAAAGTCGCCTATATCATCCCCAATGAGAGCACCCCGATGTCCCTGTATCTGAAGGCCTTCGTCGCTCCCGGCATTACCTCATTTGGCGATACCGACCAGATGCACGAGTGGACGGTGGGCTTTGATGCCGAGTTGGCGCCCAGTGCCCGGGGCTATATTGGCTACCGGGAAATCGAGACCGAGTTTGAGAAATACAACGGCGATGTGGAACTCGACGACAATTTCCATGTGGGCATTGCCATTACCTTCTGATCGGAACGCCATACCGATGGTTTAAAAAAAACGGGCTTCGGCCCGTTTTTTTTGGCGCTTCCCACCGGGGTGCCGGCTGGCGACCCACTGTGGCGATGGTAGTATCGTGTGATGAGCCGGATACAACGATTACTCGATATCATGCGCCAGCTGCGCGACCCCGAACACGGCTGTCCCTGGGATATCGCCCAGACCTTCGATAGTATCGCGCCCTTCACCATTGAAGAGGCCTACGAGGTGGCCGACGCCATTGCCAGAGGCGATTTTGAGCACCTGCGTGAGGAGCTGGGAGACCTGCTGTTGCAGGTGGTTTATCACGCTCAAATGGCCGAGGAACAGTCGCACTTCCGTTTTTCCGATGTGGTGGACGACCTCAGTGACAAGCTGGTGGCGCGGCATCCCCATGTCTTTGGCCAGGCCGAGGCCAAAGACACCGGCGCGGTCAAGGAAATATGGGAGTCGCGCAAGGAGCGCGAGCGCCGGGACAAGCGTCAGATCAGCGTCGTCGACGATGTGCCTCTGGCCTTTCCGGCCCTGCTGAGAGCGCACAAGTTGCAGAAGCGTGTGTCCCGGGTCGGGTTTGACTGGTCCGACATCGGCCCGGTGTTCGACAAGGTGCGCGAGGAGTTGGGCGAGGTGGAAGCGGCCTGGCACGAGGTACAGGAAAATGATGCGGGTGAGGCCGAGCGGGCCCATCTCGAGGAAGAGCTGGGGGATTTGCTGTTCGTCGTCACCAACCTCGCCCGCCACTGTGGCTTTCGCGCCGAGGAGGCTCTGCGCAAGGGCAACGACAAATTCGAGCGACGCTTCCGCGCCGTGGAGGCAGAGCTGGTCGCCCGGGGGCGGGAGATCGCGTCCGCCGACCTCACCGAGCTGGACGCCGCCTGGGAAGTGGTCAAGAGGCGGGAGAAAAGCGCATGAGCATCCTTACGCTGCCCAGGGCTCACCCAGAGGTGATACTGATCGACTGGCACGCCACGCTGGTCGACACTCACGACGCCATGTACCACGCGGTCGATGATGTCCTGCCCAAGTTGCGCGAACTGGGCCTCGACAAGCACCTGGTAAAGCCCGAGGACTCCAAGACGCTCGAAGACGCCAAGCTGGTGACCTATGTGCGCGACCACCGCCAGCTGCACCCCAAGATCGTTGAGCAGCGCAAGATCTCCCGCACCGACATCTTCGAGGTGCTCTTTGGCGCCGACGAGGCCGCCAAAAAGCGCGCCCACCACGCCTTTGACGAATCCTACCGCCACTATGTGGGAGAGGTTCACCCCCTGGAGAGCGACACGCGGGAGCAGTTGGACGCGATTCGCCAGCTGGGCATTCGTGTGGGGGTGATTACCAACCGCAATCGCGACTTTATGATGGAAGAACTGTCAAAAGTGGAGGAGGGAAGCTGGGCCGGCCTCTTCGACACCATCGTCAGTGGCAACGATGTCGAGCGGCGAAAACCCGCTCCGGACTTGTTGATCGAGGCGCTCAGACGCCTCGGCCACCCGGCGGACGAGACGGTGTGGTATGTCGGCGACAGCACCACCGATGTGGTCGCCGCCAAGGAGGCTGGCGTCGAGGCCATTTTCTATAACGGGGTGGGGTGGAACCAGAGCTGGATTGATAAAATCTTCCCCGGCACGGCCCGGCACTCCCACCGCCCCGATGCGGTCATCGCCAGCATGGCTGAATTGCATCGTCTGGCCCGTTGGGTGCTGGCCCAGGAAATCCGCGTGGAACGCGCCCGCGGCTCGAAGACCGACTAGCGCTTCGGGCGCTGGCGTATCAGGGCCTCCTGGGTGGTCGAGGCCACGAGGACGCCGTCGCGGGTGTAGATGCGGCCCCGGTTGAGACCGCGACCGCCCACGGCGGTGGGGCTCTCCATGGTGTAGAGCAGCCAGTCGTCAAAGCGAAAGGGGCGGTGAAACCACATGGCGTGGTCGAGGCTGGCCACTTGCATGTCGCGCTGGATAAAGCTGACTCCGTGGGGCCGCATGGCCGTGGTGCAGAGCTTGAAGTCCGAGGCGTAGGCCAGCATGTAGCGGTGCACCATGGGGTCGTCCGGCAGGGTGCCACTGGCGCGGAACCAGACATGCTGTACGGGATCCATTGTTTGTGGATCAAAGGGGTTGAGCGGTGCCACCGGGCGCATTTCGATGGGCTTGTCGGCGAGCACATTGTCGCGAATGTGTTCGGGAATCTTGTCGGCGATCCTGCGCGCCAGGTCGGAGTCGCTCTCCAGTGCCTCGGGCTCGGGAATGTCGCCGGGCATATCGTCGCTGTGCTCAAACCCCTGCTCCTCGCGCTGGAAGCTGGCGTCGAGGGAGAGGATGGGTTTGCCGTGCTGGATGGCGGTGATGCGGCGGGTGGAAAAACTGCCGCCGTCGCGCAGGTTGTCGACCTGGTAGACGATCCCGCGCCGGGGATCGCCGGGGCGCAGAAAGTAGGCGTGCAGCGAGTGCACGGGGCGGTCGGGCTCCACAGTCTGGCAGGCGGCGGAGAGTGACTGCCCCAGCACCTGACCGCCGAACAGGTTGCCAAAGCCGAGGTCCTGGCTGCGTCCGCGAAAGATGTTTTCCTCGATGGGCTCGAGCGTCAGCAGCTCGAGCAACTCGTCCAGTACGCGCGTCATGAAAGCTCCACGGTGTTAATGGTGAGCAGAGTGTAGCGGAAAAAAACCGGCGGCTTTAGAACGCTCTGGCTAAACCGTTTCGGGGTCGCGGGCGGGGTGAGTGCCCAGCAGAATGCCCTTTTCGCGCAGCGCCTCCAGCGCCTCGACACCGGCCCGCTGAAGCTGGGCCGGTTCGGGGTGCTCCAGGTGTTCGGCCAGGGCCAGGCATAGATCACCGCCGCTGGCACCCGGGTGGGCCTCCACCAGTTGCAACAGTGCCGAAGTCATGGGGGCGACAGAGACAAAGCGGACTTCGTCGCGGCGGTCGCGGTACACCACCAGATGGGTGGGTGTATCGGGCGGCGTCTGTGGGCGGTAGTCGGGGCCGAGTTGTTGCACCGGCCACTGATAGACCAGGTGCCAGGCCAGTGGCGACAGGCAGGGCGCCCCGGTCATCAGGTCGCCATTGGGATCGAGACCCGCCGGTGGCGTCTCGTCCGGGGCCACACTGAGCGCCAGTTCCACCCATTCGTAGTGGGCCAGTTCGGCCATGAAAGGTGGATCGATCTCGCGAGGCTGGAAGGCGTCCCCGGAGAGGAATTGCAAAAACTCCTCGGAGATCTTGAGAAAGTAGGGGGACTGGCAGCGGTGGTGGACGAGAAACTGGCGGATCAGATCGTGCCAGGCGTCGTCCTCGTAGAGTTTTCTCAGTACGGGGAAGCCGCCGCTGATAAAACCCTCGATGTTGTTGTAGATCAGCTCGCGGTAGATGGCCATGCGGCGATCTTCAATGCCATCCGGGGCGGCGACCTGGACGGGGTCGCGCAAGTGGGCGGCAAAATCGCGCTGCAGGTTCTGGAAGTCGCGCTCACTCACAGGCTGTCGATCCGGCGTATGGTGCTCACGCCCTCGTTGCGGATTTCCGGGTAGAGGTCGTCGAGGGGCACAGAGGTGCCGTTCTCCAGCACCATGCGGGCGTGCTTGCGCCGCAACAGCCGCGCCTCGGGCACGCCGCAGGCGTGGGCGATGACGCCCACTTCGTAGTTCATGTTTTTGACATAGCTGGCGGCCCTTTTGGCCTTGCTGGCGGGAACCAGCCCGCGCTGCAGTTTGGGGTTGTGGGTGGTCACCCCGGTGGGGCAGGTGTTCTTGTTGCACTGCAGGGCCTGAATGCAACCGATGGAAAACATGAAGCCGCGGGCACTGGTGACAAAGTCGGCGCCCATGCACAGGGCCCAGGCCACGCCGATCGGGGTGATCAGTTTGCCCGAGCAGACGATTTTGATGCGCTCGCGCAGGCCGTAGCGGCAGAGCATGTCGACCACCGCGGGCAGACTTTCGCGCAGGGGCAGGCCCATATTGTCCATCAGGCTCATGGGCGCCGCGCCGGTGCCGCCGTCGGCGCCGTCGATGGTGATGAAATCGGGGGCGCTCTCAATGCCCCGGTGGCGGATGTTTTCGCACATCTCCTCCAGCCAGCCGTAGGTGCCGACCACGGTCTTGAAGCCGGTGGGCTTGCCGGTGACCGTGCGAATCCGGTTGACCATGTCGAGCAGGTCGTCGGCGTTGCCGATGTCCGGGTGGCGGTTGGGGCTGATGGCGTCCTCGCCCGTGCGCAGGCCGCGGATGCGGGCGATCTCCGGGGTGACCTTCTCCGCCGGCACGATGCCGCCCTTGCCCGGCTTGGCCCCCTGGCTGAGCTTGATCTCGAACATTCGGACCTGCCGGTGACCGGCGATTTCGCGCAGCTTGTCGTCGTCCAGTTGCCCGTGTTCGTCCTTGACCCCGAATTTGGCCGTGCCGATCTGGAATACCAGGTCGCCGCCACCCTCCAGGTGGTAGGGCGCCAGGCCACCCTCGCCGGTATTCATCCAGCAACCCGCCAGCGCCGCGCCCTTGGACAGGGCCTGAACGGCCGGGCGGGAGAGAGCGCCGTAACTCATGCCCGAAATATTGAGTACCGAGTCGGTAGTGTAGGGGTGTTCACAGTAGGGGCCGATGGTCACGGCGTGATTGGGCATGGCGTCTTCCCCCAGTGTGGGGTAGCCGCAGTTGACGAAGTAGATGGTGCCGTTCTTGGTCAGGTCCCGGGTCGAGCCAAAGGCCACGGTGCGGTCCACATTTTTGGCCGCGCGGTAGACCCAGGCCCGCTCGGCGCGGTTAAAGGGCAGCTCCTCGCGGTCCATGGCGAAAAAGTACTGGCGGAAAAACTCGCCGATGTGCTCGAAAAAATAGCGAAAGCGCCCGATCACCGGGAAGTTGCGGCGCACGGCGTGGGCGGTCTGGGTGACATCGATGACATACATCGTCGCCACACCGAGAACAGCGACGATGAAGATGACAAAGACGATCAGCGACAGAATGCCCAGTGATTGCAGCATCCACGACTGAAATGATTCCTGCATGGTTGGCTATCCTCCCGGAGAGCGATTCAGGCGATACGGTGTTTATCGCTCACATCAGCCTGTGCTTGCAAGCCTTGTATGCGCCGGATTTCACCCAGCAAGGTCTCCAGTGGTGGGTAGTTGAAGTCCCGCTCGAGCAAAGTGGGCAATGGCCCGAAGCGCTGATAGGTTTTCTCCAGCAACTGCCAGACATCGTCGATGACCGGCGCACCGTGGGTGTCGACGATCAGGTCCTCGGCCTCATTGTAGTGTCCGGCCACATGACAGTAGGCAATGCGTTCGGTGGGCAGCTGGTTGAGGAACTCGATCGGGTCGTAGCGGTGGTTGGTGGCGTTGACAAACAGGTTGTTGGCATCGAACAGCAGGCCGCAATCGGCCTTCTCGAGTACCGCGTTGAGAAACTCGATTTCGCTCATTTCGGCGCCGGGGGCGGCGTAGTAGGAGGCGTTCTCCATGGCGATGCGCCGGCCGAGAATGTCCTGGGCCCGGGCGATGCGCTCGGCCACATGGTTGACCGCGTCCTCGGTAAAGGGAATGGGTAACAGGTCGTAGAGATGACCGTCGTCGGAGCAATAGGTCAGGTGTTCGGTGTAGGTCTCGATGCCGTGCTCGTCCATAAAACCGCGGATGGCGCGAAGCAGCTTTTCATCGAGGGGAGACGGGCTGCCAATGGACAGAGACAGGCCGTGGAGTACAAAGGGGTAGCGCTCGGTAAACTGCCTCAGCTGGCGGCCAATGGCACCGCCGACGCCGATCCAGTTTTCGGGAGCGACCTCCATAAAGTCGATGTCCTCCGGGAAGCCGGAGAGCATCTCGACCAGGCCCCGGCGAAGGCCGAGGCCGGCACCACTGACATCGGCGCGAAAGCGCGCCGGTGCCGTGGAAAGGCCGTTGCCAGTGTCGCGGTACTTATTTGTCACCGCCACACTTGCCTTCACCGCATTTGCCTTCCTTGTCGGCTTTGCGCTCTTTCTTTTCACCGCACTTGCCTTCGCCGCATTTACCTTCCTTTTCGGCTTTGTGGTCCTTGTTCTCGCCACACTTGCCTTCGCCGCACTTGCCCTCATGGTTACCGGCTACCTGGTAGCCCGAGCTCATCTCGGAGATGCCAAAGGGGTTTTCCATTTCGGCCTGGGCGATGCCGGCGGACAGGGTGGTGGCCAGGGTCATGCCCAGGGCGCTGGTGATGTACTGTGATTTCTTGCTCATGTCGTTCTCCTCAGTGGATTCAGTCGTTCGCTGTATTCAGTGTTCAGTGCGTTTGTCGCTGTTGCCGCACATTTCTTACACGGTGCGTGCAGGAAATAGTGCTCCTTCACAGCGACTACTATCGGGCCGCTATTGCGCTGCCGTCAAGTACTCACTGGCAGCGTGTCAGGAGAGGGTGAAAGGGGAGTGAAGGCGGCGGAGCCGGGAAGGCTCCGCCTGGGGTGCCATCAGGCCGGCTCGGCGGCAGTGGCGGGTGCCTTGGCCGGGCGATCCTTGAAACGGGCATCGATAACATTCTTGAGTGCCACCAGCAGGCCCAGCCCGATAAAGGCGCCAGGTGGCAGCACGGCCAGCAAGAAGCCGGGGTAGTCGCTGAAGACCGTAATGGTCCAGTCGCGCGCCGTCTCGCCAAACATCAGGTGGGAGCCGGCCAGCAGGGTGCCCTGGCCGACGATTTCCCGGAAGGCGCCCAGGGCCACCAGTACGGCGGCAAACCCCAGCCCCATGCTGAGGCCGTCAAAGGCCGCCAGTCCCACGCCGTTTTTGGCGGCATAGGCCTCGGCGCGGCCTATGATGGCGCAGTTGGTGGTGATCAGCGGCAGGAAAATGCCCAGCACGGTGTAGAGCTGGTACATATAGGCCTGCATCAGCAGTTCGACCACAGTCACGGTGGCGGCGATGATCAGAACGAACACCGGGATGCGTATCTCGTCGCGGACAATGTGGCGGATGGCTGAAACGCAAACGCTGGAGACCACCATGACAAAGGTCGTGGCCAGGCCCAGACCCAGGCCGTTGATCATGGTGCCGGTGACGCCGAGCAGGGGGCACAGGCCGAGCAGCTGGACCAGGCCGGCATTGTTGCTCCAGAAGCCGTCTCCGGCGATTTTTTTCAGTTCTGCGCTCGAACTCACGGGCTGTCCTCCTCGCTGTCGGTCGGGGATTTGCCGAGCAGCTCTGCCTTGTTCTGTTCAAAATACTCGAGACTCCGTGCCACTGCGGCGACAACGGCTCGCGGGGTGATGGTGGCGCCGGTCAGTTGATCAAACTCGCCGCCATCTTTTTTCACTGCCCACTCCGGGCGCGCCGGTTGGCCCAAGGAGCGTCCTTGAAATTGCCGGATCCAGTCGCTCCGGTCGGCCTCGATGGCGTCGCCCAACCCCGGCGTCTCGCGGTGGTGGGTGGCGCGCACACCGGCTATGCTGCCATCGCGGTAGATCCCCACCAGCAGTCCAATGTTGCCACTGTAGCCGTCCGGGGCCACGGCGCTCAAGACCACGGCCACCACTTCGCCTTCGCGACGGGCGAAATAGGCCGTGGCGGGGCCGTCGCGGACCAGTTGCGGGGCGTCGAGCCGGCGGGTATCGAGGGCCAGGTCGTTGTCGTAGCGCTCGGCCGGTATGATTTCGTTGAGGCTGTCGAGCAGTGCCTGGCGCTGTTGCTCGGCGATGTTGTCCCGGGTGGTGACATGGGTCACGGCCACCAGGCCGGTGCCGAGTACGGCAAAACCGGTGAGCAGGGCGGCGGCCAGAGCAATGGGTTTATTGTCCATACGGCCTCCCTGTGCCCCCGGTGCCGAAGACCCGGGTCTTGGTGTAGTGGTCAATCATGGGCGCCATCATATTCATCAACAGGACGGCAAAGGCCACACCGTCGGGATAGCCGCCCCAGGCCCTTATGACGAAAACCAGCACCCCGGCGCCGACGCCGAAGTAGAGCCGGCCACGGTTGCTGGTGCAGCCGGACACCGGGTCGGTGACAATAAAGAAAGCCCCCATCAGTGCGCCGCCGCTAAACCAGTGAAACCAGCCGCCGTGGTACTGGGACGGATCGATCAGGTGAAACAGTTCGGCGAGGAGGAAGAGGCTGGCCAGCATCGCCACCGGGGCGTGCCAGGGCATCACCCGCCAGGCGATCAGGGCGAGTCCGCCCAGGGCGTAGGCCCCGGCGATCCACTCCCAGCCACTGGCCCCGATTTGTCCGAAACTGGCGTGTTGGCGCACTTCGTCCATGGGAATCTCCCGGCCGAGTTGCAGCTTGCTGTAGTCCAGTGCAGTGGCGCCGGTGAGGGCGTCGACGGCGGCCTGGCTGCGCTCGCCAAAGACATGGCGCAAGGTTTCGCCGAGGTCCATGGGCCACTGGCCCAGAGCCGGCTCGGGCCACTGGGTCATGTACACGGGGAAGGAGATCAGCAGCACCACATAGCCGACCATGGCCGGGTTGAAGGGGTTGTAGCCCAGGCCGCCGTAGAGCTGTTTGGCAAAGACGATGGCGAATACCGTGCCGACGAGGATTAGCCACCACGGTGAATAGGCGGGCAGGGCCAGGGCCAGCAACCAGGCGGTGACCACCGCGCTGAGATCGGCCAGGCGCGGCAGCACAGGGCGGCGCAGGATGGCCAGGGTCAGGGCCTCGGCGACGAGCGCGACGCCGATGGCCAGCACCAGGTTGCTGAGTACGCCCCAGCCAAACCAGGCCGTGGCCACGGCGGTGCCGGGCAGCAGGGCCGCGATCACCTTGAGCATCACTGTATTGACGCTGGTGCGGCCGAGTTTGTGTGGCGAGCTGACGGTTTTGAATCTCATGAGTCACCTCGCTCGCGGGCCTTGGCCAGTGCCCGCTTTTTGGCGGCTTCAATGGCTGCTTTCTTCGGGTCTTCGGCAGCGGCGTCAGTCTCTGACGGTTCTTCGTTGCCGTCGGTGTCTTCGCTTTGCTGCCTGGCCAGTGCCCGCTGTTTGGCCGCCTCGATGGCGGCTTTTTTGGGGTCTGTGGGTTTTGCTGTGTCTGTTGTCGTTTCCGCCGGCTTCTCCTGGCTTTTACTGCCGTTCTCGCCGCTTGTTGCCTGTTTTGCCAGGGCTCTCTGTTTAGCCGCTTCAATCGCTGCCTTGCGCGGGTCTTCAGCGGGCTTGGCGTCGCTTTCGCCCTTTTGCTTCTCCATTGCCCGCTGCTTGGCTGCCTCGATAGCGGCTTTTTTCGGGTCGCCGGTTTCGCTCGCCGCTTCGCTGCGCTCGGCGTCCCCGCCTTTCTGTTTGGCCAGCGCCTTGGCCTTGGCGGCCTCGATCGCGGCCTTTTTGGGGTCTTGGTCTGCGCCGTCACCTTTGGCCTGGGCTCGGGCCTTGGCTGCTTCCACGGCTTTCTTGCGGGCCTCCGCAGCGGGGTCGGGGGCTTCGCTCTGTGCTTTGGCTCGCTGCTTGGCGGCTTCTATCGCCTTGCGTTTGGCTTCCTCGGCGTCGCTGGCGGCGGCGGGACTGCCCTCTGCATTGGCTTTGGCCCGGGCCTTGGCGGCGGCGATGGCCGCCTGCTTGGCGTCATTGCCGCCGACCTTTTCCCGGCCTTCCCCGCTCCTGGCCTTTTCCGCCTTGCGCGCCTCGGCCCGGGCCACCGCTGCGGCGATGGCATCCTGCCCGGGCTTGCCGTCGCTATCCCCGCTGCCCTTGTCGGCCGCTTCGGCCTTCTTGCGCGCCAGCATTTCTTTCTTGCGCCGCATGGCCTCGGCTTTCTCGCGCTGCTCGCGCTCGAGGCGCTCGAGACGGAAATCGTGGCGCTCCTTGGCGTGCTCGGCCTTGCGCCGCTCGACTTCGGCGTTGCGGATTTCGGTCTTGGCAAAGCGGTAGTACTGGACCAGCGGAATGTGGCTGGGGCAGACATAGGAACAGGCGCCGCACTCGATGCAGTCGAACAGATTGTATTCGTCCTGGGCACGATCGAACTCCCGGCTCTTGCTGTACCAGTAGAGTTGCTGGGGCAGCAAATCCGCCGGGCAGACATCGGCGCAGGCGCCGCAGCGAATGCAGGGGTCGGCGGCGCCGGGGTCGGCAATCTCCTCCCTGGTGGCGGCGAGGATGCAGTTGCTGGCCTTGACCACTGGCAACTCGTCGGTGTGCAGGGCAAAGCCCATCATTGGGCCACCCATGATCAGTCGCTCGACATCCGGGGTGTAGCCGCCGGCCGCTTCCACCAGGTGGGCGATGGGTGTGCCGAACAACACTTCCAGGTTGCGCGGCTCGGCGACGCCGTCGCCGGTGACGGTGACGATGCGCGATATCAGCGGCTCGCCGTAGACTACGGCGCGGTACATGGCCGCTACCGTGCCGGGGTTGTGGCAGACCACGCCGATATCGGCCGGCAGGCCGTTGCTGGGCACTTCCCGGCCGGTCAATACCTTGATCAGCTGCTTTTCTCCGCCGGTGGGATAAATGGTGGGCACCACTTTGAGTTCGATGCGTTCATCGCCGCGCTCTTCGAGCGCTTTTTGCAGGGCGCGACAGGCGTCGGGCATGCTGTCCTCGATGGCCACCCAACAGCGTTCGACACCGAGCGTGTGCAGGGCCACCTGAATGCCGCCGATCACCTCGTCGGCGCGCTCGCTCATCAGGGTCTGGTCACAGGTGATGTAGGGCTCGCACTCGGCGCCGTTGATTACCAGCAATTCCAGTTTGCGACTGGGACCGGGATTGAGTTTGACCGCGCTGGGAAAGGCAGCGCCGCCGAGGCCGACAATGCCGGCCTCGCGAATGCGGTTGCGCAGGCTGATGGGGTCGAGTGAGCGAAAGTCTTCTATTGGCGACAGTTCGGTCCACTCGTCGCGGCCGTCCGGCTCGATCACCAGGCAGGGCGCAGAGAGTCCCGAGGGGTGGGGGACGGGCATGGGCCCGACTTCGCGCACGGTACCGGAGGTGGGAGCGTGGATGGGCGCGCTGACATAGGCTGGCGCCTTGGCCACCACCTGTCCCTTGAGTACGCGGTTGCCCTCGCGCACCACCGGTTCGGCATTCTGGCCGATGTGCTGCTGCAGGGGCAGGATCAACTGCGACGGCAAGCTGGCGGCCACCAGTGGCCGCTCGGTGGACTGCGACTTGCGCGTCGGCAAGTGCAGGCCACCGTTAAAGCGGTGCAGGTTCGGAGAGACGGCGAGGGTTTGCTCTTCGCTCACTGCGTCTCCTGTTCCACTTGGCTCTGGTCGATGACTGAGCCCTCGGCGCCGGAAACCAGGGGAATGATCGCCCGTTGTTCGGGCAGCGGCCACTTCCAGGTCTGGGTGGTGGGCTCAATGTCGACCATGGTAATTACATCCACCGGGCAGGGGTCCACGCACAGCTCGCAGCCGGTGCACTCATCGGCGATAACGGTGTGCATTTGTTTGGCCGCACCGAGAATGGCGTCCACCGGGCAGGCCTGGATGCACAGCGTGCAGCCAATGCAGCCCTCTTCCTCGATCACGGCGACCGAGGGCGGCCGCTCCTCGGCGTCCAGGGGTTTGGGCTCCTTGCCCAGCAGATCGGCCAGGGCCTGAACGGTGCTCTCGCCGCCGGGAGGGCACTGGTTGATGTCCGCCTCGCCCGAGGCGATGGCCTCGGCGTAGGGTTTGCAACCGGGGTAGCTGCACTGGCCACACTGGGTCTGGGGCAGCAGATTGTTAATCTGGTCGACGATGGGGTTGCCCTCGACTTTCAGGCGCACTGCGGCAAAGCCCAGCAACAGACCAAAGCCGAGGCCCAGCCCGGCCAGTGGTGCGATGGCGATAAGAATGTCGTAGAGATTGTCTAACATCAGTGGCTAACGAGTCCGGAAAAGCCCATAAAGGCCAGCGACATCAGGCCGGCGGTGACCAGGGCGATGGGCGCGCCCTTGAAGGCGGCGGGGACTTCCGCTGCCTCGAGCCGCTCGCGCATGGCGGCGAACAGGACGAGTACCAGGCAAAAGCCCACTGCGGCGCCAAAGCCGTAGACCAGGGCCTGCATAAAACTGTGATCCTTCTGCACATTGAGAAGGGCGACCCCGAGCACCGCACAGTTGGTGGTGATCAGGGGGAGAAAAATGCCCAGCACATTGTAGAGAAGAGGTGCCTTCTTGTGCATGAACATTTCGGTAAATTGTACCAGCACGGCGATGATCAGAATAAACGCCGGGGTGCGCAGATAGAGCAAGTCCAGGGGCTGGAGGATGGCGTTCTCGACGATCCAGCTGGCCGCCGAGGCCAGGGTCAGAACAAAGGCGGTGGCCAGTGCCATACCGGTGGCCGTCTCGAGCTTTTTGGAAACCCCCATGAAGGGGCAGAGGCCGAGGAATTGCACCAGTACGAAATTGTTGACCAGGATGGTGGCCAGCAATATCAGGGCATAATTGACTACGAGATCGCCGAACATGCGTTGCTGCCTGTATAGCTCCAGAAAACGGGACCGGCTCGTATTCTAAAGGTTTAAGGCCTCGTTTTCCTTATATAAAATTCGCTTTATATTCTTTTCAGTTATTTAGTGGCGCATTTTATATAGCCTTAGCGTGATTTTATTATGATTTGGCGTCAGCCCTCATGGAAGGATGCCGCTTTGCATGGAAGACTTACCCGCTTTGGATCGCGCGGCTTCGGCGAAACCAACGCATTCGTCGGGAAAATCGCCGCGCTCATGGGATAAGGTGACACGGGCTTGTCTTAGCTCACTAGAGTGGGCGTCAAGACAACAATAACCGGCGCCTGCTGAGCGTCGAATTGGGGGAAGTGTTTAAGGTGAAGTTCGCCCTTGCTTTATGGACGGTGCTACTGGCTACGCTCTTGAGCGGTCAGGCGCAGGCCTTTGAAATACACCAGCCGCTGGACGCCGAGTTGGTGGCCAGTATGGACTGCCTCCCCCCAAGCAAGAAGCCGCTGTCACTGGAAGAGGTTCGCCAGCTGGATGAGTCCCGCTGGGAGCCCTGCCCCTACAGTGACCGGGGGGCACTCAATCAGGGCTTCAACCAGGATCATTTCTGGTTTCGCTGGCGCGCCGGGCAATACGACTCGCGCAAATGGGTCGAGATCAACTACCCGCTTCTGGATCACATTGATGTCTACTGGATGGCCGCCGACGAGTTGGTTGAAACGCTCCACCTGGGTGATCTCCGGCCCTTCAGCCAGCGCCCGGTGGATCACCGCAACTTCCTTTTTCCCGTGCCACAGGGCGAAGCCGGCAAAACCCTGTATCTTCATGTTCAGACCACCAGCGCCGTCCAGTTTCGTCTGAGCCTGTGGGACCTCGAGGCCTTCTTTGAGTACGACCAGCAGCACATCATGTTTCTGGGGCTGCTCTACGGCATGTTGCTGATCATGGCGCTCTACAATGTCTTTGTTTATTTCGCCGTTCGCGAGACGGTGTATTTGTACTATGTGGGCTATGTGTTCAGCCTGTTGCTGTTCATGGTGGCGCTCAACGGTTTGGGGTATCAGTATTTGTGGAGCCGCTGGGGCGGGCTCAATGACCGCCTTTTATTGCAGGGCATCGCCTTTACCATCATTTTCAGTCTGCTCTTTGCCCGCGACTTTCTGCGCATCTATTCCCACACCCATCCCAAATCCAGCCGCATCATCAAGGCATTGATGGTGGCGGCGGTGCTGCTCTCCATCGGTTCGCTGTTTTTGCCCTACTACCATGTGATTCGCATTCTGATGGGGTGCACCATCTTTGCCTCGTTTATGGGGATTTTTGCCGGTTTTTACCGTCTGGCCGAGGGCTATACGGTGGCTCGGGTCTATGTCTATTCCTGGTTTGTGTTCATGTTTGGCGCCATTCTGATGGCACTCAACAAATTTCACTTTCTGCCCAACAACCTGTTTACCGAGTACTCCATTCTCTTTGGTACCGGTATTGGCACCGTGGTGCTCTCGGCGGCATTGGCCGTACGCCTCAACGATGAAAAGAACAAGCGCTACCAGGCCCAGGCCGAAGCGCTCCGGGTGCAGCGGGAGTCGGTGGAGCAACTCGAGGATCGCGTTCGCCGGCGTACCCAGGCGTTGCGCGACGCCAATGCCCAACTGGAGGTTTTGAGCAATACGGACGCACTGACCGGCCTCAAAAATCGTCGGGGTTTTGACGACCTGCTGGCGCTGGAGGTCAAACGACACTGCCGCACGGAAAACACCCTGTCGGCGATGATGGTCGACATCGACCGCTTCAAGGCGTTTAACGACACTCACGGTCACCAGGTGGGAGACGCCTGTCTCCAGGCGGTGGCCGAGGTTATCGCCGGCACGGTCAAACGACCCTCCGATGTCGTGGCGCGCTACGGCGGCGAGGAGTTCTGCCTGCTGTTGCCCGATACACCCATTGAGGGCGCCGCGCAAATTGCCGAGGAATTGAGAGAGGCGGTGGAAGCACTGGACTTCAGGGTCTCCGGCGAGCGCGTGCCCGTGACCATCAGTGTGGGCGTCGCCGAGTTAAAGGCCTGTGTCGACGATGGCGGAAAATCGCTGTTGCAGGCCGCCGATGAGGCGCTCTATGAAGCCAAGGGTGCGGGCCGCAATTGCGTGATACGCAGTGGTCACGACGGCCGCAGTGAGAGGCCTTAAGCGTCGCCACCGCCTTCGGCAAAGCCGGAATCCATCATCAGCCCCCGGATGGCTTTAAGGTAGCGCCGCTTTTCAAAATGCAAAACATGCCCGCCGGGCACCCAGATCATCTGTGCTCCCTTCCAGTGATTGAAGAGCGCCTGGTGTTGCTGGGGATAGGTGATGGCATCGCCGGGGGCGCCGACGATCAGCAAGTGTTCCCGGGGAATGACCGGCTGCCAGCTCAGGGCCGAGGTCACGGCCAGTGTCTGACGGGCCTGGGTCCGGTCGATGCCGACGGCTTTGAGCAGAGTGCGCAGTAACAGGCCCAGCGGGAACCAGCGGAAGGCCACATCGACCAGATTGGCCGGTGGCACCACCGGGACGGCAAAATTCAGGCGCGTCTCCACGCTGGCCAACAGGGCCGTGGTATAGCCGCCCAGGGAAATGCCCATGACTCCGAAGCGCTCCACGCCGCGGGACTCCAGCCAGTTCATCAAGTGACGGAAATCGTAGACGGCCTGGGCGAAGCTCTCGTTGACATGCAGGGGGCCGTGGGCAAAGTAGCCGTGTCCCGAAAAGGGCGACAGCAGGCCCTGGCGGTAGCCGTGAAAGGGCAGGGTGTAGAGCACGATGTCGTAACCCTGGCGGTAAAACCAGCGCAGGGCGAAAAAGCGACTGTTGACGCTGTAGGCGTCGAGCACGAATCCGTGGATGACGCACAGGGTGGGTCGCGGCCGGTCGCCGTGACACCAGTATTGGGCCTGGGCCACATGGTTTTTGCTGTGGCGGCGGTAGGCCTTGCGCAGGACCGGGTTGGCGGCTTCGAAGTCGCTGGCAAAGCTCAGCTGATAACACTGCCCCACGGGCAGTCTGGGACCGCGCCAGGGTGTGCCGGGCACAAGGCGCACATCGGGAACGCCCTCCGGTGGCCGGTAGAAAGCGCCGGCGTCGCCGTCTTCGGCCAGCTGGCAGTAGAAGTCACGCTGGTCTCGATCCCGGCGCAACAGGGAGGGGCGCAGGCTCATGGGCAGTATCAGTACCACCGTCATCAGATTGATGGAGAGCACGAGCAACCAGTCCAGGGCCCAGCCCAGTGCGATTCCCAGCCACTGGAGCCAGTGCCACTCGGGGTTGTCGTAACCGCCTTTGACCGGCAATTCCCGCCACCAGTGGCGTTTCTCTTGTTCGTCCGGCGCCGCTTCCCTGTCCATCAATGGCCTCTACTTGACGCGCATGCCGGGCTCGGCACCGTCGTCGGGGTGCAGCACAAAAAGGTCCTTGCCGCCCGGGCCGGCGGCCAGCACCATGCCCTCGGAAACGCCAAAGCGCATCTTGCGCGGCGCCAGATTGGCGACCATGACGGTCAGCTTGCCCTCCAGCTCGGCGGGCTCGTAGGCCGACTTGATGCCGGCAAACACCTGGCGAGTCTCGCCACCCAGGTCCAGGGTCAGGCGCAGCAGCTTGTCCGCCTTCTCCACATGCTCGGCACGGGCGATGCGGGCAATGCGCAGATCCAGTTTGGCGAAATCCTCAAAGGCGATGGTGTCGCCGATGGGGTCTTCGGCCAGCGGGCCACTGGCCGCTTTGGGCGGCGTACTTTCGGCGGCCTTGAGGTCTTCCCGGGAGGCTTCGATCATGGTCTCGATCTTCTCCGGTTCAATGCGCTGCATCAGTGGCTTGAATTTATTGACCTTGTGGCCGAGCAGCGGCTGCCCGGCGTCGCGCCAGCTCAGTGGCTGGATATCGAGAAAGGCCTCGGCGCCCCCGGCCAGCCCGGGGAGCACCGGCTTGAGGTAGGTGACGATCTGGCGGAACAGGTTGATGCCATCGCTGCAGATGGCCACGACCTCGTCCTGCTTGCCCTCCTGTTTGGCCAGCACCCAGGGCTCGGCCTCGGCGATGTAGGTATTGGCGGCATCGGCCAGCTGCATGATGCGGCGCATGGCCTCGCGGTAGTTGCGCGCCTCGTAGAGTGCCGCGATCTCATCGCCGGCTGCCGCCGCCTGGTCGAACAGATCCTGTCGGTGCAGGGAGGCGCTCAACTGTCCCCCGCCGAGCTTTTTGACAAAGCCGGCGCAGCGGCTGGCGATGTTGATGACCTTGCCCACCAGATCCGAGTTTACCCGCAGGCGGAAGTCCTCAAGACTGAGGTCGATGTCCTCGACGCCGCTGCCGAGCTTGGCGGCAAAGTAGTAGCGCAAATACTCGGGGTTCAGGTGGTCGAGATAGGTGCGGGCCTTGATAAAGGTGCCGCGGGACTTGGACATCTTTTGTCCGTCGACGGTGAGAAAGCCGTGGCAGAAGACGCCAGTGGGCGTGCGGAAGCCCGAGCCCTCCAGCATGGCCGGCCAGAACAGGGTGTGGAAATAGGCGATGTCCTTGCCGATAAAGTGATAGAGCTCGCTGTCCGCGCCCTTGCCCCAGAAGGCGTCAAAGTCGACCCCCTGCTCATCGCAGAACTTGCGGAAGCTGGCCATGTATCCCACCGGGGCGTCCAGCCAGACATAAAAATACTTGCCGGGGGCGTCGGGAATTTCAAAGCCGAAGTAGGGGGCATCCCGGGAAATATCCCAGTCCTGCAGGCCGGACTCGAACCACTCGTTCATCTTGTTGACCACTTCGCTCTGCACATGGCCCTCGTCCATCCAGCGGCGCAGGAAGCCTTTGAAGTCGGCGAGCTGGAAGAAAAAGTGCTCGGACTCCTTAGTGACCGGTGTGGCCCCGCTGATCACCGAGTGGGGGTTTTTCAGTTCGGTGGGCTGGTAGGTGGCGCCGCACTTCTCGCAGGAGTCGCCATACTGTTCCTCGGCCCCGCATCGTGGGCAGTCGCCCTTGATAAAGCGGTCGGGCAGGAACATCTCAGCCTCGGGGTCGTAGGCCTGTTCAATGACCCGGCTGTGGATGTGGCCGGCGTCGCGCAGGGCGGTGTAGATCGCGGTCGAGTAATGCCGGTTCTCCTCGGAGTGAGTGACATGGTACTGGTCAAAATCAATATTGAAGTCGGCGAAGTCGGCGCGGTGCTCCTGGCCAATGGAATCGATCAGCTGCTCGGGCTCGATGCCTTCACTTTGGGCCTTGAGCATGATGGGTGTGCCGTGGGCGTCATCGGCGCAGACATAGTAGCACTGGTGTCCGCGCATCTTCTGGAAGCGGGCCCAGATGTCGGTCTGGATGTACTCCACCATATGGCCGAGGTGGATTGAACCATTGGCGTAGGGCAGGGCGGAGGTAATCAGAATGCGGCGGTCGCTCATGGTATTCAGTCGGTTCCGGGGTTGGCTCGCTAAAGGGGCGATTCTAATGCTTTTGCGCCGCGAGGCACAGGGCGCGGCAAAGTCGCTTGGGCGGTTTGCCGCCCCTGTGTCAAAATGGCGCCATGAAAATGCATCGCCACCGCGTCCAGAGCGGCCAGACCGGCCATCCCCAAATCAAGAACTTCATCGCCGTGGCCTCGGGCAAGGGCGGGGTGGGCAAATCCACTGTGGCCGCCAACCTGGCGGTCACTCTGGCGAAAAAGGGGCTGAAGGTGGGCGTCCTCGACGCCGATATCTACGGCCCCAGCCAGGCCATGATGCTGGGTAACGACAGCCACCCCGAGTCCCGGGACGGCAAGACCATGGAGCCCCTGGAGGCCCACGGTGTGGTGTTCAACTCCATGGCCACGCTGGTCGATCAGGAGCAGCCCATGGTGTGGCGCGGCCCCATGGTCAGCCGCGGTCTGATGCAGCTGTTGCAGGAGACCCACTGGCCCAAACTGGATGTGCTGGTGGTGGACATGCCCCCGGGCACCGGCGATATCCAGCTCACTCTGGCCCAGAAAATGCCGGTGGCGGGGGCAGTGGTGGTGACCACGCCCCAGGACATCGCCCTGCTGGATGCGCGCCGCGCGGTGAGAATGTTTGAGAAGGTCGACATCGCCCCGCTGGGCGTGGTCGAGAACATGAGCACCCACATCTGCAGCCAGTGCGGTCACGAGGAGCCGATTTTCGGTGCCGGTGGTGGCGGCGAGATGGCCGAGGCGCTGAATGTGCCCCTGCTCGGTCAATTGCCTCTGAGTCTGGCCGTGCGCGAGGGCGGCGATCGCGGTACGCCGGTAGTGCTGGAAGACGAGGCGGCGGCTGCGGCCTTTGGCGAGATGGCCGATCGCCTGATCGATGCTCTGTCCGAGCGGCCGAGGGACTACAGCGTTCGCTTTGGCAGTATCAAGGTGGAGTAATTCAGAACGGTTTGAGGCTGGCCAGCAGAATGATGGCAATCAGTGCCAGCACCGGCGCCTCGTTGAACCAGCGGTACCAGACATGGCTGTGGCGGTTGCGGTCGTGTTTGAAGTCCATGAGTAGCTTGCCACACCAGATGTGGTAGGCCACCAGCAGGCCGATCAATAGCAGTTTGGCGTGCAGCCAGCCACTGCTCAGCCAGTGGTTTTGAATCGCCAGCAGGGCAAACCCCAGCACCAGAGTTACCACGCCGCCCGGCGTCATGATGCCCCAGAACAGCTTTCTCTCCATGATCTTGAAGCGCTCGCGCCCGGGTTCGTCCTCGGTCATGGCGTGATAGACATAGAGGCGCGGCAGATAGAACAGCCCGGCAAACCAGGTCACCATAAAAATCAGATGGAAGGCCTTGAGCCAGAGCATTACAGCATTCCCCGAATGTCCCGCTCAATGCGGTCAAAATTTACCTCGCCGATCTTGCGGAAGGTCACTTTGCCCTCGGGGGAGATCAGCAGGTTGGTGGGAGTCAGGCGGACGCCGCCAAAGGCCTCGGCGATGCCCCCGTCGGCATCGTGAACGATGGTGTAGGGCAGCTGGCGTTCCTCGCGCATGGCGTGGAGTTGTTCGATGGGGTCGTAGTCCAGCGCCACGGCGAGCACGGTGAGCCCCTGTGTTGCGTATTTTTCATGCAGGTCCACCAGGTGGGGAATTTCGGCCACACAGGTGACGCAGCTGGTGGCCCAAAAGGTCATAAAGACCGGTTTACCCCGGAGGGCTTCGCTATCGATGGTTTGGCCGTCGAGGTCGCTGGCGCGAAAGTCGGGGATGCGCTCGAGGCCCGAGGGCGCCAGCCAGACCAGACCCAGGGCCGCGGCCAGGGCGAGAACGAGAACGGGGGCTATCCACTTTTTCATGGCGCTATTCTACCTGCAGGCGTCACGGCTTACAGCCCCGCCCGGATCAGACCGCCCAGGTTGGCCGCTTCCAGTTCCTGGGTCAGTCGCGCCCGCACGGCCCCGCCGTCCTCCAGGGTCAGCGCCGCCGAGACGATGTCCTGGGACTGTTCGGAGGAAAAGCTGCGAATCACCTTCTTGACCCGGAGCAGGCTGCCGGCGCTCATGCTCAGACTGTGAACGCCCATGCCCATCAGACACAGGGCTCCCAGGGGGTCGCCGGCGAGTTCGCCACACACGCTGACCGGCTTGTCGTGACGCTGGGCGGCGTCGGCGATGTGGAGAATGGCGTGCAGCACCGAGGGGTGCAGGGAGTCGTAGAGCTTGGCCACGCGCTCGTTGTTGCGATCCACCGCAAGCAGGTACTGAGTCAGATCGTTGGTGCCAATGGAGAAAAAGTCCACATGGGGTGCCAGCACATCCACCAGGTAAATGGCCGAGGGCACCTCGATCATGATGCCCACCGGCGGCAGGGGCTGGCCGTCCAGACTGCCCTCGTCGCGCAGTTCCTCGTAGGCCTGGCGAATCAGCAGCTTGGACTCGTGCAGTTCGCGTACGCTGGAGATCATTGGCAACATAATGCGCAGGTTTTCCAGTCCGTGATTGGCCCGTAGCATAGCTCGCAACTGGGTCAGGAAAATCTCGGGGTGGTCCAGGGTGATGCGGATGCCGCGCCAGCCGAGGAAGGGGTTTTCCTCCTGAATGGGAAAGTAGTCCAGGGGCTTGTCGCCGCCGATATCCAAGGTGCGAATTACCACCGGGCGCGGGGCAAAGCTCTCCAGTACCTGGCGGTAGATGTCGTATTGCTCTTCCTCGGAGGGAAAGCGCGAGCGGATCTGAAAAGGGACTTCGGTGCGGTACAGGCCGATTCCCTCGGCGCCGCTCTTCAAGCAGGGGGTTAGATCCGAGATCAGGCCGGTGTTGGCCAAAAGGTTGATGCGCACCCCGTCGGTGGTAACGGCGGGCAGTTCGGTCAGGGAGGACAGCTCCTTGAGCTGTTGCTTCTCCTGCTTGATCAGCCGGCTGTACTCGCGTTTGAGGGTCCAGCTGGGGTTGATAAAGAGGTGGCCGACATAGCCATCGACGATCATCTCGCTGCCATCCAGCTGGCCGATGGGTAGGTCGCGTGCGCCCATCACGGCGGGCACCTGCATGGCGCGGGCCAGGATCGATACATGCGAGGAACCCGAGCCGTGCACCGAGACAATACCGGCGAGACGCTCGGGCGGAACCTCGGCGAGCTGGGTCGGGGAGATGGTGTCGCCCACCAGAATGGTGTTGCGCGGCCAGTGGCGCTTGGCCACCGAGCGCGATTGCAGGTGCATCAGAATGCGGCGCCCCAGGTCGTGAATGTCCTCGGCACGCTCGCTCAGATAGGGGTCGTCGACCTCGCGGAACATCTTCAGGTGCTCGCTGATGGTCTCGCGCAGAGCGCCCTGGGCCCAATTGCCCTTGCGGATCCGGGTCAGTGTATCGTCGACGATGGGGCCGCCCTGGACCATCATCTCATAGGCCTCGAACAGGGCCACCTCCTCGCTGGGCAGAACATCGCGCATGCTGTCGGCAATGCGTCGCATGTCGTCGCGGGTGGCGCTGATGGCGCGCTCGAACTGGCGAATTTCCTCGGGAATCGAGGCCGGCGTGCGATCGGGCACCGACTTGAGGTCGGCCAGCGAGTAGGTTACTACGGCCTCGCCGATGACGATCCCCGGAGAGCCGGCCAGGCCCACGGTGCGCTGGCGACCCTTTTTTGTGCCGAGGGCAGTGAGCCGGGATTGGCGGAAGTCCTGGCTGGCGGCGGCCTGGCTCAGGGAGGCGCCGATCTGGGCCGCCAGCGTGATCAAAAAGGCCACCTGGTCTTCGTCGAACAGGCGCGGACTGCGCTGCTGCACCACCAGCACGCCCAGCGTCTGCCCGTAGTTGATGATGGGTGCGCCGAGAAAGGAGTGGAAGGACTCCTCGCCGGTTTCGGGGAAGTACTTGAAACGCGGGTGGGATGCGGCGTGGTCGAGGTTCAGGGGTTCGGCGCGTTCCGCCACCGTGCCCACCAGACCCTCGCCGGGGCGCATCCGGATCTTGCCGATGGCGCGGGCTTTCAGGCCCTCGGAGGCGCGCAGAACCAACTCGGTCGTGCCCTGATTGTCCTCGGCCAAATAGACCGACACAGCGTCCACCGACAGGGCGCTCTTGACGCCGCGGATGATGATCGACAGCGTCTCGTCCAGCTGCCGGGTGGCGCTGGCTTCCTGAACGATGCTGCGAAGCTGGTTGAGCATGGTCAGCTCCGCTGGATCAGTGATTCGAGCTCACTCAGGGCCCGCTGGTAGACGCTCTGCTTGAACTCAATGACCTCGCCCGGCGGGTGCCAAAAGTCCACCCAGCACCAGTCATCAAACTCGGGCTTGTCGGCCAGATCCAGACGGACATCGTGTTCGGCCCCCTGAAAACGCAGCAGATACCAGATTTGTTTCTGACCCACACACAGGGGGGTCGAACGGCGGCGAATCAGGTGTTTGGGCAGGTCGTAGCGCAGCCATTGGCGGGTGCGGCCGACGATGTCCACATGGTGGGGCAGCAAGCCCGTCTCCTCCCGCAATTCGCGAAACATGGCCTCTTCCGGTGACTCCTCGGGCAGCATGCCACCCTGGGGAAATTGCCAGGCTTCCTGACCGATGCGGCGGCACCAGAACACGCGATTGTCCGGGTTGAGCATGACAATGGCGACATTGGCTCGATAGCCATCTTTGTCGATGACCTGCTGTGTTGTGGCGAGCGTTTCGCGTGACATGCGTGTGATCCTTTGGGCAATGGCTGCGCAGCGCAGGCAAGCGCTGTTATACTTTCCGATTCTTCCACATAATGGCGCATTTAGCCAAGTTTTACACAGGAGTTTCGGGCCTTGGCACTGGCAATTTTTGACCTCGACAACACTCTGCTCCACGGCGATTCGGATTACAGCTGGGGTCAGTTTCTGTGCCGCCAGGGCGTGGTCGACGCCGAGGAGTACACCCGCGTCAATCAGGGCTTTTACCACGATTACGAGCGCGGCGATTTGGACATCGGAGCCTTCCTGGAGTTCGCGCTAAAGCCCCTCGCCGACAACGAACCCGACCAGCTGGAGCGCTGGCACGCGGAATTCATGCGCGATGTGGTCGAGCCCATGGTCCTGCCCCGTGGCGAGGCCCTGCTGGAGGAGCACCGCCAGCGCGGCGACACCCTGATGATAATTACCGCCACCAACCACTTTGTCACCGCGCCCATTGCTCGTCGTCTGGGGGTCGAACACCTCATCGCCACCGACCCGGAGTACTGCGATGGTCGCTATACCGGCCGCGTCAGCGGCACGCCCTCGTTTCAGGCGGGCAAAGTGGATCGACTTCAGGACTGGCTGGCAGAGCATGGCGAAGGCCTGGCGGGCAGTTACTTCTACAGCGACTCCCAGAACGACATTCCCCTGCTCGAGCGCGTCGACCACCCCTACGCCGTCGATCCCTCGCCGCAACTGCGCGAGCACGCCGAGCGCCAGGGCTGGCCGGTCATCAGCTTGCGCTAGGGCCCGGCGCGGCCTTCGGGAACCAATGCCGCGCACCTCACTCGAAGCGGAATGCGGGCAAAGGCGCCACCTACTACCATCAGACCCCGCTGTCCATGATAATCTCCTGCCCGGAGAGGAATAATGATGAAATTTGCTAAACACCATCTGCTGGCACTGGCCCTTACGAGCACAGCCTCCGCCGTGTCGGCTTTCGACTTGTATGTGGACACAACAATGGTTGCTGGTCCCGATGTAACGCTGGATGTCTATAACCTGTTGCCCGGTGACAGTGGACACGGTGCTGACGGACCGGGAGGTGACGATGGTACGGCTGATTTGGGGAGGTCGGGCATCTACGAATGTGACCAGGACACGATCGAGAATTTCGCCGGCCCCGAAGAGGTAATTGCTGATGAGGGTGTCAACCCCGGAGGCAAATTGGATTTGGTGGAAGCTATCCGGTTGGCCAGTTCCTGCCTGGCCAACCGGTCCAATACCATCTTCCTTAAAGAGGATAAGACATACACACTGACCCAGCCCGATAATTTCTGGTTCGGCCCCAATGCCCTGCCCCCTGTTCGCGGTTCGCTGACCATTGTTGGTAATGGTGCCACCATAGAGCGTGACGATAATGGTGCCCCAATGCGCTTCCTGGCCAACTTTGGCGAACTGAACATCAGTGATGTGACCTTTAAAGGAGGAGTTGCCCTAGGGGGGGGCGGCAGTGATGGAGCCCAAGCGGGTGGTGGTGGAGCTGGTCTCGGGGGCGCCATTTACAATCGCGGGGGGTTGACCTTGGCAAGGGTGACCTTTCAGGGCAATACCGCTGAAGGTGGGGCGGCCGGGGACAACAGCGTAAGTACGCCGGATTACGGTGCAGGCGGTGGTCTGGGTGGCAATGCCAATGGCGTGACCGGTGGCGGCTTTTTTGGGACCGAGTTTCTCGGAGGCGAAGCCGGCAATGACACAATTGGAGGCACTTCATCGACCCTGTTTGGTTGCAGTGGCTTGACTAATGAAGAGTGCAGAGATCGTGCAGAAGGCGGTCGTGGCCAGGATGGCGCGGGAGGCGGCGGCGGTGCCTTTGGCGGCGGGGGTACTCAATCCACTGATGCGTCTGGCGAGGGTGGCCTTGGTGGCGGCTTTGCCGCCGGTGATGACCCTGGCGAAAATGGCGGCGGCTGGTTAGTAGGTGCTGCCATTTCCGGAGGCGCCGGCGGCATTGGCGGTGGAGGTGGTCCGGGTGCTACTGGCGGCTTTGGTGCCGGTTCTGGCGGCGGTCAGGGTGAGGCGGCCTTTGGTGGCGGTGCCGAAAATCAGGGTGGAGCCGCCTATGGCGCTGCCATTTTTAATCATGCCGGAGCGCTGAAGATTCAAAACAGTACGTTTAGCGGAAATGTTGTGAGAGCTGGGCTGGATTCCGGTGGTAGCATGCGCAGTAACAAAACTGAAGGTGCGGGGGTCTACAGCTTGAATTCTCGCTCTACACCAGGGGCAAACCAGTGGGAGTTTAATACATTTTACCAAAATACTTGCGACTCCGGCTCGGGTTGCAATGGTGCTTCTGCCGCTGTTCGGTTGAGCTATGCGCCGGGACTGGAGCGACACCCTGGGTCGGAAGAAGATTCAGGCAACTATATCAAGGAGGAAGTGGAGTCCAGTTACTCCCTCTTTGGCAATATTTTGGATGCTCAAGCAAGCAGCCATCCGTTGCTATTCAGGGTGGACAACCCCGAAGGCTCGATTGAAAGTCAGAAACTGAAGTTTCTGGCCACGGGTGTCAATAATCTAATGCCCGATGGGAAAGAGGCCAGAATAGAAGATCAAGTCGGTGCCGTCGGTGCTGCTGTGTGGAACAGCTGTGATGATACAGGTGCGATTGGAAGCCAGGTGTTTGTTTTGTGTGGGCCAGCCCCGAAAATGGCAACGGGTGGTATAGACCTGCTGGCGCTCTCTGGTAATGGGGGGCTCACACATACACATATGCCCGCTCAGGAATATCTGGCGGATCAGACGATTGCCGGGTTGATAAGAGGCATTAATGTAGAGCGTGACCAGCGTGGGGCCAAACGCCAGTGCAGCACTAACGACCCACAAGTTCAGATTGGGGCAGTAGAGCCCGAGTTTTGCAATACGGCGCCCAGACTCAATGTACCTACTTCATTGTTGTTGAATGAGCCGGTTTACCAATTTGGCGCTTTTGGGGTAGAGGATGACAGACTGGCCACAGATACCCTGACTCTCACGATGAGTCTGACCAATATTGCCAGTATTGACTTGCCGGATGACTTGAGTGACATCAATGTGGTGGCTTCGAATACGGTTTTGCAGGGGCGGAGAGCCAATTTGCAGAGGGTTATGGAGTCCGCTGGCTTTACTGTGGATGATATGACTCAGCAAACAGCGGAGATTACATTTACCCTTGAGAATATCGATTCGACTTCCGGCTTGGTGACTGACAAGACTCTGGTCATTGATCTGGATATCAATCCGCCAATACCCGATGTATCCGATTTGCCCAACCAGGTAATGAGTCGGGATCCTTTTACGGTAACCGTGACAGTAGATGAACCTGTTGGCGGCCTGGACGTTTCCAAGGTGCAAGTTGTCAATGGGGAGGCGTTGAGAGCCACTAATGTGAGCCCCACTGAGTATGAGTTGACGCTTTCTGCCAATGGAGGCTCTGATGGCGAAGAGCCCATGTTCTTTCAGTTTTTGGCCGGAGCAGTGATCGACAACGCCGGCAATGATAGCGAGCGTAGTTCAGAGCCCTATCGTGTTGCTGTGGACTTGCCCGAAGAGGAGGAGGATGGCGAGACCCGCAGCGGCGGCGGTGGTGGTAGTGCTTCCCTGGGACCACTTGGCTTGATTTTGTTGCTGGCGGGCGCTTTGCGATTTCGCCGCAATGGCCTATAGTTCCGCCTTTGCTAAACGGAGTGCGGAATGAGCATCAAGTCGGACAAGTGGATCCGCCGGATGGCGGAAAACGAGGGTATGATCGAACCCTTCGAACCGGGCCAGGTGCGCCAGGTGGGCGGCGAGAAAATCGTCTCCTACGGCACCTCCAGCTACGGCTACGATGTGCGCTGTGCGGCGGACTTCAAGATATTCACCAATATCAATTCCGCCGTGGTCGACCCCAAGGCCTTTGACGAAAAGAGCTTCGTCAATGTTCAATCCGATGTCTGTATCATTCCGCCCAACTCCTTTGCTCTGGCCCGTACGGTGGAGTACTTCCGCATTCCGCGCAGCGTACTGACCATTTGCCTGGGCAAATCCACCTACGCCCGCTGCGGCATCATCGTTAATGTGACTCCCCTCGAACCCGAGTGGGAGGGCCATGTGACGCTGGAGTTTTCCAACACCACCAACCTGCCGGCCAAAATCTACGCCAACGAGGGCGTGGCCCAGATGTTGTTCCTCGAGTCCGATGAAGTCTGCGAAACCTCCTACAAGGACCGCGGCGGCAAATACCAGGGCCAGCGCGGCGTCACACTGCCCCGGGCCTGACATCCTCCGTTCGGCCTGGCTGGGATAGCCACAGAGTACACAGGGGCCACAGAGGCATTTTGTCATCGCGAGCCGCGCAGCGGCGTGGCGATCTGTCGAACGCTCCAGCAGATTGCTTCACTGCGTTCGCAATGACAGGAGGCCCGACTTCGGGCCGACCTGTCGTGGCGAGGGCGCCGCTCCTACTACCGTCGACCTTGCTTAACACCTCCGTGGTCTCTGTGCACTCTGTGGCTTTATTATCAGGCCGACGCGGCGAAGCCGCCCACCGTGGCCGGGCGACATGCTGTCGCGCGAAACCAATTGACAATCATTATCATTTGCATAAACATGCACCCATGTATGTTTGTGTGTGCAAAGGCGTCACCGATCGCCAGATCCGCCAGGCCGTCGACGACGGGGCCGGAACCCTGCGCGCGGTGCGGATGCAGCTGGGTGTGGCCAGCCAGTGCGGCTGCTGCGCGCGCTGCGCCCAGAGTGTGATCGAAGAACACAAGGCGGCCGATGAAAACGCCGAGATTAATCTGGGTGGCGCGCCGACCATGGCCTTTGCCGCTCCCAAAAGTCACCTTTGATTCACCTTCAGGTCGGGTCCGTTTGCCTTGCCTTCACGACTTCCCTCCGTTTTTAAATCATTTCAGTTCATTGCGTGGCGATTTTTGCCGGCTTTTTGTAATGCGCCCGGCAAGTTGCTATAACCCCTTCATTACCCCAACTTAGCCTGGAGGCAGCCATGAAAGGCGATACCCAAGTCATTGAGTTTCTGAACAGCGCACTGAAGAACGAGCTGACCGCGATCAACCAGTACTTTCTGCACGCCCGCATGTACAAAAATTGGGGACTGGAGAAGCTCAACGAGAAGGAATACGGTGAGTCCATTGACGAGATGAACCACGCCGACTGGCTGATCGAGCGGATTCTGTTCCTCGAGGGTCTGCCCAATCTCCAGGATTTGGGCAAGCTCTATATCGGCGAAGATGTTGAAGATATCCTGCGCTGCGATCTGCGTCTGGAGTCCGAGGCCATCCCCCTGCTGCGCGATGCCATCGCCCACTGTGAATCCGTGCGCGACTATGTCTCCCGCGACCTCTTCCAGAAGATCCTCGACAGCGAGGAAGAACACTACGACTGGCTGGAAACCCAGATCGAACTGGTGGGCCGCCTCGGCATCCAGAACTACCAGCAAAGCATGGTCTAGGCGCCTTCATGGTGGGCGGCTTCGACGCACTGGCTTTAGCCGAAAAGACACAGGGGCCACAGAGCGCACAGAGATCACAGAGGTGTTTATGTAGGAGGCCCGACCCCGGGCCGACCTGTCGCGGCGAGGGCGCCGCTGTCATGGCGAACGCAGTGAAGCAATCTGCAGAATCGTTTGGCAGATCGCCACGCCGCTGCACGGCTCGCGATGACAAAATGCCTCTGTGCGCTCAGTGATCTCCGTGAACTCTGTGTTTTTACTATCATGGCCGAAGCGGCGAAGCCGTCCACCTGACCACCGTCGCTAAAAAGCGTTAAGGCGGTTTAACTGCCGGGGGCGCGGCGGTATGATGTGACGCTCTGTTTACCGCGTTGTCTCAACAAGTGAGCACCATGAATTCAGCCCCAGTGAAAGTTGGCATCGTCGGAGCCACCGGCTACTCCGGCGCCGAGTTGTTGCGCCTGTTACAGGTTCATCCCCGCGCCGAAGTCAGCGTGGTGACTTCCCGCAGCCTGGCGGGCACCCGGCTGGACAGCGAGTTCCCCAGCCTGCGCGGCCAGACCGATCTCGCCTTCAGCGAGCCCACGGTGGATGTGCTCGGCGCCTGCGATGTGGTGTTCTACGCCACGCCCCACGGCGTGGCCATGGCCCAGGCCCGCGAGATGCTCGACAACGGCGTGCGCATCATCGATCTCTCAGCTGACTTCCGCATCAAGGACACCGCCCTGTGGTCCGACTGGTACGGCATGGAGCACACTTGCCCGGACATCCTGGAAGAGGCGGTCTACGGCCTGCCCGAATTGCACCGCGAGGCCATACGCAGCGCCCGGGTCGTGGGCAATCCGGGGTGCTACCCCACGGCGGTCACCCTGGGCTACGCGCCCCTGCTCAAGGCGGGCCTGGTGGACCTCGATTCCCTGATCGCCGACGCCAAGTCCGGCGTCAGTGGCGCCGGGCGCGGGGCCAAGGTGGGAACGCTGTTCGCCGAGGTGGCCGAGGACTTCAAGGCCTACGCCGCCGCCGGCCACCGTCACTTGCCCGAGATCGGGCAGAATCTGGTCGAGCTGGCGGGCAGCGACATCGATGTCACCTTTGTGCCCCATATGCTGCCCATGATCCGGGGCATTGAAAGCACCCTCTACGCCAACCTGCTGCCCGGTGATGCCGACACCGATCTGCAGGCAATCTATGAAGACTTTTACGCCGACGAGCCCTTTGTCGACATCATGCCCGCCGGCGCTCATCCCACCACCGGCATGGTGCGCGGCATCAACCAGTGCCGCATGGCACTGCATCGCCAGGGGCCGCGCCGGGTGATCGTGCTCTCGGTGATCGACAACCTGATCAAGGGCGCCTCGGGGCAGGCGATCCAGAACATGAACTTGATGTTTGGCTTTGACGAAACCGACGGCCTACTGGCCGGTCCGGTCTGGCCCTGATCCATGGCTCATTATCATGTTCGCCACCACGATCCCCGCCAGCACAAAATCCGCTGGGCTGTCATCGTGACGGTGTCCCTGGCTGTCGCCGCGGGGGTCTTTGCGGGTGGTTACTTCTATGCCGGTTACCACAATGTGAGCCTCGCCGAGGAAGTCGGCGAGCTGCGCGACACGGTCGATGAACTGCAAAGCCAGCGCGCCCTTTTGCGCCAGCGCGCCGCCATGGCCGAGCGCGCCAGTGAAGCCGATCGCGCCGCCACCGAGAGCGCACGACAGGCACTGGCCCAACTGCAGGGTGAGTTGGTGGAGTTGCGCGAGGAACTGGTTTTTTACCAGAGCCTGCTGAGTCCCGGCGAGCGCGAGCCGGGGCTGCATGTCAACAGCGTTGATGTGTACCCGGCTGAAGAACCGGGGCGCTACCGCTACCAGCTGATTCTCATTCAGGTGCGTGGCAACAGCCTGTTTGCCTCCGGCGAGGTGCGTGTTGGCGTGGCCGCCGGTGACCCGGCGGGGGAGGAAAGCGAAGGCGCTGGTGAACTCGAAGTGGTGCTGGACAGTCAGAGCTTTCGCTACAAGTTTTTCCAGCGTGTCGAGGGCGAGTTTGAGTGGTCGGAGTCGATTCCGCCCGTCGCCCTCACCGTGCAATTGGACCCCAGTGGTCGCCGCCTCGATGATGTGGCTGGCGTCTATCCCTGGGCCGATATTTTTAGAGGTAAGTAGTCATGTGGGGAAACTCCAAAAAATTCAAATCGGCGCGACTCGACACAATGGTCGGGCCCAACACCGAGATCAAGGGCGACATCGAGTTTGAGGGTTGCTTGCACATCGACGGTGTGGTCAATGGCAATGTGGTGGCCCGCGAGAGCGAACACTCCATGCTCACGCTCAATGGCGGCGGCCGGGTCACCGGCGAGATCCATGTGCCCAATATGTTGATCAACGGCGTGGTCGAGGGCGATGTCTACGCCAGCACCCGGGTGGAGTTGTCCACCAACGCCGAAATCAAGGGCAATGTCTATTACCATCTGCTTGAAATGGCCATGGGTGCCTCTATTAATGGCAATCTGGTGCACCGTCCGCAGAGCGAAATGCGCCTGCTCGAGCACCAGGGCGACGACGACAAGCAAAGCGCCGAGACGGTGAGCGAGAGCAACGCCCCGGAGCCGTCTGCGGATAGCCAGCAAGACAAAGAGCAGGCCTGAACGGTTCTGTTACACTGTTACCCCAAAGGCATATGCCGGGAGTAAAGCCATGAGCAATCTTGATCTGAGTATTGAAACCCCCGATTTCGGGCTGCCCGATCCGTTGGTGTTCACCGACGCCGCGGCCAACAAGGTTAAAACCCTGATCGAGGAAGAGGAAAACGACGCCCTCAAGTTGCGGGTGTTCGTCTCCGGTGGTGGCTGTTCCGGTTTCCAGTATGGCTTCACCTTCGATGAAAACAGCGACGACGCCGACACCGCCATCGAAAAGTCCGGTGTGACCCTGCTGGTCGACCCCATCAGCTACCAGTATCTGGCCGGTGCCGAGATCGACTACACCGAGGGCCTCGAAGGCGCGCAATTCGTCATTCGAAACCCCAACGCCTCCACTACCTGCGGCTGCGGTTCCTCCTTCTCCGTCTAGTCGCCCTGGCGCCAGGCTCTCATCCCAATGCCCCTGCGGCTCACGCCCGGGGGCATTGTTTTTGTGGGTTGTATGTATTGGAATATTCAATGCTTTGGCTGAAAAGCCGGCCCGTTCATTGCCTGAAGAGCCGACTTCGAGTATGGTTACGCGCCTCACGATCCGTGCCGGCAGCTTGGCTGGCTGACAGATTTCCGCAAGCTAACAGAAGGGGAATTCCATGAGCGAATACGTTCCCGGTTTGGGCGGCGTTGTTGCCACCAAGTCAAAAGTATCATCACTCGACGGCGCCAAAGGCATCCTCGCCTTTCGCGGCTATTCTATTCAGGAACTGGCCACCAAGAGCAATTTTGAAGAAACCGCCCAGCTGATGCTGGAGGGCGAGTTGCCCGGCAAAGCCGAGCTCGACGCCTTTACCCGTCGCCTGCGCGAAAACTATGTGGTCGACAGCAGCATCATCGAGATGATGAAGGCGCTGCCCAAAAAGACCCATCCCATGTCCGTTCTGCAGGCCGCCACGGCCGCCCTCGACGGCGTTTACGCCGGTGAGGAAGACAAGGACAGCTACAACGACGACATGGCCATTCGCCTGGTCGGCCAGTACGGCACCATCGTTGCCGCTTGGGAGCACATCCGCAACGGCAACGAGCCGGTCGCTCCGCGCCAGGATCTCAGCTACGCCGCCAACTTCCTCTACATGCTGCGCGGCGAAGCGCCCGATGAGGCCGACATTCGCGTAATGGACGCCTGCCTGGTACTCCACGCCGAGCACACCATCAACGCCTCGACCTTTACCGCCATGGTCACCGCCTCGTCACTGGCCCGCCCGGCACTGGTAATGGCCTCTGCCGTGGGCACACTGGCCGGTCCGCTGCACGGCGGCGCCAACGAGCGCGTCTTGCACATGCTTGAAGAGATCGGCACCAAGGACAAGGCCGAGGGCTGGATCGACAACGCCCTGGCCAACAAGAATGTAATCTGGGGCATGGGCCACCGCGAGTACGCGGTCAAGGACCCCCGCGCCAAGATCCTCGAAACCATGCTGCGCGAGTACGGCGATTCCAAGGGCAGCGTATCGCCCCTGTTTGAAACCGCCATCGCCGTCGAGGAAATCTGCGAAGAGCGACTCGGCGCCAAGGGTGTCTACCCCAATGTCGACTTCTACTCCGGCATCCTCTACCAGGAGCTGGGCATTCCCGTCGATCTGTTCACGCCCATCTTTGCCGTCTCCCGCCTCACCGGCTGGCTGGCGCACTGGCAGGAACAGATCGCCAACAATCGCATCTTCCGCCCCACCCAGATCTACGAGGGCTACGAGCTGCGCGACTACAAGGCCATCGACCAGCGTTAAACCGCTGGCAACGATGCCTCAAAAGCCCGCCATCCGGCGGGCTTTTTGGTGGTTCTGTAGGAGCGGCGACCCCGCCGCGACAAGTCGGCTTAGGGTGTCGGCCCGGGGTCGGGCCTCCTACAAACCTCTCCGAGCTCTTCGTGGCTCTGTGACCTCTGTGTCTTTTCGGCAAAGGCCAATGCGGCGAAGCCGCCCGCCAAAGTCGGCCCGAGGGCGGGCCTCCTACAAACCTCCGTGCTCTTCGTGGCTCTGTGGCCAAACAATCAGGCGGGGTAGATGGCGCCGAGGATGCGCGGGCCGGCGGCGCCGGTGACGCCGGGGAGGTTGCCGGGCTGGTGGTCGATGCAGCGCTTGGCCAGCCAGGCAAAGGCGGTGGCCTCGACCCAGTCCGGGTGGAGGCCGTGGCGCTCGGTGGATTCCATGGGGCAGTCGTCCAGGTGCGCTTCCAGGCGTTGCAGAAGATCCTGATTGTGCACGCCGCCACCACAGATCAACAGTCGCTGGCATTCGGGCGCCCGCCGCCGAACCGCCTCGGCGATGCTCCAGGCGGTCAGTTCTGACAGCGTGGCCAGCAGGTCCTCGGCCTCGACCCTGTCGTGCTCGCACAGGTGACCTTGAAGCCAGTCCAGGTTGAAATACTCCCGCCCGGTGCTCTTGGGACCCGAGCGCCCGAAGTAGGCGTCGCTGCTCAGGGCCTTGAACAGGCTGTCCTGTACTTCGCCATGGCTGGCGTGGCTGCCGTCCACATCAAAAGGCTCTTCGAGATAGTGTTGGCAGGCGGCGTCGAGCAGGGTGTTGCCCGGGCCGGTATCGGCGCCGGTGATGCACTCTTCACCGCTATCGGGGTCGCACTGGCCGAGCACGGTGATATTGGCAATGCCGCCAATGTTGAGCACCACGCGCTGCTCACTGTTGCCGCCGAAAAGGTGGTCGTGGAAGGCGGGGACGAGCGGGGCCCCCTGGCCGCCGGCGGCGAGATCGCGACTGCGAAAGTCCCCTACGGTAGTAATGCCGGTGTTCTCGGCGATGACGCTGTTGTCACCGAGTTGCAGGCTGAAAGGCAGATCGCTGTCGGGCTGGTGGCGAATAGTCTGGCCGTGGTTGCCAATGGCCACCACATCGCCGGGCTCGGTCTCACTGGCTTCCAGCAGGGCGTTGACCGCATCGGCGTAGCTGTGTCCGAGAGCCACGCCTAGGGCGCCCAGAGTGTCGATGTGGGCGCTTTCGGGTTCACGAATGATGGCCTGGATCGAGTCTTTCAGCTCTTCCGGGAAGGGGTGGGCAATGGCTTTGATCAGGCGGGTCTGGCCGGGGTCGCCGTCGTCGAAGGACACCAGTGCGGCGTCGATGGCGTCGACACTGGTGCCAGACATGAGTCCCACATAGAGTGCCATGACGCTACTCGTTGAGGGCGAGCTGGGTGCGGGTGAGCGTATTCAGCTGTGCCACCAGGGGTTGGCTGAAGCGGTCAAAGTCGTCGAGGAAGGCGGCTTTGAGCGGCTTCGCCGAGGGCAGCTTGACGGTCAGCGGGTTGCGGTGAACGCCGTTGACGCGGAATTCGTAGTGCAGGTGTGGACCGGTGGCCCAGCCGGTGGCGCCGACATAGCCGATCACCTGGCCCTGCTTGACCCGGCCGCCGTAGCGCAGCGACGGGTGGACGCGGGACATGTGCGCGTAAAGGGTGGTGTAGGTGTGGCCGTGCTTGAGGATGACGGCGTTGCCGTAACCGCCCTTTTTACCCTTGTGGATCACCTTGCCATCGCCGGCGGCCATGATGGGTGTCCCTGTGCGGGCGGCGTAATCCACGCCGCGGTGGGGGCGGCGGGTCTTGTGAATGGGGTGCAGGCGGTTGGGGTTAAAGCCCGAGGAAATGCGGGTGAAGTGCACCGGACTGCGGATGAATTCCTTGCGCAGACTGTCGCCGTTGGGGGCGTAGTAGTCGGTGTGGCCGTCGGCGTCGGTGTAACGCACGCCGCGCACGGTGCGGCCGTTGTTGATGAACTCGGCGGCAATGATCTCGCCGTCCTTGACCTTCTCACCGTTGCGGAAGTACTCGTTCCAGATCACGGTGAAGGTATCGCCGCGGCGAATGTCCAGGGCGAAGTCGATGTCGTAGCCAAAGACATTGGCCAGTTGCATGATCAGTTGGTCGCTGAGGCCGGCGGCCTTGGCGCTGGCGAACAGGGAGTCATCAATGGTGCCGGAGATGCGGTTCTCAAAGACTTCGTAGGGTCGTTCAACCAGCTCGACATCAAACTGTCCGTCTGCCTGGCTGACTACCAGGCGCTCGGTGTCGTTGAGGTCGAACTCCAGGGCCATCAGTCGGCCTTCGTCGTCGCTGCGGTAGCGCAGCTGGTCGCCGGGCCTGACCCGGGTCAGGTGGTTCACGGCCTCATGGCCGCTCTGCATCAATTGGTGTATCTGGGTCGATGCCACACCGGCGCGGTAGGCCACCCGGGCGAGAGAGTCGCCGGGCTTGATGGTGACTTGTTCCCAGCCGGCGTCGGCATCGCCGCTGCCAGTGACCCCCGAGGTTTGCGGCTCATCCGTCGCTTCGGCTTCCACTTCGATCTCGGGCAGGGCCAGCTCCTGGCTCGGTGCCAGCAGTGGCCGGGCGCGTTGTATAGCGGCCTCGCTGCTCTGAGGCAGGGTCAGTTCCAGGCCGTGGTCCTGAGTGGCCGGCGCCGAGGCCTGGGTGTCTTCCGATTCCACCAGAAACACCACGCTGGACAGGCCGGCCAGCGCGATCACCACCGTGTGCAGGCGCCAGTTGAGGCTCCAGTGGCGGCGCTTTTGGGTCACCGGGCGCGAGGCGCCGCGGCGGGCATGTTGGCGTGATTGTTTCATTTTGTCCGCTAATTCAATGAATTTACTGGAGATAGGATAGGCAAACATTAGCCTCACCGGGGCAGTCGGTCAATGCCGAATGGGGCCTTCGGGCAATAAAATACTTGGCTTTTAGACCGAAATCAGTAAGGTTTCGCCCCACAATCAGTCCGAGGAGCCCGGTAGAGATGAGCGACAGTGCCCGCACCGATGAACAGTTGGCCACCCTGCAGCGCGGTGTGGAAGAGATTCTGGTGGAGTCCGAACTGCGGGAAAAACTGGCCCGGGGCAAGCCGTTGCGCATCAAGGCGGGCTTCGACCCCACCGCGCCGGATCTGCACATCGGCCACACGGTGCTCATCAACAAGCTTCGCCAGTTTCAGGACCTCGGCCACCATGTGCTGTTTCTGATCGGTGATTTCACCGGCATGATCGGCGACCCCACCGGCAAGAATGTCACCCGAAAACCCCTCAGCCGTGAGGATGTGCTGGCCAACGCCGAGACCTACAAGGCTCAGATCTTCAAGATTCTCGACCGGAACAAAACCGAGGTGGTGTTCAACTCCGAGTGGATGGGGCCACTGGGCGCCGAGGGCATGATCAAGCTCGCCGCCCGCCAGACCGTGGCCCGGATGCTCGAGCGCGACGATTTTAAAAAGCGCTACAACAGCGGTCAGTCCATCGCCATCCACGAATTTCTCTACCCGCTGGTTCAGGGTTGGGACTCGGTGGCCCTGAAAGCCGATGTCGAACTCGGCGGCACCGACCAGCGCTTCAACCTGCTGATGGGGCGCGAGCTGCAGCGCGAGGAGGGGCAGTCGCCCCAGGTGGTGATGACCATGCCACTGCTGGAGGGACTCGACGGCGTGCAGAAGATGTCCAAATCCCTGGGTAACTATATAGGTATCGACGAAGCGCCCGACGAGATCTTCGGCAAGGTCATGTCGATTTCCGACGAATTGATGTGGCGTTACTTCGAGTTGCTCAGTTTCCGCACCATGGATGAGATTGCGCAGTTCCGCCGCGACATCGAGGGCGGAACCAACCCCCGCGATATCAAGTTCAAGCTGGCCGAAGAGCTGATTGCCCGCTTCCACGACCAGGCCGCCGCGGACAAGGCGCGGGAGAACTTCATCGCCCGTTTCCAGAAGGGCGCCATACCCGAGGACATGGACGAGCTGACCCTCGAAGTCGGCGAACAGGGCCTGGGCCTGCCGGCCCTGCTCAAGCAGGCCGGGCTCTGTGCCAGCACCTCGGACGCCATGCGTATGATCAAGCAGGGCGCGGTACGCATCGATGGCGATCGCATCGACGATAAGAATCACCTGTGCAGCGCCGGCCACACCGCGGTCTACCAGGTGGGCAAGCGCCGTTTTGCCCGCGTTACCACTCGTTAGGCCAACGCGCGCCAATTGAGCGTGCGCGACTGCCTCTTGTGTCGCGCGAACATTGTTTGTATTTTCTGGTCATAACTAAAGAAAACGGGCCATGGCCACAAGGCCGTTCCAAACAGGGGTTGCAAACAATGATGAACAAAGTTCACTTTCTGCGCTGGAGTGCCGCAGTCGCCGCACTGCTGCTGGCGCCATTGTCGGGGCAGGCGCAGTCCTGCAGCGGAGCATCCGATACACCCACCAGTCGCTTTGAAACGCCCGGGGACGGCACGGTGATCGACAGCCAGACCGGCTTGCAGTGGAAGCGTTGTCTGGAGGGCGCCGGCGGCGTCACCTGTGAGGGCGGCGACGACCTGCGCTACTATTACGAAGACGCTCGCAAGCTCCAGGGGAAATATTTCGCCAATTACAGTGACTGGCGCATACCCAGCAAGGAAGAGCTCGAAAGCATCGTCGACAAGAGCTGCCGCAGCCCCGCCTTCAACCTGGAAGTGTTTCCCAATGCCAGCAACTCCCAGATGTGGACCAGCTCTATTATTGACGAGCAGGGCATCCGCGTTTGGGTGATGTACGCCATCAGCGGCGTGGCCATCAAGGGGCGAACCGCCAACCAGGCCACCGTCCGCCTGGTCCGCGGTCAGATGAAATCCCAATAACACATCTGGGCGGGTCGGATGCTTCCTGTTTTAGCCACAGAGGACACAGAGAACACAGAGGGGGTAAGTGTCATTCCGGAAAGCGCTGCGCGCTTATCCGGCATCTCTTTAAAAAAGCATTTGCCGTGGCAGTGACCCGCCCGTCATTGCGAGGAGCGTAGCGACGCGGCAACCTACCCAGCTGTTCCCGCAGATTACTTCGCCTTCGGCTCGCAATGACTGCAGATTAAAGAGCGGCGTCCCCGCCGCGACCGGTCGGCCCGCGCTCGGGCCTCCTACAGCCCCCTTCCTTCCACCTCTCTGTGACCTCTGTGGCCTCTGTGTCTTTTCGGCAAAGGCCAATGCGGCGAAGCCGCCCGCCCAAGGCATTTTCAAAAAACTGTAAAAATCCGGTTGACTCTCCATGGCTCGTCTCTATAATGCGCCCTCCTGTCACAGCACAGGGGCGAATTCCCGGCCAACGGGAGCGCCGGAAAAACAAAGTGGAAACAGTTGTTGACACCTCAAATTCCGGCAGTATAATTCGCCGCCCTTGTCGCACGGCGACAAGCACTCCAAGCCTCAGGGTTACGATCCGAAAGGCGAAAGAGGAAAGCTAAAAAAAGCGTTGACACGCCGACTTTTAGCAGTAGAATACACGCCCCGCTCGAGGCGATCGAGCACGCTCTTTAACAGTTTGAACGCAGATGATTTGTGCGGGTGTTCGCGTCGAGAATTGCTCAAGCAATACTTGATGTAACACCAGAAAACAGTCAATTTTTGATTGCGCTTCTGGTCAGCATCAACTCAGTTAAAAGCAGCTTCGGCTGTGAAATTTTAAACTGAAGAGTTTGATCCTGGCTCAGATTGAACGCTGGCGGCATGCCTAACACATGCAAGTCGAACGCGAAAGCTCCTTCGGGAGTGAGTAGAGTGGCGGACGGGTGAGTAACGCGTGGGAATCTGCCCAGTAGTTGGGGACAACTCGGGGAAACTCGAGCTAATACCGAATACGCCCTACGGGGGAAAGATGGCCTCTACTTGTAAGCTATCACTATTGGATGAGCCCGCGTCGGATTAGCTAGTTGGTGAGGTAAGAGCTCACCAAGGCGACGATCCGTAGCTGGTCTGAGAGGATGATCAGCCACACTGGGACTGAGACACGGCCCAGACTCCTACGGGAGGCAGCAGTGGG
>JBNJGD010000009.1:0-112758 GCA_051747425.1 Pseudomonadota bacterium
CATCGCAGTCGGCCAGCTCCGGGGCCACCGGCAGCGCCCGCACATCCACTTCCAGCGCCACCGCCGAGGCTTTGGCAATATGGCCCGCGTCTGCGGCGAGGCCGTCCGACAGGTCGATGCCGGCGCGGGCCAGGCCGCGCAGGGCCAGGCCCAGTTCGCAGCGCGGTTGCGGCCAGTCGAGCGCCCGGCGCGAGTGATCACCGCCCTGCTCCAGCCGCTCCAGTGCCAGAGCTGCGCCGCCGAGACTACCACTGACATAGAGGTCGTCACCCGGCCGGGCCGCGCTGCGTCGCAGGGCCGTATCGGCGGGCACAAAACCCGTGGCGGTGATGCTGATCGAGAGGGGGCCACGCGTGGTATCGCCGCCCACCAGCGCCGCACCGTGACGGGCCGCCAGGGCGAAGAAGCCACGGGCAAAACCCTGCAGCCAATCCGGTTCGTTGTCCGGCAAACTCAGGTTCAAACTCAGCCAGGCGGGCTCGGCGCCCATGGCGGCCAGATCGCTCAGATTGACCGCCAGGGATTTGTGGCCAATGGCCTCGGCGTCGGTATTCAGGGGAAAGTGGCGTCCGGCAATCAGGGTGTCGCTGGTGGTGGCCAGAAGCTGGCCTTCGGGGGGCGTCAACAGGGCCGCGTCGTCGCCGGGGCCGAGAGCGACATCCGATCGCAGGCACTCGGCCGGGGCGGCATCGAGCAGCGTGCGGATCAGATCGAATTCGGACACGACACCTAAGACTCCTGAGAGCGCAGGTCGCGGGCCGTCTTGTCGATCACGCCGTTGATGAACTTGTGTCCGTCCTCGGCGCCGTAGGCCTTGGCCAGTTCGACGGCCTCGTTGATCACCACCCGGCGCGGCACATCGAGACGGGATTTCAGCTCGAAGGTGGCCAGGCGAAGAATACAGCGTTCCACCGGGTCGAGGCGCTCGAGCGGCATGGTCATGTGTGGTGTAAAGGCGGCATCCAGGGCATCGACATCCTCGATGCAGGCGCGCACGGCCGCCTGGAAAAAATCGGCGTCCGCGCCGAGCATTTCGCTGTCGTCATCGCCGATCACTTCGTCAAAAAACTGGCGGATCAGCTCGGAAGCCGTCAGCGGGTTGTAGCTTTGCTGGTAAATCGCCTGAAGAGCGCGCTGGCGGGCCTTGCGGCGCGAGGCCGTGCGGCTGAGCTTTTTGCCCTTGGGACGCTCAGCCCCTTCCCCCTCGTCAGCAGCGGCCAGTTCAGCCAGTGACCGGGCATTATCAGATGGTGTCGTATCCTGGTTCATCAACGGATTTGTTCCATCAGGCTGACCATTTCAATCGCCGAGATAGCGGCTTCGGCGCCCTTGTTGCCGGCCTTGGTGCCGGCCCGCTCTACCGCCTGTTCGATGGTGTCCGTGGTGAGAACACCGAAGATGACCGGCAGACCGTGGCGCTGGCTGGCGGCGGCGACGCCCTTGGCGGCCTCGCTGCAGACATAGTCGTAGTGCGTGGTGGCACCGCGAATGACCGCGCCCAGGGCAATCACCGCATCGTAGCGGCCGGAGGCGGCCAATTGATCGCAAACCAGCGGAATTTCAAAGGCGCCGGGGGCCTCGACCACCTGGATATCGTCCTTGTCCACGCCGTGGCGCTCCAGCACATCCACCGCGCCGGCCTCCAGGCTCTCGACGATAAAGCCGTTAAAACGCGCGGTGACAATCGCAAAGCGCTTTCCGGCGGCCTCGTTGTAGTGTCCAGCGATTTTCTTGATCTTGCTCATAATGCTTACCTGATTATTATTAAATTCAGTTAGTTATAACCTATTTTTAAGGTTTTACATACTCTTCGATTTCGAGGCCGAAACCGGCCAGGCCGTGGAAGGCCTTGGGCGCCGACATCAAGCGCATGCGGCTGACGCCGAGATCGGTGAGAATTTGTGCGCCCACGCCGTAGGCCCAGAGGTACTCCGGTGCCACACTGCGCCGGCGACCGCTCTCGTCGGCCCGGCGCTTGGGTACATCGGCCTGGTCGTCGTGCTCCAGCACCTGCTCCAGCATGGGCTTTTGCGGGCCGGTCTCGCGCAACAGAACAATCACGCCCTGATCGCAATCGGCCAGCCGTTGCATGGCGTCGTGCAGGGGCCAGCCGTGGCCGCGAATGGCGGAGAAGGCGTCGTGAAGCGGGTGCTCCACATGAACCCGGACCAGCGTCGACTGTCCCTCGCGAATATCGCCTTTGACCAGGGCCAGGTGGGTCTGGTTTTTAATGGTGTCGGTGTAGGCGTTCAGGGTGAATGTGCCGTAGGCGGTGGTAAACGGCGTGGTGTGCTGCAACTCTACCGTGCGCTCGTTCTCCACCCGATAGCGGATCAAATCCTCGATGGTGCCAATCTTGAGGCCGTGCTTTTCGGCAAACACCTCGAGGTCGTCGCGGCGGGCCATGGTGCCGTCGTCATTGAGAATCTCGACAATCACCGACGAGGGCTCGCAATTGGCCATACGGGCAAAATCGCAGCCGGCCTCGGTGTGGCCAGCGCGGACCAGCACCCCGCCCTCGCGGGCCATCAGGGGGAAGATATGGCCCGGCTGCACCAGATCCGCCGGTTTGGCCTCGCGGGCCACGGCGGCCTGCACCGTCACCGCCCGGTCGGCGGCGGAAATGCCGGTGGTCACGCCCTCTGCGGCTTCAATGGAGACGGTAAAATTGGTGGCGTGGTGGGCCTCGCCGTGCTGCTTCATCAACGGCAGGTCGAGCTGGCGGCAACGCTGTTCGGTCAGGGTCAGACAAATCAGGCCACGGCCGTGAGTCGCCATAAAATTGATGGCCTCGGGGGTGACATGCTCCGAGGCCATGAGCAAATCGCCCTCGTTCTCGCGATCTTCGTCGTCGACGATGATCACCATTTTGCCTTTCTTCAGGTCATCGACAATTTCATCAACGGTGTTGAAGGCCATGGGGCGACTCACTTGTTAAGGAACGATGGGCGCATTTTGCCAGAAATCCCCGCGGTTCACTAACAAACGGCGCGTTTCAGCCAGTTTTTTCACCTTTTGCCCACAGGGTCGTGGTGGGCGGCTTCGCCGCGTCTGCTTTTGGTGGGTCGGATTATTTTTTGTTTTAGCCACAGAGGTCACAGAGACCACAGAGTGTATTGCTCACCCCTCTCCCATCTCGGGAGAGGGGCCGGGGGAGAGGGAGTGTCATCGCGAGCCGCGCAGCGGCGTGGCGATCTGCCGAGCTGTTCCGCAGATTGCTTCGCCTTCGGCTCGCAATGACGAGCCCCGTCATCGCGAGGAGGCGTCAGCCGACGCGGCGATCTGCCGAACGGTTATGTAGATTGCTTCACTGCGTTCGCAATGACAGCACCGGTGTCGGGCCCGACCTACAACCTCTGTGGCTAACCCGTCAGGAGACAAACCCGGCACGGGTCAGAGCTTCCAGGCTAATGCCGCCCTGCCCGGCTTCGTGGGCCTTGTCGCCGAGGAGCAGGCGCTCGAGGTAGCGGGCGACCACGTCCACCTCCAGGTTGACCCGGGTGCCGGCGCGGTAGTCGCCCATGATGGTGTGCTCCAGGGTGTGGGGCACGATGTTGAGATCAAACTCGGCGCCGTTGACTTCGTTCACCGTCAAGCTGGTGCCATCCACGGTAATCGAGCCCTTTTTGGCGATGTAGCGCGCCAGGGCATCCGGTGCTCGAATCACAAAGCGCTCCGAACGACCGTCGGGGCGGCGCGAGACCACCTCGCCCAGGCCGTCGACATGACCCGACACAATGTGGCCACCGAAGTGGGTGGTCGGCGTCATCGCCTTTTCCAGGTTGACCGGGCTGCCGGTGGCGAGATTGCCCAGGCTGGTCAAATCCAGCGTCTCTCGCGACACATCGGCCCAGAAGCCGTCCCCCGGCAGGGCCACAGCGGTGAGGCAGACGCCGTTGACGGCGATGCTGTCGCCCAGGGCGACATCGTCCAGAGGCAGATCGCCGGTCTGGATGTGCAGGCGCTGATCGCCGCCGCGCTCTTCGGCGGCGGCCAGGCGACCCAGGGATTGAATGATGCCAGTAAACATAGGTAACTCCGCTAAGCCTCGTCAAAAACCCGCGCCGTCACCGGCAGGCCCGAGGCGGTGTTGAATTCGGCGCCGGCCTCGACACCGGCGCGGGCGATGGCCTCGGCGTCGTCGAGTCGCTCGTAGAGGGCGTGCATGGCCCCCAGGGCAAATTCGGAACCCGAGCCCACCGCCCAGAAGCGCTCAAATTCGGTGACATCGCGCAGACCATAGACGGCAAAAATGCCCTTGGGGTGGGCGATCACCGCCTCAATGTGCGTCGTCTCGTAGGGGTCGTCGTCTTCGGCCTTGGCGTTCAGGTAGTACTTGTCTTTAAGCAGGCCGTGGAGCGAGAGAAAGGTGGCAAAAATGCCCTCGCGGGAGCTCAAATCGGCCTCGAAGTCGGCGTGGCGAGCGGCGTGTTCCACCACCAGACTGTGCGCCGCGCTGCCGACAATCCCAAGATAGCCGCCACCGAAGGCCTGAATCTTGTCGTGGTAGCGATCGTACTGGTGCGGCAGCATGGTATCGCCAAAGCTGGTGAGGGTATCGGCGGCAATGCACAGCTTGCCCGCCTTGCGTACTACGACAATCGTCGACATGGTGTTATTCCGGTTTGAGTATCAATCGCCAGTCGTCGCCCAGTGGGCGGATCTCACTGACGGCCATACGCCGCTGCTGCGACAGTCGCTCCAGGGGCAATTCGGCCACCGGGCGGGCATTGCTGCCGAGCAGCGTGGGGGCCAGATAGTACAGCATTTCATCCACCAGCTGCGCCTCCAGCAAGCTGCCCGCCAGGCGGGCCCCGCACTCAAAATGGCACTCGTTGACGCCTCTTTCGGCCAGGGCCATTAAAACGGCATTGAGATCCAGACCGGCGTCCCCGCTCGCCACGGATTCACACTGGGCACCCACGGCTTCAAGGGCTTTCTTTCGGTTTGCATCGGCTTCCTCCGCGTGAAAAACCAGCACGGCGCCCGGCTCGGCAAACAATCTGGCCTCCGGCGGCGTACGCAGGCGGCGATCGAGCACCACCCGCAACGGCGGTTCCGCCGCCTCACTGCAGCCCTCGGGCAGTTCCGCCCGGGGCGTCAGGCGCGGATCGTCGGCCAATACCGTCTCCACCCCGGTGATCACGGCGTCCGCCATGGCACGCCAGCGGTGGCCGTCGGCCCGGGCCGCGGCGCCGGTAATCCACTGGCTCTCCCCCGAGGCCATGGCCGTGCGGCCATCGAGGCTCGCCGCCATTTTCAATCGCACCCAAGGGCGACCGCCGCCCATACGGCGAATAAAGCCGGGGTTGAGCTCCGCCGCCCGATCGGCCATCAGGTCGCTGGCCACTTCAATGCCGGCACCTTTCAATTGAGACAGGCCGCGCCCGGCCACCTGCGGATTGGGGTCTTCCATGGCCGCGACCACCCGGCCGACGCCGGCCTCAATCAATGCCTCAGTGCACGGCCCGGTTTTGCCCCGGTGGGCACAGGGTTCGAGGGTGACATAGGCGGTGGCCCGGGAGAGATCGGCGGCGTCTGCTTCGCTCAGAGATTGCAGGGCGAGTATCTCGGCGTGGGGTTCGCCCGGGCGCTGGTGAAAGCCCTCGCCCAAAATCCGCCCATCGCGGGCAATCACGCAACCGACGCGGGGATTGGTCCGGGTGCTGTAGCGGCCCAGGGCCGCCAGTTGCAGTGCCCGCGCCATCATTTGCTGGTCGAGGGCGGAAAAAGCGCTCACCCCTCTTCGTCCTCCAGCAGGGTGATCTGCTGGCGGCGCTCCTCGGGAGTGGGCTCGTTCTCGAGGTGGTCGATGACCTCGCGGAAGGCGCTGATGTCCTCGAAGCTCAAATAAACCGAGGCGAAGCGAATGTAAGCCACATGGTCGAGCTTGCGCAGCTCGTGCATGACCATTTCACCCACCTTGCGCGAGGGCAGCTCGCGCTCGCCGGCGGCCAGCAACTTGCGCTTGATCATGGCGATGGCGGTCTCGGTGCGCTCGGTTTCCACCGGGCGCTTTTCCAGCGAGCGCAGTATGCCGTCGCGCAGCTTCTGGTCGATAAAGGGCTCGCGGGTGCCGTCGGTCTTGACGATGCGGGGCATCGACAACTCGGCGTTTTCGTAGGTGGTGAAGCGTTCGGAGCACTTGAGGCACTCGCGACGGCGACGCACTTGCTCGCCCTCGTTGGCCAGGCGTGAATCGATGACTTTGGTGTCGTTGGCTCCGCAAAAAGGACAGCGCATGGGTATTCCCTGATGGCCCGGTCGGGCGTCACAAAAATGTGCCCCCGATCATCGGGGGACACAATATGTAGTTAGTCGACCAGTTTACCCAAGAGTTCGTCATCGTCCAATGCGCTGTGCAACACCGAACCCAGAGCCTTGTCGATAAAGGCCTTGTTGTCCTCGGCCATGGGCGCAAAGGCCATGTTTTCCTCGCGCTGGGCGCGGTAGTCGTTTTCCGTCACACCGCCTTCGTAGCGAGCCACGGCGCGCAGCTCGGTGTCCAGGGTCATGGTCGCCTTTACCCCGCCCGCCTCGGTGTTGTAGGCGGTTTTGACGATCTGCAACTCGTACTCGGGCAGGCCCTCTCCGGTCTTTCCGGTGGGCTTGAAGCCGCGCCGGGCCAGACCCTCGATCAGGCGCGACTCGACCACGGACAACAGCGGCGTCTCGGCCAGGATGTCGGCCTTTTTGCCGGAAATTTCGCGATAGCCCAGACGCGCGTTGTCGCGACGATCAACCACACTGACAGCGATCTCCTGCCCCTGGCCGATATTGCCGGCGGGCATCTCCAGCTCGGGATCCACAGCAATGTTAAGCGGCTTGAAGGAACAGGCGGACAGCACACTGGCCAGCCCCACTGCTATCAGTACACGGTAAATAATGGACATGCTCTGTCTCCTCAATCGGCGTAAACGGGAAAGCGTGCACAGAGTTCCAGGACTTTGGCCTTGATGCTCTGTTGCAGCTCGGTGTTGTCGATGTCGTCGAGAATGTCGGCGATCCAGCCACCCAGCTGGCGGCACTCGTCCTCTTTGAAGCCGCGGGTGGTCACGGCCGGGGTGCCCACGCGTATGCCGCTGGTCACAAAGGGCGATTGCGGGTCGTTGGGTACGGCGTTCTTGTTGACCGTGATATTGGCCGCGCCCAGAGCGGCATCGGCGGCCTTGCCGGTCAGGCCCTGTTCGATCAGGTCGACCAGCAGCAGGTGGTTCTCGGTGCCACCGGAGACGATCTTGTAACCACGTTCGATCAGCGTCTCGCCCAGGGTCTGGGCGTTCTTGATGACCTGGGCCTGATAGGCCTTGAATTCGGGCTCAAGGGCTTCCTTGAAAGCCACGGCCTTGGCCGCAATCACATGCATCAGGGGGCCGCCCTGGGTACCGGGGAAGACCAGCGAGTTGAGCTTTTTGTTGATCGCCTCGTCGTCGTTGGCCAGGATCAGACCGCCGCGGGGGCCGCGCAGGGTCTTGTGGGTGGTGGTGGTGACCACATCGGCGATGCCCACCGGGCTCGGGTACTCGCCCGCCGCGATCAGACCGGCAACATGGGCGATATCGCAAAACAGATAGGCCCCGACCTTGTCGGCAATCTGGCGCATACGCTGCCAGTCCACCACCTGTGAGTAGGCGGAAAAACCGCCGACGATCATTTTCGGCTGGTGCTCGTCCGCCAGGCGCTCCATCTCCTCGTAGTCGATCAGGCCGGTCTCCGGGTCGAGGCCGTACTGGACGGCGTTGAAGAGTTTGCCGGAGAAGTTGACCTTGGCGCCGTGGGTCAGGTGACCGCCGTGGGCCAGACTCATGCCCAGCACGGTGTCACCGGGCTGAAGCAGGGCCAGATAGACAGCCGCGTTGGCCTGGGAACCCGAGTGAGGCTGCACATTGGCGTAACCGGCGCCAAACAGCTCTTTGGCGCGGTCGATCGCCAGCTGCTCGGCGATGTCGACATACTCACAGCCGCCGTAGTAGCGCTTGTGGGGATAGCCCTCGGCGTACTTGTTGGTCAGCTGGGAGCCCTGGGCCTCCATCACCCGGGGACTGGTGTAGTTCTCCGAGGCGATCAGCTCGATGTGTTCTTCCTGGCGCCGGTTTTCGGCGTCAATGGCTTCGGCCAGAACATCGTCGTAGCCGGCAATACGCATGGATTTTTCAAACATGACAGACTCCGTAGGATTTTTAGACATTCAGGCAAAGGCATCGCAATGCACTGGACTGAAGGCCCAAATCAGGGTGTGTTCAAGAGTGCGCAATTCTACGCGAAAGTGGCGTCAACGGCATGTCAATTTATTCACTTACAGCGTCAACCCGTTTCAAGATGCCAGCCTCCGGGACTCATTGTTAATACACGGCAAAGGCGTCTATAATTCGTTGCACATTTGTCTCCGGCCCCGCGGGTCGGCACCAAAGCGGTAACAAAAGCCATGGCCATCAAGGCAAACATCAGCAAGGATCAGCAACGCGAACTGCGAGCGGCACTGAAGAAGCTCAAGGTTCCGCCCAAGATTGTCGAGGAACTGCTTTCCAGCCAGAACGCCTCCAACACCTACAAGGCCTTCCGGCAAGGCAAGCGCGTGGAAACCAAACACGGCGGCTGGGTCATTCACTTCGGCAGCAAGTGGGCGCGCCCGGCTGACACCAAGGCCTCTGCGGGCCACAGCGCCCGGGCCGAGGCCCAGTACAAGGGCGAGCAACCGGAAGAAGGGGATGTCGACCTCCCCGCCATCGACGAGGAGCAACTGCCTGACGCGCCGCCCATTGAGGTGGAAATGCCCTCCCTGACCGGCGACAAGAGCCAGACCAAAGCCGGCGGCATGGTCATGATCTCCTTTCAGATCGAGCGCGAACTGCTGATGGAAATGCAAAAGCTGGCGCAAAAACAGGGACTCACCGTCAACCAGCTCTCGCGCCTGGCCATCAAGCGCTTTCTCAACAAGTAAGGCGAAAGCGTGGCAAAGCGACCGACCCTTTTGCAGGGTCGTCGCCTTTGCCCCATAATCCGCCCATCTTTTTCAGACAACGAACACCAAGGTAGTCATTCATGGCGCAATATGTGTACACCATGTCGGGGCTGGGCAAAGTCGTCCCCCCCAACAAAGAAATCCTGAAAGACATCAACCTCAACTTTTTCCCCGGCGCCAAGATCGGCGTCCTCGGCTACAACGGCGCGGGTAAATCCACCCTGCTGCGCATTATGGCCGGTATCGACACCGAGATTGTCGGCGAAGCCCGCCCCATGCCCGACCTCAACATCGGCTATCTGGCCCAGGAACCGGAGCTGGATGAAAGCAAGGATGTGCGCGGCAATGTCGAGGACGGCCTTGGTGAAATCAAGGAGGCCCAGGAAAAGCTCGAAGCGGTCTACGCCGCCTACGCCGAGCCCGACGCCGACTTCGACGCCCTGGCCTCGGAACAGGCCCGGCTGGAAAACATTCTGCAGGCCGGCAACGCCGAGAACCTGGATCACAAACTCGAGGTCGCGGCCGACGCCCTGCGCCTGCCGCCCTGGGACGCCGATGTCAGCAAACTGTCCGGTGGTGAGCGCCGCCGCGTGGCCCTGTGCCGCCTGCTGCTGTCCTCCCCCGACATGCTGATTCTCGACGAGCCCACCAACCACCTGGACGCCGAGTCGGTGGCCTGGCTGGAGCGCTTCCTCCACGACTACCCCGGCACCGTGGTCGCCGTAACCCACGACCGCTACTTCCTCGACAACGTGGCCGGCTGGATTCTCGAACTCGACCGCGGCCAGGGCATTCCCTGGGAGGGCAACTACTCCTCCTGGCTGGAGCAAAAGGAGAAGCGCCTGGAAATCGAGGAGCGCCAGGAGAGCTCGCGCATCAAGAGCATGAAGCAGGAGCTCGAGTGGGTGCGGCAGAACCCCAAGGGGCGCCAATCCAAGAGCAAGGCCCGCCTCAAGCGCTTTGAAGAGCTGCAGTCCAGCGACTACCAGAAGCGCAGCGAGACCAACTCGCTCTACATTCCGCCGGGCCCGCGCCTGGGCGACAAGGTGATTGAACTCGAGGGCGTGACCAAGGCCTTCGACGACCGCGTGCTCTACGAAGACCTCAGTTTCAACCTGCCCCCCGGTGGCATCGTCGGCGTGATCGGCCCCAACGGTGTGGGTAAAACCACCCTGTTCCGTATGATCACCGGCGAAGAGGAGCCCGACAAGGGCACCATCGACATCGGCGAGTCGGTCAAAACCGCCTATGTCGACCAGAGCCGCGACGCCCTCGACGCCAGCAAGACCGTGTGGGAAGAAATTTCCGACGGTCAGGACATCATCAAGGTCGACACCTACGAGGTGCCCTCGCGGGCCTATGTGGGCCGTTTCAACTTCAAGGGCGGCGACCAGCAAAAGCGCATCGGTGACCTCTCGGGCGGCGAGCGCAACCGCGTGCACCTGGCCAAGCTGCTGCGCAGCGGTGGCAACCTGTTGCTCCTCGACGAGCCCACCAACGACCTGGATGTGGAAACCCTGCGCGCCCTGGAAGACGCCCTGCTCGACTTCCCTGGCTGTGCCGTGGTGATCTCCCACGACCGCTGGTTCCTCGACCGCATCGCCACCCACATCCTGGCCTTTGAGGACGACGGCGAGGTAACCTTCTTCGAGGGCAACTTTGCCGAGTACGAAGAGGACCTCAAGCGCCGCAAGGGCGACGACGCCCTGAACCCCAAGCGCTTCAAGTACAAGAAGCTGAAGTGATGGACAGCACACCGTCATTGCGAGCAAAGCGAAGCAATCTGCCCGGTCTGGCAGATCGCCACAGCGCTGTGCGCTTCGCGATGACGGTTTTCTGCAAAGGCTTGAGCCAGCGTGGCTAACGAGGCTTTCCAGGCCGCGCTGCTGGAGCGACTGGACCGGCTGATCGAGCGGCTGGATGACGCCGTAGTCAACCGCGATTCAGGACAGGCAACAGGGCGCCCATCGCTGCCCGACAGCGAATCGACCACCGCCTGGCGCTGGCAAAACGGGCAACTGCTGCCCGTCCCGCAACCCAAGATCGCACCACTGGATCAACTGCTCAACATTGAGCGCCAGAAAGAGCACATGGTGCGCAATACCGAGCAATTTCTCGACGGCAAACCGGCCAACAACGCCCTCCTCTGGGGCTCGCGTGGCACCGGCAAATCCACCCTCGTCCGCGCCCTGCTGGGCGCCTACGCCGATCGCGGCCTCAGGCTGATCGAGGTCGAGGGCCACGACCTGATTCACCTGCCCGACATCGTCGCCGCACTGCAGGGTCGCAACGAGCGCTTTATCCTGTTCACCGACGACCTCTCCTTTGAGCAGGACGACCCCAGCTACAAGGCCCTTAAATCGGTGCTCGACGGCAGCATCGCCGGCACGCCGGACAATGTCCTGATCTACGCCACTTCCAACCGGCGCCACCTGATGCCCGAGCGCATGAGCGAAAACCGCGAGGCGGACATGGTCGATGGCGAACTCCACCCCGGAGAGACCAGCGAGGAAAAAGTCTCGCTCTCCGAGCGCTTCGGCCTGTGGCTGGCCTTCCACCCCTTTGTCCAGGACGAGTATCTGGCGGTGGTCGACGCCGAACTCCGAAAATACGGACTCCCCACCAGCGAAGACGACGAAGAAACCCGCATCCGCGCCCTGCGCTGGGCGCGGCAGCGAGGCAACCGCAGCGGCCGCGTGGCCGAACAATTCGCCCGCGACTGGCTGGCAGAGCGAAACTCGTGAAACGCGGGCTCGCCACGCTCGCGGTACTGGTCCTGCTGGTGATCGCCGTCCTGACTTGGCTGAACCATGATCGTCCGGATGTGGCCGCCCTGTTGCCCGCCGCCCCGGAGGCCACTGCCGACGACGGGGAAAACGGGCTCAATATCACCTTTCTCGGGACAAGCACCGTGCTGCTGGACGATGGCGAAACGCAATTGCTCACCGACGGTTATTTTACCCGGCCGGGTTTGCTGTCATTGCTGGGTGAAGTCAGTTCCGATCACCAAATTGTAGAAGGCGCGTTGGCTCAATACGACATTGGGGAGCGCCTGGCGGCGGTGATTCCCGTACACAGCCACCACGACCACGCGATGGACAGCGCTCTGGTGGCCGAACTCACCGGCGCTGACATGCTGGGTTCGCCCTCCAGTGCGGTTATGGCTCGCAGCGCCGAGCTGCCCGAAGCGCAAATCAAAACCGCCGAAGACGGCCAAAGCTATTCCTATGGTCGCTTCAGGGTGACTTTAATCGAGTCGAAGCATGTGCCCATGCCCGGTCTTCTCTCCGGCTGGATCGGTATGGGGCAGGCCATTGAGGAAGCGCCCGGAAAGCAGCCGAAGCTGGGTGATTACCACCAGGGCATCGCCTGGACGGTACTGGTGGAACACCCCGAAGGCCGCGTTCTCATTCAGGGCAGCGCCGGTTTCAAGCCGGGGCAATTCGAGGGAATCGAGCTGAAGCGCCCCGTCGATCTGGCCCTGGTGGGCCTCGCCGGGCTAAGCAAGCAGGATGAGACCTACAACGCCCAATACTGGCGGGAAATCGTGGGAAGCACACAACCCCGCGTCATCGCCCCCATCCACTGGGACGACTTCACCCGCCCCCTCAGCACAGACCTGCCGGCCATGCCGAGACTGGTAGACGACCTGGAAAAAACCATCGGAAATGCGCAGAAACGCCTGGAAAGCAATCAAAGGCTGATCTACCTGCAGCCCACACGCCACTACCATTTGGACGCTCTCTGAATTTAGCCACAGAGCCACGGAGGGCACAGAGATTTCTTCCGTCATTGCGAGCGAAGCGAAGCAATCTGCTTGATCTTTCGGCAGATCGCCACGCCGCTGCGCGGCTCGCGATGACACACACCCTCCGTGCTCTTCGCGGCTCTGTGGCCAACACCCCCTAGTCGACAAACACCCGGGCGTTGCGGAACAGGCGCAGCCAGGGGGCGTCTTCCTGCCAGTCGTCGGGTGCCCAGGAGTGTTGCAGGGCGCGGAAGACGCGCTCGGGGTGGGGCATCATGATGGTGGCGCGGCCGTCGTCGCTGGTCAGGCCGGTAATGCCATCGGGCGAGCCATTGGGGTTCCAGGGGTAGTGTTCACTGGGATTCCCCGCCGGATCAACGTAACGCAGGGCCACCCGGGCGTCGCCGGGTTCGCCGCTGAAGACCGCCCGGCCCTCGCCGTGGGCCACGGCAATGGGCATGCGCGAGCCGGCCATACCGTCCAGCAGCACCGAGGGCGATTCCTGGACCTCGACCATGGCCAGGCGCGCCTCGAACTGTTCCGACAGGTTGCGCTTGAAGCCCGGCCAATGCGCCGCACCGGGGATCAAGTCCTTGAGTTGGGCCAGCATCTGGCAACCGTTGCAGACGCCCAGTGAGAAGCTGTCCTCGCGCTCGAAGAAGGCCTGGAACTGGTCGCGCAGGGCTGGATTGAACAGCACGGTCTTGGCCCAGCCACCGCCGGCGCCGAGCACATCGCCGTAGGAGAAACCGCCACAGGCCACCAGCCCCTTGAACTCGGCCAGATCCCGGCGACCGGCGATCAAATCGCTCATGTGGACATCCACGGTCTCGAAACCGGCGCGGTGGAAGGCCGCCGCCATTTCGATCTGGCCGTTGACGCCCTGCTCGCGCAGAATCGCCATGGGCGGCCGAGCGCCGCTGTTGATCATGGGCGCGGCCACATCCTCGTTTACATCAAAGCTCAATTCGGCGCTGAGGCCGGTATTGGCTTCATCGTCGATGGTGGCGAACTCCTGCTCGGCGCACTCGGGGTTGTCCCGCAGCTTTTGCATCTCGTAACTGGTGCGCGACCACTCCTGCTGCATGGCGGCCCGGGTGTTGCCGTAGACCAGCGCCTCGCCGTGGTGGATGTCGATGCGCTTCGAGGCGTGGGGCACGCCAATGCGGTGGGTAATGCTGGCCAGGCCGTGCTCGCGCAGGATGTTGCCCACCGCCTGGCGATCGGCGTGGCGAATCTGCACCACCGCGCCGAGCTCCTCGGCAAACAGCAGCGCATTGGGCTCGTGATCGCTGAGGCCGTCGTCGAGCTGGATATGCAAGCCACAACGGCCGGCAAAGGCCATTTCGGCCAGAGTCGCCAGCAGACCGCCGTCGGAGCGGTCGTGGTAGGCCAGCAACAGCCCCTCGCGGTTGAGGCGCTGGATAGCCTTGAAGAACTGGGCAAACTGTTTGGGGTCGTCCAGGTCAGGAGCCTCGTGGCCGAGCTGGTTGTAGACATGGGCCAGAGCCGAACCGCCGGTGCGGTTGCGGCCGTTGCCGAGGTCGATCAGCAACAGCTCGCTGTCGCCCTGATCCAGTCGCAATTGCGGCGTCAGCACCCGGCGCACATCGGTGACCGGGCTGAAAGCCGAGACGATCAACGACAGCGGCGAAGTCATCTGACGATCCTCGCCGTTCTGGTTCCACACCGCTTTCATCGACAGGGAATCCTTGCCCACCGGAATGCACAGGCCCAGCGCCGGGCACAGTTCCTCGCCCACGGCCTTGACCGTGTCGTAGAGCGCGGCGTCTTCACCGGGGGCGCCGCAGGCGGCCATCCAGTTGGCCGACAGTTTGACATCGCCGAGCTGGTCAATCGGCGCGGCGGCGATATTGGTGAGGGCCTCGCCAATGGCCATGCGGCCCGAGGCCGCAGGCTCGATCAGGGCCAGCGGTGTGCGCTCGCCCATGCTCATGGCCTCGCCCCGGTAACCGACATAGTCGGCGCAGGTCACGGCGACATCGGCCACCGGCACCTGCCAGGGCCCCACCATCTGGTCCCGGGCCACCTGACCGGTGATGGTGCGATCGCCAATGGTAATCAAAAAGGACTTGCTGGCCACCGCCGGCAGGCGCAGAACGCGCTTGACCGCCTCCGCCGTGGGCACATCCGAGGCGGTAAAGGGCGTGTAACGCCGTCGCAGACGGGTCACCGTGCGCTGCATTTTGGGCGGTTTGCCCAACAGCACTTCCAGCGACATGTCCACCGGCCGGTTGTCGAAGTGGCGATCGCTGACCGTCAGGCGGCGCTCCTCGGTGGCCTGACCGAGCACCGCGTAGAGGCAGCGCTCGCGCTCGCACAGGGCCTCGAAGGTCGCCAGCCCCTCCTCGCTCAGGGCCAGCACATAACGCTCCTGGGACTCGTTGCACCAGATCGCCATGGGCGACATGCCCGGCTCGTCATTAGGAATTTCGCGCAGCTCGAAGTCGCCGCCCACACCGCCGTCGTCGATCAGCTCGGGGACGGCGTTGGAAAGCCCGCCGGCGCCGACATCGTGGATCGACAGGATCGGGTTGTTTTCGCCCATGGCCGCGCAGCGGTCGATGACCTCCTGGCAGCGACGCTCCATCTCGGGGTTTTCCCGCTGCACCGAGGCAAAGTCCAGATCCGCCGAACTCGAGCCCGAGGTCATGGAGGATGCGGCTCCGCCGCCCAGGCCAATCTGCATGGCCGGGCCACCCAGAACGACGATATGGGCGCCCTCGTGGAGCGGCTTTTTCTCGATCAACGGTTCGCGGATGCTGCCCATGCCGCCGGCGATCATGATCGGCTTGTGGTAGCCGCGCAGCTCGTCGTCGACATTGGCGGCGACGCCGCTGTGAATGTTTTCCTCGTAGGTGCGGAAGTAACCGGCCAGATTGGGCCGGCCAAACTCGTTGTTAAAGGCGGCGGCGCCAATGGGGCCGTCGGTCATGATCTCCAGGGCCGAGGCCATGCGCGCGGGCTTACCAAAGTCCTGTTCCCAGGCCTGTTCAAAGCCGGGAATGCGCAAATTGGAGACGGAGAAGCCACACAGACCGGCCTTGGGCTTGGAACCGCGGCCGGTGGCGCCCTCGTCGCGGATTTCGCCACCGGCACCAGTGGCGGCCCCGGCGTAGGGGGAAATCGCCGTGGGGTGGTTGTGGGTCTCCACCTTCATCAGGATGTGGAGGTCTTCGCCCTGCTCTTCATAGGCGCCCGTCTCGGGGTCACAGAAAAAGCGCTCCGCCGGGCCGCCCTCGATGACCGAGGAGTTGTCGCTGTAGGCCACGCGCACGCCCTCGGGGTGCAGTTCATGGGTGTTGCGGATCATCTTGAACAGCGACTTGGGCTGGCGCTGGCCGTCGATTACCCAGTCGGCATTGAATATCTTGTGGCGACAGTGCTCGGAGTTGGCCTGGGCGAACATCATCAGCTCGGCGTCGCTGGGATTGCGGCCCAATTGCTGGAAGTTCTCCACCAGATAGTCGATTTCATCCTCGGAAATCGCCAGCCCCATCTCGGTATTGGCCGTCACCAGTGCCTCGCGGCCCTGACCGAGGACATCCACGGTGGTCACCGGGGTGGGTTCATCGGCAGCGAACAACACCTCGGCGGCGTGGAGGCTGCCCATGACGGCCTCGGTCATGCGATCGTGGAGACAGGCCATCACGGCCTGGCGCTCCTGCTCGTTGAGGACGCCGTCACAGTGCAGATAGTAGGCTGTGCCACGCTCGATGCGCGCCACCTGTTTAAGGCCGGTATTGTGGGCGATGTCGGTGGCCTTGGAGGACCAGGGCGATATCGTCCCGGGTCGCGGCGTCACCAGCAGCAGCTCGCCGTCGGGCTCGCCGGCCAGTGGCGCAAAACCGTAGTCGAGCAGGGACTCCAGCTGGCTCTGCTCCTCGCCGGAGAGCGTCTGCCCCTCGTCCAGCGAGACAAAGTGAATAAATTCCGCCTCGATCTTCTGAACCACCGGCGCCACCCGGCGCACCTCCAGCAACAGCTTGCGTAGTCGAAAGTCGGAAAGCGCCGCAGAACCGCGTAGGTGGAACATGTCAAAATCTCTTTTGCTGGTATCAAGACGAGAAAGGGCGGATTTTACCAGACAAGGCAGGGCTTATGCAGACTATCTTTTGCCGAAAAGCCCGGCCAATCGCCCTCCCCGGCCCTTGAAATATTCCCGCGCGACCGCATTAAAACGGCGTAGCGACATGCTATAATTGAACAGTTGCCACCCACAAAGGGGCAACACACCCATGGGGGCGCATTGGCTTCGACGTGGGTAGCAAAACCTGAGGAGCATGCCGAGGTGCGGAACCTCGTAAAACAGCCGCTTTTAAAGTAATCGCAAACGACGATACTTACGCCCTGGCAGCATAATGCCAGCGCCTGGCCGGGATTGTCTGTGGTCCCGCTCTGATCGGCTAATACCGTGAAGTTAAGTCAGGCGTCATTGCACGCAGACTCGCTTTGGTTCCTGTCTCGGGGATCAAGGCTAAACCAAACCGGGGCTCGCACCTGTTCAGCCTGACCGTCGGCTCGTTCGGGTGTTAAAACCAAAGACGGTGCTAAGCATGTAGCGCCAAAGGCGGAGTGCCCGCGGACGGGGGTTCGAATCCCCCCGCCTCCACCAAATACCTCGTTCAAAGACGCCCACGGGCGTCTTTTTTTATGCCTGCAAGAAAAGTGGACGATAAAGACACAGTTCCAATGCTACGGGCCCTCAAGCAGGCCATAGAAACCGTTGCCCCAAACAGCCTCAAAGTGTCTGGAAAACCGGGGTGAATCAGAGAGCCTTCTTCACCCAAGTGCATTGGGATTAGGGGGTTTTTATTTATTTCAGGGTGATTTACGATAAAAGTGCGCTAAATCATTGGAATTAAAATAAAGGAATAGGTCATGGATCTGAATAATCTAAGAAAAAATCTATTAGTGACATCGGTATTGATGTTGGTCTTGTCTTTGGCGTCCTGCAGCAGTGACGACACATCTGGTAGTGAGAACACTCCAACAGCAGTCGAACCTGCAACAGGACAGCTTGTCGACGCTCCGGTTGAAGGTGTCAGCTACAAAACCGAAACACAGAGTGGCGTAACCAACAGTGAAGGTAAATTTCAGTACTTGCCTGACGAGACAGTTGTTTTTTCGATAGGCGATATTACTTTCCCTGCGGTCAAGCCTGATCCGTCAAAAGAAGGCCTTATCACGCCATTGGAACTTGCAGGTACTCAGGACCTTGATAACAAGGTTGTACAGAACATTATTCGTTTGCTTCAGACCCTGGACTCCAATGCCAACCCTGACGACGGGATTACAATTCGGCCTAATCTCATCACTACTGCCAGTTTGAACTTTAATGCCGAGCCCGCTGCCTTTGAATCCGAGGTTAAAAGTGCAATTAATGTGACACTGATTTCTTATGAAGATGCATTGGCACATTTTGAAGCTGAGTTGGAAAGAATAAATTATTACGGTGACAACCCCGGTGGTGAACCGACGAGCGGAGAGAACGGAGATGATCCAACGACGCCTGTTCAAGGCGGTGTTGTTGAATCAACTTCCGGTGATGTGCATATCCAGATGGAGATAAGCCAGATTGATGGCGGTATGTTCCGCCTGGATGTAAATGCCGTTGATACTCCTTTGGTCTATGGTGTCGATGTACATGTAGAATTCGACCCCAATGTACTCACTGTTGTTGACCAAAACGAAACGAAAGATGGCGCTCAGCCTCTTGCCGGCGATTTCTTTGGCGATAGGTTTATCTATCTTTTTGATGGTGTGTATGAGGGCAACATTGTGAAGTACACAATCAGTATGCTTAACCCCGCTGTGGATATCTCAAACACTGGCACCTTGATGAGCGTGTTTTTTACACCGGAAGCAGATGCAGATACGACGATTAAATTATTGAAGACTGACTTCGGTGATTCAGAGGGAGGAAAGTATGTAGCGACTCCAGTTGATATGGATATTGCAGTGACAGAAGCTGGAAGCGTTACGGTGCAATAGAGGACTATATCGTCAGGATTACACAGTGCCGCCAAACCTGGCGGCACTTTTTTGTCTGTAAAAAAACCAGATTCCGAGCGCTAACTGATCCGTTTTACCGGCCGATGTGGATTACACCTACCTGACCATGAACCAGGCAGGCATCAGCCTGGCCTAAACAACCGCCGTCGCCATGCAAAAAAATGCGCCGTCATCCTCCGAAAACCCCGTATCGAGCGAACCATGAGCCATGGTAAACTTAAGGCTGTTTTCACTCACTAAAAGCCCGGTGAAATCGAATTTGAGGACACGATGAGTTCAAACCCAAAGGTCAAAAGCGGTCAGAAGTTTCTCAGCGAACACGGTTTTTCCGCCATTAAAGACGGGGTCAAATCCTCCAGGCGCAACATTGACCGGGGCAGAGGGATCCAGCGAAAGCCTGAATGGCTACGCGCCCGGATTCCCGGCGGGAAACGCTTCGAGCAAGTCAAAAAAAATGTCCGCGAGCACCGGCTCAGCACGGTGTGCGAAGAGTCTCACTGCCCCAACATGGGCGAGTGCTGGAGCAATGGCACCGCCACGATTATGGTCATGGGTTCGGTCTGCACCCGAGCTTGCCAGTTTTGCTCGGTGGATACCGGCAACCCACACGGTTGGCTTGACCCTGACGAGCCGGCCAATGTGGCCGAGTCCGTGGAGCTCATGGGGCTCAGATACATCGTCATTACTTCGGTGGACCGGGACGATCTGGAAGACGGTGGCGCCGCACACTATGCCGCCTGCGTCCAAGCCATAAAGGCGCACACACCGCAAGTTCGCGTCGAGGCCCTGACGCCGGACTTTGGTGGCAACCTCGATGCCGTCGCCAGGGTCGTTTCATCCGGCCTGGATGTCTTTGCACAAAATGTAGAAACGGTGGAGCGGTTGACTCACCCGGTACGCGACCCCCGCGCCGGTTATCAACAAACGCTCGATGTATTGGCTTTTGCTAAACAGCATCGACCGGATGTCCTCACCAAAACCAGCCTGATGCTGGGCCTTGGTGAAACCGAAGAGGAAATCCTGAAAACCATGGACGATCTCCGTGCCATTGATGTGGATATCCTCACATTGGGTCAATACCTCCAACCCACAAGAAACCACCTCCCTGTAGCCGATTATGTCACTCCGGAAGCATTCAATCGCTACCGGGACGTCGGATTGGAAAAAGGCTTTATGGAAGTGGCCTCCGGCCCTCTCGTCCGCTCCAGCTACCGGGCTGACCGGGTGTTCGAGAAAAACAACCTTGGCCTTGAGTTATCCGAGGTGCCCAATAGAAGGCCTGTCATTCCGGTAAAACGGATCAGTTAGCGGTCACAAGCTGGTGTTTTAACAGGCAAAACAATGCCGCCAGGTTCGGCGGCATTGCATAATTGGTTTTGATCAACGCTGCCAGACTGTGGCCTGGTTGCGTACGATGGACAAGCGGCCATCGTTGGAGACTTGCAGTCGCGACTCACCGGAACCCACGCTGTTGCTGGCCCAGATGGCTGCGGGTTTGATATAGCCCCAGTGCCACGGTCCTTTCCAGCCCCAGTAGCCCTCTGAATAAATAACCAGGTTGCCATCGTCCTGCATCACAAGTCGGTCGCCGTGTTGACCGGCCGTGCCGGAAGCCCAAACCACGCTGTTGGTCTGTCTGTCTCGCAGGACGGCGTTGCCATCAGACTGAAAAGTCAGGCGATAGCGGCCGTCGGGGCTCTGCAGCCACTGTTTACGCTTCAGAGTCTGGCCATTCCACAGGCGATCCGACTGGTGTCCAGGCTTGCTGTATTCGGAGAGGAAACCCCAGATTTCTTCCTGCAACTCGACACCGCCGTTCAGGTGCGGCTTGGGAATGTCGAAGTGCCCGCCCTGGCCGACAGTGAGCAATTCCACTTCCACACCCTGCTCACAGTCACGATAGGTATCGCGAAAGGCACCAACGCCGGAGTGTTGGGTACGCAGAGGAGAACCACTGCAAGCGCTGATACGGCTCCAGTTATCCAGTCCTTCGCGGGCACTGTCGAACCACAAACCAGGCTGCAGACCGATGGCGCCATAGTAGGGAATCAGTTCATCGTCCGGTGCGTGCATGGCCAGCTGGGCCACGCTGCGGTCCGGGTACCAGGAAGGGGGTATTCTCCAGCTCCAGTTGTCGGACAACTGGAAACTGAACGGGGCAATGGCGGCGAACACATCGGCGCTCTGAAGACCCAGTCGGTGGGTCATAATGCCCCCATTGGAGTGGCCACTGGCGTAGACCCGGGTCGCGTCGATGGAGACCTTCGAGCGCATGCGCTCAACCATTTTCAGCATGAATCCACGATCATCGATGAACAGCTCCTTGGCGGGCGTACAGCAGGAACCGGCGTTGAATGAGCGCGTCGGCCAGGTCCAACCGTTGGGCCAGGCAATGGCAAAGCCTTCGCGATCGGCGATTTTGCGCATCTTGCCATCGTTGTATCCGGCGATGCCCTCGGCACTGCTGCTGTGTCCGTGTATCTCCACCAGCAGTGGCGCTTTGGCCGGCAGCGTGTCCGGAATGTAATAGTGGAAAGTGCGGTATAGGCCGTCGTGCCAGAACCCCTCCTCCTGGATATTGGCAGCCTGTGTCGGCAGCGCAACGGCGCATGCCATACACGCCAGGGTGATGGCGATCCCTCTCAAACCATTCGTTGTTCCCATGTTAATCCCCTTGTGTTCTTTTGTTGGGTGAAGCCTGTTGGCAGCCGGTGATTTCCGGTTTGTCGTTACAAGAGGCTAGAGGGGCTGGGCTTACATTTGCCGACAGAAAGCCGGCAAAAACAGACAACTTTTTAGCCATCGGCAAAAAGCATAAATCAGGGGGTACCGTTCATTATGGCCCGGTACTCTTCCTGCATTTGACGGATTTCCTTCTCCGTCAGGGCCTCTTCCCTGCCCTCATACTGCTGGCGGTGCTTTTCCATCAATTCCATAGCGGCTCGGCGCTGGCGAAACAACTTTGCCGAATCCTCCTGGCCAAACACCCGATCCTGCAGGGACTGAAGTGAACCGGCGACATCCACTTCCCCGGGCTTCAGGCCCTGCCGGTTGCGCGCTTCATCCATAGCCTCCAGCTCTTGGGTGTAGTCTGCGTAGGAGAGCACCAGTGCCTTGAACCGGTCCGCTGCGGCGGGCCCCAGATGGGTCTCGGACGCCAGGCGCACTGAGTCAGCCGCCTGAACCACCTCCTCAACAGAGCGGTCATCGAACAGCTCCTCCAGCACACCCAGGGTCTGGCCATTCAGCACCAGCTGTCGATTTTTCTGCTCCAGGCGCTCAAAACGGTAGTACTTTGCCAGCACTTCCGGCTTCATACCCCCGAGCGTGCGCTCCGGGTAGGCCAGGTCGTCTACCTCCGGCAAATCTTCCTGTCCCGCCTGTTTGTCGACTGACAAGGGGGTGGGATTGTCGGCGTCTTCGATCATCGGCTCCGCTGTGGTGGTCCGGTCCTCATCGCCCGAGGCGCCGTCTCCCGACAGCCTCCAGACCAGTAGCGCGAGCAATGCGGCTATTGCGAGCATCGCCAGTGTTCGTCCAGGCTTCATGGTCATCTCTCACAGATCGTTGGGTCAGTCTGCAAGGCTAACGAAACAGCGCTGCAAAAGAGGACAGTTTGCTGGCGAAACCGGACAGATCGCCCTCCCCGTCAGTTGCTCTGGTGCTCGCGCCACTGCCTCGGGGTTTTACCGGTCAGCTGCTTGAAAGCCCGGGTAAAGGAAGTGCTGTCCACATAGCCGGTGCGGTGGGCAATCCGTTTAACGCTCCAGTCCGTGGTTCGCAATAACTCACAGGCTTTTTCCAGCCGCAACTCGCTCACCAGGTCGGAAAATTTCAGGCCATCCCGGGCCAGGCGGCGGTTGAGGGTCCGCGGCGTCACATGCAGCTTGTCGGCGAGCTCATCCAGCTTGAGATACAAGCCCTCTTCGGCAGCGTGTTCGAGCACCGCCCGCACGCGACCCGCAAAGGTATCCGCCTGCCCCGCCTTGCTGTCTGCCACTTCGAGCATGTCCAGCGCCATTTTCCGTGTGGCGTTGTTGGCATTGCGCAGGGGCACCTCCCAGAACTCCGGCCCACCAACGATGCCCGAGAAGCCGCTGTTAAAGCTGACCTGGCAGTTGAAATAGTCGAGGTAGCGGGCTGCCGCCTCGGCCTCATCGGTGCCAAACCAGTGTGGGTGGGCCAGTTTCACCTGAACGGTGGGTAGCTCCTCGGTGATCTCGTCCACCATGCGCTTGAGGCCAAAGATGGCCAGCTCAATCATCATCGGCCCCATTTCTTCCAGATCACAAGCGAGTTCCACTTGCATGGCGGTCTCTCCCGGGCGATCCAGGGCACTCAGGTGAATCACCGGCAAGGCGAGGTGACTGAAGTTGGTGGCCACATCCAGGGAATCTCTCACCGTTTCAGAACTCATGCCCGCCAGGGCCAATAGGCCCGTGCTGGACCAAGAAAAACCGTCCAACACCTCGGCCACCGGATGTCCGCGCTCCCCCCGCCAGTTCCCCATGCGCAGCAAGCGCAGCAGCTGGTCGCCGTCAAAGTGGAATTCGGGATCGTGGTATTCGGTCTCGGTGACGCCGATTCGTTGCAACACATCGGACAGCGCCAGCACCCCCTGCGTCTGTACCAGTTCGCCCACCAGCTGGAGCATGGCGGACGGAATTCTGAGGCGCTTGCGGTCGTTCATCAGTCAATCGCTAGCGTAGCGCTGAAGTCGGAATCGGGCATATCTGTGTACACCTGTGAGGCATTGACGGGAGGTTTTTATTATTTGCGGAGCAGACGCTCAACGACACTCTCCCGCTCAGTGTCCTTGTCTAACTGACAATACCAAAGCGCCCCCGCAAGTCAACGCGCGGGCTGTTGGGTAATCAGCATTGAAAACACCGGATTTGCCCCTATTCAAGTAGAGTCACCGCTTAAACAACGAGAACCGCCATGTCAGACAGCCAGATCGTCACCTGCCCCTATTGCCATAGAAAAAACCGCGTACCTGGCGGAAAACCGCTATCAGAGGGGAAGTGCGGAGCCTGTGGGAGTGCGTTATTCAATGGCCAGCCGGTAGAACTGAACGAGGCCAACTTCAGTGCCCACGCCGGCACCGATCTGCCACTGGTGGTGGATTTCTGGGCCACTTGGTGCGGACCCTGTCAGCAATTTGCCCCGGTGTTCGCCCAGTCAGCGGCGGAGCTGGAGCCCGGTGTCCGGCTGGGCAAGCTCAATACCGAAAACGAACAGGCACTGGCGGCGCGCTACGGCATTCGCAGCATCCCCACCCTGGCCATTTTTCGCCGGGGCCAGGAAATCGCCAGAATCTCCGGCGCCCTGCCCCCGCAGCAGTTTCAGCAGTGGGTTCGTCAGAACACCTAAGGCAGGGTGGGCTCTGAGCATGAAAAAGAAGTGGGTTTTGTGTCACTGACAGAAAACCTGATCATGATACTGATGGGCCTGTGGATGCCAGCCAGAATGTATCTGCTGTAAAGCAGAGCCAACCGGTCGGTTGGCAACTGCAATCACAAATCGGCAAAGTAAAGACCAGTCAGTCGATCAGCGTATCAATGTCTTTGAGAAACTGCTGACCGCTGTTTTTGACCGTGTCCTTATCCATGGTTTCCGAGGCAAGATGCACCTCTTCCAGGGTGGCCGCTGTGCCTTCCAGTGACTTCTTAACGGTTTGCAGGGCATTTTCCAGAGTGTAGGTAAGCTGGTGGATATCCGCCATTTCACTGGCGCTCAAGTCCTCCTTTTCCAGCAAGTCTTCCAGGCGATCACCGTACTCGTCCAGGTGCTCCACCGCTTCCTCCAGGGTTTCAGCCTTTTTGCCAGAAAAGTGGTCCGGGCGCTCCGAAGCCAATAATGAAAATGACAAGGCACTCAGGGCGAGCAGCGCGCTCAAATGGATCAAAGCTTTCATATTTATGACTCCCGGGTCGATATTGTCCAATGCCTGGATAGGCAATAAGCCATATTAAGTGAGCCAGAGATCAAGCGCAAATGAGAATTGATATCATATGCGCTCGTCCCGGCGGTCGGCACAAACATGGGCAGCGCGGTTCGGCTCATTGCGGGACATTTCCCGCGTCAGCCAAAAACCGGCCCCGAGCAACAGGGCACCACCGTAGAGCATGCTGGTGGGCGGAACCTCGTTAAAGATCAAGAAGCCCCACATCGAGGCAACCGCCGGCGAAACGATGATATCGATCAAGGAATAGAGGTTTGCGTTGATTTTTTTGAGCACAATCGAAATCCCGAAATACGCAAACCCCATGGATACCAGGCCCAGACCGGCGGCCCAGAGCATGACCGGCAAAGACACTCCGAGCCCCTCGTAATGGATCGTGCCGGTCACATCACCCGGCCCGACCCATATCAAGGCGGGCAACATGATCAGGGCGGCAAACATCAGGGACCAGGCAATGTCATTACCGGTCTCGGTTTTTCCCTCGCTGCGCAGGTAGGTAATCATGGCCGCGTAGATAGCGCCCACCCCCAGCGCGACCATATTGCCGAGCATATAGCCCTCTTGCAGCGGCTTGGCGATCACAATGCCGGTCAGTGCGATAGCAAAAATAAAGAAATAGCTCTTCTTCGCTTTCTCGCCTAAAAAGAGCCAGGAGAAAATAAAGGTAAAAAAGGGCGCGACGCTCCAGAAAATGACCGCGTTGGCAATGGGGACCAGGGTCATCGCGTAGTTGAAAAACCCGCTTTGAGCGGCAATCAACGCGCCGATCAAAAAGGTATCTTTCCAGTTGCCGTGCGGCAGCTCAAGGGGCCGCCCATTGGCCCGTGGCATGGCTACCATCAAAAAGGCCGTTGCAAAGGCAAAGGCGTAGAAAGTCAGTGTCTGCACCGGGATACGGCCATCCGTCAGCTTGACAAAAACACCGATGGTCGCCTCCGAGAGGGTAATCAGAACCAGCAATATCCAGGTTTTCATTTGCGCTGCTCTTTGCTCATTGGCTGCCTTTCAAATAGCGGGTTTGCCGGGATGCGCCGTGGAGTGAAGCCCGCATCTTAGGGCAATCACCGGACCCAGTAAAAAGTGAGAAAAACCGGTCTTTAAGGCAGAATACCCGGATGCACATTCGTTTCGCCCAGGTTGAACCCACCACCCGCTGCAATTTTACCTGCGGCTTTTGCGCCGGCCGCCACATGCCGCAGCAGGACTTGCCGCTGGAGACCTTCAGGGCTTTTATTGACCAGGTGGAGGGCCTGGAAGCCCTGGAGCTTCAGGGCGAGGGCGAGCCCCTGCTCCACCCGCACTTCTTTGACATGATCGCCCTGGCCCGGGAAAAATTCCCGAACCTGGAGATCTCGATGATCACCAATGGCTCGATGTTTTCGCAAAAGAACATCGACAAGATTCTCGACCATGGCATTGCCCGAATTTTTGTCTCGGTGGAATCCGTCGACGACGAGCAATTCCAGCGCATTCGCGGTGGCAAGCTGGCCAGGCTCCGCAGCGGTGTCCCGGCCCTGAAGAAGGCCCGTGACGAGCGCGGGCTTGAATACCCCTTGATCGGTCTGGCCACCACCATTTTGCGCAGTACGCTCGGCGAGCTGACCCAGGCAATCCCCGATTTTTACCGGACACTGGGCTTTGACGGCGGCATCACCTTGCAACCGCTGCAGGCCATGCCCCAGTACGCACAGTTCTACGACGAGCACACCCGCGCCGAACTGCTCGACGCCCGTAGCATGCAGGCCGCCAACACCGCCGTCCGGCAAAGTGTCGAGCTCAATGCCATCATGCGCGAGCGCCGACAAAGCCGGGACACCGGTTTCTACGAAAAACTCTACACCAGCGTGAACCCCACCCGGCAGTGCCCATGGCTCAGCAATGGCATTTACATGAGCACCACCGGCCAGCTCCTGCCCTGCTGCATGACCAAGGACTACCAGACGGATGCCCTGGAGAATATCCACCGCATCGAGCGCCAGGGTCAGAACAAGGGCCGCGAACTGCTGGCCCAACGCGCCCGTATGCAGGAGCAACTGTCCTGCGGGCAGATTCCCCATAGCTGTCGAGGCTGCGAAACCGCCAAAGCCATCGTTCGACAGAGTTGACTTCAAATTATGACGCTTTATCACATTGACGCTGTCCGCCTAATTGTGATTATGTATCACATTAGCCAGTGACTTCGACTGCCGGACCACCTCACACTCACACATAAAGAGGCGGCCGACAGAACACTATCCACACCGTCAACACCAAGAGAGGAAGTCATATGATGGGGGGAAAACACACCAAACTGGCACTGGTCGGCCTGCTTTTCGGCTTAATGGGCAGTGCGCCCGCACATGCCGACAGCCAATTGTCTGTACTCAGTTACAATGTCGCCGGACTGCCGGAACTGTTCTCCAGTGCCGATTCCGACCGGCAAGCAGCCACCGAGCAGATCAGCTGTTATGTCAACGCCTTTGATGTCGTCAATGTGCAGGAGGACTTCAACTACCACGCCGCCCTGTACGACACCTGCAACAATCATCCGCACCGCTCACCCACCACCGGTGGCATGGGCTTTGGCAGCGGCCTGAACTCCATGAGCTACTACCCCTATTCCGACTGGGAGCGCGTGTCCTGGAACGACTGCAACGGCGTGGACTGCCTGACGCCCAAAGGCTTTACCCGGGCCCGCGTGCGCGTCGATGATGGCGTCATCGTCGATGTCTACAACCTGCACGCCCAGGCCCAGGTCGGCAGCGCGGATCTGGAAGCCCGTCGCGGTAATATCCTGCAACTGGCCAACTACATCGAACAGCACTCCGCCGGGCACGCCGTCCTCATTTTGGGTGACACCAACACGCGCTACACCCGCAGCGAGGACAATATCCGGGAACTGACCAATCGCGGCTTCAAAGACCCCTGGATAGAGCTGACCCGCAACGGCAGCTACCCCGCCTCGGGCGCGCCGGCCCTGGCCTGCAGCGAAAAAATCACCGACCCGAACTGCGAGATCGTCGACAAACTGTTCTACCGGGGCAGTCACGCACTGGATGTCATACCGATGCTCTACCAGGTGCGCACGGACGATGTGAACAACGAGGGTGAAAAGCTCTCCGACCACCCGCCGGTTCAGGGCGATTTCAACATCGCCACCGAAGCGGGCTACGACCTCGGCGACACCATCGGCGGCCCCCACGGCCAGTCGTTCAACAATGTCGCCACCATGCCCCAGAATCCCTCGGTGGCCAAAGTCACACTGAGAGCCGGCAGCCGGGTCGACCAGGTTGGTCTCGAGTACCGCAATGGTTACATCAGCCAGCACGGTGGCAATGGCGGCAGCCTGCAGTCGTTAACCCTGGGCAGTGGCGAGTACATCGACAGCGCCACTTTCTGCGCGGGCAAGAAGGACGGTCGGACGCGGATTTTCTACGCCGCCTTTGAAACCAACCTCGACCGCAGCATCAGCGGTGGCTCCACCACTGGCAACTGCATGACCCACAACAGCGCACCGGGCCAGCAAATTGCCGGCCTGCACGGTCGCTCGGGCGGCGAGGTGGACAAACTGGGCGTGATCGAAACGCCGGTCAACACCCAGGGGCAACCAGCCCAGTATGTGAGCCTGAAAAACCAGGCGTCCAATCTGTGCATGGACATCAACCAGGCCAACATGGCCAACGGCACCAATGTCCTCCAGTGGAACTGCACCGGTTCCGCCTGGCAACAGTGGAGCTACGACGACCACACCGGACTGGTTCGCAGCCAACACGACCCGCGATACTGCCTGGACAACGGCGGCCAGTTCGGTAACGGCGCCAACCTGATGATCTGGGAGTGCAACGGCAGTGCCAACCAGCAGTTCACGCTGCAACAGGACGGACGCCTGCACATGAGAACCCTGGAGAGCCAGGTAGTCGACGGCTACGGCGCCAACCCCGGTGACAATGTCGGCACCTGGGGCGACTGGGGCGGCCAGAATCAACGCTGGACACCTCTGCCGTAATCCGGCAAGCCGGGCCCTTTCTCCGGGCCCGGCTCTTTTCTCACCCTCACGACACTTCGGGAAGATCGCACCAGCGCGTGGTATAGCGCGGCGAGCGGTATTGCTGATTCATGCGCCAATCGCTGCCCACCGAGCTCGAAGCCAAATACAGTGCCCCCTGCCCCATTTTCCCGTTAACCGCATCCATGACCCGGCCGCAGTCGGGGCGCCCGCTGTCGTCGACCCACAGCTCTCCCTGCAAGGCGCGCTCGGGCAATAAACCCTGCAAGATCACTCCCGCCTTTTTGTAGCGCTCGCCCGGTCGATACAGTCCCGCCAGTCCCCGCCGCGCCGCCCGGGCCAAAACCACAGGGTCACTGGATGGCTCGGACAGCACCATTTCAAGCTGACCGCCCGAGATGGCACCCCCCTCGGCAAAACGGTCTCCCCGGACAAAGACACCTACGCGCTGACATAATGAATGCTGGCTACGCAGCTTTTCCCCCGCCCGGCTGGCAAAGCTGACCAGTGCCGCCCGCAACTGGGCCTCGTCGCTGACACAGCGGCCAAAGGAGCGCGACACCAGTATCTGCTGGCGCGGAGCGGCGGCCAGATCCAGTGCCCGACAAGGCTCGCCACGCAATTCCCGCACGGTGGTCTCCAGGTTCACCGAGTACAGTTGCCGCGCCCGGGCCGGCGGGCACTGGCGCAACTGCCACACCGTGGCAATCCCCGCGCGCTCCAGCCGTCTGGCCAGGCGCCGGCCCACGCCCCACACCTCGGTCACCGGCAGGGACTCCAGGCGCTGTCGCTCGCTGCCCAACAGGCGCCACACACCCCCACTGAGAGGATGCTGCTTGGCCACCTGGTTGGCCAGCTTGGCCAGAGTCTTGCTCGGCGCCACGCCAATCGATACCGGAATGCCGGTGCAACGGGCAATCAGCTGACGCAAATGGCGACAATAGGCCGCCATCTCCTGTGGCGGCACCGGCGAGAGGTCGATAAAGGCCTCATCGATGGAATACACCTCCACGGCCGGACACTGTTCCTCCAGAATCCCCATCACCCGGGCCGACAGATCGCCATAGAGCGCGAAGTTGGCGGAAAAAACGGCGGCGCCCGCCGCCTCCAGACGGGAGCGCCACTGGAACCAGGGCGCCCCCATGGGCACGCCCAACGCCTTGATCTCGGGGGAGCGGGCGATGATGCAACCGTCGTTGTTGGAGAGCACAGCCACTGGCACCGCTGCCAGGTCGGGGCGAAAGACCCGCTCGCAGGAGGCATAAAAATTGTTGCAGTCGACCAGACCCAGCACGATCAGCGCTGGAACGACTTGATGCAGCTGGTGACGACACCCCAGACCATCAGTTCATTGCCATCGGCCAGGAGAATGTCGGCGTAATCCGGGTTATCCGCCACCAGCTTGACCTGTCCGTCCCGGCGGTGGAGCCGCTTGACGGTCAATTCACCATCGACGGCGGCAATCACAATGTCGTCGTGGCGGGGTTCCAGTGAGCGATCCACTACCAACAGATCGCCGTGGTCGAGACCGGCGCCGATCATCGATTCACCGCGCACACGCACAATGAAGGTGGCGGCGGGGCGCCGGATCAGGTGCTGATTGAGATCGAGGGCGCCCTCGACAAAATCCTCGGCTGGCGAGGGAAAGCCGGCCTGCACCGAATCCGTCACCAGCGGCGCGGCCGCCGCATGACTCAACGAAATCGTACTGAATATGCTATCGAGTGACGCCATCATTGCCCAAAAAAGAGAACTTATAGAGAACTTTATCTTACCCAAGCCGGGAGTCCCGGACAAGCAGGCGATGGCAAAAAAGTCAGGCTGGTCGCTTCTGAATCCACTCTTCCAGGGCTTCGAAAGCCATGGGGTGGGCAATGCCATAGCCTTGGGCCAAGTCGCAGCCATAATCCCTCAATGCCTTAATGGACGCGTCGTCCTCGGCACCTTCGGCGACCACTTTCAAGCCCATGCTTTTACCCAGCTGTATCGTCGATTGCACGATGGCCTGATCGGTGCGATCGGTGGTCACATCGCGGACAAAATCGCGGTCGATCTTGATTTCGCACAGATCCAGTTTTTTCAGATAGCTGAGCGAGGAATAGCCCGTGCCATAGTCGTCCAGAGAGACCCGGACGCCCAAGGTCTGCAGTGCCGTAAGAGCCTCTCGGGATTCGGCACTCTCCTCCATGAACAAGTTCTCGGTAATCTCCACCACCAGGCGCTCGGCGGGCACATTGTGCCGCTTCAGCGCCTCCCCGATAAACCGCACCTGGTCGGGGTGAATATCCTTTGGCGAGAGGTTGATCGACAGCTTGAGCGGCTGGCCGCGCTGCGCAAGGGCGGCATTTTCAACCAGAGCCGTGTCCACCACCCAGCGGGTGATACTGCCAATCATATCGGCCTCTTCGGCCAGGGGAATAAAGTGATCCGGCGGCACCAACCCCTTCTCGGGATGCACCCAGCGCAACAGGGCTTCAACGCCCTTCACCTGGCCACTGTGCAAGTCGATCTGGGGCTGGTAGGCCAGCGAAAACTCGTTGCCGTGAATGGCCTGCTGAATGCTGTGTACCAGGTTGTGCGGATCGAGCCCGCGTATGCGAAAAAAGCGCTCCAGTTCATCGTAACCAAAACGCAGCGTGACAAAGGCAAACAAAGCCACCAGAACGGCAAAGTAGAGGTGAACCGAGATCATCAAGGGCTCATTGAAGACCGGCACACGCCAGAAAATCAGCCCGGCAAAGGCGATCGCCGCCAGGGAGCAGGCGACAAACATCCACCCCATCAACCGGCCCAGCATGGTCTTGCCGAGCCCGAAAAGACAGAAAACGGTGCCGGAAATCGAGTGAGGCACACACAGAAGCATAATCAGCAATGTGGAAAGCCAGGGACTGGGCGTCACCGCCAAAACCAGCACGCAGGCGAGATCCAGGCCGTACAGGAAATAAATGTACCAGTTCCAGCGAATGGTCATGGCGTAGGCGTCATAGGACTGCAGCAGCGTGGACTTGACCAGAATATAGGTCGTAACAGCCAGGCCCACGGGCACCATCAGCTTGGCGATAAAGAACAGAGGCTGGGGCATCAAGCCAACAGTCGCGGCGCCGTGAAACTGCTGGAAAAATACATTGAAAAAACCGAAGGCGGCGTAGGCCAGTGCCGCGAGCAACAGTGCCACACCCATTTTCCGGTTTTCACGGCGGCCAAAAAAGGACAGTGCATAGGACAACACAATGACCACAATGGCAATGTACATGCCGTTGACGATTCCGTAGAGATGCTGGTAGAGCGCATCGGAGACGGGCATGGGCGGGTTTTCCTTCAGTAGCTGGCAGTAGTGCCCGACTTCGGGCAACGCCTTTTATAATGGAAGCCTTCGGGCCTCTCTGGTGACGCTTTAAACACAGAATAAGCGCTGCACCGTGGCGGGGCAACCACCAAAGACACGCGCACAAAAAAGGCGGACCAGAGGCCCGCCCTTTCACCATCTGTGCCGCCTTTACTGGTTGGACGGATGGTTTTCCGCCAGTTCCTGATACTCGCGACACTCTTCCGTCTGGAGTTGCTGCCCATCACCCTGGGTCATCTGGGCGCAGCTCAGGCTGTTCAGACTGCGCAGACACTCGGCGCCGGCATCGGCAATATCCCGATACTCGGCCTGCTTGGCCTCGGTAAACTTCTCCTCCATGGCCGAGCACATGCCCTCCATGCTTTTCATTACCATATCGCGCATGGCCTCGGGGATTTCATCCGTATTCTGGCCCATTTGCTCCATGGTGCACTCTTTCACCTTGGTGCAATACTTGTTCCACTCGCTCTGAAAAGCGCTGGCCTGGGCCAGGTGGGGCAACATCAGTGCCGCTGCAATGATCATCAGTTTCTTCATGGCAAATCCTTGTGTTTTGTTGAGTCGACCCCGACAGCCTAATTCAGCACGGCCAATCCGGCAATGGTGGTTTATTTGTCGTCGTCCAGGTGCTTGACACTGTCATAGCCGCCGCGATTGATGACATTGATGTAACCCATTTTCTCCAGCGACTCTTTGGCCTTGCCGGCGCGGCGTCCGCTCGCGCAGTAGAGATTGATTTGAGCCGTGCGGTCGGCTGTGACCTCTTCGATTTCCTCATCAATTTCATCGTGGGGGATATTAATGGCCTGATCCAGGTGACCTTCGCTGTACTCCTCGGCGGAGCGCACATCAATCCAGAGCGGCTCGGCCAGCGCCATTGTCGTAAACAGGGAAAGCGTCAAAAACAGGGCGACTCTTTTCATTTCAAACTCCGCTGCCAATCTTTAAAAGACAGACAGTGTATGACATTTTCCCGCTCCATTGAATTCGCAGTGCCGGCCCGCCGATTTCCTGGAATGTGTAAGAAAACTCTTTTCCGGGAGACTAATCGGGTGTCAGCCACTCACAAAGGAACTTACAGCATGATATTGATAGACCGCGTCTCCCAACTCTACTCGTCCGCTCTCCAACAAGCACAGCGAGCCGACTTTCTGGCCCCTGTCGCGCTGCGACTGTTTCTCGCCCCCATTTTCATTCTCGCCGGCTGGAACAAGCTGACCGGGCTCGAGGGCACCGCCTACTACTTTGGCGAAATGCTGGGCATGCCGGCCCCCATGTTCATGGCGGTGATGGCCGGATCGACCGAATTGATTGGCGGTATCAGTCTGCTGATCGGCCTTGGCATGCGCCTGATGACGCTGCCCCTGATGATGACGATGCTGGTGGCTGCGGTGACAGCTCACTGGGAAAACGGCTGGCATGTACTGCCCGAATCGACGCTGACCATGCCCTGGGAGTGGCGACCGGACCTGATCGAACAGGCCAATGAGAAAAAGGAAATGGCCAAAAGCATCTTGCGCGAGCACGGCAATTACAGCTGGCTCACTGAAGCCGGGGCGATCACCGTATTGAAAAACGGCGTGGAATTTGCCGCTACCTACTTCGCCATGCTTCTGGCACTGTTCTTCATGGGCCCCGGTCGCTATATCAGCCTGGATTACTGGCTGAAGCGCAGCCTCGACAAGGACTGATTCAAAACAGAAAGGAAGGAAGGCGGGCGTGTTTGCAGCACGCCCGCCTTTCACGCTAGCTGGAAGGTTCCCAGGCAAAGGGTTGGAAGGGCTCGTCCACCGGCGTATCGGCAATGTGGTTGATGTAGTTACTCATCACCTTCTGCGACAGCGCCAACACCACTTCCAGAGCCTGTCGCTTTTCATAGCCCGCCTCGAAAAAGGCTTTCAATTCGTCCTCCCCGTGCCCACGGTTTCTCACCATGGCCAGGGTAAACCGGCGCAGGGCCTCGAGTTTTTCGTCTTTCAGGGGGCTCTCTTCGCGCAGGGCGTCATCGATGTCGGTGTCCACACCCATGGAGCGGGCAATACCACTGTGAGCCGGAACGCAGTAGTGACACGCGTGCTCGACATTGATGGTCTGCCAGACCACCGTCTTCTCCTCGTCACTGAGACTGGACTCCAGCACCAGCCCGTGCAATCGCTGGTAGGCCTCCAGCGTGCCCGGCGCTTCCGCCATGACCGCGTGGAGATTGGGAATCATGCCAAAATCCTTCAGCGATTGTTCCAGTAGCGGCTTCGATTTTTCCGGTGCCGATTCCACATCGTGCAGTTGAAATGCAGTCATGCATCCTCCTTTATTTGAGTGATCGTTCAATTACAGCCTAACGATATTTGAGCGATCATTCAAATTATGCTGAAATGGGGTCATTGAAACATTGCACGGAACCCAACATGCCCAGAACTGCCCAGTACAATCGCGATCAAGCCCTGTCCGCCGCCGTCAGCCTCTTCTGGCATAAGGGCTACCACGCCACTTCGCTCAAGGCGGTGGAGCACGCCCTGAACATGCGCCCGGGCAGCCTCTACAACGCCTTTGGCAACAAGGAATCGCTGTTTCTCGAGGCCCTGGAGCACTACACCCGCAATATGGCGGAAGACCTGGAGCGCCATATTGAACAAAAGGGAAAGGTGCTCGACGGTATCCACAGCTATCTGGCCTGGTTGTTACTGGACGAGGGCCGCGAACAGGCCGCCTCCCCGGCCTGCATGCTGGTCAAGACCCTGCTCGAATCCACAGATAACACCCCGGTACTGCGGGAAAAGTCAGTGGCCCTGCTGGGCGAGATGGAGCGGCGTCTCACTGACGCCCTGGAGCGCGCCGCAGAGGCCGGCGAACTGAAACCCTCCGTGGATTGCCAGCGCCTGGCCCGCCTTCTGCAAACCCAGATCATGGGCATACGGGCCTTTGCCCACACCGGTGCCGACCAGGCGGCGCTGAGGGCCCTGCTCGATGACATCGAGTCCCTGCTCTCCCCCTACCAACCCGCCCACTGAACAAGGAGAAGACAATGACGCAACAAAAAAGACTGGAATGGTCGCTACTGACCCTGAGAATCGGTGTGTTTATCGTGATGCTGATGTGGACGCTGGACAAGTTCGTCAACCCGGATCACGCCGCCGCCGTTTTTGACAAGTTTTACGGGCTGAGCGGGTGGGGGCCCGAAATTCTATACACCCTGGCCGGACTGGAACTGGTACTGCTGGCCGCCTTTCTGGCCGGCTGGCAAAAGCGCATCACCTACGGGCTGGTACTGGCATTTCACGGCGTGTCCACACTGTCCTCGTTTCCCCAGTATCTGGACGCGTTCAACAACCTGCTGTTTTTTGCCGCCTGGCCCATGCTCGCCGCTTGCATTGCGCTCTACCTGCTGCGCGACAGCGACAAACTGATGATCATCGGCCGATAACTGCTACCGGCCCTCTTCCCTGTTCTGATCCGATGGGCTGTCCCCTTCGGGTCGGGCATAGGCCCGGGAGATGTGTCGCAGGCTTTTCACCTGTCGGGAGAACTGATTACAGGCTGAACACATCAGCAAATGCATGCGCAGTTGTCCTCGCTTGGCCAAAGTCAGCTTTTCATCCTGTGCCCGGGACATGAGTTGTGTGGCTTGGTGACAATTCAGCATAAAGGCTCCTCAGGAAAACCAGTGATTTTCCAGACATTCGCGCAGACGAAGGCGCGCACGATAGAGGGTGACATAAAGGTTGCTCTTGCCAATGTTCAACTCCGTGCACATTTCTTCCGTACTCAGACCGACAAACTCTCTCATCATAAAGAGCCGCCCCTGCTCTGCCGGCAAATGTTGTAAGCAAGCCTCGAAAACGGCCATGAATTGATCATCTGAAGTGATGTCCTCTGGAGACCCCCAGTGTTTGGGCCGCTCTCCCTTGTGCCAGAACCCTTTGGCATCAAACAACTGCTCTTCAAGGCCGGAATCGCTTTCCGTATTGTCGAAGTGAACTTCCTTGCGCCTCTCAATCTGCCTGAAGTGGTCCGCGATCTTGTGCTTCAGAATACCAATCACCCAGGTCGAATAGGCCGATTGGCGGGAGAACGAGTGACTGCTTTTCAAGGCACCCAACAACGCTTCCTGAACCATATCTTCTGCCAGCGTCGCATTGGAGAGTTGCTGCCGGGCGAACCGAAGCATCTTGCTCTGAAGCTCCTCCAAATAGGCCGAGTCGTTCAGCCAGTCGGAACCAGTTTGAGCGAGTGGTTCTGTGCCGTTCATTCGGAGTGCCCTCAAACACGCTTGTCGTGCGCACACTCTATCATGGGAAGGCGACGCCGCCTGCTGCCTAACAGCAAGCGCCATCACGACTTTCACTGCCACTCGCGGCGGAGCTGAACGGCACCGACTCGCCACAGCCCTCAAACAGGCCGTAGTGCCGGGTGAAGTCACCTATAAACTCGAAGTGCCCGGCAAAGCGACTCTCCTCAAGCATGCGGAAAGTATTGCCGCACACCGGGAACACCTTGCCGGTTTCAATGGCGTGATGGGCATCCAGATCGAATCGATGGGCGTGGCCCGGCACGCTGCCACGGTAGATCACGGCCTGGCCGTGGTCCTCGCAGGCGTCCTCCAGCTCATTGATGTTGAACAGTCGGTAAGTGGCCGAGTAAAAACGGATATTGCCGATGCGCTCGGCCAGCGCCGGGTCGGTCACGGCGAGCGGGCGGTCCTCGACCAGGCGCGGATCGTTAAAGCCCGCTGTACGGGACAAGCGGATAAAATCTTTCCAGTAGAGGGCGCCCCCCAGGCACTCGCCGTAGAGCACCGGGTCGTTGGCCACCGACGCCGGGATGCGGCGGTCGGCATAAACATCGGAAAAGTAGAACTCGCCGCCGGGCTTGAGCAATTTTTTAACGCCGGCCAGCACAGCGGGCTTGTCGGGGGACAGATTGATGACGCAGTTGGACACCACCACATCAAAGGCGCCCTCCTCCAGGTCCAGCTCGTCGAGCTTTTCGATGTAACCCTTGAGGAAGCGCACATTGTCGTAACCAAACTGATCGGCGTGATAGATGCGGTGATCCTCGGCCACGGCCAGTTGCTCGTCGGTCATATCCACGCCGACCACTTCGCCCTTTGGTCCCACCAACTGAGCCAGCGCGTAGACATCCCGGCCGCTGCCGCAGCCCAGATCCAGCACTCTGCAGCCCTCCAGCAACTCGGGGCAGACCAGACCACAGCCGTAGTAGCGGGAGAGTACCTCGCCGTGGATGTTGGCCAGCAGCGGCTTGAGCCACTCGGGCACCTCGCTGGCGTCGCAGCAGGCATCGGTTTTCAGGTCATCGGTACTCTGCAGCGTTTTGCCGTAGTAGTCCTGAACAATATCGTGTGTCGACATTACATCTCCTCGGTCACTATCGGTCTTATCCGCGGCGCCACTGGTGGTAGCGCGCCAGCCAACGCAGCACACCCTCCGGCTTGTGGGCCTGTTTCCACTGGCCGGCGGCAAACTTGTTGGCCTCGGCCAGTGTCGGGTAGGTGTGGATGGTCGAGAGAATCTTGTTCAGGCCCAGCCCCCAGCGCATGGCAAACACAAACTCGGCCAGTAGCTCGCCGGCGTGGAGGCCCACGATGGTGACACCCAGGATCCGGTCCTTGCCCGGCGGCGTCAGCACTTTGACGAAGCCCTTGATCTCGCTCTCGGCGATGGCCCGGTCGAGGTCGTCCAGGTCGTAGCGTGTGACTTCGAACGCCACGCCCTGCTCCGTCGCCTCCTGCTCGTTCAGTCCCACCCGGGCCACCTCGGGGTCGACAAAGGTGGTCCAGGGAATCACGCGGTAGTCCGCCTTGAACTTTTTGAACTGGCCAAACAAACCGTTCACCGCCGCGTACCAGGCCTGGTGGGCGGCGGTGTGGGTAAATTGATAGGGGCCGGCCACATCGCCCACGGCAAAGATATTGGGGTACAGCGTTTCCAGATACTCGTTGGTGACCACGGTGCGATCGGTTTCGATGCCCAGGGTCTCCAGACCGTAACCGGTCAGACGCGGAGCGCGACCCACGGCACAGAGCAACTCGTCAAAGGCAATCGCCTCCTCGCGCCCGTCAACCTCCACGATCAGGCGCTTCTCGTCGCCCTCGATCTCGCAGCGCAGGGCCTTGTGGCCGGTGAGGACGCGCACGCCCTCCTCGCTCAACTCGTGTTTAACCAGCTCGGACACCTCGGCGTCCTCTCGCGCCATCAAGCGCTCACCCATTTCCACCTGAGTCACTTCGCTGCCGAGTCGGGCAAGGGCCTGGGACAACTCGCAGCCGATGGGGCCGCCGCCGAGCACCAGCAAGCGACGCGGCGGCGACTCCAGGGAGGCGAAGCGATCCCACAGGGTATCGGAAGTCACATAGCCGACTTCTTCCAGTCCCGGCAACGGCGGCACAAAGGGGCTGGCGCCGGCGGCGATGACGATACTGCGGGTAGTCAGGCGCTGCGTTTCACCGTTGTCCTTGGCAATCTCAACCGTCCAGGGATCCACAATGGTGGCATAGCCCTGTTGCACATCGACGCCCAGACTCTCGTAGCGCTCCACGCTGTCGTGGGGCTCGATATCGCGGATGATCGACTGGATTCGGCCCATGATGGCTTTGAAGGACACAGCGGGCTCGGCGGCCTCCAGACCGTAGCGCTCGGCGTGGCGCATTTGGTGGGCCAACTTGGCGCTCTTGATCAAGGCCTTGCTGGGGACACAGCCGTAGTTGAGGCAGTCGCCGCCCATTTTGTGGGCCTCCACCAGGGTGACCTCGGCCTTTACCGCCGCGGCAATATAGGCGCTGACCAGACCGCCGGCACCGGCGCCGATCACCACCATATTGCGATCAAAGCGTTTGGGCTTTTGCCAACCGCGATAGACCTTGCGGCGGCGGAAGAAAGCGACGATGGCCCTGGCAATCCAGGGAAAGAAGCCCAACAAAACAAAGGAGAGGATCAGTTCGGGGGACAAAATACCCGAAGCGCTCTCCAGCTGTCCCAGCTGTGTGCCGGCATTCACATAGACCACCGTACCGGCCAGCATGCCCACCTGGCTCACCGCGTAAAAGGTCACGGCGCGCATGGGCGTCAGCCCCATCACCAGGTTAATGACGAAAAACGGAAAGGCGGGAATCAGCCGCAGGGTAAAGAGATAAAAGGCGCCGTCGCGCTTGATGCCCCGGTTAATGGCTTTGAGGCGGTCGCCAAAGCGTTGCTGCACCGTGTCGCCAAAGACATAGCGGGCCGAGAGAAAGGCCAGTGTGGCGCCGATGGAGGAGGCAAAGGACACCAGCACCGTGCCCCACAACAGGCCAAACAGGGCACCGGCGGCCAGCGTCATGATGGCCGCACCGGGCAGTGAAGCCGCCGTCACCAAGACATAGGCGATAAAGAAACCGCCTATAACCAGCCAGGGGGATTCCTGGCGCCAGAGCGCGACTTCGTCCAGGCCCGATTTAAGCCCGGCAAAGGTCAAATGCTGGTGGCCGCCCAAGGCAAAGAACACCACAGCAACGGTGGCGATCAGGGCAATAATGATCAGTTTTTTCACAAGTTCATCCTGTCTTGGCAATGGTTTTGGTTCAGTGGCTTTCCAGGGCACCGCCGCAACTGGAGCCACTGCCGGCAGTGCAACCGTAGCAGTGATCGGCGACGACAATGGGCTGGCCCACGGCGTCGGAAGTCAGCAAGTCACGCAAGTGGGGGCGACCTTCGGAAAAACCCTGCGAAGGCATGGGCAGCTCCAGCATCTGGTTGAAATCGCAATCGTAGAGATAGCCCTGCCAGTCGACGCTGACCTGGCTGCGACACATCACATGGGGCAGGTTCGCCGCCGAGTGGTTGCTCTTGAGCAAATCCATGTAGGCGTCAAATTGATGAGTGGCCCGCAACATCGAACCAAAGCGCTTGATGGGCATATTGGTGATGGTGAAGAGCTGGTTGAACTCGATGCCGAAGTGCTCGCGCAACTCGCGCTTGTAATCGGCCTCCAGAGCGCCCTGCTCCGGCGGCAGCGAAGCGCCTTGGGGGTTGTACACCAGATTCAGCACCAGATCGCTGCCGGGTTGGCCGTAACCCAGGGCATTGAGGCGCTTGAGAGCCTCGATACTGCCCTCGAAGACGCCGTCGCCGCGCTGGGCATCGACATTGTCCAGGGAGTAGCACGGCAGCGAGGCCACCACTTCCACTTTGTGGTCGGCGAGAAACTGCGCCGTGTCCTCCTGACCCGGCTCGAGCAGTATGGTCAGGTTGCAGCGATCAATCACATGCACACCGCGCTCGGTGGCGGCCCGCACCAGGCCCTTGAAGCCCTCGTGAATTTCCGGCGCACCGCCGGTGAGATCCAGTGTTTTAAAGGGACGCTTCTCCAGCACCTCGACAATCAGGTCGAGATTGTCGTCGGTCATCATTTCCGTGCGGCTGGGACTGGAGCCCACATGGCAATGACTGCAACTGAGATTGCAGCGGTAGCCAATATTGACTTGCAAGGTGTCCAGTGACTCCCGGCGCAAGGACGGGAAATCGGTATTTTCCAAAAGGGGCAGTACGGATTTCATAATGATGAATGTATCTTCTCTTCTTTGTTGACGATGTTGTCTATTGAGTCGCTGTGCTGCGAAAACTCTTACAGTATTTTTCTCACGGGCGCCTGAATCGCAGGGTCATTCGGTCGCTTTCACCGATTTCACGGTACTTCTCAATGCAACCGCTGCGCTGTGAATCCTCCAGTGACCGGCAACCGCGCAGTGAAGGTGGCAGTGACCAGACTCCGGCATCATGGTCCCGGCTGTCTTTGGGGTTGTGGTTGAGTGGGCTCGATGCTTCCAGTTCAAAACCGGCGGATTCCACCTTTTCGACCAGCCAGGCTTCGCGCACATAACCCGTGCGCTCTTCCCCTTCCGGAGTGGCGTCGGGCTGTGCCCGGTGTTGCACAATGGCCAGAACACCGCCCGGTTTTAGCGCTTCCATGCTGGCAGCGAGCACCTGATCGACAATTCCGCCGCGGATAAAATTGTGGAAATGTCGGGATAAAATCACCATGTCCAGCGATTCGGGTTCGCCAAATGTGGTGTGCCGGGGAGGCTGGAACGGCACCACTTTCACATCGCCATAGACCGCCGGGCTGGATTCAATCATGTCGACAAAATCCCGCGCCATGGCGGCGCGCCAGTCCGGCCTGGCGTCCAGGGGAAAGTTGGCGACCACCAACTGGCCTTTGTCCCGCAAAGCCGGCCCCAAGATCTCGGAGTACCAGCCGCCACCGGGCCAGACCTCCAAAACAGTCATGTCCGGTTCCAGACCCCAGAATTCAAGGGTCTCAACCGGCCTTCTATGGACATCACGAGCGCGATTCTCGGCACTTCGATGATCGCCATTTACCGCCTTGAGGATGTGATCCTGCTCGGCCCGCTCCGGCAGCGACTGACAGGCCGTCAGCCCCAGCACCAGCACCGAAAAAAACAGTTTAAAGGGAATCGCTTGCATCCTTGTTCTCCAAAATTCGAGTGATATCAACCGGAAACGCCCCCACTCAGTCGGCCCAACCAGACATTTCTTACACATTGTGCAAGAGAAGCCCTTTTTTTCGACTGAAGCAGTGTATTCAATCAATCGATGAAAAGCTTATGACGCACGCCACCTCCACAAGCTGAACCTTACCGCGTTTGTGAAAAAAATTTGTGATATTAGCCAATATATCCTCTCTATTTCCGTCGCATGGCGTATAATGCGCACTCTTGTTTGGCAACGCTGGTTTTGGAAGTCTTTTGGCTGGCCGGTAACTGCCCCCTTAGGTTCTCTCCATGACATCCCCCGATACCCTCCGTTTTTCCGAGCTGGCGCTCGCCGCGCCCGTATTGCAAACCCTTGAAAAGATAGGCTACGAAGTGCCCTCGCCGATTCAGGCCCAGAGCATTCCGCCGATTCTCGCCGGCCGCGACCTTATGGGCGTGGCCCAGACCGGTACCGGCAAGACCGCCGCCTTTGCCCTGCCCCTGTTGTCGAACATCGACTGCGACCTGAAACAACCCCAGGTGCTGGTTCTGGCTCCCACGCGGGAGCTGGCCATCCAGGTGGCCGAGGCTTTCAAAACCTACGCCGGCCAACTCAAGGGCTTCCATGTGCTGCCCATCTACGGCGGCGCCGACATGGGCGGCCAGCTCAAGGCCCTGCGACGCGGCCCCCAGGTCGTGGTCGGCACTCCCGGGCGGGTCATGGACCACCTGCGGCGCAAAACCCTGGTCCTCGACCAGCTCAAGGCCGTGGTGCTCGATGAAGCCGACGAAATGCTGCGCATGGGCTTTATCGAGGATGTGAACTGGATCCTCGAGCACACCCCCCAACAGCGCCAGATCGCCCTCTTCTCGGCGACCATGCCGGCGCCGATCAAGAAACTCTCCAAGCAGTACTTGCGCGATCCGGTGTCGGTCAAAATTGAGGCCACCCAGAGTTCCATGGCCCAGATCGAACAGAGCTACTGGCTGGTCAAGGGCGCCAACAAACTGGAGGCCCTGACCCGCATCCTCGAGGTAGAGCCCTTTGATGGCATCATCATGTTCGCCCGGACGAAGAACATGACCGTGGAACTGGCCGACAAGCTGGACGCCCGAGGCTACCGCACGGCGGCGATCAACGGCGATATCACGCAAAAACTGCGCGAGCGCACCATCGACCAGCTCAAGAAAAACAAGATCGACATCCTGGTAGCCACCGATGTGGCCGCCCGGGGTATCGATGTGGCCCGCATCAGCCATGTGATCAACTTTGACATTCCCTACGACCCCGAGGCCTATGTCCACCGCATTGGCCGCACAGGTCGTGCAGGTCGCAGCGGCAAGGCGATTCTCTTTGTCGCTCCCCGCGAACGCCACCTGTTGAGAGCCATTGAAAAGGCTACCGGCCAGAGCGTCGCGCCCATGGACCTGCCCAGCCGCGAGGTCGTCCAGCGCCAGCGCGAGGATCGCTTTATCCAGCGCACTCTGGAAGTCGGTCAGTCACAGGATCTGGACTTCTACCACCGTCTGGTGCAAAGAGCCCTGTCCGACGGCGAGGTGGACATTGAAACCCTGGCCGCCAGCCTGGCCTACATGGCTCAGGAAACACAGCCGCTGGTGCCGGAAACCCCGCAGTTTGAGCCCAGTCAGCGCAGCTCTGGCGCCTCCGAGCGCAGTGACAAGCGCCCGGGCAAATCACAGCGTCAAAAACAGGACGATGTGCCCATGGAGAGCTTTCGCATCGCCGTGGGCCGTAAACACGATGTCAAACCCGGCGACATCGTCGGCGCCATCGCCAACGAAGCCGGCGTCGAGAGCCGCTACATTGGCCGCATCGAACTGGGCGACTTGTGGAGCACCATCGGCCTGCCCGAGGGCATGCCCGGGGAAGTATTCGCCAAACTCAAAACCTTGCGCGTCCGTGGCCAGCCGCTGAACATTGAGCGCAGTGCCGGCCCGCAGTCGGGCAAGCGACCGCCCTCGCCTCCGGCCAAAAAAGGCAAGAAGCGCCCGGCACTGGAGCGCAAGAAACTCGAACAGAAAAAGAAAAAGGCCAAGGGCGGCAAAAACGCCTAGTCGCCGTCGGGTAGCTCGTCTTCCCGTTTTCCAAAACGGCGTCGCTTGGCCTCGGCCGTCAGTACCCGCTCCAGTTCCTGGTTGTTTTGATGGGAGCGGGTCATGTATTCCTTCTGATCGTCGATGTAATCGATCAGCTCGTGGAGATGGGCCTCGTCCATCCGACGAAATGTCTCTGCAGCCAGCGCCGTATGCTGCTCGTTGATGCCCATCAACTGCAGCGCCTGTTCCCCCATGCTCATGGCCGAGTGGAAGGTGTCGCGAATGACCACATCCACGCCGGCCTTGAGCAGTTTCTGGGCCTCGTAGCGGCCCGTAGCCCGGGCCATTATCGTCAGCCGGGGATGGTGCTTTTTGCTGTACTGGGCAATCGACATGACTTTTTCCGGATCGGCCAGGGCCAGCACCAGCAGTTTGGCTTCACCGATGCCCGCCGACTCGAGCAACTCCGGGCGCGAGGCGTCACCAAAAAACACCTTCTGACCAAAGCGCCGCACCATCTCCACTTGCTGAACACTGTGATCCAGAACGGTCCCTTCAAAACCGTTGGTGCGCAGGAAGCGCCCCACCACTTGCCCGAAACGACCGTAGCCGGCCAGTATCACCGGAGTCTCGCCGTCGTCGATAAAATCCGGTTCTGGCTCGTTGCGCCCGCGCCACAATCGGGGGTACAGCACGCGCTCGTAAAACAGCATCATCAGCGGCGTCACCGCCATGGACAGGGCCACTGCGAGTATGAGCGGGTCTATCAGCTCGCGCTCGAGTACCGACACGGACGCCGCAAAACTGAACAGTACGAAGGCGAACTCGCCGCCCTGGGCCAGGGTCAGCGTGAACAACCAGCGCTGGTCGCGAGCCAGTCCAAAGAGGCGTGCCAGTACATAGAGCACCACAAACTTGATGGCGATCAGGCCCGTCAGGAGACCCAGGATCAATGCCGTCGAGTCCGCCAATAACTGAAAATCAATGCTGGCACCCACCGAGATAAAGAACAGTCCCAGCAGCAGGCTTTTGAAGGGATCGATCTCGGCTTCCAGTTCGTGACGGTACTCACTGTCGGCGAGGACCACGCCGGCGAGAAAAGTACCCAGGGCCGCCGACAACCCCACCAGGTTCATCAACAATGTGATCCCGATGATCAGCATCAGTGAGGTAGCGGTAAACAACTCGCGCATCCTGGCCATCGCCACCAGTCGGAAGAAGGGGCGCACGAGAAAACGCCCGGCGAGGATAATGCTGCCGATCACCGCGCCCACCAGCAGGGTTTGTTGCCAACCGGCCAGCTGGCCGTAGAAGGTATCGCTGCCCGGCTCAACACTGGTCATTGCCAGCAGTGGCAACAGCGCCAACAGCGGTATCACCGCCATGTCCTGGAACAGCAATACGGAAAAGGCCGAGCGGCCGGCCTCGGTCTTGATCAGCCCTTTTTCACTGAGCATCTGCAGCACAAGGGCGGTAGAGGAGAGAGCCAGAATCAGGCCCACGGCCAGCGATTCCCGCCAGGAAAACCCCAGACTGAACCCGGCGACAAAAAGCAGGGCCGCCGTCACCAGTACCTGGGCGCCCCCCAAACCGAGAATGGGCGTTCGCAAACGCCACAATTTGGCCGGCTCCATTTCCAGACCGATCAAAAACAACATCATCACTACGCCGAGTTCGGCAAAGTGCATGACATCGTGGATATCCTTGCCCACCAGGGCCAGCGCGTAGGGGCCAATCACGGCACCGGCAATCAGGTATCCGAGCACCGAGCCAAAACCCAGCCGGCGGGCAATGGGAACGGCGATCACCGCGGCAAAAAGGAATACAAAGGCCTGGAACATCGGGGAAATGTATCCCAATCAAAGCCACGGGGAAAGAGGTTGCGGGAAAGATGGAGTCCGTGGGCTTCCTGGCTCTGTGGTCAGGGAATCACTCTTCTTCGGGGACCCACCAGGTAATTTCCAGATCCTCTTTCTTGCCCCACTCCCGTGCGGCTTCCACATCGGTGCCCATGAAGATGTCGATCTTTTCGTCCCAGCGCTTGTTCATTTTGTCGCGAACCACATAGTAGCCGGACAGACCCTCGATCTTGACCTCGGTCTCGTGGTCCAACCCTTGGGGGATCAGGTCCCGGGAAACGGCGATGGCCTTCATGCCCGGCTCCAGCTGGTCGCCCCAGGCGGCCAGGCCAACATTGCCCTTCTTGGTTTCCTCTTCGCGCATGGTGTAGGCGCTTGCCGTGACTTCCATCGTCTTCGGCTCCCCGGCGGGTTCACAGCCGGTTAGCCCGGTGGCGCCCACGACGGCGGCGGTGATCAGTAGTGCGTGACTAGACTTCACCTGTTTCATGGCCTTGTCCTCTTTCTTTGACACTAACAGGTTAAACCACCACCGACATCGGGGCTTGAAGATTAAAACCAGGCGGAAAAGCCGACCAGCCAGCGGGTTTCCCGGGTCTCCTCGCCCGCCGCGCGCCTCAGGTCGGCGGTTTGCCCCAGGGACTGCTCGTGGTGAACGCCAATGTATGGCCCCAGCTCCGGGGCGAACTCATAGCGCAGGCGCAAACCCGCCTCCATCAGGCTGACACCGCTCTCCTCGGCCTCGTCGGGCCGGTCGCTACCGTTGATGGTCAGCTCCACATCCGGCACCAGCACCCAGCGCTGGGTGATCATAAACTCGTACTCGCTCTCGAGCCGCAGCTGGCTGTTGCCATCGCCGTCGGCGTAGAGGGCAATGTCCGAATCCCAGTAGTACGGCGCCAGACCCTGAAGGCCCACGGCCAGCCAGTGCTGATCGCCGTGGTGGCGGTCATCGTCCACGCGCCAACCGGCATAGGCTTCCCAGTAGGCCGTGACGGCGCGGGCCAGTCGCAGCTGCTGCTCGCTGTGGGCATATTCACCGTCCTCGGCTTCGCCGTGGCTGAGAAACCACAGTTTGGTGAGGTCGTAGCCGGCCCAGGCCTCGAAGTCCCAGGTCTGCACCGGTTCGTCAGCAGACTTCGGCGCAAAGCGGTGCTCGGCCTGGTGGAGCATGCCTTTTACCAACAGCGGGTCGTCGGGCATTTCCATGGCGTGCAGCACCACACTGAAGAGCAAGGCAACCAGTGCTATTCCCGCGTAAACAAGATGTCTCATGCTTCACCTCCTTCCACACGCACTTCCCGGAACATGCCCAGCATGTGATAGAGCAAGTGACAGTGATAGGCCCAGCGCCCCGGTGCATCGGCGCTGACCAGGTAGGAGATCTTGGCCCCCGGCTGGGCAATCACCGTGTGCTTGCGCGGAATGTAGTCGGGGTCGCCGGTCTCCAGATCGCTCCACATACCGTGGAGGTGGATCGGGTGGTTCATCATGGTGTCGTTAACCAGGGTAATCCGCACCCGCTCGCCGTACTGTAGTTTCAGTGGCTCGGCATCGGCAAACTTGATGCCGTCCATGGACCACATGTAACGGCTCATATTGCCGGTCAGGTGCAACTGAATCTCCCGCCCCGGCTCGCGCGGGTCGGGTGTGCCGTGGCGGTGCCTGAGATCGGCGTAGGTCAACACCTTGCGGCCAAGCTTGTCGGCGTGATCGCGCAGGCCGATGCCCGGATCGTCCAGACGGTACTGCGGCGCTTCGGCGCGCATGTCGATGTGCGGCCCGAACTCGCTGTCGGCGTGGGCTATTTCGGCCGATGACCCCAAACCGGCACCGCCCTCACCCATCGAATCGCGCTTCATGTTGTGGTGGCCATGGTGACCGTGATGGTCGTGACCGCCACCCTGCCCCATGGAGGCCATCGCCATCCCCATGTCCCTATGTTGCAACTCGGGCACGGCATCCATGGCCGGCACCTTGCCACGCAGTGACGGGTCGGGGGTCAGCGTGCCGCGGGCGTAACCGCTGCGGTCAATGGCCTGGGCGAATACCGTCCAGGCACGATCGTCGGCAGGCTCCACCAATACATCGTAGGTCTCGGCCACGCCGATGCGGAATTCGTCCACCGTCACCGGCTCAATCGGCTGACCATCGGCCTCGACCACGGTCATTTTCAGGCCCGGTATGCGGACATCAAAAAAGGTCATGGCCGCGGCGTTAATCACCCGCAGGCGCACGGTTTGCCCGCGCTTGAACAGGCCCACCCAACCGCTGTCGGGGGTCTGGCCGTTCATCAGGAAAGTGTAGGTGTAGCCGGTGACATCGGAAATGTCGCGACTGCTCATGCGCATCTCGTTCCACATTTTCCGATCCCGCCAGGTTTGCAGCACCCCTTTCTTCTCAATGTCCCGCATCAAATCGGCCGCCGTGCGCTCCTGGCGATTGTAGAAGTGGGGCAGTTTTTTCAGAGTGGCGTAGATGTCCTCGGGGTCGTCGTCGCTCCAGTCGGAAAGTACCAGCGTGTGCTCCACATCGCTGTGTATCTCGTCGGCTTCCAGCGGATCGACGATCAGGGCGCCGTAGAGACCGGTCTGCTCCTGAAAACCCGAGTGGCTGTGGTACCAGTAGGTGCCACTCTGCTCCAGTTTGAAGCGGTAGCGAAAGGTCTCGCCGGGCTGAATGCCGTCAAAGCTGAGCCCCGGCACACCGTCCATGCCGGTGGGCAGAATAATCCCGTGCCAATGAATCGAGCTGTCGTGGGGCAAGTGATTGGTGACATCAATGGTCACCGTATCGCCCTCGCGGAAGCGCAGGGTCGGCGCGGGCAAACTGCCGTTGACCACGGTGGCCCGGCGCTCGCGGCCGGTAAAATTGACCGGCGTCTCGCCAATCTGAAGCTGGATATGGCGGCCGGAGAGCTGCTCGGGACCGTTGTGGCCGCGCTGGCCCAGACGCTCACGGGTGGCACTATCGACCTGTCCCAGGGAGCGGGCGCTGAGCAGGCTCAGCCCGGCAATGGCGCCGGCGCCGAGCACAAAGCGGCGACGACTGTGATGGATGGAGTCTTTCATGTTGCACCTTCGGTAAAGTCGGTTGAAATCGCCACCGGATCAGTGGCTCGTCAAATACCGGAGTGCGCGATCGGGGGTCTCAGCAGGCGTTCGCGGTCGGGGCCGGGCAATGTCCGAACCCCGGGGAGGGGCTGAAAAACCAGAGGGCGGAGATCGATCAAACCTGCCTGCGCCAACAGCAGGGGGACATGGCTGGCCGCACTGTAGCAGCAGCCACATTTGGACTCGCAGTGGTCGTGAATGGTCTCGCTGGCATCGGAGACTTCATGGCAATCGCTTTCGTCCGCGGAGGCCGCGTGGTGCGGCATTTCAACCACCGCTGTCTTCGGCTCCGCCTCGGCTTCCACAGGCGACAACAGGGCGGCCACCGCCTGCCCGTTAAGCAGCGCAGCGAGGATCACAATGGCCAGTGTTCGAAAGCCGTTCATAGGAACCATTCTGGCCCTTGCCAGACGCCTGTCAACAAGGTTTTGTCTATAGTAGCGATGCGAGCAGTCTCTGAAGCACCTTCTCTTTCAATGAACCGGTTTGCCACAGTTTCATTCGCTTCAAGGCGCTTTCATGTTGTTTCTGTGGTTTTTTAAACCCACTCTTCGCTATCGCCATGAACAGGCCTGGCTTCGATGCCGACAGGGCTTTGAGCTTCATCAGGGCCGGCAACAGCTGCTGTTCGATCTCGTCAAAGTCCGTGCCCAGGGGATAGGTGGGAAAGAGGCGCTCGCGCTCGAGGTGTTTCAGCCGCTGTTCAAGCATTTGCGGCGTGTTGTTCTGAAAGGCCTCGGGAATGCGATAGTCCGCCGGCAGTTTGTGCGCCTTCCTCGCCGCTTCCAACAGCTCCTCCTGAAATCTCGAATCGGCGATATTGAGCATGGCGGCATAGACCTCCTGGTCGTTGCGACCGCGCAGGTCAGCGATGCCGTACTCGGTAATCACAATATCGCGCAGATGGCGGGGAATGGTGGTGTGGCCATAGGCAAAACGGATGTTGGACTGGGCGTCGTCGCCACTGCCCCGCGTGGCCCGCACCAGCAGTATCGAGCGGGCATCGGCGAGCTGATGGGCCATGGCGACAAAGTTGTACTGGCCACCGACGCCGCTCAATACGCGCCCGTCCTCCAGACCATCAGATACCACGGCGCCACTCAGGGTGGCCATCAGGCCGGTGTTGACGAAACGGGCGTGTTGACGCTGGGCCCGGAGCAATTCGGGGTCCCGGGTCAACTGATTGATGCAGCCGATGCTGCTCATATTGATTTTGGCCAGCAGCTCGGGCGACGCCTCACGCAGCCACTGGTAGAAATCCCGCGGACCGAGGAAGAAGCCGCCGTCGAGAATCTTGCCCCGACTACCCTCGGGTGCCGGTTCACCACGATTGACCGCGCGCTGGGTTTCCAGGTCGTCGTAGACCTCGCGGCTGATCACTCCCGCATCGATCAAAAAGCGGAAGCCATTGACGAACATTTCGCTGGAGCCGTAGAGCCCTCGCTCAAAGGGTTCGGTGCCGCCATCGGCGCCGATCAAATCACCGTACCGGGACGGCGCATCGAGCGCCTTGAGCAACTGGTGGTAATCCTCGGGCTGTCGCTGGCGCAGCAACAGCGCGTGAACCAGAGCGTCGGACATGGCACCGATGCCAATTTGCAGGGTGCCTCCGTCCCGAATCAATGCACTGGCGTAAAGCCCCATCAGGTAATCGCCCTGGCTCACGGCGTCGTTGGGCGTCGAGAACAGGGTTTTCTGCGTGGCGTCGCTGTCGATCAGCACATCAAAAAAGTGACGGTCGATCTCGGCGTCGTTGGGCATAAAGGGCAAGTCGCGCTGAACCTGCCCCACGGTGACTACCCGGCGACCAATGCGCTCCGGTTCCCGCTCCACCCAGTCCGCCAAATCCAGAGTGACATCCGGGTTACAGCTCAGGCTGACCCGGCAATCGCCCGCAATGTCGCCCTCAACCGCTACCATCTGGGCCACCAGGTTGGCCCCCTGGTCGATCAGATCCCGGGCCACATGGGTGTAGTTGCTGGAGATGTAGTGTTGCTGAGCGTAGGGCGCACCCAACATATCGCCGGGTTTAAAGAAAAATTCACAGACTTCGATATTGTCGGGCACGCGACCGGACTTCACATCGGCCACATAGTCGGGCTCCTCGTAGTCACCGAATACGCGCTCCAGAAACGGTCCGGAAAAGCGCGCCTCGATGTCGCTTTTCGCTTTCGGCACCGCCAGACTCAAAGCGGTGATGATTTTGAGCGACAGCGCGGGGTTTTCCCGCACCCGGCGATAGAGCGCGTTGACGAAGGCCACCGGCTTGCCCAGCCCCAGGGGAATACCCAGAACAATGCGATCGCCCAGCAACTCCAGCACCGCATCCACGGCGGTCTCGGTGTCCCGGTGCGCCTGCGGGGCGCGCTCGCGGTCGACAATCGACTGGCTATCCAATGTTGTTACCTCTGTGTCTGACATGTCACTCGCTCTTCTCTACCAGCTTGCCCGTTTGTACGCCATGCTGCCGCGCTTTTCCAGCCTTTGTCTGCAGACATAAAAAAGCCCGCCGGTTGGCGGGCTTTTTCTGGCGGGGTTGTCAGAAAACCCTAGAGCAGGTTTTCCACCGCCGACTTCTCTTCCAGCAGTTCCTGCTCGGTAGCGCGCATACGCTTGCGGCTGAACTCGCTGATCTCCAGCCCCTCGACCGGCTTGTAGTCACCATTCTCACAGACCATGGGGAAGGAGTAGATGATGTCCTCATCAATATCGTACCCATTGCCCTTGGAGAACACGCCCATGCTGACCCACTCGCCGTCCGAGCCGAGGGCCCAGCTGCGCATGTGATCGATGGCCGCGGAGGCGGCAGAGGCCGCCGAGGAGGCGCCGCGAGCCTTGATGATGGCTGCGCCGCGCTGCTGAACCGTGGGAATGAAATCGTCTTCCAGCCAGTCCTGGTCAACCAGGTCGGAAGCGGCTTTGCCCTTGACCTCGGCAAAGCTGATATCGGGGTACTGAGTCGCCGAGTGGTTGCCCCAAACGGCCATTTTGGTGATATCGCTGACATGACTCTCGGTCTTTTGAGCCAGCTGGGTCAACGCGCGGTTGTGATCCAGGCGCATCATCGCGGTGATATTGCGCGGGTTCAGGTCCGGGGCGTTTTTCATCGTAATCAGGGCGTTGGTGTTGGCGGGGTTGCCCACCACCAGAACGCGCACATCGCGGCTGGCGTTGTCGTTGAGTGCCTTGCCCTGGGCCGAGAAGATCTGGGCGTTGGCCTGCAGCAAGTCATTGCGCTCCATGCCCGGACCGCGGGGACGGGCACCGACCAGCAGGGCAAAATCGGCGTCCTTGAAAGCGACATTGGCGTCGTCGGTCGCAACAATGCCCTGAACCAGCGGGAAGGCGCAATCGTTGAGTTCCATTACCACGCCGTTAAGCGCTTCCAGTGCGGGGGTGATTTCCAGCAACTGCAGAATGACGGGCTGGTCCTTGCCCAGCATGTCGCCACTGGCAATGCGGAAAATCAGAGAGTAGCTGATCTGGCCTGCGGCGCCGGTAATGGCCACGCGAACGGGTGCTTTCATTGTTGTCTCCTAATCATTTTGCCCAGACTGACTGGGTGGTGAAAATCGACTGGCGGCGCTGAGCCGGCGTCGATGGGTATCGACAGGGTGGCGTATTCTACTGTTTTTCCGCCCTTTTGGGAATTGCCGACGGCGCCAGCGGGGCGTCCGGATCAAAGTCGCAGGCCCGCCAGGCATCCAGATTCAAAGCCAGCCACTGGGCGGCAATCAGGGTCATGGCGTTGTCGATGGCACCCGCCTGCAGCGCTGCCAACCACTGCTCCCGGGGTTTGACCACCACGCGAATGTCTTCGTGTTCGCTGTCCAGGCCGGCGTATTCGGGCAGGGCCGCGCTGTCGCAGAGGGCCGCAAACAGAGTCACCGCCTCGCTGGACCCCCCGGGCGAATTCAGATAGTGAGCGATGCGACGGGGGCGTTCTATACGGCATCCGGCCTCTTCCACGGCCTCGCGCACCACCACATCGATTGGCGACTCCCCCGGCTCGACAATGCCGGCAATGGGCTCTTCGATCCAGGCTCGCTGCCAGCTGTGAGCGCCGGGGCGAAACTGCTCCACCAGCACCACGCAATCCCGCGCAGGGTCGTAGGCGATCACCGCGGCGGCCGTGCCGCGATCGAAGACCTCGCGCACCAGCGACATGCGTCCACCAGCGTAGGTATCGACTTCAAAATGGTATTCCACCATTTTAAAAAAGCCTTTGAAGCGCGTGATAGAATCCTTGATTGTCCAATGCATAAACACTCCGGGGATCTATGGCCGACCGTCAACAACAACTGGAACTCGCCCGCGACCTGATCGGCGTTCGCGGCGTCTACAAGGGGCGCGAATTTGCCGTGATCGAGGTGATGGACAGTGGCCCCAGCGTCGTCCTCGAGCCCACCGAAAGTGACAATGTGGTTCAAAACACCGCCCAAGGCGAGGCCAAACGCTTTGCCCAAAGCAATTACACCATTCCCTTTCTGTCGCCGGTGGACGGCGACATTCACCCCGTGCTTCAGGGCTTCCTCGGCGACGACATCGTCGCCGTACTGCGCGAATCCCTGAGCGAAGCCTCCGGGAGTTAGGCTAGCCCAGCTCGCACATGATCTTGTTGACGCGCTCGAGGTCCTCGGGCACATCGACGCCGGGGCCCGGTGCGGCCACTGCGTGGGCGACGAAAATCTTGGCCCCGTGGCGCAGCGCGCGCAGCTGTTCGAGACACTCGATTTCCTCCAGGCGCCCCATGGACATATTGGTATAGCGCTTGAGGAACTCGGCGCGATAGCCGTAGATGCCGATATGGCGCAGAGCGTAGCGCGGCGGCTCCTCGGGATCGCGATCGCGGATAAAGGGAATCGGCGCTCGGCTGAAGTACAGGGCAAAGCCACGGTTGTCGTGCACGACCTTGACGATATTGGGGTCGTCCAGGTCTTCGTAGTTATCGATTTTGGCACACAGCGTGGTCATGTCGGCTTCCCGATGCAGGTCGAGATCCGTGGCCACCTGGGTGAGAAGCTGTGACGGCGTCAGCGGCTCGTCGCCCTGCAAATTGACCACGATGGCGTCGTCCGGCCAATCGCGCAGAGAAATCACCTCGGCGATGCGGTCGCTGCCCGACTCGTGCTGGCTTGAAGTCATTTGCACATCGGCACCGAAGGCTTTGGCGGCTTCGGCAATGCGCTCATCGTCGGTGGCGATCAGCACCTCGGCGGCACCGGACTCGCAACCGCGCTCCCACACATGTTGCAGCATGGGCTTGCCACAGATGTCGGCCAGGGGTTTGCCCGGAAAACGGTTGGACTCGTAGCGCGCGGGAATGACTACCTTGAAATCGACGACGGCGGTGCCGAGTTCGCCGCGATCACTGGGACTGATGGCTTGTGAGGTCACGAGCTTCCTCCTCTAACATAACGGGAATACCGTCGCGAATGGGGTATGCCAATCCAGCTTTCTCGCTGATCAGCTCCTGTCGGGCTTCGTCGTACACCAGCTCTGAGCCGGTCTTGGGACAAACCAGAAAATCTAACCAATCTCTATTCATGTCACCCTTGAATCAGGTCTTTGATATGACTCAAAAGACGGCTTTTAAAGCCCTCGGGCAGCTCGGCGCTGACGGGCAGATACCATAGCCGATCTGGGCTCAATTGGCGACACTTGACGGCGTCTTTTTCCGTCATTATCACCGGCCAGTCGTCATCAAACTGCAATTCTCCGGGGCGGTACTGGTGGTGGTCGGGAAAGGCGTGCTCGCGCACCTGGAGGCCCGCTGCGCGCAGGCTGTCAAAAAAGCGCTGCGGATGACCGATGCCGGCCACGGCGTGCACCGCCCTGCCCCGCCAGGAGGCCAGCGCCTCATCGGCACCGCCGGCCAGCGGCCGCAGTTGCCCCGGGCGCAACTGCATGGTCACAGCGTCGCCAAAGTGGCCGCCATTGGCCACCACCCAGTCCACCTCGGCCAGGCGACCCGGTGGTTCACGCAGGGGTCCAAAGGGCAGCAGCTGCCCGTTGCCCAGGCCCCGGGCCGCGTCCACCACGGCAATCTCCACATCCCGGTCCACCGCGTAGTGCTGCAGACCGTCATCGCTCAAGAGCACATCCACCGGGGTTTCCGCCAGCAGTTGACGGATGTCCTCGGCGCGATTCGGTCCGACCACGACCGAGACCGGCGTCAGGTCGTCTCGATTGAGGGCCTGGTAAATCATCAGGGGCTCGTCGCCCACCTGCCAGGCCTGGCTGTCGGCGCTGACCCGACGGGGCCAAGTGCCCGGGCGGGCGCCGTAGCCGCGGGAAATCACCCCCACGCGCCAGCCCTCGTCCCGCAGAGTCTCCGCCAACCAGATCAGAAAAGGGGTTTTCCCGGTGCCGCCAACACTGATATTACCCACCACCACCAGGGGCACCGGCGGGCGGTAACGCCGCTCGCCGCGCTGCCACCAGCGACGGCGGGCGGCAATCAGGGGCCGCAATGGGACACTGAGCGGAGACAGGCAGCGCGCCACAAGCGGGTGCTGCCAGTACCAGAGTCGTTGCAACATGGCTTACTTGTCCTGTTCGCCAAACTGGTTGCGGTAGAGTTCGGCATAGGCCCCACCCCGGGCCAGCAATTCGCTGTGCCGCCCCTTTTCCACGATTTTTCCGTCGTCCATTACCACGATCAAGTCGGCCTGTTCAATGGTCGACAGGCGGTGGGCAATCACCAGCGTCGTGCGGTTTTGCACCAGCTCGTCCAGGGCCGCCTGAATGTGGCGCTCGGACTGGCTGTCCAGGGCCGAAGTGGCCTCGTCGAGAATCAAAATCGGGGCGTTTTTCAAAAGCGCCCGGGCAATGGCAACGCGCTGACGCTGTCCCCCCGAAAGCCGGTTGCCGCCCTCGCCTACCCCGGTGTCGAGCCCACCCTCCATTTGGTCGATGAAGCGGTCAGCGTGGGCCGCCTCTACGGCGTCACGCAATTGCTCTTCGCTGCACTCGCCCAGTTCACCGTAGGCGATATTGTTGCGCAGGCTGTCGTCAAACAGCACCAGATCCTGGCCGACATAGGAAATCTGGCGGCGCAGATCGCGCATTCGATAGGTTTCAATCGGCACGCCGTCGACCAGTATCTCGCCCTCGTGCTCGTCGAGATCGTAAAAGCGCGGCAACAAGCTGGCCAGGGTGGTCTTGCCACTGCCCGAGCGTCCTACCAGGGCCACGGTCTGCCCCGGCTGAATGTGCAGATCGATGTGCGAGAGAACCGGATCGCTGCCAGTCTGGTAGCGAAAGCTGACATCGCGAAACTCGATCTCGCCCCGGGCCCGCTCGATCTCAAGCTCGCCCTCGTCGCGCTCGCTGTCGGCGTCAAAGACCTCGAACACCGCCTGGGCCGCTGTCACGCCCTTCTGGATATCCATATTGACCTTGGTCAGGGAGCGAAGCGGGGCAAACAAACCACCGGTGGCAAAGAAAAAGGTCATAAAGGCACCGGCGGTCAGGGGCTCACCCAGCAAATCGCTGGCGGCGACATAGACAATGGCGGCGAGAGAGGCCCCCACCAGCAACTGGACAAAGGGAGAGACCAGGCTTTTGACCAGCCCCAGTTTGAGCTCCTGGCGGCGGTTGTAGTGGTTGACCGTGCCAAAGCGGCGGCGCTCGGAACCCTCGCCGCCAAAGATCTTTACCGTACGGTGAGCGCTGACGATCTCGCCTACCACCCGGGCAACATCACCCATGGAATCCTGAATGCGGCGGCTGTAGCGGCGCACCGCTTTGTTGCCGGCAGAGACAAAGAGGAACATCATCGGCACGACGGCAAAGAACACCAGCGACAATTTGGGGCTGACGCTGATCATCACATAGAGCAGACCCAGCGCCGTCAGGCCCTCGCGAAAGATGATTGAAATGGCGCGGGAGGCGGCCGTCGACAGCTGGGAAACATTGTAGATGACCTTGGACAGGGCATTGCCCGAGGACTCCACATCGTGCAGGGCCGCCGGTGTCACCAGATACTTTTCAAACAACTCGCCACGCAAGTCGCGCATGATGCTCTGGGCCACATAGTTCATGCCGTAGTCGCCGATGATGGTGCCGAAGGCGCGCATGGCGACCATGGCAAAAATCATCAGGGGAACCCAGACCACCGCCTCGGAATCGCGGCTGACAAAGACATCCTCGACCAGCGGCTCAATCTGTTGCACAAACAGTGCATTGGCCGCCGCCGAGATGACCATGCCGACAATGGCCACATAGAACACCAGCCGGTAACGGCTGGTATAGCCCAGCAGGCGCCAGTAAACCGTGCCCGGTGAGTACTGTCTGTCCAGTTCGTTCATTGCCCGGATCGTCGCCCGTCACTGCCGCCCGCTTCAGGCTCGGAAGTGGCGATGGACATGTGCAACAGGCCGAGTTTGGCCGCCACATCCATGGCGGTCACCACCGGCTGAAAATTGACGCCGGCGTCGGCGCGCAGAATCACCGGGCGATCCTTGCGCCCCGCGGTCATTTTGTTGAGCGCCGCGCGCAGGGTCTCGGGGCTGGAGTTGACCAATTCGTGACCATCGACAAAATAGCGGCCACGGCTGTCGACAATGATCTCCAGTGGCGCCTGCTTCTCCTCGACTTCCTGGGCCTCGGCCTCAGGCAGATTGACCTTGAGTTCGGTCTCGCGCTGAAAGGTCGTGGTGACCATAAAGAAAATCAGCAACAAAAACACCACATCAATCAGCGGCGTCAGATTGGGTTCGACCTCTTCGCGCTGGCGAGTCCTGAAATTCATCTCAGGCTTCCCGCTCGCCCTGAAGCACTTCCACCAGTTTGATGGCCTCCTGCTCCATGCCGATGATCAGGGCATCGACCCGGCCGCGGAAATAGCGATAGAAAATCATGCTGGGGATGGCCACGCTGATGCCCGCTGCAGTGGTAATCAAAGCCTGGGAGATGCCGCTGGCCAGGGCGCCGGGATCGCCCACGCCGGAAGAGGTAATCACGGCAAAGACCTCAATCATGCCCAACACAGTGCCCAGCAATCCCATCAGGGGCGTGATGGCCGCCACCGTGCCCAGGGCGTTGAGAAAGCGCTCGAGCTCGTGGGCCACATGGCGCCCCGTCTCCTCGATCGACTCTTTCATCATTTCCCGGGAGTGCTTGCGATTGATCAGGCCAATGGCCAGAACCCGGCCGAGGGGAGAGCCCTCGTAAATCTGTTTGATTTTCTGGTCGTCCACCTGGTGGTTCTTGACCATCTGCCAGATATCAGAGACCAGCGTTTTGGGCAGAACGCGGTCGCTTTTCAGACTCCAGAAGCGCTCGACGATAATGGCCAATGCAATAAGCCAGGACAATAATATCGGCCACATCAGCCAGCCGCCCGCCTTGAAAATTTCCAGCACAGTCTCTTCCCGTTAAATAATGATTGATGTGCGGATAATACTGGAATCAAGTGCGCTTAAAAACCCGAACCGAGCCGATGCCGCCAGCGCTGGCCCTGAAAGGATCGATAACAGCGAACTTCGCCCCCTTTCCAGCGCAGCTCGCCGCACTCGGCGGTGGTATGGAGGTCGGCCCCGGCAGCGCGATAGCGTTCCATGACCGATGTCGCAGGCATACCGAAACGGTTGAGATAGCCAGCGGAAATAATCGCCCATCGCGGCCGCACCGCCTCAACAAAGGCCGCACTCGAAGAACTCTTGCTGCCGTGGTGAGGCACCAGCAGAAAATCGGCCCGCAAACGGGCAACACTGGCTAGCAATTGCCGCTCGGCGCGGTGCTCAATGTCCCCGGTGAGCAAGGCCGAACCCTGGGGCGAGTCAATGCGCAACACACAGGAGTGGTGGTTGCCCCGCCCCGACCGGTTCGGCTCCGCCGGGGGCCAGAGAATACGGAACTCGACGCCGTCCCGGCGCCACTGTTGACCGCGCTCACAGGGCCGCGCCGGAATATCGACCCGGCCTACCTCCCCCGTCAGTACATCGCCGATCGAGTGTGCGGCGACAAAATCTGCCGCGGCGCCGGCGTGGTCACTATCGCCGTGGGACAGAACCAGCCGATCAATGCGATCCACACCGCGCTGGCGCAGCCAGGGCCCGACCACCGCTTCGGCGGTATTAAAGCCGGAAGGAAACTGCGGCCCCAGATCGAACACCAGGTGGTGATGTTGCGTTGTCACGCCCACCGACAGCCCCTGCCCCACATCGAGCACCGAAACCTCGTAGCGACCGTGCCCGGGGCGGGACGACGGCCACAAGATAATAGCGGCTATGGCCATTGCGGCAACCGCAACGGTGGCAGGTCGCCGGTAGTACACCAGCACTACCGCCAGCAAAGCACTCAGGGCCAGCGTGCTGAACGGCGTCATACCGGGGCGATGCCCGTTCGACAGGGGCCAATCGGCCACACGGGCCATCCCGTCGGAGAGCACAGCCAGAGCGGCGTCCGTCCACGGCAGTAAAAGCGCCAGTGCCTCGGGCGATACCACCGCCATCAGCGACAAGGCAAAGGACAGGGGCAAAACGATAAAGGCCACAAGGGGAATCAGCAGCATGTTGGCCAGGGCGCCGAGCAGTGCCGCCTGACCGAACCACAGGTTTACCAGTGGCCACAGACACAGGGGCAAAAACAGCTGCAAGCCAGCGGCCTGGCGCCAGCGCCCCCAGTGTCCGGGCAAATGGGGTGAAAGCATGACAATCCAGGCCACGGCACCGAAGGACAGCCACACACTGGCACTGAAGAGGCTCAGCGGCGAGAGAAAGAGCACGACCATCAGCGCCAGTGCCCAGCTGTGCATGCTGCTGGCCGAATGGCGCCACAATACCGCCAGTACGAGCAGCGCGTACATTAAAAGCGCTCTGCGAGTTGGCAGCGTCCAGCCGGCCAGGGCGGTGTAGGCCGTCGCGGTCACCAAACCACTCAGCCAACAGACATCGCCGGGGCGAAAGCGGGTAAACCCGCGCTCAAGCGCCAGGCCCACCAATCCCGGACGACCCCGTCGGGCAACGGCCACAGCCGCCAGCCCGGCCGCGCACCACAGCACACCGCGGGCGGCGAAAAAACCCAGGCCGGCCACCATCCCCACATGCAGACCGGAAATGGCCAGCAAATGGGCAGTGCCGGTGTCGACGAAGTGCTGGCGCAAGTCCCGGTCGAGTCCATTGCGAATACCCAGTACCAGTGCCGCCGCCAGACCCGCCGAATCGCTGTTCTGCTGCCGCAGGCCACGCCAGATGCGCTCGCGCAAACCACCCCGCCCCTCGACCAGCCGTTGGGTATCACCGCGGACATAGCCCTTGGCGGCGATACCACGGCCCACCAGCCAGCGCTGGTAATCAAAGCCCCCGGGATTGAGAAAGCCGTGAGGCCTTTTCAGACGAACCCGAAAGCGCCAGCGATCACTCGGCCGGGGTGCCCCGCTGGCTCGCTCGCCGCGCTGGTACCAGTTCAACCGGATTCGACCTAGATCCGGCAAATCCGCTTCCACCGCCTTGTTCACCTGAAAGTCGAAAGTCCAGCCAAATTCCCGCCGCCGGGGCGTGCCCAGGACGCGCCCCTCCACCCTTACATCACGGCGCTCCCACTCGAGAGGTAACAACTGCTCTCGGTAGTCGACAAGCGCCCCTTCACCGAGCCAGAAGCCGGTTGCCAGTGCCAACACCGCCAGCACAGCGGACGACCGCCAACGGGTCAGAGGAAAGAAAAGGGTTTGGCGAACATCGCGCCGAGCGACAAAGGCCGCACAGATCACCACCACCAGTACAAGCCAGGGCCACTGGTGGAGCAGGCGGAACAGGGCCTGTTCATTCCATGGCCACCACAGGGCAAAAGACAGCCCGGTAAAAAGGGCCGCTGCGGCTATGAGCATTCCTTGCTCTCCTTTATAATTCCAGCGCCAATTAAAACACGGGTGCCGAGCCACGCTCCAGCCCGGGGCCAACCCATAAAGAGAGGGCCATGTCGCTCAAAGACCGTTTAAAGCGCTGGCTGCCGGAGCCGGATCACATCAAGGAAGACCGCCGTTTCAAGATTCTCGGCGAATTGATGCACGATCCCAATATCTGGCACATCAACCGAAATTCGGTTTCCGGCGCGGTGGCGATCGGCTTCGCCTGCGCCTGGATGCCCATCCCCGGACAGATGCTGATCGCCGCCCTGATGGCCATCTACTTTCGCAAGAATCTGCCCCTGGCGGCCTTTTCCACCTGGGTCACCAATCCCTTAACCATGGGGCCGGCTTTCTACTTCGCCTACTGGCTGGGCGCACAGTTTCTGGACACTGCGGCGGGTGGCCTGGAAGTAAAGCTGAGTCTGGACTGGGTCTTCACCGAACTCGGCGCCCGCTGGCGCCCGTTCTTTCTCGGCTGCCTGATCATGGGCATCTTCTCCTGCGTCGCCGGCTACTTCGGCAGTCGCTGGTTGTGGCGATACCATGTGGTTAACAAGTTGAAGAGGCGCCGCATTGAGCGCCGGGAGGCTCGGCGTGAGCGCGAGCGAGCAAAAAGCGGTTCCAACGGGGAGTGACCTTGCTCTCAGGCCGAGAGCAATCCATCGGTCAGTCGCAACACCCGATCCATACGCCCGGCCAGCTGCTCATCGTGAGTGACCACGACAAAGCTGGTGCCGTGTTCCCGCTGCAGCCCCATCAACACATCGAACACCTGGTCGGCGGTCTGGCTGTCGAGGTTGCCGGTGGGCTCGTCGGCCAGCACCGCACTCGGGCGCGTCACCAGGGCCCGGGCCACAGCCGCCCTCTGGCGCTCGCCACCGGACAGTTCCCCCGGCTTGTGGTGCATGCGGTGCCCCAGGCCAACCTGTTCCAGCAGTTCGCGGGCCTGTCGGCTGGCCTCTGACACCGAGAGGCGGCGAATCAGCAGGGGCATGGCCACATTTTCCTCGGCGGTAAACTCCGGCAACAGGTGGTGAAACTGGTATACAAAACCCAGGTGGCGATTGCGCCACTCACCCAGTGCCGTCGGCGTCAGGGTGGAGATGTCCGTACCGGCCACCTGCACGCGGCCACCGGTGGGGTGGTCGAGTCCGCCCATCACCTGCAGCAGAGTCGATTTGCCCGAGCCCGATGCGCCCACGATCGCCACACTCTCGCCCGGCGCCACTTGCAGGTTCACACCCTCAAGCACCGGAGTGCGAACTCCGTCCTGGTACTCTTTGCAAATATCCAGACAATCAATCACCGGCGTTTGCTCACTCATGACGCAGGGCCTCCGCAGGCTGGATTTGTGCCGCTCGCCAGGCCGGGTAGAGCGTGGCCAGAATCGAGACCAAAAAGGCAAAGGCACCGGCGACGAAGACATTGGCCCAGCGAAGCTCCGAGGGCAGATCGGATATGTAATAGACATCCGGAGCCAGGAATTTAAAACCGAAACCCTGTTCGATCAGGGCGATCACATCGCCAATATAGGCCCCGGAGAGCGCCCCCGTGGCCATGCCAATCAAGGTACCGAGTACGCCGACCATGGTGCCCTGGATAATAAACACCCCCATGATGCTGCGCGGCGAGGCGCCGAGTGTACGCAGGATAGCAATGTCGGAGCGCTTGTCGGTGACCACCATAATCAGGGTGGAAATGATATTGAAGGCGGCCACCGCCACGATCAGGGTGAGGATGATGAACATCACCCGGCGCTCGGTTTTGATGGCGCGGAAAAAGTTGGCATGGCGGCGGGTCCAGTCGCTGACCCAGTATTGCTCACCCAGGCTCTCGGCCACCTCGCCGGCCACTTCGCGGGCCTGGAACATGTCGCGCAACTTCAGGCGCACCCCGGTCACCGCACCCTCGGGCATGCGTTTAAGGCGGGCCGCATCGGCGCTGTGCATGAACACCAGCCCGCTGTCGTACTCGTGCATACCCAGTTCAAACACCCCGCTCAGGGTGAAGGTTTTCAGCCTCGGAATAAAACCCGCGGCGGTGATGTTGGTTTGTGGCGATATTACAGTGATCTTGTCGCCCACGCGCAGAGCCAGCGCCCGGGCCAGCTCGGCGCCGAGGACGATGTTCCACTCGCCGGCCTTGAGCGAGTCAAACCGGCCGGCCACCATTTCTTCCTCAATACTGGCCACCTCGCGCTCCCGTTCGGGCAAGACGCCCCGGGAGATGGCGCCGTGTACCTCACCGCCCTTCAAGAGCATCAGCTGGCTCTCGACATAGGGCGCGGCACCGACCACCTGGGGGTGATCGCCGGCCTGTTCCATCACATCGGACCAGTCGTGCATGGCGCCGTCGTAGGCACTGATGGTGGCGTGGGACGCCATCCCCAGAATGCGATCGCGCAGCTCGGACTCGAACCCGTTCATCACCGAAATCACGGTAATCAAGGCCCACACACCGAGCGCAATCCCGAGTATCGATATCAATGAGATAAACGAGATAAAGTGGTTTCGGCGTTTGGCGCGGGTATAGCGCAGGCCGACAAAAAATTCGTATGGCTGAAACATCGGCGGCGATTACACCACAACTGTTGAAAAATCGCACCTGTCGTCGTGCCCCTTCACGACACCACCACCGGCAATTCACCCGCGATTTCAATGCCGTGAAGGTCGACGCGACAGCCCAGGGCGCGCACGGTCACGCCGTTCTCCGCCGCTCTGGTCAGGGCCTCGGCGTAGGCCGGGTCAAATTCATGGGCCGCCCTTACACTCCGGCAATCGGCGCGCTGGACACAGAACAGGAGCATTACGGCGGTGTCCTCCGAGCGCAGGGCCTGCAGGGTCTCTATGTGGCGACGGCCCCGAGTCGTTACCGCATCGGGAAAGGCCGCCACTCCGGGCTCCAGGGAGGCCGTCACGCTTTTGACCTCGACGAAGCAGCGACGCGCCCCGTCACCGCGGGTAAAGAGAAAGTCCAGCCGACTGTCACCGACAGACACCTCCCGCCGGAGCCGCCAGTCGGCGGCAATACCCGGGAGTTCGCCCCTGTCGTGGGCCTCGGCCACCAGATCGTTGGCCATGGCCGAGTGAATCCCGACCCAACTGTCGCCGTCGCTGGCCAGCTCCCAGCGGTAATCCAGTTTGCGCCTGGGCGAGGGGCGGTGGCACAGAGCCACCCGACTGCCCGGTATCTGGCAACCGAACATGCCGCCGGTATTGGGGCAGTGGGCCGTTACCGTCTGGCCACTGTCCAGACGGACATCAGCGAGAAACCGCTTGTAGCGTTTAAGCAGGGTGCCCTCAAGCAATGGCGATTCAAACTCCATACAGAACTTCCGTTAAATCAATCAACTACTATACTTTCTTAAAGTGAAGGGGCTTGATATAGTCCCAAGCAGACACCTCATCAGGCCGCACCACTCGGGGGAACTGCGCCATGTTAGCAAGAAAAATCGCACTACTGACTCTGCTTGGAACCAGTCTCAGCACCACCGCGCTGGCAGAACTGCCGGTGGCCGGCACCACCATGGACGCCGTTCGCGGCGAGTACGGCGAACCGCAGGACACCACCCTGCCCATTGGCCAGCCCGAGATTACCCGCTGGGTCTACGACAGCTTTAATGTGGTCTTTGAGGACGACCGGGTGATCAAGGCCTACCCCCGCATTACCCCCGTTGAACAGCGCAAACACAGCGAGATCCCCGGACGGCCCGATTTTGTCCAGGGCATCGACCAGAGTGTCAACGACTCGCGCAAGGCCAAGCCGGCCCAGGGTCAGTCCGTGATCCAGGCCACCGACGATGAGGACCGTCAGGATGCCGAGCGCGAGCAAGCGGACGAAGCGGCCGCCACCATCGATGCACCCGAGGCACCGCCCGAAGCCCCGTGAGCGACTCGCCCGCGCCCGATGACGGTCGCCATCGCGGCGTCCCCGCCGAGTGGCACGCCCAAAGCGGTCTGCTGATCACCTGGCCCCACGACATCGATCTCTGGGGCGAATCTCTCTTTGCGGCTGTGGAAGACAGCCTGCGCCACATCATCGCCCTCACCGCCCCCCACCAAAGCGTGATCATCGCCTGTAACGACGCCGAGCTGGTGGGACGGCTGGCCATTGAGATGGGTACCGTACAGGGCGACTTACGCTTTCTCTACGCCCCCAGCAATGACATCTGGGCCCGCGACCACGGCCCCCTCAGCTGCCTGCGCGACGGCCACTACCACTTTCTGGATTTTCAGTTCAACGGCTGGGGCGGCAAGTACGACTACCAGATGGACAACCGCATCACCGTCCACCTGGAGGAACAGTGCGTATTCCAGGACGAGCTGGTGGCCCGCAATTTCGTCCTCGAGGGCGGCAGCATTGAATCCGACGGCGAGGGCACCCTGCTGACCACCGCCAGCTGCCTCCTGCACCCCAAACGCAACCCCGACTACCAGCGCAGCGAGGTCGAGTCCTATCTCAAGCGCCACCTCAACGCCGAGCGCCTGTTGTGGCTGGAACACGGCTATCTGGCGGGGGACGACACCGATGGCCACATCGACAACCTGGCCCGCTTTGTCAGCCGCGACCACATCGTCTACACCGCCTGCGAAGACCCGGGCGACGAGCACTATCTGGCCCTCACCAAAATGCGTCAGGAGCTGGAACAGTTCACCACCGCCGACGGCGAAGCCTACCGCCTGACCGCCCTGCCCCTGCCCGAAGCGATTTACGACGAAGACGGCCGCCGCCTGCCCGCCAGCTACGCCAACTTCCTGATCACCAACCGGTATGTCTTCGTGCCCCGGTTCGGCGACGCCCGTGACCAGCAAGCCATGGACTGCCTGGCCCAATGCTTCCCCGAGCGCCAGATCGAAGGCGTCGACGGCCGCGCCCTGATCCACCAGGGCGGCGGCCTCCACTGCGCCACCATGAACCTCTTCGCCGCCGTCACCCAGTAACCTGGTTACTTTATCGGTAACGACACAGAGGCCACTGAGAACACAGAGCGCACAGAGCGCACAGAGCAAACGGGATGTCATCCCGGAAAGCGCAACGCGCTTATCCCGAATCTTCATTAACCGGGGTAGTCTAGAGCAGAATGTGATCCAAGCAGCCGGGGGAAAACCACACTGCTACATGCTAGAATTCGCCCGACACTGGAAAATAAATCACTTTAAATAAAATGCCCAAGATATTGATATTAAACGACTCTGTTTACGGAAACGCCCACAAACTGGGCGAAACGGTGGAAAGCGCACTGAAACAGCAGGGACACGATGTCCAGGTGGAGAGAGCGCCCACGGACGACACCCTGAGAGCGGGCAATTTCGACGCCTTGCTGGCCATCACCTCGACCACCGGCAGTGGCGACCTGCCGGAAAACCTGACCCGATTCTGGATCCAGTGCCAGGAGACCTTCCCGGTCATCACCGGCAAGCCCTACGGCGTGATCGCCCTGGGCGACAGCTCCTACCCGGAATTCTGCGGCAGCGCCGACAAACTGGACGAACTTTTCCAGGAACTCGCCGGCACCCGCACCAGCGAACCCTGCCGCATCGACACCCTCGAACACCCCGAACCCAGCGAACCGGCCCTCGAGTGGCTGCAAGAGTGGCTAAACACCCTTATCTAGCAAATACACTGTTGGTGTAAATAATTAAATTTAACTATTTAATTTTAGGGCTTCTTTAACAACAGGGTCATCAGATAATGTCGGAGCAGAAAGTATCCTCTCAACACGCCCTGAAAATTTTCTTACAGGGTGCACGACTTTGTTATAAATACTAACCATACCCTCTTTCTGAAGAATAGATAAAACAGGGTTAATACACTCAGAAACCTCTTTTTGGCCTACCCCCCTGCTGAAAGCTGTGACCTTCCTTCCTGTTCCAGCTTGCTTATACAGTTTTCGTAAAACGGTTAATAAAGCCTTAAGGCCTGGGGCAATTTCAGCATTCAAAACCGCGTTGTTGGTACCCATGTCATCAAAAGACTCTACTTCACCTCCAATGAAAACGCTTTCAGGCAGGCCTGTGGCGTCAGCCACACCAGATACGCGAGAGATGATGCAGTCAGAAAAGGTCAAATTCCAACCACCACAGCCCCTTCCTAATACCACTTCTTCAATAATACACGATCGAAAAGCAAGATTTTTTACCGGAACCTCCTCAAGATCCACCTTCCCTAAATTAGCTTCTTCCACCAAGAGGCCACGAAAATCAAGGCTCTCACATTCATCAACTTGCGCCATTTCCAGTGCAACAGAAAAAGCATCAGCAATAAACTGGGGGTCTTTAAGTTGAGAGTTTTTTCCTTCGCCCTCTCTTTCCATTACAGAAATAACAGTTTGAGAATCTCCACCATTGATCTGCAAAACATACGCCGCCATAGCAACTGCTTTATTCGGGAGAGCGCTTATGACAACTTTATCCTCAGTCATAAAGTGGCCTAAGACCATTTTAGCAAATGCACCACCCTGTAATGCAGCAAGCATATCTTCATCAACAAATGACCTTGCTCCAGGATCAGAGTCACGCTGCGTCAGACCTGGTAATCGTTGAAGTTGCGCCAACACTGCCTCACCCGCAACTTGTCCTGTCTCTTTAGCGTAAACATCTGAAAGGTCCGTTCCAGTAATAGGCCCAGCCCCCGAAGGTCGAGACCTCACGGTAAATGCTAACCGCTCCATAACAGACCGTAATATGTCTGGCTCCATGGCAGCTTTTTCTAGTGCAGCCTCCCTCTGCACTATCAAATCTAAAAAATGATTCCATGAGTAACCAAAGCCATAAGATGAGTCAATTTCGAGAACCGACTCAAGTAGTGAATTTTGGGTCAAATACGCTAACAGCAATGGCTTGCGTGGTAACCAAGCAGGAAGTTGGTGGTCAACCCCGTTACGCTTTAGAAAATCATGCGCACCTTCCTCTGTAAATTCGTCTAGATAGGCAAGAGTGAAATCGTGCGAATTTAAACCAAGAGCATGGATTAGCTCTTTGTCGTTATCAAAATAATGGTCACGACCACAAATCCACAAACCCACATCATTTGGCATTTTAAGGACAAGGTCTCGGACACCCTGCAGTGCCTCTCGCCGTGCTTGACGCATGAAGTGCTTTTCATTTAGTCGGCTAATTGATTGGGAGGCAACTTCATCAAAACCATCCAGCAATACAGTTATCATTCCAGCACGCCATGCTGAAACAAGGTCTTCTTTTGGCGAAAAACCAATAGATCTTGCATGGCGTTCTAGAATTTCATCAAAGTATTCTTGGCCCCAGTGCTCTCTAAGATTCAAAGCAACAGGAACATGATTAGTTTCCCCTTTGTAATATAAGCTGGATAATTTTCTGAATACTTCTCGTGTAGTTAAACTCTTTCCCGAGCCAAATGGTGCGAGCAAGACTACTCTTGCTCCGTCCGTAAGTTTATCTACAAGGTTATTAAGGCTAACAAGCTCTTGATTGGTGGCAGTTCTAGGAGTTGTTGCGTTTTTGGGTATTTTATTTGCCCGGATAGGCAAAGGGACATAAGCATTTGGAGCAAACTCCGACGAATTATCTGACGGGTTTCTAGCTGACCCAAATGGTGCAATTGCTCGCTTTGTTAAGTAAGAGGCACCGTCAAAAAATCTGCGTCTAAACTGGTCTAAGGTTAAGGCTGTAACATTATTTTTACGAGCAAATTCAATATGTTCTGCGTCAAGCTGTGACTGTGTTATAAACCACTTAGCTACTGCTAATGCCTTTTTCCTTTCAATCGTCTCAGCTGCATTTAGTTTCTTTACATCAGATTTAACCTTGTTGAGCTTCGTACTAGTTGTAACCATCATGAGATGAGTAATGTCACGTAACCTTACTAGGCCATCAAGCTCACTAATCACCGGGTCATTCGTATAATGCGCTGGTTGGCAAACTCCTGAATCTTGGCGCCAAATTGCATCCGCAATTCTCCTAACCTCGGCTTCAAAGCTCATATTTTGTTTATGGTTTCCGCTCATCCCAACTCCATCAACAACGCGCTAGACATTCAAATAGGTGGCTATTTTCTAGACCACAACTCCATTTTGCATTTGTATAATCTAACATAATTTCACATTACGACGTATTCGATACTCTTGTCGTTATGACAAATATTAGCAACCTTTTCTAACTTCCAACTCGCAATGCGGGGGGGGCGGCTTTATAATCCACCGCCCACAGGAGACGCCGTGAAAGTTGCTGCGATACAAGCTGCCGCACTCGCTTCGCCGGAGGCCATGCTGGCCCATCTGGAGGCCGAGGTGCGCCTGGCGGCGGCGGACGGCGCCCGCCTGATCGTGCTGCAGGAGCTGCACAATACCTTCTATTTCTGCTGCGAACTGGACCCGGCCCACTTCGACCTGGCCGAGCCGGTGCCCGGCCCCAGCAGCGAGCGCCTGGGCGCTCTGGCCCGGGAGCTGGGCGTGGTCATCGTCGCCTCCCTGTTCGAGCGCCGCGCCGCCGGGCTCTACCACAACACCGCCGTAATCCTGGGCGCCGACGGCGAGATCGCCGGGCGCTTTCGCAAAATGCACATCCCCCACGATCCGGGCTTTGAGGAGAAGTACTACTTCACCCCCGGCGATGCCCGGGAAGACGGTTTTACACCCATTGCCGTGACCATCGACGGCGCCCGCATCAATCTGGGCGTGCTGGTGTGCTGGGACCAGTGGTACCCCGAGGCCGCCCGCATCATGGCCCTCAACGGCGCCGACCTGCTGATCTACCCCACCGCCATCGGCTGGGATCCCGAGGACGGCGAAGCCGAACAGGAGCGTCAGCTCGAGGCCTGGCTGACCATCCAGCGCAGCCACGCGGTAGCCAACGGCCTGCCGGTGATCAGCTGCAACCGGGTCGGTTTTGAGCGGGGTGCCAAAACCACCACGGCGGGCACCACTTTCTGGGGCAACAGCTTTGTCTGCGACGGCATGGGCCACTATCTGGACCGCGCCGACCACCGGGGCGACCAGCGCGTGCTGGCCGACATCGACCTCAACCAGAGCGAGGCCACGCGCCGCACCTGGCCCTTCCTGCGCGACCGCCGCGTCGACGCCTACGGCGATATTCTCAAGCGCTTCAAAGGTAATGACTGACAGCATTCTCGATATCAACGACCTGCCCCAGCACGGCGGCAGCCGCTTCCAGTGGGGACAGCTCTACGGCAACGCCATGTCGCTGGCCATTGCCGAGGCCGCCCGCCGACACAGCGGGCTCAGTGTGGTGGTGGCCGAAAGCCCCCAGCAGGCCTGGCAACTGGAGCAGGCCATCCGCTTTTTCTACCGCGCCGAGAGCGACGGCAGGGAGGAGGCGCCGATTCTGCACTTTCCCGATTGGGAAACCCTGCCCTACGATGTCTTCTCGCCCCACCAGGACATCATCTCGGAGCGTCTCAGCACCCTCTACCAGCTGCCCCGGCTCAAGCGCGGGCTGTTGATCATTCCCGCCACCAGCCTGCTGCAGCGGGTGGGACCGGCAAACTACATCGAACAGCAGGCCTTTATGGCCTCGGTGGGCGACACCATCGACATCGACCAACTGCGCCAGCGCCTCGAACAGGCCGGCTACCAGAGCGTCTCCCAGGTGATGGAGCACGGCGAATTCGCCGTGCGCGGGGCCCTGATCGACCTCTTCCCCATGGGCCAGGAGCAGCCCTACCGCCTGGACCTGTTTGACGACGAGATCGAAACCATCCGCACTTTCGATCCCGAAACCCAGCGCTCCACCGGCCAGCACCAGTCCATCCGCTGGCTGCCGGCGCGGGAGTTCCCCTTTAACCGCGACGCCATCGACGCCTTCCGCAGCGCCTGGCGCCAGCGCTTCGAGGGCGACCCGCAAAACGCCATCATTTACCGCAGCATCAGCGAGGGCAGCTTGCCCTCGGGCATCGAGTATTACCTGCCGCTGTTTTTTGAACACACCGCAACCCTCTTCGACTACCTGCCGGACAACGCCCTGTTCTTCTGCGCCGGCGAGCACGAGGGCGCCATCGAACGCTTTGGCGACCAGGTCGAGCAGCGCTATGAGCAGCGCCGACACAACCTCGAGCGCCCACTGTTGCGCCCCGACGAGCTCTACCTGAGCGGTGAGGAACTGGACGGCGCACTGGCGCATTTCCCCCAGATTCGTCTGCAGCGCAGCGAACTGCCCGGCGGCCAGGGCCAACGCAACTTCAACACACGGCGACCGCCCTCGCTGCAGCTGGAAGCCCGGGCGGAGTCGCCCAGCGCCCGGCTTCAGGCCCACATCGAGGAATGTCGCCAAAGTGACCGCCCCCTGTTACTGGTAGCCGAGTCCGCCGGCCGCCGCGAGGGACTGATCGAACTGTTGCGTGGCATCGGCGTTGTGGCCCACACCCTTCAGGACTGGAGCGAGCTGGGCGACGCCGGGCAACCCATATCGGTCAGCGTGGCACCACTGGAACAAGGCCTGGAACTCCCCGGCCTCTCCATCGTCTGCGAGCAACAGATCTACGGCGAGCGAGCCGCCCAGCGTCGCCGGCGCAAGCGCAGTGGCCAGCGCGATGCCGAGGCCATCATCAACAGCCTGGCCGATCTCAGTATCGGCGCCCCGGTGGTCCACGAGCACAGCGGCGTGGGGCGCTACACCGGTCTGCAAACCCTCAAGATGGGCGAGATCGAGCAGGAGTTTCTGACCCTCGAGTACGCCAACGAGGACAAACTCTATGTCCCGGTCAGCGACCTGCACCTGGTCACCCGCTTCTCCGGTGCCGACCCGGAATCCGCGCCACTGCACAAGCTGGGCTCGGACACCTGGGCCCGACAAAAGGCCAAAGCCGCCAAACAGGCCCGGGATGTGGCCGCCGAACTGCTCGCCATCAACGCCCGCCGCGCGGCGCGGGTGGGCCGCAGCTTTGTCATTCCCCACCCCGAATACGAGCTGTTTGCCAGCGACTTCCCCTTCGAGGAGACGCCCGACCAGCAGCAGGCCATTGAGGCGGTGCTCGACGACCTGGTCAGCACACAACCCATGGACCGGGTGGTCTGCGGCGATGTCGGCTTTGGCAAAACCGAGGTCGCCCTGCGCGCCGCTTTTGTCGCCGCCATGAACCAGCGTCAGGTGTGCATCCTCGTGCCCACCACCCTGCTCGCCCAGCAGCACTATCAAAACTTCAGCGACCGCCTGGCCGACTGGCCCATCCGCGTTGAGGCCCTGTCGCGCTTTGGCGGCAAGACAAAACAGGATCAGGTGGTGGCCGGACTCGCCGACGGCAAGGTCGACATTGTCATCGGCACCCACAAGCTGCTGCAGGACAATATCCGTTTCAAGGATCTGGGTCTGGTGATCGTCGACGAAGAGCAGCGCTTCGGCGTTCGCCACAAGGAACAGATGAAGAAGCTGCGCTCCGAGGTCGACATCCTGACCCTCACCGCCACACCCATCCCGCGCACGCTCAATATGGCCATGTCGGGGCTGCGCGACCTGTCGATCATCGCCACCCCGCCCCAACGGCGCACCGGCGTCAAAACCTTTATCAACCAGTGGGACGACGAACTGATCCGCGAGGCCTGCCAGCGGGAGTTGGCCCGCGGCGGGCAAATCTACTTCGTCCACAACAAGGTCGACAACATCGCCAGCACGGCGGCAAAAATCGAGGAAATCGTGCCCGAGGCGCGCACCGCCGTCGCCCACGGCCAGATGTCCGAGCGCGAGCTGGAGCAGATCATGCTCGATTTCTACCACCAGCGAGTCAACTTGCTGGTCTGCACCACCATCATCGAGAGCGGTATCGATGTGCCCACGGCCAACACCATCATCATCAACCGCGCCGACCGCTTCGGCCTGGCCCAGCTGCACCAGATGCGCGGCCGTGTGGGACGCTCGCACCACCGCGCCTACGCCTACCTGATCGCCCCGCCGGAAAAGCTGATGACGCCCGATGCCGCCAAGCGGCTGGAGGCCATCGAGTCTCTGGAAGACCTGGGCGCCGGCTTCACCCTGGCCACCCACGACCTTGAAATCCGCGGCGCCGGCGAACTGTTGGGCGCCGAACAGAGCGGCCAGATTCAGGAAGTCGGCTTTACCCTCTACACCGAGTTGCTCGACCGCGCGGTCAAGGCCTTCAAGAACGGCGAGGAATTCGACGCCGAGCTGCCCACCGACAGCGGCCCCAAAATCGATCTGGGCATCCCCGCCCTGCTGCCCTCCGACTTCGTCCCCGATGTCCATATGCGCCTGATGCTCTACAAGCGCATCGCCGGTGCCGAAGACAGCGAGGCTCTCAGGGACATCCAGGTGGAACTGATCGACCGCTTTGGCCTGCTGCCCGAGGCGGCCAAAAACCTGATGACGGTGAGCGAGTTCAAATTGCAGGCAAAGCACCTGGGGCTGGCCGCCATCGACGCCGGGCGCCGCGGCGGCCGCGTCGAGTTCAAGAGCGATACCCGGGTCGACCCGGGCACACTGATCGGTTTGATTCAAAAGCGCCCGGCCACCTACAAGTTGGCCGACGCCCAGACCCTGCGCTTCACCGTGGAACTGGACTCCGATGCAGAGCGCATCGAGTTCGTTTCTGATATGCTGCGGGACTTTGATTCCGACGGAACCGAGTGATGACACTGCGCCCGTTTTTAATCCACTGTTTACTGCTCCTGCTGGCCCTGCCGGCGGTAGCTCAGGAACCCGACGAGGACGAGCTCGACTGGTACGAGGTCGAGGTCATTGTGTTCGCCCACGCCCGCGGCGAATACTTCAGCTCGGAGACCTGGTCGCGACAACCGCTGTTTCCGACACTGGAGTCGGCCATCGATTTTGACAGCGACAAAGAAGACGAGAGCCGGGACTCACGCTATCGGGAGATGGGCTCGCCGTCCGAGGCTCTGGAAAAGGATCTTGAACGCATGGAACGCTCCAGCCGCTACCGCGTTCTCGCCAGCCGCCACTGGCGTCAACCCGGCCTGCCCCTGGACGAAGCCAGCCCGGTGCGCATTCACAGCTCGCAAGAACTGACCCCCGAACCGCAGGCGGAAGGGGCACTGCCCCGGTTCTTCGCCGAGGAGGAGGAAACGGCCCGGGACAGCGACGCCCCCCTGCCCGTCATCGATGGCACTATTACGATCGAACGCAGCCGCTTTCTGCACATTCACGCCGACCTCGTCTACCGCGCCTGGGTCAATTATCAAAAGGCATTCCCCGGGAAATCGGGCGAGTCGGAAGACGCCAATATCGAGTTGCGACTGCAAAACGATGAAGAAAACGGGTACATTCAACACTTCGGGCTGCAACAACAACGAAAAACGCGCAGCAAGGAAACGCAATTTCTGGATCACCCGATGTTCGGGATTATTGTCCACATAACGCCTGTAGAGGCTAAAGCACGCTAAATCAGAGGTACACAATGAAATACGCTAGGGGGAAATCTGCTGTCGTCATTGCGGTGGCCGCACTGCTGTTGAGCGGCTGCTCGACCGTCAGGAACTTCTACCTCGACCGACCCGGCGAGGTGGCGCGTCAACCCGACCACATGATGCCGCACAAGGATCAGTTGAATCTCAAGGGGCCGGTCAAGTTTGTGACTTATCTGGTCAACCGTCGCGATTTTACCGGGCAGGAAGTCACCGACGAACTGACGCTCAGCTTTAACCAAAAGGGCTATATCACCGAAATTCGCGGTGAAGAGCGCCTGCTCAAAAAATACGGTCAGGTACGCCACTGGAACCTGCCGCCGAATACGCGTATCCGCTATCAGGACGACGATGTGCTGGACAAGATCAGCGACGGTGGCGAAAACCCGCGCTACTCCTTTGTCGGCGAGCCACACCACTACGGCAAAAACTCCAACAACCTGAAGGGTTTCTATATTGACCATGTTCGCGATGGCGGCACCAGTGCGGAGAAAAAGTACCGCACGCTGGAGTACATGGTCTACGCCGGCCCCCGCTACATGGCCCTCAAGCGCAATAATCAGGAGCCCGACCAGACCGAGGCCAGAATTTTTGAGTTTGACCGCGAAGACCGACTGGTCAAGGTCTACAGCTACGAAGGCAACTACCCGGTAGATCTGGATCCCTACGAGGCCATGTCCAACCCACTGGATAACCGTTTTATTATCGAGAAGGAATACGACTACGACTTCAAAGGTCGTCTGGTGCGCGTTGCCGATGCCAAAAACCTGGGCCGCTACAAAACCGAATGGCGCTACAACTATATCCTCAACACGGATTTCCCCGGTATGGTGGCCAGCTTCAACGACGAGGGCCAGCCTCTCAACAGCACCAATTACTCAAACTACAGTAAAGACCAGCATGAAAACTGGGTTGAGCGTACCGCCGCCGTCAAAAACGGCACGGAAACCACGGAAAAGCGGGTAATCACTTACTTTGAAACAGAGTAAAAAAAGCCATCATCGGCAAGACAAAAGCCCCGCGATCGCGGGGCTTTTTTACGCCCGAGGCATTTATTGAGAGCGCATCCCGGCAACGGCCGGAGAGACGCCCTTTTCCATGCCGCTGAACTGTCCCAGTAAACGCCCGCGTTCATCGAGAACAGACATCAGGTTACTGTGCGCCACATAACCCGACTCACCCACCGAGTATTTGATCGACAGTGCCATTGCCAGTTGGCGTACCTGAGCGTCATTGCTGGTGAGCAATGTCCAACAGGCATCGAGGTCGTACTGATCGGCAAACCCGGCGAGTTTTTCCGGTGTATCAATCTCCGGCGTGAAAGACACCAGCACATAACCGGTGTCATGACACTCGGGGTCATCCACCTTTTCCTGCACCTGCTTCATATTATTCACAATAATCGGGCAAGTGTGTTCGCAATCGGTATAGACCATGGACAGCAGCTGCCGCTTGTCTTGCAAATCGGCCAGGGTCAGGCTGCTCCCCGACTGATCCCGCCACTTGCCCGGCAATTGATACACCGAATCGCCTGGCAGCTTTTCCGCCGCCAGGCTTGAAGGCAGCACCAGGACAAGGCCCAGTGCCATCATGGTTAAGTGCTTCATGGTACTTCCCCCGAATCGATGGGTTTAACACAGCGAAAGCCCTGGCTTTTCAGCGTAAAAGTCGCCTCCAGGCTGGTGCGATGGGCAAAGCGCATAAAGGCGGCGTAATCCGATGGATCGGCACTGCCGGAGGCGCCAGCGCCACAAAACAGGCTCTGGTCCAGCGTGCCGTCAGCCCGCGACTCACCGCTCACCAGGGCATTATTGAAGTCGCTTACCCACTCCCAGATCAGCCCGTGCAGATTGTGGAGACCCCAGTAATTGGGTTCGCCACTGTCCACTGCTGCCAACGATTGCTTGGCGGCCGAGCGGGCGTACCAGTCGAGGATGACCTGATTGTAGCCGGGCTCTTCACTGCCGTCGGCCCGGCTGGTCGATGCCCGGGCCACATACTCCCACTGGGCCACAGCGGGCAGTGAAGCACCCCGTGACTGGCAATAGGCATCGGCGGCAAACCAGGAGACCCGCACCACCGGCCAGTCCCCCTGGCCCTCTAGAGGTCCATCCTCGCCCCAGTGCGCCAGATATCCCTCCTCGGCAAACAGCGACGGAATATTGTCGCGCTGCCATTCCGGGTGAGCCTCGACAAAGCGCTGAAATTCCCGGTTGCTGACCGGTGTGGCATCCATCAGAAAGGAATCGACCTCGATTCTGGGGGTTTTCTCGCTGAGATAGAGGGGGCGGTACTCGCCCCCCTCAATGGGCACCATATCGGCACCGGCGACGCTGCACACCAGGGTGAGCGCCGCCAGGCCCAAAAGCCGGGCCGGAAATAGCGGAACCATTCTAGCGCCGCTCGGCCACTTGCTCCGGCGTGACCTCACCACCGTCATTGCCCCAGCTGTTGAGGATGTAGGTCATCACATTGGCAACCCTTTCATCGCTCAGGTCCACCGCTGGCATAACGCCGTCGTAGAGTTCGCCGTTAACGCGGATGGGGCCACTGAGACCGTTGATAACGGCCTCGATAGACCGCCCGTGATCCTCGTTGAGGTAGTCTGACTGGGCCAGTGGTGGAAAAGCTGCGGGAATGCCCTGACCATTGGCCTGGTGGCAGGCCTGGCAGTTGGCCTCATAGATATTTTTGCCCATGCGGATGCGGTCTTCCACCGAGGCAGCCTTGCTCTCCTCTGGGGCCTTGCCCGTATTGATGCTTTGCGTGGCCGAGCCCTCGGGCAAGTAGACGGAGTAATCCTGCTTGCCGGTAAAGACGCGCTCATCGCCCTCGCCTTCGACTTCGATCACACCCAGGGCACCCTTGTTAAAGGCGCGGAAGATAGAGTGGTCCACCATAACCAGCTCGCCGGGCACTTCCGTCTTGAATTCGGTGATCGCGGCGCCACCGGCGGGCACCAGGGTGGTCTGGATGTTTTCGTTTATCAGATCGCCACCCTCGACATAGACCCTGTCAAAAATTTCTCCAATCACATGAAAGGAAGACACCAGATTCGGGCCACCGTTGCCGACGAAGAGGCGCACAGTTTCACCCACGCGGGCCGTCAGGGCACTCTCGCCCGCCATGGCACCCACCGAGCCGTTAAAGACCACATAATCGGCATCTTCATCCACCGCCTTGGCCATATCAAAGGGCTGTAGACCGGCTTCGCCGTAGTCGCCCTTGGTGTAGAAATCACCCTGCATCACATAGTACTCGCGGTCCACCGGCGGCAGGCCTTCCTCGGGCTCTACCAGAATCAGGCCGTACATGCCGTTGGCGATGTGCATGCCCACGGGCGCGGTGGCGCAGTGATAGACATACAGCCCCGGATTCAGCGCCTTGAAGCTGAAGGTGGAAGTGTGACCGGGTGAGGTAAAGGATGCCGCCGCGCCGCCACCGGGGCCAGTAACCGCGTGGAGGTCGATATTGTGGGGCATTTTGGAATCGGGGTGGTTGTGCAGATGAAATTCAATCTCGTCACCCTCGCGGACGCGAATAAACTCGCCCGGGACGGCACCACCGAAAGTCCAGAACATGTAGTCCACCCCGTCGGCGATGGGCATGACCTTTTCCACGGTCTCCATTTCCACCACCACTTTGGCCGGGTGGTCGCGCTCGATCGGTGGCGGCACATTCGGCGCCTGGGTCAATTGGGCCTGAACGACCGGCAGCTCGGCCGATGAGGCCGATGCCTTGGCTCCTTCATTGCTTTCCCCACTGCGATCGCACGCTGTTGCAGTAAACGCCAGACAAAAAGCCGCGCAGACAGTCCACTTGTTCATATCCTTCCCCTTGATAAATTGAGTGTTCCACTACCAAGGTAGCAGAGGGGGGAAAGTTATGTGGAAAAGGTGGATACCTTATTTGATACTCATCAATTGGCGCAGGTCCTTTTCAATTTTCTCCGGTTTGGTCGTCGGGGCGTAGCGTTTGATCACATTGCCTTCGGGATCGACCAGGAATTTGGTGAAGTTCCACTTGATGCGCTTGCCCAGGGCGCCCGGCTGGCTGTCCTTGAGAAAGCGGTAAAGGGGATGGGCATCGTCGCCGTTCACCTCGATTTTCTCGAACATGGGAAAGCTGACACCGTAGTTGAGCAGGCAGCCCTGCTGAATCTCCTCGGCACTGCCCGGCTCCTGCTGACCAAACTGGTTACAGGGAAAACCGAGAATCTCCAGCCCCTGATCCACATAGTCCTTGTAGAGCTTCTCCAGGCCCTCGTACTGGGGCGTCAGACCGCACTGACTGGCGGTATTGACGATCAACAGCCACTTGCCCCGGTACTCGTCGAGGTTGATCTCCTGGCCCTTGAGAGAGCGAGCGCTGAACTGGTGTACGGACTGAGTCATGGTATTCCCCTGTAGTTGAATGTTTGATGGTTCCGGCCGCGTCCACAGCCAGCTGCCGGCCAGCAGCATCATCACGGCCAGTGCCGCCGGATAGTGGGCCGCGGGGGCCGTGAGAGTGACGATCACCAGCGACAGCGCCATGGTGACAACCGCCGCGTATTTGGCCCGGCGGGGCACGCTGCGGTCGCGGCGCCAATGCTGAATGTGCTCACCGTAACGCGGGTGCTCAAGCAGCCATTGTTCGAGACGGGGCCATCCGTGGCCGGCGGCCCAGGCGGCGACGATCCAGAATACCACGGTGGGCAAGCCGGGCAGTACGACACCGACAAAACCGACAAGCACCAGGCCAACAGCGAGGGTTCGCCACAGCCAGATCCTCACGCCCGGGGCTCGCCTCGCCGCTGTAAAAGCTGGATAAGTACGGCACGGGCCGAAGCCAGACCGCGCTGCAGGCAGGCGAAAATCTCATCCATGGTCAGTTCCCCGGCTTCGAGGCCCGCACCCCGGTTGGCCACCACGGCGAGACTGGCGTAGTTGATCCCGACTTCTCGGGCCAGCGCCGCCTCGGGCATGCCAGTCATCCCCACCAGATCGGCGCCGTCACGGATCAGGCGGCGCACTTCCGCGGCACTCTCCAGTCGCGGCCCCTGGGTGGCGGCGTAGGTGCCGCCATCGTGAAGGGGGACTTCGCAAGCACTGGCAGCGGCGAGCAGCTCGCGGCGCAGGCGCTCGCTGTAGGGCCGGGTAAAGTCGATGTGCTGAACTTCGCCCTCGCCATCGGAAAAGGTGTGACCCCGGCCCCAGGTGTAATCGATGATTTGATCGGGCACGCCCAGGCCCGCCGGCGGGTAGCCACCGGTCAGGCCGCCCACTGCTGCCACAGCGATGATTTCATCCACACCCAGTTGCTTGAGAGCGTGGATATTGGCGCGGTAGTTGATGCGGTGCGGCGGCCACTGGTGCTGATCGCCGTGGCGCGAGAGAAAACACACGGGATAACCGGCAAAGCGCCCTTCCCTGATGGTCGCCGAGGGCTGACCCCAGGGCGTCTCCAGCGCGTGCTCGCGGTCCACGGCCAGCCCCTCGAGTTGCTCCAGTCCGCTGCCGCCGATCAGGGCCAGCATCTATACGCCCTCGATGCCGTATATGGCGCGCAAATTGCGAAAATACCCCAGATAGTCCATGCCGCAGCCAAAGACATAGCGATCGGGCAAGCTCAGCCCGACATATTTGGCAGAAACACCCTCACAGCGGCGATCGTGCTCCTTCTCCGTCAACACGGCGGTGCGCACAGAAGCGGCCCCCTGTCCGGTCAGCGCCGTCTGGATGGCGGCCAGGGTGTGGCCCTCGTCGAGGATGTCGTCGAGAATCAGCACATGGCGACCGGCCACCTCGGCCTGGGGCATGGCCTTCCACACCACCTCACCGCCCACCGAGTCCTCACCGTAGCGGGTGGCGTGCAGGTAGTCGACCTGCAGGGGAAACTCCAGGCGTTTGGTCAGCTCGGCGGTAAAAAACAGCCCGCCGTTCATCACGCACAACACCAGCGGGTCGAGCCCGGTGTAGTCCAGGGTAATCTTGCCCGCCATCCGGTCGAGCGCCTCGGAGATCACGGCCTCGTCGTGGAGGACATGGGCCTGGTGGTACACCTTCATCGCTTCAGCGAGTTTCGTCATCGTTTTCAGCCTGTGCCTTGTTGTTGACTTCAAGCCCGTCGGGCAAATGCAGTGTGCGAGTGGGGAAAGCCACCTCGGCACCGTGTTCGAGAATGATATCGGCCACCTTCAGAAGCACATCCTCGCGCACCCGATGGTATTCAACCCACTTGGTCGTACGCGTGAAGGTGTAGACCATAATGTCCAGTGACGAGCTGTTGAACTGGGTGAAGTTGACGATCAGGGTTCGCTCCTGATCGATTTCATCGTGGTTTTGCAGCATCTCGCGAATGTCGTCGGCAATCTTCTTGACCACCGACAGATCGGCGTAACGCACACCCACGCTTTCACTGATGCGGCGATTGAACATGCGCGACGGATTCTCCACCACAATATTGGTAAAGATGGCGTTGGGCACATAGAGCGGACGCTGGTCAAAGGTGCGAATGCGGGTGATCCGCAAACCGATGTCTTCCACCGTTCCCTCGATTTCACGGTCCGGCGAACGCACCCACTCGCCCACGGAAAAGGGCCGATCGAGATAAATGGTCAGTCCGCCAAAAAAGTTGGCCAACAGGTCGCGGGCGGCGAAACCAATGGCGATACCACCCACGCCGCCGAAGGCCAGAATCCCGGACACTGACACTCCGAGGCTCTCCAGCACCACCAGGCCACCAGTAATAATCAGGGAAAGCCGGCCCAGCTTGCTCATGGCCACGGCGGTAGTGGGATCGTATTCGACGCTCTCGCGATAACCCTTGGCAATCACATTGAGCTCGGTGTTTTTAACGCCCCGCACCAGAAACCAGATAACGCAGATGATGATACCGATTCGGCGAATCCCGTCGGCATAGGCATAGATTTCATCGCCGGTTTGCTCACCGAGAATGCCCAGCGTCAGGGTCAGGCCGAGTATCCAGGTAAACAGAGATATGGGTTTTTCCAGGGCGTGGATAAAGGCGTCGTCCCAGTTGTTCTCGGTTTTTTCCTTGACGCCATCGGCAATCCGGCTAATGGTTCGCCGGATTACAAAGTTGATCAACAGAGTGCAAAAAACGATGGCGAAAATATGAAATCGCCAATCGCCGGTTACCGCTGTCCATTCCTGCCAGTTGAATGAATCCAGCATCACTTCCCTCCTAATCTCAGTTGTTCGGCCAGCGCTGCGGCTGAAGACCAGCGCGCATCGCGCTGCAAACCAGCCAATGTCTTACCGCGCGATTGGCCTCGCATTCTGGCCAGCCGATCGCCGCGCCAATCCGCCGGTATCTGAAGGCGCTCGACCACCTGCTCGGCGCCCTCCGGGCAATTGCACACCAGCACCATATCGCAGCCGGCGGCCAGGGCGAAGTCGGCGCGACCGACATAATCCACACCCAGGTCGGCACCGTCCATGCTCAGGTCGTCGCTGAACACCACACCGTCAAAATCCAGCTCGCCGCGCAGGATCTCGCTGACCCAGCGGTGTGAAAAGCCGGCCGGCTTGTCATCCACCTCGGGGTAGACCACATGGGCCGGCATCACCGCATCAAGCCCCTGGCGGGCCAGCTCGGCAAAGGGTTTGAGATCGGTCTCGCGTATCGCCTCCAGCGATCGCGGATCCACCGGCTTTTCCGTGTGGGAGTCGCCGGCGACATAGCCGTGACCGGGGAAGTGCTTGCCGGTGGAGGCCATGCCCGCCTCGCGCATGCCGCGAATAAAGGCGCCGCCCAGCTCGACGATCTGTTCCGGCTGGCGGTGAAAGGCGCGGTCGCCGATCACCTCGGAACCGCCGTAGTCGACATCCAATACCGGAGCAAAGCTGAAATCCACCCCCACCGAGAGCACCTCGGCGGCCATCAGCCAGCCCAGTTCCCCGGCGGCCTCTGTCGCCGCCACGGGATCGTCCCGCCACAGCTCGCCCAGGACGCGCATGGGCGGAATGTGGGTAAAGCCCTGGCGGAAGCGCTGTACGCGACCGCCCTCCTGATCCACGGCGATCAACAGATCCCGGCGGAGGCTGCGCACCTCGCGGGTCAGCTCGGCAATCTGCTCGGGGCTCTCGTAGTGGCGGGCAAACCAGATCAACCCGCCGGTGTTGGGGTGGGTTAACAACTCGCGCTCGACGGCGTCTATGCACGGGCCGCGCAAGTCGAGCATCACCGGACCCGGCGGGGTGGTGGGCGAGTGCTTCATGGGCGCTCGGCCTCGACCAGTACGCTGGCGTGGGCGGCGATGCCCTCCTCGCGCCCGGTAAAGCCCAGCTTCTCCGAGGTCGTCGCCTTGACGCTGACCTGCCCCGGATCGACCCCCATGCCCTCGGCGATGATCCGGCGCATGGCGTCGATGTGCGGCGCCAGTTTGGGCTTTTGCGCAATCACCGTGATATCGGCGTTGTTGATCTCGGCCCCGCGAGAGCGCAGCTGTTTGACCACCTCGGAGAGCAAGTGGCTCGAGTCGGCGCCTTCAAAGGCCGGGTCGTCGTCGGGGAAAAAGTGACCGATGTCTCCCAGGGCCATGGCCCCGAGCAGCGCGTCGCATAGGGCGTGGAGCACGACATCGCCATCGGAGTGGGCAATCAGACCGCGACTGTGCTCAATGCGCACGCCGCCCAGCATCACATGATCGCCCTCGCCAAAGGCGTGGACATCGTAACCGTGACCAATTCGAATCATTGTGAACTCCCCGCTTCGCTGTCGTCCTCAGAGGCCTGGGCGCGCCAGTAGAGCGACGCCAGTGCCAGGTCCCCGGGATGGGTAATCTTGATGTTGTCGGCGTGCCCCTCGACCAGGGCCACGCGACCCCCGGCGGCCTCTACCGCCATGGCCTCGTCGGTAATGGCCAAACCGCGCGCCAGGCCCTCACTGAGTGCCGTGTGAAGTGTTTCCCGGGGGAACAACTGGGGTGTCAGGGCGTGCCAGAGATTTTTGCGCTCCACGGTCTCCCCCACGCAGCCGCTGTCGTCGGCGCGTTTCATGGTGTCCTTGACCGGGCTGGCCAGCAGGCCGCCGTGGCCTCTCTCTTCAGCACTGGCAATCAGGTGGGCAATATCACCAGGGCGGACGCAGGGCCTGGCGGCATCGTGGACCAAAATCCAGTCATCGGCAGCGGCTTGATCGGTGAGTGAGTCGAGGGCATTGAGCACCGAGTGGCAGCGCTCCTCACCGCCCTCGACCTTGTGCAATCGCTGCAACAGACTCTCCGGCAGGCGGCGCTCGGTCTCCGACCACCAGGGATCGTCGCCTCCCAGGGCGACGGTAATCAGGGAATCCGGCAGCGCCCGGTGCAGGCGCTCCAGGGTGCATTGCAAAATCGTGCTGCCAGCGAATTCCAGATATTGCTTGGGCCGATCGGCACCCATGCGGCTGCCTATGCCGGCGGCGGGCACCACAACCCACACTCGAGATTCACTCACCCTCTTCCCCCTGTTTGCGGTCACTGGTGCTGCCGATGACCTGGTAGAACACTTCGTCTTCGGCAATCATGCCGAGGTCGTTGCGGGCGCGCTCCTCGACGGCATCGAGTCCGCTCTTGAGATCGAGCACTTCGGCCCGAAGCGCCCGGTTGCGCTCGCGCAACTCCTCGTTTTCTGCTCGCTGGCTGGCCACATCGCGTTTGAGTTGCCAAAGCTGGAGCAGGCTGCCCTCGCCAAACCAGAGCTGGAACTGCAGCACCACAATGCCACACACCAACACGGCGATAAGCAGTCCTCGCTTCACTCAATCCATCCCGTTGCGGCGGACGCTGTAAACCACAGCGGCCGCCGCATCAAAATCCGATATTGAAGGCCGAGCGGCCGGCGTAGACGGCCCGCTCGCCCAGCTGCTCCTCAATGCGCAGCAGCTGGTTGTACTTGGCGATACGATCGGAGCGCGACATGGAGCCGGTCTTGATCTGGCCGGCGCGGGTCGCCACCGCCAGATCGGCAATGGTGGTGTCCTCGGTCTCACCGGAGCGATGGGACACCACCGCCGTGTAGTCGGCGTCGTGGGCCATCTTGATGGCGTTGAGGGTCTCGGTAATCGTACCGATCTGATTCACCTTGATCAGAATCGAGTTACCCACGCCCTTTTCAATGCCGTCGGCGAGAATCCGGGTGTTGGTGACAAACAGGTCGTCGCCGACCAGCTGAACGCGGTCGCCGAGCTTTTCGGTGAGCACCTTCCAGCCGTCCCAGTCGTTCTCGTCCATGCCGTCCTCAATGGAGATGATCGGATACTGGTCGACCAGTCCGGCGAGATAGTCGGCAAAGCCGGCGGAATCGTAGGTCTTGCCCTCGGAGGCCAGCTCGTACTGGCCGTTCTCGCAGAACTCCGAAGAGGCCACATCGAGACCCAGGAAGATGTCCTCGCCCAGCTTGTAACCGGCCTTGTCCACCGCTTCTGCGATCACATCCAGCGCTTCCTGGTTGGAGCCCAGGTTGGGGGCAAAGCCGCCCTCGTCGCCCACCGCCGTACTGTAGCCCTTGTCGGCCAGTACTTTTTTCAGGCTGTGGAAGACCTCGGCGCCGTAGCGCAGGGATTCGCGAAAGCTCGGCGCGCCCACCGGCAGAATCATAAACTCCTGCAGATCCACCGAGTTGTCGGCGTGGGCGCCGCCGTTGATGATGTTCATCATCGGCACCGGCAGCAGTGTGGCTTCATCGCCACCGATGGATTCAAACAGCGACCGCTTGCCCTCGATGGCGGCGGCCTGAACCGCGGCCATGGAGGCGGCGAGAATGGCGTTGGCGCCCAGCTTGCTCTTGTTGTCGGTACCGTCGAGATCGATCATGGTCTGGTCGATCTTGGCCTGGTCAAACACCGAGAGGCCCTTGAGGGCGTTTTGGATGTCTTTATTGACATGCTCGACCGCCTTGAGCACGCCTTTGCCCAGGTAGCGGCTCTTGTCGCCATCGCGCAGTTCCACGGCCTCGCGCTCACCGGTGGAAGCGCCCGAGGGCACGGCGGCGCGGCCGACGACGCCGGAGGCCAGAGTGACCTCGGCCTCTACCGTGGGGTTTCCGCGTGAGTCGATGACTTCGCGTCCTTTCACAGCAACAATTTCAGACATGGGGGTCTCCGTCTTGAATCAAACAAAAAGTAATCGGGGGCGCTGCGCTCAGAGCTCGCTTTCGGCAAAGGGCTGTTGCTTGACGGTGTCGTCGAGCACCTTGAGGGTGCGCAGCAGGGGTTCAATCTTGTCCAGGGGCCAGGCGTTGGGGCCGTCGCTGAAGGCGTTGGCCGGGTCCGGGTGGGTCTCCATAAATACGCCCGAGACGCCGGCGGCGATGGCCGCCCTGGCCAGTACCGGCACGAACTCGCGCTGGCCGCCGGAAGAAGTGCCCTGCCCGCCCGGCAACTGCACCGAGTGAGTGGCGTCGAACACTACCGGGCAACCGGTCTCGCGCATCACGGCCAAACCGCGCATGTCGGAGACCAGATTGTTGTAGCCAAAGGAAGTGCCGCGATCGCAGACCATGATCTGGTCATTGCCCACCGCGCGAGCCTTGTTGACCACCTGCTGCATGTCCCAGGGCGCCAGGAACTGGCCCTTTTTGATGTTCACCGGCAGGCCGGCGGAGGCCACCCGGGTGATGTAGTCCGTCTGGCGGCAAAGAAAGGCGGGCGTCTGCAGTACATCCACCACCGAGGCGACCTCGTCGATGGGCGTGTACTCGTGCACATCGGTAATCACCGGCAGACCGAACTCGTCCTTGACCTTCTGCAGGATGGCCAGGCCCTTATCCAGACCGACGCCGCGGGGACTGTCGATGGACGAGCGGTTGGCCTTGTCAAAGGAGGACTTGTAGATAAACGGGATACCCAGTCGCTCGGTGACCTCGCGCAGAGTCTCGGCGGTGGACAGGGCCATCGCCTCGGACTCGATGGCGCAGGGCCCGGCGATCAGGAAAAAGGGTTGATCGAGACCGACTTCAAAGCCGCACAGTTCCATGCTCAGGCCTCCTCTTGCTTGTCGTGGTGTTTCAATGCCGCTTCAATAAAGTGGGTAAACAGCGGGTGGCCATCGCGGGGTGTGGAAGTGAACTCGGGGTGGAACTGGCAGGCCAGGAACCAGGGATGGTTCGGATTTTCCACGACTTCCACCAGGTTCTTGTCCTGAGACAGCCCGGAGAGCACCAGACCCGCCTTTTCCAGCACCTCCCGGTACTGGTTATTGAATTCGTAGCGATGGCGGTGACGCTCGACCACGCGCTCGCTGCCGTAGACATCCCGGGCCAGACTGCCCTCCCTGAGCCAAGCGGTCTGGGCACCCAGGCGCATGGTGCCGCCGAGGTCGGAGTCGGCACTGCGGGTCTCGACCTCGCCGTCCTCGGTTTGCCACTCGGTGATCAGGCCGATCACGGGATGCTTGGCCTGCTGTTCAAACTCGGTACTGTGGCTGCCCTCAAGGCCGGCCACATTGCGGGCAAAATCGATCACCGCCACCTGCATACCCAGGCAGATGCCCAGGTAGGGAATGCCGTTTTCCCGGGCGTAGCCGGCGGCGGCAATCTTGCCCTCGATGCCGCGTTCGCCAAAGCCGCCGGGCACGAGAATGGCGTCCACGCCGTCGAGCTCGTCCAGGCCCTCGCGCTCAAGCTTTTCCGAATCGAGATAGCGAACATTGACCCGCGAGCGGGTGTGAATGCCGGCGTGGGCCAACGATTCATTGAGAGATTTGTAGGAATCCTTGAGCTCGACATACTTGCCGACCATGGCCACGGTCACTTCCCGGTCGCTGGCTTCCAGCGCGTCGACCACCGCATCCCACTCGCTGAGATCCGCCGGACGGCCGCCCAGCTTGAGTTTTTCCACCACCAGATCACCCAGGCCCTGGGCGTGCAACTTGCGCGGAATTTCGTAGATGTTTTTAACATCCACCACCGAGATCACGGCCCGCTCCTCGACATTGGTAAACAGCGCGATTTTGCGCCGCTCGCCCTCGGGCAGCGGCTGTTCGGTGCGGCACAACAACACATCCGGCTGAATGCCGATGGAACGCAATTCCTTGACCGAGTGCTGGGTGGGCTTGGTTTTGATTTCGCCGGCGGAGCTGAGATACGGCACCAGCGTCAGGTGAATAAACAGGCAGCGCTCGCGGCCCAGCTCGGTGCCCATCTGGCGAATCGCCTCGAGGAAGGGCAGCGACTCGATGTCGCCCACGGTGCCGCCGATCTCCACCAGGGCCACATCGGCATCGTCGGCGCCCTTGATCACCAGGCGCTTGATTTCATCGGTAATATGGGGAATCACCTGAACCGTGCCGCCGAGATAATCGCCCCGGCGCTCGCGGGCCAGAACATTGGAGTAGACGCGACCGGTGGTGAAATTGTTGGCCTGGGAAGTCTTCTGGCGAATAAAGCGCTCGTAGTGCCCCAGATCCAGATCCGTCTCGGCGCCATCTTCGGTGACAAAGACCTCGCCGTGCTGGAAGGGACTCATGGTGCCCGGATCAACATTGATGTAGGGGTCGAGCTTGAGCATGGTGACTTTGAGGCCACGGGCTTCAAGGATCGCTGCGAGAGAGGCCGCCGACAACCCTTTTCCAAGGGATGAAACAACGCCGCCTGTAATAAAAATGAACCGGGTCATGGGAAGGATTCGCACTCAAGTTGGCAATAACTCAAGTCTGGGAATTCTACCCGAAGCCCCCCACTCCCACAATGTAAAAAGCGGGAAAAGGCGCTACTGTCGGCGGCTTCCGTGGCGGCTTTCAAGCCGCTTGCCCTGCGCCGCGGCAGGGGCGCAGAATGGGTAACAGAAACCCGCTGAACGCTCGTCAAACGCCATCAAACCGATGGAAGCGGCGGGCAAACCACGGCAAGACGGAGGAAAGGCAATGAAGGCAACGCGCCAGGAAAGCGACAGCATGGGCACGGTGGAAGTACCGGAGGACGCGCTCTACGGCGCCCAGACCCAGCGCGCCGTCGACAATTTTGCCATCGGCCAGCGGCCCATGCCCCTGCCCTTTCTGCGTGCCCTGGTGGCCATCAAGGCGGCGGCGGCCAGTGCCAACGGCGAACTCGGGGAGCTCGACTCCGGCCTCGCCACCGCCATCGCCCAAGCCGCCCGGGGCATCGACGACGAGACACTGCGGCAGCACTTCCCGGTGGATGTGTTCCAGACCGGCTCGGGCACCAGCTCCAACATGAACGCCAACGAGGTGATCGCCCGACTCGCCAGTGACATCGCCGGCGAGGCCGTGCACCCCAACGACCATGTCAATCGCGGACAGAGTTCCAACGATGTGATCCCCAGCGCCCTGCAGCTAAGCGCCCTGTGCGAGCTGCAGATGCGACTGCTGCCCGCCCTCGCCGATCTCGAGGCCGCCCTCGAGCGCCGCGAGGAAGAACTGGCCGAAGTCACCAAGACCGGGCGCACCCATTTGATGGACGCCACGCCGATTCGCTTCAGCCAGGCGCTGGCCAGCTGGCGCCAGCAGATTGCCGAAAACCGCCTGGCCCTGGAACCCGCCATCGAGGATCTGTCCGCCCTGCCCCTGGGCGGCACGGCGGTGGGCAACGGCCTCAACAGCCACCCCGAGATGGCGCGGTTGGCCTGCCAACACCTGGCCGAACGGCTGGATGTACCGCTGCACCCCCACGCCCATCCCGGCGTGCGCATGTCGGCCCAGGACGGCGCCGTCCGTATGGCCGGCCAACTGGCCGCCTGTGCCACGGCGCTGAACAAAATCGCCAACGACCTGCGCTGGATGAACTCCGGCCCCCTGGCCGGCATTGGCGAGATCGAGCTCGAGGCGCTGCAACCCGGCTCCTCGATCATGCCCGGCAAGGTCAACCCGGTGATCCCCGAGGCCGTGGCCATGGCCGCCGTCCAGGTGCTGGGCAACGCCCAGACCGTGCAGATGGCCGGCGCCTCGGGCAATTTCGAACTCAATGTCATGCTGCCGCTGATCGCCGACCGCCTGCTCGACAGCCTGCAGTTGCTGACGGGAGCCAGCCGCTCACTTGCCGACCAAGCCATCCCCGGCTTCAGCCTGCGCCGGGACAACATCGAGGCACCGCTCTCCCGCAACCCGATCCTGGTCACCGCCCTCAACCCGGTGATCGGCTACAACGCCGCCGCCGCCATCGCCAAACGCGCCTACGCCGAGGGCCGCCCGGTGATCGATGTCGCCGCCGAAGACACCGACCTCAGCCGCGAAGAACTGCAAAAACTCCTCAACCCCGCCACCATGACAGGCCGCGATGCCTGATTCGGTAGGTCGGGCTTCAGCCCGACGACACAATGCCGAAAAGACACAGAGCGCACTGAGCCCACAGAGATCACAGAGTTTTGTTAAATTGTAGGAGGCCCGACCCCGGGACGACCTGTCGCGGCGAGGGCGCCGCTACATTACCCCGGTTAATGGAGATTCCGGATAAGCGCTGCGCGCTTTCCGGAATGACAAGAAACCCTCTGTGTTCTCTGTGTCCTCTGTGGCTAATAACAAAAGGGCCCGCCAGTTTGGCGAGCCCTTGAAATAATGGCGGAGAGCAAGGGATGGTGCCGCCGCTTGCGCGGCGCTGGCGCCGGGCGCTTATTTCGATAAACCTTCGCCTGCAGGCAGGCTCCTACGGCGCTCTGGTTATAGAGATTCCGGATAAGCGCTACGCGCTTTCCGGAATGACAAGAAACCCTCTGTGCTCTCTGTGTCCTCTGTGGCTAATAACAAAAAAACCCGCAGCCTGTGCGGGTTTCAGAAGATGGCGGAGAGCGAGGGATTCGAACCCTCGATAGAGTTTCCCCTATACGCCCTTAGCAGGGGCGCGCCTTCAGCCACTCGGCCAGCTCTCCGGGGTGTGTTGTCGAGAGGCACGCATTATATACAAACGGGCGGCCATTTAAAGGCCGCCCGCAGGATTTGTAGCACATTTTGGTAAATGCAGTGGCTAGCGATTGCCCACCGAATCCGGGTCATCCTGCTCGCGCTTGATGCGCTCGTAGATTTCCTCACGGTGCACGGCAATCTCCTTGGGAGCATTGACGCCTATCCGTACCTGGTTTCCTTTAACGCCCAACACAGTGACAGTGACATCGTCACCGACCATCAGCGTTTCACCGACACGACGCGTTAATATCAGCATAATTATATCCTCTTGTAGTCCTTATCAATCACCTGTGAAGCCCCTTGATTGAGTGCTCCTTGGTCGTTCGACAGGTGCCGGGCCAAAACATTCACCACGCCCTGCTCCTGTCCCGAAGTATAGTAAAACCTACTGCTCCTGCTCCAAGCCGAATCCGGCGTGCAAAGCACGCACAGCGAGTTCCAGATACTTCTCATCCACAACCACCGAAATTTTGATTTCAGAGGTCGAGATCATGCGTATGTTGACATTTTCATCGGCCAAAATCTTGAACATTCTGCTTGCGATACCGGCGTGAGAGCGCATTCCCACCCCAACCAGCGAAATTTTGACGATTTTGGCGTCAACAACGACTTCTTTGGCGCCCAAATCGGCTTTGACCTGCTCCAGAACTTCCAGCGCGCGGTCGCAATCGTTGCGATGCACGGTGAAAGTGAAGTCGGTCAGGCCGTCGCCGCTGATGTTCTGAACGATCATGTCAACTTCGATATTGGCCTCGGAAACCGGCCCCAGGATATTGGCCGCCACCCCGGGATGATCGGGCACGCCCAGTACGGTCAATTGGGCCTCGTCGCGGTTGAAAGCGATGCCGGAGATCAGGGCTTGTTCCATAGTGTCATCCTCGTCAAAGGTAATCAGTGTGCCCGGCCCCTCTTCAAAGGTAGACAACACGCGCAGGGGTACATTGTATTTGCCGGCAAACTCGACGGCGCGAATCTGCAATACCTTGGAGCCCAGGCTGGCCATTTCCAGCATTTCCTCAAAGGTGATGCGCTCCAGGCGGCGAGCGTCGGGCTCGACGCGGGGGTCGGTGGTGTAGACGCCGTCCACATCGGTGTAGATCTGGCACTCGTCGGCCGTCAGCGCGGCGGCCAGGGCCACTGCCGTGGTGTCGGAGCCGCCGCGGCCCAGGGTGGTGATATTGCCCTCGCCGTCGACGCCCTGAAAACCGGCCACGACGACGACGCGCCCCTCGTCGAGGTCCGCCTTGATGGCCTGGTCGTCGATCTGCTCGATGCGGGCTTTCTGGTGGGCGCTGTCGGTGAGCAGGCGCACCTGCCAGCCGGTGTAGGAGCGGGCGGCCTGGCCGCGGGCCTCGAGCGCCATGGCCAACAGGGCAATGGTGACCTGCTCGCCGGTGGAGACGATGACATCCATTTCCCGGGCCGAGCCTTTGGGGTTGGCTGCCTTCGCCAGCTCGATCAGGCGGTTGGTCTCGCCACTCATGGCCGACACCGTCACCACCACATTGTGGCCCTGCTCGCGCATGCGAATCACCTTGTCGGCAACATGGCCAATGCGCTCTACCGTACCCACGGAAGTGCCACCGTATTTTTGAACAATCAGGGCCACAACAATACTCTTCTGACTGGTTGAATCTGGCCGGCTAAACCGGAAGTGCGCGGATTATAGTGCCCTATCACTGGCCCGCCAACTGGTCTCGCACCCACTGCTCCACCGAGCCCAGCGCGCCCTTGAGGGCGGCCGGGTCGCTGCCGCCGGCCTGGGCCATATCGGGGCGGCCACCGCCGCGTCCGCCGACCTGAACGGCCACATGGTTGACCAGCTCGCCGGCCTTGATACGCGCCGTCTCGTCCTTGGTGACACCGGCCACCAGACGCACCTTGTCACCATCCACGGCGCCCAGCACCACGGCGGCGTGACCGAGCTTGTTTTTGAGCTGGTCCAGGGTGCTGCGCAGGACCTTGGTATCGGCGCCCTCGAGCTCGGCGGCCAGCACCTTGATACCGTCGATCTCCACCGCCTGGCTGGCGATGTCACCGCCGGCCTGGCTGGCCAGCTTGGATTTGACCCGCTCCAGTTCCTTCTCCAACTGGCGGTTCTTGTCGGCCAGCTGCTCGACCTTGGCGGCGACGCCGTCGCGGTCGGTCTTGAGCACCGAGCCCAGCTGGCGCAGGGACTGGTCGGCGCGGCGCACCCAGTCCAGGGCCGCCTGGCCGGTGATGGCCTCGACACGGCGCACGCCGGAGGCCACGCCGCCCTCGCTGACCATCTTGAACAGACCGATGTCACCGCTGCGCTCCACATGGGTGCCACCGCACAGTTCAATGGAGTGCTCGCCGATGTTGAGGACGCGCACTTCATCGCCGTACTTCTCGCCAAACAGGGCCATGGCGCCGGCCTCTTTGGCCTCTTCCATGGTCATCAGGCGGGTTTGTGTGGGCCGGTTCTTGAGAATTTCGGCGTTGACCAGATCCTCAACCTCGGCGATGGCTTCATCGCTCATCGGCTCAAAGTGAGAGAAGTCGAAGCGCAACTGGTGCTCGTTAACCAGTGAGCCCTTCTGCTGAACATGCTCGCCGAGCACTTCGCGCAGGGCCCAGTGCATCAGGTGAGTGGCCGAGTGATTGAGCTCGGTGGCGCGGCGCTTGGCCATGTCGACCTCGGCCAGCACATTGTCGCCCACCGACAGCTGACCGCACTCGAGATGCCCGATGTGGACAATCGCGCCGCCCTGCTTTTGGGTGTCGTCGACGCGAAAGCGCACGCCCTCACTGACCAACACGCCGCGGTCGCCGACCTGGCCACCGGCCTCGGCATAGAAGGGCGTGCTGTCGAGCACGACCATGCCGCGCTGGCCGTCCTCCAGCTGCTCCACCTCGGCGCCGTCGGCGATCAGGTGGGTAATCACGGCCTCGTGGTGCAGGTGTTCGTAACCGGTGAAATCCGACTCGGCGTCGAGCTCGATGCGCTCGCTCATGTCGGCGCCGAACTGACTGGCGGCGCGAGCCCGGGAGCGCTGTTGCTCCATGCAGGCCTCGTAACCGGCGATGTCGATCTCGAGATCATGTTCGCGGGCAATGTCGGCGGTGAGGTCAACGGGAAAACCGTAGGTGTCGTAGAGCTGGAACACCGTCTCGCCGGGGAGCAAGTCGCCCTCGAGGTGTTCAATGGCCTGGTTGAGAATGCCCATGCCCTGGGACAAGGTCTCGGCAAAGCGCTCCTCTTCCTTTTTCAGCACAGTGGCCACCTGGTCGCGCACCTCGCTGAGCTCGGGATAGGCCTCGCCCATTTGTTCATCCAGCGCCGCCACCAGTTTGTGGAAAAAGGGATCGGTTTGACCCAGCTTGTGACCGTGGCGACAGGCGCGGCGGATAATCCGGCGCAGCACATAGCCGCGGCCCTCGTTGGAGGGCAGCACGCCATCGACAATCAAAAAGGCGCAGGAGCGAATGTGATCGGCGATGACTTTGAGGGAACTGTTCTCAAGCTGATCCTCGCCCACACCGACGGCATCGGCGGCAGCGTTGATCAGTGCCTGGAACAGGTCGATTTCGTAGTTGCTGTGCACGCCTTGGAGAATCGCCGCCAGGCGCTCCAGGCCCATGCCGGTGTCCACTGAAGGCTTTGGCAGGGGCGTCAGTTCGCCGCTCTGGTCCCGGTTGTACTGCATAAACACCAGGTTCCAGATCTCGATAAAGCGGTCGCCGTCCTCTTCGGGGGTGCCCGGAGGGCCGCCCCAGATGTGCTCGCCGTGGTCGTAGAAAATCTCGGTGCAGGGACCGCAGGGACCGGTGTCGCCCATTTGCCAGAAGTTGTCCTTGGCGCCGATGCGCGAGAAGCGCTCGGGATCGACACCGATTTCCTCCAGCCAGATGGCGGCGGCCTCGTCGTCCTCTTCATAGACGGTCACCCACAATTTGTCCGCCGGCAGGCCCAGGACATCGGTCAGGAATTCCCAGCCAAACTCAATGGCCTCGCGCTTGAAATAGTCGCCAAAGCTGAAGTTGCCCAGCATTTCGAAAAAGGTGTGGTGGCGCGCGGTGTAGCCGACATTTTCCAGGTCGTTGTGCTTGCCACCGGCGCGCACGCAGCGCTGGGAGGAAGTCGCCCGGGTGTAGTCCCGCTGTTCCTGGCCGAGAAAGACATTCTTGAACGGCACCATGCCGGCGTTGGTAAACAGCAGTGTATCGTCGCCCACCGGCACCAGAGAGCTGGAGGGCACGACGGTGTGGCCCTTGCCGGCAAAGTAGTCGAGAAACTGCTGTCGTATCTTGGCGCTGCTGGTCATCTTGTCCGGTATCCAGTCACGGTGGAGTTTGTCGGGAGTCTTCGCTAGTCATCGCCCGCAGCAATTGCGTGGCGTATGTGTTCACTGGAGAAGCCCCTGCCCTGTAAAAAGCGCATCCGCTTGGCGCGCTCATTGTAATCATCTGGCAAACTTGTGCCATATTTCTTATTGTAAGCCTGTCGCGCGGCGGCGTACCAATCCAGATCCGCAGCCATCAACGCCGTCTCTACCAACGATTCATCCAGCTGATGAGCGCGCAGCTCGGCGCGGATTTTCATCGGCCCCTTGCCGCGCCGATAGCGGTTGTTGACCCAGTCCTCGACGAAGCGCTCGTCGCACTGCAGGTTTTCCGCCCGCAGGTCATCGAGCACCTGCGTCACCAGTTCGGGGTCGGCACCCTTGTCGCACAGTTTATGGCGAAGCTCGTGACGGGAGTGTTCACGACGGGCCAGAGCATCCATGGCGGCCAGACGCACAGCGGCGGAGTCGGCCTCGCTGAGCCGCCCCGCCGCCTTGTCAGGCTGCGCTGCCTGCCAGTCCGACACGATCTCTATAGCCTTCTGACCCTAAAGGTCTGCCTCGGTCTGGGGAATGCCCTCTTCGCTCTCGGCGTCGGCGTCGTCTTCGGGCAAATCGAGCAAAATGTCGCGCAGTTTCTTGTCCAGCTCGGCGGCCATTTCCGGGTGTTCCTTCAAATAGTTGCGGGCGTTGTCCTTGCCCTGACCGATGCGCTCGCCGTTGCAGCTGTACCAGGCACCGGCCTTTTCCACCAGCTTGTGCTCAACACCCAGGTCGAGCAGCTCGCCCTCAAAGGACACGCCCTGACCGTAGAGAATCTCGAAGCGTGCCTCCTTGAAAGGTGGCGCCAGCTTGTTCTTGACCACTTTGACCTTGGTCTCGTTGCCCAGTACCTCGTCGCCCTTCTTGATCGCGCCGATGCGGCGGATGTCCAGGCGAACCGAGGAGTAGAACTTGAGCGCGTTGCCGCCGGTGGTGGTCTCGGGGCTTCCGAACATCACGCCAATCTTCATGCGGATTTGGTTAATGAAGATCACCATGGTGTTGGAGCGCTTGATGTTGGCGGTGAGCTTGCGTAGCGCCTGGGACATCAGGCGGGCCTGCAGGCCCACATGGGAGTCGCCCATCTCGCCTTCAATCTCCGCCTTGGGCGTGAGCGCGGCGACGGAGTCGATCACCACCACATCCACGGCGCTGGAGCGAACCAGCATGTCGGCGATTTCCAGCGCTTGCTCACCGGTATCCGGCTGAGACACCAGCAGCTCGTCCACATCCACGCCCAGTTTGCGGGCGTAGCCGGGATCGAGCGCGTGCTCGGCGTCGATAAACGCTGCGGTGCCGCCCTTTTTCTGGCATTCGGCAACCACATGTAGTGTCATCGTCGTCTTCCCTGACGACTCGGGACCGTAGATTTCCACCACGCGTCCCCGTGGCAAACCGCCAATACCCAGTGCGACATCCAGCGTCAGCGAACCGGTGGAAATCGATTCCACATTCTTGATGACGCCATCGCCCATGCGCATGACCGAACCTTTACCAAACTGGCGTTCGATCTGACCGAGTGCGGCGGCGAGTGCTTTTTTGCGGCCTTCATCCATTGCTTATGACCTCGTAGTCTTTTGGAGTGAAAACGGGCTGAATTATCCCACAGCCCCGATGGGGTTCATACCCCGTTATGGAGATATGAAACCACTATATCTTGTATTGCGTCATTCCGTGTCGCAAAACAAGACAGCTAGTCGGAGAGCTCCGACTCGAGCGACTTCACCTTGGCGGATTGCTGGCGAATTTTTCGGTTGACCTTCTTGAGTTCGGCCTTGAGTTCCTCAATTTCCTGTTGTGCTTCCTCGCGAACCTGCTCCGGCGGCTTCTCCCCGGATTGGGAATCGCCCTCTTCGGCGTGCAGCGGTGTTGCGGGCGCCAGTACGGCGCTAAAGAGAGCGGCGGCGATGGCCCACTGTTTCATACGGAATCTCCCGATAAATGTTGTAAAAGCAGATCGACGGCGGCGCGAACGGACTGGGCCCGAACATCGCTCCGCTCGCCGGAAAACTGATAGCGCCGAGCATAACGGAGACCCGAGCGGGACGCCACGCCAAAACACACGGTGCCCACCGGTTTTTCCTCGCTGCCGCCACTGGGCCCGGCAATCCCGGTAATGCCCACGCCCCAATCGCCCTCGCTGGCCATCATGGCGCCGTGGGCCATGGCGTCGGCCACTTCCACCGAGACTGCGCCGTGCTGCTCAATCAAGTTATTGGGCACCTGAATCAACTCGATTTTGGCGGCGTTGGTGTAAGTGACCCAGCCTCGATCAAACCAGTCGGAGCTGCCCGGCAGCTCGGTGCAGCAGGCCGAGAGCAAGCCGCCGGTGCAGGACTCGGCGGTGGCCAGGCGCTGGCCGCGCTCGAGCAACGCATCGGCCAGCAATCGCACCCGGGCCACGAGCACCTCGTGATCGGGCAGCGCCGCCGAGCGGCGGTCCACCACCGGAGAGTCGCTGATGTCGATATGTTCCGTCATGGCGAAAATGATAGCAGCAGCTGTCACAGATTTGCAGCACATCGTCGCCACAATGGGCGTATTGCCACCAATGCTGTCACGATATGCGCCAACATTTGACCCTCTTCCGCCAATCCTGGACCCTCAAGGACGGGCGCCTGCCCGGCCTCCCGCTCAAGCGCTGGCTGGCCCTGGCCCTTTTCTGGCCGATCTACAGTCTGATCCAGGCGATTAACGCCGCCGGCCTGGCTCTGGACGAGTGGCTGTTCCACGACTACCACCGCATCCATGTCCAATCGCCCCTGTTTATCGCCGGCCTGCCGCGCAGCGGCACCACCTTCACCCACCGCTTGCTCGCCGGCGACGCGCGTTTTACCAGCATGAGCCTGTGGGAGTTGGTGTTTGCCCCCTCCATCAGCCAGCGCCATTTCTGGCACTTCTGGGCGCGCCTGGACCGCGCCCTGGGCGCGCCCGCCGGGCGCCTTCTGCACGCCATGGAAAGGCGCACCCTGGGAAGCTTTGACGATATCCACCACACCGGCCTGACCGCCCCGGAGGAGGACTATCTGGCCCTGGCGCCGGTTTCAGCCTGCTTTTTGCTGGTACTGGTTTGCCCGACGCCATCGCTGTGGCGCCTCAGCCGCTTTGACCACGAGTTCAGCCACAGCGAGCGTCGCCGCGTGCTCAACTATTACCACCGACTGGTGCAGCGCCATCTGTACTGGCATGGCAGCGACAAGACTTACCTCTCCAAAAACCCGTCCTTTACCCCCATGCTGGCCAGTCTGGCCCGCTACTACCCCGACGCCCGCTTTGTGCTCTGCTTTCGCCAGCCCGGCGAGGCGGTGGCCTCACAAATCAACTCCATGCTGGTGGGCGCCCGCCTGTTTAACGGCCGGGTCGACGAGGCCTACTGGCGCCGCCACCTCTCCGACATGCTGCTCCACTACGCCCGCCACAGCCTGGAGGTGGCCGAGGGACTGCCCGTCGAGCGCTGGCAAATCGCCCGCATGGAAGACACCAAGGCACAGCCCCTGGCCACCGTCGAGGCGCTCTATCAACGCTTCGGCTGGACCATGACCTCCGACTACCGCGCCCATCTGGAAAAACAGGATGCGGCCATTCGCGGCTACCGCAGCCGCCACCACTACTCGGCCGAGCACCTGGGCATCGACACGGCCCAGATTGAGCGGGATTTCGAGCCGTTGATGGAACGCGCCGGATACGCCCGCAATTGCCATAAAACGGTCGCCAAAGCGTCATAAAACGGCCATACGCCCGCGTCACAGTGGCCCCATGGATACTCAAAACCTGCGCGTTCTGTTCATCATCGATGCCATCCGCGGCCGCAACGGGGTTGGCACCTATTATCAAGACCTGGTGGCCTCACTGGACAACCGCCACCAACGGGTCGAGCTGATCTCTCCCTCCCCCGATCAGCCCCACCCTTGCCAGGGAGCGGCACTACCCATGCCGGGTGACCCCACGCAGAAGCTCTACCTTCCGCGCTACGGCACCCTGCTCACCTACATCCTGCGCTTTCGCCCGGATGTGATCGTGATTCCCGGCCCCGGCCTGTTTTCCCTGGCCGCCTTTTTGATCGCCCGGCGCTTCAACATTCCCCTCTGCGTGACCTGCCAGACCGACTACAACCGGCTGGCCGAACTCTACTGGAAGCCCGGCATGGCCCGCCTGGCCGGCGGCCTGCTCAACTGGCTCAACTACCACCTGTTCCGCCACGCATCCAGCGTGGTCGCCATCAGCGAACACATGCAGGACGAAGCCCGTCGCGGCGGCGTGCGCCACCCCCACATGGTGGGCACTCCGCTGGCCGCCGAGTTTGCCTACACCCCCGTCTCACCCCTGCCCACTTCCCTGCGCTCCCTGCTCTATGTGGGTCGCCTGGCAGCGGAGAAAAACATCGGCGCCTTTCTCGATCTGGCCGAGCAACGGCCCGACATGGAATTCCATGTGGCCGGCGATGGCCCCATGCGCGACCAGGTTCTGGCGGCACAAAAGCGCCTGCCCAACCTGCATTTCCACGGCTGGTGCTCGCGCCACCAGGTGGTGACCCTGATGGACAGCTGCGAAGTGCTGATGCTGCCCTCCCATGTGGAGGCCTTCGGCACCGTGGCACTGGAGGCCATGGCCCGTCAGCGACTGGTAATGACCACGCCCCACTGCGGCATCAACCAGTGGCCCGAACTGGCCGCCGGGCTGATCCAGATGAAAGCGGATGAAACCTCCGGAAACGCACTGAAACGGCTGGAAGCCCTGGCGCCCTGGCAGCGCCAGAACATCGCCTGCCGCGCCCGCCAGGCCGCCATCAACACCCACAAGCAGTGCGCGCAGAACTGGCAGCGCGTGCTCGGCAACACCGCCCGGGCGCCGATTCCGCACAAACGCCCAAGCCGACTGCGCCGGGGCATGGCCCTGCTGCGCCGCCAAAGCACTTCCCTGTAAACATGCCCGGCACCGCCAAGACCCTGATCAGCATCCACGATGTGATGCCCGAGACCCTGGACGATGTAGCCATCCTCCTCGACGCCCTCAAAGACACGCCTGCCGAAGCGGTTGTTCTGTTAGTGGTGCCCGGCCGCCCGTGGGATCAGGCCTCTCTGAACACGCTCAAACAGTGGCAAACGCAAGGTTATCCACTGGCTGGCCACGGCTGGCACCACCACTGCCAGCCGCCAAAAACCCTCTATCACAAACTCCACGCCGCCCTGCTCTCCAGAGACGCCGCCGAACACCTGTCGCTGAGCCGCGAGGAATTGAAATTACTGCTTGAGAAATGCCACGACTGGTTTGAAGAAAACGCGTTAAAAGCCCCGGATTTCTATGTACCCCCGGCCTGGGCCATGGGCGCGCTGAAACGCGAGGATCTGGACGCATTGCCCTTCAAACAATACGAAACCCTGAGCGGCCTCTACGACAGCGAAAGAAAACAAAAGAAACGAATGCCCCTGCTGGGCTTTGAAGCCGACACCCTGACACGCGCCCTCTTTCTGCGCGCCTTTAACTGGTTCAACTGGCAATGGGCCCGCTGGCGCGGCAGCCCCATCCGACTCGGCCTGCACCCCGCCGACCACCGCCTGAAACTCGCGCCTTCCATGTATCGCTACATTGAAGCCAGCGAACCCGAGCGGCTTACGGCAAGCTGTTGATAATCTCCAGTGCGGGGTCGAACACGGTGGGACGCACCACGCTCTCGGGTAAACCGCTGCCGTTGGCGCCCATGCGGACAACCACCAGATCCTTTGAAGGCACGACCACCGTAAACTGCCCCAACACGCCCCACAGGGTGTAGGCGTCTTTGGGGAAGTCTTCGCCAAAGGTCTCTGGCTCATAGAGCCAGATCTGGCCACCGTAGTAATCGGCGGCCGGAGAAGGCGTTAGCAGTGTGTCGATCCACTCCTTTGCCACGACTTGTTCGCCATTCCAGCGCCCTTCATTCAACATCAGCTGGCCGATTTTGGCCCAGTCCCTGGGCCGCATAAACATTCTGGCGCCGCCAATAAAGGTGCCCGAGGCATCGTGTTCGACCTCTGCGCTCTCGATAGACAGCTTGTGGAACAGCGACTGCTGGTAAAACTCGTAGGCCGCCTGGGTGGTACCACCCGCCGCTTGCTGGACGATGTCCGACAACAGCTGGGTGTCGCCGGTGGAGTAGTTAAAGTGGGTGCCCGGCTCGTGCACCACGGGCAGACTCTTCACATAGGCACTGGCATTGGGCTGCTGATAGAGCATCAGCGAGACATCGGAGGTGCCCTCGTAGTCCTCGTTAAAACCCAGGCCCGAGGCCATATTGAGCACATGCTGCACGGTGACCGGGCTCGCGGGCTCGCTCTCCAGCGCGACCTCATCGTCCAGGGCCACTTTGCCCTGCTGCTCCAGAATACCCAGGAGCAAGGCGGTAACGGTCTTGGACATGGACCAACCCAGCATCCGGTTGTCCTGACTGTGCTCCGGCGAATAGCGCTCGGCGATCAGCTGGCCATCGTGGATTACCAGCACGGCGTAAGTATTGATCTGCTCGTAGCGATCCTCTGAAAACTCTTCAAACATGCTGTCCACGATGCCGTCGATTGCCGCCATGTCGTAATCAGACAAGTCGGGCGCCACGCCGAGGCTGCCATCGGGCCAATGTTGATCGTCCGGCACTTCAAAACCGGGCTCAACCGGCTCCACGCCGCTGGCCCGCAACTCGGCGGGTGCCTTGCCGTAGGTCAGCGTACAGCCCAACCCCTCGCGGTAGACCGCCGTGGCGTTGTTCCAGCTGTTAAAAAACGGCGCGCCCACGGAAACGGTTTTCTCATTGCGGTCGATGTCGATGTTCCACACCCACTGCAGGGGAAACACCTTCTGCACCAGCACATCTTCGATAATCAGATCCGGATCCTGCCCGGAGACAAACACCCGCGAACACATCTCGTGAACGGTGTGGCCAACGCCCAGGGGCAAATCACCGATGCGGCGAAGTTGGTCGCAGCCGGTCAACAGCAGCAAACAGCCGACCAGCGTGGCCGCCTTAATCAGGGGATGGGTTGTGTTCATTTCAAAACCTTTATTGTTCGATTTTTATTGATATTAATACCGCCCCGGCTACTAGCTCATGACCAGTCCCGATGGGTCCTCGTCCTGATCACCACACAGGGGTAAATCCAGACCGGCGCGGTCGTCGTCCAGCTGTCGACGAATGCCTTGAAGGGCACTGCGCAACCCCTCCTCCAGCACCGGGTGGTAAAAGGGCAGCTGCAACGCTTCGGTCACATGATGGCCGCTCTGGATCAGCCAGGCCAGCTCGTGGGCAATATGTTCGGCGCCAGGTATGGCCATTTGCGCGCCGATTAAAGCGCCCCGGGCATCGGCGTAGACCCGCAACAGGCCGCTGGCACGCCCCATCAGTACCGCGCGACCCTGCTGACTGAAATCCGCTTCGCCGATCAGCGCTCCATCGGGCAGCTCGCCAAAACGCACCCCCACCTGGGCGATCTCCGGCTCACTGAAGACAATGCTCAGGGGCAGGCGCCGGTCGCGGCAGTTGACTCCAGGGTTTAGGGCCTGGTGGGCGGCAATGCGGCCCTCGTCAGCAGCCTCGTGCATCAGGGCACGCTGACCGTTCACATCCCCCACAAACCAGGTGCGGGTGTCCCCGGCCTCCAACCGCTGCGGATCGATGGCCGGCAGACCACTGTCCTCCAGGGGCAAACCCAGGGCCTCCAAATTCAAGTCGCCCACATTGGGGCGACGGCCCACCGAGGCAATCACCGCATCAAAGGTTTTCTCCTGCTGGCCAAAGCGCAGGCTCACGGCGCCATCGGCGTCGAACAGCTCCACCCGATGGCCAAAGTGCATGGGCAATGACTGGCCCATCGCCTCCAGCGCGGCTTTATTGACCGCCTCGTCATCCAGACCCGCCAGAACCGGGCGCGGAGCAAAGCCCTCCACCGCCAACCCCAGCATGGCCAGGGCCTGACCGATCTCGGTGCCGATGGCCCCCAGGCCCACCACGGCAATGCGCCGGGGCAAGTCCCGCTGTTCAAAAAGACTGTCGCTGGTGATCACCCGCTCGCCCAGGGCCTGCCAGGGCCCGGGCACCACCGGCTGTGTTCCCGTGGCCACGATCACCGCATCGGCAGTGACAGTTTTCGGCCCAGAGGGGCCATCGATCTCAAGCTGGCCGGGAGCCACAAAGCGGGCCCGGCCCTTTACATAGCGATCGCCCAGCTTTTCCACCGCCCCGGCCGCGCCACCGGCAAAGCGGTCACGCAGGCGTCGCACATGGTCCAGCACCGCAGGAATGTCCACCGAGGCCGGGGCCTTGAACAGCCCCTGCTCCGCCCAGCGAGACTGGGCGTGGAAATCCCGGGCCACCTTAAGCAATGCCTTGGAGGGCATGCAGCCCACCCGGGCACAGGTGGTTCCCAGAGGGCCGGGGTCCACCAGCAGAAAATCCTCGGTAAACCGACGCGCCTCCTTCCAGGCCGTCATCCCCGCCGTACCAGCGCCGAGTATGATAATGCGGTAGTGGTCCTGCATGGGTAGCTCCTGTGAACTGAGCGCCAATAAACACCCTATTCGTTTTGTTTCAAATCACTGTAACTGGAGTAAAGGGCATGAGAATCGCCATTGACCAAAGTCACACTGGAGATATCAAAGCGATAGTGTTCAATCAGCCCCTCGGGCAATTCCCACAGTGCCTGATCTTCATTCGAACCCCTGTTGTGATTCTTTATCAGGAACAGAGCTTACGCTGTCGGACCTGTGCATGACCAGAGTCGATTTTGTGCAGCCCCCTCCCGGCGGAATCTCAGGGTACACGGCCCTTACGACAATTCGAGTCGCAAGCAATTGCGACACAAACCGTCGCAATGATGCGCTACTTTTGTACACAGACAAAAAGACAAGCCGAGGAACAAACAATGAACAAAGTGGAAAAAGAACTGGCCAAGAAACGGGCCAGGACGGTAGAAGCTCTGGGTGAAAGCGCGGTCAGCAAACTCGAACAAATCGGAGAGATTGCCCGGGAACTGCACAGCGAGCTGTTCCCGGAAGAGTTCGACTGCATGATGGACTCCATTGCCGACGCCAGCCGACCGCAAGCGGGGGATCAACCCCATGAGCGACGAGTACACCGACAAGGTCAACGCCCGCCGCCAGTCACTGGGGGTTTCCCCGCTTGCTGCCAACGGTATGCCCGCAGACAACAGCAGCTGGGCGTTTGTGGTGGATCAAATCCACCAGCGACTCAGCTAGAGATCCTTGTCCGTCACCGCCCCTTCGGAAGCCGAGGCCACGGTTTTGGCGTACTTGGCCAGCAGTCCCCGGCGGTAGCGGGGTTCGGGGCGCTGCCAGGCGTCCAGCCGCTGGCGGATTTCGTCTTCTGACAAATTCATGCGAATTTCCGACTTTTCCGCGTCGATGGTGATTTCGTCGCCGTCCTCGACGATGGCAATGGGGCCGCCGTCCATGGCCTCGGGGGCCACATGACCGACCACGAAACCGTGGCTGCCGCCGGAGAAGCGGCCGTCGGTGATCAGGGCAACATCGTTGCCCAGGCCCTTACCCATGACCGCCGAGGTGGGGCTGAGCATTTCGCGCATGCCGGGGCCACCCTTGGGGCCCTCGTAGCGGATAACGATGACATCGCCGGCCACGACCACGCCGCCGAGAATGGCCTGCTGGGCCTCCTCTTCGGACTGGAACACCCGGGCCTTGCCGGTAAACGACAGGCCTTCCTTGCCGGTGATCTTGGCCACGGCGCCCTCGGGGGCCAGGTTGCCCTTGAGAATCACCAGGTGGCTGTCCTTTTTAATCGGGTTGTCGAAGGCGTGGATGATCTCCTGATCCTCGGGATAGGGTTTTACATCGGCCAGATTCTCGGCCAGGGTTTTGCCGGTGACAGTGAGGCAGTCGCCGTGGAGCAAGCCCCGGTCGAGGAGCATTTTCATCAGGGGCTGGATGCCGCCGACGGCGATCAGCTCCGACATCATGTAGTGGCCGCTGGGGCGAAGGTCCGCCAGTACCGGCACGCGCTGGCCGATGCGGGCAAAGTCGTCCAGGTTCAGGGGCACATCCACGGCGTGGGCCATGGCCAGCAGGTGGAGCACGGCGTTGGTGGAGCCGCCCAGGGCGATCACGGTGACGATGGCGTTTTCAAAGGCCTCGCGGGTCATGATATCGGTGGGTTTGATGTCATCTTCCAGCAGGGCCATCACCGCCTCGCTGGCGCGGCGGCAATCCTCGAGTTTTTGTCCCGACACCGCCTCCTGGGCCGAGCTGCCCGGCAGGCTCATGCCCAGTGCCTCGATGGCCGAGGCCATGGTGTTGGCGGTGTACATGCCGCCGCAGGAGCCGGCCCCGGGAATCGCGGTCTTCTCCACCTGGGTGACCTCTTCCAGGGACAAATCGCCCCGGGCGTGCTGGCCCACCGCCTCGAACACCGAGATGATGTCCGTGTGGTTGGCGCCGGGGCGGATGGTGCCGCCGTAGACAAACACCGAGGGCCGGTTGAGCCGGGCCATGCCGATCAGGCAACCGGGCATGTTCTTGTCGCAGCCGCCGATGGCCACCAGGCCGTCGAAGCCCTCGCAGCCGGCCACCGCCTCAATCGAATCGGCGATCACCTCCCGGGACACCAGGGAGTACTTCATGCCCTCGGTGCCATTGGCAATGCCGTCGGACACGGTGATGGTATTGAAGACCACACCCTTGCCGCCGGCGGCGTCGGCGCCGTTGCTGGCCTCGTCCGCCAGCTCGCGGATGTGCATATTGCAGGGAGTGACCCGGCTCCAGGTCGAGGCCACGCCGATTTGCGGCTTTTTGAAATCGTCGTCGGTAAAGCCTACCGCGCGCAACATCGAACGCGCCGGCGCCTTGCCCAGACCATCGACCACTTTGGAAGAGTACTTGCGCTTGTCGCTCATGCCGGGATACCTCTATCTATATGCGTTTGCGTATTCAGGCATAGACCCTAGGGCAAATCCTCCGAAGACACCAGATCCCCCTGTCCGCGTTGCCGCTTTTTGTGAGCTCGGATACACTGCGCGCCATGTCTGAGAAAGCCGCCGGAAAAGCCTCTGGATCGCCACACACGCCGATGATGCAGCAGTATCTGGCGATCAAGGCCGAACACCCGCACCAGCTGGTGTTCTATCGCATGGGCGATTTCTACGAGCTGTTCTTCGACGATGCCAAGCGCGCGGCCAAGCTGGTCGGCATTACCCTGACCGCCCGGGGCCAGTCCGCCGGTGAGCCGATTCCCATGGCCGGGGTGCCCCACCACAGCGCCGAGTCCTATCTGGCCAAGCTGCTCAAGCTGGGCGAATCGGTGGTGATCTGCGAGCAGATCGGCGACCCGGCCACCAGCAAGGGCCCGGTGGAGCGCAAGGTCACCCGCATCATCACCCCGGGCACGGTCACCGACGAGGCCCTGCTCGACGAGCGCCGGGAGCAGTTGCTGGCCGCCGTCTGGCAACCCGGCGAGGACGCGCCCTGGGGCATGGCCTGGCTGGACACCAGCACCGGCGCCTTCCGGGTAATGGAGGTGGACGACAGCGCCAGCCTGCTGGCCGAGCTCGAGCGCATCCGCCCGGCGGAACTGCTGCTGCGCGAGGGCGATTTCGACAACAACGACCACCCCACGGCCCGCCTGCCCGACCGCGTAGCCCGGCCCGCCTGGCACTTTGACGGCGACACCGCACGACGCCTACTCAACGAGCAGTTCGGCACCCGGGATCTCAGCGGCTTTGGCTGCGAGCAACTCGGCCCCGCCATCGGCGCCGCCGGGTGCCTGTTCAACTATCTACAGGAAACCCAGCGCACCGCCCTGCACCACATTACCGGGCTGACCCTGGAGCGCCGCGACGAGGCCATCCTGCTCGACGCCGCCAGCCGCCGCAATCTGGAAATCGACCGCAACCTCGGCGGCGGCGAGGAACACACATTGCTGAGCGTGCTCGACACCACCCGCTCGGCCATGGGTTCGCGCAACCTGCAGCGCTGGCTGTGCCGCCCCCTGCGCGACCGCGAGATCGTCGGCCAGCGCCACCAGGCCGTCGAGGCCCTGTTGCCCCCGGCCCTGCACGATGCCCTGGGCGACGCCCTGCGCGAGATCGGTGACATCGAGCGCATCTGTTCGCGCTTGTCTCTCAAGAGCGCCCGGCCCCGGGACCTGATCCAGCTGCGCCAGACGCTCACTGCCCTGCCCGCCCTGCGCGCGCCACTGGAGGGTCTGGAGAGTGAACTGCTAAAAAACCTGCATGGGGTGCTGGCACCTCAGCCGGAACTGCAGGACCTGCTAGAACGGGCGGTGATCGACAACCCGCCGGTGCTGATCCGCGACGGCGGCGTCATCCGCGAGGGCTACGACGAGGAGCTCGACGAGCTGCGCGGCCTGTCGCGCAACGCCGACCAATTTCTGGCCGACCTGGAATCCCGGGAGCGGGAGCGCACCGGCATCAATACCCTCAAGGTGGCCTACAACCGGGTGCACGGCTACTACATTGAAGTGGGCCGCAGCCACAGCGACAACATCCCCACCGAGTATGTCCGCCGCCAAACCCTGAAGACGGTGGAGCGCTACATTACCCCCGAGCTCAAGACTTTCGAGGACAAGGTATTGAGCGCCCGGGAACGGGCCCTGGCCCGGGAAAAGGCGCTCTACGACGAGCTGCTGGAGACCCTGCTGGGCCACCTGGCCGCCATCCAGACCCTGGCCCGGGCGCTGGCCGATCTCGACACCCTCAACTGCCTGGCCGAGCGCGCCGCCGCACTGGACTACGGCCGCCCCGAACTGAGCGACGACAGCGGCATCCACATCGAGGGCGGTCGCCACCCGGTGGTGGAGCAACTGGTGGACGATCCCTTCACCCCCAACGACTGCCGCCTCGACGACGAGCGTCGCCTGCTGATGATCACCGGCCCCAATATGGGGGGTAAATCCACCTACATGCGCCAGACCGCGCTGATCGTGCTGCTCGCTCACATCGGCAGCTTTGTGCCGGCCAGCGTCTGCCGCCTGGGGCCAGTGGACCAGATTTTCACCCGCATCGGCGCCTCCGACGATCTGGCCGGCGGCCGCTCCACCTTTATGGTAGAAATGACCGAGGCCGCCAACATTCTCCACAACGCCAGCGAGAACAGCCTGGTGCTGATGGACGAAATCGGCCGCGGCACCAGCACCTACGATGGCCTGTCCCTGGCCTGGGCCTGCGCCGAGCACCTGGTCAAAAACTCCCGGGCCCTGACCCTGTTCGCCACCCACTACTTCGAACTCACCGCCCTGGCCGAGCAGTACCCGAGCATCGCCAATGTCCACCTGGACGCGGTCGAGCACGACAGCGGGCTCGTCTTCATGCACAGTGTCAAGGACGGGCCGGCCAACCAGAGCTACGGCCTGCAGGTGGCGCGCCTGGCCGGGGTGCCGCCGTCGGTGATCGCCAGCGCCCGGCTGCGCCTGGAGGAGCTGGAACGCCAGGGCAGCGGTCAGTCAGCGGCTACGCCCCAGCTGGGGCTGTTCGATGCGCCGCCGACAGAAAAGGCCGCAACCGAGCCGGACAACCGGCTGCAACAGGCGCTGGAGGAACTCGACCCCGACGACATGAGTCCCCGCCAGGCGCTGGAGGAAATCTATCGCCTCAAAACGCTGTTCGAAAAAGGCGATTGAAAAAGGGAACTTGAAACCCCAAACAGTTTCTATACCAGGCCGCGCGATGCGGCCTGACAAGCCGTTCAACCAACACTGAATAAAGGCAGCGAAATCACATGAGCACGGACATCCGCGAAGCGAACACCACCAGCGAACCCAGCGCCACCCAACGGGCCATGGACAAGCTCAAGCACCATGTGCAGAGCCTGATCATCGGTCAGGAGCGCCTGGTCGAGCGCCTGCTGGTGGCTCTGCTGGCCGATGGCCACCTGCTGGTGGAGGGCGCTCCCGGTCTGGCCAAGACCCGCGCCATCAAGGTTCTCGGCGAGGGCATCGAGGGCGACTTCCAGCGCATCCAGTTCACACCCGACCTGCTGCCCGGGGATGTCACCGGCACCGACATCTACCGCCCGGAAAACGGCAGCTTTGTCTTCCAGCCCGGGCCGCTTTTCCACAACCTGGTGCTGGCCGACGAGATCAACCGCGCCCCGGCCAAGGTGCAGTCGGCCCTGCTGGAGGCCATGGCCGAGCGCCAGATTACGGTGGGCGGCCACACCTACCCGCTGCCCGAGCTGTTTCTGGTGATGGCCACGCAAAACCCCATCGAGCAGGAGGGCACCTACCCCCTGCCCGAGGCCCAGCTCGACCGCTTTTTGCTGCATGTAAAAGTGGACTACCCCGACGCCATTCAGGAGCTGGCCATTTTGCGCCTGACCCGGGGCGAGGCCATCGAGGATGTGGCCGAAGATCCGGTGGCGCCACTGAGTCAAAAAGACCTGTTCGCCGCCCGCCAGGAAGTGCTGGGGCTGCACATGAGCGAGGGCGTGGAACGCTATTTGGTGGAACTGGTCAACGCCACCCGCGAAAGCGGCCGCTACGGCGAGGATCTGGCCCAGTGGATCGACTACGGCGCCAGCCCCCGGGCCACACTGGCCCTGGACCGCTGCGCCCGGGCACTGGCTTGGCTCTCGGGCCGCGACTATGTGGCTCCGGAGGATGTCCAGAACATCGCCCACGACGCCCTGCGCCACCGCATCGTACTGAGCTTTGAAGCGGAGGCCGAGGGCATCGATGTGGACAGTGTCATTGCCACTCTGATCGAACGCGTACCGGTAGCCTGACGCCCATGTCCCCAAGGACACCGATCACAAGCGTCAGCGCCTCGGACCTGGCGGCTTTGCAGCCGGCGGCGCGCAATATGAAAATCCGCCAGCGGCGGGTGCTGGCCAGCCACAGCGGCGGCCACCACTCGCGCCTGCGCGGTCGCGGCATGGAGTTTGACGATGTCCGCGTCTATCAGGCCGGGGACGACATCCGGCACATCGACTGGGGCATTACCGCGCGTACCGGCACTGCCCACACCAAGCTCTACCGCGAGGAGCGCGAGCGCCCGGTGATGGTCGCCTGCGACCTGGGCCCCGGCATGCAGTTCGGCACCCGCGGCGCCTTCAAGTCGGTGCGCGCCTGCCAGCTGGCCGCCCTGCTGATCTGGACTGCCCACCTCAATGGCGACCGGGTCGGCGCCCTGCTCTACGACGGCCGCCGCCACCGCGCCCTGAAACCCCAGCGCGGGCAAAAGGGCGTTTTGCATTTATTCAAACAAATCAGTGACTTTCAGAACGAATCTCATAAATCACTTGAACCAGAAGCCCGGCCCGAATCCCTGCCACCCATGGAGCGTTTGCGGCGTCTGGCACCCACCGGTTCACTGGTCTGCGTGGTCAGCGATTTTCAGCATTTTGACGAGGCCGACCGCCGGTCTCTGCAGTCCCTGGGGCGGCACTCGGAACTGATTGTCGTCCAGGTCAGCGATCCCATTGAAGCCGATTTGCCCGAGCGCGGTCACCTGCCCCTGAAGACACCCGCCGGGCGCCGGGTAATCCACTGCAGCCCCGAGCGCAGCCGCCAGCACCGCGAGGCCTTTGAGCAACGCCAACAGGCTCTGCGCGACTGGACCCGACAGCAGCGGGCTCACTGGGTACACTGCCGCACCGACGACGACCCCGCCCGCTGCCTGGCCCGGCAACTGGAGGTGCGACGACTGTGAAGCCCGCCGACGAACAAGTCGATCAACTGCCCATCCGCGACATCCACCTGCCGGATCCGGTCTCCTGGTGGCCACCGGGGCCCCTGTGGTGGCTGCTGCTGGCCATCGCTCTGGTGTTCCTGGCCTGGGCCCTGCGCGCCCTGTATCGCCGCTGGCAGGCGCGCCCGGTGAACTACCGCCCCAGCGCCCGCGGCGAGCTGGCGCAAATCCGGCGGCAATGGCAAAACGGCGAGCTCGACCACGCCGCACTGGGCGCTGCCCTCAACCAGTTGCTGCGCCGCTTGCTGCGCTCCGAGGCGCCCCAGTACCCCGTGGGCCAGACCGGCGACGCCTGGTTAGCGACTTTGGGCGACTTTTTCCACGCTGAACCGCCCAGTGTCGACTGCGCCAACGCCCTGACCCGGGCGGCCTATGTCGCTCACAGTGGCACCGCCCCCTATGACGCCGAGGCCGTCATCGACGAAATCGAGGGCTGGCTCAAGAGCAAACGCCGGTCACCCGGCGAGACCAGGGAGGAACGCCATGCTGAGCTTTGAGTGGCCGTGGATGGCCGGTGCCCTGGCGCTGCCCCTGCTCGCCCACTGGCTCTTGCCGGCCCGGGGCGAACAGTCCGGCCGCGCCCTGAAAGCCCCCAGTGAAGCCATCTTTACCGGCGTTCTGGGCCACGAGGGCCGCGCCCCGGTGTCGGCACCCCTGCGCACGCTGCTGGCCGCCCTGGCCTATCTGGCCCTGGTGGCCGCCGCCATGCGCCCCGCCTGGGTCGAGGAGCCCATCGCCCTGCCCCGGGAGGGCCGCGCCCTGATGCTGGCCATCGACATCTCGGGCAGCATGCAGGAACAGGACATGGAGCTGTCCGGGGAGCGCCTCTCGCGCATCGCCGCCACCAAGCGCGTGGCCAGCGACTTCGTGCGCGCCCGGGAGGGCGACCGCATCGGCCTGCTGCTGTTTGGCACCTACCCCTATCTGCAAACGCCGCTGACCTTCGATCGGCAAACCGTGATCCAGCATATCCAGGAGGCCCGGCTGACCATGGCCGACGACCTGCGCAGCGGCATTCACGCCACCGCCATTGGCGACGCCATCGGTCTGGCCATCAAGCGCCTGCGCGAGCTCGACGATCCGGACAAGACCCTGATCCTGCTCACCGACGGCAGCGACAATGCCAGCCGCGTGGCGCCGCGCAAGGCCGCCGAACTGGCCGCTGCCGCCGGGCTCAAAATCTACACCATCGGTATCGGTGCGGAGGAGCGCCGGGCCAGCCTGCTGGGCTTCAACTTCGGCATGGGCAAGAACCGGGAGATCGACGAGGAAGCCCTCACCCACATTGCCGAGACCACCGGCGGGCAATACTTCCGTGCCCGGGACAGCGAGGAGCTGGCCAGTATCTACGGCCATATCGACGAGCTCGAGGCCAGCGAGGCCGAAGCTGAATTCTTCCGCCCCGAACACAGCCTGTTCCACTACCCGCTGGCCGCCGCCCTGGGGCTTTTTGCCCTGTGGCTGCTGCTGCGCGAACGCGGAGGTGAGACATGAGTGAGCTGACCGCCAACTTCCACTTTCTGCGCCCCGACTGGCTGTGGCTAATGCTAACCCTGCCACCGCTGCTGTGGTGGCTGTGGCGCCGCCGCCAGTCCCCCGGCCAGTGGGGTCAGTGGGTCGACTTCGAGTTGCAGCCCCATGTGCTCACCGAGGCCCGGGGCGGACTGGCATCGGCCGATCGCCTGCGCGCCCTCGCCGTGACCCTGGTAGTGATTCTCGTCAGCCTGGCCCTGGCCGGCCCGAGCTGGCACAAGCGGGAAGTGCCCCTGTTCGATCAGGACAGCGCCCTGGTGGTGGCACTGGACCTGTCCCGCTCCATGCGCGCCGAGGACCTCAAGCCCAGCCGCCTGGAGCGGGCTCGTCTCAAGCTACTCGACCTGCTCGACGCCCGTCCCGAGGGCCAAACGGCCCTGGTGGCCTTTGCCGGCGAACCCTTTGTGGTCTCGCCCCTGACCCGGGACAACCGCACCATTCGCCTGCTGGTGCCGGCCATGGAGCCAGACATTATGCCGGTCAAGGGCAGCCGAATTAGCAGCGCCGTCAGCCGCTCTCTGGACCTGTTGCGCAACGCCGGCGCACTCAACAACGGCCGGATTCTGATCATGACCGACGGCAGCGATGAAGACGATGCCCGGGAGGCCGGCGAGTTAGCCTCTGGCCAGGATGTGCCCGTCTCGGTCATCGGCTTTGGCAGCCGCGAGGGCGCGCCCATTCCCAGCGGCGGCGGCTTTATCAAGGACCGCGACGGCGACATCGTCACCGCCCGCCTCGACGAATCCGTACTCGAAAACCTGGCGACCAGCACCGGTGGCCAATACCACCGCATGAGCGTGGACAACAGCGACATCGAGGCGGTGCTGCCGCGCAGCCTGGGCGAGGACCTCAGCGAGACCGAGGGCAAACAGGCGCGCTGGATCGACAGCGGCTTCTGGCTGTTGCTGCCCCTGCTCCTCCTCTGCGCCCTGGGCTTTCGCCGCGGCGCCCTGGCGGTGCCGCTGGTACTGGCCCTGAGCCTGCCCAGCCCGCCGGCCCAGGCGTTCGATCTGGACGAGCTCTGGCTCAATGGTAACCAGAAGGGCCAGCAGGCCTTTGAGAGCGAGCGCTACGACGAGGCGCAAGCGCATTTCAACGACCGCGAGTGGCGGGCTGCCGCCGCCTACCGCAACGGCGACTACACCCGTGCCGCAGACCTTTTGAAAGACATTGAAACCGCCCGGGCCCAGTACAACCGGGGCAATGCCCTGGTCAAAATGAACGACGCCAACGGCGCCCGGGCCGCCTATCGTCGCGCTCTTCATCTCCAGCCGGATCACGCCGACGCCCAGCACAATCTGAAACTCCTCGACCAGCCACCCTCCGACCAGCAGGATCAGCAATCCGGCGACGAGGGAGAGCAAGGCGACTCAGGCGAGCAAGACTCACAGGGTGAACAACAACAAAACAGCGAAGGTCAGCAGGGACAGAGCGAAGAGAGCGACCAACAGAACCCAAACCGGCACCAACAAGGCCAGAGCCAACAGCAGGACCCGCAACAGAACCAGAGCGAGTCGCAGCATGACCCGCAGAATGGCCAGCAAGGGGAGCAGCAAAGCGAGGG
>JBNJGD010000010.1:0-110688 GCA_051747425.1 Pseudomonadota bacterium
GTACCCGCCAGCCAGAGCGACATCCGTCCCCTGCTGACCCAGGGCGGCGCCTTCGCCTACCAGAACGGCGGCATCGTGCTCAACAGCACCGACCACGCCGACCGCGTCAGCGTGGCCCGGGAAGTGGTACCCCACGCCATTGCCATGGTGGTTCACATCCTCAACCACGCAGCCGAACAACTCTAACAACAAGTTCCAGCAAGTACCCCCCTAAAGCCGGCGCCCCCACGCCGGCTTTTTTTTGCCCGAACAACCGTCATTCCGGAAAGCGCACAGCGCTTATCCGGAATCTACATAAACAGGAGCACCGTAGGAGCGGGCCTGCCCGCGAACGAGGCGACAGCCTCGATGAACATTCGCCTGCAAGCAGGCTCCTACAGCAACGGCGAACCCTTAATCACCCTAGTCATTCCGGAAAGCGCGCAGCGCTTATCCGGAATCTCACAAAACAGGTAGGGCGGATGTGGCGCAGCCATCTTCCGCCGCAGAAATGGCGGAGATGCCTTCGGCATTTCCGCCCTACAGACCCGAGCCGTAGAAAATTAACCCGGCACAAACCTCAACGCCAGGCCGTTATTGCACCAGCGCTGGCCGGTGGGCTCGGGGCCGTCGTCGAACACATGGCCCTGGTGCCCGCCGCAGCGTTTGCAGTGGTATTCGGTGCGCGGCAGGATCAGTTTGAAATCGGTCTTGGTGCCGATGTGCCCTTCGATCACTTCAAAAAAGCTCGGCCAGCCGGTGCCGCTGTCGTACTTCATCTCCGAGGTAAACAGCGCCAGATCGCAGCCCGCGCAGCGGTACTCGCCTTCCCGCTTCTCGTCGTTCAGTGGGCTGGTATGGGGGCGTTCCGTGCCCTCTTCTCGCAGAATGCGAAAACGCTCCTTGCCCAACCGCTCTTTCCACTCGCTTTCACTCAGTTCAAACGGCTTTATGTGATCCGGCCGTGGCGTCAGCGACTGGGCCAGCACTTGCGGCGACACCAGCGCCAACCCGAACAAGGCAGACCCGTTTACAACAAAATCCCGACGATTCATCCCGTTTCTCCCGAAAGCGTTATCTAACCTAGGATAGACGCATTAGCCGTCAAGTTCCTGTGAAAGTAGCACCAGCGGTCAACGAGTCACCCGCTAAGGCTGGACACTCAGGTTATCCTCAATGGCCTGCTCGTCGATATGTTGTTCCAGCCCGGACAGCGCTTGCGCCACATCGGGGTGGGTAAACAATTCCTGACCGGCCACTTGCCCGAATACGTAAAAGCCCTGCTGCTATGCCACAGCCCCTTCGTATTTAATCGCCTTTTGCGCCTGTTCCAGACAGGTTTTGGTCATCAGTTTCACAAATAAGTCGGCCACGTTCTTTTTGGCGGCATCGCGCTGCTCGTCCGTCACCTTGGACATGCTGGAAGTATCCGGATGCAGGGCCATGGAGGTAAACATCCATTTCACGAGCGTGCCGAGAGAGATCATCCGAGTAAACCCCGGCATTGGCTAAACTGGAAGCGCCCAACAAAAGGAAAAAGCCATACAGAAAAAACGATTCGTCACTTCCAATTATCAACATCTGAACTTTCTTCCTTAGCCTTAATCTCTCATGCCTTTGCCAAAGAAATACGCCACCAATAACTGCAAGTCCAACACCCAAAATCAATTGTTCTCAATAATGATCGAGCAGCATGCCTCACCATGAATTGCTGGAAACAGAGCAAAAAAGAAATAAAACCAAAGCTACCAGAAAAGTAAGCGTTGTATTGACCGACTGCAGTTCTCACTTTCGTAATAGACAGCCACTTCAAAGCTTTCGATAGCACTTCGATACCCAATAATCTCTGCGCGGACAAAATCGCCAGCAACCTGGTATGCCAGGGGCACCCAAAAGCTGGCCACTTCGCCTTCAGTAAGCTTCATCGAAGCCAAAGGGACTCCCGAAACTTCCAGTGGCGCTTTGATAATAACCCGGTCCATTGCTCCATGATTGCCACCGGAGCTCGCATCAGACTCAGTCTCAACCGAGAGCGGAATCTCTTCCCTATTTTGTTCGGGCGTACACTCCGCACTCACGAGTGAGCTAAAAATAGACAGTAAAATAAATGGAGCTAACTTTGTTTTCAAAACGCTAAATCCTTTCTTTCATTTGTCAGAAAAACCACCCGATTTTGGCGGGTCATGTTCATTGTCACTACCCCAGCTCTTGAGCCACCGATGCGTCTCGTCCGAATCTGTCACATTTCCCTGCTCTACAGACTCCAGGGCCTCCTGTGTCTGTTCCCACCGTTCCTGCTCGATTGAATCCGCTACAGGCGCGCGTTCATCCAGTTCGCTGAGGTAGTGCAGTATTCGGGTGGCGTGGTGGCCCAGGCGCTCTATCCGGCGCTGGATGTCCAGGCCCTCGAGGGTGTCATCAATATCCAGCGAGCGCCGGGCGGCGGAGGCCAGTATGGCGGGGCGGACGCTGCTGCCACTGGCGAGTATGCTTCGCAGCTCATCGGCCAGAGGCAGGTAATCAAACCCGGCCTCGCCGCTGAGTTTCTCCGCCGCCAAATCGAAGGCGCTGGCCAGACGCTCGGCCAGTTCGTTCAGCTCGCGAATATTCTGCAGGCGTTTGATGGGGGTGAGTCTGGCCACATCGTGAACGCACTCGGACACATGGTCGATCAGGTGCAACACCGAGGCCAGCCGCGCCAACACGGGCATTTCAACACCCGGCAATTGCGCCAGAAAGTCCCCCGTCTCTTCGGTGGCCTCGCGCAGCTCGTTCAGTGACTGCTGAATCAGGGGGCTATCTTCACCGCGCAAACGCGAGGCCCCATTTTGCAGAGTGAGAATCGCGCACTGGCGCAGGGTGTCGTGGGCGGCATTGACCGCCAGGGTGGGCACCTCGCCCAGACTCGAATCCAGATTGCGCGTCAGGCGCCGGCGTTTTTCCGGAATCACACGGCTCGCCAGACTGGCCAACTGTGGTGTCAGAGGCAAGAACACCGCCACCCCCAACAGATTAAACGCCGTGTGGAAGGCGGCGATGCTCAGGGCCGGATCGTTCGCCAGCCAGCGGGCGGTGAGCCGGTCCACCCCGGCAGTAAACGCCGGCAGTATAAAGAATGCGATAAGGCCGGTGCCCAGATTGAAAATCACATGCACCAGAGCGGTGCGGCGTGCCGGAACGCTGGCGCCGATGGCGGCAATGCCGGCGGTCACCGTGGTGCCCACATTCTGACCAATGACCAAAGCCGCGGCCTGCTCCACCGAGATGGTCCCGGCGGCCAGAGCGGTCAGTGTGGTGGCCACGGCGGCGCTGGAGGACTGCATCAACACGGTCATCACCGCCCCCACCAGTACCAACATCAAACGGGCCGACATACTGGCCGAACTGTACTGGGAAAAGTCGATCTGACCGGCCAGACCACCCATGCCCTCCTGCATGACATCGATGCCGACAAAGATCACCCCGAAGCCGGCCAGTGCCGTCCCCGCATGGGCCAGACGCCCCCGGCCCAGCAGCCGCATCAGGGCGCCTACACCGATAAAGGGCAACAGAACCTTGCCAATGGACAGCTTGAGGCCCAACAGCGACACCAGCCAGCCTGTGCTGGTGGTGCCCAAATTGGCGCCGATGACCACGCCAATCGCGTTGCTGAAAGTGAGCAGGCCCGCCGAGACAAAGCCGATGGTGGCCAGAGTGGTGGCGCTGGAAGACTGCACCAATGCGGTAATGCCGGCACCGGTGGCCACCGCCTTGGTCCGCGAACCGGTGAAGTTGGCCAACAGAGTGCGCAGGGCATCGCCGGCCACGGCCTTTAGGCCATCGGTCATCAGGATCATTCCCAACAGAAAAAGCCCGATGCCCCCCAGCAAGGTGGACAGTGTGGCAATCATTCAGCTACCTCTTGCACGGTGTTGGCCGGACCACAAACCAGCTGGCCAGCACCAGGCCCCCAAATACGCTATAGACTACAACAAACACCCACTCCGGTGCGGAGTAGTACAGCAGGCTTTGCAGCCAGTGCTGGATAAAGGAACCCGAGTAAGACGCCCCACCGGCGGCCTCCCGCAGCGACATTTCCCAGGTGGTCAGCGGGCAAATCACCCCCGCCCAGGACTGCAGCACCACCACGCCAATCGCCAGCAAGTGCAGCACCCGAAACATCCGATTGCGAACCCAGCGCCAATTCAGAAAAAAGCCGAGATAAATGCAAAGAAGCCCGAAGACCACAAAGCAAACGAACAGAAAGTGAACGATCAGAATCGAATCGGCCAGTAGTAAAAGCTGCGCATCCTGTGACATGTGAACCGTATCCGTTCTGTAGGGGCTGGTTACGCTCTGTGCACAGCCTCAGACCTGGAATCCCAGGGACGAATGTTCTTCAGCTGGTCTTCGAGCGCATCCTCGGCAACCTCGGTGTCATAGGCGGCCTGGGCTCTCAACCAATAGCCGTTCGACAGACCAAAAAAGCGACAAAGACGCAAATCCGTATCGGCGGTGATCGAACGCTTTCCGGCAACGATCTGACCGATTCGCTGAGCGGGCACGCCAATCTCTTTGGCCAGACGGTATTGAGAAATACCCATCGGTTCCAGAAATTCTTCTTTCAGTAATTCTCCGGGTGTTATGGCTTCTATATTGCGCATAAGTGACCTCCTGATGGTAATCGACAACCCAATTAGTAACGCTTCGCGTTAATGTCGTCAAGCGTTACTATTTGCCGCCTTCGCCGCCCGGGCCGCGTGGAGTTTTTTGTAGCTGTCGATCAGGCGCTGGTGTTTTTCCAGGCCCTCCAGCTGCATGTTGGTGGGCTCCAGACCATGGAAGCGCTGTGTGCCGTCGACCAGGCCGATGACTTCCTCGACGGTCTGCTCGCCGTAGAGGCGGCCCAGGTTGTAGCGGTAGTCCGCCAGCACCAGCTCGTCGTCCAGGGCGATTTCCAACACGGCGCTGACGGCGTGGTAGAAGAGGTTTCGCTCCACGGTGTTGTCGTTGTACTGCAGGAACATCTCCACCATATCCAGCGCCTCTTCGTGGCGCTGCAGGGCCAGGCAGAGCATGATCTTGAGTTCCAGAATGGTGAGCTGGCCCCACACGGTGTTCTCGTCAAACTCAATGCCGATCAGTGTGATGATGGTGGTGTAGTTGTCGATCTGGCTGTCTTCCAGACGCTCGTAGAGATCGGCCAGAGCGTCGTCGCTGAGGCGGTGCAGGTTGAGGATGTCCTCGCGGTAGTCCAGAGCCATATTGGTGTTGTCCCAGACCAGATCCTCCACCGGATAGACTTCCGAATAGCCGGGCACGAGGATGCGGCAGACCGGCGCGCCGAGGTCTTCGTGGACCGCCATGTACACTTCCTTGCCCATGGCCTCGAGAATGCCAAACAGCTCGCTGGCCTCTTCCTCGTTGCTGCCGGAAAAGTCCCACTCAAAGAATTCGACATCGGCACTGGCACTGAAGAAGCGCCAGGAGACCACGCCACTGGAATCGATAAAGTGCTCGACAAAGTTGTTGGGCTCGGTCACCGCCTGGCTGTTGAAGGTGGGCGGCAATACATCGTTGAGGCCCTCAAAACTGCGCCCCTGCATCAGCTCGGTCAGGCTGCGCTCCAGCGCCACTTCAAAACTTGGGTGGGCGCCGAAGGAAGCGAACACGCCACCGTTTTTCGGGTTCATCAGGGTCACGCACATCACCGGGTACTGGCCGCCCAGGGAGGCGTCCTTGACCAGGGTGGGAAAGCCCTGGGCCTCCAGGGCCTCGATGCCCTCGACGATCCTGGGGTATTTTTTCAGCACCGACTCGGGCACATCCGGCAGGGCGATTTCTTCCTCAATGATCTCGCGCTTCACCGCCCGCTCAAAGATTTCCGACAGGCACTGCACCTGGGCCTCGGCCAGGGTATTGCCCGCGCTCATGCCGTTACTCAGGAACAGGTTTTCGATCAGGTTGGAGGGGAAGTACACCGTCTCCCCGTCGGACTGGCGCACATAGGGCAGCGCCACGATGCCGCGCTCGGTGTTGCCGGAGTTGGTATCAAACAGATGGCTGGCCTGCAGCTCGCCGTCCGGGTCGTAGAGCGCCAGGCAGTGCTCGTCCAACAGGCCCTCGGGGATCGCATCGTCGGGGCCGGGCTGGAACCAGCGCTCGTCGGGGTAGTGGACGAAATCGCTGTGGGCGATGTCCTCGCCAAAGAACTGGTCGTTGTAGAAGAAGTTGCAGCTCAGGCGCTCAATAAACTCGCCCAGGGCAGAACACAGGGCGCTCTCCTTGGTGGCGCCCTTGCCGTTGGTGAAGCACATGGGCGAGGCCGCGTCGCGGATGTGCAACGACCACACATGGGGCACGATATTGCGCCAGGAGGCGATCTCGATCTTCATGCCCAGATCCGCCAGGATCCCGGTCATGTTGGCGATGGTCTGCTCCAGGGGCAGGTCCTTGCCCTCGATGTAGGTCTCGCCCTGCTCTTCCGGCCGGCCCATCAACAGCGCCTGGGCGTCCTCGTCCAGATTGTCCACGGACTCGATCTCGAACTCCGGCCCGGTCTGCACCACCTTCTTGACCGTGCAGCGATCCACCGCACGCAAAATCCCCTGGCGATCCTTGTCGGAGAGATCCTCCGGCAGCTGCACCTGGATCTTGAAGATCTGGTTGTAGCGGTTCTCCGGGTCGACGATGTTGTTCTGGGAGACGCGGATATTGTCGGTGGGAATGTTTCGGGCCTTGCAGTACACCAGCACAAAATAGGCGGCACACAGGGCCGAGGAAGCCAGAAAATAGTCGAAGGGCCCGGGCGCCGAACCGTCGCCCTTGTAGCGCTTGGGCTGATCGGACACCACAGTGAAATCATCAAACTTGGCTTCCAGCCTGAGATTGTCGAGAAAATTTACATTGATTTCCATGGGCAAAGTATCCGGGGGGAAAGTGGCGCGCGCGGCGGTACGAAGCCCCGCATTATCCCGGTTTTTCAGCCCTGATTAAATGCTTTGGAATTATATCGGCCTGGTGAAGTATTAAGCTATGCAGCAGTCAGCTCGACCTTGTGAACATTATCCAGCTTCAGCGTCTTTCCGGCGTGCCACAAATCATAGGCATCCTGCATGGAGAGCCAGCTCTGGGGTGTGCGGCCAAGGGCTTTGGACAGGCGCAGCGCCATTTCCGGGCTGACCCCGCTCTGCTGCTTGAGAATCCGGCTCAAAGTCGACGGCGACACATCCAGCTGCTCTGCCAGATATCGGCAGCTCAGACCATACGGCTCCATATAAGTCGCCTTAAGAAACTCGCCGGGATGTGGGGGATTATGCATAGACATGAATGTAGCGCGTTGCGCAACAGTGTCAATTAGAGATTATGACGCTTGTGAACCCGGTGCCGCAGTCAGGCGAAGGATCAGTTCCTCGGCCACGGGGGCCAGGGTCATCAGGCTGGGGGCCTCGGGGTCGTTGAGGGCGTAGAGGATCAGCTCGTTGACTCCGGCCACCGCGGCCATGCCCAGGGACAAGTCCAGTGGCTGCAGGGACTCGCCCCGCTCGCGCAGTGCGTCCACCTGCATCTGCAAAAAACCGGCAAACTGGCTGGCCACCTGTTGGCGCTTCTCGACCCCGGCTTCGCCCATGGCCCCCAGCTCGACATACAGCACCTTGGTTAATTGCGGCCGGGCGTCGATCAACCGCAGGTAGGCCGCAGTAATGTCCCGCACCAGCGCCGGCCAGCTTTTGCTGTCGTCCAGGGCCCGGGCCATTTCCATCATGATGACCTCGCTGGTCTGGTCCGCCAGGGCCAGCAGGCATTCGTCCTTGTTGGCAAAGTACTCGTAGATGGTACGCCGCGACACCTGGGCCGCTGCGGCAATGTCGGCAATGGTGATGTCCTGGTAGCGCTTGCTCTTGAGCACCGCTGCCAGACCGGCCAGCAGACGGCTGCGGTGATCTATCTCGTTATTTTTCATAGAGCGAGTCTAATCAATCTGCCCCTCGGCATCCATTTTTCCGCCTCTACCCTCAAACCGCACCGGTACCATCCAGTACCATTCCCCGGAAAACCGTGCTACGGTTGGTACCATGTAGTACCAAAACCAATTAAAGCAGGAGATACCGGCCATGACGGCGCACACCATTCCCTCACGCCACGGTGCCAACATTGATAAAGCCCGGCGCATCACCCGGCCCTTTTTGCGGTTTATAAAGGACAAGCAGTCCGCCGAGCCCGATGCCGGGCAATGGCAGCGCCTGGGCGAACAGCTGATGGCAGGCGACCCACCAGCCGACGCCCTGGCCCTGTGGATTCAGGCCGAAGACAGCGGCGCCCGATACCAAGCCTTTGAACAGGCGCTCGCTCAGCACCCGCTGGAGCGGAACGCCCTGCCAGCGCCACTGAAACACTTTTTTGACGCCGTGGCCGAGGCCCCCGACTGGGTGGACTGGCAGCGGCTGGAACGCGGCATCGAGGCCAGCGCCCTCTCGGGCCGAACCGGCATGAGAGTTCTGCGGGATCTGGGCCTGATGTCCGGATACCAGGCCAGCGGCATCAACAAAACCCTGATTATGACCGGCGCCCTGGAGCGCGGCGCGGCCCGGCGCGTGGCCGAGACCACCAAGTGGTGGATGGACTGCACCACGCCGGGCGGATTAAAGCCCGGCAGCAACGGCTACAACACCACTCTGAGAGTGCGGCTGATCCACGCCCTGGTGCGCCAACGCCTGCAGCAGCGCCCGGACTGGGATACCCAAGCCTGGGGCATTCCGGTGAACCAGCTGGACATGCAGGCCACCTACCTGGCCTTCTCGGTGCTGTTTTTGTTTGGCCAGAAAATCCTGGGCACCGTCCTCACACCGCAGGAATCCGAGGACATCATGCACCTGTGGCGCTACATCGGATGGTTAATGGGCGTGGAGGAACCCCTGCTCTGCCAGTCGGAACAGGCAGGCCGCATCGCCCTCTACCAAAACCTGCTCAGCCAGGCCACCGCCGATGAAAGCAGCCAACAACTCGGCCGCGCCCTGATGGACGAACCCCTGCACCGCCACTACCCCAAACACCCATGGTTAATCGGACACTGGGACAAGCAAGTCCACCTGAGCATTGTGCGGCTGTTTGCAGGCAGACAGGGCATGGCCGACCTGGGCCTGCCGGGCTGGGTACTGCCCTGGTACCCGATCCTGTTCGCGCCCCTCAACACCGGCTGGTGCCTGCTTAACCGCAGCCTGCCGGGCGGCAAAGAACGGCTAAAACACGCGGGACGGAGAGCACAACAGAAACAACTGGAAACGATGTTCGGCGAGGACGAACCCGCCATCAAAAAACAGGAAATGGCCCAAAACGCCGGGACGGGCAGTTAACCGCTACAGGCACGAGAAAAAGGGGGCCGATAAATGGTACTCTCAGCGCTATGTCTGAAGATCCCCTAAAAGCGCTTTCTGAAATCGCCAGCGATGCCCACGCTCGTATTCAGGACAAACACGAACACATCAACCCGGTGGTCGGCGTACGCCGCGGCATGCGGGACGCCGGTATTCCAGCCGATGTGATGACCATTGACTGCATGGCCACCCGCCGCCGAATCAACCTGATTCTGCATGATGGAAAACCGGGCGTGCTGCTGTATCAGTTCATCACGCTGGAAGAAGAAGCGGGCGACGACTTTGAGAGCATTGCGTTCTCAGAGGTGGATACCCAGACACTAGTTCAGTGGATAGAGGACTATTTTGGGTGAGGGCCAAGCTGGAACCTTCAGCCAAAAACATCCAGCCATCAAAGTGAGGCTTTGAGTCCAAATATTCGGGCGACAAGTCCTCGCTAGTCGGCCGGATTCACCAGGATTCTATCCCATTTAACTCTATTCTGGCTTCCTAACACTACCTGCCACCTCTCTATAAAGAGTGTGAATGTTTTTACTGCAACTCTCAATTTCTTCAAGCTTCCCCTCGATTTTCTCTACGGTCGTATGCACTATAGTAGTGTTAAGTTTTCCTCGCGCCTTAATGAGAAGCCCTGTAACTTCATTCGGCCAGATCTCTTCCGGCGCGCCTTCGCCAAGAATGCCTCCCCATAGGGCGTGAATTTGATTGTTTCTTTCACTCCGCAAACCATCCACAGTTGAAAGCAACTCTTTAAATTCTGTATAGCGAGAATTGTACTTAGGCGTTTCATGACAGATGGTCAAAATAGCATCACACAATGCGCGGAAGGACATGTGCTGCGTAATGCATCGGCCCGTTCTCGAGTCTAACCCCGCAACGGCCCAGAACATATGCTGAAGCGCATTCTCTAAATGAGTCCATCTAATGGCAATCGCACCTATTAGCCGTTCATGCTTAATCGATGTAATATCATCTGAAAGAGGCATAAAAAACCTAACGCTTTTATCAGTGGCGAACTTTGGTGCGTCCGGTGGTTGGCCGAAGGCATAAAAAATATTGCACCAACTGGTTAAGCATTATCCATAACAGCAGTTCAACCGAGACCTATGATTATCTGCCGAACAAAACTTCCCCAGTCTTTGTAACACCGAATTGATGCAGACTTAATTACTGGCGCGCCCTCTGTAACATCTAGCTTACTCTTAAGTAACCACATCGTCTGCGCGATATTCTTAATGGTTGGATACTCGCTATGATTCGGAACGATATGCAAATCTAAAAAACCTCGCTGTATGAGATTTGGGCCACGCTGGTTATTGTCTACCCAAAACTTTCTTTCTCTTTCATTGGCAGGTTGAACCAAGCCACTCTCAAAATTATAAGACCAAGTATTGAAATCAGCCTTCATGCGATCAAATAAGTCCTGAGAAATTACGAACAGATCCAAATCTGAATGCTTCCCGAAACTTTTACCGATTTTTTGGGGTGCCAAAGACTGTCCTATACGTGCGCTACCCGTTACGCTTATCTCTTTAGGGTCAATATCAAGCCGCGTGCCCAACCAACCTCTTACAGATTCATAAAGCGCCGGCCTTACTTTAAAGGCGTAGGGAATACCTTCGGACAACCACAATCTTGCGATAGCCCTTCTAGCATGTTGTCCGCCGTTAGCAGCAGCATCAACCAAACTCCTTGCATCAGGATAACTACCCAAAAGTGCAGACAAATGCGCAGGGACCTTAAAAGCTTCCATTGGCCTCACTCAACTCAAATTGGCGCTGTAACCTCAAAGAAAGAGCATCTGCCCGTATAAGTATGTATTTTACTCTTTCTTGAATTTTACAAAGGCGCTTTTCATCGCACCGTTGCGGCTCAGGATATTTCAAACGAGCAACAATATTCGCGGCTTCCAAATCTGATATGTTAACTAGATCAATTTTCAATCGCTGCGATGCTTGTGCCAAGCCATTCATCTTCCATCCGAAATATGCAACGACTAGATAGAGCTTAGGTAGCTCATCGTCGCAAAGATACCTTGTTAAGCGAATTGCCAGATAGATTTCGGTAATTTTTCTTACCAGCGTTCTCTCGTATCGACCAGTAATTACTCTGACAAGTTGCATAGCGATTGTGGATCCGCCTTCTCTTTTTCCGCAAAAAACCGATCTCCATGCTGCGCGACATATAGAAATTAGATCAACTCCTGGATGGCTGCCGTATCTATGATCCTCGGCTGCGACTAGCATAGCTACCAACACAGGAGGCACGCCCAGACTTCTATTTTCATTCTGAATTTTTGCGACTCTTCCTTTGACAATCTTCCAATCCTCTTCAAATTGCATCAACACTTCAATAGCACCTTAACGCTTCAACAATTTGCGACGACAGGTATCAAATTGAGTAATTTTTTAGATTTACGACCTGATCTCTCTGTCATGCTTCTTCAACAACCCTACCTGATTATATATAAGATTTTCCACTTCAAAAACAAAAACCACTATGCTATGAAATAGCTCGTAGTGATAGTTATTGGTATATTGATACCCGGTTGCTAATTCATGTGCAATTACATTTCGAATCTCTATACACTTTACGATATTCGATTTTTGGTCTTTGCCTAACTCGGAAAGCGATTTCAAAAAATCAATCCCTAAGAGCGTTGAAAAATTCTTATCTATATCTGTCAGCTTGCCAAAGTTTAAGCAATGAGACATGAAGTCTCCTAAGGATATATTATCCCTTTGCATTGAAACCAAGCTTGCTATATCTAATTTAACATCTCGTATTTTCTGGATGTTTGAAACATAAGGCTCGCCCTTATCTATTATAAGTCCGTATACAGAACTCAAATACCCTTCAAATGCTGACACTGCAACAAGGGGAAGCATTCTCATAAATTCTAATTCGACAGACTTACAACATTTGAACGACTTTTCCTTTAAGTCGTTTACGGCATTTCTAGTATTTTCGAGGCGTAAAATAAACTCCCAGATAGAATCTCCATCTTCAGGTTTGCGCGTTCGTTTACTATTTATTTCATCTATATAATTTCTTGCCATATTTAAAATATAACGCCGACAGAAACTGCCCGTTTGGGAGCAAGAAAAGCACAACGCAGTTGAAAGTGGGGCGACTTTACTGCCATTTTATGCTACGCACATTACTCATTAAATATTTCTCCAGAGACAGTCAGCACCCTATATTTTTTTAAATGACCCGCCTGTGTCGTAATTCGTTGAACCCTACAATAGACCTCAACAGGCTCTGCCTCAAAGTTTCTTAGGGCATTGGCTCTCAAGCTATCAACTATAATCTGAATGCTTCCTTCACCCCGAACGTGATCGGCCAACTCAAAGGATATCGGCCTTTCTTCTTCGGGAACGTAGATTCTTCCCTTGTATGTATTAGAGTTGTAACTAGAGACAAAACCTCTAATAATTATTACTTCTTCTTCTACGTACTCCTCAATAATGTACCTAAATGTATCAAACGAAAACACTGGACTGAGAGGAAGCTTCTCATTATTGATGTTTGTATATATTCTTGCCGTTTTCGCCGTCTGGTTTTTATATATAGGTCTATGAATTTCTGTTATAGCGGCTGAACATTTTTCAATTACAGAGTCCAGCTGAGCTTCTCGTACTTCGGGAAGCTGTATGTTCCTTTCTTTGCTCTCTTCGTACAGTTGGCCTAAAGATTTTTCGTAGTCTACATGAAAGCCAAGACTTTCTGATATGACATAATCATAAGCCGAATAAACCAAATGCCCGAGAGGTGTGTTATTTGGTGCTGTTGTAACATTATATGCCGCTGCCCCTAAAATCAGTATTCCTGCTTTAGTCTTCCAACTCCCCTCTTCAGACGGGAAAGCGTATATCTGTGCACCTTTCAAAGAAGGTGCTTGCGTTATTATCTCACCATTCAATATCAGATGAGTTGTTATCGCCAAGGATCGCTGAAACCCAATTAACGCTTGAGAAACATCATAAAAGTCAATTTCGTGAGTCTCAGCATCTGCACCTGAATAAGAAAGCTCAAACTGAACGTCATATCTTTTCATGTCTTTGACCAATATCACCTAATCCATTCTAAGGCAAAACGCCTAGCTCACCCGACGAAAACCGCATTGCGGTTTTTGGTCGGGTGAAGCGCCGTGTTATACGATTTACGCGACACGTTTATTTTTAAGCATTCCAGTAAACTCATTCATGCTTACTATCTTGATTTTGTTATCATCTGACTTAAACCCTCTCATAGGAACGGGCTTTTTTGTCACTAAAAGCACCGCATCGATTCCCTCTTCTTTTGATAAGGATTCAAGCCTGTAGATTGTTTTCCTAATAATAGTGAATGGAACGATGTCGCCCCACGCTTTGGCGTCAACAGCTATGCGCTTGCCGTCAGCCTCGATAAGAAAATCAGGCCTATGATCACCGATATTTGGCTCTGCGGTGTACTTGTAGCCGGATTTTTCCATTGCTTTAGCGATTTCGAGTTCAAACTCAGCTGCGGATAGTGCAGAAGAACTTCTGCTGGGCGAAGCGATTTCCTCTTTCTGCTTTCTCACAATACTCATGAGAGTAATCATTGCAAGGCTCACAACAAAAACCCCAAAGCCGGAGAATAGCCACTCTTTATTAGATGCAATAATTGATGCGGGATCTTTTATGAAGCTATAAAGAAGAGAGGTTGATGCGCCAACCATTGATACCGCAATGGTCAATATAGCTAATGAATCTCTCTTCTTTTTATGTTCTTCTCTCAGTAATTTGAATTCCTGTATAGAGGGTATGGCTGGTTTTTCTTCTATTTTTGCAAAAAGAGCATCAAGTCGTTTCTCTATTTCGATTCTCTGTGCCGGGGAAATAAGATCGCTATCAAATACTTCTGTATAAATACTATTCAAGACCTGCTCTTCAGACAACATATCATTTACTGAAGTACTAAACTCTCTTGCCTTACCTTCAATTATCCTGGATATGTCTTTATATTTTGGGCTGTAATCCTCAAGAACCATCCTTCTCATTACCGCCCTATGCAATGATTTATTGGCATTTTTTGTGCGTTCTTTTTTTGCGCCTATAGTCTGGCGATAGCTCAACCAGAATAATAGTATTGAAACGGCAATGCCTATTCCTGTTTGCAAATACCCACCCATATGGCTCTACTCTCTATTTTTGTTCGTATAACGCTCGCCATAAACGGCCGAGTGAAACGAGGTCCGGCGACCGCAGGGAGCGAATTTGATGGCTTTGTTAGGCTTTTCCATTAACTCGTTCAATTGCCTCTTTAAGAGTCTGGACGTCAAAGCTGTTATCCATTCGCCACTGACTCGTCCCCTTGCGCTTTTGCACTTGGAAGCCTTGGCCAGATTCAAACACTCGATATGACGTAGTGGCCCTTAACGTTGGACAGCCATCTTCTACCAACCAATCAGGTATCGTCGGTTGCAAATTGTTCAATTGAACATGAAACGCAGATGCAGTGGGAAAGCGCTTTTCTGGTTTTATGTTCGTAGCTTTTCTTATGACTCTACGAAGATTGTCAGGCACCCATGGAGGAAGAGACGCTAAACTCAGTATTTTTCCTTTTTTAATTTTTGCTTTTACGCATTGATCTGCATAAATGGATCTGTCTGCTTCATCGTCCAGTTGATTGTAGTGCTTACGTTCTGATCCAGATAGCCATGACACCTGATCATATGGCAAATGGCCGCCCAGCAACTGGTAAAGAACTATCCCACATTGATAAATATCTCCCTGAAATCCATAGTAGTTTGTTTCGACGGATTCAGGGGGCCGGTAAAGCACAGCATGACTCGATGCAGGTATAGAGTCTAAGCCCTCGGGCAGCTGCTTTATAGACCCGAAGTCGCCGATTATTGCCCGATAATCATCCCCAACATAAATATTGGCCGGCTTCAAATCCCTATGTAAGTAGCGTTTTTCATGAAGCGATCCAACGCCCATCAACAATTCACATGTAAGATCAACTGCTTTCTTGTTGCCAATCTCTGTCTTTTCAATGACATCATCCATATCCCCGTTTGCACAGTATGGGGTTACGAAGTAGGCCCATTCACCATCGATCAGCCCTGCATTTTGTACATCCAGCACATTTGGCGAATTTATATAAGCCAAAGTATTGGGTTCTGCATGGAAGTCTACTTGGCCGCCCCAGTAATAGAATTTGACAGCGACTTGAGTATTAAGTATCCGGTTCCGACCAAAGAAAAGATAGCCATTGCCACCTTTCGTTACTTCGCGTTCGAATTCAATATCTTGCGCCAGCAGCTTTAATTGGTCTTTGATTTCTTCAGGTGCATTTGCCCCGTCAATATAAAAAGAAGCCATGCTAGTTTTTCCTTATGTACAGGCTGGCTGCCATAAATGCGTTCTCCTGATACTTATTGAGCCCTTCCGGTATTTCAAACGGGGCCTTTTTGTGTGCGGCAGCTATGCCTTGACCGGAAACAAACTCAACTTTCGCAACGCCATTCAACTGGATAACCCCTTCAAGCTTGAACGAGACAGCTCCCCCGGCCATTGTCCCTTTCTTGGCACGTTTTTTTATAACGAAACTATCAATATGATTATCTTTAGAGAAGTTTACTACGGCGTCATGAAAGGACTTCAACAATTCGCTAGACTCATCATCCCCAAGCTTTATTTTTCTTGGTTCGATGTCAACGTAGTAATAGTCGTCATCCGTACGCTCTATTACGGCCAAAATGGCTTCCGATGATTTTAACTCTATACCGCAGATGCGTGACATAGTTTTCTTCCTTATTGGCCTAACAGCTAAGTTAACGGCCCAAGGCCGCTAATGTTGATGCCGTTAATCTCTAGTTTGATTTTTATTCGTTTCATTTGAAATTGTTTATTAGTCAGCTACTTAGGTGCTTTTAATCCGGGCTTCACTCTGTGATTAACGGCTTTGTGCCTTTAATTTCGTAAAGCATAATTTTCCTAATGTTCTGATTTTATTGTGTTTCTTGAGAGGTGTTCGGTAATTTCGGACACTTCCCTGTTTCTGTGTGGATTCAGGCTAGCATATTTTTTTATTGGGTGGTGCTGTGGATCAGGTTGAACAGCCACTCGGTGATTGAGATGTCCAGCAGCATTGGCAGGCCGGTGACAGTGGCGATCAGCAGGCCGATGGCCAGTAATAGGATGTGCACCCAGGGTTGTTTGATGCCGGGGTCGAGTACGGAGAGTTTGGGCAGGTAGGGGTGGTAGTACACCCTGGCTGCGCTGCCTTCCTGGAAGTGCCGGATGACCTGTTCGGCTTTTTGTCGGTTGGTGCCCCATATCAGGTAGGCGCCGATTCTTGTGGAACGAATGGGTTGGCTGTGCCGGGTGTATTCGTAAAGCACGCTGGGGCGGTAGAAGGTGCGATCGGCGCTGGAGTGGGGGTTTTGGGCCTCGCTCAGGCCGGCCTTAAGGATTTTGCCCTGGGTGGTGGGCCACTGGGACGAGTTGAACCCCAGCCAGAGACTGGCGAGGATGGTCAGCACCAGCAGGATGCCCAGTACAAACATCATCAGTGTCATGGCGCCCTCTTCTCCACCAGTGCTCTCAGGGGTTCCGGCAGGAACTGGCGGGCTTTTTGGCTGAGGGCTCGCTCATGCTTTTGCCAGAGCACGCCCAGGTAGATGATCCCCAGGCCGATGGCGGTGAGGGCCACGGGGAACAGCCAGCTGTTTTCAAAGACATTGGAGGCCAGGTGGCCCAGATACATGCTGCCGCCCAGGGCGCCGAAGATGACAAAGACCCGGCGCACCAGCAGTACGCCCGCGCCGATCATCAGCAGGTTGATGCAGAAGTAGAGGAACTTGCTCAGTTCACTGTCGGAGTGCTGGGCGGTGAGGCCGCACCAGAATGTCAGCACGCCGAAGAGGTACAGCCAGAAGGCGAAATCCGCCCGGCTGCGGTTGCGCAGATCCACCCACAGCGCCAGGCCGGTCATCAGAATGCCGAAGTACATCGTCACCAGCTTTCTCAGTTCCCAGGCGGGGTGTTCGCCGCTGATCATCACCGAGACATCCATGGACATGTACCAGAGCGTGACGGCAATGGGCATAAACAGGAACGGGTAACGGTAATGCCAGGCGACGATGGCGCCCACGGCCAGGGTGCCCAGCTCCATGTACATCCAGTGCCATTTTATGTAGCGGTGGTACTCGCGGTAGGCGGACTCATCGGGCCAGACATTCAGCCAGTGCTGCAGGCCGTAGATGGCCAGCGGGGTGAGGCAGACCACAAAGGTGGCACAGATGCCGGCGGGGATGTGCAGGCCCTTGCTGACGAAGACATTGGTGATCTTGAGGCCGACGCCTGCGTACAGCAGGGCGATCATGAAAATGCCCGCGCCGCCAAAGGATTCCCAGCCCAGGTTCATAAACAGCGTCATGGCGCCGATGGCCACCAGGCCGCCCAAGTAATAGAGCACATGGGTGAAGGAAAAGCCGGGGGTGTTGGCGTTGCTGGTGCGGATGAACTCGAGCAGCGAATCGGCCTGTTCCCGGCTGATGATGTTTTGCTCGGCGGCGTCCTGGAGGGTTTGTGGGGTGATTTTCATGTGTGAATTCCTTTTTGCCGGAGTGGCTACGCTAGGAGCCCTTTGGAAACAATCGCTTATCGCACTGTTCAACGGGAGTATTCATTCCCTCACGAATCGATTCCCGCATGCCCGGAATAGACATGAGGAACAGGGTTTCCTGGATCGCTTCCCAGTCTTCCTCCGCGATCAGAACGGCTTTGTTTCTTTTACCCGAGATCAGGATCGGCTGGTGGGACTCGACCGTTTGATCCATCAATTGGCAAAAAATGCGCTGGGCTTCGGTGGCTGTTACTTCATTCATGGTGAGCACTCACTGATTTCCGGTAAGGATGTACGCTTTTGTGGTGGGCAGTCAATTGGTGGAGGCTTGCCGTTTGGCGGAAGATGGCTTCGCCACATCCGCCCTACTTTTCGTGCCGGTGGATGGCGAGGGGGAGTTCCGGGAGATTCCGGATAAGCGCGGGGCGCTTTCCGGAATGACGGCATTTTTTGTCAGATTGCTTCGCTACGCTCGCAATGACAGCCATCGTCATCGCGAGGAGGCTTTGGCCGACGCGGCGATCTGCCGAACGGTTCCCGCAGATTGCTTCGCTGCGCTCGCAATGACAACAAAGACAGATTGCTTCGCCTTCGGCTCGCAATGACAGGTGGGGTAGATTGCTTCGCCTTCGGCTCGCAATGACGGTGTTTTTTTACCGGGGTGTGCGGGCGATGAGGCTGGCGCGGCGGGGGGCGGGGTGGCCTTCGATGGTTTTGCTGTGGTCGTTTGGGTCGAGGAAGTCTTCCAGGGACTGGAAGGTCATCCACTCGGTGGCGCGCTGTTCTTCGATGGTGGTGTCGCTGACATCCACGGTTTCAATGTCGGTAAAGCCGACGCGCTTGAGCCAGTGCTCCAGCGCCGGCACCGAGGGCAGGCACCAGACATTGCGCATTTGCGCGTAGCGTCCCTCGGGGACCAGCACGGTGTGTTGGTCGCCCTCCACCACCAGGGTTTCCAGCAGCAGTTGTCCGCCGGGGCGGAGTTTGCGCTTGAGTTCGATCAGGTGGTCGAAGGGCGAGCGGCGGTGGTAGAGCACGCCCATGGAGAGCACGGTGTCGAACAGCGGCAGATCCAGCGGCAGTTGCTCCAGGCCCAGGGGCAGGATGTGGAAGTCGGGGTGTTGCGGCAAAAAGCGGCGCAGGGCGGCGTAGTGGATGAGAAAGCGCGGGCTGGGGTCCACGCCCAGTACCCAGCGGGCGCCGGCGCCGAGCATGCGCAGGGCGTAGTAGCCGTTGCCGCAGCCCACATCGAGCACGCGCTTGCCCTTCATATCCAGGTGCGGGGCCACCCGCTTCCACTTGAGGTTGGAGCGCCACTCGCTGTCGAGGTCGATGCCGAAGACTTCAAAGGGGCCCTTGCGCCAGGGTTTGATGGCCAGCAGGCCGTCGCGGATGGCCTGCTGCTGTGCTTCGCTGACATCCTCGGGGCGGCCGATGCGCACGGCCTCGGCGTCGAAATCCCAGTCGCTGGCCGCCACCTGTGGCATGTCGTCGACGGCTTGCCACCAAGCGGGCAGGTCGCCCCAGCGGCCGGGGCGGCAGAGCGCGGTGGTCTCGGCTTCCAGAGTGTCCAGCCAGGGCGAGAGCCATTTGTCCTCGACGCTCTCGCGCAGCATCTGTTCCAGGGCGGCAAAGTCCACCAGCCCGGTGAGGCTGGGCGTATCGCGCTTACTCACGGCCCTTCACCGCCACCAGCGAGGCAAAGTTCAAACACTGGAACCACACATCCACGCTCTCGAAACCCGCCTGGCGCATACGCCGGCGGTGGGTACCCAGGGTCTCGGGGATCAGCACATTTTCCAGGGCGGTGCGCTTGCCGGCGATTTCCATATCGGAGTAGCCCTGGGCCTTTTTGAATTCGTGGTGCAGCTCCACATAGAGCTCGTCCAGGTGGCTGTCCTCAAAGCGCAGCTTTTCCGAGAGGACGAGAATGCCGCCGGGCACCAGGCCCTGGTAGATGCGGCGAATCACCGCCGCCCGCTGATCCGGGGGCAGAAACTGCAGGGTGAAGTTGAGCACCACCATGGAGGCGTTCTCGACGGCAGTCACGGCGACATCGCCAGTGAGCGGGATGACCGGCACGCTGGCCGTGTCTTCGGCCATGGCGTACTCCAGGCCCTCGATCATGGCCGGGGAGTTGTCCACGGCGACGATGGCCACATCGTCGTGCTCAATGTGGTGGCGCATGGCAAAGGTGGAGGCGCCCAGGGAGCAGCCCAGGTCGTAGCAGCGCGTGCCCGGCTGGACATAGCGCGCCGCCAGCATGCCGGTGATTTTAATGATGGTGGGGTAGCCCGGCACCGAGCGTTTGATCATGTCGGGGAAGACCGACACCACCTTCTCGTCAAAGGCAAAGTCGACCACCTCGTCGCCGTGCTGATAGAGGGTATCTTTCATGGCGCGTAGTGTAGCGGATTTGGTTTGTTAGCCACAGAGCGCACAGAGGACACAGAGGGGTGTAACTGCGTTGCCCTCCCCTCTCCCTGCTCGGGAGAGGGGCTGGGGGAGAGGGCGCGTTTTGCGGCTGATGAGTCGGGTCTCCTACTGTAGGAGCCTGCCTGCAGGCGAATCGTTATCGAGGCCGCCGCCTCGTTCGCGGGCAGGCCCGCTCCTGTTCTACAGACCTTGCGAGTAGGAGGCTCGACCTCGGGCCGACACGACCATCACCTTTGTCGCGGCGGGGTCGCCGCTCCTACGCCGCCCGTTTGGCGCAGATTCCGGATAAGCGCGCTGCGCTTTCCGGAATGACTCAAAACACTCTGTGGCCTCTGTGCGCTCGGTGTCCTCTGTGTCTTTTCGGCCAGGCCTCAACGGCCCGCACCGGCCGACATGGCTGTCGGGCTGAAGCCCGACCTACGAAAAACAATCGCCGGGGACGCGGACCCAGCCTTCCATGAGGACGCGGGCGCTGCGGCTCATGCTGGCTTTGACGGCGCTCCACTGGCCGTTTTCGTAGCGGGCTTCGGCGCCCACGCGCAGGGTGCCGGAGGGGTGGCCGAAGCGCACATCGGTGCGCTCGCCACCGCCGGCGGCGTCGCTCACCAGGGTGCCGGGGACGGCGGCGGCGATGGCGATGGCCACGGCGGCGGTGCCCATCATGGCGTGGTGCAACTTGCCCATGGACATGGCCCGCACCAGCAGGTCGATCTCGTCGGCGTCCACCTGCTTGCCGCTGGAGGCGGTGTAGCTGTTCGGCCCGGCCACCCAGGCCACCTTGGGCGTGTGCTGGCGCGCGGCGGCCTCGCTGACATCCTCAATCAAGCCCATTTTGACGGCGCCATGGGCGCGGATGGCTTCCAGCTTTTCCAAGGCGGCGGGATCGAAGTTGATCTCGTCCTGCAGTTCGGTGCCGGTGTAGCCAATGTCGGCGGCGTTGACGAACACCGTGGGAATGCCGGCGTTGATCATGGTGGCCTGAAGGTTGCCCACACCGGGCACTTCCAGCTCGTCCACCAGTTTCCCGGTGGGGAACATGGAGCCGGCAGCGTCGGCCGGGTCCATAAAGTCCACCTGCACTTCTGCGGCGGGGAAAGTCACGCCGTCGAGTTCAAAGTCGCCGGTCTCCTGCACCTCGCCATTGGTCATGGGCACATGGGCGATGATGGTTTTCTGGATGTTCACCTGCCAGATGCGGATCTCGGCCACGCCGTTCTCGGGCAGGCGGCTGGCATCTACCAGACCGTTGCTGATGGCAAAGGAACCCACCGCCGCAGTCAGGTTGCCGCAGTTGCCGCTCCAGTCGATGGACGGCTTGTCGATGGCCACCTGGCCAAAGAGGTAGTCCACATCGTGGTCGGGGCTCTCGCTGGGCGACAGAATCACCGTTTTGCTGGTGCTGGAGGTGGCGCCGCCCATGCCGTCGGTGTGCTTGCCGTAGGGATCGGGGCTGCCGATCACCCGCAACAGTAATTTATCGCGGGCCTCACCGGCCTGCTGCGCCGCCTCGGGCAAATCCTCCAGACGGAAGAAAACACCCTTGCTGGTACCACCGCGCATGTAAGTGGCGGGAATTTTAATCTGTGGTGCGTGGCTCATGCCGCCGACTCCATGAATTCCTTGGCGAATTTCTGGAGGATGCCGCCGTTGGTGTAGACGGAGACTTCCTCGGCGGTGTCGAGGCGGCAGATGACCGGTACGCGCTCGACTTCGCCGCTCTGGCGGGTGATCACCAGGGTCAGTTTGGCGCCGGGGGCGGGGTCGCCCTCGACATCGTAGACTTCGGTGCCGTCGAGTTCGAGGGTGTGGCGGGTGGTGCCTTCCTCAAACTGCAGGGGCATCACGCCCATGCCGATCAGGTTGGTGCGGTGGATGCGCTCGAAGCCCTCGGCGACGATGGCCTCGACGCCGGCCAGGGCCACGCCCTTGGCCGCCCAGTCGCGGGAGGAGCCCTGACCGTAGTCGGCGCCGGCGATGATAATCAGCGGTTGCTTGCGCTCCATGTAGGTTTCGATGGCTTCCCACATGCGCTTTTGCTCGCCCTCGGGCTCGACCCGGGCCAGCGAGCCCTGGATCACTTCGCCGTTTTCATCCCGCACCATTTCGTTGAACAGCTTGGGGTTGGCCAGGGTGGCGCGCTGGGCGGTGAGGTGGTCGCCGCGGTGGGTGGCGTAGGAGTTGAAGTCCTCCTCCGGCAGGCCCATTTTGTCCAGATATTCCCCGGCGGCGCTGTCCAGCATGATGGCGTTGGACGGCGACAGGTGGTCGGTGGTGATGTTGTCCGGCAGGATCGCCAGCGGGCGCATGTTCTTGAGATCGCGCTGCCTGGCCATATTGCCTTCCCAGTAGGGCGGGCGGCGAATGTAGGTGGACTGCGGGCGCCACTCGTAGAGCGGGCTCTTGGCGGCGATGGCCTTTTTCAAATCGAACATCGGGTCGTAGACCGTGCGGAACTGCTCGGGCTTCACATGAGCCTTGACCAGCTCGTCGATCTCCTCATCGCTGGGCCAGATGTCCTTGAGGGTCACCGGGTTGCCGGCGTCGTCGTAGCCCAGCACATCCTTTTCAATATCGAAGCGGATGGTGCCGGCAATGGCATAGGCCACCACCAGCGGCGGCGAGGCCAGGAAGGCCTGCTTGGCGTAGGGGTGGATGCGGCCGTCGAAGTTGCGGTTGCCGGAGAGCACGGCCACCGAGTACAGGTCGCGGTCGACGATCTCCTTCTGAATCTCGGGATCGAGCGCCCCGGACATGCCGTTGCAGGTGGTGCAGGCAAAGGCCACCACATCGAAGCCCAGCTGTTTCAGCTCGGACATCAGCTCGGCGTCTTCCAGATACATCTTGACCGTCTTGGAACCCGGCGCCAGGGAGGACTTCACCCAGGGCTTGCGGGTCAGGCCCAGCTTGTTGGCGTTGCGGGCAATCAGGCCCGCCGCGACCATGTTGCGCGGGTTGGAGGTGTTGGTGCAGCTGGTGATGGCGGCGATGATCACCGCGCCATCGGGCATTTTGCCCTCTTCCTGCTCCCACTTGCCGGCGATACCGCTGGAAGCCAACTCGGAAGTCGGCAGGTGGGCGTGGGGGTTGGAGGGGCCCGCCAGGGTGCGCTCCACCGTGGTCAGGTCAAAGGTCAGCACGCGCTCGTACTCGGCGGTTTTGAGGTCGTCGGACCACAGGCCGATGTGTTTGGCGTACTGCTCCACCAGCGTCACCTGGTCGTCCTCGCGGCCGGTCAGCTTGAGGTACTCGATGGTCTGGTCGTCGATGTAGAACATCGCCGCCGTGGCGCCGTACTCGGGGGTCATGTTGGAGATGGTGGCGCGGTCGCCCACCGACAGGCTGTCGGCGCCCTCGCCGTAGAACTCCAGATAGGCGCCGACCACGCGCTCCTTGCGCAGGAACTCGGTGATGGCCAGGACCATGTCGGTGCTGGTGATGCCGGGCTTGAGCTTGCCCTTGAGCTCCACGCCGACGATGTCGGGCAGGCGCATCATGGAGGGGTTGCCGAGCATGACATTCTCGGCCTCCAGGCCGCCCACGCCCACCGAGATCACGCCCAGGGCGTCGACCATGGGGGTGTGGCTGTCGGTACCCACGCAGGTATCGGGGAAGGCCACGCCATCCTTCACCTGAACCACCGGCGACATCTTCTCCAGATTGATCTGGTGCATGATGCCGTTGCCGGGGGGAATCACATCGACATTGTCGAAGGCCGTTTTGGTCCAGTTGATGAAGTGGAAGCGGTCCTCGTTGCGGCGCTCCTCCACCTCGCGGTTCTTTTCAAAGGCGCCCTCTTCCGAACCGGCGTGCTCCACCGCCAGCGAGTGATCTACGATCAGCTGGGTGGGCACCACCGGGTTGACCTGGGCGGGGTCGCCGCCCTGCTCGGCAATGGCGTCTCGCAGGCCGGCCAGGTCTACCAGGGCCGTCTGGCCGAGGATGTCGTGGCAGACCACCCGCGCGGGGTACCAGGGAAAGTCCATGTCGCGCTTGCGCTCGATCAGCTGCTTGAGCGAATCGGTCAGCGTCTCCGGGTCACAGCGGCGGACCAGCTGCTCGGCCAGAATGCGCGAGGTGTAGGGCAGTTTGGCGTAGGCGCCGGGCTGGATGTCATCCACGGCGGCGCGGGTGTCGAAAAACTCGAGGTCGGTGCCCGGCAGGGGCTTGCGATAGTCAGTGTTCATGGAACGCCTTTCTCTCAGTCGTTGGGGGTACGGGGAGGGCGGTGCCCTCCCCACTACTTTCTAGTTGTAGCAAATATTTGTAGCAAAAAGGCCGATTAACGCTCGCCGATGGCGGGCACTTCGCGCAGCTCCGGCCCGGTGTACTCGGCGCTGGGGCGGATAATGCGGTTGTCGGCGCGCTGCTCCATCACATGGGCGGCCCAGCCGGTCAGGCGGCTGATCACAAAGATGGGGGTGAACAGCTTGGTGGGAATGCCCATGAAGTGGTAGGCCGAGGCGTGGAAGAAATCGGCGTTGCAGAACAGCTTCTTCTCGCGCCACATGACTTCCTCGCAGCGCACGGAGACCGGGTAGAGCACCGTGTCGCCAACATCTTCGGCCAGCTTCTCGGCCCAGGTCTTGATGATTTCGTTGCGCGGGTCGGACTCACGGTAGATGGCGTGGCCGAAGCCCATGATCTTTTCCTTGCGCTCGAGCATGCCCAGCATGCCCTTCTCGGCGGCGTCGGCATCGCTGAATTTCTCGATCATCTCCATGGCCGCCTCGTTGGCGCCGCCGTGCAGCGGGCCGCGCAGGGAGCCGATGGCGCCGGTGATGCAGGAGAAGATGTCCGACAGCGTGGAGGCGCAGACCCGGGCGGTGAAGGTGGAGGCGTTGAACTCGTGCTCGGCGTAGAGGATCAAGGAGACATTCATCACATCCTCGTGCAGGGCCTTGGGCGCCTCGCCGTGTAGCAGGTGCAGGAACTGGCCGCCGATGGTGTCGTCGTCGGTGTCGGTGTCGATGCGCACGCCGTCGTGGCTGTAGCGGTACCAGTAGCAAATGATGCCGGGGAAAGTGGCCAGCATGCGGTCGATCTTCTCTTCCTGATCGGGGAAGGCGCCGACGGTGCTGGTGTCCTCGCTCTCGAGGTTGCCCAGTACCGAGCAGCCGCTGCGCATGACATCCATGGGGTGGGCGTCGGCGGGGATGCGCTCGAGCACTTCCTTGAGGGCATCGGGCAGCGAGCGCAGGCTGCGCAGCTTGGCCTTGTACTCGTCCAGCTCCTGCTGGTTGGGCAGGTGGCCCTTGAGAATCAGAAAGGCCACTTCCTCAAAAATGCACTTGTTGGCCAGATCCTTTACATCGTAGCCGCGGTAGGTGAGACCGGAGCCGGAAACGCCAACGGTGGAGAGTGCCGTCTTGCCGGCGACCTGGCCGCGCAGGCCCGCTGAATTTTGTGGATTTGCCATTTTATTTACCTCTTTATAGCCGTGTGTTGAACTGCGGCAGCGCTAGCTGCCGAAAACCAAAAAGACCTGCGACAGGCCAGCCAGGAAACCGAGCACCGCGCCGACGGCGATCAGAAGCCACTCGTCCTCCTGAAACGCCGGGCGCAGCACATCCTGAAATTCTTCCGGACTCAGCCGGGCGAAGCGGTCGGCGAGCATCTTTTCCACCTGCTCGGCCCGCTCCTTTTTAAACGCCGGGTCCGCAAAGGGCTCCCGGGCGTGGCGTAATATGGTATCGGTCATGGACTGGGCCAGCTTGTCGAAGGCGTTGGGGCCGAGAAACTGCTCGACCATCTCCGGCGGAATGCTGTCATCCTGCATTTGGTACTCCCGCACCCGCTTGTCCACCAGCTGGCGCACGGTCTCGGCCTTGGAGCCGGTGAGGATCGAATCGATGATCGTCTCGCTGTTGAGCAGCTCGTGGGCCAGTATGTGGCAGTAGCGCCGGGCCACTTCGCTCTGGCGGCGCAGGAACATGCCCTGAATCGTCCAGGGGCCAATTTTAACCGGATGAAGCGGCCTGAAAATGACATTGAGGGCCACCCAGTTGGTGGCAAAGCCGACAATCATGCCGAAAATCGGCCACAGCCAGACCCAGGGGGCGAAATACCACACCGCCAGCTGAACCAGGCCAAAGAGGCCGCCAAAAAGCAGACCGCTCTGGACGATAAAGCGCAGTTCCTTGCGCCCGGCCTCGAGAAACATGCGGTTGAGAATTTCCGGGTGGGCCAGCAAGGAGTTCACCGCCATCTCTTCCAGGTCGAAAATCTCATCCAGATGATCGAGCCCCTCGAAGATCAACTCCTCCAGAGTATAGGGCAGGCGCTGGCGCACGGTGGCGTAGATGTGCTCGCGAATCGGTTCGGGGAGTGACCGCCACTGTTCTTCGTAGTGTTCGCAGATGACTTCATCAACCAGCTCCTCGACCCGTGGATCGACGAACTCCGTCAGGTGGTCGAGGATCTTGTCCGGGCCGACGCGATCGATCAGGTCGCCGATGTTACCGATGCGACTGAGCGACTTCTCCACCGAAATGCGGGCCATTTTGCCCGCCTTGCTGGGAATAATGCCCTGCCAGCCCAGCCAGGGCCTGATGCCGACATATTTAATCGGCCAGAAGGTCAGCTGAATCGCCACCCAGTTGGTGACCCAGCCGAGAATGGCCGCACCCACGGGAATGCTCACAAAACGCCAGAATTCCGGATTATAGAGGAACGAATCGAGCAAGCTGCGGTCTCCGAGGGGGTATGACGGCGGCTAGGTTACACCAGCGCCAAGCCATTTCCCAAATGCGGCGCGATTCGGGCTTTGTGCTATTGTTGATATACGACAAGGGCGCCGAATCGAGGACAGGGGACCGCTTGGTGCAAGCTTCCCGCCATTTTAGTTGGTTTACTCCAATTTCCGGTGCAATCCTTATAGGGATATACACATCAAAGCGCGACAGAACTCTTATGGACCAGACTCTCGATATTAAAGAACGACTCATCCTCGCGGCACTGCAGTTGTTTGCAGAACAGGGCATTTACGGCGTTTCCATGCGCAACATCAATGTTCTGGCAGGGACCAAAAATTCCGGTGCCGCGCACTACCACTTTGGCAACAAGCTCGGTTTGCTGGAGGCCCTGATGGCCTACCTCAACCAGGAGATCGGCCTGCTCCGCGAATCGCGCTTTTCCCAGTTGAAGTCGCTGGACCGCACCCAGCTGACCCCGCGCCAGGTGCTTGAGAGCTTTTACGCCCCCTATGTCGAACTCTACCAGAAGCGCGATTACGGCCACCACGCGGTCAAGTTCTACGCCCGCCTGGCGGTAGAGGCCGACCCCAAGATCCAGGAGCTGATCAACAAGTACCACAGCAAGACTTTCCAGACCCTGGACGAGTACATGGCCTGGGCCCTGCCCGATGTCGATCGCACCTGGATGCGCCGCCAGCTGCTGTTCAGCTGGATCAGTGCCATTCACGGTCTGGCCGACCTGGAGTACATGCACAACACCTTCTTCGGCGACATCAGCGCCGACAGTCTGGAGGAGATGATGGGCCAGTTTCTGGATTTCATCGCCGCCGGCATGACCGGTCTGGCCAACAGCAGCGAGGAGAAAACGCCCTCGGTGGCCAACGGTTAGACCCCGTCCCGACGCTCCAGACAGCAAAAAGCCCCGCAGTGCGGGGCTTTTTTTATGCCGGATTGTTTCAATCCGTTTTGCCGTATCACTCCTCGGTGATGGGCAGCAGCGTGATTTCCACGCGGCGGTTTTGCTCGCGACCGCTCTCGGTGCTGTTGTCGGCAATGGGACGCGCCTCGCCAAAGCCGATCACCTCAAAGCGATCCTCGATTACGCCCTGAGACTTCAGGTAACCCGCCACCGAGTCGGCGCGCTTGCGCGAGAGCACCTGGTTGTAGCTATCGGAACCGGTGCTGTCAGTGTGACCGGAGACGGCAACGATGGTCTTGTCGAACTCCTGTACCACCACGGCCACGGAATCGAGCACATCATAGAAGTCGGTGCTGACATCGGAGCCGTCGGTCTTGAAGGTAATGTTGCCAGGCATGACCAGGTTGATGTTGTCGCCCTCGCGCTCAACGCTGACGCCGGAGTCTCGCAGCTGTTTGCGCAACTTGGCTTCCTGGCGATCCATGTAGTAGCCAACGCCACCGCCGATCAGGGCACCGCCACCGGCGGCCTCGAGGATGCGCTCGCGGCGCTTGTCGCTGTCGGCGTCCTTGTTGTCCACATAGGCGATTACGGCGGCGATGCCGGCGCCAATGGCGGCGCCCTTGGTGGTCTTGTTCACTTTCTCTTCGCCGGTGTAGGCGTCAAAAGTGGTACAGGCCGAGAGGGTCAGGGTGGCGCTCGCCGCCAATACCATCAGTGTTTTCTTCATCATCGTTGCTGCCATCCTTTTTCGTTTGGGTTCTTGTATAAGGTAGCAGAAATCATAACAGCAAACGGCGCCCCAACCACCCCCTTGAACCGAGCAGCCGAAAAAATTTGGGTGTATGCTTTGGCCACTGTTTCTCACACGCACAGCAGCGGAGACACCACTGTGGACTGGCTGAAAACCCTCACCGAAGGCGCCTCGCCCTATCTCTTTGCCCTCGTCTACGACATCGACGAGCGCGCCCTGATTCTCGAGGTGGTCAAGGACCCCAAGCGCCCGGACGCCCCCTGCCGACGGGCCATTTTTACCGGCGTCACACACTTTTCAGAGGAAAACCTGCTCGACGAGCCGGACGATGAAAACCTCGACGATGTGGTCGACATCCTGCCACTGTCCGAGGGCGGCTTCGCCATCACCACCTATAAAAAGGCCATTACCGTGCTCACTGGTGAGGAGCCGCTGATCGAGGATGCCGACTAGTCGATAAAGACCAGGCTCAAAGCCGGCCAGTAGGTAATCAGCAGGACCGTGGCCAACAGGATAAAGAAGAAGGGAATCGTCGCCCGGTAGAGTTCCATCACCGGGCGATTAAAGCGGAAGCTGGCGATAAACAGGTTCATCCCCACCGGCGGCGTGAAATAGCCCAGCTGCATATTGGCCAGGAACAGAATCCCCAGGTGCACCGGGTGGATGCCGTATTGCAGGGCGATGGGCAGAATGATCGGCACCATGATGACGATGGCGGAGAAGATATCCAGCATCATGCCCAGGACCAACAGGAACAGGGTCAGGAGAATCAGGAAGGTGTAGGGGCTTTGAATGTAGGTACTGATGGCCTCGAACAGCCGCGTCGGCACCTCGGCGGTGATCATGTAGTTGGTCGAGGCCAGCGACAGCCCCAGAATCACCATGATGGCCCCCACCAGCTTCATGGCGTCGCGAATCACCGCCGGCAATTGCGCCCAGCGCACCTCGCGCCGTATGAACACCGTGACCAGCAACACATACAGCGCGGTAATCGCGGCGGCGTCAGAGACGGCAAAAAAGCCGCCGTAAATGCCGCCGAGCACGACGAAGGGCAATGGCAATTCCCAGATCGAATCGCGCAGGGCCGCCAGGGCCTCGCGGCCGTCAAAGGGCTTGGCCCGATCGGCGCCGTTCTCACCCCGGGTCTGCCACACGCTGTAGGCCGCCAGGGCCAGCAGCATGGTCAGGCCGGGGAGAATGCCGGCGAGAAACAGATCGTCGATGCTCAGGGAGATCGGCAGGGCCAGCTGCTGGGCCACCACGCCGTATAAAATGAGCGGCAGGGAGGGGGCAAAGAGCAAGCCGAGGCTGCCCGAGGAAGTCATCAGGCCGAGGCCGAAGCGGTCGCTGTAACCGGCCTTTTGCAGGGCCGGAAAGAGCAGCGCGCCGAGGGCCACAATGGTCACGCCGGAGGCGCCGGTAAAGGCGGTGAACAGGGCGCAAGCGCACAGGGCGACAATCGCCAGACCGCCGGGCATCCAGCCCATCAGGGCGTCGGTAATGCGCACCAGCCGCGCCGGGGCCCGGCTCTCGCCGAGCAGATAGCCGGCAAAGGTGAACAGGGGGATGGCCGAGAGCACGGGCATCTCGGCCAGGCGATAGACCTCGATGGCCACCGCCTGCAAATCGATATCAAACTGGTGAAAGCCCCACAGGGCACTGGCGCCAATGACCACAAAGAGCGGCGCGCCAAACAGGGCCAGGGCCAACAGCAGCAGGGAGACCAGAGCACCGCTCACAGCATCTCTCCGCTTTTGGCCTGACCCTCGGGCCGGTAGTCCGGCACCAGGGCGTAGGCGAAGGCGTGGCCGGCAAAGCGCAGTGACATCAGGCCGAAGCCGAAGGGCATGATCGCCTGTACCCACCAGGCCGGAATCCCGCGCAGAAAGCGGTCCTGAAACTCGAAGCTGCCGGCGACAAAGCGGTAGCTGTGCCAGGCCAGAACGGCGCAAATCACAGCGGCAAACAGGGTGACCAGCGCCTGGCTCAGGCGGCGCCAGAGGGGTGGCAAAAAACGGCTCAGCACATCGATAGCGATGTGCTGGTTGCTGCGGGTGGCCAACAGGGCACCGAGCATGGCCAGCCACAACACCAGCGCCTTGACCACCGGCTGGGCCCAGCTGATGCCGCTGTCAAAGCCCACCCGCAGCAGGATATCGGCGCTCGACAGCCCGATCATCACCACCAGCACGGCGGCGATGGCCCACTCTTCCAGGTGGTGCCAAAAGGCTTTCCATGTGTGCCAAAGAGACCCCACGCCGGCTTGCTACTCGGCGCGCTGTGCCACGGCATTGCCGCGGACACTGGCCAGCCGTTGGCGCACCCGGTCGAGCAATTCCACCGGATAGACGCCCTCTTCACCCAATGCTTTCAGCGTCTCGCTGGCAATCGCCTGCCAGGCCTCGCGGTTTTCCGGGCTCATGCTCACGGTTTTGATGCCCGTGGCCTTGAGCGCCTCCATGGCCTCGCGGTCGTTTTTGCGGTTGGCCTCGTCGAGACGCTTGAAAACATCGCCAACCACCGTTTTAACGACGGTCTGGTCGTCGCTGGAGAGGCGTGAAAAGCGGCGCTTGTCCACCACCATCATGCCGACGATAAACAACAGGGGCTCATCGGTGAGGGCGTTGACGCGACTGTGCCACTGCAGGGCAATGGCCGCCGAGGGGTTGATGGCCACCGTGTCCACCAGGCCGGTCTGCAGGCCGGTGTAGACATCCGACACCGGCAGGGCCACCGGGGAGATACCGGCGGTCTCGAAGGTTTCGCGGGAGATGCGGTCGCCCTCGGGCACCCACACCTTGCGCTCCTTGATGTCCTCGACGCTTTGCACCGGCTTGTCGGACATCATGTAGGCAAAGCCGCCCTCGGAAATGCCCAGTACCACCAGGCCCTTCTTGTCCAGCTCGCGCTTGATCACCGGATCGACCAGGTCGCGCACGGCCCGGACTTCGCTGTAGTCGCGAAACAAAAAGGGCAGGCTGTAGAGGTTCACGCCGCTGTAGCGCTCCGCCAGCGACCCGGCGGACAGGGCGCCACCGTCGAGCTGACCAATGCGCATTTTGCGCAGTACGCTCTGGTCGCTGCCCATGACCCCACCGGGGTAGAACTTGAAGGAGACGCGGCCCTCGGTCTGGTCTTCCACGGCCTTGGCGGCGGCGCGGAACTCTTTCATCCAGTGGGTACCGGCGGGCACCAGAGTGGCCATCTTTAGAGTGGCCGCAGAGACCGGAGTGGCGAGTGTGGCGGCCAGCGTGGCGGCCGCGATCATTGCGCTGATTTTATTCATTGTTGTCTCAAAAATAGTCGTCGGCACTGGCTTGCAGGGTGCGCGCCTGTTTTTGCGCCAGTGTGTTTACCAAAGTCAGCCCCTCCGCCCTGGGGTCGGCTTCCAGCACCTCTTCCAGCAGGCGGTCGTGCAGTTCGCGGTCAAAGACCATGCGCGCATATTGCCGCGCATAGTACACCTTTGCCATGAGATTTTTGCCGTCCGAGAGATCGATGGCGCGTTCGAAGTGCTCGCGGGCGCGTTCGGGCTTGCCACCCATGGCCGGCGGCAGCTGGGTGTCGAGCACGCCCAGATAGACATGGGCCATGCCGCCGTCGTAGTCCTCCTGAAGCGCCACCACATGGCGCAGGGCGGCGGTGACCTTGGGCAACTCGGCCACTGCGTTCCAGTCGCCGGAGTGGGTCTGGATCCAGGTCGCCCGGGCGGTGGCGTAGCCGTAGAGCGCCGGGATATCGCCGCGCTTATCCAGCTCGGCCAGGGCCACCTCGACATCCTCCAGGCGCTTGTCCAGGGCGGCACAGAGATCCTCGTGGCGCTCGCACAGCGCCCGGTTGGCGTACTCGGAGGCCCGGCGGGCGTGCTTGCGGGCGCGCTCGTCCTGCCGGACAAAGGCGCCGGCGTAGGCGCCGTAGAGGCGCGCCGCCGCCAGCAGGTAGTCCTCGTCCCGGGGGTCGCCGGCCACCAGGGCATCGAGCATAATCAGATACGCGGGAACCGCATCGCGTACCAGCTCGGGATCATCGTGATTGAGGATGGAGCGCGACAGATTGTCGGAGAAATTCAAAACTGAACAACCGGACAGGGCCACTGCCGCCATCAGAACCAGTATTTTTTTCATTTTTTACCCACCGTTGCCAGCGCTGCATTTTACACGCAGAGGCCCCGGCATGATAATCCCTCATCTGTATTGAATGTTTGTTGGGCATTGGGGGTATCAATGGGATTAAAAGTTACTCTGGTCGGCGCCACTGGTCTGGTGGGCTCGGCCTGCCTGCGGCAACTGGTGGAAGACCCCGGCATTGAAAGCATCCAGGTGCTGGCGCGCCACGCGCCCGACATCGACAGCGACAAGGTCACCGTGCACCTGCTCGACTTTGACGCCCCCGAGCTGCCCGAGGGCACTCTGGCGGGCGACGCCTTTGTTTGCGCCCTGGGAACCACCATTAAAAAGGCCGGCAGCCCGGAAGCGTTTGCCCGGGTCGACCGCGACTATGTACTCAAGCTGGCGCAGCTGGCCCGCCAGCACGGGACGCCCCACTGTGCGGTGGTGTCGGCCGTCGGTGCGGACCCGACCTCCCGGGTGCTCTACAGCCGCATCAAGGGCGAGATGGAACAGGGGCTGGGCGAACTCGGCTTTGACTCCCTGACACTGGTGCGCCCCTCCCTGCTATTGGGGGCAAGGCAGGAGACGCGCTTTGGCGAGGACCTGGGCAAACCTGTGATGCGCGCCCTGGCACCACTGATGATGGGCCAACTGGCGCGCTATCGGCCGGTGCAGGCGGAGCGGGTAGCACAGACACTGGTCGGCGCGGTACACCGCCCGGGCCGGGGCACGCGCGTCGTCTACCCGACCGTCGAGCGCGAAATCGTCTAGACTGAAAGGGCGAACAAGGGACTCTGATGGCAAAACGGATACTCATCATCGACGATCAGATTGGCACCGATACGGTGCTCAAGCACTTGTTGCCCAAAGTCAGCGAGGGCGCCGAAGTTACCCTGCTGGCCCCCGCCGCCAAAGACGCCGACCTGCCCGCCGCAGTGGATTTGCTGATCATCGACAGCGGGCAACTCAACGGCGCCCTGCACAAGGCCCTGTACCGCCGTTTTATCGGCCTGCCCACCCTTCTGCTCTGCCCCGCCGATGACCTCGACAGTTGCCGCGACCAGGCTCAAAACCTAACCAACGGTCACGCCCTGGGGCGCCATCAGGTCAATGCCGTCAATCTACGCAACGCCCTGGAGGCGCTGTTCCAGCCCAGCCGCAGTGTCGCCGGGCTGGACGCGGCGGCGGAGGACGACAGCCAGGCCAGTGTCACCGACGACAGCGTCGAGCGCTCTGAAGCACCCCCCGCCATGCCGGCCATTTCAGAGATCGCCGTGGACGGCTACAAAATCGAACGCCCGCTGGCCGAGGGCGGCATGGGTGTGCTCTACCTGTGCACCCGCGAGGAAACCGGCGAACCGGTGGTGCTCAAAACCGTCTCACCCAAGGCCGAAAAAGCGGTGAAGCTGCGGGCCATTGAACGCTTTGATCTCGAGTTTGAAGTGATCAGCCGGATTAAGCACCCCAACATCGTCAAGCTCTACGACCACGGCCGGGTGGCCGGCCTCAGCTACACCACCATGGAGTACTTCGATACCGGCGACCTCAAACAGCGGCTGGGCAAAGGGATCAGCCAGCAGCAGGCCCTGAAATATCTGGTCCAGATCGCCGACGGACTGCAAGCGATTCACGGCTCGGGCATCATTCACCGCGATCTTAAACCGGCCAATATCATGTTTCGCCGGGACGAGACCCTGGCCATCATCGACTTTGGCATCGCCCACGACATCACTCGCCAGCTGCACCTGACCCGCAGCGGGGTGCGCCTAGGCACGCCCAGCTACATGAGCCCGGAACAGAGCTACGGGGGCTATCGCACCGACGCCCGCGCCGATCTCTACGCCCTGGGGGTGATTCTCTACGAGCTGCTCACGGGCAAGCGGCCCTACCGCGGCAAGGTGGCCAAAGTGCGCCAGGATCACCTGAACGCGCCCATTCCCAGGCTACCCAACCGCTACTGGGCCCTGCAGCCGGTGCTCGAAAAACTGATGGCCAAATACCCCGACGACCGCTTTGAGTCGGCCTACGACCTGTCCAAACACCTTGTCGAGGAATACCGTTTTGACACCATGCTGGACTTCGAAATCGATGAGGAAGGCGACTTTTCATCCAGCAAAAGCGACGCCAAAGCGCGCTTTTAGCGCTGCTAACCAATTGCACTGTCAGGCTTTTTTGCCTACCCTTGCCGACCTTTTATAACAATACCGGGAGCCTCGCGTGGAAAAAATTTGGCTGGAACATTACCCAGAAGGTGTAGAAGCCGAAATCAACCCCGACCAATATCCGTCGCTGGTTGAGGTGTTTGAAGAAGCGGTCGAGAAGTTTGCGGACCGGCCGGCCTTCTACAACATCAAACGGCACATCACCTATCGCGAGCTGGACAAGCTGTCCATGCAGTTCGCCAACTACCTGCGCGAGGATCTGGGGCTCAAGAAAGGCGATGTCGTCGCCATCATGATGCCCAACTGCCTGCAGTATCCGGTGGCTCTCTTCGGCATCATGCGCGCCGGCCTGACCGTGGCCAATGTCAACCCGCTGTACACTCCGCGCGAACTGGCTCACCAGCTCAACGACGCCGGTGCCAAGAGCATCGTCATCGTGGAAAATTTTGCCTCCGTTCTCGAACAGGTGATGGATCAGGTGGATGTGGACAACATCGTCACCACCCAGTTGGCCGACCTGCAAAAGCAGCCCTGGCGCTCGCTGGTCAATTTCATCCTCAAGCGCGTCAAGAAGATGGTGCCGCCGTTCAGCCTGCCCGGCGCCGTCAAGTTCAACGACGCGCTCAAGCTGGGCAAGAAGCACGAATTCAAGCGCATCCCGCTCACCGGTGACGATCTGGCCTTTTTGCAGTACACCGGCGGCACCACCGGCGTGGCCAAGGGCGCCATGCTGACTCACCGCAACATGGTGGCCAACCTGGAGCAGATGTACGAGTGGATGAAGCCGCGCATCGACGAGGCCGGCAACGAGATCATCATCAGCCCGCTGCCCATGTACCACATCTTCTGTATGACAGTGAATGTGCTGGCCTTTATGAAGCTCGGCGGCCTGAATGTGCTGATCTCCAACCCGCGCGACATCAACATGTTCGTCAAGATCATGTCCAAGTTCAAATTCAGCGCCATCACCTGTGTGAACACCCTGTTCAACCAGCTGGTTCACGACGAGAACTTCCGCACCAAATGCGATTTCAGCAATGTGAAAATCGCCGTTGGCGGCGGCATGGCGATCCAGGAATCCGTGGCGCGCAAGTGGCACGAGATTACCGGCGAGCCCATTCTCGAAGGTTTTGGCATGACCGAGACTTCCCCGGTGGTTTCCACCAGCCCGGTGCTCGACATTCCCGTCTTCAGCGGCAGCATCGGCGTCCCCCTGCCCTCCACCGAGTGCTCGATTCGCGACGACGACGGCAAGGAACTGCCCCTGGGTGAGGCCGGCGAGCTGTGCGTGCGCGGCCCGCAGGTCATGAAGGGCTACTGGAATCGTCCCGAGGCCACGGCCGAGAGCATGACCAAGGACGGCTTCCTCAAGACCGGCGATGTCGCCGTGATGGACGAGCGCGGCTTCATGAAGATCGTCGATCGCAAGAAAGACATGATTCTGGTCTCCGGCTTCAATGTGTACCCCAACGAGATCGAAAATGTCCTGACCCTGCACGATGGCATCCTCGAGGCCGCCGCCATCGGCGTACCCGACGAGAAGTCCGGCGAAGTGGTCAAGGTATTTGTCGTCCTCGAGCCCGGCCACAAGCTGAGCAAGGACGAGGTCATCGCCCACTGCCGCGCCAACATGACCGGCTACAAGGTGCCCAAACAAGTTGTGTTTGCGGACGACCTGCCCAAGTCCAATGTCGGCAAGATCCTGCGCAAGGAACTGCGCTAAAACCGCAGGCACTCCGCAAAAACGCAGTAAAAAGAGCGGCCCCCCGGGCCGCTTTTTTTATCCCCGCACCACGACCCGGTGGGCGGCTTTGCCGCGTTGGCTTTCGGTGGCTCACCAACTTGGCCCGGAAACACAGAGAGCACAGAGCGGTCACAGAGATCACAGAGTTCTTCGGGCGTCATTCCAGAAAGCGCAAAGCGCTTATCCGGAATCTCCCCCGCCCGGACCAGGTCGCCTTGGGTGGCAAACCCGGTCAATAAAATCTCACTGATCTCTGTGGACTCTGTGCGCTCTGTGTCTTTTCATCTCAAACCAATGCGGCGAAGCCGCCCACCAGGCGGTAAAGTTGGGTAAAAGCGCTTATCATTTCGCAATATTTGCTCTAGATTGACCCCATGAACTCACAACCAAGAATCGTACTGGTCGACGACGACGCCGAACTCACCGAACTGCTCGCCGAATTTCTCGACGGCGACGGATTCGATATCCGCTCCATCAATCAGCCCGAGGAGGCCCTGGAGCTGGACACCTCGGCGGTCGATGCCATCGTGCTCGACATCATGATGCCGCGGATTTCCGGCCTCGATGTCCTGCAAAGCCTGCGCAGCCGCAGCCACACCCCCGTCCTCATGCTCACCGGGCGCGGCGACGACATCGACCGCATCATCGGCCTGGAGATGGGCGCCGACGACTACATGGGCAAACCCTGCAACCCACGCGAACTGGCCGCCCGTCTGCGCGCCATCCTGCGCCGCACCCAGGCGGTGGAGAGCAAGGCGGTCGAGGGCGACAACATCAGCCTCCACGGCATTCAACTCTCCCGGGGCCAGCGCGAGGCCAGCGTGGGCGGTGAACCGCTGGGCCTGACCAGCGCCGAATTCAGCGTTCTCGAACTGCTGATGCGCGCCGCCGGCGAAATCGTCAGCAAGGAAACACTCACCGAAAAAGTGCTGCAGCGCCCGCTGATGCCCTACGACCGCAGCATTGATGTGCATGTCAGCCGCGTGCGACAGAAACTGTCCCAGCACCTGGGCGAGAAGCAATTGATCAAAACGGCCCGCGGGCGCGGCTACATGATGATTCAATAGATGCGACGGCTACGCAGCCTGTTCTGGAAGATCTTTGTCGCCGTTTGGCTGGCCAATATCGCCATCATGGTGGGCACCACCCACACCATCCTGATGCTGGCCCAGCGCGACGCCCGGGAGGAGAAGGTGATTGCCGAGGCCCGCGCCATCACTGAGGAAATCCTGCAACAAAACGACAGCGATGCGTCCGGCTGGCGCTTTCGCCGGGGTGAGAAAAGCAATTCGCCCAGCCTGCTGTCCCTGACCCCCGGCCTCAACAACCTGCCCTCGATGTACTTTGAAAACCGCATCCAGATCCGCACCGAAAGCGGCAAGCTGGTGTTCGGCCCCGAGGGCGATCTGCGCGAACAGAGCGACAAGAGCATCGCCTTCACCTTCACCGCCCGGGGCGGCGACCTCTATCAGGTGATCACCCTGCCACCGGAAGAACCCATGTTTATTCTGGAGGACCTGACCAAGCGCATGCAGTCCATCAGCATGCTGGTGATCCTGGTGGTCTCCGGTCTGGTCAGCCTGGCGCTCACATTTGTCATCACGCGCCCCATCAAGCGCCTGGGCCGGCACGCCCGGGAGCTGGCGCTGGGCCAGCTCAACACCCGGGTCAGCGGCAACCTGCTGCACCGCGAGGATGAAATAGGCGACCTGGCCCGGGAATTCAACAACATGGCCGATCAGCTGGGCTACCTGATCGAGTCCCGCCAGCAACTGCTGCACGATGTGTCCCACGAACTGCGCGCTCCTCTGGCGCGCCTGCAGGCCGCGGCGGCCATTGCCCAGAGCAAATCCGACGAGCGCGCCGTACCGCCGCTGGAGCGCATCGATCAGGAGTGTCTGCGCATCAACGCCCTGATCCAGGAAATCCTCGACTACGCGCGCCTGGAACAGCGAGAGAGTGAACGCCGGGCGGTCGATTTGAGCGCCTTGCTCAACGAGGTGGCGGGCGATGTGCGCTACGAATACCCCGGCCGGCCAATCCGACTGAAGATGCCCTCGCGCCCCCTGGTGCTCAACGGCAGCGAGGAATTGCTGCGGCGGGCCATCGAGAACATCCTGCGCAACGCCTGCAAATACACCCCGGAGGGCACCGCGGTGGACATCGCCCTGAAGGTCGAGCGGCAGCAGGTCGAAGTGCGCTTGCGCGACCACGGGCCGGGCGTTGGCGAGGACGAGGTTGAGCAACTGTTCAGCCCGTTTTTCCGCGGCGCGGACAAACAGGACGGCGAGGGCTTTGGCCTGGGGCTGAGCATCGCCGCCCGGGCCATACGCCACCACCACGGCCAGATCAGCGCGCACAACGCCGAGGGCGGCGGCCTGGAAGTGCTGATCACCTTGCCCCGCCGCTGACATTTCCAAACAATGTTTAACCCAACTTAACGGATAAAGGGGCCATACTGGTCACACACAGGCGGGGGCGTAGTCCAACACCCTACCCGACATGGATTGTCACCCCGTCTGCTGTGCCCCAAGTCGTTTTACGACTTGTACCGTAGCCCTCTTGAGACCGCTCCCCGCGGTCTTTTTTTTGCCTGTGTGTTAGCCACAGAGCCACGAAGAGCACGGAGGGTTTTGAGGGTGAAGCGTAGGAGGCCCGACCCCGGGCCGACCGGTCAGCGGCGAGAGCGCGACAAACGAGTCCCCCTCTCCCACATCGGGAGAGGGGTCAGGGGAGAGGGTTGGTCATTCCGGAAAGCGCGCAGCGCTTATCCGGAATCTCCATCACCCGGGTCAGCGTAGGAGCCTGCCTGCAGGCGAATTGTAGGAGGCCCAACCCCGGGCCGACCTGTCGCGGCGAGGACGCCGCTCCTACGCAGCCGATCCCGGCCTCAATCGTCGACCGGGGCGCCGCCGCGCTTTTCCACAAAGTGCAGCGGCCTGTCGCGCTGGCCGGTCATCTTGATGTCGCCGTCGACCACGGCGCCCTCGGCAATGGCGACAAAACCGGCGGTGACATTGCCAGTGACCACGGCCTTCGACCCCAGCTCGAGCTTGCCGACAGCCTCCACATCGCCCTCGATCTTGCCATTGATGACCACATCGTCGGCCACAATGCGGCCGCGCCACAGTCCACCCGTTTCCACGGTGACACTGCGCTCTTCAATTTGGCACTCGCCCTCGACCTCGCCGAGGACAATAACGGGTGCCCGGCCGGAAAAAGTGCCTTTGAACAGGACATCGGTGCCGATGACGGTAGGTGTCCCGGTGTACTTGTCGCGGATGCGTCGGTTATTGGCGCTCAAGGTTGTCCCCTTCTGTACTACAGTTATGGAGTGAAATGAAAACCCGTTGAATAATGCCTTAACGGGAGTGGCCTTGTCACGATGTCGCGGTGACAGTTGTGTTTCAAACACAAGTTTTAGTGATTAACGCCACGAACCGAATGAAGTATTGCCACCCCACCCGTAAAGGCTATTATTAACGCCCCTTATGCTGCCATGCACAAAAGCTAATGCTTGGCTGAAAAGCATTAAGGAAAACCAAACTAAGAGGTAAGTAACATGACTACTGGTATTTGGGTACTCCTGCTCGCGGTCGCCCTGCTTGGCCTGCTGTACAAGCGCGCCAACCTGATCGTGGCAACGGCTGTCGTGGCCGGCTTCGGCATTGCCGCCAAGCTGTTTGGCGCCAGTGCAGGACTGAGCACGGCTTTCTTCATCATCGCCGGCGTGATGGCTTTCCTGGCTATCTCTCCACTGCGCGCCAACACCGTGACGCGCCCGATTTTCGGCATGTACAAGAAAATCCTGCCGCAAATGTCCGACACGGAAAAAACCGCGCTCGACGCCGGTACCGTGGGCTGGGACGGCGAGCTGTTTGCCGGAAAACCCAACTGGCAGCGTCTCTTTGACTTGCCCAAGCCGACGCTCTCTGAAGAAGAGCAGGCCTTCCTCGACGGCCCCTGTTCCGAGCTGACCTCCAAAATCAACTCCTGGGAAATCGACCACGAGAAGGGCGACCTGCCCAAAGAGATGTGGCAGTTCATCAAGGACAACAAGTTCTTCGGCATGATCATCCCCAAGAAGTTTGGCGGCCTCGAGTTCTCGGCCCAGGCCCAGTCGGCCGTGCTGCAGATGGTCTCTGCCAACTCTTCGGTCATGTCCACCATTGGCGTGCCCAACTCGCTCGGCCCCGGTGAGCTGCTGCTCAAGTACGGTACCGACGAGCAGAAGAACTACTACCTGCCCCGCCTGGCCGATGGCCGCGAGGTGCCCTGTTTTGCCCTGACCGGCCCCCGCGCCGGCTCCGATGCGACTTCACTGCCCGATACCGGCGTGGTCTGCAAGGGCGAGATCGATGGCAAGGAAGTACTCGGCATCAAGCTGAACTTCTCCAAGCGCTACATCACCCTGGCCCCGGTGGCCACTGTGGTGGGCCTGGCCTTCCGCATGTTCGACCCCGATAACCTGATCGGCGACGAAACCGACATCGGCATTACTTGCGCCCTGATTCCGCGCAACACGCCCAACATGACCATCGGTCGTCGCCACATGCCCACGGGCTCGCCGTTCCTCAACGGCCCCATCCAGGGCGAGGATGTTTTCATCCCCCTCGACTGGATCATCGGCGGTCAGGAAATGGCCGGCCACGGCTGGAAAATGCTGGTGGAGTGCCTCTCTGTTGGTCGCTGTATCACGCTGCCCTCCAGTGGCACCGGTGGCGCCAAGTACGCCGTCGCCGCCACGGGCGCCTATGCCCGCATCCGTCGCCAGTTCAATGTGGCGGTTTCACAGCTTGAAGGCGTTCAGGAAGCCATGGCGCGCATCGCCGGCAACTCCTACATCGCCTCGGCGGCCACCAGCAACACCGCCGCCATGGTCGACATGGGCGAGAAGCCCTCTGTGCCCTCGGCCATCCTCAAGTACCACATGACCGAGATCGGTCGTCAGGTGGCCATCGACGGCATGGACATCCACGGCGGTCGCGGTGTGATGATGGGCCCGCGCAACTACATCGGTCGCGGCTACCAGAGCGTGCCGGTAGCGATCACCGTGGAAGGCGCCAACATTCTCACGCGTTCCATGATCATCTTTGGCCAGGGCGCCATCCGCTGCCATCCCTATGTTCTGCCCGAGATGGAAGCGGCCAAGAACAACAACCTGGGTGACTTCGACAAGGCCCTGTTCGGCCACTTCGGCTTCATCTTCAGCAACATTGCCCGCACACTGGTGCTCGGCCTGACCGGCTCCAAGTTCACCAGCGCACCGGTGAACGGCCCCACGGCCAAGTACTACAAGCAGGCCAACCGCCAGGTCGCCACCTTCTCCCTGTTGGTGGACGCGGCCATGTTCTCACTGGGTGGCACCCTGAAGTTCCGCGAGATGATCTCGGCTCGCCTGGGCGATCTGGCCTCCAGCATCTACCTGACCTCCATGGTGCTCAAGCACTGGGAGAACCAGGGCCGAATCGCTGAAGACCTGCCCATGGTTGAGTGGGCCTGCCAGAAACTGGCGGCGGACTACGAAGAGGCCCTCGACGGTCTGTTCCGCAACCTGCCCAATCGTCCTCTGGCCTTCATTCTGCGTCGCATCGCCCTGCCCTATGGCAGCCGCGCCAAGGCACCCAGCGACAAGCTAACCACCGCAGTGTCGGACCTGGTCACCGAAGACACCGAAAGCCGCAAGCGCCTGATCCAGGGCACTTACCAGGGCGACAGCGGTGTCGAGGGTTACGAGAACCCCATCCAGGTCTACAACAAGCTGTTGTCAGAAGCCGACCGTGCCAAGCCGCTGTACAAGAAAGTGGCCCAGGCGGTGAAAAAGGACATCCTCAATGCCGATCTTCTGCACATCGAAGACCGCATCAAGGCCTGCGCCGAGAAGGGCGTCCTCACACAAGAGGAAGCCGACTTCATGCTCGACTTCGAATATCGCGTACTGGACATGCTCCATGTCGACGACTTCGACTTCGACGCTATCGGCACCAAGCCGCAGACCTACGAGGACTACCACGCAGAGGTCAACGCGGCCTAAGCGAGGTATCACCTCACCACAAAAAAGCCCCGCACCAGCGGGGCTTTTTTTGTTCCTGAAATGATCCAATATTTGGCGTTGTCGTTATACTGAGAGAAACAGGAGCGAAACCGTGCATATAGAAAGCGACGAACGCGATGATCGACAACTCACCACTGCCGTTTATGTACTGCAGGCGCTGGGCTTTGTCTTTGGCGTTACTTTTTTGGTGGCCGTGGTGATTAATTACCTGTTTCTCGGCCGGGTCGAGCGCACCTGGCTGGAGGGGCATTTTGACTGGCAGATCCGCACTTTCTGGTTCGGTCTGCTGTGGTTTCTGGTGGGCGGCGCGCTCTCGCCCATTCTGATTGGCTACCCGATTCTGCTGGCCAACGCCCTGTGGGTCCTCTATCGGATCTGCCGGGGCTGGATGCGCCTGAGCCAGGGGCTTTCCATGAACACCCAGGAGGTTTTATGAGCACCGCGATTGCCGTACTCAGTACTTGCGAGAGCCGCCAGCAGGCGGACGATATCGCCCACCAACTGGTGGCGGAGAACCTGGCGGCCTGTGTGCAAATTGACAGTGTGGACAGCGTCTACCGCTGGCAGGGCGAGGTGGAATCCGGCCCCGAGTACCGCTTGCTGATCAAGACCACGGCGGCGTGCTATGACGGAGTCGAGGCCCTGATCCACAAGGCCCATGACTACGCAGTGCCGCAGGTTTTGCAACTGGATATCAGCCGGGGCTTGCCCGCTTACATGGAGTGGTTGAGGGACAGCGTCAGTCCCTCGACTTAGGTCGACTCAAGCCGCCTCGACCTGGCCGGTCTCGCTGTGAATCACCGCCAGCTGGCGAGTCAGCTCGTCGTCATCGATGTTTTCACACAGGGCGTTGAGCTCTTCCAGACTCCAGTCCTCGTTCAATTGAAAGGAGACGCCGTGTTGGCCAAGGATGCGCTTGATGCGCGACAGGGCAATGGTCGCTCGGGTAGAGAACAGGGACATAAACAAGCATTGCTCCGTTTCAGTGAAGGTGGGCGCATTCTATCGACCACCCCGGTTCAATGCTTGTATTTACCGTCGAATCAGCGCTTTTCAGCGCGGCGCCCCAGGCGGTCCAGCTCGCGGCGCACCTGCTCAATGTCGCCGCCGGGCTCGGCCTCCAGCTCAAAAGTCTGGTTGGTTCGCCGCTCCTCCAGATAGGCTTGAATCGCCGCCCGCTCATCGTCTTCAAAGCCCTCTTCGCCGACGGCTTCCAGCCACATTTCGCCGGACAGGGTGACCGATCCCCGCCGCAGCAGGGGAATGCGTTTGCTCAGGCCGACGATGCGCAGCTCGGACAACTTCAGGGATACATCTATATAGGGGCGCACGCGCTCGCGATTGCCAAAGACATCCTCTTCGCCGAAGACCACCTTGACCGGGTGGGAAAAACTGAGCACGCCCTCCTCGTCGATATGCCACTTCTCCGCCCGGGTGGCCTGGTCCAGGTAGTCCAGGGCCCGCTGGGACTCATCACTGTCGGCTGCCTCGCCAGCGGATGATGCTGCGGGCGGCGCCGGCTCCGGGGACGGCGGGGCCTCGGTGGCGACACCCTGCTCTTCGCTCTCGGCCTCGCTGGCGTCACCGCACAGCGACACAATCTGCTCGGGAGTAAAGCCCTTGGACAAATAGTGATCGACATCCTCGCGGCTGCAGTCGGCGGCCATGACCACCGGAAGCGAAGCGCAGAAAAGAAAAAACAGGGCGGTTTTTTGCATTATCGACATGGCGGTTTTCCCAAAGCCGGTGATCAACGGGCGGCGCTCTGCGCCAAGGCGCTAACAATGTAGCATTTTGCGCCACCGCCTGCCCACAGAATGACTTTTTTGGTCGCTTGCGGCACAATTGCGCCTCGGCGTTCGCCCGGCGAATGCGTTTTCTTTTCACACACTATCCGGCAAACAAGCGATGAAACTCGAACAGCAGAATCAACACCTCGGAAAATGGCTTAAAAACCAGGAAATGGCGGAGGAGATGCAGCCGCTGATCGGCAAGCTCTACCGCAATTACGGCGTTATCCTGCGCATGTACAACCGTCCCCTGGTAAATGTTTCCACCATCCGTCTGCTCAAGGATCATCGCTACGCCCGCCAGCTCGAGGGCGAGGAACTGCCCGTCGAGGACAGCTACGAAGTCCTCAAGGCCATGAGCCAGTTCGAGCTCGGCCCCGCCCGGGTCGACCTGGGCAAACTGGCCATGCAGTGGATCCGCTCCGGCAAGAATGTCAGCGCCGTGGACTTTGTCCGCGAAAAGCTCTCCGACATCATCGATGACAAGGGCGGCCTGTTGCAGGAACCCCAGGACATCGTGCTCTACGGCTTTGGCCGCATCGGCCGCATCCTGGCCCGCCTGCTGATCGAGAAAACCGGCCCCGGCAACAAGCTGCGCCTGCGCGCCGTAGTGGTACGCAAGGGTCAGGAGGGCGACCTGCAAAAGCGCGCCAGCCTGCTGCGCCGCGACTCCGTCCACGGCCCCTTCAACGGCACCATCACGGTGGATGAAGAAAATGTCGGCCTGATCGCCAACGGCTGTTTCATCAAATTCATCTACGCCGGTTCGCCCGACGAAATCGACTACACCGAGCACGACATCGACAACGCCATCGTGGTCGACAACACGGGTATCTGGCGCGACGAGGCCGGTCTCGGCCTGCACCTCAAGGCCAAGGGCGTCAAGAAAGCCCTGCTGACCGCGCCGGGCAAGGGCGACATCAAAAACATCGTCTACGGTGTGAACGATCGGGATATCAGCGATAACGACAGCATCATCTCCGCCGCCAGCTGCACCACCAACGCCATTACCCCGGTGCTCAAGGCGCTGAATGACCAGTACGGCATCCAGAACGGTCATGTGGAGACCGTCCACTCCTACACCAACGACCAAAACCTGATCGACAACTACCACAAGGGCGAGCGCCGCGGGCGCTCCGCGCCGCTCAATATGGTGCTGACCGAAACCGGCGCCGCCAAGGCCGTGGCCAAGGCCCTGCCCGAGCTCGAGGGCAAGCTCACCGGCAACGCCATCCGCGTGCCCACGCCCAATGTGTCCATGGCCGTTCTCAATGTGAACCTGGACACGGCGGTGGAAAAGGACGATCTCAACGACTACCTGCGCACGGTGGCCCTGGACTCCAAACTGGAAGACCAAATCGATTTCACAGCCTCCTCCGAGGTAGTGTCTACCGACCTGGTGGGCTCGCGCCACGCCGGCATTATCGACTCCAAGGCCACCATCACCAGCGGCAAGAGTTGCGTTCTGTATGTGTGGTACGACAACGAATTCGGTTACAGCTGCCAGGTGGTCCGCGTGATGCAGAAAATGGCCGGCTTGACCTACAAGCACCTGCCCTGAACCACGCCCGGTCGCAAAATCGCAGCACTCTGAAAGCCGCCCCCGGGCGGCTTTTTTAATGGAGCTTTATCCGCGCAACGATTCTGTAGTAATCTAGTCCCACGGAAAACCCGGGGAGTAGGGGCTGAATCACTCAACGCTACCCCGCATTAAAAAAATGACAGACTGGAGGCAGCCAATGACCTATCCAAAAACACTCGCCACCGCTGTGCTCGCCGCAGCCCTGATGGTGCCCATCGGTGCCAGCGCAGGCCTGCAGGGGGACGGCACCTGGAAAGTGGAGCCAGGCGACACGCTCTACGCCGTAGCGCGCAAACTCGCTCCCGGCAATTCCGCCAAGCAGGCGAAACTGCGCAAACACATGGTAGAAAACAGCCCGAACGCCTTCGTCAATGGCGATCCGGGGCGTATGGAAGTGGGCAAGACACTCAATCTGCCCGCAGATGCCGGCAAGGTGGACACCAACGATGTTGGCGATATCGAGCTGAGCACGACGCCGATGCCCGCCTCCAAACCGCCATCGGGCGGCGGGGCCGCCGCTCCCGAGGTGACGCCCGACATGAGCTTCAAGGAGCGGGTCGAGGCCAAGCGCAAGGCGCGGGAGGAAGCCGAAAAAAAGACCCAACTGGAGCGGCGCCAACAGGAAATGGCCGCTGAGCAAGAGCGCAAGGCCGAGGCCGCCCGCCGTGCCGAAGCCGAGAGCCGTCGCGCCGAGCAGGAGCGCCAGCGTCAGCAGCAACAAGCGGCTGAGCGCGCCCGTCAGGAAAAAGCGCGCCGCGAGGCCGCTGCTCAGGCCAGCCAGCCCAAGCCCGCTCCAAAACCCCAGACCGCGGCAGAGGATGTGAAAAACCCCTATGTCCTGTGTCCCAGCCTCGACCACAGTGGCCGCTGCGGCTACTGGCGCTGATCGACCCAGCGCAAGAAAGCCCGCTCCGGCGGGCTTTTTTTATGGCTATCAGAAAAAGTGCAGAATCCAGGGGCGCAAAACCAACCAAAGCAACCAGGCCAGAGCGCAGACCATCAACAGCGCCAGCCACTGAAACGACCCCGACCACAGACGGCGCCGGGGCGGCACACTCTGCGGGCGAAAGTGCGCCGTGAGCAGTGCCGTATTTCTCTGGTGGGCACGCAGCGCCACATCCAGCAAATCGCCCACCAGAGGCATGGCACCGACAACGGCATCGATCAGATAATTCAGTAACATGCGCAACAGCAACGAGGCGGGCGCGCCCATCCGCCAGGCCTGCCAGAGCATGTAAAAGCCCACGCCCAGCCCGACCAGGTCGCCCACCACGGGTACCAGACCGATGAGGGCATCCAGGCCCAGCGGAACGCCCAGAACCCGCCAGCGGGCGTCCATCAGGCGCGCCAGCTTTTCCAGGCGCTGTAAGCGCCACTCGCATTCCATATCCATTGCCGGCATTTGATTCACTGGGTCACTCCCGTACTTCATCAGCCGGTATAATACCGGCGGCAACCGGAGAGAAACAGCATGCTGAAGAAAGAGCGCGCAAAGATTGTTTTAGACACCTTGCAGGAACTTTACCCGGAGACGCCGATTCCGCTGAATCACCGCGACCCCTACACGCTGCTGATCGCGGTACTGCTCTCCGCCCAGTGCACCGACGAACGAGTCAACCAGGTGACGCCGGCGCTGTTTGAACTGGCCGACAATCCCGCAGACATGGTTGAGCAATCGGTGGACGCCATCCGCGAGATCATCCGCCCCTGCGGCCTGTCGCCGCGCAAGTCCCGGGCCATTCACCGACTTTCGGAAATTCTGATTGAAGAGCACGGCGGCCAGGTGCCGGAGAGCTTTGAGGCTCTGGAGGCCCTGCCCGGCGTCGGCCACAAAACCGCCTCTGTGGTCATGAGCCAGGGCTTTGGCCACCCCGCCTTTCCCGTGGACACCCACATTCACCGTCTGGCCCAGCGCTGGGGTCTGACCCGGGGCCGCAATGTCGACCAGACCGAGCGCGATCTCAAAGCGCTGTTCCCCCGGGAGTATTGGAACAAGCTGCATTTGCAGATCATCTACTACGGGCGCCAGTACTGCACGGCGCGGGGCTGCGACGGCACCGTCTGCCCCCTGTGCCGGACGCTCTACCCCGGTCGCAAGACGCCTCCCCGGGTCAACAAGGCCTGAGCCTTGCCCGGAATTCTGCGGCATAAAAAAGCCCGCCGAAGCGGGCTTTTTTTGTCGGCTTACTCACCGGACTTCTGGTAGAGATACACATCCCGCTGGGGATAGGGAATGGTAATGCCGTTGTCGTCGAAGGTCTGTTTGATGTTTTCCAGACCGTCCCGGTAGACGCCCCAGTAGTCGTCGGTCTTGACCCAGGGGCGGACGAGGAAGTTGACGCTGTTGTCGCCCAGCTCGCCCACGGCAATCAGGGGCGCCGGTTCTTCGAGAATGCGCTCATCGGCATTCAGCACCTGCTGAATCAGGCTGCGAGCCTTTTTCATGTCGTCGTCGTAGCTGATGCCGATGACCAGATCCACCCGGCGGGTGTCACAGGCCGAGTAGTTGGTGATGGTACCGTTGTAGATCTGTCCGTTTGGAACGGTGATCTCCTTGTTGTCCGGCGACATCAGAATGGTATTGAAAATGCTGATCTTCATCACGGTGCCGTCGGTGCCACCGGCCTCGACATAGTCGCCAATCTTGAAAGGCTTGAACAGAATCAACAGCACACCGGCGGCGAAGTTCGACAGGGAGTCCTTGAGGGCCAGGCCCACCGCCAAACCGGCGGCACCCAAAAGCGCCAACAGGGATGTGGTATCCACACCCAGTTGCCCCAGGGCAATCAGGGCGACGACAAAAGTCATCAGCGCACTCAGGATGCTGCTGAGAAAATCCCTCAGCGCGTCGTCCATGTTGCGCTTTTCCATCAGCTTGAGCGTCAGGTTAAGCACCCGGCGGGCCACCCATTTACCCACCACATAAATAACAATGGCCAGGGCAATATTAACCAGATAGGGCGTCACCGCTTCAATCCAGCTGCCATCGGTAAAAAATGCTTTTGCCTCGTCGAACATTCAGGTCTCCTGTGATGGTTTTACGGCGCGGCTACTGCGCCATTTCGTGTTTGAGAATGTACTGGTAGTTGCGAATCCGCTCAACATACTGAACCGGCTCCATGCCCCGGGCGTAGCCGTATTTGAGATCCTTGTAGTAATTCGGGTCACTCAACAGAGGCAGTACATCCTTGATGCTGGCCCAGCGCTTGGGGTCCTTGCCCAGCTCGCGCGCCAGTATCTGGGCGTCGTGCATGTGGGCGCGGCCCACATTGTAGGCCGCCAGCGCCAGCCAGGTGCGGTCCGGCTCGGGAATGTTTTCGTCAAAGCGCGCCTTCATCTTTTTCAGGTAGCGCGCCCCGCCCTCAATGCTCTGGCGCGGGTCGAGACGATTCTCGACCCCCAGTGACTGGGCGGTATTGAGCGTCAGCATCATCATGCCGCGCACACCGGTGGGGCTTTTGGCCACGGGATCCCAGTGCGACTCCTGGTAGGCCTGGGCCGCCAGCAGGGATTCGTCAATATCGTAGCGTTTGGCCGCGTTTGAAAACATTGGCTCGTACCGCTTGTAGCGCTGGTCAATGCGGCGGACAAAGCGCGCGGTATCGACATAGTCAAACACACTGGCAAAGCCGTAGTAGCGGGACACCAGGTTGCCGATGAGGTTTTCGCCCTGCTCGGACTCCATCCAGTCCTCGGCCAGCGACTCCAGGGCACTGCTGCTTTTGGCAAAGTACCAGACCAGCGGTTCGGGTTTGGTCAAATCAAACTGCACCTGAAGCTCGGGCATGATTCGGCGGTTGAGGGCCACAATGGTGCTGTCGGCCACCGTACAATCGATCTCCCGCTGCCAGACATGGCCCAGCAGCCGCTCGCTGCTGGTGTTCTCCACTTTCCAGGTCAGGTCCGGGTGCTCTTCCTTGAGACGGGTCAACTCGGCGGCGTAGCTGCTGCCTTCCACTACCACCAGCTTGAGTCCGGCCAGCTCCTCCACCGAGTCCGGCGAGGCGCCATCGCGGCGGCAGACCACCTGCTGGCTGACTGTCTGATAGCTCGGCGAGGGCAGAAAGGCGTCCGAGCGATCTCCGGTTCGGGTCAGGCCCGCGGCGGCAAAGTGGGCCTCGTCGCGAACCAGCAATTCCAGCACACCGGCCGTGGATTCGGCCTCGACAAACTCGACCGGCCGGCCCAGGGTCTCGGCAAAGGCCATAGTCATGTCGTAGTCCAGCCCCGCCAGCTGCTCATCGCGGTCGATGTAATAAAGACCCGGCGCATTGCGAACGGCCACCTTCAAAGGCCCGGCCTCGGCGCCGATTTCGGCGTCGGTATTTTCACAGCCGGCCAATAGCCCGATTGCCATCAAGCTTGCCAGACCGAGTGCTGTCTGTTTCATGGACATGGCCCTCTTCTCCTTGTAATTTGTTGTTATCTGTATGTTCTACTCTACCTAGCGGAGGTGAGAATGAAAACGACACTTTTGATCCCGGTTTGCCTTTCTCTGGCCCTTATAGCTTGTGACCGGCCAGGTGACAACGCCGCCGATACGAGCTCTTCAGAAGCTAACAAAACCGTGCAAAAATCCCGTGAAGAGAGCGCCGGCGCGGAACTGGCCTACCGCTCCCCCGAGAGCGCGATTGCCTACGGTGACCACTGGATCGTCACCAATGTCGGCGACGAACTTAAACCCATGGAAAAAGACGGCGATGGCGCCATCTACAAGGTGCCCGCCGATGGCCGCCTCGACGGTGCCAGAGAGCTGTTTGCCGACACCACCCTGCACGCCCCCAAGGGCACGCTGATCGTCGAAGACATCCTGCTGGTGGCCGATATCGACACCCTGCACTTTTTTGATCTCGAGAGCGAAGAGTTGGTGCGCTCCATCGAGCCCCACCAGGGTTTTGAAGACCGTCAGAAGCCGTCCTTCCTCAACGGTCTGACCAAGGGGTCGGACAACACGGTCTACCTGTCGGCCACCGACACCGGAGACATCTACGCCATCCGGCTGGGAGACACGCTGGGCGTGACCGCGCTGGAAACCGAAAAGCCCCTGACCGGCCCCAATGGACTGGCCTGGGACGAAGAAAAACAGCGCCTTTACATTGCTAGCTGGGGCAGCGACAACCAACCCAACGGCACCCTGGGCTACCTGGACCTGTCCGGCGAAGCGCCCTACCCCTACCAACAGCTGGGCAACTACCAGGGTTACCTGGACGGTTTGGTGCTGGACGGCGACACGCTTTACTTCTCGGACTGGGTGGCCTTTGAAAAGGCCGGAAAAGTCTACGCCTACGATCTGGAGAAAGGGGAACAGCGCGCGCTGAACGACGAGCCCATTGCGGGACCGGCGGACTTTCATCTGAGTGCCGATGGGCAGTCGCTGATTGTGCCGGCCATGATCGGCGGCGAAGTGCACATTCTGGCGCGCTAGCGCCAGTGGTTACGGCCAGTAGTCGGCGTTATCCAACAGCTGCTGCATGGCCTGTTTGACATCCTCGCCCATGGCTTCCTCAAAGGCTTCGCGCTCCTGATCAAAGGCGAGGATTTCACTGCGCTTGAACGCCTTGCGCTGCTCCAGAATGGGCATATGGGCGGTGGCCCAGGCCAGTTCGTAGATCGGACGGTAGGCCTCTTTGGGGCAGTCGCCGCCAGTTAGGCCATCCATCAGCACCTTGATGCGAATGGCGCACTCGGTGATGTTGGCCTGGTCGGCCAGCGCTGCCCGGGCGATGGTCTCAATGCTTTTGGCCCAGTGCTGACGCTTGGCCGCCAGCTCCGCGGCCTCGGCGGCCTGTTTGCGGCGCAGGGCAAACACGCGCCGCCACAACAGGCCACAGTAGACGGCCAGTCCCACTAAAACCGCGCCGCCCAGGGCAATCGCTATCCACCATTCATTCATTGATCTCTCCGGTTACAACCATAAAAAAAGCGGGCAATGCCCGCTTTTTTCTAACCCAAAGCGGCACTGCCATCAGGCCAGCCCCATCTCTTCCTTGATCTGGGCTGTCCACTTCTCAATTCGCTCGGCGGTCAGCTCTTCCTGCTGATCCTCGTCGAGACCCAGGCCGACAAAGTGCTCGCCGTCTTCCATCAGGGCCTTGGACGACTCGAAGTCGTAGGTATCGGCGGGCCAGTTGCCGATGACAATGGCGCCATTGCCGACGATCACATCGTGCAACATGCCCATGGCGTCGAGGTAGTAATCACCATAACCGCGCTGGTCGCCCAGGCCAAACAGGGCGCAAATTTTGCCGCTGAAATCGATGCCCTCGAGTTTGTCCCAGAACTCTTCCCAGTCACTCTGCAACTCGCCGAAGTCCCAGGTGGGGATGCCCAGAATCATGAACTCGTAGTCGCCAAAATCGGCCGGATCGGCGTCGGCGATGTCGTGCACATCAATCTGGCCCTCGGGGAACTGGTCCTTGATCAGGCCGGCGCAGTAGCGGGTTGCCCCTTCGTCACTGCCGTAAAACAAACCAATTTTGATCATTCGCTTCTCCAGTGTGGCGCGTATGGTGATTTAAAACAGCCGCTAATCATAAAGCAGTGCATGGCTAACGCCAAACCTGCGCGGGCCTTTTGTGCCCGTTTTGTCAGACGATTTTTTTCTATGCTTATTTTACTCTTAGACAAAGCCTATCAAATCAATATAACTTGATTGCTTTCATCACAAGACAGGCTGACATAAGCTGGGCTCAAATTGAAGCACAGGAGCCCTATTATGGAACGCATTACCATCTTCGGTCGACCCGGTTGCGGCTTTTGCATCCGCGCCAAAGAACTGGCCGAGATCAAAAACCTCGATTACCGCTACATCGACATTCACGAGCAAGGCATCACCAAGGCGGATCTGGAAAAAACCGTGGGCAAACCGGTGGAAACCGTGCCCCAGATTTTCCACGGCAAACAGCACATCGGCGGCTTCACCGAGTTCGATGCCTTTATCAAGGAACAGGAATCCGCCTGACTCAACCCGGTTGAAGCAAGGCGACGGGAGGCGGCTATACGGCCGCCTCTGTCGTTTCTGACCCCTCTTTCAGGAAGGCCACCACCGCCTCAATCACCGTCGGGTGCCACATCAGGCGCCGGTGTCCCAGGCCCTCGGTTTTAATCACCTTCGCCCCCGGCCAAACCCCGGCAATCAGTTCGGCCTGGTGGTGGTCGACTTCGCCGTCGTCGCGGTCGAAGATCAGCAACAACTCGCCCTGAGGGTTGGAAAAGGCCCTGCCCGCCGCCACCTCGTCCCAGCTGGCACCGAAGCCGCGCGCAAACTCTGCGCGACAGGCTTCCAGAGTCGCCTCTGTGGGGCGCAAAATTTTGCGAATGCCATTGACGGCCGGATAAGGGGCTGTGGGCGAGCCGATGGTGCAATAGCGTTTGGCGTGGAAACCGCGCTCCCGGGCGGCCATGGAGAGCACGCCGCCGGCGGAGTGGCCGACAAAGGCCTCGATCTCGCCCAACTGGCGGGCCAGGGCCAGGGTGTCGTTGCCCATGTCGACAAAGCTCACCGAGCGGCCCTCGGAGTCGCCGTGGGCGGCAAAATCGATGGCCACGGCGCGAAAACCGGCCTCGGCGATGGCCATCGCCATGGTGGCCATTTGCGAACCGCGGCTCTCCCAACCGTGGGCCACAATCACCGTCGGACCCTCGCCCCAGGCCCAGGCCACGCAGCGGCGACCGCGCGAGCCGGTAAACTCGATGCGCTCGGCGGACTGCAGCTGCTCCAGCTCCCGGGGCTTGCGCTCGTGCTTGCGTGGCCGGGAGGCCAGAAAAACCGCCAGACGCGCGGCCAGGCGCGGAGAAAGGCGCTCTATCAGAGCAAAGATCTTGCGAATCAGGGACAACATGGCAGGACCCAAATGGAAAAGAGGGAATCCTGTCACAAGCGCCTTAGCTCGCCTAGAATGAATTGGTCAGCCCTTGCCGTTGGCGCTGCAGGGCGGCATATTGGCACTTTAGCTATCGGGGAAGCCTCTCCATGACCACGCCCGTCGACAAGCCACACGGCAAACTCGAAGCTTGGAAGAACAAGACCAACACCGTCATCTTCGGCTATCGCACGGATCAGGGCCGCCACTTCGACATCGCCCTTATCGCGGTCATCGTCCTGAGCCTGGTGGTCGTCCTGCTCGACAGCGTCGCCTCTATCCACGCCGAATACGGGCAGTGGCTGTACTGGGCCGAGTGGGGATTTACCCTGCTGTTCACCGTGGAGTATGCCCTGCGGATCTGGTCATCAGAGCACCGGCGCCAATACCTCACCAGCTTTTTCGGGGTGGTCGACTTGCTCTCCATCCTGCCCACCTATCTAAGCCTGCTAATACCCGGCAGTAACTACCTGCTCACCATCCGTGCCTTGCGCATGTTGCGTATCTTCAAGATTCTGCAGCTAAGCGGTTTCGACAAGGACGCCGGCATTCTGATGGATGCCCTGCGGGAGTCTCGCCGGGGCATTGTGATCTTTCTCTACTCGGTGGGCACACTCACGGTGCTCTACGGCACCATGATGTACATCGTCGAAGGGCCGGAAAACGGCTTTACCAGCATCCCCACCAGCATCTACTGGGCCATTGTCACCCTGACCACGGTGGGCTACGGCGATATCTCACCTCAGACGCCACTGGGCCAGGCCATGGCCTCGCTGATCATGGTGACCGGCTATGCCATTATCGCCGTACCCACCGGCATTTTTGCCTCGGCCATGACTAACCAGCGCAGCAAATCCCTCGCCCTCAAGTGCCCCAGGCACCCGGCGCAAAATCACGAGCGCGAGTCCAGCTACTGCCGTTTCTGCGGCGAACCGCTACAGGAAAGCGAGGGCAGTTAACCCAGCCAGGTAATCCAGGGCATGATGGCCCGGCTCAGGTTGAGCAGACCGTTAAACACCGGAACGCCGGCAATGCTCAGCAGAATCAGGCCGAGGAAAAACCACAGACCAAACCGGGCGTTGAAGGCATCAAATTGGCGGCCGAGTGGCGCCGGCAGCATTTTCGAGGCGATGTAGTGGCCATCCAGCGGCCCCAGGGGCAACAGGTTAAACAGCATCAGCAGCAGATTGATGTGTACCACCAGCACCAGAGCCATCTGCTGGTTGTCACTCAGAGACCAGCCCCGGGAATCAGCCAGAGCCAGCACATTGATCGCCACGATGGCCAGCAGCAAATTCATCAGCGGGCCGGCGGCGGCCACCAGGGCGCTGCCCCAATGGTAGCGCAGCTTGTTGGCATTGAAAGGCACCGGCTTGGCGTAGCCAAAGCCCACCGCAGCGACCATAAACAACCCCAGCGGGTCGATGTGGGGCAGCGGGTTCAGGGTCAGGCGACCCATGCGCTCGGCGGTGTCGTCACCCAGAGCTCTGGCCGTTACGGCGTGGCCAAACTCGTGCAGCGTCAGCGACAGTACGATGGCCGCAATCACCAGAATGAACACCGCGTATTGTCCCTGGTAGAGAAGTCCCAGCATCTTAGGGCTCTACTCCGGTTTTCTCCATGGAGTGTTTGACCCAGATCAGGGCATCGCTGTCGTAACCCAGATCGTCGGCCGTATCGATAAAGTCCTGGCGGCGCTCCTCGCTCACCTGCGGGTTTCGCGACAACAGCCAGAGATAGTCGCGGCTGTGACTGGTGACATAGGCGTAGTCGTAATCCTCGCCCAGTTCGAACACCACATAGGCGCCGTAGAAGGGGCCGAAGAAGGACACCTTGAGGTGGGCAATATCGCGATCACCGACAAACTTGGCCAGACCCAGGGCCTCCTGCCACTCGTCATCCTCCTGATCGAAGCCGCTGTTGAGCACGCGGATATGACCCTCTTCGGTGGGCGTGTAAGTGGCCGTGACCTGGGTCAGACCGCGCTCGAAACTGTGGTCGAGCCGGGCCACCTCGTACCAACGGCCCAGATAGCGGTCGGCGTCAAAGTTCTCCACCGGCTCGATGCCCTCGGGCACCGAGGTACAGGCGGTCAAAAACAGACTGGCCAGAGCGAGGGGAAACCAGTGGAAACGGGTGTGAGTCATTGCCTTCACCTTTACAAAAGCACTGAAAGGAAACTGCCTGCAGTATACACAAGCTGGCAAACTGCATTAGCAATGATCAACGGTGACATGCTTCGTGTTAGCCACAGAGGACACCGAGCACACAGAGTATTTAAGTGAACAGAGCGGGTGCAGTCGAAGGCACCCGGTGGTCATTCAAGTCATTGCGAGCCGAAGGCGAAGCAATCTGCGGAACCATTCAGGCAGATTGCCGCGTCGGCTGGCGCCTCCTCGCAATGACGGGTCGGCCCGGGGTCGGGCCTCCTGCGCCGCCCTGAGTGGCGCAGATTCCGGAGTAGGAGGCTCGACCTCGGCCCGCCACGACCCGTCACCTTTGTCGCGGCGGGGTCGCCGCTCCTACGCCACATGTCTGGCGGAAGCGGCTTTGCCGCGTCCGCCCTACCCTTTACTCGTTGTCCATAAGGTAGTTGGCGTAGTCTTTACGCAAGCCGGTTTTGAGCAGTTTGCCGGTGGCGGTGTGGGGCAGTTCGTCGACGAAGACGATGGCGTCGGGCAACCACCACTTGGCCACCTTGTCCGAGAGGAATTCGCGGATGGCGTCGGCGTCCGGATCGGCACCCTCTTTGCGCACCGCCAGCAACAGCGGGCGTTCATCCCACTTGGGATGGGCCACGCCAATCACGCAGCACTCGGTCAAATCCGGGTGGCCCACGGCCTGGTTTTCCAGTTCGATGGAGGAGATCCACTCGCCGCCGGATTTGATCACATCCTTGGCGCGGTCGACGATCTGCATGGTGTTCTGCGGGTCGATGGTGGCCACATCGCCGGTGTCGAACCAGCCGTCGATAAACGCGCTGCGATCGTCGTTCTTGTAGTACTCATCGGCAATCCAGGGGCCGCGGACGAGCAAGCGGCCGTAGGCCTCGCCATCGCGGGGCAGCTCATTGCCCTCGTCGTCGATGATTTTCATCTCCACACCGTAGACCGCGCGGCCCTGCTTGAGCTGGTGCTGGTAGCGCTCCTCCTTCGACATCGCGCGCATCTCGCTGGTCAGTGTGTTGACCGTGCCGATGGGGCTCATCTCGGTCATGCCCCAGGCGTGGATCAGGAAGGCGTCGTGCTTTTCCTCAAAGGCCTTGATCATGGCCAGCGGGGCGGCGGCGCCGCCGACCACTACCGACTCCACGGAGTCGAGCTTCTTGCCCGCCTCGTCGAGGTAGTTGAGCAGGCCCAGCCAGATGGTGGGCACGCCCAGCAATTGGGTGGCCTTCTCGCTGTCGATCAATTCGTAGAGCGAGGCGCCGTCCATGCCCGCACCGGGGAAGATCATCTTGGCGCCCAGCATGGTGGTGGCGTAGGGCGTGCCCCAGGCGTTCACATGGAACATGGGCACCACCGGCAAAATGGCGTCGTCACCGCTGAGGGCCAGAGCGTCCTGCCGGCAGGAGGCCATGGCGTGGAGCACCGTGGAGCGGTGGGTGTACATCACGCCCTTGGGGTTGCCCGTGGTGCCGGAGGTGTAGCACAGCGCCGCGCCGGCGTTTTCGTCCAGCTGCGGCCAGTCGAAGTCCTCGCTGCAGTCGGCGATCAGCTCTTCGTAACAGAGCAGCTCGAGCTCGCTCTCGGGCATATGCTCGCGGTCGGTCATCACCACGACGCCCTCGAGGCTGGGCAGCTTGTCCTTGAGGGCCTCGACCAGGGGCATAAAGGTGAGGTCGACAAACAGGTAGCGGTCCTCGGCGTGGCCGACGATGTAGGCGATCTGCTCGGGGAAGAGACGGGGGTTGATGGTGTGCAGCACCGCACCCATGCCGGAAACGCCAAAGTACAGTTCGTAGTGGCGGTAGGTGTTCCAGGCCAGAGTGGCCACGCGGTCGCCCTGTTTGATACCCAGCTTGTCCTTGAGGGCGTTGGCCAGCTGCTTGCTGCGCTTGGCGGCATCGCCGTAGGTATAGCGGTGGATCGGCCCCTCGACACTGCGGGTGACGATCTCGGCGTTCGGGTGGGCGACTTCGGCGTGCTCGAGCAATGAAGAAATGAGCATGGGTTGCTGCATCATGGACATCTGGTTTCTCCCCTGTTGTCTTGGTCAATGTGCGCTCACTGTAACGCAGATACGCATTTTCGCCACCTGTCAGAGCACACGCCCCGTCGGGAGAAAGGCGCCGCTCCGACAGATTTGCGCGCCGCCGCTGTGGTGCGGGCTAGTCCAGCCCCAGATCGACGCCGACGCCGGTCATCAGCGCTTCACCGGTGCCGTCCTCCGTCATACCCTGCATGACTTCGCGCAAACGCTGAATGGCGGGTTCGTCTCCGCGCCCCTTTTGCGTCCAGGCGTAAACGGTCTCGTCGCCCAGAAACAGCGCCTTGTGGAGTTCGCCGTGGGTCCACTCGTTGTGGGCGGCGTGGTAGCGGTAGGACAACTCGGGAAAAACGGCGGCGTCCAGACGGCCGAGGTCAACGGCGGCAAAACCGCTGCGCTCGGAATTGACCCGCACCCAGTCGAGCGCCTCAATCATGGCCAGGGGCTTGGACAGGGGCAGACCGCGAAGATAACCCACCGCCATGGGCGGCAAATCGCTCAGAGTTTCCGCCTCTATGGGCGCCTTGGTGTACAGGGCCATTTTCAGCGGACCAAAGGGAGCCACTTTTTCGGCGAAGACCCTCAGGCTGGGGTGGTCGGTCGAGGCCACGATGTCCACCTTCCCGTCCTTCAGGTTCACCAGGGCCCTCTGGAAGGGCATCGGCTCCAGATCAATGTCCAGGTCCGGCGCCCGGCGCTCGGCCTCGGCGATATAAGTCGGTGTTACGCCCTGTGGCTTGCCGTCCGTGTCATTGATGATCAGCCAGGGGGCGTGCTGGTAGGCACCATAGACCAGCGTATGAGGCTCGTCGGCCCAGAGGGGAAAGGCGATCAGCAGAGACAACAACGGCAGTGCAATCTGCCTGTGTATTTTTTTCATCCTTTCATTATAAGGGCATCACGCTACCGGCGTGAACGGCTGCGCTGGTCCTGGCGGCGAAAATCCACGCCAATGCCCTTCATCATGGCCTCTGCGGTACCGTCCTCGGCCATGGACGCCATGGCCCGGGCTATTTCCCGGTACTCCTGTCGGTCGGCGTCTTCCTCGCGCACCCACAGGTAAAGGGGCAGATTGCCGAGGAAGCGGGCCTGGTAAAAGTGACTGTAGGGCCAGTCGAAATACTCGGTGTAGTAGCGATAGACCACCTCGGCGAGGATCACGCCATCGAGGTGTCCCTTGTCCAGCGACTCAATGGCGCCGCCACCCCGGTTGAAGGGCACAATGCGCAGGCCGGGCAGGGATTTCAGCTTTTCCGGCACCGGCAGGCCACGCAGATGACCGACGCGAAAGTCTCCCTTGGGCGGGTTGGCCTCCAGGTCCACCGGCTCGCGGGTAAACAGGGCCAACTGGACATGGCCAAAGGGCGCAATAGGAGTGGCGAATTCGCGCACTTTGGGGTCATCCAGTGTGGGCGCCATATCGAGATTACCCTCGCGCAACTCCATCAAGCCGCGGCGGAAGGGCACCAGTTTGATCTCTATGTTGACCTCCGGCGCCCGGCGCATGATCTCGCGGACATAGGCGGGCATGATGCCGCGCTTGCGGCCATTGCCGTCCTCTCCCTCAATCACCCAGGGCGGCTGATCGTATACCGCATACAGCAGCGGGGAATCGGGTTCTTTTGCGGTTTCGGCTGCCGCCAACGAGGACGCTATCAGCAGGCCCAGGGCCAACAACCACCGGAAAACAGTATTTCTCATGACAAGCCCTTCCCTTAGCCGACACCTTCTCGAAGTATAGCCACTTTTAACAAATTTGCGTCCTGCCGTCTTGGTAGTCTTTGCGCCGAACTGTGGAGGTCCCATGAAAACGCGCATCACCGAATTGTTAGGCATTGAACACCCCATACTTCTGCCCGGCATGAGCTGGATTTCCAGACCCCAGCTGGTGGCCGCCGTGTGCAACGCGGGCGGTCTGGGCATTCTCGCCACGGGACCGCTGACGCCGGAACAGACCCGCGCCGCCATCCGGGAGATTCGCGAGCTCACCGACAAACCCTTCGGCATTGGTTGTATCCTGATGATGCCCGGGGCCAAGGAAAACGCCGAAGTCGCCCTGGAAGAACAGGTGCCGGTGATCAACTTTTCCCTGGGCAAGGGCGACTGGCTGGTCGAGCGCGCCCGCGAGTACGGCGGCAAGGTAATCGCCACCGTCACCACGGTCAAGCACGCCAAATCCGCCCAGAGTATCGGTGCCGACGCCCTGCTGGTCACCGGCCACGAGGCCGCCGCCCACGGCGGCGATGTGACCTCGCTGGTACTCGTGCCCACCATCGCCGACGCCGTGGACATTCCGGTGATCGCCACCGGCGGCTTTGGCGACGGCCGCGGTCTGCTGGCCGCCCTCAGCCTGGGCGCCGACGGCATCGCCATGGGCTCGCGCCTGGCCACCTGCCAGGAAAGTCCGCTACACCAGAACATCAAGAATGCGGCCATTGAGAAAGACCAGGGCGACACGGTTTACTCCCCCAACTTCGACGGCATCCCCGCCCGCTACATGAAAACCCCCACGGCGGTAAAACTGACCAAAAAGCCCATGAGTTTCCCCGTGGCCGCCTTCAAGGCCACCCAGGCGGCCAAGCTGGTGGGCCAGCCCATCTGGAAAATCATGCTGGGTTTGTTTGTGATGTTCGACAAGATCAAGCTGCTGGCCTACTTCGGCGCCGCCACGCCGCGCCTGATGGCCGCCACCGAGGACGGCGACCTGCAAAAGGGCATGCAGTTTATCGGCCAGACCCAGGGTCTGATTCACGATGTCCCCAGCGTCGACGAGCTGATCAAACGAGTCATTGAGCAGGCAGAAGCGACCCATAGAAGCAATGCCGGGCGTTTTGGCGGCGCCTGAGCCGCCGCCACTGCCATCAAAGATTCACAAAATAAAACTTGCAGGGCGCCACGGGTGGGCGCACAATGGAACGGTCTCGGTATGAGACAGGGCTCCACTGCAAGATTGACGACCTCAGAACACCTCTGAACACCGCCTCTCACGCACTACCAGCTTCTTCTCTACCTGATTTATCCGATTAAGAGATTCCCGAGAGGAATCGTGTTTAAGACCAAGAGGTTATTATGTCAGAACTCATTACTGGAACCGTTAAGTGGTTCAACGACGACAAAGGTTTCGGCTTCATCCAGCAGGAAAGCGGCCCCGATGTATTTGTTCACTTCAGCGCTATCAACGGCACTGGCCGTCGCTCACTGGCCGAAGGCCAGACAGTGAACTTCGAAATCACTGACGGCCAAAAAGGCCCTCAGGCCAGCAATGTAACCGCCGACTAAACCCGGCCGTTTCGTTGTAAAAAAGGAGGCTTCGGCCTCCTTTTTTTATGCCCGCCCGCCGACCAGTTCTTACCTTGCCAAGCCCGCTCCGCTCGCGCACATTGGTCTGATCACAGCAAACAGACCAAACCACATGCAAGACTATCTGCAGGAAACCCGCTATTTCGACTACCAGCACCCGCTGGTGCGCGAGTTTGTCGAGCGCGCCCTGGGCGAAGCCGGGCTCGATGGCGATCGCGGCGACGAGGTCCAACGCGCCGTGGCCCTCTACCGCGCCGCCCGCGACGGCATTCGCTACAACCCCTACACCTTCCAGACCAGCGATGAGAGCTTCTCCGCCAGCGGTACACTGGCGGCCGGTCAAAGTTACTGCATTCCCAAGGCCGTCTTGCTGGGCGCCGCCGCCCGCGCCGTGGGCATCCCCTCTCGCCTGGGCCTGGCCGATGTCAAAAATCACCTCTCCAGCCCGCAGTTGCTGGAGTATTTGCGCAGCGATGTCTTTCGCATGCACGGCTACATCGAGCTCTACCTGGACGGCCAGTGGGTCAAGGCCACGCCGGCCTTCGACACCCGCCTGTGCCAGCGCATGGGGGTAGAGCCCCTGGCGTTTAACGGCCGGGAGGACTCCATCTTCCAGCCCTACACCGAGGGCGGACAAAAGCACATGGAATACCTCAACGACCACGGCTACTTCGCCGATGTGCCGGTGGATTTCATCATCGACACCATCGCCCACCACTACCCCCACCTGGCCGCCGACCTCAAACGCGACACCAGCAACCGCTCCCTGGAACAGGACCTGGCAAACGGAAGCTGATCCCGTAGGAGCGGCGACCCCGCCGCGACAGAATGTTGCGTCATTGCGAGCGAAGCGATCTGCCTAACCGTTCGGCAGATCGCCACGCCGCTTCGCGGCTCGCGATGACAGACTTCCGTCATTGCGAACGAAGTGAAGCAATCTACATAACCGTTTGGCAGGTCGCTTCGTCGGCACTGCCTCCTCGCGATGACGGGAAAACTTCGTGCTCTTCGTGGCTCTGTGGCCAAACCCATCAGGTATACTCCGCCCATGCTGTCTTCCCTGCCCATCAATGCGGTGCTCGGCGAGCTGTCGGACGCGCTGGCGCACCACAACCGGGCCATCCTCCAAGCGCCGCCGGGGGCGGGCAAGACCACCGCCGTGCCGCTGGCCCTGCTCGACGCCGACTGGCTTCAAGGGCAAAAGATCATCGTGCTGGAGCCCCGCCGCCTGGCCGCCCGCCGGGCCGCCGAGCGCATGGCGGAACTGCTGGGCGAGGGCGTCGGCGAGACCGTGGGCTACCGCATTCGCCTGGAGCGCAAAGTCAGCCAACAAACCCGCATCGAGGTGGTCACCGAGGGCGTACTCACCCGCATGATCCAGGACGACCCCGCCCTCACCGGCGTGGGCGCCGTGCTCTTTGACGAATTCCACGAGCGCAACCTGCAGGCCGACCTGGCCCTGGCCTTCAGCCTGCAAAGCCAGACCCTGCTGCGCGAGGATCTGCGCCTGCTGATCATGTCCGCCACCCTCGACGGCGAGGGCATCCAGCAACTGCTGGACGGCGTCGACGACAGCCACACCCCGCTGATCACCAGCGAGGGCCGCAGCTTTGAAGTCGACACCCGCTATCTGGACACCCCGGCCCCGCGCCCGGCCGACCGCCGCGCCTGGCTGGGCGGATTGGCCCGGCTGGTGCTCGACGCCCTGGCGGAGGAACCCGGCAGCGCCCTGGTATTTGCCCCCGGCCAGGGCGAGATCCAAAAACTTGCCGAACAGCTCAAGGCCCAACTCGACGACCCCAATACGATCATTGCCCCGCTCTACGGCGCCCTCTCCAAAGCCGAGCAGGACCGCGCCATCGCCCCGGCGCCCCGGGGCCAGCGCAAGGTGGTACTGGCCACCAACATCGCCGAGACCAGTCTGACCATCGAGGGCATCCGCATCGTGGTCGACGGCGGTCTGCAACGGCGCAGCCGCTTTGACCCCAACACCGGCATGAGCGGCCTGGTCACCGAGCCCATCGCCAGCGACGCCGCCGACCAGCGACGGGGCCGCGCCGGGCGACTGGAGCCCGGCGTTTGCTACCGCTACTGGACCCGCGCCGAACAACACCAGCGCCCGGACCACAGCCCGGCGGAAATCGCCATCAGCGACCTGGCCCCGGCCCTGCTGGAAGTGGCCCGCTGGGGCGTTACCGACCTGAGCGAGCTGCACTGGCTGGACGCCCCGCCCGAGGCCCATGTGCAACAGGCCCGGCAACTGCTGCGGGATCTGGGCGCGCTGGACGACCAACACCGCATCACCGCCCACGGCGAACAATTGCTGCAACTGGGCCTGCATCCTCGACTGGGACACATGCTGCTGCACAGCCGCCAATGGCAACTGGCGGACACCGCCTGCCAGATCGCCGCCCTGCTGGAAGAGCGCGACCCGCTGCCGCGCAGCGCCGGCAGCGACCTGCAAAGCCGGCTAGACGCCCTGGCCAAAAAATCCCACTCGCCGCTGATCAAAGCCATTCAACAGCGCAGCAAACAATTGCAACAGCGCTTAAACGCCATCAAGGCGGATGAAACCGATTCAAACGCCACACCGGATGCCGGCGACCAGGCGGGCCTGCTGCTGGCCCTGGCCTACCCCGACCGCATCGGCCAGAACCGCCACGACCGGGAGCGGCGCTTTTTGCTCTCCGGCGGCAAGGGCGCCCACTTTGCCCAGGACGACCCGCTGGCCCTGGCCGCCTTCGTAGTGGTCGCCGACCTGGACGGCCACCACCGGGACGCCCGCATCCACCGCGCCGCGCGACTCTCGCAAAGCGCTCTGGAAAACCACCTGCCCGAACTCATCCAGAGCGAGGAAGTGGTGCAGTGGGACAAGGACCGGCAACGGGTCAAAGCCGAGCGCCTCACCCGCATTGGCGCATTGGTGTTGAAACGACAAACCGTAGCGGCCAACCGCGAGCACACCCGGCGCGCCCTGCTCGACGGCCTGCGACAGAACGGCCAACTGCCCCTGAGCCCCGCCGCGCTCTCCCTGCAACAGCGCATCGAATGTCTGCGCCACTATCAAAGCGAACAACCGGATTTGCCACCGCTGAAAGGCATCGACCTGCCCCGGCTGGACAACGAGCACCTGCTGGCCACCCTTGAGGACTGGCTATTGCCCTTCCTGGGCGACCAGAACAAACCCGAACAACTGCAAAAACTGGACTGGAAAGCCCTGCTGCTAAGCCAGACGAACTGGAACACCCAACAGGCCATCGACCGACTGGCCCCGGAAAAAATCGAAGTGCCCAGCGGCTCACACATCCGCATCGATTACGGCGAACACCCGCCGGTACTGCCGGTGCGCCTGCAGGAACTCTTCGGCCTCACCCAAACCCCGGCCATCCTCGACGGCCACGCCCCGCTGATGATCCACCTGCTCTCCCCGGCCAGGCGCCCGGTACAGGTCACCCAGGACCTGCCCAGCTTCTGGCAAAACACCTACCCGGAAGTGCGCAAGGAACTGCGCATCAAATACCAAAAACACTACTGGCCCGAAGACCCCACCCAGGCCCAGGCCACCCGCCACACCAAGAAACGCATGGGTCCGTAACCCACCCGTCATTGCGAGCAAAGCGAAGCAATCTGCTCGCATCACCCCAGCAAAACTAGCCACAGAGCACACCGAGAGCACAGAGATAACCGTCATCCTGGAAAACGCAAAGCGCTTATCCGGGATCTCCAAGCACTTGCAAAAGTAATCCATTGGATTACAATGTGAGAATGCTTATGACGGTAACGGAACTACCCGAGTACATTAAGCGCTCTGATTCCCTATTAACGAAAGCAGAGTGCAAAGATGTCATTGACTACCTTTCGGAACACCCCAGAGCCGGACGACTCATGCAGGGCACTGGCGGTATCCGAAAATTGCGTTGGAGCAGAGGCAATAAGGGGAAAAGTAGTGGTGTTCGAGTTATTTACTATTACCACGACGCGCGAATTCCGCTTTACTTACTAACGATATTTGCGAAGAACGAGAAAGAGAACTTGTCCAAGTCTGACAGAAATGCACTGTCACAACTGGTAGAAACCTTGGTCGCGGCAGCACTGGAGAATCACCATGAGTAAAGAGTACGACAGCATTGCCAAAGGGCTTCAGGAAGCCATAGACCTGAACCAGGGCAAGAAAGTGGCCGCCAGGACACACCGCCCCGAGCCGGTCGATGTCGCCCAAGTGCGAAATCAATTAGGCCTGACTCAAGTCGAGTTTGCCGCCAAGTTCTGCATCAGCGTATCAACCCTGCGCCACTGGGAGCGCGGCGACCGAACCCCGCACGGCCCCGCCCTCGCCCTGCTCAATGTTGTTGCCAAAGAACCCCAAGCCGTTCTACGCGCCCTGGCCTGAAAACCGTCATCCCGGAAAGCGCCCAGCGCTTATCCGGGATCTAGCTATTTCACCCCAGCGGCCCCAAGACGCCGTGCCGCCCACGCTTGACCACATGCGTATAAATTTCTGTGGTACTCACATCGCTGTGTCCCAGAAGCTGCTGAATCGTTCGCAGGTCATAACCTGATTCCAATAAGCGAGTGGCAAAACTGTGCCGGAAAGTGTGGCAGCTGGCGTGTTTGTGAATGCCGGCGGAGCGTATGGCCCGTTTCACTGCTTTTTGCAGCGTACGATGATGAACATGGTGTCGCCGCCGTTCACCCGTCCTGGGGTCAGTTGCAATATTTTTGGCAGGGAATAAAAACTGCCAGGCCGTCTCATGTGCCGCTGATGGGTACTTTCTGGCCAGCGCAAACGGCATCCAGACGCTACCATATCCACATTTAAGATCCTGTTGGTGCAATTCCGTCACATATTGAATTTGTGACTTTAAATCGCCGAACAATGACTCCGGCAGCAAAGTGGTGCGATCTTTACCCCCCTTTCCCTGGCGAACAAACAAGACATGCGCAGAAAAGTCCAGATCCTTTACTCGCAAGCGAAGACACTCATGGGTTCTCAATCCGCTGCCATACATCAATTTGGCCATTAACTGGACAGTCCCTGAAAGTTGACCAATGATTGCCAAAGCTTCCTCGTGGCTGAACACCTCAGGAACGCGACGATGCGGCCTGGCCCGGTGAAAGTCGAGCTGTAAATCCTCGCGGCCATAGAATTGCCGGTACAAAAACACCAAAGCGTTTAAGGCCGTCGCCTGGGTCGAAGGTGAGACTTCTCGTGACACCGCCAAATCACTCAAAAAACGATCTATCTCCACTTCCCCCATACCTTCCGGGTGGCGCCGACTGTGGAAGTGAATAAACCGCTTGATCCAGTGGACATAGAGCTTTTCGGTACTCCACGCCATATTGCGGCTGCGAATAAAACGCCTGAGCTGATGAACAAACCGGTTAGAGCCACTCGGAACAGGCTGACGAACATCGTCCATGTCATTCATATAGCGCACCTCCTGTGCTAGATTTACCCATAAATGCAGGGAAGCACCCAGATTAAGGCACTTCCCGAAAGAATTTCAATAAAAACAGAAGGATAGCCAAACCGATGCGGACAAGATTAACGGCGTAGCGCCGCTAATCTCACAAAGAACAAAAGCGTTCTAAAATCTATCACTTTGTTTTTATTAGATTTTTTATTAAACAATGAGCCGTTATCAGCAATTTAACGGCATCAGGATTAGCGGCCTTATGCCGCTAACTTAACTGTTAAGTATCATGAATAAACACATCGTACTTTTACTATTTTTCGTTAGCGCACATGTGTGGGCTGAGTGCCCCAGTACTGACCCCGAAGAAACACTAGAGTGTTACTTCAAGGCCGTTGATGCACAGGATGAGCCGGGCATTGCAAAAGTATTCCTAGATTTTCCTGGGTATCACTTTAATATCTCGGAAAAGCCGGAGCGTGAAATTCACAAGAAAATAACCCTAGCAAAAAACTTGGTAGGACCCATGCCCAATGGTGAGATTCCTATTTGGGCCCGCAAAGGTAACAAGGAAATATGGGTTAAAGAAATCTACTCAAACTGGAAACATATGGTTTCCTTCTACTTAAAGAAAAAGCAAGGTAAATGGTATGTTGCGGGCTATTCGTCGCACAATCAACCAGAGTAAATGCTTAACAAAGCGCTTAAGCAAGGACGCAGCAAAGCTGCGCCGCTTAGCTTGGCGTTATGTGCAATGAGCATTAGAGAAGCCATAATTGAAGAAATTGACCTGCTTGCACACCCTGCAAAGCAGCTTGAGTACGAAAAGAACGTGCCGATAGCAAATGTGCCTGCTGAATTAATTTGCGGTTTTTGCGATGACTTGTATCACCCTAAAAGTGAGCAAATGTTATCTGAGTTCACAGAAGATGAACTTAAAGAGTTGGCACATTTATATGGGGTTTTGTGTGAAGCGGCGCGCTTAGATGTTGTCAGCGTACTTGACCTTATAAAACTACCAAAATGGAGAGCTGTTGTGGCAGTAGCTAAGGAATTGAATGCATACTATGAACGCAACACATAACAAGCAAAGGCAGCATCGCCCTTCGGGCTGGACGCGCTAACGCGCGCCGCTGCTTTAGGCGTTATGTGCGCGCCACCTGCAGGCCATAAAAGGAAATTCGATGACTGATCACTTAGGTTCTTGTCTGTGTGGCACTGCGAAATTTGAAGTACAAGGGGATTTCGACAGCTTTTACCTGTGTCACTGTCAGCATTGCCAAAAAGATACCGGGTCTGCCCATTCGGCAAATCTATTTTCGCGGTCAGCTGAGTTGATCTGGCTGGCGGGTGAAGATGCGGTGACTACCTTTACGGTTCCAGGCACTCGTCACACAAAAAGCTTTTGTAAGTTGTGTGGTTCAGCGCTTCCGAACACTCAGGTCGCAGGTTTGCTCGTCGTTCCCGCAGGGTGTTTGGACACTGAAGTCTCTATATTGCCATCTGCCCACATCTTTACATCTAACAAGGCAGCTTGGGATGGAGAGTTGGCGGAATTGCCACAGTTCATGGGGCTGCCACAGTGAGCCACCATCACATAACAAGTGGCTGTTGGCGGACGCTGAACTTCACCCGCTAGAACGGACACCTCACACAAACGAGGAGTCTGAAGATGTGTGAAACTTTCGTTAGTGGGTCACATACCATCACTTTATGTTTGAAGGCTCTATTTATTGCTCCTGATCAATAAATGTCTCACGCAGCACAAAACACAGGGCCAGCGCGACCGCCAGTAGTGCGGCCATCAGGTTAATGGCGTAGTCCCAGTGGCCCACCGGGCCCTTGACCCAATCCATGGCCAGAATCACGGCCACGCCGCCAGCATTCCCCACCAGCATCAACATACCGGTGGCCATACCTGCGTGTTCCCGCCCGGCCAGCTCTTCCGATATGGCCAGCAACAGTGCGTAGGCGGGCAGGAAGAAGAATCCCAGAACCCCTGAAAGCAACAGGCCGTAGCCGACGCTGTTGGTGTGGCACAGCGGGCCGACCAGGATCAGGCCCAGCAGCACGCACACCACAAGAAAGGGTTTGCGCCTCTGGAAGTGATCGGACAATCCCGGGATCACAATCGCACCGCCAATACCGCCGATAATAAACATCCCTCCGATCAACCCGGCCTGCTCTGCCGAGATGCCGCCCACGGCGAGAATCGGCTCCAGCCAGGTGGTCAGGCCGTTGAAGAACCCCAGACCGAGAAAGGAGAGCACCAAAACGATGATCAGATACTTGTTTGCGAGCAGTGTTTTAATCTCGTGCCAACCGGATTGTTCAATGATGTGCCGGGGCTTGTCGGGGTTTTCCCGGGCAAACAAAATAAAGAAAACCGCCGCCGCAATGGCGATGCCGGAAAACACCAGCATGGCAAACTGGTAGTCGACACTCACCAGTGCCGGCGTCAGCGCCAGGCCCAGCGCACAGCCCAGAAACAGCCCGACGGTTCCCAGGCCGGTGGCCAGCGCCGTCTCCTCCTCTCCGAACCAGTCGCCCACCAGTTTGGAGATTCCGTTCAGAACATACGGCTGGCCAATGGCAATACCCACCTGCCCCACCAGCACGGCCCAATAGGCCTCGTGAATGCGAACCACAGAAAAGACCGCCATCAGGATGGCGCCCAGGGCCACGGTGAACTTGAACCCACGATGGTCCACCATCGACCCGGCATGCAGTGACAGAACCACATACAGCAGGGGAAACACCAGCGTAGGCAAACTGGCCGCCAGCTCGCTTACCCCGTACTTTTCCTGCAGAAGGGAGATCAAGGGCGCAAAATTCAGCCACAGCATCTGGCTGACACCCGCCACGCCCGCAAAAGCGGCGAGCACCACCCATCGGTTGGGGACTATACGACTTAGCAAAATTGAAGCCTTTTATTTAATTAGAGATGAATGTGTTAGATACTCACTTTATCCCCTGTCGGCCCAAATTTCCATCAAAGTCCACGGGTTGATCAGTTATCCCGGAAAGCGCCCAACAGGATACCTACCGAATTCATAACACACACGGCCTGTGCTAAGTTGTCTGAAAATCAGTTCAGGCGGGCACTAAACACCCTCCTGAAAACTGGATTAAACAGAAACAGCGGAAGGAGTTTAAAGTGCGAAAGCATCTGTTACTAAGTGTATTGGCTTTGTCTTTACTCGGATGCAGCGAATCCGAAAATAAAACCAGTGTAGCGGTTGAAAGCGCATCCACTGAATCGACTCAGACATCGGATGAAAGCCCGAAGGAAGACGAGAAGATCGGTGAGTTCACCAAGAATTCATCGACGATGCCAATCAACGGTCAGTACGCAATTTGGGATGAGGCCGAAAACAAGTTAAGTGTTTTCCTCACTCCTACCAAATTGGACAATGAAGAAAAAACAAAGTTGGAAGAGGGGGAGCCGGATTTTTTCATTTTCTCCAGAAAGGACTCACCTGATAAAAGCCAATGGCAATGGTATCCGTATGTGGTCGCCGAGATCAGCTTTGAATCGGCTGATATAAATCGAGAAAACACCAAGAGCGTTTATATCAAAGCATATGGAATTGAAAAGAAAAACCATACCGACAACCTCAACCTGTCTTCAAGTGATCTAGGCGATCTCGAAAAGATAGATTTTGGCGAGGAAGGCCTTTCAATGAAATATTCGGGCACCAGCTCTATTATGGATAACCGCTTTCATTGGGACATAGAAAACTAATATCCATGAACACCCTGGGCTATATCATTCTTCTCAGTGCTGGAGGTCCCCATGTCGATTACTATTTATGATTCCGGCCCGGCCGATGCCGAAGTTCTCGTTTTCCTGCACGGCTATCCCGACGATTCGTCCATGTGGGATCTGCAGGTTGCCCACTTTGAAAAGCAGTACCGGTGCCTGCGTCTCGAACTTCCCAACTATGGAGACAGCATCGAAGATCCGGCGGGGTATGACTTTGAGTCGGTCACCCGCCAACTGCATGACGCCTTGACCTCTCATAGCCCGGCCCTGGCCGGGCCGTTTACCCTTATCGTCCACGACTGGGGCGCATTCTATGGCTACCTGTTTACCCGGCACTTTCCCGAGCTGGTAAAGCGACTGGTCGCTCTGGATGTCGGAGCCGCCATTAAAAAACAGCCGAATCCGATTGGCTACCTGATGATTCCTACCTACCAGCTCAGTCTGGCATTCGCTTTCGCGCTATCGAGAATTCCGGCAGCCGGGCCTTTTCTGGGGAACATGCTAACCAAGGGCGTCCTGGCGGGGCTGGGCTTGTTCGGATCACAGTACTCCGGCCCTACACGACGCACGCCCCTCTCACCGGTTCTGAACTATCCCTATTTTTATTTCTGGAAAGACGCCCTTACTGGCAAGTTGCCACTGTCGATGAGCCTGCCCGACATTCCCTTTTTCTTCGGCTACGGCACACAGGGCCTCAAGAAAGTCATGATGTTTCATGATGAGAGGTGGCTGAACAAAATGGGCCGCAAAATGGGAAACAAGGTAGTGGCCTTTGAGCAATCCAGCCATTGGCTGATGCGGGATGAGCCGGAAAAACTCAACCACGAAATCGAATCGTTTTTGCAACAAAGCTAAAAACGCCGTTTTTTGATACCGATTTAGAGCCAATCCGCACTTAAAATATCGTACTTAATTTGTTGTCAGAACCTTTCGGACAGTGAGGGATTAAAATAAGATGGTTTATTGTATTCATGGCAATTACTCTGTCGGCATGTGATAACAATACATTCAGCGATTCATCTATATACTCGTTATTTGAAACATCGGAAGGTGTTGTTTATTTGATAAACGAAAGCACCGGCGACCTGGAAACTGTCTCCCCCAAGAAAACGACTACCCTCCATAAAGGTGAAGCATTTATGGATAATGAAGGAAAGGTTTTTAAGTACCTGGGAGACGGCAAGGTTAAGCCAGCAGGCCAGGCTGATTCTCTGGCAGACAAGCACTCAGCTCAGCAAGTCAAATAATCAGCGAGTGCGCTTCTTTATCCCTGTTGGCGGCATAAGCCGCTAAAGGAGTAGCCGATGCTTACAGCAGTTGTTTTAAGGGCATTTTTGATTTGGGTCAGCATTCTTTTTTTAGCCATTGGCAATGGAATGCTGCGCGAATATGTACTGATACCCTGGATCGGCACTCCTGGCGCACTTGTACTGAGCGGACTGCTGCTTTCAAGCTTGATTATTGGTGTAGCTTACCTCTCGCTTCCCTGGCTAAAAATCAGCCGTTCCATTGACCTCTGGGCCGTTGGCCTTGGCTGGCTCCTGCTTACACTGATTTTCGAGTTTTCCTTTGGCCTCTGGCAGGGCAAGTCATGGCCTGAACTGCTTGAAGCCTATGCATTCAAAGGCGGAAATATCTGGTCTGTTGTTCTCGCAGCAACGGTTTTTGCACCGCAAATTGCCGCACGGCTCAGGCGCTGGATATAATTGGTCGCTTAAGCACTCTTCCTTTTTAAATACCCAAATTCACCATGAGTCTTCTTGATATAGCAGGTTTGTTTGCCGTGATGACGACTTTGGCGCTGGTTCCCAGCGCCAGCGTTGCCCTGGTTGTGGCTCGGTCATCGACCGCCGGGTTCCGGAATGGCGGCGCAGTAACGGCCGGCATCGTCGTGGGCGATCTCGTTTTTGTCTTTCTAGCCGTTCTTGGGATGGCAGTATTGGCTGATGTAATGGGCAGCCTGTTTTTGGTTTTGAGGTATTTTGCCGGCGCGTACCTGATCTGGTTTGGCATCAGCGTTTTGAGATCGCGGCCTTCATTGCCAACCGAGACTTCCGCCCAGTCCGGCTCAACACTGGCGGCCAGTTTTCTTTCAGGCCTAATACTCACCCTGGGTGATGTGAAGGCCATACTGTTCTATGCCAGCCTGTTTCCCGCTTTTGTCGACCTGGCCACCATTCGTCCAATGGATGTCGCCACCATTGTGATTGTGACTACCATCACTGTGGGTGGCGTTAAACTGGGCTACGCCTACTCGGCAGTGAGAATCGTATCGTTTACCAAAGGACTCAAGGCTGAACGCGCTGCCAAAGTGACGGCTGGTGGTTTTATGGTGGGCGCTGGTGCGTACCTAATCACCAAAGCATAGCAGGGCAAGGCGTTTAAGGCTTGTCTCTGCCCTCAGCTATCGGACTTCCAACAAAAAACCCCGGGTATCCGGGGTTTTGCGTTCACTGTTTGCACGCGTCCAATCTATTCAAACCGGTTGGCGTAAATGTAATAGGAAGAATTGCGCGTTTCGCTGTTGTATGTAATTCGACTCCAGAGGGCGATGGCATTGCCTGAAGGATCAAGGGCGATTTGCGGGCTTCTGACCTCTCCACTATTTTGCTCTATCGGCCCAGGCGTACTCCAGCTGTCATTGACCGTGGAGAAACGGCTGCTGTAAATGTCGTCGCCGTCTTGCACCCAAACCACAATAACATTGCCTGATGGGTCAACCACCATTTGGGGCGAATAGGCACTGTCGCTGCTGCTTTCTATCGGCTCGGCTGTGCCCCAGCTGCCATCAGAAAAACGGTTGGCGTACAGATTGCTGTCGATGGAGGTTCCCCAATCAATCTGCTGCCAGACTGCGATAACATTGTCTGACGCGTCGACAGCGACTTGAATGGCGGGTGGATTAATATCTATCCCGTCGGCGTCGGGGTTGATCACTTCAGCGCTCCCCCATCCACTGTCAACAGAGAAGCGATTGGCGTGGATGTACTCTCTATCGCTGCTATCCTTTTGCCCCCAAACTGCGATGGCACTCCCCGATGAATCAACAGCAATTTTGGGGTCTCTTGCATCACCGCTGCCAGACTCAATCAATTCGGCCGTTCCCCAACTGCCATCAGTGGCGATGAAGCGGTTGGCGTAGATATCGTCGATAGTGCCATCGCGCTGCCTCCAGACCACAATGGCATTGCCTGACTCATCCACATCGATTTGGGCGTCCGCTGCATTACCGCCAGTAACATTGATCTTCTCGCGTGCACTCCAGCTATCACTGTCAGCCGAGTAGCGCTTGGCGTAGATGTCGATGATGTCGTTTTCCTCTCGCCGCCAAACCGCAATGATATTGCCTGAGGAATCAATAGCGATCTTGGGCTTACCGGCATATTCGTCGCTGTTCTCTATCTGTTCGGCGGCGCCCCACTGCCCTGTATCGGCAGAGAAACGGCTGGCGTAAAGGTTGTACTCCCAGTTGCCAGCTTGCTTCCAAACGGCAATAGCATCGCCTGAAGCGTCAAAAACCACCTCCGGATCGTATGTACCTTCTTTGCTTCCGATTAGCTCTGTGCTACCCCAAATTCCATTGTCAGCATCAAATCGAATGGCATAGATTTGGTCGTAGCTATCCCAGACCGCGATGGCATTGCCTGAGTGATCCGCTGCAATTTGGAGGTCGTTTGAAGTGCCACTGTTAATCTCCCCGGACGAGCGCCAGTAGCGACAAAGTACCTCGACATTGTCTACATCGTCGCCCGCCACGGTACCGCTGGCATTATCCAGTGAGCAGAGCTGCTGATCCGGATTGCCGACAATGCTGACCTGGTAGGCGCTGACATCTTCCAGAGCCGTGGGGAATTCAAAGCTGGTGCCTGCCACTTCCAGTGTGTCGGCGCCGTTGTTGGCCAACTCCAGGCCGTCGTTCTTCAGGCCGGTGACCGTACCACCGATGGTGTAGAGCTCGATGCAGATCACTTCGATATTGCTGACATTAGTACCGGAGACGGTGCCGCTGGCATTTTCCAGTGTGCAGCGCTGCTTGTCCGGGTTGCTGACAATGCTGACCTGGTAACTGTTGCCGTCTTCCAGAGCCGTGGAAAATTCAAAGCGAGCACCCGATACCTCCAGAGTTTCGGACTCATTGACGGTCAACTCCAGGCCATCGCTCTCCAGGCCGGTGATCGTTCCGCCAATGGTATAGCTGGGCTGTTCAATGGATTCCTGAACATCGGATGGGGAGTCATCACAAGCAGTCAAGCTCAACAGGGTGACGGTCAGGCAGGCGATAAGGCCCAGTGATAAGGTTCGCTGGTTATTGACCATGGGATTATTCCTGTTCTTTTTTTGTGGGTGGCAGCTTTTGGCACTGGCTTTATAGTGGGTGGGGCCCGGCATCCTACCAAACTGCTTACCTGTTTCAAGTTACCTTCCCCCGGCAAACAAGCCTGACAGACGCGATGGCTGAAAGGCGCCATCTGTGCGGCAGGCTGGCGTCTGTCCCGGTGGCGCCCGTGTTAGGCTAATTCTATATTCGGCAGGGAAATAATAAATTGAACACAGCCGGGATAATTAAACGCAATAATGTGATCTGCATCGGCGAGGGTGAGCGCACTCTTGTGCTGGCGCATGGCTTTGGTTGTGATCAGAATATGTGGCGCTTTATGGCACCGGCACTGGTGGAAGATTATCGCATTGTGCTGTTCAACTATGTGGGCTTTGGCGCTTCCGATGTTTCGGCCTTTGAGCTTGCGGATCTGGAGGAACTGCTGGATCTGATGGACAAAAACCTCATCGGCTGGGCGCAGTACCTGGCTCTGCTGGTGGCGGGCGGCCCTGCAATCAGCGACATCCAGGTTGAGGACACCGGAGTGACCGTCAGCATCGGCGTCGCCACCGACCGCTCCCGACGCGACTTCGACGCCCTCTTCCAGAAAGTGGATCAAGCCATGTACCAGGCAAAGGACGCGGGGCGAAACACCACTTGCACCCTCGAAATGGCCTGATATTCAATATGTATCATTTACCGCACCCAGAAGAATCAGGTTCTCATATTGGTCCCGGCCGTCCTCGCATTTCCAGGCTGGGACATTGAGCGCGAATCAGCCGCATAAAGTTGACACCCGATTCCGGATTGGTGGATGGTGTCGTTATGGCCGGGCATACAAATAACAAGAGCAGTGGTGGTGGCGATTCTCGCCTGCGTACAGAGACACTGGCAGATGCCGGTGCACAGGCCCGGGCACAGGACTGGCTCGACTTCGATTGTTTCCAGATTGAGCGGGGCGCCTACGCCGGTCAGATATCGCGTCTCGACCTGGGTGGTTTGCATCTGGTGCGCGAGCAACAGGATCGCGCCGTCTACAAGCTGGGGCACATGCCTGCCGGTCGCTGCACAGTCTCCATTCTGATCAACGCGGGGTCGTCCGCGCGCTTCATGCAGCACATCAGCGAACGGTGGCGGGACCTTTTTCTTCTGCCCGGCGATGTGGACTTTGACCTGCTGGTTCCCGCCGATTGTCAAACATTGTATGTCTCGCTGGATCAGGACAAGCTCCTGGCGCGCGGCCGGGCAATGGATCCAGAGCAATGGTCGCAAAACCCTGACCGCTTGCAGTGTTTGGGTGAGGCGGGGCGCCGGGCCTTCATCCAGGCGGCCGGAGTGGTTGAGGCGGCGGCCGCAGCCGGTCACATCAGTGATGCCGGCCAGATGGAGCGCCTGCTCAGCGACGAAATCCTGATGGCAATGCACACAGGCAATGCCGACTTCGCCCATAGCAGCTCCGGCCCGCCCATTCGCCGCCGCCGCTTGCAAATCCTGCGTGCCGCCCACGACTACATCGTTCAAGCGCTGGAGGATGGCTACACACCGGGTATTGCGGACATCTGCACACAAGTGGGTGCTGCGGAGCGCACGCTTCAATATTGTTTCCGGGATCTTTTACAAATGACGCCGGTGGCCTACCTCAGAATCCTCCGCCTCAACCGGGTCCGCGCCGAACTGCGGGACCCACCCGACTCCGACACAACAATCACGCAAGCCGCCTTGCGTTTTGGTTTCGTCCACGCTGGACAATTCTCCCGGGATTACCGCCTGCATTTTGACGAGAGTCCGTCAGTGACTCTGGCGCAGGCAAACCGGTAGGGAGCTCTTTTCCGGGCAATTCTGCGGAAATCTGATAGCCAGCGGGAGGCGCCATCGCAATACTCGGGTCATGAAAAAAGCCATCCTCAGGAGGAACCGTCCATGACCCGCTCTATTTTTCGACACGCTCCCACTCCCCTGCTCGCGATCGCAGGCTTGAGTGCCATCCTTGCCGCCTGTAGCAGTGGTGGCAGCGGCAGTGACAGCCACTCCAACACAGACACCGAAAACCCCGACAAGAATTCGGTAGCCATCAGTGGCACCACACTGGCGGTCGGCAACGAGCCCAAAATTATCGATGTCAGCTGGCAGGTCGACAAGGGCGAGGACAAAATTGAAGGTTACCGCCTGGAGGTCAACCCGGATGGCGCATCGGGCTTTACCACCGTGGAGGGAGCGGATGCCATCGAAGACACTTCCTACAGTTTCTCCGTTCCCGTGCATCTTGCCGATCTCGTCAATGCCAGCTACCGCGTGGTGGCCGTGGATGGCGAAAGCAACGAACTCGCCGCTGACGACGCCGTTGCCTTGCTGGGGAATGTGACCGGGGAGGACCTTACCGGTTACTTCGCGGCTGGAATCTCGGAGGGGGACAGGACCGGCAACGCGATTGCAGTCAGTGGAGACGGTCGCACCATCGCTGTCGCAACAACCAATGAGGGTGGTGACGGTGAGGGTGTGAACCCGTCGGTGAATGAAAACTTCTCACAAGCGGGTGCCGTCTATGTGTTCCATCGTGGCGACGATGGTCGCTGGGGCGACCCGGATTACATCAAGTCGACCCACAATGACAACGGGGACAAATTCGGCTCCGGCGGACTGGCATTGAATGCCGAAGGGAATACCCTGGCTGTCGGGGCGACCTGGACAGACGGCAGCGGTACCGGCGTGGACCCCGCCCACGATAACGACGCGGTTGACGCGGGTGCAGTCTATGTCTACACCCGCGACGATGCCGGCACCTGGGCCCACCAGAGCTATATCAAGGCAACCAATTCGGAAGCTGGCGATGAGTTCGGGAATAGTCCCGCTCTGAGCGCAAGCGGCGATACGCTGGCCGTATCGGCCACTGAGGAAGCAGGTAGCGGCGAGGGTGTCGATGCAACATTCGACAACAACGCACCCGGCGCCGGCGCCGTGTATGTCTACAGCCGGGATGGCGCGGGTGACTGGAGTCCCCAGAGTTACATCAAGGCCGCCAACACGAGCGCAGGAGACAGCTTCGGCAGTGCGATCGACCTGAGCGACGATGGCGACACCCTCGCCGTGGGGGCACGCACCGAAAATGGCAGTGGTGAAGGCGTCGATCCGGCCTCTGACGACGCTCTGAACAACGCCGGCTCAGCCTATATCTACACGCGCGACAATGGCGGTAACTGGAGTCCGCAGAGCTATATCAAGTCGACCAATGGCGGTGATAACGATCAATTCGGTACGGCGATCGCACTGGATGCGACGGGCGATACACTGGCCGTCACCGCATTGAGCGAGGACGGTGATGGTACCGGTGTAGATCCGGATGCAAATAACGCAATCAGTCTTGCCGGCGCGGCCTACCTCTATACGCGCGACGATGCGGGCAACTGGAGCATGAAACACTATATCAAGGCCACCAATACGGGTAACGGCGACCGCTTCGGCGTGTCGATCGCCCTGGATGGGGACGGCGAGACACTGGTCGTTGGCGCAAGGTCCGAGGAGGGCAGCGGGACTGGCATTGATCCATCCGATGACAATGCGGCCAACCAGGCTGGCGCCGCCTATGTGTATATCCTTGGTTCTGCGGACACCTGGAAGGCGCATCGCTATATCAAGGCACCGAACACCGATGCAGACGATTATTTCGGCAGAGCCGTCGCACTCGATGCAAGCGGTGAAACGCTTGCCATTACGGCACCTCTGGAGGACGGCAGCGGCACCGGAATCAATCCACCCGATGACAATAATGGCAATAACAACGGCGCGTTCTATCTCTACTAATACAACCTGGATTTAAACGCAGTACAGCAATGACTGCCTGATTGGACTCTCTATTGCGTGGGGAGAAATACAGAGGCGGGATCGAAAGAGGCGCTTCATAGTGAAGCGCCTCAACGATGGTCGGTCGATCAGACTTAGAAGCGTCCGTTCAGTCCAACGGCAAATGTCCGTCCGTATTCCTCGAACTGGAGCGTATTGCCTTTATTGCCCTGGTACAGCTCCAGGGGATCGTCGGTCAGGTTGGCCACCTCAACTCGAACATTTAATGCCTCGGACAGGCGATAGTTCATCACCGCATCGACCTGGGTACTTTCTGCTACCCATATATCGAAGTTGGGATCTTCGCCGATTTCGTCGAGGAACTTGCCGCGCTCAGAGTAGCTGAGACGAGTGCTGAAGGGGCCGCTCTCATACCCAAGGTACAAGTTGGCCTGTTTGTGCACTGACCCGGGAAGGCGCAGCGTTTCATCGGGCCGCCCGTCAAAGCTGAACTCTGTATCGAGGAGGGTCAGGTTGGCGCCAGCCAGGAAGCCCGACAAAGCTGGATTCAACATCTCCATGCCAAACTCGGTATTAGCCTCCGCACCCAGTATCTGTGCATCTTCAGAGTTCACTGGCCGCGTCACTTCAAAACCCTGGAAGGCACCCTCACCCTGCGTGGTAAAGTCTGCGGTAAAGTTCTCGATATCCTTGTAGAAAAGCCCCAGGGACACTACCGCATTGTTATCGGGATACCAGTCGAACAACAGGTCGAAGTTATCAGACTCGAATGGATCCAGGTCGGGGTTTCCGGTCTCAATCTCTGAACTGTCACGATCAATCTCAAAACGGGGTGAGATGTCGGCAAAAGATGGCCGCGAAATGGTCGTTGTGTAGGCTGCGCGGACGACATAGTCATCAATTGAGTCATAGCGCACATGGAGAGCGGGCAACACATTGACATAATCGTTTTCGACAGAACGCTGGCTGACCGTTACATCACCATTAGTGTCAATATCGAGCTCGTTGCCATCGGCGGTGTAGTCAGTTTGCTCAACCCGAACACCTGTAATAAAGCGCCAGGGGCCCTGATCTACTGTGGCCATCAAGTAACCCGCGTAGACATCTTCATCGGCAACAAAGTCTTCACCCAGGCTCAGTTGACGATTCTCACCAACATCCTGGGGGCGCTCATTAAACTGACTACGGTTGTTGAAAAAGTAGTTGAGAAACTGTTCCGCACTGATACCGGGACCGAGATCGCCAAGACCGTAACTCGGTGAAGCAGTCGTAAACTGGTCAAGTCCTACGGCCGGAACATCGCGCAACTCGATTTCGTCGACATCAGAGTCTTTATTCTTCATCCGTACATCGAAGCCCGTTTTCAGAGTCAACTTCGGATTTCCAAAGGCGTTGGCGCGTTCTGCATTAAAAGACAGGTTGGTGTCGTTATCGTCTACCTTGATCGGTTCCAGTACAACGCGATCCAAAGTGTAGCCAGTGTTCTGCCTGTGGGTAGTGTCAGAGACACCGGCTTTCGATATAGCCACTTGTGGAATACCACCTCCCATCACAAAATCCGCGTCCAGCGTATCACCGGTCTTCTCGAATCGGCCTTCTTTTTCATCTGGCACAGACTCGCTCGTGGTGGAGTGGCCAATTTGGTAGTCAAGCGTCCAGTTTTCAAGCAGGTGCTCACCACGGAATGATGTGGCCAAAGTATCCTGTTCTTTGGTGCGCTTTCTGATACGGCGTCGAAATCCGTCTTCGTCAATATTTTCGAAGCGGCCACGGCTACCATCGAAGGACGCGAGATCACCGTCTTCCAGGACGAAAATACTGCGCTGACGAACTTCAGCATCTGTAAAACGGCTGAATAGCGTGTCGAGATAATAGCTATTGTTATCGTCTGGCCGGAACTCCAGGTTGACATTGGCGCTCTGGCGCTCCCGATCGACGAAATATTTGCGCTGTTGAACTTCGATGGGGACCAGGCGATCCTCGCCATTTAATTCAATATAGTCGTATTCGGCTTCGATATTATCAGACTCCAACTCGCGCTTCTGATAGTTCAAGCCCGCTGACACACCCAGGTTGTCGGCGCCATCACCAACGCTGAACACATTGCTGTAATTAATGCCTCCAGCCGGGTTGGTCTCTTCGCCAAGCTCATTGTAGGAGAGCTCGGTATTGTAATCGAAGTTTTTCTCCCCCTGACGATCAAAGGGCGACCCGGAACTCACATCAATGGTGCCTCCCACTGCATCACCCGGCATATCGGGCGTAGGCACCTTATTCACTTCCAGCAAATCCACGGAACCCGATGGAATAATATCAAGGGGTACATCGCGTGTATCAGCCTCGGGAGTACCAATACGCATGCCGTTAATGGTCACATTACTGAGACCGGCACCAACACCACGAACACTGACTGACCTGCCTTCGCCCTGGTCGCGCGTGATACTGACCCCGACCAGACGCTGCAAGTTTTCAGCCACATTTTGATCGACAAACTGTCCCATATCATCTGCAGCGACAAAGCTGCTGATCCCGTCGGCAGAACGGTAGCGGCTCAATGCGTCATTTCTGGAAATTCGCTGTGAGACGACGACCACTTCCTCGGTTTTGTTATCGCGCTCGTCCATTGCGATTTTCAAATTGACAGCATCTGATGAAGTGGGATCAATACGAGCAAGCTCTTCCTCGTATCCCATGTAAGTGACGCTCAATTCCACATCGGTGCCATCAACATTGCGCAACACAAAACGGCCTGAATCATCCGTAAATACGGTCTGTGAGGTTCCGGACACTTTGACTCGTGCGCCAGCAAGGGGTGCTCCCGAAGCCTCGGTTACATAACCGCGCAGCGTATTTTCTGCCATGGCATTACCGGCAAATAGTCCGCTGGACAGCAAGAGCCCCATAGTGATCATGGAGCGTCGGAATGCAGGGGGATATTTCATTGTTTTATCTCCTTGGATTATTGGCTTTTTAGAAGTTTTTTCAGTGCATTGAGAGCAGCTTCTGAATTATGGAAGCCGTGAGTTGTAACCCGTTCGTCGCTGGGGTCGTTGGATTTGTAATTGCGAAAGAATGCTTCAAGGTTGGCGCGAGACTCGGCTGGCAGATCTTCAATATCCCGAACATCACTGTAGAACGGGTCTACATCGTCAGCTGGCACTGCGATTATTTTGTCGTCGACTTCATCGCGATCACGCATTTTCAATGCGCCTATGGCCCGAACTTCGATTAAAGCACCGGGGTTTACGGGAGTACGGGTAAAAACGAGGATGTCGACAGGGTCACCGTCCTCGGCAAATATTGAAGGTAACGAACCGTAATTTGCGGGATAAGCCATGGGTGTTGTCAGAAAACGATCGACAACAACATGACCATTTTTTTTATCCAATTCGTATTTAACGAAGGAGCCGGCAGGAATTTCTACCAGAGCCAATAATCGCTCAGGCGCATTATCGGGCTGTGTCAAATAGTAAGGGTGTGAAAGCGAGGTCGCTGCCAAACCAGGTGCAACCCAACCGGCCACACTGCAGAAAATTACGATCAATAATGTCAGGGCTGTTTTTTTCATGGCCGGGACACTACTGTGAAGTTATGACAGGTCTGTTGCGTATAAATAACAGTTCGTTGATGATTCCCTGCTCTACCGACAAATACCTTGAGAGCCTTTTAACAACCTGGTGTATGCATAAATGCCAAATGATGATGCCAGTGTGATTGTCCTGGGAGCCGGCTATGCCGGCTTGTCGGCGGCCGACCAGCTGCGGCAATCGGGTCAACAGGTCTTGTTGCTGGAGGCCCGGGACCGAGTGGGTGGGCGCACTCGCACCGACCATCTCGATAACGGGCTCTGGGTGGATATCGGCGGCCAGTGGGCCGGGCCTGGCCAGGATCACCTTTACGCCCTGGCTCGCCGCTTCGCCAAAACCGTTTGGCCCATGTATGTCGAGGGCCGCCATGTGCTCCATCTTGACGGCCGCCAACGCAGCTATCGAGGACTCGTTCCCACCTCCCTGTCGCCCCTGGCTCTGCTCAACCTGGCCTGGGGCCTGGCCCGGCTGGAATGGCTGACGCGACAAATCCCCGTGAGCGCGCACTGGCAGGCCCGTGGAGCACAGAAGCTGGATCGACAATCCCTCGGCGACTGGATGCGCCGCCACCTGCGTCACCGGCACGCGTTTTTGCTGGTGCAAGTGGCCGTTGAAGCGGTGTTTGCCGCGCACCCGGACGATATCAGCCTGCTCCACGCCCTGTTTTACCTGCACTCCGGCGGCGGCCTGCAGAAGCTCACCGCGTCCGCCGGCGGCGCACAACAGGATCGCGTGGAGGGCGGCATGCAGGGACTTGCCGAAAGCTGGGCTGAGGACTTGTCCCGGCAGGGCGTCGACATCCGGCTCGACCACCCGGTACGGGCCGTAGAGCAACACGCCAATGGCGCCACGGTGCACACCGACCATGGTGCCTTTTCAGCCAACCGGGTCATTAGCACTCTGCCGCCGGTGTTGTCACTGGATGTCGACTTCCGGCCCGGTATGCCAAGCGACCGCCGCGACTGGTGTGCCGCCATGGTGCCGGGGCGGGTCATCAAGTGTTTTGCCATTTATCCGACGCCGTTCTGGCGAACCCTGGGGCTATCCGGGTCCGCCGCCGGTGATACCGGCCCCTGTCATGTAACCTTTGATGCTACTCCGCCGGGCACCGACAAGGGCATTTTGCTGGGTTTTATCGAGGGGCGCACTGCAGAGCACTGGGCAGAACAACCGGAAGCAACCCGGCGAGAGGCGGTGCTCAACTGTTTCGGGCACTTTTTTGGCCCCGCCGCTCGCTCTCCTGAGCAGTATCTGGATCATTCCTGGATGGGCGAGCTGTGGTCGCGCGGCTGCTATGCCGGCGTCGCTGCACCCGGCGGGGTAATGCAATGTGCGGCCAGCGCGCGAGTGCCCCAGGGACGGGTCCACTGGGCCGGCACAGAGACCGCCACCCACTGGAACGGCTACATCGAGGGAGCCATTCGCTCGGGAATCCGCGCAGCAGGAGAAATCGACACCCGCTGAGTGCGCCTTCAACGACCCACTCACCGCCGCCATTGGCATCATCGCCCATCAAGGGTACATTCCTAACACTGTTTACAAGATCAGGAGCATCACCATGGCAAACGAGGGTTACCACGAGCCGTTCAGCGAACTGACGGACGAAACCAAAGACATGCACCGGGCCATCATCTCCCTGATGGAGGAGCTCGAAGCGGTTGACTGGTACAACCAACGCATCGACTGCTGCAAGGACGAGGAACTGAAGAACATTCTGGTGCACAACCGCGATGAGGAAAAAGAGCATGCGGCCATGGTGCTGGAATGGATCCGGCGCAAAGACACCACTCTGGATGGCGAGCTCAAGGACTACCTGTTTACCGACAAGCCGATTGCTCACGGCTAATTCAGGAAGCCATGCCCGTCGACCTGGAAGCGCTATATCCCAAGTTGATCCATTTGATGTTGGATACAGTCTTTGTGGTCGACGGGAACAACGAGATTGTCTTTGTCAGCGATGCCTGTGAATCGCTGCTGGGGTACCGTTCTGATGAATTAATCGGCACCTCGATTACCGATTACATGCATCCCGACGACCTGGCCGTGACGCAACAGTCCATTCAAAGGGTCATGGGCGGGCAATCGCACACCGACTTTCGCAACCGCTACCTCCACAAGGATGGGCGCATTGTGCACATCCTGTGGTCTGCTCGCTGGTCCGAGGAGGATGGCGTGCGGATTGGTGTGGCGCGGGATGTGACGGCGCTAAGACAGGCCGAAGAGGAACTGCACTTTCTCGCCCACCATGACCCCTTGACCGGGTTGACCAACCGGTCCCTGTTTTACGATCGTCTGGATTTGGCGCTGCGCATGGCCCACCGCTACCAAAACGGTCTGGCCCTGCTGTTTCTGGATATCGATGATTTCAAAGTGATCAACGACACCCACGGGCATGCAGCGGGTGACCGCGTGCTCTGTGTCATCGCAAGGCGCCTGAAAAGCTGCGTGCGTGACACGGACACAGTGGCGCGAATGGGTGGTGACGAGTTCACTATATTGTTAACCGACATACAGTCCAGGGAGGCCGTGCTGGCCAAGGTGGATGACATACTGGCAGCCATGAAAAAACCGCTGGATGCCGAATTCGGGGACATCAACATGCCATCCTGCAGCATCGGCCTGGCCTGTTATCCGGAAGACGGCGAGGATGCCGACACCCTGATGAACCATGCCGATGTCGTTATGTACCGTGTAAAGAGGGGACGCCAGCCCATGTGAACTCCGGGACCATGTGTGCCAGACTTCCCCTGCGGAGGGCAAAACGGCATGCAGGCACTGGTTCACGATATAGGCAGCTGGGTCTGGGGCCCGGTGACCATCATCTTGTTGGTGGGCACGGGGCTTTATCTCAGCTTTCGGTTGCGCTTCATTCAGGTTTTTCAGCTCTGGCTGTCTTTGAAGATCGCCAGCGGTGTCGATGTGGAGCGACAGCGTCAGGGTGACTTGAGCCATTTCAGCGCACTGACACTGGCGCTGTCTGCCGCCATTGGCAATGGCAATATTGCCGGGGTGGCCACGGCCATTGCCATGGGCGGCCCCGGGGCCATCTTGTGGATGTGGGTGACGGCGCTGGTGGGCATGGCCACCGTCTTTGCCAGCACCACTCTGGCCGTGGCCTTTCGCCAGCACCATCCGGATCGGGGTTATCTTGGCGGCCCCATGTACTACATCGAAAAGGGCCTGGGGCCTCGCTGGAAACCCCTGGCACAATTTTTTGCTTTCTGCGCCATACTCACCGCCTTTGGCACCGGCAACATGGTCGAGGCCAATTCCGTGGCTGACACACTGGAATTTTCCCTGCGCGATGTGGTGGGCTATTCGGGCACAGAGAAGCAGGTATTTGCGGTGAAACTCGCCATCGGCCTGGGCTATGCCGCACTGGTCTGGCTGGTGATTGTCGGCGGCGTCAAACGCATTGGCGAGGTGGTCTCCCGGCTGGTGCCGCTGATGTTTGTGGTCTACCTGATCAGTGCACTGACCGTACTGGTGATCCAGGCGGATGCGGTTCCCGGGGCACTGGCGCTGATCGTCACCGATGCCTTTACCGGTACGGCGGCGGTGGGCGGGTTTGCCGGCGCCGGAGTGATGACCGTCATCCAGTTCGGAGTGGCCCGGGGCGTCTTCAGCAATGAAGCCGGGTTGGGCACCACCCCCATGGCCATGGCGTCGGCACAAACCGACGAGCCAGTGCGCGCCGGGCTGGTGGCCATGAACGGCCCGCTGTTTGACACGCTGATTGTCTGCACCCTGACCGCACTGGTGATTCTCACCACCGGTGTCTGGCAGACTGGCGTCAGCGGCTCGGAGCTAACCACCATGGCCTTCAACGCTGCGATACCGAACCTGGGCAAACTGGCGGTGACTCTATCGCTGATTTTCTTTTCCTTCTCCAGCGTTGTCGGCTGGAGCTACTTTGGCGATCGCGGCACGGGTTACCTGCTCGGCGACCGGGCCATTCGCGGTTACCGACAAGTGTTCTGTTTGCTGTTGCCCCTCGGCGCCGTGATGGAGCTGGAACTGATCTGGGGCCTGTGTGATATCGCCAATGGTTTAATGACGATTCCCAACCTGATTGCCATTCTGCTGCTCTCTCCACTGGTGGTGAAGCTGACACGGCGATACCTTCAAGAGCGAGGACAATGATTGAATGAAAATTTGGGTAGATGCCGACGCCTGTCCGGTGGTCATAAAGGAAATTCTGTTCAGGGCAGCCCAGCGCACTGGCACCGCTTTAACGCTGGTCGCCAATCAGCCAATACATACACCACCCTCGCGCCTGATTAAAAGTGTCCGGGTGGCCTCGGGCTTTGATGTGGCCGACGACGAAATCGTCCGGCGAATGGAGGCGGGCGACCTGGTGATCACCAGCGACATTCCCCTGGCGGCGGAGGTGATCGAAAAGGGTGGCCACGCACTCAGTCCCCGCGGCGAACTCTATTCAAAAGAAAACATTGGATCCCGCCTGAACATGAGGGACTTCATGGACACCATGCGCGCCAGCGGTATTGATACCGGTGGCCCACCCGCCCTGAACCAGAGTGACCGAAAGGCCTTTGCCGCCCATCTGGACAAATTTCTGGCGAAAGCGCCGAAACCACCGGGCTGAGCAACCCGCCGGGCCAGGCTTCAGATGCCTGATTCGCAAAGTCAGCGATGAGCTCGTAAGCTGTGGGCAGGCAATTGCCAAAACCCAAAGGGGAATTCAGTGATAGGCGATCGCACGGTCAATGTGTTTTTTGACGAAATCATGCTGGGGCACGACCCGCAGGTGGACCTGCCCTTTATGCCCAGCCGGGTGGAAAAGCGGGTCCGAACCGTTCTGCAGCAATTAAACTTCAAATGGAGCTACCCCGAGCACCCCGGGCGGTTGAGCGCCATCAAGGACTATCTGGACGAAAACCCGGTGCCGGGGGTCAAAATGAGATCCGGCGCGAGTGCCACCTACGAACAGCTGAGCCGCGTTCACACCACCTCTTATCTCGACCACATTTTCTCGCTGTCGGGCGAGAGCGCCTGGCTGGACAGGGATACCACCGCCGTCTCTCCCGGCAGTCTTCAGGCGGCCACGGCAGCGGCCGGCAATGCCATTGCCGCAGTGGAGAGCGTGGTCAACGGGGAATCGCAAAGCGCCTTTGCCCTGGTGCGGCCACCGGGGCACCACGCCGAGCCGGTCCGGGCCCGGGGCTTCTGTCTGCTGAACAATGTCGCCGTAGCGGCGGCCCACGCCCAGGCCAAGCTGGGCTGCGAGCGCATTCTGATCGTCGACTGGGACGCGCACCACGGCAACGGCACCCAGGACATTTTCTGGGCCGACCCGGATATCATGTTCTTTGACACCCACTGCGCCGCGCCCTTCTACCCCGGCTCCGGCTACCTGGAAGAGGTGGGCGCCGGACTCGGCGAGGGCTACACCATCAATGTCCCTCTACCCGAAACCGCCGGTGACATCGCCTTTGAAAAGGCCTTTCGCGAGATACTGCTGCCCGCCGCCGATCACTTCGAGCCCGATCTGGTGCTGGTCTCGGCGGGCTTCGATCCGCACCACAACGATATGGCCCTGAACCTGAGCTATAACGGATTCAAGGCCATCACGCGCATGGTTCAGGACATCGCCGATCGGCACTGCCAGGGCCGACTCGCCCTGGTATTGGAGGGCGGCTACAACCTGACCTCGATTTCCCGGGGCGTGCACGCGGTACTGGAAGTCCTGGCCGGCGGCGATGCACCCGAGCTGATTGAATGCGGTGTAAACGCCGTATCGGAGGCGGCGGAATTCCACCGAACGGCGTTTTCCGACGAGGAATAAACAGCGCTGATACCCCTTTCAAAGCCGGACTACGGGCTGGTTTCTCCGGGAAAATGTCGTTCCCTTTTTCATTCGCCATATAACCTGACCGCATAAGGGTGGCGGTTGTTTAAGAGTGCGATAGGAGTAGGGTTAAAGAGAAAGACTCATCAATTCAACAGGAGGCGCCCGATGAAAAAAGACCCCAACAAAGGCTATATTGCCTTACTGGGATGGAGCCTAAGCGCGGTTGAAGCGGCGGAAAAATTTAATCGCCGCTATGTGGTCGTGGCTCCGGACTGGGCGGAATCCTATTGTCAGGAACACAATATTCCCTATGTGCCCTGGAATTTCGAACGACTCAATGACCGCTCCATGGAAATCGCCCAGACCCTCAAGGACATGGGCGTGGATGTGTCGGTACCCTTATACGAGGAAACGGTGGAGTGGGCCGGCGCGATTAACTCAGTGCTGCTCGATAACCCCCGCCTGCTGGGACAGGCCATGCTAATGCGGGACAAGTCCCTGATGAAGCGCCGGGCCCAGTTGGGCGGCATCCGCGTGGGCATCTTTGAAGAGGCCCACGACCGCGAGGATGTGATGCGATTCCTGAAGCGGGTCAACCAGACGCTGCTCAAACTGGACGGCGACCCGAACGACCCGATTCACCTCAAGGCCTTCGACAAGGCCGGCTGTCTCGGCCACCGGGTGATCCGCACCCCGGACGATGTGGACGGCATTCCCGATGAGGAATTCCCGGCGCTGATGGAATCGCACCTGGACGGTTGGGAGTTCGCCGTAGAGGCCTGGATTCACAACGGCAAGATTCGTTTCCTGAACTTGTCCGAGTATGTAACGCTGGGTTATTCGGTCTATGTGCCGGCCTCGCCCGAACTGGAACACTACCGGGAGCAAATCACCCAACAGATTGAAAAGCTGATCAAGACCTTTGATATCGAGTTTGGCATGATCCACCCCGAGTACTTCGTCACCAATGACGGCGAAATGTACTTTGGCGAAGTGGCCTACCGCCCGCCGGGCTTCAAGGTCTTCGAGCTGCTGGAGCGGGTCTATGAAGGCTTCAACGCCTACCAGGCCACCATGCTGGTGTTTGACCCCAAGGCCACTGAAGAGGAAGTGGAAGCCTACTTCCCCACCCCGGTGGTGGACGCCAAGGCCCACGCCGGCTGCTTCGGTGTCTACCCGCGCCGCCGGGTGGTCAGTCAACTGGAAATTCCGGAAGAGACCGAGAACCACCCCTATTTCGAATCCCACGAACTGACAGCCCCCATGGAAGAGGTGGTCACCAAGCGGACCGCTTTCGGGACCCACTGGGGCCTGATCTACTTTGTGGGCGACGACCCGAAAGAGATGCACCGTTTGCTGAAACGGCAGGAAGAGCTGGATTTCTATGTTTAAATACGCTGTCACCAAGGGGGCCACCTGGCGCCCACCAACTCGCTGAGGAGCTGCCCTGTGACGACGCCCCATCCAAACAATGCCCCACAGGGTCAGTTGTCGCTGTTGCTGACCCGCCTCGATGAGGCCATCACCCAGCTGGCCGAGGCGCCCTCGTTTACCCAACCGGCCAAAGTGCCCCGGGTTCTCGATACCGCCCGGCGGGTGATGCTGCAGGAGGGCGGCTGCCAGGCACTGGAAGATCGCATCCGGACCCTGGAGGAGGCTGGCATCTTTATCGGCTCCGACTGGGCGGAACCACAGATTTTGGTGCCAGGTTTTACCACCCAGTCCCTGCAGAGCGCCGAAGCGGAGCTGGTAGTGATTGAGGCCCTGAGCGAACTGCGCATGCTGGCAGTGGCCTCGGGCGATTATCAACACCCATTGATTTCCGCCGAGCAGGCCCACCACTTTCTCACCCAGGTGCTGGCCATCAATCTGGCCATGTTGTTCTCGCCACCCTCCGAGGCCCAGCGAGAGACCCAGGGGCGTTTGGCGGTGCTCCCGCAGAAGCTGCTGCAGCACCTGGCCGAGCGCATCGGCTACGAGCACATCATCGACCGACTGATTGATGAAATCTGGCGCATTCTCCACCAGCGTCCGATTCAGACCGACCCGGTCAAGCGGATGATCACGCAAATCGCGATTTGCCAGGCCAACCCCGATATTGATATGGGCAGCAGCGGGCAGGGGGCGGATCGCCTGGTCAGTAGTCTGTTCGGCCCCACCCGGGCCTGCCACGAAGACCCCGGTGTGGAGATCTACCAGGAGCGGCTGGTCAGCATGGATGCCACCGCGCTTCAGAGCGAGGCCACCGGCTTCGCCCGGGCCATGCACGACACCGGATTGGTGTCGCCCTACCACCCGGTGCTCTTGCGCCATCTTCTGGATCAGGGCGATCACCTGGTGGCCGAGTCCATGGGACTGTCCGCCACGGGCCGCGATTGCCTGCTGTGCTATCGGGAACTGGTACAGGCGCTGATTGACACGGCCATCCATCCACAAACCGCCCAGGCCATTTACGGCCTGGCACTGGTCCTGGAGCGGGGCATTTTGTACCAGCCACCGGTGGCCCCGGCCCTGTGGCGGCAACTGGGCCTGACGCTGTCGGACTGGTCCAAAGAGCGTCTGACCCTGGCCTTCGGCGATCAGGTATCGCCACGCGCCCGGCTGGTCGAAGGTGTGCTTTGCATGTTGGGGCAGCCATTGGGCGTGGGACAAGGCAACAACCCCACCTGCCAGTCGGCACGGGCCCTCTCCATGTGGGCCTACAACGACCCGGACTATTTACTGCAAATGGTGACCTGGGCGGCCCGGGACGATGAAATCATCATCCACTTTGAAGGACAGCCGATTTCCTCGCGCGACAGCGCCGTCGGCGTGGCCAGCCTGTTGCCCATTGATCTCGATCCCGTCTCCCTGCTGGTGGTGCCCCATCTGGACCGCATCTACGCGGAGATGGGGCGGCGCTGCATCGACCGGGAGGGCGACCCCCACCGCTGGGTCAACCCGGAATTTCACGGCTGGTGGTCCGGGCGCGGCTTTCGAATCAATGTGGATGTGGCCACCGGAAAGCTGTGCGACCTGGACGATTTTCTGCGCCATTTCTATGCCGCCTATCACCCCTATTACAACGGCAATCAGCCCCTGATCCACCCCCAGCCGGCGGGCATTGCGGTCACCGACAGTGCCGCCCGTTTTATCGGCTGGCACGCCATTACCATTCTGCGTGTGGCGCTGGACCCTCAGGAGGTCATGCGGGTGTACTTCTACAACCCCAATAACGACAGTGGACAGGACTGGGGCGACGGCGTCGTGGTCAGTACCGCCGGTTGCGGCGAGCGCTTTGGCGAGGCCTCCCTGCCTTTTGAACAGTTTGCCTCGCGATTGTACATTTTCCACTTTGATCCCCTGGAACAGGGCGAGTTGGCCCAGGTGAGTCAACAGCAACTGGATGAAGTCAGCGGCCACCTCCAGCGCAGCTGGGGCGCCGACCGCTTGCCGGAGGGAGGATTACAAGCCAGTCGTGGTTCGAACGGGCCCGCATAGAACAGGACTGAGCACAGCCTTTGTGGCAATAGCGGCCCTGTGCTGGGGCCTGTCAGGCGGCATCGGCGCCATTCTCATGGCCGACGGTTGGGGCGCCTTTGTCGTGGCCTTCTACCGGGGAGCGGTCGGGCTGCTTTTCGTGCTGGCCTGGCTGCTACTGCGCCCGCGCAACAACGGACTTTTAAACCGTCGATTGTGGTTCTGGTCGGTCATCGCCGGTCTCGGCGTAGCCGCCAACTTCTCCTTCTACTTCCTGAGCATTGCCGAGGGCAGCGTCGCGGTAGCGGCCACTCTGATGTACTGCGCCCCGGTATTTGTCTATCTCGTCTCGTTTGCACTGAAAATCGAAAGGGCCACGCCGGGCAAATGGCTGGCGGTCGCTCTGGTCATGTTCGGCATCGTATTGCTCACGGGCGTTTACGACATTGATGCCGGCAGCGTTACCCCGGTGGCAGTGATCGCCGGTCTGCTCGCCGGCCTCTCCTACGCCGTCTTCATCTTCGGCTTCAAGTACGCCGCCCCGCACGGCAGCCCCCAGGCCATTCTGGCGATTGCCTTCTCGGTCATCATCACCCTGCTCGTCTGGCCCGGTCACGCCCAACAGATCGCTGCCGTTATTAACTCACCGGATTGGCCCTGGTTTGCCGCACTGGGAATACTCGGTGCCGGCATTTCATTCATTGTCTATATCGTGGGGCTCCATGGCACGGCCCCCGCGGTGGCCGCCATTGTGGCCATGGTAGAGCCGGTAACCGCCTCGCTGTTCGGCGTGGTGGTATTAAGTGAAAGCCTGGCCGGTTTGCAGCTGTCTGGACTGGGCCTGATCCTGATAACCGTCACTGCGTTGAGCGTGTATTCCAACATCCCTGCCCCGCTTGGCAAGCAGGCCATCTCCGAGAAAAAAAGACCGCGCGACAAATAGCCCCAAAAGGCGCAAGCTGTTTATACACAGCGGCGCAACATGTTCTACTGTGACAACGGCATTTCATTAACAGGAGTGACTCAGATGAAAGACAAAGAGATTTATCAGCAAAAGGCCGAAGCAAAGCTCGACGAATGGAAGGCAGAGGTCGACAAACTCAAGGCCAAGGCCTCCAATGCCAGCGCCGACGCCAAGCAGGACCTGAACCGGCAAATTGATATGCTCGAAAGGCAGATCGAGGATGGCCGAACCAAACTCAGGGAAATGAGAAACACCAGCCACGAAGCCTGGGAGTCGATTAAAGACGGCATGGAGTCCGGATTCGACTCGATCAAATCGGGGTTCAAAGAAGCGGCCGACAAATTCAAGAAGCAGCCATAAAACCTGCACCGCATGCCGGGCGGGCATCCTGCCATGATGCGGGAAAGGCTAAAACCATGGCACTTTGACTACCATGTTTTTCGAGGGCGCTGGACAGCCTGGCCAGCGCCCTCTCCTTTACTGAACCAAACACCCCTGTAACGAGCCCAGTGTGGGTTAGCGCACAGACACCCCCCCCTTTTTCAGCCAGAGTAGGCCATCAGAATCAATTTCCAGTTGGCTTCCCGCCAACGACAGGGATCGTTACGGAAAATCGGACGGAATCATTCTGACAGCAAAGACACTGGCATCATTTATATGCCAAGGATATTAAAATGAACAAAAACACCATTGAAGGAAACTGGAACGAATTCAAAGGAAAAGTCAAAGAGAAGTGGGGCCAGTTAACGGATGACCAACTCGATGTCATTGATGGCAAGCGCGACCGACTGAAAGGCGAAATTCAGCAAGCTTATGGCGTCAGCCGTGAAAATGCGGAAAAACAAGTCGAAGAGTTCGAGACGCTTAACAAGCATTAATTTCAAGCACTTCTGAATTCCCTATTACCGGCGGCTCTTGCAGCCGGTAATATCGGTGTTGCCACACTTCTTGTCGTTACATCGCCACCTTTTCCTAAATGCCCCCTTTTTTCACTGATTCCTGTTCTTCCATTATCTTCGTGCGGTAACGCACGGTAATCGGGCCATTTCATTCGTATACTTTTTGTTAATGACGCATGGTGCGCCAGGAAAATTTAGAGGGAATAATCATGAATATCATTGTATGGCTTGTTATGGGCGGCCTGGTAGGCTGGGTTGCAAGCATGATCATGGGCACTGATGGCCGACAGGGCATTATCCTCAATGTCGTAGTCGGCGTTGTCGGCGCAATGGTCGGCGGATGGCTGATTGGGCCCTTGATCGGCGCCGGTTCCATCAACGAGAGTTTTAGCGTGATGAGCTTTACCGTGTCAGTCATTGGCGCCGTCATACTGCTCACCGCCATCAGCCTGCTCAGACGCGTCTGACCGAAGAAACCGGCTTCTTGAGTGCTAGCGCACAGACGACCAGTATCGCCAACGGCCATGCTGGAATTCTGAAGAGAGCCGATCCGGTACATTGCGATGTCGCACATCCCCCCTGAAAACCCTGCACCTTCACCGGAAAAATCGACTGTTCCGGTAAAGGTGCTCCTTGTAGACACTCATATTGAGACTGCGGAAACCATTGAAAAATCCCTGCTAATTGCCAGTGACGGTGCGTTCAGCGTCGTATGGGCAAGGCGTATTTCACAGGCACTCGAGCACCTGGCACGCGGCGACATAGAAGTAGTTCTCGCGGTCCTGGACCTGGCTGATTGTGAAGAGGCAAAAGTGTTCCAACAATTGCAATTATCGGCCCCGGAAGCACTGGTATTACCACTGGGCAAAACATCCGCCCACTCCATGCCCGAACAAGGCAGGCAAAACACCATCGACATGGACTGGCTACCGGGCGCACTGGATTATGTTGCGCGAAGGAAAAATACTGAGGCGGCATGGCGTGCTGCAGACGAGGCTCTCTTTGAAGAGAAGGAACGCGCTCGCGTCACACTCGGCTCTATCGGCGACGCAGTGCTCGTCACCGACATCCTGGGCAATGTTACCTACCTCAACCAGGTCGCCGAAAATCTGACCCAGTGGCATGCTGCACACGCACTTGGAACCCCGTTACCTGAAGTGTTTGACATCACCATCAGCGGCAGTGGCAAACGAGCCAGAAATCCGGCCCTGCACGCCATGACTGAGAACACCACCGTAGGATTGGCGGCGAACTGCGTTCTTCACCGACTTGATGGCACCGAGATCGGAATCGAGGACTCAGCGGCTCCGGTACACGACCGCTACGGGGAAGTGACCGGTGCAGTCATCGTATTCCGCGATGTTAACCAATCCCGCCGAATGACACGCAAGATGGCCTGGCTGGCCAGTCACGACTCACTCACCGGGCTGGCTAGCCGAGTACTGTTCGAAGAGCGTTTCGCTCAGGTAATTGGTTTGGCCAAACGGCAGGAAAGGCAAGTCGCTTTGCTGTTTGTAGACCTGGACCGATTCAAACAAATCAATGACCAATTTGGTCATGAATTTGGCGACTGCGTTCTCAAAGCAGTGGGTGCACGCCTGCTTCGCGGCGTGCGCGACAGCGATACCGTTTGCCGACACGGAGGTGATGAATTCATTATCCTGCTTGCCGATGTGGCCGATCCCGCAGCCGCTCATCAGGTAGCGAACAAATTGGCCAGTCTGTTCACGGCTCCCCTGTTGATTGACAGTCATCCAGTACAAGTCGCCATGAGCATTGGAATCAGTATCTACCCGGACGATGGCAACGACATGAATTCGCTGATCAAGCATGCCGACACCGCCATGTATCGAGTCAAGATCAAGACAACCTTCCCCTCACAGGTACGCCACCCTCGCACAGAGCTTCCGGCTCGCACTGACTGATACCGCCTTTCTCCAAAGAATGTGACACTGCCAAAAAAAAAGACCCCGAAGGGCCTTTTTTCTTGTCCAAAACCCGATTCAGGAACCGGGTTCATTGACCTCGTTGGCAATCAGTGTCGTCGCCGTTTGAGCCATGGCCCGGCCGTTAATGACCGCCCCGGACTTCACTACCACCGCAGTTTGTCCCAGGACAATACCGTTAAATGTGGTGCCAGCCTGGAGTGTCACTTCACCGGCCACCTGCCAGAAAACATTCTCCGGCAAGGCACCACCACTCAGGACGATGGCTTTACCGTCTTGCAGCTTGAGGTCCTGACCAATCTGGAAGACCCAGACATCGCTGGCACTACCGCTGAGAGTAACATCGGATGTTGCCAATACGCCGGTGCCCCACTTGTACAGGCCAGGGTCCAGTGTCAGCCCCCCGATCTCACCAGCACCGAGCTCACTAAAGTGCGGATTACTGCGCCCGGCAGCGTCTGTGTAGGCCGTTTCCATATCACTAACCGCAGTGGTCAATGTGGTGGGTGTAGGCGACGCCATGTCTGACGCAAACAGTTTGCCGGTCACCAGAGATGAGGTGGCAAATGTACCATTGGCATTCAGCGTTTCGCTAAAACCGGTCAGTGCTGTCTGCGACTCTGGGCTCACGGCGATATCGCCTGTGATCTGCGTGGTGCCCGTCGTGGAAATTCCGGTCTTGGCCAGAATCACATAATTACCCGCCGTGCCCAGATTAACCGCAGCCGGGCTTGAAGAAACTTCAGTGCCCGTCGTAAAGCTGACCGTGGTCGGAGCCAGGGGGTTGTCGGCTATATCGGTAATCGCGGCACTCAGGGTCAATGTGTGGTCACTGGTCGCCACAAGATTGGCACTGGACGAGAATACCAATGTAGAAGGATTCACATAGCGCAGCGACCCAGGTACAGCTGCACCGGCCGTGTCATCGTTCAGGGAGAAGCTGCTTTCGGTCACCGTGTCCGGGTCTATTGCCTCATCAAAAATAACGGTGATCTTCACATTGCGAAGGACATTGACAGCGCCATCTGACGGGTTGACAGAAGCGACCGTCGGTGCAGTGCTATCTTCCCCGCCCCCTGTCGTAAAGGCCCAGGAAAAGTTTTCCAACAGGCTGTCATCGGCCACATCCTCAACATCAGTGGTGATCACCGCCGTGTATTGTGTGGAAGCCGTGAGATTACTGTTTGGATCCAACGATGCGGTCAGGGTGTCAGCATTGTAGGAAACTGTACCGACAATGGCCGGCTCGCTGGCACCTTGCAAAGTGAAACTGGTGCCATCAACTGTTCCGGGCTTTAACTCGTTATTGAGGACGGCAACCACCTTGGTATTGGTTCCGACATTGGTGTCCTGGTCAGCTGGCGCGGTTGATGTGACGGCCAGGGGGGCCAGTTCTTCTGTCGTTGTCGTATTGTCTTTATTGCTACTACTGCTGAAGCAGGCAGATAGCAAAAGGACCGACGAAACGACAAAAACCCCCCCTGCATATTTAATGTTTTTGGGTATATTGTTCATGATGACTGTCTCTTGGTTGGTTGCATATGGGAGCGAATGAACCTCTGACTGATTTTTCTGACAGAGAAGATCGCCCTTCCTGGTTACAATAATGCGCGCTCCACAGCGTTCCCGTCTGTGCGCTGGAGCACCCAGGCTTTCGCGCGTTTTCTTCAGCCACCAAAAAAAGCCCGGCTTTCGCCGGGCCATCCTCCTGCTTCAGGATCAGAATCGGTACTGCAGATTGACCGACCCCATATCAATATCGGTGTCATCGATTTCATAGCGCTCATATTCAATTCTCATATCGGCGTTGGAAGCGACGGCAAACCGGGCACCCAGACCATAAAAGGCATCACTGCCATCGTCGCTGTCACTCAGCGGACCGAACGAGCGTTCACGCTCCCAGGACATCAGACCAAGCTTGGCATAAGGAGCAACAACCTCAATTATCGGCACACTCACCAGGACGGCGACAGAAAGGCCGTCCAGCTCCATATCAGCGGCGCTGTCTGTAGTCTTGCCGAAATCTGTATAGGCACCTTCTATTGCAAGGATTCTTCCCGCTTCAAAGCCGGCGTATGCACGAAATGCACCACGGTTATCCTCCAGCCTGTCGTCATTATCGAGAAACTCGTCATCATTGATGCGGTAATAACCAACACCAGCTCCGATATAGGCACCCGATGTAGAGAAATTACTTTCTGCAGCCAGACTCACTGAAGTGATTGCCAGGCCAGCCAGCATTAGTGGAACTTGTATTAATTTGGTCATAACTTTCCCCAGATGTAAGGTGTTAAAACGACCAATGAATAGTCACTGGTCAGGATTAAGCATTACGCTTTATTGCGTTAAGGATGACGACCATTGCCTTTGCGGTCTGTACGCCACGACACACAACGGAGGTTATGAAATTTGGATTTCAGGAAGGGCTGACCTAAGATGGGCAAATGGCATTCGCCATCATGAGCGGGGACCTGTTTCTTTGCCCCCCTGAACCTTTCCAAGGAGGATTTACATCATGCTCGACACACCACAGCCGACCCAAAACCGGCTGCTTGCGACGCTGCCGGCTTCCGTGCAGAAGCGTTTATTCGAGCATATGGAGTATGTGCCAATGTCTCTGGGCATGGTCGTGCATGAGTCGGGCAATAACGCCGACTATGTCTATTTCCCAACGGATTCCATCGTCTCGTTGCTCTATGTCATGGAGGACGGCGATTCGGCGGAAATCTCGGTAGTGGGCAAGGACGGCGTGGTGGGCATTTCCGTCTTTATGGGTGGCGGGAGTACACCCAGTCGTGCGGTTGTGCAGAGTGCCGGCGGGGCATACCGCCTGGCCAGCAGACACCTGAAAGCCGAATTCAACCACCAGGACTCGGACTTTCGAACACTGATGCTTCGCTATACCCAGGCGCTCATCACACAGATGTCCCAGACCGCAGTCTGCAACCGTCACCATCGTATCGATCAGCAACTGTGCCGCTGGCTGCTCCTCTCCCTGGATCTGCTTGAATCCAATCAGCTGACCATGACGCACGAATTGATCGCCAATATGCTGGGCGTTCGCCGTGAGGGAGTGACCGAATCGGCAGGCACACTGCACCGCATGGGCATCATCGAATACCACAGAGGCAAGATTACAGTACTGGACCGCCCAAAGCTGGAAGAGTTGTGTTGCGAATGTTATGCGGTCGTCAAGAAAGAAACCGACCGGCTTTTACACATGCCCATTCAATAGCAACGAGCTGTGGCTGCCCACGAAAAGTGTGGCAGCCACCGTTTTAAATCGACACCTCGCAAGAGGGGAAGAACGCTTAACCGTCAGTGGCGTCCTCAATAGAATCGCCAGCTTCTTCGACCGTTTCGTCAACTGCTTCACCTGCCTCTTCGACAGGGCCGTCCTGGTCGCAACCGGTCAAAGTCATCATCAGGGCACCACCAATCAGTGTAGCTGCAATGGTTTTTCTGAACTTCATACTATTTCCCTCCCGGGGGATCCATCAAATACATCGTAATTTGGCTGGATTATGGCAACATTTGGAGGTGTGGTCTGTGCGGTGTCTAACTTAAGAGAACCGCTTTCAGAACCCGGAAGATTGAACTCCAAGGCTGCCATTATTCGGTTGGCAAAGCCGCCCTGCTCTCACGGCGTGGCTGCAGACGGTGAACATTCAAAATCACTGTTGTCTTTATCGTCAATTGCAGCGCGGGTATGTGCAAGCACTTCGTTGAGCTCACCTGGCTCGGCCATCGCTTCTGCACGGCTGAGTTCGGCTTTCGCTTCTTTCAAACGCCCGCGCTTGTACAATACATGGGCGAGATTATTGTAGGCTGTGGCTGATGGCGACAGCTCTAAAGAACGGCGCAGAGCTGACTCGGCGGCCACCAGATCACCACTGGCGAAGTATCCGTTGGCCAGCACCTGCCATGTCAGGGGCTCCAGGGGCCAGCGGATCGTCGCCGCCTTATAGGCTTGCAATGCCAGTTCCGGTTCGCCCAGGTCCTCGAAATCCCTGGCCGCCCGCAACCAGCTTATCGGTTCGGCTGTAGTGGATGGGCGGTCGGGTAATGCGGCCACCATTGCCCAGTTATCGGCCCTCGCCCATGTCGCCTGAAAGCGTATCCGGTTCATGGTCAGTCGCCGTTGGGTACCAGAGCGCAACATCAGGGAATCCGAAGCCGTGTCGTACCCGATCACCACCGCATAGTGCCAGCGGGGCAATATTCTCAGACCCAGGTTTTGCATCACCAGTACTGGCGTGCCGTCAGAAACTTCGGCCAGCAAGTCGTTAAAATCGGGTTTTAGTACATAGGGAATACGGTCGTGCCGACGGGTGGCGGCCACCATCTCGACCTGTAAACTCCCCCGCCTCTCCGGCAAATAGACTTGATCCTTCAATGCTTCCGGTGTCACCTTCACGCCACTGGCACCCAGTACCGTCGCCAGTGCGGCGGGGCCGCACTGGTATTGGCTCTGGGCAAAAAACGGCGTGTCAGTGAGTTCGACCGTGGTCGCTGGCAGATTGTAATCGCGCAGCGGTGGCCCGCTGGCACAGCCGGCAAGCACCAGAGTCAGAACAGTGAGCAGCTGTCTCAAATTCTGCTGGAGACATTAGTGATGCCGAGTATTTCCAGCAGCAGAATGATCACCAGCACGGTAACGACAACGCCGAGAGCGCCACTTCCCGCCGGAGCATCTTCGATATCAAGCGCCATTTGCTGGAGCTGGGCATCGGTCAGTGAAGCCACGCGTTCAGCGGCAAAGGCCGGATCGACACCCATGGTTTCCATCTGGCTGCGCACTTCATCACGCGCCATAAAGGATTCCACCAGTTCCACCCGGGCACTGCGCTCTTCAATATCCAGCATGGTGGCTGTGCCTACCATATCGGCGTGGATGGTCAGCGGTGCGATGGCGAGGGCGGTGGACAATATGCAGGTTATTACGAAACGCTTTTTCATCAGTTTTCCCCGTTGGTATACAGCGCCGGGAAAAGCAAAATCGCTTTTACAGCACTGTAACGGGTTCAGTATAGATGCCTGCCGCTTGCCCCCTCTGTGCGGCAAAGCACACAGAGCCGATTTTATCGACTACCCAATGGCCTCTTCTTTCACCCTGGATCCGCACGGGAGATTGGCCACGCGTCCAATCACCGCTATTCTGGTCATACCCTGACAAAGTTGCCCAAGGTGCTCTTACTGATGTCCTGGATGGTGATTTTCACCCAAGTGGTTTTGCCACTACTACTTTTGCTTTGGCTGGCTCTTGCTCCCGCCCCGGGTCCGCTTTTCCGGGGTGTTCAACTGATGTCCGTGGCCGCCGCCCTTTTCGGGCTCGCTCTCGCCGCCCTGTGGACCATGCCGCCCTACTGGACACCTTGGCTCTACGGCCTGGCTTTTGTAGTGATTGCGCTCTACCAACTGAAGAAAAACACACCTGCCGGACCAGCCTTTCAGCCAATGCCGGCCAGATCCCTGATGGCACTGGTCATCACAGCGGGCCTGGGCACCTTCGGCAGTTATCTGGCCTATCAGGCGTTGCAGGGTCGGGGGTTGCCCGAAGGCGAAGTCGTTGATATTGCGCCCCCGTTCGTCCCCGGCCACTATCTGGTGGCCCACGGTGGAGCCACACCGATGGTCAATGTTCACTTGAAAACCCTGGACACAACAATTGACCGCTTTCGTCCATGGCGCGGCCAAAGCAAAGCGCTGGATATCTTTCGCATAACGCCACTGGGCCTGAACAAGGAAGGGTGGCTACCCACTGATCCCGCCCGCTACGCTTCGTTTGCCGTACCGGTTGTCGCACCCTGCCAGGGCGAGGTCGCTCTGGTGCGTGACGGCTATGAAGACATGCCGGTTCCGGTAATGGATCGCGAACATATGGCGGGCAATCATGTGGCCATTGATTGCGGCGACTTTTTCGTCATTCTCGCCCACCTCCGCCAGGGCAGCATCCTTGTATCAAAAGGGGATTTCGTTCAATTGGGCGAACCACTGGCGCAAATCGGCAATTCAGGCAACAGCTCCGAACCTCACTTACATGTGCACGCCCAAAGGGGCCTCCCCGGCGACGCCCCACTGAGTGGCGAACCGCTCTGGCTCACCATTAACCAACACTTCCCGGTGCGCAACAGCAGACTCCATGTCGTTAAGGCACAGTTCAATCAAAGTGAACAGGAGAGTCGGCCATGAAGGTGCGCCCTTACCGCACTCTGAACACCGTGGCCATTATTGGTTTTACCGGACTGGCGGTGCTGTTATTGCCCTCCTTTTTCCGACCGACTTTTGAAGTGACCAATCGCGATAACGAGGCCGCATCGATCACTGCCCACTGGCGTCAGCAAGAAAAAGACCTGGGCTCCCTGTCCCCCGGAGAGACCGTTCAATTTGATCTGTCCGATGAAGCGGGCATGGTTTTCATTGCCCGTTATCCCGATGGTCAGCATGCAGCCAGCGAACCCGTATACTTCAGCCGGGGACTGAACATTGTGGCCGTCCTCCATCAGCGTCAATGGCGAGTCTATTACGAACAAGATCACGACACAAAGGCGGCAGTACAACGGGAGACACGGCAATGAAAAAATCCTTCCTCTATCGTTGGTTCGGTCTGGGCCGTCTTCCCCGGCGCCTGAGTCCGCTGGTACAGACTGAGGGCCTCCTGCTGTTGGACGAGGGCATCACGGGTTGGTGGTCAACACGACGCATCAACGGACCGCTGCGCCGTTACCGCTACCGAAAAGAGGGGTTAATTGGTTCTTTGGTGGTGACACGGCGACGCTTCATGGCCTACAGCTTCTCCAAGCGCCAGATCAACATTGGTTTGGATGACGAGCGTATGTCCGGGTTGGCAGTGTCGGCGCCCTCCCCCAAAAAGCTGCTGATTGAATTCGACGCCTCGGATTTCCACCCCAACTGGCAGGGACAAATCCAGTGGCAATTCAACACCGCTAAAGCCAGGCAATTCCTGTCGATTTTACTGGAAAGCGGGGCAAAGCCGCTGGCGTCCGACGACCATGTACGATAGCTCAGATCAATTGTTACATTATTATTTGATAGACAATGATTTCACAACTTCTGATTCCCGTGCTATACCTGTCTGTACCTGAACGCATTCAACAAGGAGCAAGGCAATGAGCGACAAGCAAGCAGCCACCGGTAAATGCCCGGTTATGCACGGCGGCGCCACCGCCGCCGGCACATCCAATATGGAGTGGTGGCCCGAGGCATTGAATCTGGACATCCTCCATCAGCACGACCGCAAGACCAATCCCATGGACGAGGACTTTGACTATCGCGAGGCGGTAAAGCATCTCGACTTTGACGCACTGAAAAAGGATGTCCACGCCCTGATGACCGATAGCCAGGACTGGTGGCCCGCCGACTGGGGTCACTACGGTGGTCTGATGATTCGCATGGCCTGGCACGCCGCAGGCACTTACCGCATTGCCGACGGCCGTGGCGGTGGCGGTACCGGCAATCAACGCTTTGCCCCGATCAACTCCTGGCCGGACAATGTGAGCCTGGACAAGGCCCGACGCCTGCTTTGGCCAATCAAGAAAAAGTATGGCAACAAAATCAGCTGGGCCGATTTGATCATTCTGGCCGGTACCGTGGCTTATGAATCCATGGGCCTGCCCTCCTTCGGCTTTTCCTTTGGCCGCGAGGACATCTGGCACCCGGAGAAAGACACCTACTGGGGTGCCGAGAAGGAGTGGCTGGCGCCCTCCGACGAGCGCTATGGTGATGTCGACAAGCCCGACACCATGGAAAATCCCCTGGCCGCCGTGCAGATGGGTCTGATCTATGTAAACCCCGAGGGCGTCAACGGCAAGCCCGATCCCGCCAAGACCGGTGAGCAGGTGCGCGAGACCTTTGCCCGCATGGCCATGGACGACGAGGAAACCGCGGCGCTCACCGCCGGTGGCCACACCGTGGGCAAATGCCACGGTAATGGCGACGCCGAGGCCCTCGGCCCGGAACCCGAGGCGGCCGATGTCACTGAGCAGGGCATGGGCTGGCATAACCCGAACATGCACGGGAAAGCCGCCAACGCGGTCACCTCGGGTATCGAGGGTGCCTGGACCAGCAACCCCACCCAGTTCGACATGGGCTACTTCGACCTGTTGTTCGGCTATGAGTGGGAGCTGAAAAAGAGCCCCGCCGGCGCCTGGCAATGGGAGCCCGTGGACATGAAGGAAGCCGACAAGCCGGTAGACGCCAGTGACCCGTCCATCCGCCACAATCCGATCATGACCGACGCCGACATGGCTATGAAGGTGGACCCGAAATACCGCGCCATCTGTGAAAAATTCATGGCGGATCCGGCCTACTTCCGCGACACCTTTGCCCGCGCCTGGTTCAAGCTGACCCACCGCGATCTGGGGCCAAAATCCCGCTACATCGGCCCGGAAGTGCCCACGGAAGATCTGATCTGGCAAGACCCGATTCCCGCCGGAAAAACCGATTACGATGTCGATGCGGTCAAGGCCAGAATCCGGGACAGCGGCCTGACCATCGGCGAGTTGGTCAGCACCGCCTGGGACAGCGCCCGGACTTTCCGCGGCTCCGACAAGCGCGGCGGTGCCAATGGCGCCCGCATCCGTCTGGCACCGCAAAAGGACTGGCCCGGCAACGAGCCGGAACGACTGGCCAGAGTATTGGGTATCTACGAGGAAATCGCCGCCGATTCCGGCGCCAGTATGGCCGACCTGATCGTCCTCGGTGGCAATGTGGGCATCGAGCAGGCGGCCAGCGCCGCCGGCCGTAACATCACCGTGCCCTTCACCCCGGGTCGCGGCGATGCCAGCGATGAAATGACCGATGCCGAATCCTTCGAGCCGCTGGAGCCGCTGGCCGACGGCTTCCGCAACTGGCAGAAGAAAGACTATGCGGTCAAACCCGAGGAGATGCTGTTGGACCGCGCCCAGTTAATGGGACTGACCGCGCCGGACATGACCGTTTTGATCGGTGGCATGCGCGCCATTGGCACCAACCACGGCGGCGCCAAGCACGGCGTATTCACCGACCGCGAAGGCCAGTTGACCAACGACTACTTCGTCAACCTGACCGACATGGCGTACAGCTGGAAACCGGCGGGCAACAACCTCTACGAGGTTCGCGACCGCAAGACCGATCAGGTGAAGTGGACCGCCACGCGCATCGACCTGGTGTTCGGTTCCAACTCCATTCTTCGTGCCTACGCCGAGGTCTACGCCCAGGACGACAACCACGAAAAGTTCGTCGACGACTTCGTCGCCGCCTGGACCAAAGTGATGGAGGCCGACCGCTTCGACGCGGCCTGATCTACCTCATGTCTGTGGATACCGGAGCCGGGGCACTGCCCCGGCTTTTGTTTGCCGACTTAGTGCTTTTCTACCCCGATCCCCTCCCTTTCGACGCGGCGACCGGAGCGCCTTTCAAGCCATCAAAGAGGCCGGAGTTCGGCGTTTCCGGCCGATCATGCTGACCACACTGACCACCTTTGGCGGGCTCACCCCGATCATTATGGAAACCTCCCTGCAGGCGAACTATCTGATCCCCATGGCCATTTCCCTGGGCTGCGGCATTGTCTTTGCCACCGCCCTGATCCTGTTTGTCGTGCCCTGCCTCTACCTGGTGATGGAGGACACGCTACACCTGTCCTCCAAAGGACGGGCCACGCTGACTCAGTGACACAGCTCTCACTTTGGCCAACCGGTTCTGGCCGCTGCCTTGCGGCCTGTGCGACACTCACCTCTGTTCTACCGGATTGGAGTGACATGGATGAATACATGGGGGCAGAAGCTGCGCCAGCAAAGGCATTTCCTGTTTGTCGGGCGCAGGCGGGAACGGGACCGGATTCCCCACTTTCTGTCGGCTGACTGCCAACAGCCGCTCTGGTATATCGAAGGCCCCGGCGGCATTGGCAAGTCCAGCCTGGCCCACCAGATTTACGACAGCGCTCAGGAGTACGGTCTGCACAGGGCCTGGGTCGACGCCCGCTACATACCCGCCAACCCGCCGGCCGTACGCCATGCCATTGAAAACGATGCAAACGGCCACGGCACTGCCGCACTGGCCGATACCGAATCCCCTACCCTGCTGGTCATCGATACGGCCGAGTACTGGGCGGATCTGATGCCGTGGTTGCGGGACACTTTTCTGCCCGCTCTGCCCCGCCATTGGCGGGTGGTGCTGATCAGCCGCCAATCGCCGGACAGCGAGTGGCTGGCCGACCCGGGCTGGCAGAGCCTGATGCACCACACCGTGCTCGAACCGCTGACTCACAGCGATTGCGGCGACTACCTTGAGCGCCGGGCAATCCAGGGAGACACCGCAGAGTCCCTGATCCGCTTGGCCTCCGGTTTGCCCCTGGTACTCGCCATGGCGGCGGACGAAGCCCGCGATGGCCATCACCTCACACAGCTGCCGGAAGACACTACCTCACTGATTCCCGCACTGACCGAGCGCCTGACCCGCGAGGCCGAAACCCACCATCAGCAGCGGGCACTGGCGGTTTCCGCCGTGGCACGGGAAGTCCCCCTGTCGCTGCTGCAGTCGCTTTTTGACAAAGAGCAAGCGACGCCCCTGTACCGGTGGCTGAGTCGCATCAGTTGCATACGCTACGGACAAAAGGGGCTTTACCCCCACGATCTGGTGCGGGACGCCCTGATGGCGCAGATGCGGAAACAACAGCCCGGGGAGTACGAAGAGATCGCCCGCGCCGTGGTGAAGTGGGTGGTCGAGCAAATCGAGGCCACTCCCGCCCTCACCTGGGACACCGCCAGCGCCCTGTGTGCCGACGGCATGTACGCCCTGCGCGAGGTGCCCATGGTGGCCCACTACCTTTATCCCGTGGGCACCGAATCCCTTTATGTCTCGCCCGCAGAAGAGGCCGACTGGCCCGGGCTCGGCAACATGCTCGCCGAGCACGAAGGGCAGGCGTCCCGGGAGTGGCTGGACTTCTGGCTGGAAAGACACCCCGAGGGCGCCTTTGTCGTGCGCGATGCCCATGATGTGATTCAGGGTTTCTTTTTCAAACTGGACATGGAAACCCTGTCGAGCGACGACCGCCACCGCGACCCGCTCACTCGCACTCTGTGGCAACGCGCCCACGAACACCTGTCACTGCACCCTGGCGATCACATGCCGTTTATTCGCTTCTGGTGCACCCACGACTACGCGCGCTCGCACTCACCGGTCAAAACCAAGATCCTGATGGCCATCAACAGCTACAACATGATGGCCCCGCGACTGCGGCTGACCGCCCAGGTCTACGACCGCACCACGCGCAGTGGCTGGCAGGACGAGGCCAGGGCCCTGGGCATTGACCTGTTGCCGGACAGCGACACCGTCGTGGGCGAGACCACCTGGCGGATTTACTACAACGACTGGCACAGGGAGAGTCCGGGACAGTACTACCGCCGCTTTGCCGACCTCTCCATCGGCTTCGAACAGAACCTCCACAAACCCGAACAACCGGGCCAACCTGCAGGTGAACTCAACCAGAAGGCCTTTGAAACGGCGGCCATTGATGCGATCCGCCATTGGCTTAACCCAAAGCGGCTGGCCCGAAACCCGCTGCTGGCCAGTGCCTTGGTACTCAATAACCAAAGTGGCAACGGCAATGAAGCCGATAGAGCCTGCGTCCTCAAGGGGGAAATCCTCCAGGCGGCAGAGGACTGGGCGGGCAACGATTCAACAGCGTTCAAGCTGCTTGAGAAGACCCACTTCGAGCCCTCACCCTCGCAAAAGGTGCTGGCCGAACGCTTTGGGATGAGCTACTCCACCTTCCGCCGACAACTGGCCGAAACCCGACAGCAAGTGGCCACCACCCTGTGGCACCGGGAACTGCAGGCACGCGGATAAAAAAGAGCGGCGTACCGGGATACGCCGCTCTGAAAACTTACCCGTTATCGGAAGTCGTGGCTCAGGGAATCGTCGGTATGGTTTGTTCATTCGTCGATTCGGTATTGTTGTCGCCACCTAATACGACACTTCTTTCGCCCGATGCCGTGTTGTTACTACCACCGACGACCACCGCGCGCAGGTTACTAGCTTCATTGTTGCTGCCACCTACAACCACCGCATGCCATTCGCTGGTCTCGTTAGTGAAACCACCGGTTACAGAAGAAGCCCGGCTGCCCGCTGTATTGTCTTCTCCCCCGCTGACAGAGGTATAGGTACCCAAGGCTGTATTGTTAAAACCGCCAGTGACCGAAGCCCTCATGCCCGAAGCGGTATTATCCGTGCCGCCTGCAACAGAAGCCCGGCTGCCCGAAGCTGTATTGCCGTCTCCCCCGGTCACGGAGGCATATGAACCAGAGGCCTTATTTCGAAAACCGCTGGTGACAGAGGCCTTATTGCCCGAGACCCTATTATCTTCTCCACCGAGCACCACGCTACCGGTTCCACGAGCGACATTGTCAAAACCAAAAGTCACGGCATTTCCCCTGGTAACCGCGTTACTTATGCCCACAATCAGGCCTCCATTGGCGCTGTAGGCGTTTTCATAGCCAATCACCACATTGTGGGAACCGCTACGATGGTCTGCAGCCCACACCGCGCCGGCGGAGGCACAATCTGAAGAATTATCTGATACATTCGTAGCTGCCGCACTGCCATCGGAACAAACTGCATCAGTATAAAAACCATCAAGGCGAGCACCGCCGTAACCGACAATCAGGTTACCCAGGCCGTTGCTTTCATTGTTTTCCTGGGCGGTTTTACCGGCACCATCAATCAGTTGCAGGTTAACGCCTTCAAACACAACCCTCTGCTTGTTAGGTTGTGTGGCATCGGCCACCACGGACACATGCTCGTTCATGGCACGCAAATTATCCGTTTGCTGTTCCAGCTCGTCGATGCGAGTGCTCTGCTCGTCAATCAGAGCGAGCGCCTGATCCAGCGCCTCTTTCAAGGCCGTAAAATTGGCATTAACCTGTTCCGCCTTGGCAGTATTGCCCGACTGGAATTTGTTCGGCACTGTCACCTCGGCACTCAAAGGCGTGACATACAGCATCATCACACCAACCGTCAGGATGGCCACTTTACTCTTTACAATTTTCATATTTGTTCTCATTTCAAACTCCTTCCGTTGATTGCATGGGGTAGGCGTTTACTGCCAACGACCTTCATCCCATTTCATTTCGTTCCACTCACTGCTGGCGGCCTTGTCGTCGGCGCTGTCACCACCGCCTCCGCCACCACCACAAGCGGTGATAAAACCGGCGAGAGCGGCGGCGACCAGCCAGACAGCCAGACTTCTGTTGAACCTCTTCATGGACACTATCTCCTGCTATTGGGTAACCAGGGTCACACTGCCACCCTTTGTCGCCCACAGTACCAGCCCCCGGTATTTAATACCCGGCAAAGATGACTCAATTTCCCCGACTATCGGCCGACTCTGTGCGGCCCATCACAGAATCAGACATGACGGGTGGATAAAAAAAGAGCGGCGTACCGGGATACGCCGCTCTGAAACCCGCGAGTGACGCGGAGTGGAGGGTCAGGGTGAAGCGGGGATACTGGCCTCTTCGCCCGCTTCAGTATTACTTTTGCCTCCCAGTACAGCACTCTCTTCACCTGCTGCCTCATTGGAGTCGCCACCAACCACAACGGATCGCAGGCCGCTGGCATGATTGAAGAAGCCACCGGTAACAGCAGACCCCACACCCGTGGCCTCGCCATAACGCCCGGCTGTAACACTGGAGTCTCTGGCCGCTGCTTCATTTTGCCGTCCGCCAACAACTGTGGCGTTTTTTCCGCGAGCGGTGTTCAGCGCCCCGAAGGAAACGGTGTTTACATGCGTAATGGCGTTGGACTGTCCTACCACCAGGCCACCATTTCTGCTATAGGCATTGTTATATCCCACGACAATATTGTGGGAGCCACTGCGGTGATCAGCGGCCCAGACTTCTCCAGCCCCCTCACAGGAAGCCTGGTCACCATAAAGGCCAAAGGAGCAAACATTGTTGGTGATGCCGGCATCGAGAGTACGGGGGCCGCCATAACCGACAATTAAATTGCCCAGACCATTGCTTTGATAATTTTGCTGAGCCGTTTTACCGGCGCCGTCAATCAATTGCAGGTTGACGCCTTCAAAGACAATGCGCTGCTCATTGGGATCCGCGTCGTCAGCCACCACAGACACATGCTCGTTCATGGCGCGCAAATTCTCCGTTTCCTGTTCCAGTTGATCGATACGATCGAGCGCCTGATTGAGTGCGCTTTGCAGTGCTTCAAAATTGGCATTGACCTCCCCTGCCTTGGCGGTATTGCCCGACTTGAATTCATTGGGCACTGTCACCTCGGCACTTAGAGATGTGACATGCAACATCATGGCGCCGACCGCCAGGATGGCCACTTTGCTCTTTGCGATGTTCATCGTTGCTTTCATTTCAAACTCCTTGCATTGATTTTCCGGGATCGCCGTTTACTCCCAACGGCCTTCATCCCATTTCATTTCGTTCCACTCACTGCTGCCGGCTTTGTCGTCAGTGCTGTCACCGCCGCCTCCGCCACCACCGCAAGCCGTTATCAGGCTTGCAATGGCAGCAAGCAGCAGGATGGTCGCTATTCGTTGCATAGGCTTCATATCGCCTCCTGTGCGCTTATTGGATATTCAGAGTGAAGTCGATACTCCCTGGAGCAGGCCGCATCGTCTTGCGGTTCCAGGTGTCGGCCATCCAGTTTTGCACTGTCAGGTAGTATTCCTGACCGACTTCCAGACTGGCTTCGATGCTTTGTGAACAGGCATCTTCCCCGGAGCTGTCCAGCGTCGTACCAAAGCCGTCGGTATCGTGCAGTGTCAACTCCAGGTAACTGCTCCCCGAGCAGAGATAATTACCCAGCGTGATGGTGTGCTGACCATCGCGGCGCGCAGTAAAACGGTAGTAGCTTTCGGTAGAGGTATTGATCAAGGTGCCCACATAGCCGTCGAACGGGAACTGAGTGATTTCACGGGCCCCGCCCTGGAATTCCTTGCCATCGGCATTGCGCACGACCCGAAGACTGAAATAGGCCGGGGCATTGGTGTCGTCCTGGGCCACCTGGGGGTAAATGTAATAGCGTTCGCCCCCCGTCAGTCTCAGGTTGGTGACATCCTCAACACCACAGAATGAGCCGTCGGCGGCACTGTCTCCGAGGTCGCTTGAGCCGAGATCTTCCTCACTGTATATCGTCCAGGAGCACTGGTTGG
>JBNJGD010000011.1:0-91045 GCA_051747425.1 Pseudomonadota bacterium
GATGGATGTTGAGCTGATTAACCCGATTGCGATGGAGGAAGGCCTCCGCTTCGCGATTCGCGAGGGTGGTCGCACCGTCGGTGCGGGTGTTGTTTCCAAAATTACCGAGTAAGCACAATGGCCGTTAAAAAAGCACAAACCATTCGCATTCGCCTCAAGGCGTTTGATCATCGTCTTATCGACAAGTCGGCCGGCGAGATTGTCGAGACCGCGAAGCGCACTGGCGCCCGCGTTCTCGGCCCCATCCCGCTGCCCACCAAGCGTGAGCGCTACACGGTTCTGATCTCCCCCCACGTCAACAAGGACGCCCGGGATCAGTACGAGATTCGTACGCACAAGCGCCTGATGGACATCGTCGACCCCACCGACAAAACCGTCGATGCGTTGATGAAGCTTGATCTCGCTGCAGGGGTTGATGTTCAGATTAAACTGAACTAGAATACGCGCCCCTTAGACAGGGAGAGCGCTACTCCGAAAAAGGTGAGTGGCGCCGAACACGCCGCCGATTGGGCGGCACCGGTTTAGCGATCGGCCCGAGCGGACAATCCGCATCGGGCCGATGTTTTGGTTTTAATTATTTGCCCCGTATCAAGTTTGGGGCGGTAGATTGAGGAATTGTCATGGCAATTGGTCTAGTCGGTCGCAAGGCAGGCATGACTCGCGTCTTCACTGAAGACGGTGTGTCCGTTCCCGTGACCGTGATTGAGGCGGCTCCGAATCGCGTCACCCAGGTCAAGAGTGCTGATGGTGCAGACGGCTATGCCTCTCTGCAGGTAACCAAGGGCGAGCGCCGCGCTACACGCGTCACCAAGCCCATGGCAGGCCACTTCGCCAAAGCGGGTGTCGAAGCAGGTGAAGGCCTGTGGGAGTTCCGCCTTGGCGCCGAAGAAGGCGAAGGCATTGAGGCGGGTGGCGAGCTGAAGGTCGACCTGTTTGAAGCGGGCCAAAAGGTGGATGTCGTTGGCGTCTCCATTGGTAAGGGCTTCCAGGGCGGCATCAAGCGCCACAACTTCCGCTCTCAGGATGCGACTCACGGCAACTCGGTCTCTCACCGGGCTCCCGGTTCTACAGGGCAGTGTCAGACGCCCGGTCGCGTATTCAAGGGCAAGCGCATGGCTGGTCACATGGGTAACAAGCGTGTGACGGCTCAAAATCTGGAAGTGGTTCGCGTAGACGCGGAGCGCAATCTGATTTTGGTGAAGGGCGCAGTCCCAGGTTCTGCAGGTGGCAACGTGGTTGTCCGCCCCGCAGTGAAGACAAAGAAATAACATAGGTCTGGATCCGAGTTATGGAACTTGCGATGCTGAACAACAGCCAAAAGGTCGAAGTCTCTGAAGTCGCCTTTGGTCGTGAATTCAACGAAGCCCTGGTTCACCAGGTGGTCGTCGCCTATATGGCCGGTGGCCGTCAGGGGACGCGTGCTCAAAAGAACCGTTCTGCCGTTCGCGGCGGTGGTGCCAAGCCCTGGCGTCAAAAGGGAACCGGTCGCGCCCGTGCAGGCACGATCCGCAGCCCCATTTGGCGTCATGGCGGCGTGACATTTGCCGCTCAGCCCCAGGATCACTCGCAGAAGGTCAACCGCAAAATGTACCGCGGTGCCATGGCCTCTATATTGTCCGAGTTGGTTCGCCAGGATCGTTTGCTGGTAGTTGACGATATTACGGTGGATGCGCCCAAGACCAAGCAGTTGGTCGCCAAGCTCAAGGACATGGGGCTCGAGGGAGCGCTTCTGGTGACGGAGACAGATGACATCAATCTGTATCTGGCCGCCCGCAACCTCAAGAGCGTCGATGTGACAGATGTTGCCGGTCTCGGACCCGTGGATCTGATTCGATTCGACAAAGTCGTGATTACGGTCGACTCGCTCAAGCGTGTCGAGGAGCAGTTGAAATGAGCCAAGAGCGTCTCCTGCAAGTGATTGTCGCTCCCCATGTGACTGAAAAGACAGCAATGGGAATCGAGCTGAACAACCAGCATGTATTCAAGGTAGTCAAAGATGCCGCCAAGGCTGAAATCAAGGCTGCCGTCGAGCAACTGTTCAATGTCAAGGTTGAGCAGGTTCGCGTTGTCAATGTGAAAGGCAAGACCAAGCGCTTCCGCGGCTTTGCCGGCAAGCGCAGCGACTGGAAAAAAGCCTATGTGCGTCTTGCTGAAGGCAGTGAAATTTCCTACGAGGGTGCAGAGTAATGGCGATTATCAAGACCAAGCCGACTTCACCGGGTCGCCGTCATGTGGTCAGGGCCACCAGCGATGTTGAGCTTCACAAGGGTCGCCCCTACGAGCCCTTGCTGGAAAAGAAGACCAAGAATGGTGGCCGCAACAATGCCGGTCGTATCACCACTCGCCATCGCGGCGGTGGTCACAAGCAGCGCTATCGCGTGATTGACTTCAAGCGCAACAAAGATGGCATCCAGGGCAAGATTGAGCGCGTTGAATACGATCCCAATCGCACCGCTTATATTGCCCTGGTTCTGTACAGCGACGGCGAGCGCCGCTACATCATTGCCCCCAAGGGCATGAAGGCCGGTGATCCCGTGTACAACGGCAGCGATGCGCCGATCAAGCCCGGCAACTGTTTGCCGCTGCGCAATGTGCCCCTGGGTTCATCAGTGCACTGCATTGAAATGCGTCCGGGCAAGGGTGCCCAGATCGCTCGCTCTGCCGGCACTTCGGCACAGCTGGTCGCCCGTGAGGGCAACTCGGCCTCCCTGCGCTTGCGCTCCGGCGAAGTTCGCCGTGTGCATGTTGACTGCCGGGCCACTCTCGGTGTGGTCAGCAACAGCGAGCACAGTCTGCGAGAGCTCGGTAAGGCCGGTGCCCGCCGCTGGCGCGGTATTCGCCCGACAGTTCGCGGTGTTGCCATGAACCCCGTTGATCACCCCCACGGTGGTGGTGAAGGTCGTACATCGGGTGGTCGCCACCCCGTGTCGCCCTGGGGTGTGCCGACCAAGGGTCACAAGACTCGTTCCAACAAGCGTACCGATGGCCAGATCGTCCGCCGTCGCAACAACCGTAAGTAAGGGAGAAGCAGCAGATGCCTCGTTCACTGAAAAAAGGTCCCTTTGTCGACCATCACCTTCTGGGGAAGGTTGATAAGGCGGTTGCCGAGAACAATCGCCGCCCGATCAAAACCTGGTCGCGGCGCTCAATGGTTTTGCCTGAAATGGTGGGTCTGACCATTGCGGTTCACAACGGCCGTCAACACGTGCCGGTGCTGATTAACGAAAACATGGTTGGCCACAAGTTGGGCGAGTTCGCCGCAACGCGCACTTTTAAGGGCCACATTGTTGACAAGAAGGCGAAGAGATAGTCATGCAAGTTAGTGCCAAACATCGTTTTGCGCGCACTTCTGCGCAGAAGGCTCGCCTGGTCGCTGATCAGGTTCGTGGTCTGCCGGTAGAGCGGGCGGTTGAGCTGCTTCAGTTCAGCCCCAGAAAAGCTGCGGTTCTCGTCAAAAAAGTGCTGGAGTCGGCTGTTGCCAATGCCGAGCACAACGAGGGCGCGGACATCGACGAACTGAAGGTATCTGCCATTTTCGTTGACGAAGGGCCGACCATGAAGCGTTTTCAAGCGCGTGCAAAGGGTCGCGGTAACCGCATCCTTAAGCGCACAAGCCACATTACTGTGACCGTATCCGACTGAGCTGAGAGTTATGGGACATAAAGTTAATCCAACTGGAATTCGCCTGGGCATCGCCACTGACTGGACAGCCAAGTGGTATGCGGAACGCGGCGATTACGCCAGCAACCTGTACAGCGATATTCAGGTTCGCAATTTTATTCGCAAGCGCCTCGAGCAGGCCGCTGTGAGCCGAATTCAGATCGAGCGCCCCGCCAAGCAGGCGGTGATTACCATTCACACGGCCCGTCCGGGCGTGGTGATTGGCAAGAAGGGCGAAGACATCGAGCGTCTTCGTCAGGATATCGCCAGGTTGATGCAGGTTCCCGCGCAGGCCATCAAGGTCAACATCGAGGAAATTCGCAAGCCCGAGCTCGATGCGAAGTTGACTGCAGAGAGTGTGGCCCAGCAACTTGAGCGCCGGATTATGTTCCGCCGCGCCATGCGTCGGGCCGTCGGGAATGCCATGCGCCTGGGTGCCCAGGGCATCAAGATCAATGTCGGTGGTCGTTTGAACGGCGCCGAGATTGCCCGCACAGAATGGTACCGCGAAGGTCGCGTTCCGCTGCACACTCTGCGCGCTGATATCGACTACGGTACAGCCAGGGCGAACACTACCTACGGCATCATCGGGGTCAAAGTGTGGATCTACAAAGGCGAAGTATTCGACTTTGAGGCCAAGCGCAACAAGACCGCTGGCGACAAGCCGGCTAAAAAGTAAGGGTTTAGAGCAATGTTGCAACCGAAGCGTACAAAATTCCGCAAGGTTCAAAAGGGTCGTAACCGCGGCCTGGCTCACCGTGGCAGCAGCGTCAGCTTTGGTGAGTACGCCTTGAAAGCCACGGGTCGTGGTCGCATTACCGCCCGCCAGATTGAGGCGGCGCGTCGTGCCATGACTCGTCACATTAAGCGTGGCGGAAAGATCTGGATTCGGATTTTTCCCGACAAGCCGATTACCAAAAAGCCCGTAGAAGTTCGTATGGGTAAAGGTAAGGGCAATGTTGAGTTCTGGGTTGCCCAGATTCAGCCTGGCCGCGTTCTCTACGAAATGGAAGGTGTTAGCGAAGAGCTGGCTCGCGAGGCGTTTCGCCTGGCTGCGCGCAAGCTTCCCGTCAGTACAACCTTCGTCAAGCGGACGGTGATGTAATGAAAGCTTCTGATCTGCGAAACAAAAAAGCTGCCGATCTTGGCAAAGAACTGGTTAACCTTCGCAAGGAGCAGTTTAATCTGCGCATGCAGGGCGCAACCGGAATGACCAAGCCCGGCGACATGAAACGAGTTCGTCGCGACATCGCACGAGTCAAGACTGTGCTTAACGAAAAGCGTGGTGAGCAATAATGAGCGAAGTTACTCAAAACAAAGAAACTCTGCAGCGTACGCTGACAGGCACCGTCGTAAGCGACAAGATGGACAAGTCTGCCGTGGTACTGGTCGAGCGCTTTGTGCGCCACCCGATTTACGGCAAGTACATCAAGCGTAGCGGCAAAATTGCCGTGCACGATGAGTCTAACGAGTGCGCCAAAGGCGATACCGTCATCATTGAACAGTGCCGTCCCATCTCCAAGACAAAGTCTTGGCGTTTGGTCAGCATTCAGGAAAAAGCGAGCCAGGTGTAAGTCATGATTCAGATGCAATCAAACTTGTTGGCTGCGGATAATTCGGGTGCCCGCCGTGTGCAGTGCATCAAGGTTCTTGGCGGCTCAAAGCGACGCTACGCTGGTATCGGCGATATCGTCAAAGTGACCGTCAAAGACGCGATTCCCCGTGGCAAAGTCAAGAAGGGTGAGGTTTACAACGCCGTCGTTGTACGCACTCGCAAGGGCGTTCGCCGCTCGGACGGATCTCTGATCCGCTTTGACAATAACGCTGCTGTTCTGCTGAACAACAAGCTCGAGCCCATCGGGACGCGTATTTTTGGCCCCGTTACCCGCGAGCTGCGTTCCGAGAACTTTATGAAGATTATCTCTCTGGCACCTGAAGTGCTCTAGAGCGGAGGTTGAACGATGCGCAAGATTCAAACTGATGACCAGGTGATTGTGATTGCAGGCAAGGACAAAGGCCGTAAGGGCAAAGTCCTGTCTGTGAACACCGCTCTGGATAAGGTGACCGTGGAAAATGTGAACATGGTCAAAAAGCATGTTCGCCCGAACCCCCAGGTGGGTGAGCCCGGCGGCATCATTGAGAAAGAGATGCCCCTGGATGTCTCAAATGTGGCCATCTACAACGCGAAAGAAGACAAGGCCGACCGTGTCGGTATTCGCGTCGAAGATGGGAAAAAAGTCCGTTACTACAAGTCGTCTGGCGACGTAGTAGCTTAATCAGCTGTTTCGAGAGTAAATCATGGCGAGACTGCAGGCCGAATACAAAGAAACCATTGTTGCCAAGCTGCAAGAGCAGTTCGGTTACAAGAGTGTTATGGAAGTGCCCCGAATCACCAAGATCTCATTGAATATGGGTCTGGGCGAGGCACTGAGTGATAAAAAAGTGCTCGATAATGCGACCGCGGAAATGGCGGCCATTTGCGGCCAGAAACCGGTTGTGACCTATGCGCGCAAATCCGAGGCGGGCTTCAAGATTCGTGAAGGCTTCCCGATTGGCTGCAAGGTGACACTTCGCAGTGCGCGGATGTACGAGTTTCTCGATCGTTTGGTGAATATCGCTGTTCCGCGTATTCGCGACTTCCGTGGTTTGAGTGCCAAGGCCTTTGACGGCCAGGGCAACTACAGCATGGGTGTTCGCGAACAGATCATCTTCCCCGAAATCGAGTACGAGAAGATTGACGCGATTCGCGGCATGGACATCACCATTGCCACGACCGCCAAGACAGACGAAGAGGCTCGGGCGCTGCTCTCTGCCTTTAACTTTCCGTTCAAGAACTGATAGACGAGCTTATGGCTAAGATCTCAATGAAAATGCGCGAAAAGAAACGCGCCAAGCTGGTGGCCAAGTACGCTGACAAGCGCGAGGCCCTCAAAGCGATTATTTCCAACCCCGACAGCAGCATGGAAGATGTAATGGCCGCGGTTGAGAAGCTGCAGCGACTGCCGCGGGATTCGAGCCCGGTGCGTCAGCGCAACCGCTGCAATGAGACAGGTCGCCCGCACGGCTATCTGAGAAAGTTCGGGTTGTCCCGTATCCGTCTGCGTGAAGCGGCGATGCGTGGCGATGTGCCTGGCCTGCGCAAGGCCAGCTGGTAATTTTAAAGCGAGGATATCGATATGAGTATGACTGATCCCGTTTCAGACCTGCTTACCCGTCTGCGCAACGCGCAGCGCGCCAACAAGGCAACGGTAAGCATGCCGGCATCAAAGCTGAAAGTGGCCATTCTCAATGTACTGAAGAATGAAGGCTACATCGGTGATTTTGAGTCGTCTGAAAACGGTGGCAAGCCGGTAGTGAGTGTGGCCCTTAAGTATTACCAGGGCACGCCCGTCATTGAGACGATCAAGCGCGTCAGTAAGCCGAGTCTCCGCATCTATCGCGGCAAGGACGAGCTGCCCACCGTCAACGGTGGCTTGGGTACGGCGATTATCTCTACTTCCCACGGCGTGATGAGCGATCGGGAAGCAAGAAAATCTGGACACGGCGGCGAAGTGCTGTGTGTCGTGTCTTAAGGTGAGGAGATAGAAATGTCACGCGTTGCAAAAAAACCAGTTGCTATCCCCTCTGGCGTTGAAGTAAAAGTCAGCGGCCAGAATATTGAGGCAAAAGGCCCCAAGGGTTCCGCACAGTTCTCCGTTAACGAGCTGATTACGCTCGTGCAAGAAGACGGCGAGTTGCGCGTTGAAGCGAAGTCCACCAAGGACATTCCCATGGCCGGTACCATGCGAGCCCTGGTGAACAACCTGATTACAGGTGTCAGTGAAGGCTTTGAGAAGAAGCTCGAGCTTGTCGGCGTGGGTTACCGCGCACAGGCACAGGGCAACCAACTCAATCTTACACTGGGTTTTTCACACCCCGTTGAGTATCAGGTGCCCGAGGGCATTACCGTTCAGACCCCGAGCCAGACTGAAGTGGTCGTATCCGGCGTGGATAAGGCGCTGGTCGGTCAGGTGGCGGCGGAGTTGCGAGCCTATCGTCCGCCCGAGCCTTACAAGGGCAAAGGCGTACGCTACGCAAACGAGCGCATCATCCGCAAAGAGGCCAAGAAGAAGTAGGGTATTACGATGGATAAAAAGACATCACGAATTCGCCGTGCGCGCCGCGCGCGGTCCAAGATCCAGGAGCTGGGTGTGCACCGTTTGAGTGTTCACCGTACTCCCAGGCACATTTACGCCCAGGTGATTACGCCGACTGATAACACCGTGGTGGCCACGGCTTCAACGGTACAGTCTTCGATCAAGGGCGATGTGAAATCAACCGGCAACATCGAAGCTGCGGCCGCAGTCGGCAAGGCCATTGCCGAGGCAGCCAAGGCCAAGGGTGTCACCAGCGTTGCGTTTGACCGCTCTGGTTTTAAATACCACGGTCGCGTCAAGGCACTCGCCGACGCCGCACGTGAAAACGGACTGGAATTTTAAAGGTAATCACTATGGCAAACTTTGATAAAGACGGCGTCAATGACGGCATGATCGAAAAGCTGGTTGCCGTTAACCGCGTTTCTAAAGTGGTTAAGGGTGGTCGCCAGTTCTCTTTCACTGCGCTGACAGTGGTCGGTGACGGTGAAGGTAAGATCGGCTTCGGTTACGCCAAGGCCAAAGAGGTGCCCGCCGCCATTCAGAAGGCGATGGAACAGGCGCGCAAGACCATGAAGAAGGTCAACCTCAAAGACGGCACTTTGTTTTATCCCGTCAAGGCCAACCACGGCGCGGCCAATGTGTTTATGCAGCCCGCTTCAGACGGTACTGGCGTTATTGCTGGTGGTGCCATGCGCAGCGTGCTCGAGGCGGTAGGCGTCAAGAATGTTCTGGCCAAGACCACCGGCTCGCGCAATCCGATTAATGTGGTTCGCGCCACTATCAAGGGTCTTACCGCCGTCCACTCCCCCGAGGAAGTGGCAGCCAAGCGCGGTAAGTCAGTTGAAGACATCCTGGGTTAAGAGGGTTTGAGTCATGGCACAAGCTAAAACAGTTAAAGTGACCCAGGTTAAGTCGGCCATTGGTCGACTCAAAAACCACCAGGCGAGTCTGCGTGGTTTGGGTCTTCGTCGCATCAACCACACAGTGGAAGTCCAGGACACCCCGGAAAATCGCGGGATGATCAACCGGATTTCCTACATGGTCAAAGTTGAGGAAGCTTAAGTATGAAACTCAATGAACTTAAGCCGGCAGAGGGTGCCCGCGGTCGCGTCAAGCGCGTTGCTCGAGGCATCGGCTCCACGCTGGGCAAAACCGCAGGCCGTGGCCACAAGGGTCAGAAATCGCGTTCGGGCGGTTTCCACAAGCTCGGCTTCGAGGGTGGTCAAATGCCCATCCAGCGCCGTTTGCCCAAAGTGGGCTTCAGCTCGCGCATTGGTCGTCGCTCTGAAGAGGTTCGCCTCAGTGAGTTGAACGGTGTCGAGGGCGATGTAGTGGATCTCCTGAGCCTCAAGAAGGCTGGCGTGATTTCACAGCGCTCCCTGCAGGCCAAAATCTTTGCCTCTGGCGAGATTAACAAGGCCGTTACAGTGAAAGGTGTTGGCGTGAGCAAAGGCGCTCGCGAGGCCATCGAGAAAGCTGGCGGCAAGGTCGAGGAATAAGCGAGTATGTCCCGTCCCGGCGCACAGATGAATCCCGGAGCGAACCTCGGAAAATTGACCGAGGTTCGCAACCGTATTCTGTTCCTGTTGTTTGCCCTGTTGATCTATCGACTGGGGTCGTACATTACTGTGCCTGGCGTTAATCCCAGGGTGATGTCCGACCTGTTCCAGTCACAGTCTGATGGCATTCTTGGCATGGTGGATGTTTTCGCCGGTGGTGCACTGGGCCGCATGTCACTGTTTGCTCTGGGTGTGATGCCCTACATTACGGCGGCAATTATCGTCCAGATGATGAGCCATGTGCATCCTCCCTTTATTGAGCTGCGCAAGGAAGGCCAGTCGGGTCAGCGCAAGCTGACACAGTACACCCGCTATTTAACATTGCTGCTGGCTGGCATGCAGTCAATTGGTGTGTCTGTTGCCTTGCAAAATCCCGAGTTTGCCGGTCCTGACCTGGTTCGCAATCCGGGCGCCAGCTTTATATTTACAGCCACGATTAGTCTGGTGACCGGCACCATGTTTTTGATGTGGCTGGGTGAACAGATCACTGAGCGCGGCATCGGTAACGGCATTTCCATGCTGATCTTTGCCGGTATTGTTGCAGGGTTGCCCTCGGCCATCGGCGGCGTTCTGGACCTGGCCTCTCAGGGTCAGATGTCCTACCCGGTGTTGTTAATGGTGTTTGTGGTGGCCGCAGCAGTCACATACTTTGTGATTGTGATGGAGCGGGGTCAGCGCCGCATCACCATCAACTTCGCCAAGCGTCAGCAGGGCCGTCGACAGTTTGCAGCACAGAGCTCTCACTTGCCGCTCAAGCTGAATATCGCCGGCGTGATTCCGGCCATTTTCGCCCAGGCCATCATTTTGTTCCCGGGTACAATTGCCAGTTTTGCCGGCAATGCCGGGCCTACATCGTGGGTGCGCGATCTGGCGACATTTTTGGCGCCCGGCCAGCCGGCGCACATGATTATTTATGGCGCGGCGATTATCTTCTTCTGCTTCTTCTATGCAGCGCTGATATTCAATGCCCGCGAAACCGCCGACAACCTGAAGAAGCAGGGGGCGTTCATTCCCGGGATCCGTCCCGGTGAGCAGACTGCCCGTTACATCGACGGTGTAATGACTCGCCTGACGGTAGTGGGCTCGCTGTACATTACTGCAGTTTGTCTGCTGCCAATGGTGCTGATCAGCTACTTTAATGTGCCGTTTAACTTTGGTGGTACAGCGCTGTTGATTGTGGTCGTGGTGGTCATGGACTTTATGTCCCAGCTTCAGGCTCACATGATGTCTCATCAGTACGAGAGCCTGATGAAAAAGTCTAATTTGAAAGGTGCAGGCCCTCAGGGCTCTCGCTAACGCGGGAAATTGGAGTAAAGAGATGAAAGTACGAGCTTCCGTAAAGAAAATTTGCCGCAATTGCAAAGTAATTCGGCGCAATGGCAAAGTCCGGGTGATCTGTAGTGATCCCCGCCACAAGCAAGTCCAGGGTTGATTTTCACCTTTGGCGTTGATTTTTAACCTTAATTCTATAGAATTGCGCCCCTTCGGTTGATGGGCGCGAATCCAGGAGTTCTGCTCAATGGCACGTATAGCCGGTATAAACATTCCAGTAAACAAGCACGCCTGGGTTGCCTTGACCTCGGTCTATGGCATCGGCCGCACGCGTGCCTACTCGATTTGCGAAGCAGCGGGCGTAGAGCCCAATGCCAAGATTCGCGAACTGGGTGATGACCAAATCGAACACTTGCGCACGGAAGTGGGCAAATTTGTCGTGGAGGGCGATTTGCGTCGCGAAGTCTCCATGAATATCAAGCGCTTGATGGATCTCGGTTGTTACCGTGGATTGCGTCACCGCCGCGGCCTGCCCCTCCGTGGCCAGCGCACCAAGACCAATGCGCGTACCCGCAAAGGTCCGCGTAAACCCATCAAGCGATAAGCCTGAGATTTAGGTAGAGAGAATTATGGCAAAGCCAACACGCACGCGTAAAAAGAATCGCCGCACAGTCACCGAGGGCGTAGCCCATATCTATGCGTCGTTCAACAATACGATTGTTACCATCACGGATCGCCAGGGCAACACCCTGTCATGGGCGACCTCCGGTGGTTCCGGTTTCCGTGGCTCGCGCAAGAGCACTCCGTTTGCCGCCCAGGTGGCTGCGGAGCGCGCCGGCGAAACGGCCAAGGAATACGGCTTGAAGAACCTCGATGTTGAAGTGAAGGGTCCCGGCCCGGGCCGCGAGTCCGCCGTTCGCGCCCTCAACAATGTCGGCTTCAAGATTTCCCATATTAAAGATGTGACACCGTTGCCGCACAACGGTTGCCGTCCCAGCAAACGCCGTCGCGTATAAAAGAGGAGACTCGTTGTGGCAAGATATCGTGGTCCCAAATGTAAGTTAGCTCGTCGCGAAGGCACCGACCTCTATTTGAAGTCAGGTATTCGCTCGCTCGATTCCAAGTGCAACATGGAGCGCACCCCTGGTCAGACTCAGGCCCGCCGTGGCCGCATCTCTGACTATGGTTTGCAGCTGCGTGAAAAGCAGAAAGTTCGCCGCATCTATGGCGTGCTCGAGCGGCAGTTCCGCAACTACTACAAAACCGCAGCTCGGCAGAAGGGCTCAACCGGTGAAAACCTGTTGAAGCTGCTTGAGTGCCGGCTTGATAATGTCGTTTACCGTATGGGCTATGGCTCCACTCGCGCTGAAGCGCGCCAGCTGGTCAGTCACAAGGCTATTGTGGTCAACGGTCATGTCGTCAATGTGCCCTCTTACCAGGTCAAGGCCGGTGACGAGATCACTGTTCGCGAAAAGGCCAACAATCAGACTCGCATCCAGGATGCCATCGAGCTGGCCCAACAGCGCGGCGTGGTCGAGTGGGTTGAAGTCGATGCCAAGAAGCTGTCCGGCGTATTCAAGAATGTGCCCGACCGCTCCGACCTCCCCGCTGAGATCAATGAGAATCTCATCGTCGAGCTGTACTCCAAGTAAACCGAATTTTTAGGAGAGCGCCTACATGTCAGGCAATGTCAACGAATTTCTGAAGCCGCGTCTGGTAGATGTGCAGCAGTTGTCCGACACCCGCGCCAAGGTTGTGTTGGAACCCCTTGAGCGTGGCTTCGGTCACACTCTGGGCAATGCCCTGCGTCGCATTCTTTTGTCCTCCATGCCCGGTGCGGCAGTGACAGAAGTGCAAATCGAGGGTGTTCTCCACGAGTACACTACGATTGAGGGTGTCCAGGAAGATGTTCTTGAGATTCTTCTGAATCTCAAAAAGCTGGCCATCATCCTCAACGCCAAAAACGAGGCGGTCCTCAGCCTGAGCAAGAAGGGCAAGGGTCCGGTCAAGGCAGGCGATATCCAGACGGATCACGATGTTGAAATCGTCAACCAGGATTATGTTATTGCCAACCTGACCCAGGACGATTCCGAGCTCAACATCACGCTCAAGGTTCGCAAGGGCCGGGGCTACGAGCCGGCCAATCAGCGCCGCGAAGAAGCCGAATCGACGGCTGTCGGCACACTGCAGCTGGATGCCAGCTACAGCCCGATCTACCGCGTCGCCTACACTGTCGACAGCGCCCGCGTCGAACAGCGCACAGACCTCGACAAGCTGATCATCGACCTCGAGACTAACGGTACGATCGACCCGGAAGAGTCAATCCGCCGTGCAGCCACCATTCTGCAAGAGCAGATCTCGGTGTTTGTCGACCTCCAGGCTGAGGCCGTTTCCGAGGAAGAAGACGATGCCAGCGATATCGATCCGGTACTGCTGCGCCCTGTCGACGATCTCGAACTTACGGTTCGCTCTGCCAACTGCCTGAAAGCCGAAAACATTTACTACATCGGCGATCTGATTCAGCGCACCGAGGTAGAGTTGCTCAAGACACCGAACTTGGGCAAGAAATCGCTTACCGAAATCAAAGATGTGCTGGCCCAACATGGCCTGTCGTTGGGAATGCGCCTGGAAAACTGGCCTCCCGCGTCAATTGCCAAAGAAGCCAGCTAAGTCGTTATACCGTTTATTTTAGGAATTTTGAGCCATGCGCCATCGTAAATCCGGTCGTAAGCTAAACCGCAACAGCTCTCACCGCAAAGCCATGTACACCAACATGGCCGGTTCGCTCATTGAGCACGAGCTGATTAAAACCACACTGCCCAAGGCCAAGGAATTGCGCCGCGTCGCCGAGCCACTGATTACACTGGCTAAAAACGACAGTGTCGCAAACCGCCGCCTGGCTTTTGCCCGCCTGGGTAACAACCGTAATGCCTCGCGCATTGTCGGCAAGTTGTTCAGCGAGATTGGCCCGCGCGTCAAGGACCGCAACGGCGGTTATACCCGTATTCTCAAGTGCGGTCTTCGCGCCGGCGACAAGGCCCCCATGGCCTATATCGAGTTGGTGGATCGCGGTGCTGCACCCGCTGTTGAAGGTGACAGCGAATAATCTGTAAAAGATTCGCCAATCCATAAAGAGGCCGGGCATTGCCCGGCCTTTTTTATGGATTGATGGGAAGTGCGATGAAGTGCACCGAAATCGCCGGAACGACATTCCGCTACCGGCGAAGGCGGGTGTGCGTCACTGGAGCATGGCTTTCAGATAGTGCCCGGTAAAGGAGTCGGGGTTTTGGGTGACGGCTTCGGGTGTGCCGGTGGCAACGATGGTGCCGCCGCGCTCGCCGCCGCCGGGGCCGAGGTCGATGATCCAGTCGGCGGTCTTGATGATATCCAGGTTGTGCTCGATCACCACCACGGTGTTGCCGTGGTCGCGCAGACGATGCAGCACTGCAAGTAACTGTTCGACATCGTAGAAGTGCAGGCCGGTCGTGGGTTCATCCAGAATGTAGAGCGTTTTACCGGTATCGCGTTTGGACAATTCCCGGGCCAATTTGACGCGCTGGGCCTCGCCGCCAGACAGGGTGGTGGCGTTTTGTCCCAGAGTGATATAACTGAGCCCCACATCCAGCAGGGTTTGCAGTTTTCTCGCCAGTGAGGGCACGGCGTCGAAAAACTCCCGCGCCTCTTCTACGGTCATTTCCAGGACTTCGTGAATGGTCTTGCCCTTGTAGCGAATGTCCAGGGTCTCGCGGTTATACCGCTTTCCCTTGCAGATGTCGCAGGGCACATAGACATCGGGCAGGAAGTGCATCTCCACCTTGATGACGCCGTCGCCCTGGCAGGCCTCGCAGCGCCCGCCGCGAACATTAAAACTGAAACGCCCCGGCTTGTAGCCGCGGGACCGCGACTCCTGGGTGCCGGCAAAAATTTCCCGGATCGGGGTAAACAGGCCGGTGTAGGTGGCGGGGTTGGAACGGGGCGTGCGACCGATGGGGCTTTGATCGATGTCGATGACCTTGTCGATGTGTTCCAGTCCCTCGATTGTTCCCACCGGCGCCGCGTCCATGCTGTTGTTGTTGAGGTGGCGCGCACTGTGGGCGTAGAGGGTGTCGTTGATCAGGGTTGATTTGCCCGAGCCCGAGACACCGGTGACGCAGGTGAGCAGACCCAGGGGAATATCGGCATCCACATCTTTCAGGTTGTTGCCGCTGGCGGCCCGCAGTTTTACCCAGTGCTCGCCGGGTGCGTGCCGCTTTTCGGGAACGGCGATCTGGCGCTTGCCGCTCAGGTACTGGCCAGTCAACGAGTCTTTGCTGGCGGCGATCTGTTTGGGCGTGCCCTGGGCCACGATCTGTCCACCGTGGACACCGGCGCCGGGGCCGATGTCGACCACATGGTCGGCGGCGCGGATGGCGTCCTCATCGTGTTCGACCACGATGACGGTGTTGCCCAGGTCGCGCAGGTAGGTGAGGGTATTGAGAAGGCGGTCGTTGTCACGCTGGTGCAGCCCGATGGAGGGCTCATCGAGGACATACATCACGCCCACCAGGCCGGCGCCGATCTGGGAGGCCAGGCGGATGCGCTGGGCCTCGCCGCCGGACAGGGTGTCGGCGCTTCGATCCAGCGACAGATAGTCCAGTCCGACATTGTTGAGAAAATCCAGACGCAGACTGATCTCGCGCAGAATCTTCTCGGCGATGGCGCCCTTGGCGCCGGGCAGGCTCAGGTCCCTGAAAAAAGCCGTGGCCTGCTCGATGGAGCGGTGGGTGACATCGGGCAGGGGAGTGTCGGCAATAAACACATTGCGCGCCGCCTGATTGAGGCGGGAGCCGCCGCAGTCGGTGCAGCTGGACTGGGTAAGGTATTTGGAAAGCTCCTCGCGCACGGCGCTGGAGTCGGTTTCGTGATAGCGCCGCTGCATGTTGGGCACGATGCCCTCGAAGGGGTGGCGCTTGATCCACTCCCGGCCGCGCTCGCCGCGATAGACGAACTCAATGCTCTCCCGGCCACTGCCGTAGAGCACCATGCGGCGGACTTTCTCGGGCAGGATGTCGAAGGGTTCCTCGACATCAAAGCCGTAGTGAGCCGCCAGGGAAGTGAGCATCTGGAAGTAGTAGTGATTGCGCCGGTCCCAGCCGCGAATGGCGCCGCCGGCCAGGCTCAGGTGCGGGTTTATGACTACGCGCTCGGGGTCAAAGGACTGCTTGACACCGAGTCCGTCACAGCCGCCACAGGCGCCCACCGGGCTGTTGAAGGAGAACAGCCGGGGCTCGAGGTCGGGAATGCTGTAGCCGCACTGGGGGCAGGCAAACTTGGCCGAGAAATTCATTGCCTCGCCGTCGTCGTTGCCGGGCATGGGGGCGACGATGGCGATGTCGTCGGCCAGGGTCAGGGTGGTCTCGAAAGACTCGGCCAGACGCAGGGCCAGATCCTCGCGCACCTTGAAACGGTCGACGACCACCTCGATGGTGTGTTTTTTCTTGCCGTCGAGCAGGGGGCTGGCATCCAGGTCCACCACCTCGCCGTCGATGCGGGCTCGGATAAAACCCTGGGCGCGGAGGTTGTCCAGCAGTTGCAAGTGCTCGCCCTTGCGCTCGCGTATCACCGGGGCCAGCAGCATCCACTTGCTGCCCTCGGGCAGGGCCAGGACCTGATCCACCATCTCGCTGACGGTGCGCGCCTCCAGCGGCTCGTGGTGGGTGGGGCAGCGCGGTGTGCCGGCCCGGGCGTAGAGCAGGCGAAGGTAGTCGTAGATCTCGGTGACCGTGCCCACAGTAGAGCGCGGATTGTGAGAGGTCGACTTCTGCTCGATGGAAATCGCCGGCGACAGGCCCTCGATGTGGTCGAGATCGGGTTTTTCCATGACCGAGAGAAACTGCCGGGCATAGGCCGACAGCGACTCGACATAGCGGCGCTGGCCCTCGGCAAAGATGGTGTCAAAAGCCAGCGACGACTTGCCCGAGCCGGAGAGGCCGGTAATGACAATCAGCTTGTCCCGGGGCAGGTCGAGGTCGATGTTTTTCAGGTTGTGAGTGCGTGCACCGCGAAGGCGGATGGTATCCACAGGCGCTCCTCGTTATTGGCGAGTCAAAGGAAGTAAACCAGCCATTATAACGCGGGAGGGCGTCGAAGGCCTGTGATAGAATGCCGCCGATTTATTTCATTCGCGGGTTTTTCTGGCATGTCCCCCACAGGCGGCGCAAGTAGCGAAAAAATGCTTCCCGGCGAGCGCCGTGCGGCGCTCAGCCTGGCGCTGGTGTACATGTTCCGCATGGTTGGCCTGTTTATCGTCCTCCCCGTGCTGGCCCTCCACGCCGAGAACCTTCCCGGTGCCACCCCCCTGCTGCTCGGCCTGGCCGTGGGCGTCTATGGTTTAACCCAGGCGCTGTTGCAAATTCCCTTCGGCGCTCTCTCGGATCACATTGGTCGCAAACCGGTGATCGTCGCCGGGCTACTGATCTTTGCCGCGGGCAGCGCCGTCGCGGCCACGGCCGACAGTGTTTACGGCGTGGTGGCCGGGCGCGCACTACAGGGCGCCGGCGCGGTGGCGGCGGCGATCATGGCGCTTGCCGCCGATCTCAGTCGCGACGATCAGCGCACCAAGGTGATGGCCATTATCGGTGCCTCCATCGGCCTGGCCTTTCTTTTGTCGCTGATGCTGGGGCCGCTGCTCAGCGCCTGGGTGGGCGTTCCGGGGCTGTTCTGGCTGAGTCTGGCCCTGGCGCTGGGGGGCGCGCTGGTGGTGATTTTTCTGGTGCCGGCCCCACAGCGCATGGCCGCGGCCAGCGGCTTTGCCCTGCACGATCTGGGGCGGGTGCTGTCCGACCGGGGTTTGCTGTCGCTCAATTTGAGTATCTTTTGTCTGCACGGCAGCCTGATGGCGCTGTTTGTCGCTGTGCCGTTCTTCCTGCGCGACCGGATAGGCATAGAGGTGGATAGTCACGCCCGTGTGTACCTGCCGGTGATGGCGGCGGCGCTGTTGTTGGCGGTACCGGTAATCATGCGTTCCGGCCGCAGCGGCGCCCAAACCAAGGCCCTGCGGCTGGGTTTGCTGTCCATTGCCGCCGGTACCGCCGCCATGGCCGTGTTCAACCAGGCGCCTGTGTGGCTGGGGGCACTGGTGGTGTACTTTGTCGGCTTCAATATTCTCGAGGCCTCGCTGCCCTCGCTGGTATCCCGTTTGGTTCCCGGCAGCCACAAGGGCGCGGCCCTGGGGGCCTACTCCACCAGCCAGTTTCTGGGGACCTTCCTCGGCGGCGCGCTGGGTGGCTGGGCGCTGGGCGCCTTGGGTGTGTCAGGCGTGCTGTGGGGCGTCGCCGCGGTCGTGTTACCGTGGGCCCTGCTGGTATGGCGGGCGCCGCTCGACCCGCCCTGGCAGAGTTTGGCTCTGGCGCTGGAGGGCGATGCCGACGGGCGCGCCGTGGCCGACCGCCTGAAAACCCTTGAGGGCATCGAGGAGGTCAATTGGGTGCCGGCCGAATCGCTGATCTATGTGCGCTTTGTGCCCTCGGCCGTCGGGGCTGCGGAAATCCACGCTCAAGCGCAAGCAAACAACTGACATTTGCGGCATAATGGCCGCGAACAATTGGAGGAAAGGATAATGGCGAGTGTGAATAAAGTGATCCTGGTGGGCAATTTGGGCCAGGACCCCGAGGTGAAGTACATGCCCAGTGGCGGCGCCGTCGCCAATGTCAGCATCGCCACCAGTGATCGATGGAAAGACAAACAAACCGGAGAACAGCGCGAGCGCACCGAGTGGCACCGCCTGGTTTTCTTTAACCGCCTGGCCGAGATTGTCGGCGAGTACCTGCAAAAGGGTTCGGCGGTATATGTAGAGGGTCGTTTGCAGACGCGCAAATGGCAGGGCCAGGACGGGCAGGATCGCTACACCACTGAAATCGTGGTCAACGAGATGCAGATGCTCGGCGGACGCGGTGGTGGTCAGAGCGGCGGCTCGGCCCAGTTTGGTGGCGGCCAACAGCAGCAGCGCAGCGCACCACGGCCGCAGCAGCAGGCCCAGCAGCAGCAAGGTGGCCCGGCTCCGGCCCCTAACTACGATGGCCCCGGTGATGACTTTGATGACGACATCCCTTTCTGATGTCGTATCCTGTTGATTTTAATAAATAATTGGTACAATCCCCGCCCTTTCGGCGGGTTTTTTGTCATGGCGCGAAAAATATTTATCGAAACCCACGGCTGTCAGATGAACGAGTACGACTCTGACAAGATGTTGGATGTGCTCCATCAAGCGGACGGCTATGAGCTGACGGCCTCCCCCGAGGAGGCCGATGTGATCCTGATGAATACCTGTTCGATCCGCGAAAAGGCCCAGGAAAAGGTCTTTTCCCAGCTCGGCCGCTATCGCCAGCTCAAGGAGAAAAAGCCCGACCTGGTGATTGGCGTGGGTGGCTGTGTCGCCAGCCAGGAAGGGGAAGCTCTGCGCCAGCGGGCGCCCTTTGTCGACATGGTGTTCGGGCCGCAGACACTGCACCGCCTGCCACAAATGGTCGACCAGGTGCGCATCGAGAAGATGCCGGTGGTGGACATCTCCTTTCCCGAAATCGAGAAGTTCGATCACCTGCCGGCACCCCGGGTCGATGGGCCCACGGCCTTTGTCTCGGTGATGGAGGGCTGCAGCAAGTACTGCACATTCTGCGTCGTGCCCTACACCCGTGGAGAGGAAGTCAGTCGTCCGCTGGACGATGTGATTGCCGAGGTGGTTCAACTGGCTCAGGCCGGGGTGCGTGAGATCAACCTGCTGGGACAAAATGTCAACGCCTATCGCGGTCAGACCCACGACGGCGAGACCTGTGATTTTGCCCTTCTGCTGCACTATGTTGCTGCGGTGGAGGGTGTCGACCGCATCCGCTACACCACCTCGCACCCGGTGGAGTTCAGCGATGCCATTATCGATGCCTACGCCGCCATCCCCGAGCTGGTTGACCACTTGCACCTGCCGGTGCAGAGCGGCGCCGATCGCATTCTGGCGGCCATGAAACGCGGCCACATGGCTCTGGAGTACAAGTCCAAGATTCGCAAGCTGCGCAAGGTGCGTCCCGACATCAGCTTGTCGTCGGATTTCATCATCGGTTTTCCCGGAGAGACCGATGAGGACTTTGAGCAGACTATGGCACTGATCCGCGAGATCGGCTTTGACACCAGTTTCAGCTTTATCTATTCCGCCCGGCCGGGAACGCCGGCTTCCAATCTGCCGGACGATGTGCCCATGGAAGCCAAAAAAGAGCGTCTCAAGAGGCTTCAGTCCGAGATTGCCGACAATGCCCGCCGCATTTCCGAGTCCCGCGTGGGCACGGTTCAGCGCGTGTTGGTGGATCGCGTCTCCAAGAAAGACAGCCTGGAAGTGTCCGGTCGCACCGAGTGCAACCGGGTGGTCAACTTTGCCGGAAGCCCCAACCTGATTGGCCTGTTTGTCGATGTGCGCATCACCGAGGCCTATCCCAATTCACTGCGCGGCGAATTCGTCGATGTGGCAGAATTCGACCGCGACCGCCCCCGTGGGCGCTTCGCCGCCTAGGAGTTTTTGTGTCCCAAAGCGATACTCTCGACCTGATACTGCAACCCGAAGACAATGAGCGTCTGTCCAACTTGTGTGGCCAGCTCGACCAGCACTTGCGCCTGATTGAGGACCGCCTCGGCGTGTCGATCTCCAACCGCGGGCCGCGCTTTCAGTTCAAGGGCGCGGCGACCACCATCAACGCCACCTGTGAGTTGATCAAGTCGCTCTACGAGCAGACCGCGGAAGCGCCCCTGACGCCGGAGGATGTCCACCTGGCACTGCAGGCTTCGGGTCTCGAGGCGCTGGCCAACAAGGTGGCTCCGGACGCCGTGGTGCGCACTCGCCGCAGCCACATCCGCGCCCGCGGTCAACACCAGGCCGAGTATATCGAGGGCATTCGTCACAATGATTTGAGTTTCGGCGTCGGCCCCGCCGGCACAGGCAAAACCTATCTGGCCGTGGCCTGTGCCGTTGAGGCGCTGGAAACCGATCGCGTACGCCGCCTGGTGCTGGTGCGCCCTGCGGTAGAGGCCGGTGAGCGGCTGGGCTTTTTGCCCGGTGACTTGGCGCAGAAGGTCGACCCCTATTTGCGGCCAATGTACGACGCCCTCTATGAGATGCTCGGCTTCGACAAGGTGGCGCGCCTGATGGAGCGAAATGTCATCGAGGTAGCGCCACTCGCCTACATGCGCGGGCGCACGCTCAACGAGGCCTTTATCGTCATGGACGAAGCTCAGAACACCACCATTGAACAGATGAAAATGTTTTTGACGCGCATCGGCTTTGGCTCGACTGCGGTGGTCACCGGTGACATGACTCAAATTGACCTGCCCAATAAGGTGACCTCCGGTTTGCGTCACGCCCTGTCGGTGCTCGACGGCGTCGATGGCATTCACAGCACTCACTTTGCCGCCCGGGATGTGGTACGCCATCCGCTGGTGCGCCGTATTGTCGACGCCTACGAGGCCTACGAGGTGGAACCGTGACCCCGGAGGTGGCTATTGATGATGCCGGTGGCAACAGCGAGTGGCGCCCGGAGGCGTCCGAGGTCCAGCGTTGGGCCGAGGCCGCACTCGGGGCGGCCGGAGAATCGGCGCCGGTGGCATTAAGTTTCAAGTGGGTTACCCCGGGCGAATCACAGCAGCTCAACCGGGAATACCGGCAGCGCGACAAGCCAACCAATGTTCTATCCTTTCCCATGGAAATGCCGCCTGTTGAAGACGGTGAACCCCGTTTGCTGGGCGACATTGCCATTTGTCCGGCAGTGGTGGCCGTTGAGGCGGCAGAGCAGGGCAAAAAGCTGCCTGAACACTGGGCTCACATGAGCGTACACGGCGTGTTGCACCTTTTGGGGTACGATCACGAGGAAGAGACACAGGCGCTTGAAATGGAAGCGCTGGAACGCGATATACTCGCGAGTTTTGGTATAGAGGATCCGTACAGGTAATTCGGCCATGAAAGACGACCCATCATCGAGTAGCCGCCAGGGGCGCCAGAACCAGCCCGGTTGGCTGGAGAAAATAGGCCAGGCCTTTGGCGGGGGGGGGGCCCAGAACCTCGACGAAATTCTGGATCTGCTTCGCGACGCCCAGGAGCGCCAGCTTTTCGATCAGCATGCGCTGGCCATGATTGAAGGGGTCTTTGAAGTCACCGAGATGCGTGTTCGCGATATCATGGTGCCGCGCTCACACATGACAGTGTTGGAAAAGGGGGCCGGCTTTGAGGCGGTTTTGAAAATCCTCACCGACTCGGGCCACTCGCGCTTCCCCGTCATTGGTGACGACCGCGACGAGCTGGTGGGCGTGTTACTGGCCAAGGATGTGCTCAACTACGCCGGGCGCCCCGATGCTTTCTCCATGGACGAGATTCTGCGCGATGTGGTGATAATCCCCGAGAGCAAGCGATTGATTACCCTGCTCAACGAATTCCGCAGCAGCCGCAATCACCTGGCTATGGTGGTGGATGAGTACGGCGGCGTTTCGGGGTTGGTGACCATTGAGGATGTGCTCGAGGTGATTGTCGGCGAGATTGACGACGAACACGACAGCGAGGACGATAATCACATTCGCCCCCATCGCAAGGGACACTACACCGTTCACGCCCTGACCGAAATTGAAGAGTTCAACGATTTTTTCAAAACCGAATTGAGTGATGAGGACGCCGATACCATCGGCGGCTATATCATGCGAGCCCTTGGCCATGTACCCAAGCGCGGTGAACAGCTTGAGAAAGAGGGGCTGTTATTTACCGTGCTCGGCGCTGATTCGCGGCGCATCTACCGGCTCAAAGTGACCACGGCCGAAGCTGTTGAAGAGGGTGCCGGAGACGAGGCCCAGTGACCCGCTGGCGGAGTGAAATGGCGCGCTGGCCCGGTGCGCTGGTGGCGCTTTTGAGTGGTGCACTCTACCCCCTGGCCTTTGCTCCGCTGGCCTGGCGCCCCTTGCTCTTTGTTGCCTTTGCCGGTCTGTTGGTTTCGGGGCGGGATGTCTCTCCGCGGCAGGCGTTTTTGCGCGGCTGGCTGTGGGGGCTGGGCGCTTTTGGCGTCGGCGTGTCCTGGGTTTACAACAGCATGCACGACTTCGGTGGTGCGGCACCCGTCGCCGCCTCGGCATTTACCGCACTGTTTGTGGTCTATCTTGCCCTGTTTCCCGGCCTGACACTGTCCTTGTGGCGCAGTGCTGTGCGGCGCGTCGACTGTCCCTGGTACAGTGCTTTGCTGGTGGCTCTCTTGTGGGCGGCCAGCGAGTGGCTGCGCGGCTGGTTGATGACCGGCTTTCCCTGGCTGCCCACTGGCGCAGCCTTGCTGGATACGCCCTTTGCCGGCGCCATTCCCGTGGGCGGTGGCCTGGGGGCCGGCGCGCTGGCGATGTTGTTTGTCGCGCTTTTGCTTTTTGGCCGCTGGTCCCAGAGGCTTGCCGCCCTGGCGCTGGCCGCCATTTGTTGGGGCTTGTCGGCGGTGTCCTGGGGCGAGCCCGATGAGCACGCGCTGGAGGTTGCGCTGGTCCAGGGCAATATCCCCCAGGAACTCAAACTGCAGCGGCGCTACCTGAATTTGAGTTTGCAGACCTACCGCGAGCTCAGTGCCGAATACATCGGCCGAAGTGACCTCGTGATCTGGCCGGAGACGGCCGTGCCCACCTATGACCGGGCTGTAGAGCGCTTTTTACGCCAGGTCCAGCGCGACCTTGAGGGCAGTGGCACGAGCCTGATGACCGGCGTTTTCCAGCGTGCAGAAAACGGCAGGGATTACTATAATGCCATGCTTGAAGTGGGCGGCCCGGCCTACCGCAAGCACCAGCTGGTGCCCTTTGGCGAATACATGCCACTGCGTTGGGCAATGGATGTCTTTTCGGCATTTGTCGATATCCCCATGTCCGATATGGCTAGCGGGCCATTGATGCGTGAGCCCATGACCTTGGCGGGGGTGCCAGTTGGGGTGAGCATTTGCTACGAGATGGTTTACCCCGATGTCCTGCGCGGGCCGCTGCCCGAGGCGCGCCTGCTGATTAACGCCAGCAATGACGCCTGGTTTGGCGACTCATTTGCGCCGCATCAGCACCTGGAAATGGCGCGCCTGCGGGCGCTGGAATTGTCGCGGCCAGTGGCGAGGTCCACCAATACCGGCATTACGGCGGCCATCGATGCCCGTGGCGAGGTGGTAGCTACCATCGCCTCCTTCGAGGCCGGTGTGTTGACCACAAGTCTTCGCCCCCACAGCGGCTCTACGCCGTTCATGCGGTTGGGACAGTGGTATTTGGGCTGGTTGATTGTCGTGGCTGCGGTGGCTTTTATGTGGAAAGCCAAACGAAGTCGATGAATTGTAATTAAGAGTGCGCCGGCTCATGGCGCGACTGGAGCAGTCTGAGTAAATGTCTACATCGTATGATCCCAAAGCGATTGAAGAGCGAGTCCAGCAGCAGTGGCGGGAGCACGCCGTCTTTGAGGTGACGGAAGAACCCGGTCGCGAATCCTATTACTGCCTGTCGATGTTTCCCTATCCCAGTGGTCGCTTGCATATGGGGCATGTGCGCAACTACACCATTGGGGATGCCATTTCCCGCTACCAGCGCATGCAGGGCAAGAATGTCCTGCAGCCCATGGGCTGGGACGCTTTCGGCCTGCCCGCGGAAAATGCCGCCATCAACCACAAGACGGCCCCGGCCAACTGGACCTATCAGAACATCGACTACATGCGCGGCCAGCTTCAGCGCCTGGGCTTTGCCTACGACTGGAAGCGCGAGTTCGCCACCTGCGACCCCGACTACTACCGCTGGGAGCAGTGGTTCTTTACCCAGCTCTACGAAAAAGGGCTGGTCTACAAAAAAACCTCGGCGGTGAACTGGTGCCCCAATGACCAGACCGTGTTGGCCAATGAACAGGTGGTTGAGGGTTGCTGCTGGCGCTGCGACACCCCGGTGGAGCGGCGCGAGATCCCCCAGTGGTTTATCCGCATCACCGACTACGCCCAGCAGTTGCTCGATGACCTCGACCAGCTCGATGGCTGGCCCGATCAGGTCAAGGCCATGCAGCGCAACTGGATTGGTCGCTCCGAGGGCGTGGAGATGGATTTCCCACTGGCAGAAACTACCGCCGGCCTCGACGCCGTGCGCGTCTATACCACGCGCCCCGACACCCTGATGGGCGTCTCCTATCTCGGCGTGGCGCTGGAACATCCCCTGGCCCGGGCCGCTGCAGCGGACAACCCGGAGCTGGCGGCGTTTATCGAGGACAACAAGCACACCGCCGTGGCCGAGGCCGATGTCGCCACCATGGACAAGCGGGGCATGGATACCGGTTTTACCGCCCGCCACCCGATCAGTGGCGAGGAAGTCCCCATCTGGGTGGCCAACTTTGTCCTCATGGAGTACGGCTCGGGTGCGGTAATGGCCGTCCCGGCCCACGACCAGCGCGACTGGGAATTCGCCCGGTCTTACGGCATTGCCATCAAACAGGTGATCGAGGCCGCTGATGGCAGCGAAGTCGACTTGGCAAAGGGCGCCTATACGGAAAAGGGGCGACTGGTGAACTCCGGAGACTTTGACGGACTGACTTCGCAGGAGGCCTTTGAGGCCATTGCCACGCGTCTGGAGTCCGGGGGGGGCGGTCAGCGCAAGGTCAATTTCCGGTTGCGCGACTGGGGCGTCAGTCGCCAGCGCTACTGGGGCGCGCCGATTCCCATGCTCAGCGATGGCGAGACGGAGATCCCCGTGCCCGCCGACCGCCTGCCGGTGTTGCTGCCCGAGGATGTGGTCCTTGACGGTGTTCAATCGTCCATCAAGGCCGACCCCGAGTGGGCCAAAACCGAGCTGGATGGCCGTCCTCTGACGCGTGAAACCGATACCTTCGATACCTTCATGGAGTCGAGTTGGTACTACGCCCGTTTCTGCAGCCCCGAGTACGACCAGGGCATGGTCGACCCCGAGGCGGCGCGCTACTGGCTGCCCGTGGACCAGTACATCGGCGGCATCGAACACGCCATTTTGCACCTGCTCTACGCCCGTTTTTTCCACAAACTGATGCGGGACCTGAAGCTGGTCGAGGGCGATGAACCCTTCAAGCGCCTGCTCTGTCAGGGCATGGTCCTGGCGGAATCTTTTTACAGACAGGAAGAGGGCGGCAAGACTTGGATCGCTCCCGCCGATGTCGATGTCGAGCGGGACGACAAGGGCCGCGTGATCCGGGCCACCGAGCGGGCTAGCGGAGCCGAGGTCACTTGTGCCGGGGTCAGCAAGATGTCCAAGTCCAAGAATAACGGCGTCGATCCCCAATCGATGATCGAGCAGTACGGCGCCGACACCGTTCGCCTGTTTATGATGTCCGATGTGCCCCCGGAGCAATCCCTGTCCTGGTCGGATCAGGGGGTGAAGGGCGCCCACCGTTTTGTGAATCGCTTCTGGCAAACGGTGCAGGAGCACCTGGCCAAAGGCGAGCCGGCGGGATTGAAGATCGAGCAACTGGATAAGGCGCAGCGCGATCTCTACCAGTTGCTGCACCAGACCATCGACAAGGTCAGCGGTGACATCGGCGAGCGCTACGCCTTCAATACTGCGCTGGCGGCCAATCGTGAGTTGTTTAATGCCCTGACGCGTTTTGACGACGACAGCGAACAGGGGTTGGCAGTGCAGCGCGCGGTGGTCGACGCCATGGTGCGGATGCTCTCGCCGCTGATGCCGCACATGGCGCAGGAACTGTGGCAGCAAATGGGCCACAGTGGCTGGATTGTCGATGCCGCCTGGCCCGCAGTGGACGACAGCGCCCTTGTTCAGGACAGCATCGAGTTGGTGGTTCAGGTCAACGGCAAGCTGCGGGGCAAGCTGGAGATCGCCGCCGATGCCAGTCGCGAAACCTGTGAGGCCGAGGCCCTGGCGCTGGACAATGTGCAGAAGTTTATCGTCGACCAGACCGTGCGCAAGGTGATCGTCGTCCCCGGCAAGCTGGTCAATATTGTGGCCAACTGATGCAGCGTTCACCGGACCCTTTGCTGAAAGCTCTGGCCACCGCGTTGTTGGCGCTGGCGCTGGTGGCCTGTGGTTTTCAGTTGCGCGGCAACTACCAGTTGCCGGAGGCCCTGGAACGCGTCTCCCTGCAGTCATCCCGGTCGCACAGCGACCTTTTGCGCCATCTTCGCCGTTATCTGGAGGGCGCTGGCGTGGTGCTGGACAGTGACGGTACCCGGTTGAATATTGGCTCAGTCGAAAACCGTCGCCGGGTGATCTCGGTGGACGATCAAGGTCGCCCCAGGGAATACGAACTGACTTCCACTGTGACCGTCTCGGTGGCCGAGACCGCCTCAGGTTACGCTCTGCCCGAAACGACACTGCAAGTGCAGCGCGATTACTTCTACGATCCCGAGGGCGTACTCAGTGCCGGGGACCAGGAGCGTCAATTGCGTGAAGACATGGAGCAGGATCTGGCTCTGCGCATCATGTACCGCCTGCAGGGCAGTGGCCAGAAGCCCTAGGAGTAGAGCTTTTTGATCTCTTCCGGGGAGACCGGATGGTAGGGCTGGCTGCGTAACTTTCCGTGGTCCTGCATGCGGTAGCGACGGAACAGGGCAGGGTCATCAAAGTGCATGAACGGGTTGCCCTCCGCTTCCTCGGCCATGGTGGCCGTGGGGCTCGCGCCGTAATTGTGCCCGGGGTGAACCACCGTGCCGGCGGGCAGCTTTTCTCTCAGGTTTTTCAGCGTGTTGTACATCTCTTCGGGGTCGCCACCGCGTAGATCACAGCGGCCACAGCCGAAGACAAACAGGGTGTCGCCGGTGATCAGGTCGTCGCCGACCTGATAGCAGGCCGAACCCGGGGTGTGCCCGGGGGTGTGGAGCACATGGATCTTCGTCTCCCCGAGTTCAATGGTGTCGCCGCCGTCACACAGGCTGGGGCGATAATCGCCACAGTCCCAGAAGCGATACTCGCTGCGCAGCAGGTGAAGCTCGGCGTCGTGGCGTTCCAGCAAACCCGACAGGCCGTTGATGTGATCGTGATGGCTGTGGGTGAGGAGAATGTCGGTGATATTCAGGTCCAGCCGCCCGGCGAGTTCGTCAATGGCGGGGACATCCCAGGCCGGGTCCACTACTGCAGCGCGGCGGCTGGTGACATCTTCTATCAAGTAGATGAAGTTCTCCATGGGGCCCAGTTCGAGGGCATGGATGCGATGGCTCATACTGTGTTCACCGTCTTGCCTCATGTAGAATGCCCAGCCTAACACAGACTGGAGAAGGCGATGAGCGAACTGAAACTGTCCCAAGAGTTGATTGACGACCTCAAACAGAAGCTGGAAGAGAACGACCCCGAGGCCGCCGATCCGGTGACCTTTGCCCAGTATTTGTCGGCCATCATGGGCTATACCGTTTCCGACATCGCCGCCCCGGCAGACAAGTTGCGCGACCTGGTCGAGCAACTGGGCGCTTTTTCACTGCAGGTGTTCGACCAGGAAATGCAGAAAAAGGCCGCCCCCCCGCTGATGCCGGGGCAGGAGGCATTTGGTATCTGGCGGCCGAAAAACGGCTGAAAATCGGCGATGGACGCGTCACTTTTGTGAGCTAGTGTGAAGTGTGTGGCGTCGTGCCTTGCTAGGTGCTAAGTTTTAGCCTTGGTTAAGGCTTGCAAAACAATTAGGCGATATGGATCAAAATCACACTGCTACGATTCCCGTTAATCCGCTGACTCTGAGTTTCCGCAACCGGAGCATTGAGGGGGATTTCCGCTATTACCACAGCGAACGCCTGTTCAGTCAGTCCCGCATCGGGCTGATTGCCATGGCCATGCTGTTCATTGCCCTCGGGGCGCTCGAAGGCCTGCGCGATGGGGGCACCCTGTTTGCCCCCATCGCCTATGTGGTGCTGGGGGTCCTGGCCACCGTCGGCCTGATGCTGACCTTCATCGAGGACATTTACTCCAGGCGGCACCTGCTGACGCTGTTGGTGGTTTTCGTGCTCGGCGGTGGTGGTTTGGTACTCGCCGGCACAGTCGACAGCCGCGCCCTCAATACCACCGCCGGCGCCGCCGCGGAGGCCTCCCGGGTACTGATCCTTTTCTGGGTCTGGGTGTTGGCGGGACTGCGTTTTCCCATTGCCCTGGCGGCTGGCAGTCTGCTGGCAGCAGGTCAGCTGCTGGCGCTGTGGCTGTTTGGCAGCGAACTCACTCCGATGCTGCGATTTACCGATACCGGAGTGATTGTGGCCACATCACTGTTTGCCTGCTTTGCCGCCTACCAGAGCGAGAAGGGCAGTCGCCAGCTGTTTTTCGAATACTACAAGGCTCGCGAGACCCAGCAGACGCGCGTTACCGCCGATGCCATGAGCAACGACAACGGCTCGGGGCGCGACGAGGGCGACTGGGCCAAGACGCTGAAGGACCTCTCCATCGAGTTGTCTTCGATTCACGACATGGATTTGATGTTCAATCGTCTGCTCTCGTTTATCGGCAATATCGTGCCCAATGACGCAGCGGCTGTCGGCTTCATCAAGGAAAAGAAAATGAAGCCTATCGTCACTACCGGCGCCCTGATGGGTGATCAGGCCGAGGGAATCCGCAACACCCTGTGGGACGAGAATCTGATCAAACAGCTCGATTTCACCAAGGACGGGCTGGTCAAGGAAACCAACACTGGCGTCTCGGGCGGCATGTTGGTGAGAAAGAACAAGAACTTTGCCTACCGTCTGGACATCCCGGTGTACTCGCAAAAGCGTTTGGTCGGAATCATGACCATGTTGCGCCAGGAGGCCAAGTTTAACGACTACGAAGTCAAGATTGCCTCGAGCTGTATTTTCCACGCCATGATGGCTTTGAAGAACGCGCGCATGCAGCAAAAGTTGGCCAGCCAGGCTGCCGGCCAGGCCCAGGCTACCAACTCGGGCGCACCCAATGTGGCACCCGGGCCGAATACGGTGCCACTGTCTTCGGCGCCGCTTTCTCACAAGCTGTTCCGGGAAAAGGCAAAGCCCCTGTTTGAAAAGGCCATCGGTGCCGACCGCATGGTCTCTTTCCTGGTGCTTGAGATCGACCAGCTGACCAAGCTTTACGAGAACCATGGTGAAAAGGTGGCGCGCAATGTCTACGCGCTGGTAGCGCGCCTGTTGCGCAACGGCATCGGCGGAGAGGATCTTCTGGCTTACTATGGCAAGACCGGTTTCGCCGTGATGCTGCTGGACAAGGACATTATGGAAACCCAGAAGCTGGCTCAGGAGGTCGAAAGCAAATTGCGCCAGCAGAAGCTCAAGGTGGCCGATGGCGAGATCAGGGTGACTCTGAGTATGGGTATCTCCACCTATACGGAAGATGCCCAGGATTTCATGGCGATTCTCCGCGCCGCCGATATGGCCCTGTTCCTGGTTCGCGAGACGGGCGGTGACGGCATTCGCGTGAACCTCTGACCCCTGGCGACAGCGTCACAATGCGCACCGAGCGTGCGTTGAGCAAGGGCCCTGCGGGGCCCTTTGTTTTTCCATGGTTTGATGTCCGGGCGTTTCGCGGCACTTCGCTCTATTTGTGACGCCCTGCGGTGATTCCTGCGGTCGCGTGCCCCTGCGGCCCATGAGTTGGTAGAATAGCCCTCGTTTCTGTTATCTGGATGTGACATGTTGTACCGCACCCTGCGCTCGGCGCTCTTTCAGCTCGATCCGGAGCTGTCCCACGATCTCAGCATGAACAGCCTGCGCATGCTGGCGCGCGGCCCTATGGCCGGCGCCCTGCGAGCTCGCGTGCCCGCCGCACCCGCCCGGGTCTGGGGTCTGGATTTTTCCAATCCCGTGGGACTGGCGGCGGGACTGGACAAGCACGCCGACTATCTCGAGGCCATGGATGCCATGGGCTTTGGTTTTGTCGAGGTGGGCACGGTGACGCCGGAGCCACAACCGGGCAATCCCAAGCCCCGTTTGTTTCGCCTGCCCGAACAGCAGGCGATCATCAACCGTTTCGGCTTCAACTCCAAGGGGCTGGAACACCTCGTCGAAAAGGTCAGCCGTGCCCGTCATCGCTCGGTTCTCGGTATCAATATTGGCCGCAACAAGGCGACGCCCAACGAGCGGGCCCTGGATGACTACCTGCGCGGTTTGCGGGCGGTTCACGACTACGCCGACTATGTCACGGTGAACATTTCATCGCCCAATACCCCGGGTTTGCGCGACCTGCAACAGGCCGACGCCCTGCGCGAGTTGGTGCAGCCTCTGGTAGACGAGAACAAGCGGCTGGCCGACCGCAGTGGCCGGCGGGTACCCCTGGCGGTGAAGATCGCCCCCGATCTGGACGCCGGGGAAATTGACATGATGGCCTCGGTGTTGGTCGAATGCGGTGTGGATGGCTTGATCGCCACCAACACCACGCTGGATCGCCGGGGCGTAGTCGGTTCACCCCACGCCGACGAGGCCGGAGGGCTCTCCGGGGCGCCGCTGAACGAGCGCGCTACCGAGGTGCTCAAAACCCTGCGCGCGGCGGTGGGCCGCGAACTGCCGATCATTGGCGTCGGCGGCATCATGTCCGGTGAAGACGCCGTGGAGCGCTTGCGCGCCGGCGCCGATTTGATCCAGATCTACAGCGGTTTCATCTACCGCGGCCCCGGTCTGGTGGCCGAGTGCGCCCGGGCCATTGCCGACAGTGGCGTCTTGAAGGAGCGAGTAAAATGACGGAGGCGAAATCACTGCGTGTGGGGTATATCGGCCTCGGTGTGATGGGTCAGCCGATGGCCCGCAACCTGATAAAAGCCGGTTACGGACTGGCCGTCTGGGCGCGCCGCCGCGCTTCGGCCGAGGCACTGCTGGCGGAGGGCGCCGACTGGGCCGATTCACCCGCCGATCTGGCCCGCCAGGTGGATGTCCTGCTGGTCAATGTCTCCGACACCCCCGATGTCGAGGCCGTACTGCTGGGCGACGGCGGCGTGGCTGAAGGCGCCCGTCCGGGCCTGGTAGTGGTGGATCACAGCACCATCAGCGCAGACGCCACTCGCGCGGTGGCAGAAACATTGTCGCAGTCGGGTGTCGAGCTGATTGACGCACCGGTGTCCGGCGGCGATGTGGGGGCCCGCGCTGGCATCCTGTCGATCATGTGTGGCGGTCGCGAGGAGACCATCGAGCGTCTGCGGCCCTTGCTTGAGACCATGGGGACGGTGTTGCGTATTGGCGAGGTCGGTGCCGGTCAGGTGTGCAAGGCCTGCAACCAGATTCTGGTGGCCCAGCAAATGGCCGCCGTGGGCGAGGCTCTGATGCTGGCCGAGCGCATGGGCACCGACCCGGCAAAGGTGCGCCAGGCGCTGCTTGGCGGCTTTGCCGGCAGCCGCATTCTGGAGGTGCACGGCCAGCGTATTCTCGATGATGATTTTGCCCCCGGGTTTCGCGCCGAATTGCACGACAAGGACATGCGCCTGGCCCTGGAGGCCGCCCGCGAGCGCGGGCTGAGTCTGCCCGGTGCCGAGCTGGCCGCCCGACACTTGCGGCGGATGGTGGCCGAGGGGCTGGGCGGAGAGGACTCCAGCGCCATGTGCAAAGTGATCGCCGGCGAATCTTGATACAATGCCCGATTGATATCGCGACGGACGAGAGAGCGTTTGAAACTCAGCCCCAACAACCTGGCCCAGCACCTCGCCCGGGAACTGAAACCGGTGTACTGGGTGGCCGGCGACGAACCACTGCAATCCATGGAGTGTGTCGACGCCATCCGCGCCGCCGCCCGCGAGCGCGGTTTCAGTCTGCGCGAGGTGTTCGATGTGGATCGCCAGTTCGACTGGTCGAAGCTGGTGGAATCCAGCCAGTCCATGTCGCTGTTTGCCGAGCAGCGCATTCTCGAGTTGCGCCTGCCCGGTGCCGCGCCGGGCAAGGAGGGTGGCAAGGTGCTGGTCGACTACTGTCAGCGCCCGGCGGATGACGCCGTATTGCTGGTGCAGTCGGGCAAGATTGACAAGCGCTCCAAGTCCAGCGCCTGGTTCAAGGCCATTCAGCAACAGGTGTTGATTGAAGTGTGGCCGGTCAAGGCCACTGAAATTTTGCCCTGGATTCGCCAGCGCATGACGGCCCGGGAGCTGGCGGCAGACGACGAGGCAGTGCGATTAATCGCTCAGCGGGTGGAGGGCAATATGCTGGCCGCTGCCCAGGAAATTGAAAAACTGCTGATGCTCTACGGCACTGGACAGTTAAGCGTCGAACAGGTGCGCGAAGCGGTGGCCAACAGTGCCCGCTACAATCCCTTTGAGCTGATCGACTCGGCGCTGCGCGGCCCCAGGGCCGCCTCACGCTGTTTGCGCATCCTCCAGGGGCTGGAGGGCGAGGGTGTCCAGCCGCCCCAGGTGTTGGTGCCTTTGGTGATGGAATTGCGCAGCCTGCACGCCATTGCCCAGCAGGTGCAGCGCGGCGTACCTGCCCAGCGCGCCATGCAGAGGGTGTGGGCCCAGCGCAAGCCGCTGGTCCAGCGCGCACTGCAGCGTCTGAGCAGCGAAGCGCTCGGCGACATGTTGCGCCACGCGGCCCTGATTGACCGAATCAGCAAAGGGGCGGCGCCGGGGTATGACCCCTGGCTGGAAATGCAGCGTTTGGTGCTTTCGCTGGCGGGAGCGCCGGTGCCTTTGAATGCCGAAGAAGTTTTTGTCTGAATACGCAAGTGGGGGCCGAGGGCCCCGGGGAATAACATGAGTCAGAATACGACCCGCAATACCGCGGATACCCAGGATGTGACGGCTTATATGGCGGAAGTGGGCCAGCGTGCCCGCCGCGCTGCGCGCCAGGTGGCGCGCGCTGATACCGGCAGCAAGAATCGCGCTCTGCTGGCGATGGCCGAAGCCATTGAAAGCCAGGTGGAAACGCTGGTGGCTGAAAATGCCAGGGACCTTTCCGCCGGCCGGGAAAAGGGGTTGGACGACGCCTTGATCGACCGTCTTGAACTGACGCCGGAACGGATTGCCGGCATGGCCGAGGGCTTGCGTCAGATCGCCGCTCTGCCCGATCCGGTGGGCGAAGTGTCCCAGCGCAGCTATCGCCCCTCGGGCATCGAAGTGGGCAAGATGCGCGTGCCCCTCGGCGTGATTGGCATCATTTACGAATCGCGCCCCAATGTCACCGCCGACGCCGCCGCCCTGTGCCTGAAATCGGGCAATGCGAGTATTCTGCGTGGCGGTTCGGAGGCCATTCACTCCAACCGCGCGGTGGCATGCTGCATTCGCCAGGGCCTGGAGCAGGCCGGTATGGATACGGATGCCGTGCAGGTGGTCGAGACCACCGATCGCGGGGCTGTGGGCGAAATGCTGGGCAAGCCGGGCCTGGTGGATGTCATCATCCCCCGCGGCGGCAAGCGCTTGATTGAACGGGTTTCCCGCGAGGCCGTGGTGCCGGTGATCAAACACCTCGATGGCATTTGTCATGTCTACATCGACGAGCGCGCCGACCTCGAAAAAGCCCACGCCATTGCCCTCAATTCCAAAACGCATCGCTACGGCGTTTGCAATGCCATGGAGACGCTGCTGGTTCATCACGCTGTGGCCGCTGAGGTGTTGCCCAAACTGTCCGAAGCCTATCGCCAGTGCGGTGTTGAGCTGCGCGGCGACGAGCGCAGCCGCCAGGTGGTGCCGGATATGCTCGAGGCCACCGAGGAAGACTGGTCCACCGAATACCTGGCGCCGGTGCTGTCGATCCGCGTGGTCGATGACCTCGACGCCGCCATTGAGCACATCAACGAGTACGGCTCGCACCACACCGACAGCATTGTCACCGAGGACATCAGCCGGGCCCGGCGCTTTTTGCGCGAGGTCGATTCCTCCTCGGTGATGGTCAACGCCTCGACCCGTTTTGCCGACGGCTTTGAGTACGGTCTGGGTGCCGAGATCGGGATCAGTACCGACAAGTTGCACGCCCGCGGGCCGGTCGGATTGGAGGGTCTGACCACCCAGAAGTATGTGGTGATCGGCGAAGGTCATATCCGCTCCTGATGGCGACTGCCGACGCGACTCTTCCCGTCGGCTTGCTCGGCGGCACCTTTGATCCCGTCCACCGTGGCCATACCGGCGCGGCTCTGGCCGTTGCCCGCCAGCTTGGTCTGGCCGAGGTGCGATTGTTGCCGTTGGGGCAAGCAGTTCATCGCCAGCAGCCCGTGGCCACTGCCGAACAGCGGTTGGCCATGTGCCGTTTGGCAACCCGGGATTTGCCTCTGCTGAAGGTGGACGACCGGGAGCTGAGGCGCGGCGGTGGCTCCTACACCGTCGACACCCTGGCCGATGTGCGTCGCGAAGTGGGTGAGGACACGCCGCTGTTCTTTTTGATGGGGCAGGACAGCTTTGACGGTTTTTCCCGCTGGCGGGATCCCGAGGGCATTCTCGCCCTGGCCCACATTGCCGTTATGCACCGCCCCGGCTATCCGCCAAAGGCGGGTGACTGGAAGGGCAGGGAGGCCTCGCCAAACGACGCCGCCTTGGGCCAAATCGGCACCGCTGGCCGGGTGGTGTTTTGCAATATTCCCGAACACCCCTGGTCATCTACCGAGGTGCGCCGATGCCTGAGTCACGCTGGTGACGGCGAAACGGGCGACGCCCTCGAGCCGAATGTGCGAAAATACATTCGACAACACTCTATTTATTGCCACTAAAAGCGAAGCGCGACCATGCAGTTTGAAGCACTCAAAAAAATTGTGATTGAGGCCCTGGAAGACCTTAAGGCCAAGGAAATCACCCAGTTGGATGTCAGTGAAAAGACTTCGGTGACCGACCTGATTGTCGTTGCCATCGGCAGTTCCAACCGCCATGTCAAGTCACTGGCCCAGAGCGTGTCGGTGGCCTGCAAACAGGCTGGTGTGCCGCCGCTGGGTGTCGAGGGCGAGCGGGATGGCGACTGGGTGCTGGTCGACCTGGGCGATATTGTGGTCCATGTTATGCAGCCTCAGGTGCGCGACTACTACAACCTGGAAAAGTTGTGGGAAATGGACGCCAACACCGTGGAAAACATGCGCGCGGAGTAGGGCGAAGCCCGGCATGAAAATTCACCTGATTGCCGTTGGCCAGAAGATGCCCGCCTGGGTTGAACAGGGCTATCGTGAATACGCCCGCCGGTTGCCCGCCGATTGCGCCCTGGTACTGCACGAAATCGCGGCCGGCAAGCGTGGCAAGAACGCCGATGTGGCACGCCTGCTGGAGGCCGAGGGTCGAGCCGTGCTCGACAAGGTGCCTCGCGGTGCGCACATTGTGGCTCTCGAAGTGAGTGGGCGGGCTCACAGCACGGATTCCCTGGCCGCCCGCCTCGACCACTGGCGCCACGGGGGCAGTGATGTCGCCCTGCTGGTGGGCGGGCCCGAGGGGCTCTCCGAAGCCTGCCGTGCAGCCGCTCACGAGCAGTGGTCCCTGTCGTCCCTGACCCTGCCCCACCCGCTGGTTCGGGTGGTGCTCGCCGAGTCCCTCTACCGCGCCTGGAGCGTGCTTAACAACCACCCCTACCACCGCGCCTGAGCCCGAATCCCACTGTTAGTGCCTACCCGGAGCCCGGCTTTAGACCGTATAATGGCGACATGATCTACCTGGCCTCACAGTCGCCGCGGCGGCGGGAACTGCTTGCTCAAATCGGCGCGCCTTTCGAGGCCTTTGCCGTCGACATTGATGAGACACCGGCGGCCTCTGAGTCCCCCGAATCACTGGTGATGCGTTTGGCACGGGAAAAAGCCCGTGCCGGCCGCTCCCTGTTGGTTGAGCGCGGGCAGCCTTTGTATCCGGTATTGGGCGCCGACACGGTCGTGGTGTGTGATGGCGAGGCACTGGGCAAACCGAGAGACCGGGACGATGGCCTGCGAATGCTCAAGCGTCTGTCGGGTCGCAGTCACCAGGTGCTGTCGGCGGTGGCTTTGGCGGGAGAGCAGGAGTGGTGCGAATGCGTGGCTACCCGCGTCCACTTTCGACCCATTGAGCGTGTCGAGATGGAGCGCTACTGGGCTACCGGTGAGCCGCAGGACAAGGCGGGTGGCTACGGCATACAGGGGGCGGCGGCGGTTTTTGTTCGCGCCATTGAGGGCAGTTACTCTTCGGTGGTGGGGCTGCCGCTGTGCCAGACCGCTGAACTGTTGCGCCGGGCCGGAGTCGACTACTGGTGTTTCGCCGTCCCGGGTGAAACCCAAACAACGCCGGAGGACGCTCGGTGAGTGAAGAGATTCTGATCAATGTATCGCCCCAGGAAACCCGGGTCGCGGTGCTTGAAAACGGCGTGCTCCAGGAGGTCTACCTTGAGCGCAGTCACGAGCAGAGCGTGGTCAACAACCTCTATGTGGGCCGCGTGGCGCGAATTATGCCCGGTATGGAGGCGGCCTTTGTGGATATCGGCCTCGAGCGGGCGGCTTTTTTGCATGTCGCGGATATCATCCAGGCCCAGGTGCCCGCCAGCGAAGGCCAGGAGGCCCGGCGCAAGAAAATTACCGAGGTGTTGCGCGAGGGTCAGAGTCTGCTCGTTCAGGTGGTCAAGGAGCCCCTGGGCACCAAGGGCGCGCGCCTGACTACCCAGATTACCGTGGCGTCGCGCTTTCTGGTGCTGATGCCCAGAGACAAAAGCATCGGTATCTCGGCCAAGATCGAGAACGAGAGCGAGCGCGATCGTCTGCGCGGGCTGATGGACTCGCTGTTTCCGGAGGACCAGTTGAGCGCCGGTTATATCGTTCGCACGGTGGCCGATGGCGCCAGTGAAACCGACTTTCTCAAAGACGCCCGCTTTCTCGGCCGCCTTTGGCAAGCCATTGATCAGCGGGTTCAGGAGGCCGGCAACGGAGAGCTGGTACACCAGGATTTGCCCCTTGAAAGGCGGGTGTTGCGGGATATGGCCGGGGTCAGCCTGGATCGCATTCGGGTCGATGACGCCGATGCCTTCCAGCGCATGTGCCACTTTGCCGAAAAGTATGTGCCCGATGTGACCCGTTTGCTCGAACTCTATCAGGCCGACCGCCCGATCTTTGATCTCTACGGCGTGGAGGATGAGTTGCAGCGGGCGCTGGAGCGCAAGGTGATGCTCAAGTCCGGTGGTTACCTGATTATCGACCAGACCGAAGCCATGACCACCATCGATGTCAACACCGGCTCGTTTGTCGGCCATCGCAATCTGGAGGAAACCACCTTTCGCACCAATCTCGAGGCGGCGCAGACCATTGCCCGACAGCTTCGCTTGCGCAACCTCGGCGGCATTATCATTATTGATTTCATCGATATGATTGACGCCGATCACCGACGCCAGGTCCTGCGCGCCCTCGAGCGGGCACTGGAAAAGGATCACGCTCGCACCCATGTCTGTGGCGTCTCCGAACTCGGTCTCGTGGAGATGACTCGCAAGCGCACTCGCGAGAGTCTGGAGCATGTTCTTTGTGAGCCCTGTGGCGCCTGCGGCGGAAGTGGTTCAGTCAAGACAGCCGAGGCGGTTTGCTACGAAATCTTTCGCGAAATATTGCGGTTGAGCCGGACTTTCGATGCCCAGCAAGAGTTGTTGGTGCTGGCCAACCAGTCGGTGGTGGACCTGCTGACCGACGAGTTGCGCGACGCCCTGGCCGAGCTCTCCGAGGAGGCCAATGTGCCCATCAAGTTTCAGGTGGAAACTCTCTACAATCAGGAGCAATACGATGTCGTTATGCTCTAGCTCAAGGTGGTCATGTCCCGCCCGCGTCTGATTTGGCTTGCACTGCGCCGCTATCTCGTCCTGGCGGTGGCCACCGCCCTGGTGCTGTTGGTGGCGTTGCAGGGGCTGCTGCGCCTGGCGTTGCCTCTGGCATCCGAGCAGCGCGCCCGGATTGAGAGTGAGTTAAGTGCGCTGTTACAGCACCCCGTAACCATTGAGAGAATCGATACGCACTGGGAGCGTTTTGTCCCGTATATCGATGTTGTCGGGCTGCGCCTCGAGGGCGATGCCGGCGACCAGCGTATTGAGCGCCTGTCGGTGGGTTTTGATCCGGTCGATATGCTGCGCTCGCGGCACTGGGCCCCCAGTCACCTATCCGTTAGCGGCCTCAATGTGGAGGCCGACTACCATCCCGAGAAGGGTTACAGTTTGCCGGGCTTCTCGCCTCGGAGTGGCGGTCAAATGCCCGAACTTCAGTGGGATGTTATTACCCGTCACAAGCATATAGTCATTGAGGATGCCGGTGTGCTCGTACGCAACCGTAGCAATGGCAAAACCCGGGCGATTGACGATCTGAGTCTGGCCATGAGCACTGGTGGCAATGGTTACGACGGGTACTTGCGCTGGCGGGAGCCGGAGGCACTGGTGTCACGCTCCATTGTCGATTTTGAACTCTCCGGACAGCTTATGAATCCCGCTAGCTGGAAGGGGGGGGTGCACCTGGATATTCCCCGGCTGGATATCGACGAAATGAAAGATTTTGTCCCCGTCGCTCGCCGGGTGGAGCGCGGGCATTTGGCGTTGACGGCCGATATCGATCTCGCCGGGGAGCGCCACGCCACGGGAAGTGGCCAGATCGACCTCGATGTGACACTGGCTCGGGGCGGGCGTTTTATCTGGCAAACACCGCTGGCCCTGAAGCAGGGAGAGAAGGGAGAGACTCGTCTGGAGGTGATTAATGCCCTGAGAGTGGACGGCTCGGAACGACAATTGTTGAGTGGTCTGTACGCGGCGGTACTCCCTGATGAACAGCGCGTTGAGGCGGGGTTTGAGCGGCTCGATGTCTCGGCCGCTGCCGGCTTTGTCGCCACAGCCCGATTATTGCCCGGGGCCTGGCTGGAACGGCTCGCTAAGGCGGCTCCCGAAGGCGGTGTGGAGTCAGGGCGTTGGCAGTGGCAACCTGGTGAGGGCTGGGCGGCCAGAGGCACTCTGTTTGACTTTGCCAGCCGCCCGGCTGGGCCTCTCCCCGGGTTCTCGCGCACCGATGTGGCGTTTTCCGGTCGCGACGGGCACTGGCAATTTGATATCAATGAAGACGACTGGCAAGTCGATTCCGGCGGACTTTTTCTCGAACCGCTGGAATTCAGGCGGTTTGTCGGCACCGTACTCCTGAAGCGCGAAGATAAGGGCTGGTCGGTGTCGGCGCCGGCAGTGGATGTGGTGACGCCGGATCTCAGTGCCCGCGCTCGTCTGGGTCTGGCCTTCCCCGCCGGGCAGGTGCCGGAGCTGAATTTGTACGCCACGGTGGAGAATGCCGATGTTTCCGCTGTTCCCCGCTATATGCCCATGCGGGCACTCAAGACCGAAGGCACAAAAAACTGGATCAAAAATGCCTTTGTCGAGGGGCGGGTCAAGCGGGGCGATGTTCATATTGAGGGGCCCCTCGATGCTCTGTTTGAGGCAGATTCCATCTTTCGCATATCGGCCCAGGTCGAGGACGCGACATTGCACTATCTGGACGCCTGGCCGGATATTCAAAACATCGATGCCCGGTTTGAAATGTTGGGCCCGAAGATGGTGGTGGATGCGAGTTCTGCAGAAGTGGGCGAGCTTAAACCACAACGCGTGTACGCCGAGATTGAGGATTTTCGCCGCAGCTCCCTGGCGTTGACTTTGGAAGCTCCCCACACTCCGCTCTCGGCGATCTTCAACTATGTGCGCAAGAGTGGCCTGGACCGCTTTGACGGGCCGGTGGCGGATATATTTCGCCCCAGCGGTCACGCCGATGTCTATCTTGATTTTTACAAGCGCCTGTCTCGCCGGCACTACAGCGAAGAGCAGCGCAAAGCCACATTCTCTGGCGCGTTGCGACTCCACGATGTCGGGCTCGACTTGAAAGAGTGGCAGCTGGATTTTACCGGCCTGGACGGCGAGATTCACTTCAGCGAGCAAGAGATTCGCTCGGAAAAAATCGGCGGGCAACTCAATGGCCAGGATTTTGAGGCCAACTTTCGCACCGATCAGGGCGAGGATCCCGGGAATCCGGGCCGTGCACGGGTGTCGCTGGCGGCCGATCTTTCGGCGGCCAATGTTCTGGGCGATCGACTGCCCTGGCTGACTCGTCACCTTGGCGGTCGCAGCCGCTGGGACTTGTCCCTGGACTTCCCCATGGGGGGCGAACAATCCCCGCCACACTTGAAGGCCACCACCGACGGCAAGGGGTTGACGGTGAGTTTGCCCGCCCCACTCTACAAGGCCGCAGATCACGCCGATGATCTGGCTTTGGAAGTGGTTTTTGGCGGCGACGGGCCGGATCTGAGTTTGACCAGCGATAGCGGGTTGCGCGGCCGCTTTCTGTTTGCTCCGGGGGAACCGGTCCGAGGGGCATTGCACTATCGCCGGGGCGAGGCCCGCATCAAACCGGAACCAGGGTTGCAGGTCGTCGCCGCCACCGAACGCCTCGATGTAGAACCCTGGCTCAAGCTGTTTGATAACGGTGTTGAGCAGTCGGGGGCAGCGCCCGGGGTCAACATCGACTTGCGCAGCGATCAAGTGTCTTATCGCGGCTATCGCTTGCAGGGGGTGGATGCTCTGGTGAGGCCCCGTGCGCGTTTCTGGCGGCTCTATGTCAATGCCGACGGTGTCAGCGGTCGTGCAGACATACCGCACCGCGCCGGTTCACCCTACGACATCCGCCTGCAGAAGCTGGATCTGGGACGCGTGATGGACAGCCAGCCGCCCGGCGTGGGGGGCGATGTGGTCGATCCCGGCACGCTGCCCTCCATGGCGGTATCAATTGATGATTTTGTCTTTGGGCAGCGGCAATTGCAGAACCTCCGCTTTAAAGTGGAGGCGGGCGATCGGGGTTTGCGTATTCCCGAAATGTCAGTTGATGATGAGGCGCTGGCCGTTGAGGGCAGTGCCCGCTGGTGGCTGGCCGGCGGCGAACCGCGCTCGAGCGTGGACTTTGAGCTCAAAACCGATGATGCCGGGCTCGCCATGGAGCGATTGGGGCTCGCCGGTGTGGTGCGAGAGGGCCGTGGCCAGGTGGCGGGAGAGCTGCACTGGGATGGGCCGCTTTACGCGGTCGACAAGCGCAGCCTTGCGGGCCGGGTTCATGGTGCTTTGAGTGATGGCGAGTTTCTTTCGGTGACATCCAATACGGCCAAGCTGGTTGGTCTTTTGAGCATCCAGGCTTTGCCCCAGCGACTGGCACTGGATTTCAGCGATGTTTCGGGCAAGGGGCTGCGCTTCAAGACGGCCACCGGCCGGGCAACTCTGGACAGCGGGATTATTACTCTGGAGAGTAGTGAGGTTGATGCCAACTTTGGCACTATTGCCCTGCAGGGCCGCACCGACCTGGTTCAGCAGGAAGTCGATCAGGTGGCCGTTGTCACCCCCGATGTTTCCAATGTGCTGCCGGTTACGGCGGGCGTGGTGGGCGGCGTTCCCGGGCTGATCGGCGCTGTAGTGGTAGATCGCCTGATCAAAATTATGGGTGGTGATACCGATCGCATCGCCCAGGTTCGCTATCACATTCGCGGCCCGTGGGGGAATCCCGAAGTGGAACGGACCCGGGTCAAACGCATCAAGGACTTGAGTGAAGAAGAGCTTCGCCAACGGGCTGAGGAAATCGCCCGCAAGCTGGAGCGTCAACAGGTCGAGGAGAGTGCCCAATGAAATTCCTGGCAAGCCAATGTTCCGTGGTAATGCTGCTTTGTTTGGCGCTGGTGCCACTACCGCTGCTCTCCGCCGAGGGCGAGCGGGTGCTCTCCCGGGACAGTTGGGAGCGCCCCCGCAGTGCCTCCATGGTCAGTCAATTGCCGGCAGTGCGCAGTGCCGTTGCCACCTGGAGTGAGGCACCGCGTACCCGTCGAATTCATTTGAACTACCCGGGCGGTGAAAGCGGCAACCTTTGGGCACTGGAGCTTCGCGACTGGTTGGTGGCCCTGGGCATTCCCGGCGAAGCGATTGTGCTCAATTCCGGCGTTTCCGATGCCAATCAATTGGCCATTCAGGTCGAAAGGGGAGTGAGCCCATGAGCAAGCAAGACAAGCACGGCGACCCGTCGCCGCAAATCGCCTGCATTCAAATGACAACGGGGCGAGATGTGGCCGCCAACCTCGCCACTGCCGAGCGCCTGGTGGCGCAGGCTGCCGAGTCGGGAGCATCGATGGCCGTCCTGCCGGAGACCTTCGCCTTTATGGGGGACGATATGACCCAGCAGTTTGGCGTGGCGGAAGACATGGGGGATGGCCCCATTCAGCACAAGGTCTCCGATTGGGCCCGCCAGTATGGCGTCTGGATTGTCGCCGGCACCATTCCCATGCGGCACCAGTCCAACCGCGAGCGGGTGCGTGCAGCCTGCCTGATCTACGACGACAGCGGACGCTGTCAGGGACGCTACGACAAGGTGCACTTGTTTGATGTCGAATTGCCCGGTGGTGGAGAGTCCTACAAGGAGTCGTCGGTGTTTTTGCCCGGTGACGAGCTGGCAGTTCTTGAGACGCCCCTGGGCCGTATGGGTGTGTCGGTTTGCTATGACTTGCGCTTTCCCGAGATGTTTCGAGCACAGCTGGATATGGGCATGGAGTTCTGTGTGGTGCCCTCGGCCTTTACCCAGGCGACCGGCCGCGCTCACTGGCATACCCTGTTGCGGGCCCGGGCGGTGGAAAACCTCTGCTATGTTGCCGCCGCCGCCCAGGTGGGGGATCACGGCAGTGGACGGCGAACTTATGGCCACAGCCTGATTCTGGATCCCTGGGGTGAGATTCTGGCCGAGCGCGATGAGGGCGAGGGCGTTGTTCTTGCCGCCCTCGATATGGAACACCAGCGCAGGACCCGGGCGGCGTTTCCCGCGCTTCAGCACCGTCGCATCAAAAGCCGCCAGTCCTGACCGGTGGTCTTGGGGTGCGTGTTATCATGAGACTTTGCCTCACTGTGTAACCGACTCATGACACTGATTGAAACCGCGCAACGACAATTGCTCGATACCGCCGAACTCAAGGCCTCCCACCTGGAGTCGGTGCTGGGCCAACTGGCTCAGCGCCGACTGGACTACGCCGACCTGTATTTTCAGCATTGCGCCGCCGAGGGCTGGAGCCTGGAGGACGGTGTAGTAAAGGAAGGCAGTTTGCGCATTGAGCAGGGAGTGGGGGTTCGCGCCATTGCCGGTGAGCAGACCGGTTTCGCCTATTCCGATGACTTGCGATTGCCGGCACTGGAGTCCGCTGCGCGCTCCGCCCGGGCCATTGCGGCCTCGGGCCGTACCGCCGTTCAGCCGTTGATGGGCGGCCACCAACCGTCGCCGCTCTATCGTGGCGACAATCCCCTGCAGTCCCTGGGGGATGCCGACAAGGTCGACTTGCTGCAACGGGCCGACGCGGCGGCCCGCGCTGTCGATCCACGGGTCTCCCAGGTCTTTGTCAGCCTGGCGGGCAAGCACGAGACGGTGATGGTCGCGGCCACAGACGGCACCTGGGGTGCCGATGTACGGCCTCTGGTTCGCTTCAATGTGACGGTGATTGTCGAACAAAAGGGGCGTCGGGAGCAGGGCACCATGGGTGGCGGCGGCCGTCAGGGCTACGCCCTGTTCGGCGAGGACACCATCGAGGCCTACGCCCGCGAGGCGGTGCGCCAGGCGCTGGTCAACCTGGAGGCAGTCGATGCCCCGGCCGGCGCCATGCCGGTGGTACTGGGTGCGGGTTGGCCGGGTATCCTGTTGCACGAGGCCGTCGGTCACGGTCTGGAGGGCGATTTCAACCGCAAGGGGACATCCAACTACGCCGGGAAAATCGGTGAAAAGGTGGCTTCCCCGGCCTGCACCATCGTCGATGACGGCACCCTGCAGGATCGTCGCGGCTCATTGACCATGGATGATGAGGGTACGGCCACAGAGCGTACCGTGCTGATCGAAAACGGCATTCTCAAGGGCTATATGCAGGACAAACACAACGCCCGCCTGATGGGAGTGGCCCCCACGGGTAACGGCCGTCGGGAGTCCTACGCCCACCTGCCCATGCCGCGCATGACCAATACCTATATGTTGCCGGGCCAGCACCAGCGAGAGGAGATCATCGCCTCGGTGGACAAGGGGCTCTACGCGGCCAACTTCGGCGGTGGCCAGGTGGACATCACCAGCGGACAATTCGTGTTCTCGGCCTCCGAGGCCTACCTGATTGAAAATGGCAAAATCACCCGGCCGGTAAAGGGCGCCACGCTGATCGGCAACGGCTTCGACACCATGAACCAGGTCTCCATGGTCGGCGACGACTTCGCCCTCGACAGCGGCGTCGGCACCTGCGGCAAAGACGGCCAGAGCGTCCCCGTCGGCGTCGGCCAGCCCACCCTGAAAATCGACAGCATCACCGTAGGCGGCACCGCCACCTAGGGCAACCTGGATACTTCTGCCGAAAAAACACAGGGGCCACAGAGCTCACAGAGAGCACAGAGGGTCTTGGGTTAATCAACCCAAGACCTTTTTAGTGAGGTGGGCCTAGCGGGCGAACAGCGAATACTCGACAGTGGCTTTGTCGTCAACGCCATTGAGATTGGGCGCTGTGTTGCCATAGTCGGTGTTTTCAATGATTAAGTAATAGCGGCCCTCTTCCAGCTTTCTCCATTCCGATTTGTATTCAGAAGCCAGTGGGGCGATCGAAAGGTCCTGATAAAAATTGAAACTGGTCGTAGTTAATTGGCCATTAGCGACAGCCGTTTCCCAGGTGTTATAGGCTTGCTGGCCCAACATGTAAATTTCGATGCTGGGCCCATCTATCAGCCTTGCCTCAAGCTGGATGGCCGCTGAACGCTCCAGCGTAAAATCGATAGCGACATATCGGTCCTCGCTTATAACCTCAACATCAGAGCTTATGGTTTGGGTGTCTTCAGAGCTGGAACTGTCGCTGTCGCAACCCAAAAGGGCGAAAGAGGCCAGAGCGATCACCAAGTGTTTCTTCATATTGTTTTCCTTTTATTGTATGTTTTTCCAAACTGACAAAGGCATCGTATCCCTTTTATCAATTGGGTGAAATGATGTGGAGTTGTGGCGCTCACGAACAGTGTTGCTAAAAGGGCTCACTTCATTCCGTTTCAAAGCACTTCCTCTGTGCTCTCTGTGAACTCTGTGGCTAACCAGTCAAGTTTCAAAGTACTACCTGGTTGCGGCCGTTTTCCTTGGCTTGATAGAGTTTTTCGTCGGCTTCCTTGAGCAGTTGCTCGCGGGATGTTTCCGGGCTGGGGGTGGCGCTGGCGATACCCATGCTGGCGGTCATTGAAACGCGGGTCTCGCCGTCTTCGATAACGGTATCGGCGAGGGCGAAGAGTATGTTATTGGCCACTACTTCAGCTCCCCTGGAGTCTATGCCGGGCAGGAGAAGGATGAATTCTTCGCCTCCATAGCGGGCGGCGACATCGGGCGGGCGGCGGAGGTTACTGCGGACCACCTTGGCAACGGTTTTCAGGCAGAGATCGCCAAAGGGGTGGCCGTACTGGTCGTTGATTTGCTTGAAGTGGTCCAGGTCAATCATGACGATGGCCACTGAGCTCTTTTCACGGAAAGCGCGCTTGTACTCGGTGTCGAAACGCGATTCGAAGGCCCGCCGGTTGAGCAGGCCGGTGAGGCCGTCGGTTTCGCTGATCTTCTTGAGCAGGGCGTTGGCTTTCTCCAGTTCTTCGGTGCGCTGGCGAACCGTGCGATCGAGATCCTCGTTGGCACGGATCTGGTGCTCAAGCAGCTCTTTTTGGGCCATGGCCGATTCGCGCTGGGCGCGCTCGCGCAGCTTGCGCTCGTGGTTCATGCTGTTGGCGAGGGCAAAGGACATCAGCATGACTTCCATGGTGGCGCCGATTTGGCCGACATTTTCGGTGAAGAGGTTGCGCGGCAGAATATGCAGCTTGTTGAGTGCCAACAGGAAGCCGCCAGCGAGCATGAAGCTCCAGGCGATGTTGAAGTATTTGGCCGCGTAGTATCCGTCCAGCCAGCGGACGATACCGCCATAGAAACCGACCAGAATGGCAGTCATGACCAGCCCCATGGTAGTGACCATCATGATTCGGTAGGGGAATATAAAGCCGCCGATGGCGGTGATGACACCCAGGGCGGCGAATACCAGCAAGAGCCGGGACAGTTTGGGCCGCGTATTGGACAGGGACAGGAAGCTGCGGAAGAACAGCGCGGGGAAAAACAGCATGCCGCTGAGTGACAGAACGAGCAACTTGTCGTTCATGCCAATGGCTTCCGGGAAGAAGTATTTGAAAGTCAGTCCCTGGATGCCCGCCACCAGCAGGGTGATAGAAATGACGGACATGACATAGTAAAAGTAACTGATGTCGCGGATGGTCAGGAACACCAGAAAATTGTAGGCCACCATGATGATCATGGCGCCAAAGAACAGGGCCTGAATAAAGGCCTCGTTGTATTTGTGTTCGAGCATGGCGCGATCACTGTACAGCGCCAGTGGGATCTGTACCGATGAACTGCTCTGCACCCGCAGGTAGATTTCTGTGGGCACTTCGCTGTCGATGTCCACAGGGAAAATCAGGTTGGGGTGATCGATCGGACGATCGCTGTAGGGGCGTCGATCGCCCATTGCGTAGTGGTGGGTCAGTTCGTTGTCGCGGAACAGGTAGGCATCGACATGGTCGAGGACTGGGTAGGCGATTTCCAGCAGGTAGCGCTCGCTGTTTTCGCGTTTCCCCTTGAGGGCAAAGCGCACCCAGTAGGTGTGAGAGGTATAACCAAAACTCAGGACCTGGTCACTGGAGCTTTGCCAGTCAAAATCCCCTCCCTGGCGCAGGGCCTCGATACTCAGGGAGCCATCCCTGTCTACCAGGTACTCGGCATTGCCAATGGCTTTTTTTGCGCTGTCCTGTTCAATGACTGTGGTCGTGGCAGAGGCGTGGGTGCTGGCCAAGAACAAGTGGATGGCAAGCGCCAATAGCGGCAGTCCTCTGGTTCGCATAGTCATGATTCCCCTTCCTTTTCCCCAATGTCTGCCCCGTGTTGTTGTGCCGGTTTGAACCGGATTTATTGGCCGGGCAGATGGCCTTCTATTGATCATACCCCCCATGGAGCTTTTGATACCAGCAGTGGCCGGCCTGGGGGACGGGCGGCGCAGTTTGGCAGCCAGGCGGCTTGAAATTGCAGCCAACATGCTGGTTACAAAAAAGCCACCTCAGAGAGGTGGCTTTGTCTGTGCCGTTTACCGATCCAATGGAATCAATACTCGAAGTAACACGCGCCACATGTCCAGCTGCCCGAAGGTCCGGATGAGCAGTCAAAGTTTTCGGTGACCGGGGCTTCGGGGAAGGCACTCGCGCAGGTTTGGCCAGAGGCGAAGGTCGGGACTGTGCCGTCTTCCGCGAAGGCTGCGGCCGTCTCGGTACACTCATCGGAGTAGTAGTCCTCCCAACAAGCGGCGTTTGTGGCGGTGTTGTCTGAATTATTTTCGCCACCCTCTACGGTAAAGGGGCCGCTATAGCGAAATTTGCTGCCCGAGGAGAAACTCTCGCCCTCCCAGACATAGGTGCCGGAAGTGCTGTCGCTAAAGCGGTAATCCATATGGTGCTCACCGCCTTCCTGGTACAGGTTGAGGGTGCCGGTATTGCCGGAAAGGCTGTAGTCCCAACGATTGACGCTCATCTGGTTGTTGAGTCGCTCATCGGTATAAATCGTTTGGGCATCTGCAAACACCATGGTGACGGTGTCTCCCGAAGTGAGAAAGGTGGTGTAGCCGGAATCCTGGAGAATCTCGACGGAGTCGACGGTCATAGTAACGGTGCGACCCAAAATACTGTCGGGAGCGCCACTGTCCGAGTCCGAGCTGGAGCCGCCACCACCACAGGCCATCAGCAAAAATGTCAGCAAGGCAAGAAAGGAGAGTTTGAATGGAGTCATTTTAGTACCCTCGGGTTTTATAGTTTGTGGAAACCCGAAGTATTGCCGGTCGTGCACTGTGTATCGTCACCCATTTGGGTGATATGTCAGTCGTTTTCCCCGGCAATGTCGCGAATCAGTTGAAACAGTTCGCGGAAGGATTTGGGCGGTTTGCCTTGCGATTGCTCTTTCTGGGCGTTTCGGATGAGTTGCCTCAGACGCTGGACATCGGCGCCGGGGTATTCGGCACAAAAGGCGGTGAGGGCCTCATTGCCCTCTTCAAGTAGCCGCTTGCGCCACAACTCCAGCTGCTTGAAGGCGCGGCCACTGCTCGTCCGTGCGTGCTGTATGTCCTCTACTGCTTTTTCAATGGCTTCGGTATCGGTTTTTCGCAGTTGCTTGCCAATGTACTGGGTCTGGCGTTTGAGTGCCCCTTTTTTCATCGACTGTGCCGCCAGGATGGCCTTTTTCAAGTCATCACTCAGGGGGATTTTTTCGAGGTCGCCGGCACTCATGTCAATCATCGCCTTGCCCAGATCCGTGAGGGCGTGGGCCTCGCGCTTTTGCTGGCTTTTGCTGATGATGATCAGTTCGTCGTCGTCTTGTGGCGGGTCGGTGTGCTGTTTCATGTCCGCCATTGTAGCCGATTGCCGGCATTTGTGGCGCGATCCTCGCCGGCAAACGGCAATGCGTTACAATGCCCGCTTTGATGCATTCAGAGATGGTGAGTTTGTGAGCGAGGCATTTGATCAAAGCCGGTTTGAGTCCCTGGTGGCCATGGCCCTGGAGACAGCGCGCGCCAATGGGGCCGATCAGGCCGAGGCGGCGGTCAGTGGTATGGATGGTCTCAGCGCCAATATTCGTCTGGGCCAGGTCGAATCCCTGGAGCGCGACCGCAGCCACATGATGGGGATAACGGTTTATCGAGCCGGCGCCAAGGGCAGTGCGAGTACCAGTGACCTGTCCGAGGAGGCGGTACGCGCAGCGGCGCTTTCCGCCTGCTCCATTGCCCGTTTTACCCAGGCCGATGACTGCGCCGGGCTGGCTGAGGCGGATCTGATGGCACGCCGGTTTCCCGATCTCGACCTCTACCACCCCTGGGCGCTCAGCCCCGATGAAGCCATTGAGCGGGCCAGGGAGTGTGAGGATGCGGCCCGGAGTTTCGACCGCCGAGTGGATAATTCCGAGGGCGCCAGCCTGAACAGTCACGAGGGGCTGTCGGTCTACGGTAACAGCCACGGATTTCTTCACGGCTACCCCAGCAGCCGCCACGGCGTCAGCTGTGCGGTGTTGGCCAAGGACCCGGCCACCGGCGATTTACAGCGGGACTTTGCCTACAGTACCGCACGCTGTGCCGAGGATATCGACGCGGTGGTCTCGGTGGGACGACTGGCCGCCGAGCGCAGTGTGAAACGCCTGAATCCGCAGAAAATCAGTACCCGCAACGCGCCGGTCCTGATGACGCCCGATATGGCGCGCAGTTTCATCGGCCACTTTGTCGGTGCCGTCCGCGGTGGCGCGCTCTACCGCCGTGCCAGCTTTCTCGAAGGCCAGTTGGGCGAGTCCATTTTTCCCTCGTTTGTCCAGCTCGGCGAGCGGCCCCACTTGCCGAGGGCCATGGGCAGCACGGCCTATGATGCCGAGGGCGTGGCCACGGCCGATCGCGACCTGGTGGCGGATGGCGTGTTGAAGGGATACCTGCTCGACAGCTACTCTGCGCGAAAGCTGGGCATGCAAACCACCGCCAATGCCGGCGGTGTTCACAACCTGGAGCTGGCGCCGGGCGACGACGATTTCGAGGCCATGCTCAAACGCATGGACACGGGGTTTCTGGTGACCGAAATGATGGGTTCGGGCGTCAACGGTGTAACCGGTGACTACTCCCGCGGGGCCTCGGGATTCTGGGTAGAGGGCGGAGTGATTCAGTACCCGGTGGCCGAGGTCACCGTGGCCGGTCAGCTGAGGGATCTGTTTGGCCGGATTGTGGCCGTGGGTCGCGATCTCGATACGCGCAGCAGTTTGCGCACACCGTCCATTTTGCTCGAGTCGGCGGCGATTGCCGGCTCCTGATTTCAGTCGGGAATGGCCGGATTATCAAACCAGTTGACCTTGGGCAGGGACGGGAGGTCCTCAAGCTTGGGGTATCGATAGTCGCCGCGCTCCAGCTGTGTCTTCAGGTCTTCGAGTGTTCGCACCGGAGCGTTCTTTGAGACCAGGTTGGCCAGCCAGCCGGGAATCCAGCCGCCGGCGTCGACGAAGGTCTGGAAGTCGATTCGCGTCCAGCCCTTTTCCAGCGGTGTCAGAATCCAGCGGTTGTCGAGGTCTTCAATGCGCACATGCCCGTCCCGCTCGGGGTAGTCGGGATGATCCAGGTTAACGATTTCCACCACCCCGGAAGGCAGGTTCAGATTGGCGCTGCTGATCACCACCACATCGCGATCACTGGCCGGCCACATGGCCTTGAAGGTCATGTAGAGACTGTTGTTTTTGCCGGTGGGGTGGCGTTCCAGAGACTTGAATTGATAAACCCAGCGATCGAAATGGTCGCTATCGGTTAGGGCGGCGATTACTGCGGGCACCGTGTGGGGCACTTCGATGACGCCGCGAAACGCCTGGATGCTTTGATCGGGCACATCACTGATGTAGCGCGTGACTTCGTCGCGCTGCGCCCCCTCTTCGGCCAGTTCCCACTCGTAGGGCAGGCCCAGGGCCTGAACCGAGAGCGAAACCAGCGACAACACCGTGACAATCAAACCGCGCAACATGGAGACTCCTTGTTTCTCTGCCGCTGTAGCTTGCCTGATAACCCCGGCGGTCGCCAGTTAAAAAGGGTAATCCGGGTGCAGCGCTTGCGCTAGTCGCTGCCGGCTGGCTCACGCTGGCGGTTGTCATTCCAGGCGAGCATCGTCGGTGTCAGCAGTATGGTGATAAAAGTGGCAATGGCCAGGCCGCCGACAATGGCGGTGGCCAGTTGGATCCAGAACTGGCCCGAAGGCGCGCCGAAATAGATCTCCCGCCCGGTGAAATCCACCGTCATGCCCAGCACCATCGGCATCAGGCCTATGATGGTCGTAACGGCGGTTAACAGGACCGGCCTGAGTCGCTCCATGCCCGCTTTCCAGGCGGCTTCATCGGGGGCAAGGCCGCTCTTGAAATACTCGTTGTAAGCGTCGATCAATACAATGTTGTTGTTGACCACAATGCCGGCCAGCGCCATGACACCAATGCCGCTCATGACGATGGAAAAGGGTTCCTGTCTGAGGGTCAGCCCCAGCAATACACCGGCCAGGGAAAAGACAATGGCGGAGAGTACCAGGCCACTTTGAAAGAAGCTGTTGAGCTGGGTCAGCAGCACCAGCAGGATCAGGAAAATGGCGGCCACGAAAGCCACCAGCAGAAATTCGGCGGCCTCCTGCTGGTCCTCGATTTCCCCGGCAAACTCAATATCGACGGCTTCATCGAACCCCAGCTCGTCAATGATCCGGCGCAGCTTGGCCAGTTCCCCGGTGACGGTTGTATCGGTTGCGAGGCTGGCGGAAAGAGTTTGCACATTGCGCCCATCCACCCGGTTGATCACGGAGTGTGCCGGGCCGGGCTCCAGTGTCACAAACTGGGTAATGGGAACCTGACCGTCACGGGTGGGGATGCGCAAATGGGTCAGCTGGGAAAAGCTGCGCTCGTCGGCTGGATAGCGCAGCCGGATGTCGACCTCCTCCGGGGCAAAATCGGGCAGGTAGGAGCCCAGCAACACCCCGTTGGTCAGCAGTTGCAGGGTGTTGCCCAGCGATTCGATATTGACGCCCTGGCGAGCGGCTTTCTCGCGGTCCACATTCAGCCTCAATTCCACCAGGGGGACTGGCACATCGCTGCCCACATCCGTCAGCCCCGGCTGTTGTGCCATCTTTTGCCGCAGCTGGTTGGCCGCCTCGGTCATCTTTTGGCGGTCGTCCGAGGAAACCCGCACCTGCACCGGGCGGCTGTCACCGGGGCCAGCGAGTTGCTCTTCAATCTGGATGCCCAGACCGGGCAGGTCTGCAGTGGCTGAGCGGATGCGCTCGAGAATGACGGCGGCGGGTGGGCGTTGTCGCCAATCGGTGAAGTCGATTTGCAGGGTGCCGATCACATCCGGGGCCACATTGGCTGCCAGCCGCGCCTCCACGGTGCCAATCGTGCGCGCGTAGAGGCGCTCGACACCGGGTTGCCCAATGATCCTGTCTTCCACCAGTCGGACCAGCCGATCGGCACCGCGCACGGAGAGGTTGCCGCTGGCCTGAATCTGGACCTGTGCCCGCTCGGGTTCAACCGCCGGGAAAAAATTGACCCCGCGCCCGAGCAGGCTGTAGAGAAAGAAAGCAGCGAGCAGCAACAGCAGGCTCAGGCCCAGGGCGAAGCCGGGGCGCTGGATCAGGTAGCGCAGCTGCCGGTCGTACAGGGCGGTATAGCGAGAGCCGTGGGACTGCGGAGCCGGTGCAGTAGACTTGCGGAAAAAAAGTGAACCGGCAACCGGCACGAAGAACAGGGCCATCAGGAGCGAAGCCAGCAGAGTGATAATGACTGTGGCCGGAAGGTAGAACATAAACTGTCCCGCAATACCGGGCCAGAACAGCAGGGGCGCAAACACCGCCAGGGTGGTGGCGGTGGAAGTGATGATGGGCCAGCTCATGCGTTGGGAGGCCTGGAGGAAGGCCTGGCTTTGGCTGACGCCCTCATCCTGGAGACGCCGAGCGCGTTCGACGACCACAATTGCCCCATCGACCAGCATGCCGATCACCAGAATCAGACCGAATAGTACGACCATATTGAGGGTGTAGCCGAGCATGGCAATGACCATGACACCGCAGAGAAAGGCGCCGGGGATAGCGATGGCCACCAACAGGGACGCGCGCAGGCCCAGGGTGAGAATGATGGTGAGCGCCACCAGCAGGACGGCGGCGATTACATTGTTTTGCAAATCCGACAGCAGCTCTTCGATGTCTTCGGCCTGGTTCTGGAGGTAGGAGGCCTGCAGTCCCCGGGGCCAGTCCCGGCGCATCTCTGCGACGGCGCTCTTCACCCGGGCGACAGTATCAATGATATTGGCACCACTGGTTTTGCTGATGTCCAGGGCGATGGTGGATTGGCCATCGATGCGCGCGAAGCTGACGGGGTCGCGAAAGGTCTGTCGCACTTCAGCCACATCCCTGACCCGCACCACACCAGTATCGGTTGCACGCAGCGGGATGTTGAGGACATCCTCCGGCGACTGGATGGTGCCGGGTACCGACACCGCGATCCGTCCCGACTGGCTGTCTACGGCACCGGCGGTAATCAGCCGGTTGTTGCCCTGTATCGCCTGTACCAGTTCGGTGGTGGAAATTCCGTAGGACTGAACCGCCAGGGGGTCGATAATGACTTCCAGAAGATCTTCCCGGTCGCCGGACAGACGGGCCTCGAGCACCCCGGAGAGCGTCTCCAGTCGCTCTTCCAACTCCCGCGCCAGGCGGATCAGTTCGCGCTCGGGGATGTCCCCGGAGAGCGCGACGGTCAGTATGGGGAAAATGGAGAGGTCGATTTCGCGAATATTGGGTGCTTCGGCCCCGGCGGGCAGATCGGGTCCGGCGTTATCCACCTCGTCTCTCACTTGCTGCAAGGCTTCCTGCTGGTCCGAGCCGGGCTCAAACTCGACGGTGACCAGGGCAAAGCCCTCGCCGGCGCGCGCGGTGATCTTGCGCAGGCCATCAATGGTTTGCAGCTGCCTCTCCAGCGGTTCGACCAGCAGCCTGGCGCTGTCCCTGGCCGAAATACCGGGTTGAACGACATCGATAATGAAATAGGGGATTTTGAATTCCGGGACCGCTTCCTTGGGTACCGTGATATAGGCGTAAAGGCCGCCGGTGAGAATCATGGCCAGCAGTAGCATGACGGTTCTGGCGCGGCCGAAGGCCGAGGCAATCAGCGCGTACACTACCGCTCCTCCGGGCGGCTGGAGGTGCCTGGGGCCACCGGCTCCGGCGTGGCCGGGTCGAGCCCGAGGCTGTCCAGATACTCCTCGGGAGTGGCCCTTACGGTCACAGGCTGTCCCGGAGAAAGGGCGCCGCGGCTGATGGTGACGACCCTCGCCCGTTCCGGCAGGCCAGTGACCCAAACGGCGTCGCCCCGGGCCTGGACGACCTCGACGGGGACAAATTCAATGCGCTGGTCCTGATTCACAATGTGGATGCCCAGTTGGCCCCGGGCATTCAAGCGCGCCATGGAGGTAGACAGGCGGTGGGCGTTGACGGTGTCTGTGGGGATGGTGACCTCAACGCTCAGGCCCGATGGCAATTCCAGTGACGGATTGGCAATACTGATCTCGGTGCGAAAGGTCCGGGTGCGAGCGTCGGCCACTGGCGAGACAAAGCGCACGGTGCCCTCCCGCTTCCGGTCTCCGGGAAAGTCGACTTGTGCCTGCATTCCGGTGCGAACACGGCCGACCGCTGCCTGGTGCAGGTGTACCACCGCCACCAGGGGGTCATTGTCGACGATCTCGAGCACCGGGCTGCCCACCGATACATAGGCGCCCAGATCGGCCTGTATGCGATTGACATCGCCCTCGATGGGCGCGCGCAAGCGGGTGTTGGCTATCTCCAGTTCCATACTGCGGACACTGGCTCTGGCAGCCTCGAGTTGGGCCAGGAGCCTTTCCCGTTCCGAGGGCGTGGCTACGCCCGATTCGGTCAGCTTTTTGGTGGCCTGGTAGTCCAGTTCGGCGGAGCGCAGGCGCGCCCGCGCTCCGGCCAGGCGCGCCTGGCGGTCGTCACTGGAGAGTTTTGCCAGGACATCCCCCGCTGCGACGCGGGTGCCCACATCGACAATCTCTTCGATGATTCCGTCGACCCGGGCTTTGACCGGGGCAATCTGATGCGGTTCTACATCGCCGTAGAGCACAATGTCGCGGGTGATGGGCTGGGCCTGAATCCAGCTGGCCGCCACCGAGGACGGTTCTGACTCTTTCGCCTGAAGCGGCGGTGTTTGGGCACTGCGAATCAGGCCGCTGGCAAACCAGAGTGTGATCAGTACCACAATGGCGATAAAAACCGCCCGGGTGGGGTCTTTCAGCAGGAATTTCGCTCTCTGGTGCCAGGCCGTGTTACTCATGGTGTCCAATGCTCACTCAGGATCGGGGTCAGGGCAATACGGCGTCGTCGAGGAAACGCATCGACAGATCGATGGATTTGAGGTCCTTGGTCAATACGCCCAGGGAAATCCAGTCTACGCCGGTTTCGGCCACGGCGCGCAGGTTGTCGAGGGTAATGCCGCCGGAGGCTTCGTACTCGAGGCCTTCTGGCTTTTCACTCATGGCACTGGTCAGTGCGGCCAGATCAAAATTGTCCAGCATAATGCGGTCCGGGCGCGCATCAATGGCCTGCTGTAGCTCGCTGTGATTTTCCACTTCTACTTCCAGCAAACGCTCCGGGTGAGCCGCTCGGGCGCACTCGATGGCTGCGGCAATACTGCCACAGGCGGCGATGTGGTTTTCCTTGATCAGGTAGGCATCATAGAGCCCCATGCGGTGGTTGTGACCACCGCCGCAGGCCACGGCGTATTTTTGCGCATTGCGCAGTCCCGGCAGCGTTTTGCGGGTGTCCAGAAGCCTCGCCTGGGTGCCCTCGATGGCAGCGCAGTAGGTGGCGGTTACCGTCGCGGTGCCCGAGAGGGTTTGCAGGAAATTCAGCGCCGTGCGCTCGGCGGTGAGCAGGGCACGGCCGGGGCCGTCGATATCGCAAAGGGGCGTATCGGGTGCCACGCGTTCACCGTCTTTGACATGCCAGGTGAGTTGGCAGCGCTCGTCGATCTGGTGGAAGGCCTCTCCGGCGTAGGCGATGCCGGCGATGACGGCGTCGTCGCGACAAACGATGCGCGCCCGGGAGGCCTGGTCGGCGTCGATCAGCTCGGCGTTGATGTCGCTGTAGCGATCACTGCCGGCCTCGAGCAGATCCTCTTCCAGGGCGCGGATCACGCACTCGCGCCAGTCGTGGGGCAGGCTTAGTTTGTTCATCGGTGGCGGTCCTCGCGTTTCAGCTCGGCCTGTGCTTCCCGGGTCATTTTAAAGACCACCGGGCTGAGCAGAGCCAGGGCGATCAGGTTGGGGAAGGCCATCAGACCGTTGAGGATCTCGGCGACCAGCCAGATGGTTTTAAGCCCCACCGTGGCGCCCACTGGCACCATCAACACCCACAAGACACGGTAGGGCACAATAGAGCGGGCGCCGAACAAATACTCGCAACAGCGCTCGCCGTAGTAGCTCCAGCCAATCAGGGTGGTGAAGGCAAAAATACACAGGCCGATGCTGACAATCCACTCGCCGCCACTGACGCCGGCGGCGAAGGCGGCGGCGGAGAGAGAGGCGCCGTCGGCACCGCTGGTCCACTCGCCACTGATTACAATCACCAGCGCCGTCAAGGTGCAGATAACCAGGGTGTCGATAAAAACGCCGAGCATGGCGATGGACCCTTGCTCCACCGGTTTCTCGGTCTGGGCGGCGGCGTGGGCAATCGGTGCCGAACCAAGCCCCGCCTCGTTGGAGAAAATGCCCCGGGCCACGCCCATCTGCAGGGCCAGCATGATGGAGCTGCCGACAAAACCGCCGGCGGCCGCAGTGCCGGTGAAGGCGTCGCTGACAATGGTGGCAAAGGCGCCGGGCACCGCCTCGATATGGCGGGCCAGAATAAACAGGGCCCCGGCTGTGTAGAGCACGGCCATCAGGGGAACCAGTCTGGCGGCGACGCGGCCGATGCGGTGGATGCCGCCGAGAATCACCGAGGCCACCAGAGTGGCCATGACCAGCCCCAGCGCCAGCTTGGGCAGCCACAGTGGCCAACCGCGCTCACCCAGGGACTGTTCCACAGAGGCCGGCAGCAGGCTGTTGGCGATCACATCGGCCACCGAGTTGGCCTGGACAGTGTTGCCAATACCAAAGGCGGCGACCATGGCAAAGAAGGCAAACAGTCCGCCCATCCAGGCCCAGCGCGGCCCCAGGCCGTTGCGAATGTAGTACATGGGGCCACCGAGGTGGCGGCCGTCGGCACCGCGCTCGCGGAAGTGCACGCCGAGTGCGCCCTCGGCGTATTTGGTGGCCATGCCCAGCAGGGCGGTGACCCACATCCAGAACACCGCCCCGGGGCCGCCGATGGCGATGGCCCCGGCGACACCGGCGATATTGCCGGTGCCGACGGTGGAGGAGAGGGCGGTCATCAGTGACTGGAAGGGCGGGATGTCGCCCTCGGCGCGGCTGCTGCGGCCGCGCCAGAGCAGGGTGAAAGCACGGGGCAGCCAGCTCAGGGTGACGCCGCGCAAGCCAATGTTGAGATAGAGGCCGAGGCCGAGAAGCAGCACCATCAGGGTAGATCCCCAGACGAAGCCGTTAATTTGATTGAGAATGCTGTTCAATGTGTCCATGGGCTTGTCACAATAATGTCAAATACGCTGCGTATCGCTTGCCTGACGGCGCTTTTTGTGTGTAACAATAATGTCATGCAACTGCGTTTTAATGGGCGCTGTGCAAACAAGAGATAACACCATGAGTGGAAAGCGCATACTCGTAGTTGAAGACGAACAGGCCATTCGCGAAATGATCGGCTTTGCCCTGCGTCGTGAAGGATACCACTTCATTGAGGCGGGGTCTGTTGCCGAGGCCGAGGAGGCCATTGCCGACCGCGTTCCCGACCTGATGCTGGTGGACTGGATGTTGCCGGGCACCAGTGGTGTCGAGTTTGTGCGCCACGCCAAGCGTGACGAACTGACTCAGGATGTACCGGTGATCATGTTGACCGCGCGCACCGAGGAAGACGACAAGATTGTGGGGCTCGACGCCGGCGCCGACGACTATGTCAGTAAGCCCTTTTCCCCCCGCGAGTTGATGGCCCGGGTGCGCGCTGTATTGCGCCGCTTTGGTATCGCCGACGAACAGCTGCTGGAGGCCGGGGGTTTGCAGATTGATGTCGACTCCCATCGAGTCAGTTTCGAGGGCAAATACTTTGAACTCGGGCCTACGGAATACCGTCTGTTACAATTCTTCATGAGCCACCTGGACCGCGTCTACAGCCGCGCCCAGTTGCTCGATCATGTCTGGGGCCGAAGTGCCTTTGTGGAGGAGCGAACGGTTGATGTTCATGTATTGCGTTTGCGCAAGGCACTGGCGCCCTACGGGTGTGACAAGATGGTTCAGACTGTGCGCGGCGCGGGTTACCGTTTCTCCGTCTAGTGGCGGCGGTGATGTTTAGCGAGGGCCGCGTCGCCGAGCGCTGGCGGCTGTTTGCCTCCCTGCTGGTGGCCACTCTGCTGGGCATGGTCACCCGGCAATTCGTCCTTTGTTATCTGCTCGTGCTGGTGGGGTACCTCATCTGGCACATTCGCCAGTTCAATCGTATCGAAGGCTGGCTGGCTGCCAAGGGTGACGAGCGGGATGCTCCCCTCGTGTTTGGTCTGTGGAGTGATTTCCTCAACCACATTTTTCGCCAACAAAGACAGAACCAGAAGCAGTTACAGCGTCTCGATCGCGTCATTGAGCGTTTTCAAAACACCCTCGACACATTGCCTGACGCCACAGTGGTGCTCGATGCCTACGGCAGTATTCGCTGGGCCAACCCGGCCGCCGAGCGTTTTTTCGGTGTACGCAATCCGGGGGATATCGGCCAGCGGCTCTCCAATCTGGTGCGCGATTTGAAACTGGCCGAGCTCCTCTCGGGTGACCGCATCGGCGAGAGCATCAATATTGTGTCGCCAGTGGATGACTCGGTCCATCTCAATGTGCGGATGGTGCCTTACCGAGGCAGTGGAGAGCGGCTGTTAACAGCCAGGGATGTCAGCGATCTCATGCGAGCCGACCAGATGCGAAGGGACTTTGTCTCCAACGCTTCCCACGAATTGAAAACTCCCCTGACGGTGATGTCCGGGTATCTTGAACTGCTTCAGAACACTCCCGGCATGGAGGAGGATGTGCTTTCGTTGCTTCGCTCAACTGAGGAGCAGACCCGGCGAATGCGACATCTGGTCGACGACTTGTTGATGTTGTCGCGGCTGGAGTCCGGCGGTAGCCAGCGCAAGGAGAGTGTGGCCATGGCCTCCATGCTCGAGTCAATGGTGGGCGAAGCGCGGCAGCTCAGCGGCGAGATGGAGCACCGAATTTCTCTGGAGGCCGATCCCTCCCTGATGGTGGAGGGCAATTATCGGGATCTGGTCAGCGCCGCTTCCAACCTGATTTTTAACGCCGTCAACCACACGCCGCCAGGCACGGAAATCCGCGTTTCCTGGCAGCGTGAAGGTAACAATGCCGTGCTGCGTGTAATCGATAGTGGGCCGGGCATTGACGCCTGGCACCTGCCGCGACTGACCGAGCGATTTTACCGGGTCGAAGCGGGGCGCGAGCGCCGCCGGGAGTCCGGTAATGAAGGGCGGGGCACGGGCCTGGGACTGGCCATTGTCAAACACATCGTTCAGGCTCACGGTGGCCGCCTGGAAATTGTGTCAGAGCGAGGAAAAGGAGCGGAGTTTTCCTGCAAATTCCCTATTTAATTCAGTCACTTGCGATTGTAATAATTCTGTCATAATACGCCTGTAGTCTGGCCGCCAATGCACGGGAATGAGTGCGTAATGAATTCGACACCAAGAGGTCACAGACTATGAAACACACTGTATACGCCGTATTGGCCGCCCTGGCTTTGGGCGGCGCCACCCAGGCCGCCCAGGCCCGGGATCTGGTATCCGTGGTGGGTTCGTCCACCGTCTATCCCTTTTCCACTGTCGTGGCTGAGAACTTTGGCCGCAGCGGTCCGCACAAGACGCCCAAGATTGAGTCGACGGGTTCCGGCGGTGGCATGAAACTGTTCTGTGCCGGTCTGGGAGTTAACACACCCGACATCACCAACGCCTCGCGCCGCATGAAAATGAGCGAGTACGAGTTGTGCCAGGAAAACGGCGTCAAGTCGATCACGGAAGTACTGATTGGTTACGACGGTATCGTGCTGGCCAACGCGCGGGAGTCCGAGCAGTATCACCTGAACTTGCGCGACATTTTCCTCGCCCTGGCCAAGGATGTGCCCAATCCGGATGGCAGCGAGGAGCTGGTTCCCAATCCCTACAAGACCTGGAATGAGATCAACAAGGACCTGCCCGAAGTCAAGATTGAAGTCATGGGCCCGCCGCCGACCTCCGGTACGCGCGATGCCTTCAATGAGTTGGCTATCGAGGGCGGTTGCAAGACCTTCCCCTGGCTCGCCGAGATGAAAAAGAGCGACAAGAATCGCTACAAGGCAGTTTGCCGGAGCGTCCGCGAGGACGGCGCCTATGTGGAAGCCGGTGAGAACGACAACCTGATCGTACAGAAGCTGGAGACCAATCCCGACTCTCTGGGCGTATTCGGTTTCAGCTTCCTCGACCAGAACAGCGACAAGGTGCAGGGCGCTAAAATTGGTGACCACGCGCCGACCTTCGACAGCATTTCCAGCGGTGACTACCCGGTCTCGCGTTCCATGTACTTCTATGTCAAAAACGCCCATGTGGGTAAAATTTCCGGTATCGAGGGCTATGTGCGCGAGTTCATCAGCCCCGCCGCCTCTGGGCAGGATGGTTACCTGGTGGACAAGGGGCTGATTCCCCTGAGCCCCGAGGAGCACCGTGAAATGGCGCGTTCGGTGCGTCAGTTTGAACCGATGCAGTGGTAATCTGAAGCCGCCTGGATTAACCGGGGGAGCACCGCTCCCCCACATTTTTTTTGGAGGGGCACGCCCGCAATGCAAACATCGACCCTGTTTGTCACCATCATTTTGCTCAGCGTGTTCGGTTACTACTTTGGTTACCGACGCGCCTTTAGCGTTTCCCGCGATAGTGGGGGCATCAAGACACTGCATTCTCTGCCGACCTACTACGGCTTCTGGGTCGCTCTCTGGTGCGCCATTCCGGCACTGTTGGTTCTGGCCGTTTGGGGCTTCGCTCAGGGCCCATTGATCGACGGCATTCTCCTCACACAGTTGCCCGAAAAGTACGCTGCCATGGGTGTCGATGAACGACAGATGGTCGTCGGTAACATCAAGACGCTGGCCGAGGGTGGCATGGTGATCAGTCCCACCGAGGCCATGGAAGCCGCCGCTGAAGACTACCGCCGCTACCGCAGTTTGAGTTCGCTGTCGATGGCGGCTCTGGCGCTGGCCACCGGTGTCGCCGGACTGGCCTGGACCTGGCGCCGGGTGTCGCCCGAGTTGCGCGCCCGGACGCGGGTGGAAAAAATGCTCCAGTGGCTGCTGATCGCCTGTGCCAGTCTCGCCGTACTGACCACGGTCGGCATCGTTCTGTCGGTGCTTTTCGAGGCGTTGCGTTTTTTCAACCAGGTGTCGATTTTCGACTTCATGTTCGGCACCCACTGGAGCCCGCAAATTGCAATTCGCGCCGACCAAGTGGGTGCCTCGGGCGCCTTTGGCGCCGTGCCTCTGTTTGTCGGCACTCTGCTGATCTCGGCCATTGCCCTGTTGGTGGCCGTGCCCACCGGGTTGATGTCGGCCATTTATCTGTCCGAGTACGCCACCCCGCGCTTTCGCAGTGCCGCCAAGCCAGCGCTGGAAATGCTCGCCGGTGTGCCCACCGTGGTCTACGGCTTTTTTGCTGCACTGACGGTGGGGCCATTTTTGCGCGACGCCGGGGTGCTGGTGGGGCTGGATGTGTCTTCCCAGAGTGCCTTGGCCGCCGGGCTGGTGATGGGGATCATGATCATTCCCTTTGTTTCCTCGCTGGCTGACGATGTGATCTCGGCGGTGCCCCAGACCCTGCGCAATGGCTCTTTGGGGTTGGGGGCAACCCAGTCGGAAACCATTCGCAAGGTGGTCGTCCCCGCCGCGTTGCCGGGTATTGTCGGCGGCGTCCTGCTGGCGGCCTCCCGGGCCATCGGCGAAACGATGATCGTGGTGATGGCCGCCGGGCTGACCGCCAAAATGACGGCCAACCCGCTGGAGGATGTCACCACGGTCACCGCCCAGATCGTGACGCTGCTGGTGGGTGACCAGGAGTTCGACAGTCCTAAAACCCTGGCGGCCTTTGCCCTGGGCCTGATGTTGTTTTTGACCACGCTCGTCCTCAATGTGGTGGCGCTGCGCGTGGTCCGCAAATACCGAGAGCAATATGACTAATCGACACCAACAACTTGTAGAGGCCAACCTGGGCCGCCGCTACGCCCGGGAAAAGCGCTTTCGCCTGTACGGTATTGTGGCCGTTCTTATTGGCTTTGCCTTTCTCGGCATTCTGTTTACCAGCATCGTCTCCAAGGGTTACAGCGCTTTTCAGCAAACATACATGCAGCTGGAGCTGGATTACGATCGCGATCTTCTCGGGGTAGGTGCTTCACCCACCGAGGATGACTGGCGTTATGCCAATTACATCGGTGTCATCAACGAGGCCCTTCGGCAGCGATTTCCGGATGTCAGCTCTCGCGGCGACCGGCGCCAGTTAGGCCAGCTGGTGAGCAGTGGGGCCAAATACGATCTTCGCGAGCGGCTGGATGGCAATCCCGAGTTGTTGGGGCGCAGTGAAGCCCTGTGGGTGCTGGCCGACGACGATGTCGACAGCGTGCTCAAAGGGCATATCGATCGCAGCCTTCCCGAGTCAGAGCGTCGGGTGAAAGACCAAAAACTGGCCTGGATTGACGATCTGGTGGCCAGCGGCCAGCTGGAAAAACGCTTCAATACGGTCTTTTTTACCCACAGTGCCAGCTCCGAGCCCGAGCAGGCCGGGGTCTGGGGGGCGGTTGTGGGCTCTTTCCTGACACTGGTTGTGACACTGCTCTTGTCCTTCCCCATCGGCGTGGCCGCAGCGGTTTATCTGGAAGAGTTTGCGCCCCAAAACCGCTGGACCGATTTGATCGAGGTCAACATCAACAACCTGGCAGCTGTGCCCTCGATCGTCTTTGGTTTGCTGGGCCTGGCGGTCTTCCTCAATTTCATGGGCCTGCCGCGCTCGGCCCCCCTGGTGGGTGGCCTGGTGCTGACACTGATGACATTGCCGACCATCATTATCTCCTCACGAGCGGCCCTCAAATCCGTGCCCCCTTCGGTACGCGAGGCGGCCCTGGGTATGGGGGCCTCGCGAATGCAGGTGGTGTTCCACCATGTGCTGCCGCTGGCCCTGCCGGGCATGTTGACGGGGACAATTATTGGCATGGCCCAGGCCCTGGGAGAGACGGCGCCACTGTTGATGATCGGCATGGTGGCCTTTGTCGCCGAGGCGCCCTCGGGTGTGATGGATTCTGCCACCGTGTTGCCGGTGCAGATCTATCAGTGGGCCGACCTTCCCGAGCGTGGCTTTGTCGAACGCACTTCGGCGGCCATCATGGTGCTACTGGCATTTTTGATGACCATGAACGCCCTGGCCGTTTATCTGCGCAAGCGATTTGAGCGGCGTTGGTAAGTCGGAACTGAAAGCGATAACCTTGAGAGATCAATATGACCAGTGCAAGTGATACGGCTGTTTTTGACCAGACACCATTTCCCGCAACAGAGGACAGTCCCGCTGTGACAGACCGAGTAGCCGATGACCATGTGACGGTGGGGCAAACCGCCCTGGAAGAGGCCAAGATGTCGATGAAGGATGTGCATGTGCGCTACGCCGACGGTACGCACGCCATTCAGGGCATCAGTCTGGACATCGCACCCAATGAAGTGATGGCGATGATTGGTCCCTCGGGTTGCGGCAAGTCCACTTTCCTGCGTTGCCTCAATCGCATGAACGATACCATTGAGGGCTGCCGGGTCGAGGGTCAGATTCTCCTCGATGACGAGGACATCTACCGCAGCCGTCTGGATGTGGTGGCGCTGCGCGCCCGGGTCGGCATGGTGTTCCAGAAGCCCAACCCCTTCCCCAAGTCGATTTACGACAATGTGGCTTACGGGCCCCGAATTCATGGCCTGGCAGAAAACAAGGCCGAGCTCGATGAAATCGTCGAATCAAGCCTGGTCAAGTCCGGTTTGTGGAACGAGGTCAAGGATCGGCTGGATATGTCGGGAACCGGTTTGTCGGGCGGCCAGCAACAGCGCTTGTGCATTGCCCGGGCCATTGCCGTGAGCCCCGAGGTAATTTTGATGGACGAGCCGTGTTCGGCACTGGACCCCATTGCTACGGCAAAAATTGAAGAGTTGATCGGCGAGTTGAGTGAAAACTTCACCATCGCCATCGTCACACACTCGATGCAGCAGGCCGCTCGCGTTTCACAGCGCACGGCCTATTTCCATCTGGGCAAACTGGTTGAAGTGGGTACCACATCGGACATTTTCACCAACCCCAAGCATCGTTTGACAGAAGATTACATTACCGGCCGCTTCGGCTGATTCGGGAGTATTAAATGGACAGTTGGCATTTGGGCGAACACACATCCGCGCAATTTGAGCACGACCTGGACGAAATCCAGAATCGCGTGCTGAAGATGGGTGGTCTGGTGGAAAGTCAGGTTAAAAGTGCCTTCAAGGCACTGGTCGAGTGCGACGGCGCCCTGGGTGAAGAAGTGGCGGCCTCGGATTACAAGGTCAACGCCCTGGAGGTGGAGATTGACGAGGAGTGCAACCGGATTATTGCCTTGCGCCAGCCGGCGGCCAGTGATTTGCGCTTTTTGATCACCATGATCAAAACCAGTACCGATCTCGAGCGAGTGGGTGATGAAGCGGAAAAAATTGGCCGCTTTGCCGTCGACCTGGTGACCTTCAGTCGCACCGAGGGTTACTTTGGCGAACTGCGACACCTTGGCGAGCATGTGATTAAAATGCTGCACGCGGCTCTGGATGCCTTTGCCCGCATGGATGTGGAAGCCGCCGTGCGCGTGGCCGAAGAGGACGACAATATCGATCAGGAGTTTGAGTCGGTGATGCGTCAGCTGATCACCCACATGATGGAGGACCCCCGCTCGATCAAGTCGGTGCTTCAGGTCATGTGGTGCGCCCGCGCCCTCGAGCGCATTGGCGACCACGCCAGTAATATCTGTGAGTATGTGGTGTTTATGGTCAAGGGCAAGGATGTGCGTCACACCAGCATCGAACAGGTTAAACGCGAGTTTCTTTGAACTGAGTGACCCAAAGGAATCACTTCCCGTTCACAGGGCGTTTGCTAAAAGAAGCCTATACAAGCTTTGAAGGAGCGCCCTTTATGTCACTTCGTACGCGTTGGAAACGAATTATTCTGCTGACAACGGCTTTTCTGTCGTTTGTCTCCATTTCTGCAGCTGCCGAGATCATGTCGGTGGAGGGGCTTCAGTATCCCGCCTGGTTGGAGCGGGGTGACGATCGCAGCGCCTTGAAGCCGGGGCAAGAGGTTGCCGCAGGCGATCGCGTGCGCACCGGGCCAGGCGGCAAGGTCTGGTTGACCATGGTCGATGAGGCCCGGGTTAAACTCGGCGAGTCTGCGCTGTTGCAACTCGACTCTGGCGCGGTCAAAAGCGCCGCAAGTTCGCAGTCCGCGTCTTCCCCGGCTTCGCAACAGCCCCGGGTTGTCGAGTCCAGTTTCAATATCATCGAAGGCGCCTTTCGCTATACCTCGGCCAAAATCGAAAGCCTCTGGGAGCGCGACCTGAGCGTCGGCCTGGGGTCGGTGGCCACCATCGGTATTCGCGGCACCGACCTCTGGGGCAAGGTCGACGGGGAAGCGCCCTTTGTCGTCCTGATCGAGGGCGATATCGATATCACACCCGCCGATGGCAGTTCAGCCATCAACCTCAATCAGGCGCTCAATATCTACAAGGCAAACAGCGGCCAGCCCGGCGATGTGAGTACTGTGGACATGGCGGCCGTGCAGGCGCTGGCGCCCGAGACGGAGCTGGACTTTGGCAGCGGCGTAATGAGTGTTGAAGGTCGCTCGCAGTTGCAGCTGGCTTCATTCCGCTCGCGCGCTTCGGCCCAGGCGCTGGTCGACCGGCTCGACCGCGCGGGCTTGCCGGCAAGTGTGGAGGCGGCCGATGTCGGCGGTCAGCGTTGGCAGCGCGTGGTGGTGGAGCAACTGGCCAGCAAACAGGACGCCAGTCAGTTGGCCGGAACATTGCCCGATGATGGCGATATAGCCGAGCCCTGGGTGCGCCGCTAGCGGTAAAAGCGGCGGCCCAAAGCCACCAGGAAAAAGCCGAAGAAAAACATCATGACGCCGTAAACCGCCGAGGGCACCGACATGGTGTCCGACTCCAGCAGCGTCAATGTGACCATCAGCCCCAAAGTGCCGTTCTTGATGCCCAGTTCCATGGCCATGGCCAGGGAATCTTTGGGGCTGAGTTCAAATAACCGTGCCGTACCCAGCCCAAGGGCAATGCCCGCCAGGTTCAGAAGGGCGGCGGCCGGCCCCGCTTTTCTCAGCAATTCCCACAGCTCTTCGCCGCCGATGCGAATGATGATGGCGGCGACCAGTGCGGCCAGTATGACGGCTCCGAAAATGCCTACATATCGCTCGGCCTTGTCGGCAAAGCGGGGCGTTTTGCTCTTGAGAACCATCCCCAGCGCCACGGGCACCAGCACCACAGCCAACAGGGTGATGACGGTGCGGGACAGGGGCAGCTCCAGTTGTTGTTCGGTGCCTGTGTAGAAGCCCAGTGCGTGCCCCGTGAACAGGGGGAGTGTGGCGACGGTGATCAGGCTGGCAATGACGGTGAGTACGATGGAGAGGGCGACGCTGCCTTTGCCCAGCATGACGAAGAGGTTGGAGGTCGTGCCGCCAGGGCAGGCGGCGATCACCACCATGCCCACGGCCAGCTCCGGAGACAGGTCGAGCAGGGCGCTGATGGCATAGGCGGCCAGGGGCATGAACAGAATCTGAAGGACCGTGCCCAGCACAACGGGCCGCGGATTGAGCGCAATCCGGCGAAAGTCCCGTGGCGCCAGGGTCATGCCGATGCCCGTCATGATAATAAACAGGGCCGCCGGCAGCCCGATACTGATTGCCGCGTTACTCTCCACAGCTTCTCCCCCTCTTTTTTTGGCAATGTAGCACGAAGTGCCTGTCGGTGACGCGGTTGCTCAAGATCGTGGTTGCATCAGAGCTTCCAGCAGGGCCTTCTGTGCGTGCAGGCGATTTTCGGCCTGGTCCCAGACGATGCTCTGCGGCCCGTCGATGACATCGGCGCTGACTTCCTCGCCGCGATGCGCCGGCAGGCAGTGCATAAACAGCGCGTCCTTGTCGGCGGCGGCCATAACCCGCTCGTCCACCTGGTAATCGGCAAAGGCGGCCTCGCGCTGCTTTTGCTCCTCTTCCTGGCCCATGCTGGCCCAGACATCGGTGGTGACCAGCTGTGCGCCTCGCGCCGCCTCGGCCGGGTCGCGGACGATTCTGGCGCAGTCGCCGGCGGCTTCGAGTATGTCCGCCCTGGGCTCGTAGCCCTCGGGGCAGGCGATGTGAAGGGTGAAACCAAACTGGCGCGCGGCATTGATGTAGGAGTGGCACATGTTGTTGCCGTCGCCGACCCAGGTCACGGTAGCACCGCGGATACTGCCACGGGCTTCAGTGAAGGCCTGAACATCGGCGAGCAGCTGACAAGGGTGGTAGTCATCGGTGAGGGCGTTGATCACCGGCACGCTGGCGTGAGCGGCGAAGGTGTCGAGCTTGCTGTGCTCAAAGGTCCGCACCATGATGCCATCGACCATGCGTGACATCACCCGGGCCGTGTCCTCCACGGGCTCGCCGCGCCCGATTTGTGTGCCCTCGGGGGACAGGTAGATCGCGTGGCCACCGAACTGGGCCATGCCGGTTTCAAAGGACAGGCGCGTCCGCGTCGAGGACTTCTCGAAGACCATGGCCAGCACGCGGTTTTTCAACGGCTCGTAGATTTCGCCGCGGTGCTGCATGGCGCGCAGTTCGGTGGCGCGGGCGATCAGGTTCTCGAGTTCACCCGGTTCAAAGTCGAGCAGAGTCAGAAAGTGGCGGACAGACATGGCGGATTTCGGTCCCGGTTATGAGTTTAAAAAGCTGTGGATCAGGTCGACGACCCCATCGACGATGGCATCGGCCTGCGCCTGGTCAATGATGACCGGTGGCAGCAGGCGAACGGTATTGCCGGCAGTGACATTGATCAGTAAGTGTTTTTCCTCCAGCGCCCGCGCCACGAGTTCGGCACAGGGCTTGTTTAGCTCGATGCCGATCATCATGCCTTTGCCGCGGACTTCGCTAACGCCGGGCAGGCCGCCGAGCTCGTGGTTCAGACGCTCGAGCATGTGCGCACCGGTGGTTTTTGCCTGTTCGACGAGTCCCTCTTTTTCAATGCTGTCGAGTACCGCGAGGGCGGCGCGGCAGGCCAGGGGGTTGCCGCCAAAGGTGGTGCCGTGACTGCCGGGTTGCAGCAGGTCTGCGGCACCCTGCCGGGCCAGGCAGGCGCCGATGGGGACGCCGTTACCCAGGGCCTTGGCCAGTGTCAATACATCGGGCAGCACTGTTTCGTGTTGGCAGGCAAGCCACTGCCCGGTGCGGGCGATGCCGGTCTGGATTTCATCCAGCATCAGCAGCCAGCCCCGCTGGTCGCAGAGTTCGCGCAGAGCTTTTAAAAAGCCCGCCGGGGGCACCTGCACACCGCCTTCGCCCTGGACCGGCTCGACCAGCACGGCGGCGATGTCGTCGTGCTCATCCGCCAGCCGGGCCACCGCTTCGGCGTCGCCATAGGGTGCGCGGACAAAACCCTCCAGCATGGGGCCAAAGCCCTCTTTTGCCCTGGGGTTGGCTGTGGCGCTCAGCGTGGCCATGGTGCGGCCGTGAAAGGCGTTGTCAAAGACCACGATTTTGGGTGTTTTGTCGCCCCGGTGATGGCCGTGGCGGCGGGCGATTTTGATCGCCGCCTCGTTGGCTTCGGCGCCGGAGTTGCAGAAGAACACCGCATCGAGCGCGGAGAGTTGGCACAGTTTTTTGCCGAGGCGCTCCTGGGGATCGATGCCGTAAAAATTGGAGGTGTGGACCAGCTGTCCGGCCTGTTCGCAGATAGCCTCGGTCACCGCCGGATGGGCGTGGCCCAGATTACACACGGCGATGCCGCTGAGTGCATCGAGATAACGCTGGCCACTATCGCTCCACAGCCAGGCGCCTTCGCCACGGACAAACTGGACGGGGAGTCTTGCGTAGGTCTGCATCAGGGCCGACATGGTGCTCTCCAGTAAAAAGGCGTTCGGGATAAAAACAAAAAGGCAGCCCGCGAGGGGCTGCCCTTTTCGAGTAGCGGCAGAGCTACTCAGTGTTAGCCAGAGGAAAAATTAGCAGTTTCCCCCGGCGCTGGCAAGCGCGTCGTGCTGCCTCAGGCGCCAAAGCGCTCGGCGGCGACGCTCCAGTCGATGATGTTCCAGATCTCTTCCAGATACTTGGGGCGCGCGTTGCGGTAGTCGATGTAGTACGCGTGCTCCCAGACATCGACAGTGATGACCGGCGTCTGGCCATTGGTCAGGGGTGTCTCGGCGTCGTCGGTGTTGACGATTTCCAGCTTGCCATCACCGTTCTTGACCAACCAGGTCCAGCCGGAGCCAAAGTTGCCGGCGCCAGCGGCGTTGAACTGTTTTTTGAACTCTTCAAAAGAGCCAAAGGCGTCGTTGATGGCATCGGCCAGGGCACCTGTGGGCTCGCCGCCACCATTGGGAGACAGGCCGGTAAAGTAGAAGGTGTGGTTCCAGATCTGGGCGGCCTGGTTGAACATGCCACCGGAAGACTTTTGAATAATGTCCTCGAGGCCCATGTTTTCAAACTCGGTGCCCTGGATCATGTCGTTCAGTTTGTTGACATAGGCAGCGTGGTGCTTGCCGTGGTGGAACTCCAGTGTCTCGGCTGAGATGGTGGGTTCCAGTGCATTTTTTTCATAGGGAAGTGCGGGAAGTTCAAAGCTCATTCGCTTTCTCCTTGTCTCGTCGCTAGAAGGTAGTGACTATAATAGTGTGCCGATTGTATAAAGCCAGAGAGCATTTTCATACCGCGATGTCCGAATTTGATCCTATTGCCCTGATTGTCTTTGCCAATCGCATGTCCGCGATTTGCGATGAAATGGGTGCCCAACTGCGGCGCACGGCCTTTTCGCCCAATATCCGTGACCGGTTGGATTACTCCTGCGCCATTTTCGATGCCGGCGGGCAACTGTGTGCCCAGGCGGCGCACATTCCCGTCCATCTCGGCAGCATGGCCTACGCCATGGCCGACATCGTCGCCGACATCGACTGGCGCGAGGGCGACCAGGTGATTGTCAACGACCCCTACAGGGGCGGTACGCACTTGCCGGACATCACTCTGGTGGCGCCGGTGTTTGTCGACGGCGAGCGGGTGGCCTTTGTCGCCAACCGGGCCCACCACGCCGACATCGGTGCCGAGGCCCCGGGCTCCATGCCGCTGTCCGGCGACTTGCGCGAGGAGGGGCTGGTGATCCCGCCCACACTGTTCAGGCGCGATGGCAAAGCCCGGCCCATCCGTGGGCAATTGCTCGGCGCCCTGCGCCACCCCGATCGGGCGGCGGGGGATTTTGACGCCCAGCTCAGCGCCAATCTGCGCGGTGTCTCGCGCCTCCAGGCGCTGGTGGCCTTCGCCGGGGCGCGCGCTGCGTTTGCCGAACAGTTGGCGGCACTGAACGACTACGCCGAACGCCTCGCCGGAGCCGCTCTCAGTGATATTCCCCCGGGTGAGTACCGCGGGGAGGATGTGCTCGATGACGACGGCTACGGCGGTCGCGACATTCCCATTCGCGTTTGCCTGCGCGTTGGCGCGGACTCTATCGATGTCGACTTCGATGGCACGGCGCCCCAGGTGGCGGGTAACCTTAATTGTCCGCTGTCGGTGGCAGCCGCAGCGGTGTTCTATGTGTTTCGCTGTCTGATGCCGGATGAGACCCCGGCCTGCGCCGGAGCCTTCCGGCGGCTCAGGCTCGTGGCCGCCGAGGGCAGCCTGGTGAACGCCCGTTACCCGGCCGCGGTGGCGGCGGGCAATGTCGAGACCAGCACGCGGATTGTCGACGCCGTTATCCGGGCTTTGGCAGTTGCCATGCCCGAACGCATGCCGGCACTCAGTCACGGCAGCATGAACAATGTGGCCATGGGCTATCGCGGCGACAGCCGCTACCCGGCCTGGGATTACTACGAGACCATGGGTGGCGGCATGGGCGCCGGTGTCGAGTACCCCGGACTGGATTGCGTGCAAACCCACATGACCAATACCCTCAACACGCCGATTGAAGTGGTTGAGAAGCACTATCCGCTACGCGTTCTGCGCTATCAGCGCCGCCGGGGGTCCGGCGGGAGTGGCCTTCATCGCGGTGGCGATGGACTGCTGCGGGAGCTGGAATTTCTCGCCCCGGCCGAGGTAACGCTATTGACGGAACGGCGGCGCAACAGGCCCGCTGGCGCCGCCGGCGGTGGTGAGGGGGACATTGGCGAGAACCGTTTGAACGGGGAGTCCGTCGGGGGCAAGGCCTCTTTGCATGTGGCCGTCGGGGATCGCCTGAGTGTGGCCAGTGCCGGTGGCGGTGGTTATGGACGAGGACAACAAGTGCTAAAATGCACTCACAACAAGTGAGGTTAACTATGTCAGAGACACTCGAGCGCATCGACGAAATGGTCAAAAATCACTCAGTGGTTTTGTTTATGAAGGGAACGCCCCAGTTTCCCCAGTGCGGTTTTTCCGCGCGGGTCGTCGAGGCCATGAAGGACATTAACCAGCCCTTTGCCTGGTGTAATGTTCTGGTCGATCAGCCGGTTCGTTCGGAGCTGCCACAGTACCAGGACTGGCCGACCTTCCCCCAGCTCTATCTCAAGGGGGAACTGGTGGGCGGCTGCGATATCACCATGGATCTCTATCAGTCCGGAGAATTGAAGGGCATGGTTGAGGAAGCCGCCGAGGATTTTCCCCGGGAGGACTGACTTCGTCGCGAAGTTGTTTCTCCAGTGCATGGTAAAGAGGGGCTTCGGCCCCTTTTTTACGCTTCCTTGTGGTTGTTTCAGGATTGCCGCAGAATGGCAAGAAAATACAACTATAACCCGGTTGGTTCCCGACTTGGGGGAACGATCACGGAGGATGCGAAGCAGCCATGGCCCCGAACCCTGACAAACTCGGCCTTCAATGCATTTTTGCATCGCTGTGTCTGTTACTGGCAAACGCGGTCAGTGCCGAAGTGGTACGCGTTGGTGTCTATCAGAATCCCCCCAAAGTATTGATTGACGACCGGGGTCGCCCATCGGGGTTTTGGCCCGAACTGACCCGTGAAATGGCCAGGCGGGAAGGTTGGCAAATAGACTGGGTAATGGGCAGTTGGGAAGAGTCGCTGGATCGCCTGGCTCGGGGTGAGATCGATGTGATGCCCGATGTGGCAGTGACGCCAGAGCGGCGCGAGCGGTTCGAGTTCACAGAACAGACCGTGCATGTCAGCTGGTCTCAAGTCTATGTGATGCCCGGCAGCGCCATAGAGACGATTCCCGACTTGCATGGCAAGCGTTTGGGCGTGCTTGAGGACGGCGTCAGTCTGGACGGCCCCGATGGTGTTGAAACGCTAATGGAGCACTTTGCCGTCGAGGCCGACTTGGTGGCCTTGAATGATTACGACAGCTTGTTTCGTCAGCTTCGCCGGGGGCAATTGGATGCAGCAGTCAGTAATCGCGAGTTTGGCCGACGCGCCCGAGCCCAGTATGGCGTCTCCGCCACGCCGATTCTCTTTCAGCCAGCCGATTTGCGCTATGCCCTGGCACCGGACTCGGTGCGCACCGCAAGACTGCTGTCTCGAATAGACCATCAGCTTGCCAATATGAAAGGTGATGACTCGTCGCCGTTTTACCAGTTACAAAGACGCTGGCTGGGGTATCAGAGCCCCACCGAGTCGATTTTGCCTCGGGGAGCATGGTGGGCACTTGTGGGGATACTGGCCGGCTTTGTTATCGCGCTCCTGCTGATGTTGGTTGTTTTGGTCCGAATCAGGCGAAAAGCCGCCCAAATCAGAAAAGAGCGCGAATTGATCGATATTGCTACCCGGGTGGCGGGCATGGGTGCCTGGTCGGTTGACCCGGCGACCCGGCGGATTTTCTGGACGGGAATGTTTGCCAACATCCACGGTGCCGGTAACGACTTTGCGCCGTCTTTGGATGAGGCTTTTTCCTTCTGTGCGCCGGAGTGGCGTGAAACGGCGAGAAAACAATACCAGGCCTGCCTTGAACGCGGCGAGGCCTTTGACAGTGAGCTGGAAATCATCAATGCCTCGGGCGAGCGGGTGTGGGTGCGGGCCGTTGGCGAGCCGGTCTATAACGATGACAATCGCATTGTCCGCGTTCAGGGGGCCTTGCTGGACATTGCCCATGTTAAGGCGTCCGAGCTGGAGGCTTACCGCACGGCCAACCGTTTAAACAATATACTCGAGAGCATTACCGACGGCTTTGCCCTGTTTGATCGTGATTGGCGCTTTGTCTACCTCAACCGGATGGCTGAGAAAATACTCGAGCGCAGCGCGGACCAGGTGCTCGGTATGAATGTCTGGAAGGCGTTTCCCGAGACCAGGGACAGCAAATTCCAGGCCGAGTTGGAGCGCTCGGCGAAAGAGCACCGCGCAGTGGAATTTGAAGAATTCAACCCGCTGCTGGAGAAGTGGTTTGATGTCAGGGCCTACCCATCGGAAGAGGGGGTGGCTGTCTATTTTGTCGACATCAGCGGGCAAAAGAAAATGCTCAGCCGCTTGAATCGCTTGCTCGAATCACGCCGCGCCCTGATTCACTCCCTGCCGGCCCACATTGCCCTGCTTGACGCCAATGGTGTGATTGTGGAAGTCAATGAACAGTGGCGCCAGTTTGGCATTGACAATGGCTACTCGGGCGCCAATTCCGGTTTGGGCCGGAATTATCTTCAGATATGTGATGGTGCTGTCGGCGATGACGCCGAAGAGGCTGCGGCTGTGGCCGGCGGGCTGCGCGATGTTCTCGCCGGGCGCCGCAGCAGCTTCTTAATGGAATACCCCTGTCACTCCCCGGGAACCGAGCGATGGTTTCGTCTCATGATCAACCCCCTGGCGGTTGAAGAGGCCGGAGCGGAGCTCCACGGTGCCGTGGTTATGCACATCGATATTACCGAGCGAGTGTCTGCCGAGCTTGAACGCGAACGGCTGGCCTTTCTCGACCCTCTCACCGGGTTGCTTTCGCGCAACGGTTTTGTCCGCGAGGTGAGGCAGCGCCTGGAGCGAAGTGGCTGGCAAAAAGACGCGATTGTCACCTCTGTGGACATTGCCGGCATGCGTGATATCAACGATACCCACGGATATGAGCGTGGAGATGAATTGCTGGTAAAAGTCAGTGAGCGTTTGCAGGAGTGCATTGACAGTGATGGTCTTGTGGCGCGAACCGGTGGCGACGAGTTTGTCCTCTTTTGCCACCCGCGAACCGGGGAATCGGTTCTGGAGTGCATTGAATCCTGCATCGACGCCTTCAGCATACCTATAGAGCTGGAATTGGCCAGATTGGATGTGGATGTCCGCTTCGGCTTTACCCATCTGGGCGAGACTCCGCGCCCGGTCAATGACCTCTTGCGCGAATCCGAGCTGGCTCTGTTCTCCGTCCACAATCAGCCGGAGGGTGCCGAGCGCTGGGCCAGCTTTAACGATGCCATGGACCACGAGAGCCGCGAGCGCATCGAGCTGACCGCAGATCTGCGGCAGGCCCTGGCAACCCATCAGTTGCATTTGCACTATCAGCCCAAAGTCGACCTGGAAACGGGCGAGTTACTCAGTTGCGAAGCACTGTTGCGTTGGCAGCACCCCGTGCGGGGTCCCCAGTCGCCGGGTGTGTTTATCCCGATTGCCGAGAAGAGTCAGTTGATGGGGCCGATTGGTGACTGGGTGCTCCGCGAGGCCTGCCGGCAATTGCGCGAGTGGCTCGATGCCGGCTTTCAAGTTGTCCCTGTATCGATCAATGTTTCCGTAGTGCAGTTTGCCAACGGCGATTGGCCCGATACGGTCTCTGACGCCCTGGAGGCGTACGACCTCTCTCCCGATCTTCTGGTTCTTGAGGTGACCGAGAGTGTGTTTGGCAGCGAGTCGCGTTCTCTCTACGCGCAGATGCATCGTTTACACGATATTGGTGTTCGGCTGTCTCTCGACGACTTTGGCACAGGCTATTCGTCGTTGCTCTATCTCAAACAGTACCCCTTTGATGAAATAAAGATCGACCAGGGCTTTGTTCGCGATTTGATTGAGGACGACTACAGTCGTGAGATCGTTGCCATGGTAGTGAAACTGGCCGAGGCATTTGGCGCCACCGCGGTGGCCGAGGGAATCGAGACCCAGGCGGTTCAAGCAGCGCTTTTGACAATGGACTGCCGGGTCGGGCAGGGGTATTACTTCAGTCGCCCAGTGGCTGCGGAAAAATTTGGCGAAATACTGCTTCGTGGAGGCTCGCTGCCCGATCGCCGCTGACTAGAAGAACTGGCTCCACTTGACCTTGGCCAGTGGCGATTCGGTATTGTGTTTTTTCCAGGCTGATTCGATACGCTGTGCCAGGTCGTGGCCGTTGGGCGGTTTGTACAGGTACTCGTCGACCCCGGCCTTGATGGCTTCCTCGATCTTTTTCAGGCTGGCCGCCGCAGTCACCATGATGATGGGAGTGGTTCGTCCGCGCTCGCGGTCTTTTTCGCGCACCATTTCGGTCAGTTTGATGCCGTCTACTCTCGGCATCATGTAGTCCACCAGCATAAAGTCTGCGGTTTCCTTGTCGTGCATCTTGAGCGCTTCAAGGGCATTGCGGGCGATGCGGATATCCTCGAAGCGAAGTTTTTTGAGCAGGCGCTCCTGCGTTTCCGCAGAAAACTCTTCGTCATCCACAACGATGCATCGAAGGGATTGCGGTGCTTCACCGTCGGTCAGGGGGGGCTCAACTTCCGCAGGGGTTTCCCCTGTAGGGGACTCTGCGGAGCTGTTGTCGGTTAATTCTGGGTTTGACGGCGCCTCGCGCTGTTTGGCTTCCTGTTGTTCGAGCTCGGCGAGAATCTGGCGCGCCCGGAACTGGGTGTCGATGTATTCGATGCAGTTTAGGATCTTTTCGCTGTTGGCGCCCTTGTAAAGGTAGTGGTCGGCGCCGCTGACCATGGCTTCCCGCAGCACATTCTCCGAGTCGTCGGCGGTCAGCAGGATGATGTAGGTGTGGGTGCCGTAGGCCTGGTCCTTGGCGCGAATTTTTGAGATCAGCTTGGGGCCGTCGACCTTGGGCATCATCTTGTCGACGAGGATGACATCCGGGTGGTACTTGTCGACCGCTTTCAGGGCCTGGAGGGCATTCTCCGCGGTGTGAACCTGCTCAACACCCGCCTTGCCGAGAGAAATGCGCAGGCTCTCCCGGGAGAAGTGCATGTCGTCAACGACGAGCAGCGTGAGTTGGCTAGTATCCATTGATTGCAGCTGTTCAGATTCTGAATTTCTAATCGTTATCGTTTGTGGCGTCTTACGCACCACTGTAATGAGTATAAGGGTTTTTGTCCCCCCTGTTGAGGACAAAAGTCACGCTTTAGCTGCAAAAAAGGGCAAGTCGTCGATCGGGGTGATCGTCGTCCCACTGGTTGACGATCTTGCAGAACAGGCGAGCGGTCTGCTCGGCGTCGTAGACGGCCGAGTGCGCCTTGGCGTTGTCCCAGCCCAGGCCGGCGGCCTCGCAGGCCCGGGCCAGTACGGTTTGGCCGTAGGCTAGTCCGGCCAGTGTCACGGTGTCAAAACTGCTGAAGGCGTGGAAGGGGTTGCGTTTGTAGTCGCAGCGGTCCACGGCCGCATTGAGAAAGTTGAGGTCGAAAAAACTGTTGTGGCCGACCAGCACGGCGCGGCTGCAGCCATTGTGCTTGACCGCGTTGCGTACCGGTTTGATGACCTTGTCCAGGGCCGCTCGCTCGCTCACGGCCCCGCGCAGCGGATTGTGGATGTCGATGCCGGTGATTTCCAGGGATTTGGGCTCAATATTGGCGCCGGCAAAGGGTTCCACATGGGTAGTGATGGTTTCCCCCAGGCGCAATCGACCGTGGTGATCCATCTCGATCATCACTGCGGCAATCTCCAGCACGGCGTCGGTGCGGGCGTTGAATCCGCCGGTCTCAAGGTCGACCACCACGGGCAGAAAGCCGCGAAAGCGGCGGCTGATGGGGGTGCCGTTGCTCATGCCTGGCTCCCGTTTTCGACCAGCCGCCAGGCGATTTCGCCGCCGGCGCGCAGGGGAACGAGTTGCTCGTCTTCGCCAAAATCGTAGTGCTCGGGTACGCGCCAGGGTTGGCGTTCCAGCGTGATTTGGTCGCTGTTGACGGGTAGACCATAGAAACGCGGGCCATTGAGGCTGGCAAAGGCCTCGAGCCGGTCCAGAGCGCCGGCCTGGTCGAAAATTTCGGCGTAGAGCTCAATGCCTGCGAAGGCGCTGAAAATGCCGGCGCAGCCGCAATCGGATTCCTTTTTGCCTTTGGGGTGCGGGGCACTGTCGGTGCCCAGAAAGAAGCGTGGGTGACCGCTGGTAACCGCCTCCAGCAGAGCGGCCCGGTGGTGTTCGCGTTTGAGTACCGGTAGGCAGAAGTGGTGTGGGCGCAAGCCGCCCTGGAACAGGGCATTGCGGTTGAACAGCAGGTGCTGAATGGTCACGGTGGCGGCGATGCGCTCGTCGGCGCTGCGGACAAATTCGGCGGCCTGGGCGGTGGTGATGTGTTCAAAGACCACCTTGAGGGAGGGGAAACGCTCCACTGTGGGCAGCAGTACGCGCTCGATAAACACTGCCTCGCGGTCGAACATGTCCACTTCGGGATCGGTGACTTCGCCGTGCACCAGCAGGGGCATGCCCACCTCCTGCATGGCGGCCAGGCTTTTGTCGATGTTGCGTATGTCGGTGACTCCGGAGTCGGAGTTGGTGGTGGCGCCGGCGGGATAGAGTTTGACGGCGCGGACGATGCCCGACTCGGCGGCGGCGTGGATCTCGGCCGGCGTCATTGCGTCCCGGGCGTAGAGTACCATCTGCGGCTCGAAACTTTGGTGTGCGGGGACCGCATCTAGAATGCGCTGGCGGTAGGCGCGGGCGTCCCCCACGGTACAGCAGGGCGGCTGCAGATTGGGCATGATGATGGCGCGGCCAAAGCGAGCGCTGGTGTGGGGCACAATGTCCTTCAGGACGGCGCCGTCGCGCACATGCAGGTGCCAGTCATCGGGGCGGGTGATGCGGATGCGGTCTGTCATGGGTGGCGATTATCCCTGAAAGTGCGTCCGGTCTCCACCGCGTTGACAGGGGGCGTAGCGGGTTTATGCTGAAGCCCGGATAATCGGGAGAATGCACTGTGAGACTGATCGTACTGTTTGTGGCCCTGTTGTGGGGGTGTTCGGTCGCCGCCGAACTCAATTTTGGCGTCTACGGGGGAGCCACTCGGGTGGATAATGTCGCCTATAACGGCGATGCCAGCGTCAGAGGTTCTGACACCCGTAGCCAGGTGACGGCCCAGGCCTCCTACGACTGGGCGCCCGACCGGGACAACCGCTTCAGTTTGCAAGGGCGTTATACCACCGTGGGGTACAGCGACTTTAGCGGCCTCGACTACCAGCGCTTTGCCTTCGATGGCAGCTGGCGACACCAGCTTGGCCAGCGCTCCTGGTGGCGTCTGGGCGCGGGGCTAGGTACCAGTGATCACGAGGACGATAATCGTGACACTACCGATTGGCGCGCCCGGGCCGGGCTGGGCACCGAGCTGGGCGCTCACTGGACGCTTGAAGGTGGCGTAGAGGTGGCCGGTGAAGAGGCTGGTGAAGACGCCTATGGCAGCGAGCTCACCGGATTGTACGGCAGTGCCCAGCTGGGCATTAATGCCAGTTTGTCGGCCTATGCCGATGCCACGGTGGGCCGCCGGGATGTCACCAGCGTTTCCAGTGCCGGCGCCATCGACGGTGCCGAGGCCAATTTTAGCCCCGACGCGGTGTTTGGTCCCGGTACCGCCGCTTACCGCCTGGGCTCGGACTATCACAGCGCCGAACTCGGCCTGCGCATTCGCCTGGGACCGGCTTCCACACTGCGCCTTGGCTACAGCCTGCAGGTGGACGAGGTTGACGAGATTGGTCAGCGCATAGAGCAAGAGAGCCGTGTGGTGACCCTGGAAATGCGCCACTAGTACCAACAGGTCCCAGGCCATGTGGAGTGAATTGCTCAAGCGCTTTTTGGGGGTGGCACTGCTGCGCACCAGTCCCGCCGATGTGCCCCGGTCCACTGGTTTGCTGGTCGGTCTGGTTGCCGTCCACTGCCTGATGGACCTGATCGCCTGGTCAATGCTTGAAGGTATTGGCCTGGGGCCGATGCTGGGCCGCATCGCGATTGATTACGCTGTGTTTTTCCTCTTTTTGCAGCTGGTACTGGAGTGGAACCAGCAGCGGGAGCGCTTTAATCAGTGCGCCAATGCCTTGCTCGGTGCGGGGCTGTTTGTCAGCCTGCTCAATTTCATTCCCTATTCCCTGCTGCCGGCACAAGAGAGTGCCGATGCGGCCGTTCCCCTGATGATTTTCTGGCAACTTCTCCTGTTGTGGCGAGTGTTGCAGATCGCCTATGTACTGCGCTGTGCTACGGGCATTTTAATGCTGGGGACTTTCATGATGGCAGTGGCCTATATCTTCTTTACAATGGCGCTCATTGCGATCGTTTTCCCCGTCCCGGCGAGCTGACAAAAAGGCCAATAAAAACACCATGCATATTCACATTCTCGGTATCTGCGGCACCTTTATGGGTGGTCTGGCCCAGTTGGCCAAGGCGGCGGGGCATCGCGTTTCCGGTTCGGACGCCAATGTCTATCCGCCCATGAGCACCCAGTTGGAGAGCGCCGGTATTGAGCTGGTGGAGGGGTTTGATCCCGAGCAGCTGTCGCCGGCCCCGGATGTGGTGGTAGTGGGCAATGTTATGCGCCGTGGGTTACCCATTGTTGAGGCGTTGCTCAACAGCGACATTCCCTACACTTCCGGCCCCCAGTGGCTGGCCGAGAATATTTTGCGTGGCCGCTGGGTGCTGGCGGCAGCGGGCACCCACGGTAAAACCACCACCAGTGCCATGCTCGCCTGGATACTGGAGTCGGCGGGCATGGCACCGGGGTTTTTGATTGGCGGCGTGCCGGAAAATTTCGGCTGTTCGGCGCGTCTTGGTGAGACGCCGTTTTTCGTCATCGAGGCCGACGAGTACGACACCGCCTTCTTCGACAAGCGTTCCAAGTTTGTCCACTACCGTCCGCGCACCCTGATGATCAATAATCTCGAATACGATCACGCCGATATCTTTCCCGATCTGGCGGCCATCCAGCGACAGTTTCACCATTTGATTCGCTGCGTACCGGGGCAGGGCAGGGTGGTCGCGCCGACCGACAATGCAGCGATCGACGAAGTGTTTGAGATGGGTTGCTGGAGCGAGCGCGAGAGCCTCGGTGGCGACTGGCAGGTGGTCGATGCCAACGACGACTTTAGTGCCTTCAATGTCCACTGTCAGGGCGCCGATCAGGGGCGCCTGAACTGGTCCCTGATGGGACGACACAACGCCGACAATGCCCTGGCCGCCATAGCCGCCGCTCGCCATGTCGGCGTAGCACCGCCTCTGGCTATTGAGGCCCTGGCCGGCTTTGAAAATGTGAAGCGGCGCATGGAGTTACGAGGCGAGGTCGGCGGCGTGCGCGTCTACGACGATTTTGCGCACCACCCCACGGCCATTGAAACCACCCTGTCAGGCCTGCGAGCGCGGGTGGGGGAGGGGCGCATTGTCGCCGTGCTGGAGCCGCGCTCCAACAGTATGCGCATGGGGGTCCACCGGGATGCGGTGGTGCCTTCACTGGCTCAGGCCGATGATGTCTGGCTGTATTTACCCGGGGACATCAGCTGGTCGGTGGAGGACGAGCGCATTCGCATCTGCCGTCAACACGAGGGCATGGCGGCGGCGATTGTCGGCACCCTGCAACCCGGTGACAGTGTCCTGGTCATGAGCAATGGCGGATTTGGCAATATTCATCAGCAGTTGCTCGACGCCCTGGAGGAGCGCAGCCATGGATAAACGCAGACTCGACTTTGATGTGCCGGAAAAAATCGGCAAGTACCAGGTCCTGGAAGAGGTCGGGCGCGGGGCCTGTGGCGTGGTTTATCGCGGCTTCGACCCCTTTGTCCAGCGCTCGGTGGCGATCAAGGTGGCCCGCCACGACCCCGGCGACAGCGCTGAACAAACGCGACAGAAACAGCGGGATTTCTTCACTGAAGCTCACGCCGCCGGCCGCCTGCAACACCCCGGTATTGTCGCCCTGTTCGACGCCGGCACCGAAGGTGAGTTGGCCTATATTGTGATGGAGTACATCGAGGGCGATACCCTGCTCGACTACGCGCGCTCTGAAGGCAAGCGGCTGAGCCCGCGAAAGGCGGTGGAGGTGGCGTTTCAATGCGCCAAGGCGCTGGCCTATTCCCACTCACAGGGGGTTCTCCACCGTGATATCAAACCCGGCAACATCATGCTGACCAGGGACGGCGAGGCGCGCATCATGGACTTCTCTATCGCCGAGGTGACCCAGTCCCTGACCCACCAGTCCCGTGAAATAGCCGGCTCACCGGCCTACATGTCGCCCGAGCAGGTGCAAAACGGCACCATCGGCGCCTCCAGTGATCTGTATTCTCTGGGAGCTGTGCTGTTCCAGTTGCTTACAGGTCGGCAGCCCTTCAAGGCTGGCTCGGTCCAGGAGGTGTTTCGCCAGGTGCTCAAAGAGGTACCGCCGCGCTGTGATGAATTGAACTCCGAGGTGCCGAAGGCCCTGGCGGACATTGTCGAGCGCTGTCTGCGCAAGCCCGTGACCCAGCGTTTCCAGACCGGCCACGAGCTGGGTGCGGCCCTCACTCGTTGCTACGAACAATTGCGCCACACCGAGGCCCGCCTCAATCGTCGGGAACACGAAAATGCTCTCAAGAGCCTGTCTTTCTTTGACGGCTTTGGCGATGAGGAGATCGACGAGATGCTTAACGCCAGCCAGATTCTCTCCTTCGTCGCGGGTCAACCGGTGATTAGCGAGGGCGAGGTCGACGATACCTTCTATATTCTCGCCAAGGGGCAGGCCGAGGTGGTCAAGGGCGGCCGGCGAATTGACGCCCTGGTGGCGGGAGACTGTTTTGGTGAAATCGGTTTTTTGTCGTCTACCCGCCGCACGGCTACCGTGCGGGCTGTCAGCGATGTCATGGTGCTCAAGGTCAATGCCTCGCTGATGGAACAGGCTTCGCCGGAGTGCCAGTTGCGCTACTACAAGGCGTTTACACAGACATTGATCTATAGACTTTCTCTCACCAGTGCGCGACTCTCTGCCCATGGCTGAACGCAACGACAGGAAAACGATATCGCTGGCTTTTACCGGGGCCTCGGGGGCCCAGTACGGCCTGCGTTTGCTCGAGGAATTGCTGCGACAGGGGCACCGGGTTTACCTGATGATGTCCAAGCCGGCCCAGGTGGTGATCGGCATGGATACCGACCTGAAGTTGCCGGGGCGGCCGCGGGAAATTCAGCGATTTTTCGAGTCGCGCTACGACTGCCAGCCGGGACAATTGTCGGTGTTCGACAAGGAGGAGTGGACGGCACCTGTGGCCAGCGGCACTGGTGCCGCCGATGCCATGGTGATCTGTCCCTGCACCTCCGGTACTCTCGGCGCCATTGCCGCGGGCATCAGTGACAATCTGATTCACCGCGCCGCCGATGTCGCTCTCAAGGAGCGCAAGCCGCTTTTGGTGGTGCTGCGTGAGACGCCTTATTCGGCGATCCATCTCGAAAACATGCTCAAGCTGACCCACGCCGGCGCCACGATCATGCCCTCGAATCCGGGATTCTATACCCGGCCGCAGAGCATTGATGATCTGGTGGACTTCATGGTGGGTAAAATCCTCGATCAGCTCGGCCTTGAGCACGACCTGGTTCCCCGCTGGGGGAGCGAGCAGGGCTAAGCGCCGAGGTGCAGGTGTTCCAGTCTTCGGCCAATGCGCTCGAGGATACTCGGTGCGCTGGCCTCCAGTTTGGTTTCTATCTCGGTAATGGCCGCTTTGCAGGCCCGGTAGCCCTCGTCGAACAGGGCGTTGCTTTGCCCGGGGTCGGTGCGGCTGAAATCGGCCAGATCCAGGGGAAGCACATAATTGGCGCCCGCCAGTTGGGTCTGGGTGTGACTGTCGATGGCAATATCAAAAGAGGTGATCAATACATCGATCATGCTCTCCGGCTCTCGCCGGCGCGTACTGCCATTGAGATTGACGCCCATGATGAAGTCCACATCCATGGTCCGAAGCGGTGAAATCGGCACATTTTCCACCAGCCCGCCGTCTACCAACAGCATGTCGTCCCGCTCGATGGGTGTGTACATGCCCGGTACACAGGCGCTGATCATGGCGGCATTGGCGACATCGCCGCTGTCGAGGACGACTTTGTTGCGATGGGCCAGATCGGTGGCGATAAAGGCCATGGGAATCGGCGAGTCGGCAAAGTCGCAGTCGCCGATGTGGCGGCGCACGAAGTTGCCCATGGCGCTGTTGTTCATGATGCCGTGCTTTGACCAGGAGAAGCGGGTGACCTGCCACCAGTCGAGTTCGCCGAGATGATCGCGAATGTTCTCGGGAGAGTGACCAAAGGCGTAAAGTGAAGCGATGATGGCGCCGATGCTGGTGCCGGTCAGGTGAGTGGGCTTGAGTCCGTGTTCTTCCAGAGCCTTGAGTACGCCCAGGTGGGCGATGCCCAGTACGGCTCCGCCACCCAGGGCGAGGCCGAAGTGGCAGTCTTTTTTCAGCTTGCTTTGGTCACTTGTCATGGAGGCGTTCAATTTTCCCGTGTTAGGCTGGTTAGAACTGGAGGTACTGTGAGCCATTATCCCGAAAGTTTACCGCTGTTCCCACTCAATACCGTGCTTTTTCCGGGTGGCCGGCTGAAGTTGCGTATTTTCGAACCCCGCTATACTGATCTGATCAGTCGCAGCATGCGCCACGGCGGCGGTTTCGGAATTTGCCCCATCGATCGTGGCAGCGAACTGGAGCCTACCAGTATTTGCCCGGTGGGTACGCTGGCGAGAATTGTCGATTTTGAAACGCTGGAGGACGGTCTTCTGGGTATCGTCGTTCAGGGTGATCGCCGTTTTGATATTGGCGAGCAGTGGCGGGGCGAGGATCAGCTGCTTCACGCTGAAGTCGAATGGCAGCCCACCCCCGGCGATTTCCCGGTCGAGGAGCGTTGGCAGGGGCTGGTGTCATTGCTCGAACAGCTGTGGCCCGAAATGCAACGCGAGTACGGCTACGGCCCCTGGCCCGAAGAGGTGGGCAGTTACTGGTTGATGGGCAGGCTCGCCGAGGTGTTGCCCGCCGAACCCGAACAGCGCACCGAGCTGCTGGCTTGTGATGACCCGGAGGAGGGGCTGGAACTGGTGGCCGATCTGGTTACTGCACTGGATGAGAGCGAAGGGGTGCGTGAAGCCAATTAGTGTCGCTTGAAGTGGCGCTGTCCCGGGGCACTTAAAGCCTTATAATGGCCCTGTACCGTTGTGTGGTGCCGCCCACTCCCAGAGGTGTTGTATGGATTTCGATCCGATCCTGCTGTCGCGCTTGCAGTTCGCTTTTACCATCAGTTTCCACATCCTGTTTCCCACTCTGACGATCGGTTTGGCCTCCTATCTCGCCGTTCTCGAGGGTCTTTGGCTGAAAACCGGTCGCCGTGAGTACAAACACCACTACCACTTCTGGGCCAAAATCTTTGCCCTCAGTTTTGGCATGGGCGTGGTGTCCGGTATTGTCCTTTCCTACGAGTTCGGTACCAACTTCAGCCGTTTCTCCGAGGCCGCCGGTAATGTCATCGGGCCCCTGATGACTTACGAGGTGTTGACCGCCTTTTTTATGGAGGCCGGTTTCCTCGGCGTAATGCTCTTTGGCTGGCAGCGCGTCGGGCCCAAGTTGCACTTTTTCGCAACGCTGATGGTCGCCTTGGGCACCATGGCCTCCGCTTTCTGGATCCTTTCGGCCAATTCCTGGATGCACACCCCTCAAGGTTCGGAACTGGTGGACGGAGTGTTCTATCCCGTCAACTGGTTTGAGATCGTGTTCAATCCCTCCTTTCCCTACCGCTTGGCCCATATGCTGCTGGCCTCCATGCTGACGACGGCCTTTTTCGTCGCCGGTGTCTCGGCCTGGTATCTGCTCCGCGGTCGGGAGCAGGATTTCGCTCGTCGCAGCTTGCAGATGGCGGTCCTGACCGCCGCGCTGGCGGCTCCGGTGCAGATTGTGGTGGGCGATCTGCACGGGCTGAATGTGCTCGAGCACCAGCCCATGAAGGTGGCGGCCATGGAGGGCCGCTGGGAGACCATGGAGGGCGCGCCGCTACTCTTGTTTGCCTTGCCCGACCAGGCCGAACAGGTCAATCACTTTGAGGTGGGCATTCCCAAACTGGCCAGCCTGATTCTCACTCACGAACTCGATGGCGAAGTGAAAGGGCTGAAGGAGGTGGCGCCAGAGAACCAGCCCCGAATGTCGATCGTGTTCTGGTCCTTCCGCGTCATGGTGGGCATTGGCAGCTGGATGTTGTTGCTGTCGTGGCTGGGTGTCTGGACCCTGCGTGGCGCAAGGCTCTACCACAACCGATGGCTGCTGCAGGCCTTCAAATTCAGTGTGCCGGCGGGGTTTATTGCCACTCTGTCGGGTTGGTATGTGGCCGAGGTGGGGCGCCAGCCCTGGTTGGTGAATGGCCTCTACCGCACTGCCGAGGGTGCCTCAAAGCTGCCCGCAGCTGATGTGCTCTGGTCGCTGATTTCCTTTGTGGTGGTTTACAGTGCGATTTTTGCCGCTTTTCTCTACTATTTGCTGCTGGTGATCCGCCGCGGGCCCGAGGTCCACGACGACGAGGAACCGGTGCTGCGTCCCGAGGGGCCGGCCCATCCCGCCTTTATGCCGGTGGAGGACGACTGAAATGTTTGAATTGACCTACATGTGGGCCGCGGTTATTGCCCTGGGCGTTGTCATCTATGTGATTCTGGACGGCTTTGATTTGGGCATTGGCATCATTTTTTTCTTCCAGCCGAGAATCCGCCACCGCGATGTCATGATGACCAGTATCGCTCCCATGTGGGATGGCAACGAGACCTGGATGATACTGGGCGGGGCCGGCCTGCTGGCAGCTTTTCCCAAGGCTTACGCCCTGTTGCTGTCGGCACTTTATATTCCGATCCTTTTGATGTTGTTGGCGCTGGTGTTTCGCGGCGTGGCTTTCGAGTTCCGCTTCAAAACCAACCGGCATCGCCTGCCCTGGGGGATCGCCTTTTCCGTTGGCAGTGCCGTGGCGGCCTTTTGTCAGGGCGCCATTCTGGGCACCGTGGTACAGGGGTTGCCCATGGTCGATGGCGAGTACGCCGGTGGCTCCTTTGGCTGGCTGACGCCGTTCAGTGTGTTTACGGGGCTGGCCGTGATGGTGGGCTATGTGATGCTGGGGGTCACCTGGCTGGTGATGAAAACCGTGGGTGACCTTCAGGCCTGGAGTTATCGCGTGGCCAAGCGAGTGCTGCCATTGTGGCTGGTCATGATTGCCGGGGTCAGTCTGTGGACTGCGCTGTCCTCTGAAGCCATTGCCGAGCGCTGGTTCAGTCTGCCCAACTTTTACTGGCTGTCCCAAGTGCCGTTGTTGACCGCGGCCATCGCCGGTCTTGTCTGGTGGCACCTCTACCACAACAACCAGCGCGCCCCGTTCTATTTGAGTGTGTCCTTGTTTGTCCTGTCTTTTGCCGGTTTGATGATCAGTATCTGGCCCTATATCGTGCCCCGTGTGCTGACTTTTGAGCAGGCCGCCGCTGCGCCGTCCTCTCAATTATTTGCCTTTGTCGGGGTGGCGATCTTTTTGCCTTTTGTCATCGTTTATACAGCGATCAGTTACCGGGTCTTCAGGGGGAAGGTTGAAGAAGCCGACAGCTACCACTGAGCGCGGCCTGCGCGCAAAGCGCTGGCTGTGGTTCATTGCCCTCTATCTGGCGGGGGTGGCGGCTGTGGCGTTGCTCGGTTTTGCCTTCCGGTTCTTGTTTAACGCCGTCGTCTTGGCATAATGCGGTCGTCGATGATGACATGAATATCATTCAGCTAAAGGAGCAGATAATGAAAAAAATGGTGAAAACAAGTTGGGCCTTGTTGTTATTGGTAGCGCTGGGTTCGGTTCAGGCAGCCGAAGACGCCAAGGTGGATGCCAGCAAATCCTTTTACTCCAAATTTGCCGCGAATACCCCGATTGATGTCAATCTTCAGGTTCAGGGGGTCAGTCTGAACTCGGTGTATTTCAGTCAAGGCGATCGAACAGCTCTGGCCATTGTTCAGAACAAAACGCCGCAGGTTGTGACGCCCAAGGTGGGTATATCGCTGTATGACAGCAAGGGAAATCTGCTGGCTGTGGGTGAATATAAAAAGCAGGGGGTCTTTTCCAGCGAGTCCGTGAAGGCGGGCGAACAGAATAATGTCCACCTGGATTTTTCCGGTTTTGTTAACGACTTCAGCAAAGTGGCCAACTTCAAGCTGGTTTTCAGTGTCGCGGCCCAGCAGCGCAAGAGCGGTGGTGGCAATGGAGGCGGCAGCGGCAGCGGCAGCCACGGCTGGTAGTCGCCTTTGGTCTCCGACGATAAAGCCGATGATAAAAAAGGCGCCCCGGGGCGCCTTTTTTATTGCCGTTAAACGGAGCGATGGATCAAAGGTCTTTGATGAAAATCTTGGAGTTGCGCTGGATGTTGTAGAGGGCTTGCCGGGACACGGGCAGCGCTTCCAGGTCGCCTTGCTCAAAACCGCGTTCGGTAAACCAGTGGGCCGTCTGGGTAGTGAGCACGAATAGCTGTTTGAGCCCGAGACTTTTGGCCCGGGATTCCACTTCTTTAAGCAGGGCATTGCCGCGGCCGTCCCGGGCGTAGTCCGGGGCGACCGTAATGCAGGCCAACTCACCGGTTTGTTCCTCGGCAAAGGGGTAGAGAGCGACACAGCCAATGATCTTGCCGTCGCGTTCAACTACGATGAAGCGGTCAACTTCCAGTTCCAGCTGCTCCCGCGAGCGGTAGGCCAGAACGCCGATGTCCTCCAGTGGCTTGATCAGTTCGAGAATGCCGTGGACATCCTCGACATTGGCCGGGCGCATGTCCTCGTAGATTTCATTGGTGACCAGGCAGCCGGCCCCGTCGCGGGTGTAGAGTTCGCGCAGCAGGTCGCCGTCGTTTTGGCGGGAAATCAGGTGAGTGCGGGCAACGCCCCGCTCGCAGGCGGCCACGGCCGAACGCAAATGGCGGGCGACCTCTTCCTCAAGCTTGTCCGATTGCAGCAGTAACTGCGCCTGGCGGGCATTCAGTTGATCGATCAGTTCGCCGCCCTGGTGGGCCAGCGGCGGATATTCCATCATGAAAACCAGCTTGTCGGCGCCCAGCGCCGAGGCAGCGGATACAGCCACATCCTCCGCCGTCAGGTTAAAGACCTCGCCACTGGGCGAGTAGCCCAGGGGGGACAGGAGGACGATGTTCTCGCCGTCGAGTTGTTCGCCAATGGCCTGGCAATCGACCTTGCGCACGACGCCGGTGTGCAGATGGTCGACGCCGTCGATGACGCCCATCGGACGGGCGGTGACAAAATTGCCCGAGACCACGCGCAAGGGCCGGGCCGCTGCGGGTGTCTGGCCACTTGGGGAGTTGAGCAGGGCCTCGATTTTGACCCTGGCCTGGCCGACCACGCCCACGGCGGTTTCCAGTGCCGTCAGATCGGTGACTCTGAGTCCCTTGTGGAATTGACTGTCGTGACCGGTATCGGCCAGCGCCTGTTGCAGGGGCTGGCGGATGCCGTGGACCAGTACCAGGCGCAGGCCCAGGCTCTTGAGCAGGGTGATGTCCTGGATCAGGCCGGGGAAGCCGGGCTCGTCGAGGCTCTCCCCGCCAAAGGCCAATACCACCGTGCGGCCGCGGTGGGCGTTGATGTAGGGTGCCGCGTCGCGGAACCACTGTACCGGGTGGGTTTGCTGATCCTGTTTCATGGCCACAGTTTACGCGATTTTTAAGCCACTGTGCTGACCTCCCCGGCGGGCGTAAAAAAGCCCCGACCGGAGTCGGGGCTGGTGTGGAGCGGTGCCGTCATCAGAACTGGTGGCTGAGTCCCACCGAGATGGTTTGCGGCTTGTTGGGCCGCGCGCCGTCGGGGGAGCGCGAGACAATGCTCTGCTCGTCGAGCAGGTTGGCCACGCGCAGAGACACATTGGTATCGCTGCTCAGGGCGTAGCGGCTGATCCAGTCGACGACGGTCAGGTTCTCGGTTTCGTCGAGTTCGCTGGCGGTATTGTTGCAACCGGCCGCGCTGCAGCTCTCGTCGAGGTACTTGACCACGGCGTAGTTGTCCCAGCCGCCGCTGTGCTCGAGGCCCAGGCGCAGGCTGAACAGGTTCTCGGGGATGTCCTGCAGGCGGTCGCCCTTCTTCAGGCCCGAGGTGGCGTTGTCCTTGCTGATTTCGGCCTCGGTCCAGGTGTAGCTGAGGTCGACGGGAATCAGGAACTCGCCGCGCTCAAACTGCGAGGAGTAAACCAGTTCCAGACCACTGACTTCGGCTTCGCCGGTGGTGAAGCTGCCGGAGGTGTCGCCGTTGCTGCAGGGCGAGCCCACCGAGCAGTTTTCGACCTTGTTGGAGAAGTCGCTGTAAAAGCCAATGGCCTCGACCAGGAACTGGTCGCCAAAGTAGCGCACACCCAGTTCCGTATTGTCACTGGTTTCGGGGTCTTCATTTTCCGAGGCGCCACCGCCCAGGGGCGAGAAGCCCTTGTGGTAACCGGCCAGGGCCTGCCAGCGGTCGGACAGATCGTAGGTAAAGGAGGCGCCGGGCAGCAGCTCATCGCTCTGGTTGCCGCGCTCGCTGTCGACGGTATTGCGGTCGGTGTCGGCGTACTGGGTGCGCGCGGTTTCCACATCTTCGTAGCGCAGGGCCAGATGCACGGTCAGGGGCTGGTTGACGCGCCACTCGTCGGTGACCCACAGGCTGAGGGCCTCGCCGGTTTCAAAGCGGTTGTTGCCGCCGGTGGGCTGAGTGGTGTTCTGGTAAACCAGCGAGCCGTTCACCTGGTCGTAGACATCCACGGGCTGGAAGCGGTCCATTTCGTCCTCGTGGACGCGGGCGCCTACATTGAAGGTGTGCTGGTCGCCGTCGATCCGGACATTGGTTTGCAGTCCCTGGGAGACATAGGCGCGGTTGTTGTTCTTGTACTCCAGTCCGGTGGTGTCGATGTCGCCATCGAGGATGCCCTGGGCGTTGGCATCGCCGTTGTTGGCCTGGTCGACCAGGCTGCCACCACCGCTGAGCTTGAACCAGTTGCGCTCATAGTCGTTGCGGTAGAGGGTGGTCGTGGTGCTGACGCGCTCACTCCAGTCAAACTCCTGGGTCAGTTGCACGCCGCTGTGCTGGTTGACCATCTGGTCGATTTCGGAAAGGCCGTAGCGGCGGTTGGGGTCGCGGTCGAAGTCGGCATCGCTCAGGCCCAGGTAGCTGGCGTTGGATGTCTCGTCAGAGCGCTGAACCTTGAGCTGCCAGCTCTGGCGCTCGCCGTCCCAGCGCAGCTTGCCGACATAGTCCTCGATGTCGAAGCCGGTGTCGCGGTTGCTGCGGTCGATGTCCTTGAAGCCGCCGCCATGGCGGCGCACCGTCTCCACCAGCCAGCTCCAGTCGCCGTTGCGATCGCCGTAGTGGGCGTGGAGGTCGGTGGAGCCATTTTCGTCCATTTGCGTCTCAATACGGCCGCCGCGCTCGTCGGGGATCGGTGTGGAGACCATGTTGATCACACCGCCGGTAGTCTGCGGGCCGTAGCGCAGCAGGGGCGCGCCTGAGCACTT
>JBNJGD010000012.1:0-73336 GCA_051747425.1 Pseudomonadota bacterium
CTGGTGCATATCGCCTATGGCGTACTCAAGCACCAAACCAGCTACTGCCCTCAAGGCGCAACTTGATCCTTGAGAGCTGTAGGGACAGATGGTATCTACCATTCAGGGTTGGCCCGGAGACGGGCCTCCTACGGTTTTGACAAAAAATTCACGCGACTCACTCACAAACCCGCGGCAAAAAAGGTAGAATGGCCCGGGCTTAAGGAGAGGCGCCAAAGCCTTGTATAACCACGATAAAAGAGCAAAAAAAGGATGACCCAATCTCTCTCTGACACCAAAATCGCCGTGATCGGCCTGGGCTATGTGGGCCTGCCCCTGGCGGCGGAGTTCGGCAAGCAATACGAAGTGGTGGGCTTTGACATCAACCCGCAGCGGGTGGATGAACTGCTGGCGGGCCACGACAGCACCCTGGAACTCACCGATGAAGAACTGGCCCAGGCCAAAGGGCTCACCTTCACCACCGAGCTGGAAAAGATCCGCGCCTGCAATGTCTACATCGTCACCGTGCCCACCCCGGTGGATGAGGCCAACCGCCCGGATTTCACCCCACTGGAAAAAGCCTCTCAGGTCATCGGCAGCGTGCTCAAAAACGGCGACAAAGTGATCTACGAATCCACCGTCTTCCCCGGCTGCACCGAGGAAATCTGCGTGCCCGAGCTGGAAAAGGCCTCCGGCCTGGTCTTCAACCAGGACTTCTACTGCGGCTACAGCCCCGAGCGCATCAACCCCGGCGACAAGGTCAATCGCTTGCCGACCATCGTCAAAATCACCAGTGGCTCCACGCCCCAAGTGGCGGATTTTGTGGACAGCCTCTACGCCAGCATCGTCACCGCCGGCACCCACCGCGCCCCCTCCATGAAAGTGGCCGAGGCCGCCAAGGTGATCGAGAACACCCAGCGCGACATCAACATTGGCCTGATGAACGAACTCTCGGTGCTGTTTGACCGCATTGGCATCGACACCAATGCCGTGATCGACGCCGCCGCTACCAAGTGGAACTTCCTGCGCTTCAACCCCGGCCTGGTGGGCGGCCATTGCATTGGCGTCGACCCCTATTACCTCACCTACAAGGCCGAGCAGGTGGGCTACCTGCCCCAGATGATCCTGGCCGGCCGCCGCCTCAATGACAACATGGGCCGCTATGTGGCCCGCAACACCATCCGCAAAATGCTGCAAAAGGGCATGGATGTACCCCGCTGCCGCATTGGGCTTCTGGGCGTGACTTTCAAGGAAAACTGTCCGGACATCCGCAACAGTAAGGTCATCGATGTGATCCGCGAGCTGGAAACCTGGGGTGCCAATGTCGTCTTGTCTGACGCCTGGGCCAACCCCGATGAATTTCGCCAGGAATACGGCCATGAACTGGGTCGGATTGATGAGGAAAACCCCGTCGATGCCTTGATTGTGGCCGTGGGTCACCACGAGTATCGCGAGCTTACCGCCGACCAGCTCTGTGCCCTGGTCAAGCACGATCAGCCGTTGATTATTGATGTAAAGGGGCTCTTCCCGCAGGCCGAACTGGAAGCCAAAGGCTGCACGGTATTTCGACTGTAAACGGGCACAACAAAAAGGAAGCGAACAGAACATGATTGAAAACCGCAAAGTCAGATTTGCCCTGGTGGGCGCCGGAAGAATCGCCAACAACCACATGGGCGCCATTGAAAAGCACGCCGACCGCTGCGAACTGGTGGACATCTGCGACACCAACCCCGAGGTCCTCAAGGCGGCGGTGGAGCGCACCGGCGCCCGTGGCCACAGCAACCTGGAAGAGATGCTGGCCAACAGCAATGCCGATATTGTCGTCCTCACCACCCCCAGCGGCCTGCACCCGCGCCAGACGGTTCAGGTAGCCAGAAGCGGCAAGCATGTGATGACGGAAAAGCCCATGGCCACCCGCTGGCAGGACGGTCTGGACATGGTCAAGGCCTGCGACGACCACGGCGTGCAACTGTTTGTGGTCAAGCAGAATCGCCAGAACGCCACCCTGCAGTTGCTGAAAAAAGTGGTGGAACAGCGTCGATTCGGCAAAATCTACAATGTGGCCGTCAATGTCTTCTGGACCCGCCCCCAGGACTACTACGACCAGGCCCCCTGGCGCGGCACCTGGGAGTTCGACGGCGGTGCCTTTATGAACCAGGCCAGCCACTACATCGACCTGCTGGACTGGCTGATCGGCCCGGTGGAGAGCGTGATGGCCTACACCGCCATTCAGGCCCGCCACATCGAGGTGGAAGACTCCGGCGTGGCCGCTCTGCAGTGGCGCAGTGGTGCCATGGGCACGCTCAATGTCAGCATGCTCACCTACCCCAAAAACTACGAGGGCAGCATCACCATTATTGGCGAGAAGGGCACCGTGCGCGTGGGCGGCGTGGCCGTCAACGAGATCCAGCACTGGGAGTTCGAGGACGAACGCCCCGAAGACGCCCAGATCAAGGAGGCCAGCTACGAGACCACCAGCGTCTACGGCTTTGGCCATCCGCTGTACTATGACAATGTGATCAATGTGCTCACCAAGGGCGACAAACCGCTCACCGATGGCCGCTCCGGCCTCAAGAGCATGGAGCTGCTGACCGCCCTGTACCGCTCCGCGCGAGACCAGCAGCGAGTGGCTCTGCCACTTGAGATTTAACCGGGAAGATTCTTATGTTCACAGGAAATACAAAATGGTTAAGCGAATTCCAAGATGAAGTGGGTTTTGGTGTCATGAGGGACTGTGAGTTCTCTTTTGCTGCAAAAATTCCGTCTGATGTCGACAAGCGAGTGGTTCCCTGCGGTACTCCTGAACATGTAGCGTTGGCAGCTCAAGAGGAGGGCGTAGTCGGCGTCATAACCACCGAAGCCTGCCAGGCTGATGTTCCAAAACATTTAGGCTTGGCTATCAGTGAAGTGCCGGTTGATACATGCAACAAATTGCATGAGACCCTTGTTTTGATTGAGGGGTTTCAGTGGGAGGATTTTGAAACCATGGTGCACCCGGAGGCCATAGTGCACCCAACTGCCACTATCGCTGAAAAGAATGTCGTTATTGGCAAAGGCACGACAATTGGCCCTAACTCTGTCGTTTTTGAGAGATCCATAATTGGTGAAGACAGTCATATCGGGGAGAGTGTCGTAGTAGGCCTCGATGCCCTTGAAATCACCAGTCTTGGTGGGAAGAGGCGTGTGTTGAAACAGGCTGGCGGTGTAAAGATTGGCAACAATGTCACGATTCTGGCCAAAACGACAGTTGTTCGTGCAACTTTTGGCGGTTTTACGGAACTTGAGGATGAAGCCATCGTCGATGTTTTGGTTCACATCGCCCATGACTGCAAAATTAAAAAACGGGCAACACTGGTTGCCTGTTCTGAAATTTCAGGTCGATGTGTTATTGGCGAAGATGCATATATTGGCCCAAATGCCTGCCTGAGAAATGGCATTACAGTTGGCAACAACTCCAAAGTAACAATGGGCGCTGTTGTAACGAGAGATGTTCCAAAAGACACCATGGTTTCAGGCAATTTCGCTGTGGAACATTCCAAGTGGCTTAATTTTGTAAAGGAGTTGTGAAATGCAATTCATCGACCTGGCCGCACAGCAGGCCCGCATCAAAGACCAAATCGACGCCAACATCCAGAAGGTGCTGGCCCACGGCCAGTACATCAAGGGCCCGGAAGTAGCCGAACTGGAGCAAAAGCTGGCGGAATTCACCGGCGCCAAGCACTGCATCGGCGTGGCCAACGGCACCGACGCCCTGCAAATCGCCCTGATGGCCGCCGACATTGGCCCCGGCGACGAAGTGATTACCCCCGGATTTACCTTTATTGCCACCGCCGAAGCCGTGGCCCTGGTGGGCGCCAAACCCGTGTATGTCGATGTTCAGGAAGCTACCTACAACATCGATCCGGAAAAAATCGAGGCCCTGATCACCCCCAACACCAAGGCGATTATCCCGGTATCCCTCTACGGCCAGTGCGCCGACTTTGACGCCATCAACGCCATTGCCGAAAAGCACGGCCTCACCGTGATTGAAGACGCCGCCCAAAGCCTGGGTGCGACCTACAAGGGCCGCCGCTCGTGTAACCTCAGTCATATGGGCACGGCCTCCTTCTTCCCGAGTAAACCTCTGGGCTGCTACGGCGACGGTGGCGCGATTTTTACCAGCGACGACGAACTGGCCGAGCAAATCAAGCAGATTGCCAACCATGGCCAGGATCGCCGCTACCACCACGCCCGCATCGGCGTGAACAGCCGCCTTGACACCCTGCAGGCCGCCATCCTCCTGCCCAAGCTGGCCATCTTCCAGGACGAGCTGGACAAGCGCGACCAGGTCGCCAGCCGCTACACCGAACTCCTTACACCCCTCTCCCTCGACGGGAGAGGGGCCGGGGGAGAGGGCGATCACTCCCCCTCTCCCTCGGCGGGAGAGGGGCAAGGGGAGAGGGTGAAAAAAATCATCCCCCCCTTCATCGAAGACCACAACACCAGCGCCTGGGCCCAATACACCATCCGCGTCCCCAACCGCGAACAGGTCCAGGAAAAACTCAAAGAGCTCGGCATCCCCACAGCGGTCCACTACCCCATACCGCTGAACCGCCAACCGGCCGTGGAAGACTTAAGCGCACAACTGCCCGTGGGCGACAAGGTAGCGGAAGAGGTCATGAGCTTGCCCATGCACCCCTACATGAGCGAAGAGCAAATCCAGCAAATTGTAGAGGCACTGGCGAAAGCAATATAAGCGTCTCTCCGGACAGCGCAAAGCGCTACCCGGAAACTGAATGCTGAAACTGACAATCTTGCTAAGCTTCAAGCCATAACGAGGTTTGGGTGGCGAGCTACGGCAGATCAAGGGTGGAAAATTGAATTTTGCGCTAAAGAAAATGCTTTATTCAGCAAGTGGTTTAGTCGCACTAAAGTTGCTGGGCGCGGCTGCAAATTTTGCCGTAGTGGTTATCATAGCTCAGAACATCAGTGTGGCAGAAGCTGGTCTGTATTTTTATATATTTTCAGCAATCCTTGTCGGTTCGGTAATTTGCCGAGCTGGACTTGATCACTACATTATTCGAGAAGTTGCCAGGGCAGAAGGTTCTACGGATAAATCCAAGCTGGCGGCCGAAAAAGTGTCATTAATATTGATGTTTGCTTTTGGTTTGTCGCTTTCCATTGGGGGGTTATTGGTCATTTCACTTGGTGCATCCGGGAGTGAAGGAGAAGAAGTCATAATAGCGGCAATGGCCTGCTTGATAGTGCTGTTTCATTCCTGGGCCAATGTTGGGGCCAGTGTGCTTCAGGGGCAGGGCAGGTCTTTTGAATCGGGGTTGGCAATGTCTGCGGGAGTTCCCGTAGTCAATTTATTGCTGTTGCTTCTCGCATACACAGCGGGGCACCTGAATTTAATGGTTGTTGTTCTGACACTTCTCGTGGCCAATGCACTGACGGGATTAATTGCCCTGGTGCGGATAAGAGAATCGGTTGTTTATGCAATGCCGAAGTATGGAGACTTGAAAAGCATTATTGGAGAGGGGAAAGACTTTTTCTTTACCAAGCTTTTGCAGATTGGCTATGACCAGGCGCCAATCATTATTGTAGGGCTGTTGCTGGGGTCGGCCTCAACAGCGATATTGGGCGTTGCTTCACGAGTGTCCAGCTTGATTGGTTATGTAAATACCTCTGTAAGCCGGGTTACCGCCCCGCTTTTTGCGTCTCACTCGGAAAACGCCGAAGGGCAGCCAAAGCTACACAGGCTTTCCAGGTGGCTGATGCTGTTCGGGGGGCTTCAGTTGGTGGTTGTTGTGTTTCTTTCTTTTTATTCAGAGGAAATATTGAGGTTTTTTGGCGAGAGCTATGTAGAAGGCCGCTATGTAATGATAGGGCTGCTGGTTAATCAGGCCATAGTTTACTTCGTTACGCGCGGCTTGATGGAGCTGCAAATGACCAACAAGGATGTTGATGCCACGAGAGTTAGCATTATCAGAGCGGTTGTTTTCTTGCTTTCTGTTTGGCCTTTGGCTTTTTACGCGGAATTAGAGGGTGTTGTCCTGGCTATCATGATTTCAACACTGGTTTCATGTGTGCTTATAGCGGGATATTCCAGGAGTGAAAGATGATCAGGGGCGAGTCTTTACTGAACTTTTTAAGCCCTTTTTTGCTCCTTTCTTATATGTTTGTAGGGGACTATATGCTGGGAGAGGCCCCGGCATTTCTGGTGGTCTGGTTTTCTGTATTGCTGTTCCGTTATATAGGTAACTCCCCGATAACTCGCTCAGAGATTGTGGTTCAGGCAATATTGTTTTTAATATTATCCCCTTACCTTTTAAAATTAATCACTACTATTAGTGAGTATAATTATTGGGTTTTTTCGTCGATACTTTTGGTGAATGTGGTTCCGCTTTTCTCCAGGTCCATTGACTCTGCTGCTGCGGGGGTTGGTCAATATGTTTTGATTATCGCCTCCTTTTTTGCAGGGGTTGTGATTTGGGGAGGCGTTCGGGAAGGGCTGGTTTTTGGGCCTAATGTACTCTACAGGGTTTTCGGTGTAGTTGCTTTTTTGTCGCTAACCAGACTGTATTCGTACCATGAAGATGGAGTAGATAGCGGTCTTTTAAAAGCAGTTTTGCCTCTCTGTCTTTTGTCCTTTTCAATTTTTGCAACAGGCTCCAGGGGTGGAGTGGTAGTTGTTTTCTTCATGGTGATTTTCTTTCTCTTCTTGGTCATGAAAAAGAAATCCATTGCGTATGTTTCGCCTTTTTTATTGGGCTTTTTCTATTGGGTTTTTGACCATTGGGTAGCTATACAGTCTGCCGTCGGCCGAAGTCTTCAGTTCGGCATCAGTGAAGGCAGCGGTTCGGTGCGGCTCATTCTTCTAAAAAACGCGAGCGATTATATTGACCAGGCAACTCTGGGCGAGGTGATTTTTGGCGCGGGCCATCCAAACAGGTTCTATCCTGTGGAAAGCCTCTATCCCCACAATTTTTTTGTCGAGTTGCTTGTCTACCACGGTGTTTATCTGACGGCAATAGTGGCAACTTCATTGGTTCTGAGTGCCTATGCTTTTAAGAAAAGTGTGTGCTTCCGTAAAATCCTTTTGATTTTTTTACCGGTTTATGTCGGGGCAATGTTCTCAGGACAGTTTATGGACCACCCGTATTTGGTATCTTTGCCAATCGTTATAGCGCTTTACGGCTTTTTCTCAAAAAAACAACCAGCCTGAATATCCAGGTAAATAAGCAGGTAATTTTTTGAGGGGGCTATAGGAACAGTATTTGTGAAATCTTCCGGAAAAACAGTGTGGATTATTAATCAGTACGGCTCTTTGCCTTCTACCGGCATAGGTGGGCGGCATCGCCATTTGTCTCGTGAGTTATCCCGGCTGGGGCACAAGGTGACGCTTGTGTCTGCCCGTTGGACGCATGGGACGAGGGATGATACAGCGGCTGACTCTGCTCCGGAGCAGGAGGTTTTTGAAGGGTTCAGGTTTTTACGCATTCCCGTCAGCAAGTACAAACATGCCCACGACAAGAAGCGCATAGTCAACTGGTTTGTCTTTGCATGGCGAATTGCAAAGTTACCAGGGATTCTGTCAGAAAGGCCTGATGTTATCATCTACTCATCACCTTCCCTGTTTGGCTATTTGTCGGCGTATCGTCTTGCCAAAAAATACAATGCCAGGCTGATTTTTGAAGTTCGGGATATTTGGCCATTAACCCTTATACATTTGGGAGGTTATTCGCCTAATCACCCATTTATTCGGCTAATGCAGTGGGTGGAGGATTTTGCTTACAGGACTTGCGACCATGCCATTGCCAATGGGGAGGGGGTTGTAGAGCATATGGTTTCCAGGGGGCTGCCGCGTGAAAAATTTACCTGGATTCCTAATGGCTATTCAGAAGAGGAGTTGAGCCAGGTCGACCCAGCTGATGACGCCATTCTGGATGCCATTAAAAAGCAACCTTTTTCTGTGACTTATACCGGCGCTATCGGGGAGGCAAACTCTCTTGATACACTGATCTCGGCCGCGGAGATTTTGAAAGAGCGCAGCGATATACATTTTAATATTGTGGGGCGCGGGCGACTGGCTCATGAGCTTGAAAAGTCAGCTCAAGAAAAAGGGCTGTTTAATGTTCATTTTTGGGGTTCTGTGCCGAAGAGTCAGGTTCAGTCGGTTCTTCAGTCGTCTGATGTTTGCGTGATTTGTTGGAGGGATAGTGTTCTTTATAAACATGGATTGGCGGCCAACAAGTTGTTTGATTATCTGTATTCAGGGCGCCCAGTTATCAATGCTTATTCTGGAGGCTATGATATCGTTGAGCGCTATCAAGCTGGGGTGACGGTTCCGGCAGAAAATCCAGTGGCTCTGTCTAAGGCTGTGGAAAGCCTGGCAGAATTAAATTCTCAAAAGCTTCTTTCAATGGGCGAGCGAGGGAGGCGAGCTTCTTTCGAGTATCACGAGTATGGGAAAATTGCAGCCAAGTTAAACTGTGTTTTGACCAGTGAGTTATCGGCGTGATTGGTTATAAGCATTCACTACAATGCGGTGTTAATTGGCGGGATAATCAGGGCGGCTTGTTTCCATTATCACCCCCTGTCTTATTTTCTGCAGTCACTGCTGATGAGGCTCGTCAGGTCATGAAGTCAGCTAGTGCTTTGTTTATTCGCTGGGAAAGCGGTTTTGACTGTGAAATGGAATTACCGTGGTGGCACATTATAAAGGATGCCGGATCTGAGCTTTCTGATTTGAGCGGAAATACACGGAGTAAGGTTCGTCGTGGGCTTAAGGTTTATTCTTGCGTTCCCATAAGCAGAGATGATGTTCTCAAAGAGGGTTACGAAGTCTACAAGCAGGCTTTTTCCCGTTATAAAACGCACGAAATGCAGTATTCCCATAAAGACTTTACTCAAGTGGTTAAAGCTTTGCCGGCACAGGCCGAGTTTTGGGGCGTTCGCGACAAGACCTCCGGTGGGCTTGTGGCTTTCTCTGAGAATTATGTAGAAGCTGGAAGCTGCTTTTACAACACCATTTGGTTTGATCCGAGTTCCCTCAAAAAATACTCATCCTACGCGCTCTTTTATGAGATGAATCGGCATTATCTGAAAGAGCGAGGTTTTGGTTATGTCTCCGACGGTGCGCGAAACCTGAGCCACGCAACGGAAATTCACGACTTTCTGGTTGCCAAGTTTGGCTTTCGAAAAGCCTATGCGAACTTGCATGTGGTTTATACGCCCTGGCTGGGGCTGGCTGTGAAGCTGGCCTTTCCCTTGCGCCACTGGATTGATGCTGTGCCGCTGGGGCCGTTCAAGAAAGCCGGTATCTTGCTCAAGCAAGAGGCCATCCGGCGCCAATGTGAAGAGATGGCTTCTCTATGAATCGGGCGTCTTTGACAGTTCGTCTGGCTCGTCGGCTTCAGGCTTTGCCGCTGTGGCTGTTTCAGTTTGTGGAGTGGCCTTTTGTCTGGCTGTGGGGGCGGCGGGAGAAGTCCAGTCAGTCGCTGTTTTTGCTGGCGTTGCCTCGCAGTGGGTCTACGGCGACTTATCAGGTGATTTGTCATGGGCTCGATGTTCAGTATCTGTCTAACCTCTGGAATCTGTTGTATCAGCTGCCGCTGCTGGGTGGTTGGTTGTCTGCCCGTCGTTCGCGTCGCCACCAATCCACTTTTCAGTCGCAACACGGTTTTGTCCCGGGGCTGGATGGGCCTGCAGAGGGTTTGAGGTTTTGGCGCTGGTGGCTGGACTGTGGTCTTTCGGATGAGAGCACCCGGTCGATGCCTGCCAAAGTGCTTCAGCGGCGTGTTGGCTATTTGAATCGAGTGCTGGACACTTTAACCCGTCACGGGCGACCTTTTGTCAGTGCCTATTTGGGGCATGTGTTGGTGCCGGATCGTTTGCATAAGGCCTTTGAGGGCGCTGCCTTGATACGGTTGCAGCGGGACCCCGTTTCCAATGCCTTGTCATTGTTGAAGTCCGTTCGCTCCGGGCCGGGGGCGTGGTTTTCCGTAGTCCCTGAGGAATGTGCCGGGTTGGAAAGTGCCAGTGAGCATGAGCGAGTGGCGGCGCAGGTCTATTGGTTAAACCGCCGACTGGATGAGGCCGCCTGTCAAACGGACATGCTCACGGTGCGTTATGAGACGCTGTGTCAGAATCCGGCCGATGAACTGGCGCGCATTCAGTCCTGGTGCCGTAAAAGGGGCATTGAAGTGGAGGGCAAGTGGCCGTTGCCGGAGCGGTTCAATTTCAATGTGGCCGATGTCGAAAACGATCCGGACGCCCACAAAATTCATCAGGCCTTCAGCCTTCTGGAAGAACGCCACGGGAAATTAAAGGGGCCTGCCAGATGAGTGCTTTGCGTTTATCCCCTTTTCAGGCGTTTCTGAAGCGTTCCTTTGATTGCCTGGTGGCTTTGCTGGGTTTGCTGGCGGTTTGGTGGTTGATCCTGTTGGCCTGGCTGGGCGCCAGTTGGGATACGCGCAGCAATGGTTTTTTTGTTCAGGAGCGCGTGGGCCGTGGCGGCCGTCTTTTTCGCGTGGTCAAGATCAAGACCATGCGCCCCTCACGCGAGCTGACTTCGACGGTGACGGCCAGTGGCGATCCGCGTATCACGCCCCTGGGGCGCTTCTTTCGCAAAACCAAGATTGATGAACTGCCCCAGTTGTGGAATGTCTTGTTGGGGCATATGAGTTTTGTCGGTCCACGGCCGGATGTGCCGGGTTTTGCTGACCGCCTGGAAGGCGAAGAGCGGGCCATGCTGAATATCCGGCCCGGCATCACCGGCCCGGCCACCCTCAAGTATCGCGATGAGGAAGCGCTGTTGGCTTCAGTGGACGATCCCGAGGCCTACAATCGAGAGGTGATCTGGCCCGACAAGGTGCAGATCAACCTGGGTTACATCCGCCACTGGTCCCTCTGGCGCGACTTGCGCTACATCTTGGAGACTGTGCTGGGCTGATTTGTTTAACTTGTCGGGATCCTCGGATGAATTCCGGTTAAGTGTGCCAAAAAGAGTGATTTTTGGGGCAGGCCCGTGAAATTGGCGGGCATCAGGTTATATAATGACCGCCAGTGCCGTTGGGCGACGGCTGCAGTTGAATAATAATGACAAGGAAATTGGGAGCAATACCATGAGCACGGGCGCTTTTTCACCCTGGCCAAGCTTTACTCAGGAAGAGGCCGATGCGGTACAGCGCGTCCTCTTGTCCAATAAAGTCAATTACTGGACCGGCCTTGAGGGCCGCGCCTTCGAGCGGGAGTTTGCCCACTTTGCCGGCACCGAACACGCCATTGCCCTGGCCAATGGCACCCTGGCACTGGATCTGGCCCTGGTGGGGCTGGGCATCGGCCCCGGGGACGAGGTGGTGGTCACTCCACGCACCTTTTTGGCCTCCGCCTCCTGCATTGTCAATGCGGGCGCCACCCCGGTGTTTGCCGAGGTGGACGCCGATAGCGGCAATATCACCCCAGAAACCGTGTCCGCCGTATTGAGTGACAAAACCCGCGCGATTATCGCCGTGCACCTGGCCGGCTGGCCCTGCGAGATGGACGGCCTGATGGCCCTGGCCGAAGGGCGTGGCCTGTATGTGATAGAGGACTGTGCCCAGGCCCACGGCGCCCGCTACAAGGGCCGACCGGTGGGCGGCCTGGGGCATGTGGGTTGCTGGAGCTTCTGTCAGGACAAAATCATGACTACCGGCGGCGAGGGTGGCATGGTCACCTGCAACGACCGCGATCTGTGGTCGCGTATGTGGTCCTACAAGGACCACGGCAAGAGTTGGGAGGCGGTCTATGAACGCGAGCATCCGCCGGGTTTCCGCTGGCTGCACGAAAGTTTTGGTACCAACTGGCGTATGACTGAGATGCAGGCCGCCATTGGACGCATCCAGCTGGGTCGGATGGATGACTGGCATGCTCGCCGAGTGGCTAATGCCCGCCAGATTTTCGAGACTTGCGCCCGCTCCCCCTTGTTTCGCGTGCCAGAGGTGCCGTCACACATCGACCACGCCTTCTACAAAGGCTATGTCTATGTGCGCCCCGAGGCGCTGCCCGAGGGCATGGAGCGCGATGGGTTGGTGCAGTCGTTGCAGGGTGAGGGGGTGCCTTGTATGAGTGGCACCTGTTCCGAGGTGTATTTGGAAAAAGCCTTTGAAAACAGTGGGCTGGTGCCAGACGAGCGGCTTGGCGTGGCCCGCGAGCTGGGAGAAACCAGTATTATGTTTATGCTGCACCCTACGCTAACATCAGAAGAACTCTCGGCCTGGTGCGATACCGTCGGGCGAGTGGCACAGGCGCTGGAGCAAGCGGCGTAACCACACACGGGCTGCCCGAATAACGAAACAAGGAAACAGCGATGAAACAGTTTCTTAAAGGGCTGACACAATTACCCCGCTGGCAAAAAATGGCGGTGCTGCTGGGTTTTGATGGCCTGGCGCTGTTGCTGGCCGCCATGCTGGCCTATGTGTTGCGCCTGGACAAAATCTCGCTGGTGTTGTTGCAGGAAGATACCCTGTTGCTGGCCGCCGCCGGTGCGGCCACTTCGCTGGGCGCATTTTACTACCTGGGCCTGTACCGGGTGGTGGTGCGCTTCGCTGGTCAGCGACTTTTGAAGGTGGTGATCAGCGGTTCTCTGGCCGGTGGTCTGGTGATGGCGCTGGTCAGTTACTTTGGGCAGCTGTACATGCCTCGCTCCATTCCCTTTCTATACACTCTGGTGGCGGTGGTCTTGGTGGTGGGCGGCCGATTGTTGGCCCGGGGATTGCTGCTTGGCGCCTATAGCAGCCAGGGTCGTACACCGGTGGTGATCTACGGCGCGGGCGCCAGTGGCCAGCAGTTGCTGGCGGCCCTGCGCCAGACTGGTGGATACAGTGTGGTGGGCTTTGTCGATGACGACCCCGAACTGTGGAACCGCGAGGTGGCCGGGGTGCGCGTGTATCCGCCCACGGCCAAGCGCTTTGAGAAATTGCGCGATTTCGGCGTGGAGGAAGTGCTGCTGGCCATGCCTTCGGCCCGCCGCAGCGAACGCCGTCAGGTGTTGGGGCGACTGGAGCCCTATCCCTTCTATGTGCGCACCGTGCCCGGCGTTGAAGCTTTCTTGAATGGCGACTTCAGCGCCGACCAGCTTCAGGAGGTCAGTCTGGAGGATTTGCTGGGCCGCGATCCGGTGCCCGCCGAACCCGAGCTGTTGGCCCAGTGTATCCGGGGCAAAACCGTCCTGGTTACCGGCGCCGGCGGTTCCATTGGCTCCGAACTCTGCCGCCAGGCTCTGCAGCAGGGGGCTAAAACTTTGTTACTGCTGGATGCCTCGGAGTTTGCGCTCTACCAGGTGGAGCGCGAGCTGGGGGCGCTGGTCGGCGAAGGGCAGCAGTTGGTGGCGCTTTTGGGCAGCGTTTCTGATCAGCGCCGGGTGGGGCGGGTTTTTGATGCCTACACCATCGACACCGTCTACCACGCCGCCGCCTACAAGCATGTGCCTCTGGTGGAGGCCAATCCGGGGCAGGGGATTGCCAACAACACCTTCGGCACCCAGGTGGTGGCCGAGGCCGCCGACAGCCACGGTGTGAAGCACTTTGTGCTGATTTCCACCGACAAGGCGGTTCGGCCCACCAATGTCATGGGCGCCAGCAAGCGCCTGGCCGAACTGGTGCTGCAGGGGCTGCACGCCCGGGGCAGCGATACGGTGTTTACCATGGTGCGCTTTGGCAATGTGTTGGGCTCCTCCGGCTCGGTAGTGCCGCTGTTTCGTCAGCAAATTGCCGACGGCGGGCCGGTGACCGTCACCCACCCCGAGATTACCCGCTTTTTCATGACCATCCCCGAGGCGGTGGAACTGGTGATCCAGGCCGGCGCCATGAGTGGCGGCGGCGAGGTGTTCGTGCTGGATATGGGCGAGCCGGTGCGCATCGTCGACCTGGCCCGCCGCATGATCCAGCTCAGCGGGCTGGAGGTGCGCGACCAGAATCACCCCGAGGGCGATGTGGAAATCGTCTTTACCGGCCTGCGGCCGGGGGAAAAGCTCTACGAGGAGCTGCTGATTGGCGAGAAGGTCTCGCCCACCCGCCACAGCAAAATCCTTCAGGCCCGGGAGGAGTGGCTGCCCTGGAGCCGGCTGATGGAATCGCTGGAGCGCATTGATGCCGCTCTGGTCCGTGAGGACTACGCCCAGACCCGCGCCCTGCTGCTGGAAGTCGTCAATGGCTACCGCCCCGGGGAGGCGCTGGGCGATGCGCTGTGGAAAACCGGCGAGTTTCGGGGCGATAATGTCACAAAAATCCAGTAAAGGGCGCACGGGGCGTTGTGTGGACAATGCCCGCTAATTCCTTGATAATCTGGCAAATCGCTAACTGGCCACTCTGCTGTGGAGCATGAATATGATGAAAAAATGGATTGATACAAAGCTGATTGGATTCGGTGCACTGGTACTTGTTTGTGGCAGTGCCGGCGCCGAGCTGAAAGACCCGGGCTCTGTCGATGCGGGTGCGTTTAAGCTCACCCCCACGGTGACAGTGGGCATGGGTTACGACGACAACATCAACACCACCGAGTCCGACGAGACCGAGGCCAATGTGTTTACCTTGGCCCCCGAGTTGCTGGCGGAAACCGAGATTGCCAACCACACACGGATCACGCTGGGTGCGGGTGGCGAGAAGGGCGCCTACGCTGGCGAGGCCAACAACAACTACTACGACTACCACTTTGACGCGGGCGTCTCCACACGCTTTAACCGCAGCAACGAAGTGGCTCTGGATTACGGCTATGACCGCGGCCACGACGAAGTCGGCGGCGTGGGCAGTTCCGGTGCCAACACCCCGGACGAGTACCGCGTCAATCGCGGCGGCCTCTACTACACTCTGGGCAGCGACGAGACCGTCGGCCGCCTGGAGCTGGCGCTGACCTCCGAAGGCAAGCGCTACACCACCAACCTGCCGGCCACCGCCTCGCGGGATCTGGACAAGAACGCCGTGTCGCTGACTGGCTACTTCGAAGTCGCGCCGCGCACGGAACTGCTGTTGCAGGGCATCCAGCGCGAGAACGACTTCATTATTGAAGACGATCTGGACGCCGACGACACTGTGGGCTATGCGGGTGTCAAATGGGAGGCCACTGGCCAGACCACCGGTACCGCCAAGATCGGTTCGCAGGTCAAGGAATTTGATGCCGGTGGCGACACCGACAAAGTGGCCTGGGACATCGGCGTCGAGTGGAAGCCGCGCAGCTACTCCACCTTTACCGCCAACCTCAGCAGCGATATCGGCGACGGTAACAGCGTAGCCGGAAATCGCATCTGGGCCGCGGTCGAGCGCGAGACCCTCGCACTTGGCTGGATTCACGACTGGATGGATCATGTCCAGACCACGGTGAACCTCTCCAACATGAACGAGGCTTACCTCGGCGGCGCCAACGACCAGGTTGAGGCGGACACGCTCAAACTGGATGCCGGCTTTGCCGTTCAGGCCGAGCGCAACCTGACTATTACCGGCAAGATCGGTCACGAGGATCGCGACTCCGATCGTGCCAGCGATACCTACACCCGCAATACCTTCCTGGTGTTTGGCGCTGAAATCGGTATTTAAACCTTGCGCCCTGGCGCGCAACGATGAGGCCACAATTTTGTGGCCTCGTTTGTTTTTATGAGGGCAATCATGTTTCGCAAGTGGATCACTGCTGTGCTTTTCGCCCTGGCTCTGGCGGGCTGCGCCAGCCAGGGACAGCCGGGCAGTGGTTTGGCGCCCTCGGGGGGGCAGGACGATGTCGCCACCGAGGATGGCGATGTCGCCGTTGAACGCGCCCTGCGCTCGGGTTACAAGCTGGGCGCTGGCGACCTGATCCGCGTGCATGTCTTCGGCGAGGAGGAGCTCTCCAGCGAAGTTCGCCTGACCGACGCCGGCAGCTTTTCCTACCCCTTCCTCGGCGAGATCAACGCCCGGGGCCTGACCATCTCCGAGTTGCAGGAAGTGGTAACCGAGGGCCTTAAGGGCGACTTTTTGGTCGACCCCAAAGTCACCATCAGTATCGTCGAGTACCGCACTTTCTTCGTCAATGGCGAAGTCCGGGAGCCCGGCGGCTACCCTTTCCAGCCCGGCCTGACCATCCGCAAGGCGATTGCCCTGGCCGGTGGTTTTTCCGAGCGCGCCTCGCGGGAAAAGGTGCTGGTGATTCACGACAGCGGGCCGGCCGAGGAAGTGGTCAGCGAGTTGTCGGCTACCGTCTTGCCGGGTGACATTATCACTGTGGAAGACAGTTTCTTTTAGGATTTGAGCATGTCGGAACAAAGGCCGGAGTCGCGCCAGCGCAACAATGACGAGTTCGAGATCGATCTGCACCAGATCGTCGCTCTGTTGCGTCGCTACACCTTGCCGGTGCTCGGCGTGGCCCTGGCTGTGGCCCTGTTGGCGGCGGTGATTGCCTTCAGCATGACGCCGGTTTATCGCGCCACGGCCACCCTGCTGATTGAGGACCAGAGCGCCAAGATCGTCTCCATCGAGGAGGTCTACGGCGTCGGTGGGCAGGACAAGCAATACCTGGACACCCAGATGGAAATGTTACGATCGCGCAGTCTGGCCGAGCATGTGGTTCGCGACCTGGATCTGGTTGAACACCCGCTGTATCAGTCCGAGCCGGGGCTGTTGTCCCGGTTCAAGGGCTGGTTCGTCGAGCCCATTCCGCCTACCGAGGAAGAGCGCTTCGATGAGGTAGTGCGTTCGGTACTTGAGCATCTCTCCGTCGGCGCTGCCGGAAAAACCCAGATGGTCAATGTCAGCTTTGCCTCGGAGAACGCCACCCTGGCCAGACGGATAGCCAACGCCTTTGCCCGGGGCTACATCGACATGCAGTTGGAGGCCAAGGCGGGCATGGCGACCCGGGCCGTGGACATGCTGTCCAAACGCCTGGTGGACATGGAGGAAAAAATGCAGGAAGCCGAACGCGCCCTGCAGGACTACCGCGAGCGGGAGAACCTGGTGGATGTCTCCGGCGTGACCACTCTGACCACCAAGGAAATCAACAAGCTTTCAGAATTGATCGTCGAGCAGCGTAGCCAGATGGCCGAACTGCAGGGCGTGTACAACCAGGTCAAATCCGCCGAGGGCGACCTCTCGGTCAACGAGCTGGAACAGGTCTCGGTGGTCATGGCCCACCCGCTGACCCAGAGTTTCAAGCAAAAGTCCGCCGAGGCCGAGTCCAAGGTGCTGGAGCTGGCTGAGCGCTACGGTCCGCGCCACCCCGAAATGCTGGCCGCTCAGGCTGACTACAAGGTGGCCCAGCGCAAGTACGCCGAGCAGTTGCGCAGCGTGGCCGAGGGGCTCAAGCAGGAGTACGAGGCGGCGCTCAACAAGGAGCGCGAACTGGTGCGCGCCTTTGAGCGGGCCAAGGACGAGTTGCAGGCCATCCGCACCAAGGAGTTCGAGCTGCGCCAGCTCGAGCGCGAGGCCAGCACCAATCGCCAGCTCTACGACGCCTTCTTCAAGCGCCTGAAAGAAGCCAGCGAGACCATGGATCTGTCCACCGCCAATGCCCGGGTGATCGACACGGCGCAGACGCCCAACCGGGCCTACAAGCCGCGCAAGGCTCTGATCATTCTGATGGCCTTTGTGCTGGCGGTACTCGGCGGCTTCGGTGTGGCCCAGCTGCTGGAAATTCTCGACAACACCTTCAAGTCGCCACGGGATGTGGAGGACAAGCTCAACTTGCCGGTGTTGGCGATTGTGCCCAAACAAAAGGGCGACGAGGCGTTCCAGCTCTATCGCGGCTTTGTCGATGGCAAACACCGGGCCTTTGCCGAATCTATCCGCAGCCTGCGCACCAGCTTCATGCTCTCCAGTGGTGGCCGCGAGCGCAAAGTCGTGGTGGTGACTTCCTCGGTGCCCGGTGAGGGCAAGACCACCATCTCCAGTAATCTGGCCTTTGCCATGGGGCAGAGCGAGAAGGTGCTGCTGGTGGATGCCGATATGCGCCGGGCCACCATGGACCGCAATTTCGGTGTACAGCCGGGCGCGCCGGGTCTGGCCAATGTGCTCAATGGCAATGCCGAGTTGGAGGATTGCCTGCACCGTGAGAACGGCATCGACATCCTGCCCGCCGGCACGGTGCCCCCCGATCCCCAGGAGTTGTTGGCCCGCCCGGCCTGCCAGGCGCTGATGAGCCAACTGCGCGAGCGCTACGACCGCATTGTGATTGACTCGCCCCCGGCCCAGGCGGTGAGCGACGCCAAGATTCTTTCCGATCTGGCCGATGCTGTGATCTATGTCCTCAAGGCCGACGCCACCGCCACCCATGTGGTCGAGTACTGCGTGGGCGATCTGTTGCAATCCGGTGCGCCGCTGGCCGGCGTGGCCATGAACCAGGTGAGCCTGTCGCGCACCAGTCGCGAAGGCTACACTTACGGCGCTTACTATGGCGACAGCGACGCCCACTACGACAATCGCGAGACCGAATCCCGCCGTGATTGATCTCCACGGCCACTTCTTGCCCGGCATCGACGATGGGGCCGATACCCTGCCGGCGGCGCTTGAGATGCTCAAAATGGCCGAGGCTGACGGCACCACTCGTTTGGTCATCACCCCCCATATCCAGCCGGGCACCTACGACAACACTCCCGCGATCATCGCCGAGGCCTTCGCGACACTGGAACGCGAGGCCCGGACCGAGGGCGTTGGCCTGGAACTGGCCTGGGCCGCCGAGATGCACATCGTGCCCGAGCTGATGGAGCAGGCCGAGGCCGATACCATTCCCTGGCTGGGGGAGTATCAGGGGCGCAAGGTGGTGCTGCTGGAAATGCCCCACAGCCATGTGCCGCCAGGTTGTGTGCAGCTGATTCGCTGGCTGGTGGCCCGGGACATTCTGCCCCTGATCGCCCACCCCGAGCGCAACCTGGAAATCATCGAGCGCCCCGAGCACATCCGTCCGCTGGCCGGCGCCGGCGCGCACTTTCAGTTGACCGGCGGGGCGCTCACCGGGGTATTTGGCGAGGGTGCCCGGAACTGTGCCCGTCTGTTGCTGGATTGGGGGCTGGGCGACGCCCTGGCCTCGGACGCCCACAGTACCCGGCGGCGCAACCCGAAAATGTCCGATTCGGTGGCCGAGCTGGCCGCCCTGGTGGGCGACGAGCGCGCCGCCGATATGACTGAGCACTGGCCCCGAGAGGTTAGTGACTGGCATTTTAGAGGGGCGGCCTGATGGTACTTCGCTCCCTGTGGCGCTGGTTTTTGTCCGTGGCCCTGATCCTGTTGCTGGTGCTGAGCCTGGCGGGAATCTGGGGAGGCTGGCAGGTACGCCAGGCGGAATCGGTACTGAGCGACCTGGTGGAGGGGCGCCGCAACAGCGCCGAGACGCAGCTGGTGGAACGCGCCGGCCGCATGGCACTGGTGGGGCGTTGGTGGCCCCGGGCCCAGTGGCAGCGAGCGCTGTTGCTGGAGTGGTCGGCCCAGCCACTGGAGGGCGAAGAGCAGCGCCAGCGTCTGGAAGAGGCCGACGCGGTACTCGCTTCGGCCAAGGAGCGACTCCCGGCGCTGGCTTTTATCGCACGAGACCAGTTGCGCCTGGCGATGAAGCTGGGTAAGAGCGGCGGGGAGATCGTGACGATTCTCGAGCGCATCGACAATCGCGCCCCGCTCAACTTCGAATTGCACCGGGACGCCCTGGCCCTGTTGTTACCCAATGCCGAGGAGCACTCCGTTCCGGTGCAGGTTTGGGTGATGGAAGAGTTGCACCGCATTGCCGGAGACCGGGTAAAGTCCCGGGCCCTGCTGCTGGCCCTGGGCGAGGGCGCGGCCCGCGAGACCGCCTGCGTCTGGGTGGGCAGCGACAGCGAGTTGGGGCGCTTGTGCCGCCTGGGATAGTCAAGGGCGGACAATGTGCGTAGTATTTGCAAAAAACACCTGATGTGAGGAAAAGGGAAATGTTGAAAAAAATTATCTGGATCACCTTTTTGCTGTTCGCCTTTGCGACGGCCCAGGCCGCTGAATACAGCGCCGATATGAATGGCCAAGAACTGGAAGAAGCGCTGGCCTCGGAAGAGGATATGATTGAGGGCGTCAAAAAGGCCATGGAGGCCGGGTTGCTCGCGGGGACAGTATTAAGCGCGTACAGAGATGTTCTCGCGCGAGGAGATACTTCGCAGCAGACGCCTAACATCCAGCAAGTTGCGGACGCAATAAAGGATATTGCGCCTGAACAAGCGGCCATAGTGGATAATTTTGTGGCGAATTATTCGCCGCCGGTTGTTGTTCCGGACGTTCCTCCTGTATATGAACCTGAACCTGAACCTGTACCTGAACCACCTGCACCACCTATCACCGGTGGTGGTTCCACATCGCCAGAGGCCGTGAGCGGCGATCGTTAAGCCGGGTGACACCGGAAAGACGCAGGGCGGGGATGGCAAAGCCATCCCCGCTTTTTTTTGCGCAAACGGCGCCCCGCCACGACCGGTTCCGTCATCGTGAGCTGCAAAGCGGTGTGGCGATCTGCTTACCGGGTCCCACAGATTGCTTCGCTGCCACTCGTAATGACGATGCCGTCATCGCGAGGAGGCGCAGCCGACGCGGCGACCTGCCGAACGGTTCCCGCAGATTGCTTCGCTTCGCTCGCAATGACAAACGCCAGTCACTCCGGAAAGCGCATCGCGCTTATCCGGAATCCTTTTATCTTATGGCCATAAATTCCCGGGCACTCGCAAATGACGAGTATTGAGCGTAAAATTTCGGGAAAGACGCCTTATTCGAGGAGAAGGGATATGTTGAAGAAATTTGTTTGGATCACCTTTTTGCTGTTCGCCTTTGCGACGGCACAGGCCGCTGAATATAGCGCCGATATGACCGCCGAGGAGCTGGAGACGGCACTGGCGTCCGAAGAGAACATTGAGGACGCGGTGGAAGCGGCCATTGCCGCCGGGGTAGATGCGGTTATGGTGGTGGAATCCGCCATCAAGGTGGCGCCGGCCAATATGGCCTCGTCGATCAAGGCGACTGCCGTGGTGGCGGCGCCGGCGGATCAGCAGACGGCGGTGTTCCAGGCCGCGGACCGGGCTATTGAAGCCAAGGCCGCCGCCAGTCAGTCCGCCGGGGCTGGCGGTTCCGGCGATGCCGACGAGTCGGATGAAGGCAGCGACGAGGGCGACAGCCAGGACAGCAGCCAGACCACCGGCACAACGGGAACCAGTGGCACCACATCCGGTGGCGGTGGTGGCTCCACAGCGACAGAAGCTGTCAGCGGCGACGAGTAAGCCCGGGCTATAGGATCCTGCCTGCAGGCGAACCGTAGGAGCGGCGCCCCCGCCGCGACCGGTTCCGTCATCGCGAGTCGCGACGCGGCGCAGCGATCTGCAGAACGGTTCCCGCAGATTGCTTCGCTTCGCTCGCAATGACAGTGCGTAGGGCGGATGTGGCAAAGCCATCTTCCGCCCTTTTTGCGACCGGGCCAACCGTCATTCCGGAAAACGCGTCGTGTTTATCCGGAATCTCGCCCCGCGACCGGTTCCGTCATCGCGAGTCGCGACGCGGCGCAGCGATCTGCAGAACGGTTCCCGCAGATTGCTTCGCTTCGCTCGCAATGACAGTGCGTAGGACGGATGTGGCAAAGCCATCTTCCGCCTTTTATTGGGTTTCGGCGGATGCGCTACGCGCTTCCGCCCTACAGTCTTCGCTCGCTATGACATAACAAAATGTCCAGATCTTTTTACTACGCCACTCTCCTGCTGATTGTCTGGCTGCCCTGGCCCTGGGGCAGTAACCACGAGTGGTCCACCGCCCTGTTTGCTGCCGCCAGTTTTGCTCTGGCGTTGTGGCTGGTGAGCAAACGCCCACTGTGCCAACCCGCCCACTTTGATACTGACGGACAAACAGCGCTGCGCCGGATGGCCGGTTTGTGGCTGGGCCTTTTGGCGTATCTGCTCTTTCAGGTGTTGCCCCTGCCGCCCGGCCTGGTGGCGGTGCTGTCGCCGCAGACCTGCGCCATTGTCGGCTGCTCCGGCGGCTGGCTGGCGCTCAGTGCCACTCCTGACGAGACGCTTTACTACACCGTGCTCACCGCCGCCTACGGTGCCTTTTTCTTTGTCTGTCTCCACGCCCTGAGCAGCCGCTGGCGCATCCGCCGCGCTTTGTGGTGGTGGGTGGTCAGCGCCGCCCTGATGACCGTCTACGGTGTGCTCGTTCGCTACGGCGGCGAGGCTTTTGAACCGGTGGCCCTGGCGCGCACAAATCGTGGCTCGCTCTCCGGGGCCTTCGTCAATCGCAACCACTTTGCCGGCTTTGTCAGCATGGCTGCGGCCATGGCCATTGGCCTGTTGCTGGCAGATTTGCGGCCCTCGGGGGAGCGCAGCCGCCGCGAGTGGCTGCGCGACACCCTGCGCCTGCTGCTCAGTCGCAAGGTGGTGTTGCGCTTGTTGATCATCGTTCTGGTGGCCGGGCTGGTGCTGACCCGCTCGCGCATGGGCAATACGGCCTTCTTCAGTGCCACGCTGATGGCCGGCATCGTCTGGTTTTGGCGCTCGGGTGGCTCGCGCCGGGTGGCCCTGATGATCTTTGCCAGTTTTCTGTTGGTGGATCTCTACATTGTCGGCAATGTGGTGGGCGTGGACCGGGTGGTGGAGCGCATCGAACAGAGCGACTACCGCAGTGAGCAACGGGTGGATGTGAATGGCGATACCCTGCGCATGATCGTGGACTTTCCCGTGGTGGGCAGCGGCGCTGGCAGTTACCAGCGGGTGTTTCCGGCCTACAAGTCCATTTACAACAGCACCGGGGTGTTCCACCACGCCCACAACGATTACTTTCAATTCTGGGCCGAGCTGGGGCCGCTGGGCTTTCTTCTCACCGGTGGCATTGCCGCGATCGCCGTGATCGCCGGGGCCCAGGCCCTGCGCCGTCGCAAGAGCCGCTTTTACGCCAGTATGGCTCTGGGTGGGTTGATGGCCGTGACCTATATGGCCATCCACGCCACCACCGATTTCAACCTGCGCGTCACCGCCAACGGCGCCCTGTTCCTCCTTGTCCTGGCCCTCCTCCTCCGCGCCCGCTATACCCCCTCGCGGTAGCGTTAGCCACAGAGGGCACCGAGAGCACAGAGTGTTTCGAGTCATTCCGGAAAGCGCGAAGCGCTTATCCGGAATCTGCATAAACAGGGGCAGCGTGGGAGCGGGCCTGCCCGCGAATAAGATGTTGGCCTCGCTACATACATTCGTCCCAGGGGGATAACTCCCCAAACACTCTGTGTTCCCTGCGATGCTCGGTAAAAACGGGGCCTGCGGAACTCCCTCGTTTACCTGACGGTAAACTTCGCTCAAACATGTCCTCGGCCTTTTCCGTTTTTACCTTGCGCTTCTCGGCTCGGCCACGGGAATGGGTGGCCTTTCCCGTCATTGCGAACGCAGTGAAGCAATCTGCAAAACTGTTCGGCAGATCGCCACGCCGCTGCGCGGCTCGCGATGACAAAAAACTCTGTGTCCTCTGTGCGCTCTGTGGCTAAAAAACTAAATATTCAAACTGCGGCCGCCGTCGACGGCGATGATTTGGCCGCTGATGTAGGGGGCGGTGGCGAGGAAGAGGGCGGTTTGGGCGATGTCCTCGGGGCGGCCGCAGCGGGCCAGGGGGATTTTTTGCAGGATCTTTTGCTGGTGCTCGTCGCTCTCGCCCTCGGGCCAGAGGATGGCGCCGGGGGCGATGCCGTTGACTCGCACTTCGGGGGCCAGCTCCAGGGCCAGGCTGCGGGTGAGGCCGGCGAGGCCGGACTTGGCGGCGTTGTAGGCGGCAAAGCCGGGCATGGGGCGCTGGTGGTGGATGTCGATCAGATTGATCACGCAGCCGCCGCTCTGCTTGAGCGCCGGGGCCAGCGCCGTGGTGAGCAGGGCGGGCGCGCGCAGGTTGCTGCCGATCAGGTCGTCGAAAGCGGCGGCATCCAGTTGCTCCACCGGGGTGGGGTAGAAGCTGGAGGCGTTGTTGATCAGGATGTCCAAACGGCCCTTCCATCCGCTGGCGAGCTCGGCCAGTGAGCGGATCTGTTCGCCGTCGAGCAGGTCGGCGGCGAGGCTGGTGGCGCTGTCGGCGCGCGCCTCGTTGAGTTCGGTGGCCAGGGCCTCGGCGCCCTCCCGGGACTGGCGGTAGTGAATGATGATATCGGCCCCGGCGCGGTGTAGCTGTTGGGCCATGGCCCGGCCCAGCCGGTGGCCGGCGCCGGTGATCAGGGCCACTTGGCCGGATAGATTTGCGTTATACTCTGCCGTCATTGCACGAGGCCCCCATGGATATTATTCAGCTTGTCGTTCTCAGCATTGTTCAGGGATTGACCGAGTTTCTTCCCGTCTCCAGCTCTGCCCACCTGATTCTGGTGCCCGTACTCAGTGACTGGCCGGATCAGGGTTTGCTGTTCGATGTGGCCGCCCATCTGGGCAGCCTGCTGGCGGTTCTACTCTACTTCAGGCGCGATCTTATCGCCATGGCGTCAGGATTTTGTCAAAGCCTGGCAGAGCGCCGCCAGAACGGCGACAGCCGGCTGGCCTGGGCGGTGTTGCTGGGCACGATTCCCCTGGGCCTGGCGGGCATCCTGAGCAAGGACTATGTGGAAGCCCACTTGCGAGGACCGCTGGTGATCGCCGCCGCCACGCTGGTCTTCGGCGGTTTGCTCTGGTGGGCGGCGGTGTACCGCCGGCGCAGCGACGGCCAGCGCACCCTGGGCAGTCTCAACGGCGTCGATGTGCTGGTAGTGGGCCTGGCCCAGGCCGTGGCCCTGATTCCCGGCACCTCGCGCTCGGGCATTACCATCACCGCCGCGCTGTTTCGCCGCTTTACCCCCACCGAGGCCGCGCACTTTTCCTTTTTGCTCTCGATTCCGGCCATTTTGATGCCTTTCAGCCTGTATCTGTGGGAGCTTTTGAACACCCCCGATGTGCAGTGGCAGTGGGGCAGTCTGGCCCTGATTGTGGCGCTGTCCTTTGCCAGTGCGCTCACTTGCATTCATTTGTTTTTGAAAGTGCTCGAGCGCATTGGCATGATGCCCTTTGTGTTGTACCGCCTGGCGCTGGGCGCCCTGTTGCTGGTGCTGTTCCTTTAATCGGTTGGTCGGTGATTCACGATATGGACAGACAGTCATTGTTGCGCCCGCTCAGGTGGTGGAAGCTGTGGTTTGCCCTGGGCTGCCTGCTGATTTTGGCGGTGATCTGGGGCTCCCTGAGCTCGCCACCGTCCTGGGCGGTGGGCAGCGATAAAGCCTGGCACAGCGCCGCCTATGCGGTGATCGCCCTGTGGTGGCTGCAACTGGTGCGCGGCTGGCGCGCCTGGCTGCTGGTGGTGGCGGGCACGGTACTACTGGGGGTGGCCATCGAAGTGGCCCAGTCCTTCCACCCCCTGCGCCACTTCGATTACTACGACATGCTGTTCAATGGCCTGGGCGCCCTGGCCGCGAGTGCCATTGCCGGCCTGGGCGGCAATCATCTGGTGTGGCACTTTGAGCGTTTGGTGCTCGGCGCCGGCGACTGAACGCCGCCACCCGGCTACCGTTTTGTTGACAGCGGCGCTACCATAGCGCCCATGGATATTTATCTGGTAGGCGGCGCGGTGCGCGACGAGTTGTTGGGTCTCGAGGTCAAGGATCGGGACTGGATGGTGGTCGGCGCCACGCCGGAGGAAATGCTGGCCGCCGGCTATCGCCAGGTGGGTCGACAGTTTCCCGTGTTTCTCGACCCCGAGAACCACGAGGAACACGCTCTGGCCCGCACCGAGACCAAGATCGGTCCCGGCTACAGCGGCTTTGAGGTCCACGCCGACCCGGGCGTGACCTTGGAGGAAGACCTCCAGCGCCGGGACCTGACCATTAACGCCATGGCCCGTGACGAGGCCGGTCAGTTGATCGACCTCCACGGCGGTGGGGACGACCTCCAGGCTGGCCGCCTTCGCCATGTTTCTGACGCTTTCGTCGAAGACCCCCTGCGCATCCTGCGCCTTGCCCGCTTTGCCGCGCGCTTTTGCCCGCCCCTGGTGGAGAAAACCTTTGAGCCCGCCGAAGATACCCTGGCCCTGATGCGGGAGATGGTCGAGCGCGACGAGATCGAGGCCCTGACCAAAGAGCGCAGCTGGCAGGAGATCGAGCGCGCCTTTGGCGAGACGGCGCCGCGCCGCTTTTTTGAAGTGCTGGATCAGTGCGGTGCTTTGGCGCGCCTGTTGGCGCCGGCGGTGGATGCCGAGGTCTGGACGGAGCGGGGCGAGCGCGCCCTGGTGGCCCTGGAAGTGGCCACGCATCTAAGCGATTCGGGGGAGGTGCGCTTCGCCGCCTTTTGCGGCGTCTTTGGCGGCGATGCCGCCGAGGCCCTGGCCCGCCAGTGGGGCGCGCCCAAGCGCTGCATTCAACTGGCGGCGCTGGTGGGCCGCGAGCACCTCGCGATCCAGTCGTGCATGCGGCAACCGCCGCCGGAGGTGCTGGAACTGCTCAAACGCGTCGACGCCTTCCGCAAGCCCGAGCGCCTGGACGACCTGCTGCTGGCCGCCGAGGCGGTGGTGCGCAGCCTTCCCGGCGAGCGCGAACGGCCCCAGCCCCAGCGCGAATATCTGCTCAATTGCTACACCACGGCGTCACAGATCACCGGCAAGAGCATCATGAAAGTCCGCCTGGAAGGCCCAGAGCTGGCCGAGGAAATCGATATCCACCGCCGCGCCGCCATCCACAAAATCAAACGCACCTACCGCTGGTCCCACTTCAATCCCCAGGTGTGAGGGAGCTTGTCATCGCGAGCCGCAAAGCGGCGTGGCGATCTGCTGAACGGTTCCCACAGATGACTTCGCTGGGCTCGCAATGACGGGTTCTGTCATCGCGAGGAGGCGTCAGCCGACGCGGCGATCTGTCGAGCGGTTCCCTCAGATTGCTTCGCTTCGCTCGCAATGACGGGGTGTTCTGGCCCGCAATGACGGGGTGTTCCGGCCCGCAATGACGGGGTGCGAAGATTCTTCGCATCAGCGCCAATCCAGGCTCAAGTCGCGCCACTCGGGGTTCATGCCTTCAATCAGCTGGAGTTTCTTTGCTCTTGATCCTGCTTTGATTTGTTTTTCCCGCTCAATACAGCTTCGTATGTCCTCGCCCAATTCGTAGTAGACCAATACACAGCAATTGTAGCGATGGGTAAAACCGGGGACGGTCTTGTCCCGGTGTTGCTGGATCCGTTGAGGCAGGTTTGAAGTAACGCCGGTATATAAAACAGTTCTGTTTTTGTTGGTAATGATATAGACAGCAGCCTGCATGGTTTCCTCCTTGAACCCATGTATGAATGTTGGTCATTGTATCAGCAGATTGCTTCGCCTTCGGCTCGCAATGACGGGGTTTGTCATCGCGAGGAGGCGTCAGCCGACGCGGCGATCTATCGAGCGGTTCGTGCAGATTGCTTCGCTTCGCTCGCAATGACAGGAACGCGCCCGCCGCCATAGTGAAACCACGCAATATCCAGTATGCTTTGACGCCATGAGTGAAACCCATTTAAGTGATACCCGCTTCGACGCACTGCCTCTGGATGGCGCCCTGAAAGACAGCATCGCCGCCGCCGGCTTTGAATACTGCACACCGATTCAGGCCCAGGCCTTGCCGCTGGCACTCGAGGGCCAGGACATCGCCGGCCAGGCCCAGACCGGAACGGGCAAGTCCGCCGCCTTTCTGGTGGCCACCTTTCAACATCTGATTGAAAAGCCGCCCGCCGATGACCGGCCGCAGAACGGCGTGCGCGCCCTGATTCTCGCCCCCACGCGGGAACTGGCCATCCAGATTCACAAGGACGCCGAACAGCTCAGCCAGCACCTGGATCTCAAACTCGGCCTGGCCTACGGCGGGGCCAACTACGAGCGCCAGCGGGAAACCATCCAGGCTGGCGTCGATGTGTTGATTGGCACCCCCGGTCGCCTGATCGACTTCTGGAAGCAGAAGGTCTTCAGCCTCAAACACTGTCAGGTGCTGGTGCTGGACGAGGCCGACCGCATGTTCGATCTGGGCTTTATCGACGATGTGCGCTTTTTGCTGCGCCGCTGCCCGCCACCGGGCGAGCGGCTCAGTCTGTTGTTCTCGGCCACGCTTTCACTGCGCGTGCAGGAGCTGGCCTACGAGCACATGAACAACCCGCAAAAGGTCGAGGTGGCCGCCGAGCAGGTGACCGCCGAGCGGGTTGAGCAACGCCTCTACCACCCGGCCAACGAGGAAAAAATCCCGCTGCTGCTGGGCCTGTTCAAAAAGCACCAGCCCGAGCGCAGTATTATTTTCGTCAATACCAAGCGCAATGCGGATACCGTGTGGGGCTACTTCAAGGGCAACGGCATCGAGGCCGCGCTGCTTTCGGGGGATGTGCCGCAAAACAAGCGCACGCGCATGGTGGAAAAGTTCAAGAACGGCGAGCTCAAGGCCCTGGTGGCCACCGATGTGGCCTCCAGGGGGTTGCACATTCCCGATGTCAGCCATGTGTTCAACTACGATCTGCCCCAGTCCGGGGAGGATTATGTCCACCGCATTGGCCGCACCGGCCGCGCCGGCGCCAGTGGCTGGGCCCTGAGCTTTGCCTGCGAGGACACCGCCTTCAACCTGATGGACATTGAGGAGTACATCGAGGGCAGTATCCCCACCGAGCCGGTCAGCGACGACCTGCTGGCCACCCCCGAACCCCCGGTCAAACCCAAGCGCCGCGGCCCGCCCCCCGGCAAAAGCGGCAACCGCCGCCGCGGCCCACCGCGCCGAAGATAGCTGTAGGAGCGGCGCCCCCGCCGCGACGGGTGGGCCCGGGGTCGGGCCTCCTACGGGGTTTGTAGGAGCGGCGCCCCCGCCGCGACAAAGGAATATTTCAATAGCCAAGGAGAGGCAAGGATGCAAGGACAGAGTGCTCTGAGAAAAGGAAGGGTTTCCATTCCCGGACAAATCTATATGGTCACCACCGTGACAAAAGGCCGCAGGCCCATCTTTGGAGATTGGGATCGTGCTCGTGTGTTGGTCAAAACGCTACAAATGGAAAGCGAGAATAAGGCGGTTTACACCTGGGCTTTTGTTGTGATGCCGGATCATCTGCATTGGCTTGTTCAGCTAAAGAGAGGGATGTTGGAGGAGGTGGTAGGCCGGGTAAAATCGATTTCTTCGCGTCGCAACGGAGGCGGTATTTGGCAACAGGGCTTTTACGATCAAGCGCTGCGGAAAGAGGAAGACCTGAAAGAGTTTGCCCGTTATATCGTGATGAACCCCGTCAGGGCGGGTATGGTTTCGTCTGCGCGGTTTTATCCCCACTGGGATGCAGCCTGGATATGAAATCGTCGGCCCGGGGTCGGGCCTCCTACGGGGTTTGTAGGAGCGGCGCCCTCGCCGCGACGGGTCGGCCCGGGGTCGGGCCTCCTACGGGGTTGATAGGGACAATCTATGGTCTGGTGCTTGAAATGCGTGGGAAAATGCTCACACTATGCAGCAGAACCGCCACAAGGCGGTATTTCCAATCCCGGAGGTTTTATCACTGTGAGTGATTCCATTGTTTATCTGACCGACGCCACTTTTGACAGCGAAGTTCTGGAGTCCGATCTGCCCGTGCTGGTGGATTACTGGGCCGAGTGGTGTGGTCCCTGCAAGATGATTGCCCCCATCCTCGACGAGGTGGCCGAAGAGTACAACGGCCGTCTTAAAGTGGCCAAGCTGAACATCGACGAGAATGGCGACACGCCGCCCAAGTTCGGTATTCGCGGCATTCCCACCTTGATGATTTTCAAGAATGGCAATGTCGAGGCGACCAAGGTGGGCGCCCTGTCGAAGTCCCAGTTGATCGCTTTTGTCGACGCCAACCTGTAAGACTTTTACCCCGCCCGCGGCGCCTTTGCCGCGGGTATTGTGGTGGCTCTCATAGCGTGCTACTGTTCATCTCAAGCTTGAGCCCGTCCGGGCGCTGCTGAACCCAAATAATTACTCAACTCAAGCCGCAAAGCGGTGCGTTCAAGGTTCACATAATGTGTGCCGCCATCCCCGGTGGTAACGACTTTTTAAATCCAATCCTGGCCAACCATTCAAACATCTATGCATCTCACCGAACTCAAGAAGAAACCCGTTGCTGAACTGACCGAACAAGCCCAGGAAATGGGCATCGACAATATCGGTCGCTCGCGCAAACAAGACATTATTTTTGCCATGCTGAAAAAACACGCCAAGAGTGGCGAGGATATTTTCGGCGACGGCGTACTGGAAATTCTCCCGGACGGCTTCGGCTTTTTGCGTTCCGGAGACAGTTCCTATCTGGCGGGGCCCGACGACATCTATGTCTCGCCCAGTCAGATTCGGCGCTTCACCTTGCGAACGGGGGATACCATCTCCGGCAAGATTCGGCCACCCAAGGACGGGGAGCGATACTTTGCCCTGTTGAAAGTCGACCAGATCAATTACGACACTCCCGAAAACGCCAAGCGCAAAATCCTCTTTGAAAACCTCACTGCCCTCCACGCCGAAGATCGCATGCGCCTCGAAAGCGGCAACGGCAGCTCCGAAGACATTACCTCCCGCGTGATCGACATCGTTGCTCCCTTCGGCAAGGGTCAGCGAGGGTTGCTGGTGGCGCCGCCCAAGGCGGGCAAGACGGTGATGCTGCAAAACATTGCCCAGAACATCGTCAACAACAATCCCGATGTTTACCTGATTGTCCTGCTGATCGACGAGCGCCCCGAGGAAGTCACCGAGATGCAGCGCATGGTGCGCGGCGAAGTGATCAGTTCGACCTTTGACGAGCCGGCCAGCCGCCATGTGCAAGTGGCCGAGATGGTGATCGAAAAGGCCAAGCGTCTGGTGGAGCACAAGCGCGATGTGGTGATTCTGCTCGATTCCATCACGCGCCTGGCACGCGCCTACAACACCGTGGCGCCTTCCTCGGGCAAGGTGCTCACCGGTGGTGTCGACGCCCACGCCCTGCACCGCCCCAAGCGCTTCTTTGGCGCGGCGCGAAATGTGGAAGAGGGCGGCAGCCTGACCATTATTGCTACGGCCCTGGTGGAAACCGGTTCCAAGATGGATGAGGTGATCTACGAGGAGTTCAAGGGCACGGGTAATATGGAGATCCACCTGGATCGCCGGATTGCCGAGAAGCGCATCTTCCCCGCCATCAACATCAACCGCTCCGGCACCCGCCGCGAGGAGTTGTTGGTAGCACCGGATGAACTGCAGAAAATCTGGGTGCTGCGCAAGTTCCTGCACTCCATGGACGAACTCGAAGCCATGGAACTGCTGCTGGGCAAAATGCAGTCGACCAAGACCAACAACGAATTCTTCGATTCCATGAAAAAGTAGGCGGATTCGCCACAGAGGGATTGAGTGGTAGGGCGGAAGTGCCGAAGGCACCTCCGCCGCCAGTTCGGCGGGTGCGGCTGCGCCGCTTCCGCCCTACGAGGATGTCAGGTCATTCCGGAAAGCGCTCAGCGCTTATCCGGAATCTTGCAAAAGCGGAAATGCCAATGGCATCTCCGCTTTTTTTGTGACCTGGGGTCATCGCGAGGCGGCGTTAGCCGACGCGGCGATCTGCTGAACGGTTCCGCAGGTTGCTTCGCTTCGCTCGCAATGACAGGCTGCCTTTGCCTGCAAGCAGGCTCCTACAGTCCTCCCTTTCGCACAAAAAACTCAGTGCTCTCTGTGCACTCTGTGGCTAACCATCAGAAAAAGTGCCGCAGGCCGAGTTGGGCGCTGTGGAAGCGGGTATCGCTGTAGTCGTGATACTCGTAGCGGGCGGTGAGGGCGATGTCCTTGCCCAGGGGCAGGTTGTGGTGGAGGCCGCTGATCTCGCGCTCGTAGTGGTTGTCGAAGCGCTGTTTTTGCCACTCGATGCGGGTGGTGCCCAGGGGGCTGTCTATCAGCGTACCGGCCTTGAGGCTGGCGGCGACGCCGGCGTGGCTGTCGAAATGCTGTTCGTTGTACTCGGCCCGGGCGCCGACCAGGGCGTATGTAATATTGCCCGGCCACAGGCGGTAGCTGAGGCCGGCACCCCCGCTGCCCTGAAAGATCAGCTCGCTGCCCCCGGCGCCCAGTCGGCGCTCGCCACCCACGGTGGCCTCCCAGGAGGTCGGCTTGAAGAAGGCGTCCCGGGGCGTGTAGGAGTGGATGTCGATCAGGGTAGCTCGCTGCAGTTCCAGGTCTTCGTGCTCGTCCTGGCGCAGGGTGAACTCGCCCATGTTGATGGAGGCGCCGTGGTCGAAGCCGGGGCGATTGTCGATCAGGTCGTGAAAGCTGAGTCGCAGGGTCAGGTCGACAAAGTCGCTGTCGGCCTCGCGGCCGGCGGCCAGAGAGACCATGCTGGACTCGTGGCCGTTCTCGGGCGGTATGTCCCGGGGCAGCGGGTCAAAGCCGGGCTTGGGCAGCTGGCTCATGGCTTTCAACAGGGCAAAGCGCTGTTCCACATTGGTGTCTTCCCGGGCCACTTTGCGAAAGCGGTAGTTGAGAAAGTCCGAGGCGGTTTTTACCGCGCGGGTGCGACTGCTTCCACTGATGTCGCTGTGCTGTTCGTCCTCCAGAGCACTGTGGCTCTCGATCAGGTCCAGCGCCAGTCGGCGCTCGCCGTCCTCGAGCTGGGCTATCTGGTGGCGCAACAGGCGGGTGCGCGAGGCGCGCCGCTTGCTGTCGCCGACAAAGCCGGCGTCCTCGATGCTGCGGACGGTATCGATGGGAATGGCGAAGAACGAGAAGTCGTCGGTGAGCTCGGTGCCCGGGCGGGCTACCTCCAGCAGCTCGAGCAGGCGGTAGCTGCAGTTTTCGTCAAAGAAGAAATAGTCGAACTGGATGTCCTTGAGTTCCCACAGGTGCAGTGTCAGTGCCCGGGTCTCTTCGGGCGTCAGATTCAGTTCGTATTCCCAGAGGTCGCGGTTCTCGATGTGGTTGTACTCTTGGATTTTCTCCAGATAGCTGAGTACGGAAAAGTGCCCGGGGTAGCCGCCGAAGATGCCGCGGTAGGCAAAGACCACGGCGTTGTCGTCGCTGGGTACGCGGGCGCCAAAGTTGACCGCCCAGGACAACCACTCGGATTTCTCTTCCTTGTCGGGCGGGTCGAGGCGCATCAGGGTGTGGCCGTACATGGAGGACGGGCTGTTGAGGTAGGAGGCGGCGTAGACCAGCGTTACGCTGTGGGCATCGACCTGGTCTAGCCACTGCGTGAAATCCGGACACTGTATGCTGCCGAAGTCGTCGGGCTCAAAGTCCAGTTCTTTCGACAGCCACTGGTAGCGGGCCGGGTAGCGGCAGCGCGGGTGTTGGTTGCGTTGCTCGTCGCTGAGCGCTTTGCTCGCCGGCAACTGTTGCAGGGTGGCGATCAGTTCGGCGGCGGGGTCGCGCTCGCCGGTGTCGGCCAGGAAAAAACCGTCGTCATCGATGTAGCTGGCGTTGTCGTCGCCGCGATCGGCGCCGTGCTTGTAGTGACCCAGGGCCAGCCACTTGTCGCGCTGGTCCAGGTTTTTGGATTGGGCCGCATCAATCAGTGTATCGATGCGCTCGGCGCTCGCCGGTGCGCTGAAAAGAGTGAGAGTGGCGATCAGAATGTTAAAGGTTGGCCGGGGCATGATGACTTTTCGGTTGCACAAAAAAAACTGCCAGCGCGAGGCTGGCAGTCGATATTACCCCATGGGGGCTTGTATCAGGAAGCGTACTGCTGGAGGCGAGTGTCCTGCTTCATGACAGTGATCAGGGACTCGTGCAGCTCCTGGGCAGTCACATCGGCGCTGGGGAACAGCGTCTCGAAGTTGTTGTGCAGAGTGCTGGCGAAGTGCTGGCGATCTTCTTGGGCCACGCCCATGGAAACGGCAACGGCGTCGAGTGCATCGCCTTCACCCATGGCAACATCCTGGGAGAATTCGCCCATAACGGCGCCGAGCAGTGACTGGCCACCGTAGGTCAGTGTGGCGTTGATGTCACAGCCGTTGGTGCCTGTGGTCATGCCGAAGGTCTTGTTACCGCTGGTACCGTTGGTGGTAGAGGCCAGGAAGTGGCTGGGCAGACCGGATTTGCCTTCAAAGAGCATGTTGCCCCAACCACAGTCCGGGCCGCCGGGAGCAGCTGCGAAGGAAGTGGAAGAAGCGGCGAGAAGTGCTGCGCAAGCGAGTGTCTTTTTCATGCGTAATCTCCATTTAAATGTTTTGATTCATGTACCGCAAAGATTGCGGTTGGGATTAGACTAGCAACATAATCCCTATCAAACAAACACTTTTACCAGACTGGTTGGCAGCAATGAGCAAATTGAGAAAAGGACGATTTTACCCGAGCGGAAGAATGCCCCGGAGGTCACTGTATGGCTTGCTATTGGCACTGAGTCTGAGCGGTTGTACCGGCTTGTTTTTTCACCCCGACAAGAATCTGCGCCTGACGCCTTCGGCGCTGGGTGTGGCCTATGAAGAGGTTGCGATAGCCGGGCCGGTGGGTCTGTTGCACGCCTGGTGGCTGCCGTCCCGGGACGGCGAATCCGAGGCGCGCGGCACCCTGGTTTACGCCCACGGCAATGCCGGCAATATGCTCAGCCATGTGGAGGCGGTGAGCTGGTTGCCGGCGCAGGGGTACAATGTGCTGATTTTTGACTACCGGGGCTTCGGCTACTCCGAGGGCGAGCCCGATCCCCGCGGTGTAGCCCGGGACACCCTGCGCGCCATCGAGTGGACGCGAGCGCGCCTGGGCAGCATGGAGGGGGAAAGCGAAGCTCGCGACCTGGTGGTTTACGGCCACAGCTTGGGGGCGGCGGCCAGTTCGGTGGCGGCTGCCCACGCCGTCAATTCGGGGGGTGGCTACCATCGCATCCGCGCCGTGATTCTGGATTCGGGCTTCAGTAGCTACCGCTCCGTGGCCCGGGAGAAGGTTGGCAGTCACTGGATGACCGCCTGGTTGAGTCCCCTGGTGCCACTGTTGTTTAGCGATGCCGTGCCGCCCCTGGAGGCGGTGCCGGAGTTGGCGGGGGTGCCGGTGTACATATTGCACGCCGAGGACGATCCGATTGTTCCCTGGAGCCAGGGTCGCCGGCTGTTCGAGGCCGCCGGAGAGCCCCGCTATTTCTACGCCCTGGAGGCCCAGAACCACAACCACAGCTGGCAGAGTGAAGCGGATCGCGAGTGGCTATTGCAGACACTCGAGGAGGTCTTCGCCCCCGCTGAAGGGGGGCGCTGAGGGCGAGCAGTTTCAGTACTCGAAGTCGTTGCGGCCGAGTACGCGCGGCGGATGGTTCAGCTGAAAGTTGAACTCGTGGGGATCGATGTTCTCGGTGGGTGTCCAGATGGTGATGCCATTTTTGATTTTCGTGCGGTAACCGCGATAGAGCCGGCGCATCATTTCACTGGCGTAGCGCGGCGGGTTGTCAATGACCTCATCGGGATCGAGGTCAATCTGGAACATGTTCAAAAACGCATCGGCGCGTTCCGGTGAGGTGCCGGCGCGATGGAGCAACTCGGACACCGTAGTGGATTCGCCCCGGGGCCAGTGTGTGGCCAGGTCAATCAGAGTGCCAATGCGGTGGACATCGACATCCAGGTGGAACAGGTCGAACAGTTCCTGGATGGCGGCCTTGTTGAGGTTTTGTTGCTGCAGGATTTCGTCGAAGTAGAGGCCTTTTTCAGTGCCTTCAATGACCGCCTTGAAAATGCCGTCCAGATCGTAGGGCTTCATGTTGGAAAACAGGTCTTCAGCCAGTTTCAGGGCATAGGCGATTTCGTCCAGTGCCGCAGTGTCCGAGTGCAGTTTGAAACCGATGCGAGCCCGGGGGCCGTCGTCGGTCATCTCATCGCTGAAGAGTACCGAGGGGTGCAGGCCCTCAATGTCGAGTATTTCCTCGGGAATGGCACTGGTGGTCATGATCGTGCCGGCGGGGTGTTCGAACCAAAGCCACTGACCGGGGAGGAAAGTCTGGCGTAGGGCCTTCTCGTAGGCGTTGCCCCGGCCATCAATCAGCCCCTCGCCCTCGTGGGCCCGGCTGGTCCGCTCGAGTTTCACCCGGGTGCCCTCAAAGTGCTTGTACTGGACATAGAAAGTGGCTTCGGGTTCGACCAGGTAGCGGGCGGCGCGGCGCATGCTGCGAATGATGCGCGCCATGCGTGGCTTGTTGATTTCAATGCCCGGTGTGTTCATGGCGTGGTCGTAGGCATTGATCTGGAAGGGCATGCTGAACACGGGAATGGCAAAGAAGGTGGAGCGGGCCTCAATCAGCAGATTGGTGCGCACCGGGCCGCCCTGGACACCCTTGACTTTGAGAGTGATGTTTTTCTCGTTACTGAAGCTGACCTTGAGCATGCGGAATAGCACCGAACTCCGGAGTTCGAGCAGGGCGCGGTCGAGCAGGTTGTCGGTCACACCGTCGCCTTCGCCGATCTGGTAGCTCTTGGCGTGGCCGAAGTCCCGGTTGTAGACGCTGTAGCGGTAGTTGTCGCCGCGCAGTACGCCGGCCTTTTCGTCGTAATCGGCGGCGTATTGGCGCGGGCTGCTGCCGGGGTAGTTGCGCATCAGGTAAACATAGCGGTTATCGCCCCGGGGACTGGCCATAGTGAACTCGCGAACGATCTCCCCGGCCTTCAGGTCGGGCTCAATGGGCAGTCGCTCGCTGCTGGCGTCGCGATAGAGAAAGACCAGCTTGTCGTCGCCATCAAAAACGCCGGCTTCACCAATGCGACGGTCCTCGCTGACGCCATCAATGTAAATCAAGCCGAGGATGTCGTAGGCCTCGAACTGGTGGGGGATGGGGTCGAGCTGACCGTCGCGGACGGTGACCAGAGAGAGCTCGTCGAGCGGGAGGCCCCGGGCAGTGGGTGTCTCCTCGGCGGTGATGGTGACCGGGTGGTAGTGGTCGTATTCGGAGGGAGTGTTCGCCCAGGCCGGTGCGGTAAAAACCAGTGATAGCCCGGTGGCAAAAGTGGCCAGTGTCAGACGCATTGATGTACTCCCCCGTTGGTGTGGCCACACTATAGCGAAGCCACGCCGGGTTGGCCATGATTGGCAGTTAGCCACAGAGCGCACAGAGAGCACAGAGGGTCTTTGTCATCGCGAGCCGCGCAGTGGCGTGGCGATTTGCCGAACGGTTCTGCAGATTGCTTCACTTCGTTCGCAATGACATGAAAGGCCAACCCATCCCCGGCATGACGCTCAAAACCTCTGTGTTCTCTGTGCGCTCTGTGGCTAAAACAAACATCATCCGGTCCACCAAAATCAGACGCGGCGAAGCCGCCCCCCGAACATTTTGACGCCCATTGTTAACGCTGGTTACTTTTTGATCAACGCATTTGCGGCTAGAATCACCGGCCTGATGATTCGACTTGGCGACCACATTATCGAGACCCCTCTGGCGCTGGCGCCAATGGCCGGGGTGACGGACCGCCCCTTTCGGCAGCTGTGCCGAAAGCTGGGTGCCGGGTGGACGCCGTCGGAGATGGTGACCAGCCAGGCCTCCCTGCGTAACAGCCGCAAGACCCGTCTGCGCATGGATCACCGCGGCGAGCCGGGGCCGATCATTGTGCAGATTGCCGGTTCCGATCCGGCCCAGCTGGCCGAGGCGGCGCAGTTCAATGTCGAGAACGGTGCCGATGTCATCGATATCAACATGGGCTGCCCGGCCAAGAAGGTGTGCAATGTCGCCGCCGGTTCGGCGCTGCTCTCCGATGAGCCCCTGGTGGCGAGTATCCTGCGGGCAGTGGTCGACGCCGTGGATGTGCCGGTGACACTGAAGACGCGCACCGGGCCGACGGCGGAAGAGCGCAACGCGGTGCGCATTGCCCGGCTGGCCGAGGACAGCGGCATTCAGATGCTGTCCCTCCACGGCCGTACCCGGGACCAGCTCTACAAGGGCGAGGCCGAGTATCGGACCATTGCCGAAGTGCGCCGCCATATCCATATTCCGCTGGTGGCCAATGGCGATATCGACTCGCCGGAGCGCGCGCGGCGAGTGCTCGACGAGACCGGTGCCGACGCCCTGATGATTGGCCGCGCCGCCCAGGGCAACCCGTGGATCTTTCGCGAGGTCGACCACTACCTGCGCACGGGGCGAAAGTTGCCTGCGCCGGGTGCGGATGAGATACGCGAGACACTGCTGGGCCACCTGGAAGCGCTGTATGAATTTTACGGCGAGTACATGGGGCTGCGCATCGCGCGCAAGCACATCGCCTGGTATCTGAAACCGCGCAGCGATTTTAAACGCCACAAGAAAACGCTGTTTGCCATCGACAGCGCCGGGGCGCAGTACCGCGCCATTGATACTATTTTGAGCGGCGGTTTGAGGCCGCCGGAAAGCGACAACACCGAGGAGCTCGCGGCATGAAGGAAGCGCCACTGAAAGATTCCGTGGAAAATGTCATCAAGGACTACCTGTTGGCCCTGAGTGGGGAAAAGCCCCAGGGCATGTACAAGCTGGTGGTGGGTGAAGTGGAGACAGCGCTCCTGAAGTGTGTGATGGAGCATGTCGACAACAACCAGTCCCACGCCGCCGAGTGTCTGGGAATCAACCGGGGTACTTTGCGCAAAAAACTCAAGGACCACGGTCTGCTCTAGCGCTCTGGCACTGAAAGTTCGAGCCATTCGGGTATAATCCCGGACTCGCTATTCGCCTGCAGAATGCTTAGCCAAGCGCACTCTTGCCTAAGCATTTTTCATTTACTCAACGAGTATTTCCTATGAGCCAAAGCATTCAACGCGCCCTGATCAGTGTGTCGGACAAGTCCGGCATCGTCGATTTCGCCCGCGAGCTTCACGACCGCGGCGTTCACATTCTCTCCACCGGCGGCACCGCCCGCCTGCTGGTCAAGGAGGGCATCCCCGTCACCGAGGTGTCGGACCACACCGGTTTCCCCGAGATGATGGCCGGCCGGGTGAAAACCTTGCACCCCAAAATTCACGGTGGTCTGCTGGGTCGCCGCGGCACCGACGACGAGGTGATGGAGGAGCACGATATTCCGGCCATCGACCTGGTGGTAGTCAACCTTTACCCCTTCGAGGCCACCATCGCCGATCCCGATTGCGACCTGGCCACAGCGATTGAAAACATCGACATCGGCGGCCCCGCCATGCTGCGCTCATCGGCCAAGAACCACGCCAGCGTGACGGTGGTGGTCGACGCCGATGACTACCCGAAGGTCATCGAGGAAATGCGCGAGAACGACGGTGGTGTCACCGCCGGCACGCGCTTTGATCTGGCGCTCAAGGTGTTTCAGCACACCGCTCGCTACGACGGGGCGATTGCCAACTACCTGGGGTCACTCAATGGCGAGGGTGAGACCGGCCCCTTCCCCGCCAGTCTCAATATGCAGTTCCTCAAGGCCCAGGGTATGCGCTACGGCGAGAATCCCCACCAGCGCGCCGCCTTTTACACCGAGGCTAACCCCGGCGAGCCGTCCATCAGTACCGCCGAACAGATTCAGGGCAAGGCCCTGTCCTACAACAATGTCGCCGACAGCGACGCGGCGCTGGAGTGCGTTAAGCTGTTTGAAGCCCCGGCCTGTGTCATCGTCAAGCACGCCAACCCCTGTGGAGTGGCTTTGGACGGCGATATCCTCTCGGCCTACCAGCGCGCCTTCGCCACCGACAGCGAGTCGGCCTTTGGTGGCATCATCGCCTTTAACCGCCGTCTGGATGCGGCCACGGCCAAGGCCATTGTCGAGCGCCAGTTCGTCGAGGTGATCATTGCCCCCGAGATCGACGCCGATGCGGTTGAAGTGGTGGCGGCCAAGAAGAATGTGCGCCTGCTGCGCACCGGTCAGTGGTCCCAGGTCCACGACGGCGGCTTTGACTACAAGCGCGTCAATGGCGGGCTGTTGGTACAGGATCGGGATCTGGGCATGATCGCCGAGGAGGACCTGAAGCTGGTGAGCAATCGCCAGCCTGATGAACAGCAGGTGCGGGATCTCTTGTTTGCCTGGAAAGTGGCCAAATTCGTCAAATCCAACGCCATCGTCTATGCCCGCGACGAGCAAACCGTGGGTGTGGGCGCCGGCCAGATGAGCCGGGTCAATTCCGCCCGGATCGCCGGCATCAAGGCCGAGCACGCCGGCCTCGAGGTGCCCGGTTCGGTAATGGCCTCCGATGCTTTCTTCCCCTTCCGCGACGGCATCGACAACGCCGCTGCCGCCGGTATTCGCGCGGTGATTCAGCCCGGCGGGTCCATGCGCGACGAAGAGGTGATCGCCGCCGCGGATGAGCACGATATCGCCATGGTCTTTACCGGCATGAGACACTTCCGCCACTGATCCAAAGGGAATCGAATTAATGAATGCGCTTCAGCAGTTGCGAGAGATGACCACGGTGGTCGCCGATACGGGCGACATCGAGGCCATCAAAGCCCACCGCCCGGTGGATGCCACCACTAACCCCTCCCTGATACTGGGGACCGCGCAGATGTCGGCCTACCGCCCGCGTCTTGAGGCCACGGTGGCGGACTGTCACGCCCGGGGCGAGCGCAGTCTCAAGGCCATTGCCGATCAGCTCTTCGTCGATCTGGGGGTGGAAATTCTGGGCCACATTCCCGGGCGGGTCTCCACCGAGATCGACGCCACCCTGTCTTTTGATACCACCGCCTGCGTCGATCGCGCCCTGCAGATTGTCGAGCGCTACCAGCGCGCCGGAGTCGACACCGATCGGCTGCTGATCAAGTTGGCGAGCACCTGGGAGGGCATTCGCGCCGCCGAGTTGCTCGAGCGCCAGGGCATTCACTGCAATATGACCCTGCTCTTCGGCATGCCTCAGGCGCTGGCCTGTGCCGATGCCGGCATTACCCTGATCTCGCCCTTTGTCGGCCGCATCACTGACTGGCACAAGGCTCGCGATGGAGTCGATGGCTACCCCGCAGCAGAGGACCCGGGTGTGCAGTCGGTTCGCCGGATCTATGAGTACTACAAGCACTTCGGCTACGATACCGAGGTGATGGCGGCCAGCTTCCGCACCGCCGATCAGGTGCTGGCCCTGGCCGGTTGCGACCTGTTGACCATTTCCCCGGCCCTGCTGGCGGAACTGGAAGAGCGCCAGACCGATATTGAGCAGCAGCTCTCTGTTGAGGGTGCCCGCGATGCCTCGCTGAACCGTATCGAGCCCCAGGGTCACAGTGATTTCCTGTGGCAGCTCAACGACGACGCCATGGCTTGTGAAAAACTGGCCGAGGGCATCCGCCGCTTCGGCCAGGATCAGGCCAAACTGGAACAATTTATCAGCACTTTGCTGTAAACCCTGAGCAATAGAGAACCCGAGATGAGCAAGACCGTACTCGTAATTGGCGGCGGTGGCCGCGAACACGCGCTGGCCTGGAAAGCTGCACAGAGTGAGGAAGTGGCCACTGTTTTGGTGGCCCCGGGCAATGCCGGCACCGCCGGGGAGGCCAAGCTGGAAAATGTAGCCGTCGGCGCCGAGGACATCGACGGCCTGCTGGCCCTGGCTCGCGAGCGGAGTGTCGATCTCACTTTGGTGGGCCCCGAGGCGCCCTTGGTGGCCGGGGTGGTCGACCGCTTCCGCGAGGCCGGATTGCGCATCTTCGGCCCCACCGCCGAGGCCGCCCAGCTCGAGGGCTCCAAGGCCTTTTCCAAGGATTTCCTGGCCCGCCACGGTATTCCCACGGCGCGCTACCAGAATTTCACCGAGATCGAACCGGCACTGGCCTTTATCAAAGAGATGGGCGCGCCGATTGTGGTCAAGGCCGACGGCCTGGCGGCGGGCAAAGGTGTGATCATCGCCCAAACCCGCGAGGAGGCCGGCGAGGCGGTGCGCGACATGCTCGCCGGCAACGCTTTTGGCGAGGCCGGCCACCGGGTGGTGGTCGAGGAGTTCCTCGAGGGCGAGGAGGCCAGCTTTATTGTGATGGTCGATGGCGAGCATGTGTTGCCCATGGCCAGCTCTCAGGACCACAAGGCCAGGGACGACGGTGATCAGGGGCCCAATACCGGTGGCATGGGCGCCTACTCGCCGGCTCCGGTCGTTACCGATGCGATGCACCAGCGGATTATGGACGAAGTAATACTGCCCACGGTGGAGGGCATGAAGGCCGACGGCATTCGCTACACCGGCTTTCTCTACGCCGGCATCATGATCGATGCCGAGGGCACGCCCAAAGTGCTCGAATTCAATTGCCGTTTTGGCGACCCCGAAACCCAGCCCATCATGATGCGTTTGCAGTCGGATCTGGTGGCCCTGTGCGAGGCGGCGGTGGACGGCCGACTGGATCAGTGCCGCGCCGATTGGGATTCGCGCTCTTCACTGGGTGTGGTACTGGCGGCCGGGGGCTACCCGGCCAGCTACCGCAAGGGCGATGTCATTGCCGGGCTGGACTCGGTCACTGGCGAGGATCTCAAGGTTTTCCACGCCGGTACGGCGCTGGAGGGCGACCAGGTGGTGACCAACGGTGGTCGCGTACTTTGTGTGGTGGGCCTGGGCGCGACGGTCGCCGAGGCCCAGGCTCGCGCCTATCAGGGGGTGGATAAAATCGACTGGCGGGATGTGTATTGCCGCCGGGACATCGGCCACCGGGCGATCAATAGAAGTTGAGTTCGAAGGCCACGGCGTCGCTACCGGGGTCGGCCACTTCCACCGAAAAGGAGACGCTCTCACCCGGCGTCATGTCGCCGTCCAGTCGCTCTTCGTCCAGATAGTCGGCGGGTTTGAAGTGGCGCGAGGCCACGGTTTCGCCGCGGACATTGGACATGCTGACCAGCAGTGATGGGTAGGCCTGGGCAAATTCGGCGTCGTTGCGGAAAGTGGCGCTGATCACCAGGGCGTCTTCCACATTGGGGTGGGATACCACATGGCGACTGGCCAGGGTGATGGCTTCGAGCTGTCTTCGCGGCGGGATTTCACACCAGGGCTCTGCCCGGCTGCACAACTCTCGCGTGAGATCGGCGGTTTGCGGCATCACTGCCAATGTGTCGCGAAAGGCGTAGGCCAGTTGCGCTACCAGACCAAAGGTGGCCAGGAGAATGACCAGGGCCATCAGCGTGCGCTTGAACCAGCGCATCCCACGGCGCTCCTCGCCGCGTTCCTGCCACAGTTCGGGGTGAAACAGGGAGGTGGCATTTTGTGCCGTTTCCCCGGATTCTTCGCTATCGAATGCCTCCCGTTCGGGTGTCTCCTCGCCCTCGGTGACGATCTCATCGAGAGTGGGGATGAATTCCTCGACGGCGCTTTCGTTTTCTTCAAACAGGTGCTCGCGGGCGTCGAAGACGCACTGACAGCGGGCGCAGCGCACGCGGCCCTCGGCGATTTCGAGAACCGATGGTTCCACCTGAAAGACGGTGTGACATTCCGGACAGCGGGTTTGCATGGGGCGATTATGCGGCGACTGGCGGCCGCTCACAAGTCGCTACCCCAAACGGGGGCTGTCGCTTGCCCCGGAATGGTTTATTCTTGGGGGACAGACTCGGATTAAAACATCGCTTTGGGAGATAATCATGAAAAAAATTGCAGTGAGTGTGTTGGCACTTTTGGCGGCGGCCCCCGCCAGTGCGCTGGACACCGCGGTCGGAGTGACGGCGGGTACTTTTGGCGCTGGCGCCACCGTCAGTCTGGGCATCAGTGACAACATCGGTGTTCGCTTTCAGTTGAGCGAGTACAGCACCGACGAGGAAGTGGACGCCGACGACATCGACTACGACGCCGAACTGGAAATCGGCGGCTTCGGCGCCCTGTTTGATTACTATCCTTTTGGCGGCAAGTTCCGTCTCTCCACGGGCCTTTTCAGTAACCAGTCAAGCGTAGTGGCCTCCGCTTCCCCTGAGCCCGGCACGGAGATTGGTAGCGGCGACAATACCTATCAGACAGAGCAAGGTGATAGCCTTGATATGGACCTGGATTTTGGCGGTGTGGCACCGTTCTTCGGCATTGGCTGGGGCAAGGCGGCCGGTGAGGGTATGCCCATTGGCTTTGGTGTTGATCTGGGCGTAGTGGCTATGAATCCAGGCTTAGATCTGGAGCTGGAGTTGGGAGACCCTTCCAGTAACTCTGACGCAATTCAACGCGCGGTAGAGCAGGAAGAGCGCCAGGCCGATGAAGACCTCGATGATTTCAATCTCTACCCGGTGTTGCAGGCGAGCGTGTCTTACCGCTTCTGATTTTTTTACAATCGGCACAGCAAAAACCCCGGAGGAATAGGCTCCGGGGTTTTTTATGGCTGCAGAAAATGGCCGAGAGCCGCGATCAGCGCCGGATACCCGTGACCAGCCCCCAGTCCTCCTGGAAGCGGGGTTCGTCGAGTTCAAACCAGGGCCGGTAGCGCTCGCAAATGGCGGGCACCTGATCGCGCAGAAGGCCCGAGAGCGCCAATCGGCAGCCGGTGGGGGCGAAGTCGGCAAAGGGCTCGGCCAATTGGTGGAGCGGTCCGGCGAGGATGTTGGCCACCAGCACATCAAGGGGTTGTCCGGGTGCCTGGCCGGTGGGCAGTTCGACGACACGATCGGCAACGCGGTTGATGTCTGCATTGGAGCGGGTGGCCTGCAGGGCTTGGGGATCGATGTCGGTGACCTCGGCACACTCGGCGCCCAGCAGCAGGGCGGCGATGGCGAGAATGCCCGAGCCACAGCCAAAATCGAGTACCCGCTTGCCCTCCAGGTCCTGCTCGTCCAGCCAACTCAGGCAGAGGGCGGTGGTCGGGTGGGTGCCAGTGCCAAAGGCCAGGCCGGGATCGAGCCGCAAATTGACGGCGTCGGGCCGGGGCGGGTCGAGGTGGCTGGGCACCACCCACAGCCGCTGACCGAAGGGCATGGGTTGGTAGTGATCCATCCAGGCCCGCTCCCAGTCCCGGTCGGGCAGGTATTCGGTGCGCAAGCTGGCGGCTTCGGATGGCGTTAACTGATCGCGCAGCCGGGCCTCGGTCGCCAGGGCGTCGAGGGATTCGGGGTAGAGCCCGGTGATCACGCTCTGATCCCACAGGGGCATCTCGCCGGGACCGGGCTCGAGCAGTGGTTGGTCGGCGGCGTCCTGCAGGGTGACGGAGACGGCGCCGTGTCCAAGCAGGGCGTCTTCAATGGCGCCGCTGCGCTCACCGCTGCACTGAATCTGGACCTGCTGCCAGCCCATCAGCGGCGCGCCTTGAGACGATTTTCCAGGAAGTGGATGTCGGTGCCACCCTCGGCGAAGTGGGCGTCGAGAATCAGGTCGCGCAGCAGGGGGATGTTGGTGTGTATGCCGTCGATGACGATTTCACTGAGTGCGCCGGCCATGCGCCGTATGGCGTGCTCACGGCTGTCCCCGCGGACGATCAGCTTACCGATCAGCGAATCGTAGTGGGGCGGCACCGTGTAGCCATTGTAGATGTGGGTGTCCATGCGCACACCCGGCCCGCCGGGGGCGTGGTACTGGGTGATCCTGCCCGGGCTTGGCATAAAGGTCTCGGGGTTCTCGGCATTGAGGCGACACTCGATGGAGTGGCCGTCGATGCGCACATCGTCCTGGGTGAAGGGCAGGGGTTCCCCCGAGGCGATGGCCAATTGCGCCTGGACGATGTCGATATTGGTGACCCGCTCGGTAACCGGGTGCTCGACCTGGAGGCGGGTGTTCATTTCAATGAAGTAGAACTCGCCATCCTCGTAGAGAAACTCGAAGGTGCCGGCGCCGACATAGCCGATGCGATGGCAGGCATCGACGCAGCGCTTGCCGATGTCCTGACGCTGGGCCTCTGTGATGCCGGGGGCGGGGGCTTCCTCGATGACTTTCTGGTGGCGGCGCTGCATGGAGCAGTCGCGCTCGCCCAGGTGGACGACATTGCCGTGCTGGTCGGCGAGCACCTGGACCTCGATGTGGCGCGGGTGGCCGAGGAATTTCTCCATGTACAGCTCGCCACTGCCGAAGGCGGCCTCGGCCTCGGCGCGGGTAGTGGCGATGGCGCTGTTGAGTGAGGCCTCGGAGTGCACCACTCGCATGCCGCGACCACCGCCGCCGGCGGAGGCCTTGATGATCACCGGGTAGCCGATGTCCCGGGCCAGCTCGCGGTTGGCCTGCTTGTCCGTGCCCAGGCTGCCCTCGGAGCCGGGCACGCAGGGCACGCCGGCCTCCTGCATGGCCCGTTTGGCGGAGATTTTATCGCCCATCAGACGAATCACGGAAGCCGGAGGTCCGATAAAGACAAAGCCACTGCGTTCGACTTGCTCGGCAAAGTCGGCGTTTTCCGAGAGGAAGCCGTAGCCGGGGTGAATGGCCACGGCATCGGCGATCTCCGCCGCCGAGATGATGGCCGGGATGTTGAGGTAGCTGTCGCGGCTGGGGGCGGGGCCGATGCACACCGCCTCGTCGGCCAGGCGCACATGCTTGAGGTCGCGGTCGGCGCTGGAATAGACGGCCACGGTTTTAATGCCCATGTCGCGGCAGGCGCGCAGGATGCGCAGGCCGATTTCACCGCGGTTGGCGATCAGAACTTTTTCTATCATGTCGGTCCTAGGGGCGAATGACGAAGAGGGGATCGCCGTATTCCACCGGCTGCCGTTTTTGCGTTCGATGGCAACGACGGTGCCGGAGCACTCGGCTTCGATCTGGTTCATGATTTTCATCGCCTCAATGATGCAGAGGGTGTCGCCCTTCTGCACTTCGCTGCCAATGCTGACAAAGGGCTCGGCGTCCGGCGAGGCGGCGGCGTAGTAGGTGCCGACCATGGGGGACTCCATCACCTGACCGTCGGGCCGGTTGCCGCCCTCACCGGGTGGCGCTTCGGCCGGGGCCGGTTCGGCAGCCGGAGCGCGGTACTCGGCGGGCGCGGCCGCCGGGGGCGCGCCGGTGTAACCCCGGGAAATGCGCACGGATTCCTCGCCCTCGTGGATCTCGATTTCGTTGACGCCCGATTCCTCGAGCAGCTCAATCAGCTTTTTGACTTTGCGTATGTCCATTGGGTTTAAACCTGAAGTTGTCGGGCGGCGGCCTGCAGGGCCAGTGAGTAGCCCTGGGCACCGAGTCCGCTAATCACGCCGACGGCCACATCCGACAGGTAGGAGCGCTGGCGGAAGTCCTCTCGGCGGTGGGTGTTGGAGAGGTGAATCTCGATAAAGGGGATGGCCACCCCCAGCAGGGCATCGCGCAGGGCGACACTGGTATGGGTCAGGGCGGCGGGGTTGATCAGAATAAAGTCGGCTTCATCCCGGGCGGCGTGGATGGCTTCCACCAGTTCACCCTCGTGGTTGCTCTGGCGATGGGTCAGGCTGAGGCCGAGTTGTTGGGCCTCACCATCAAGGGCGGCGACGATGTCGTCCAGGGTTTGATGGCCGTAGACCTCGGGTTCGCGCAGGCCTAGCAGGTTGAGGTTGGGACCGTTTAACAGGAGGACGCGGGGCATGGCGGCAATCTCTGTGACAATAATGCCCAAATTCTGCCGAATTTGCCCGTTTCTGTCCAGTTCGCAGCATTTCGTGGTGAAATCCCGTGATTTTCGCCGAATTTAGCTGCCTTTATCTGAGGTTTGTTCGCCTTTTTCCGGGGCTTCCAGAATCGACAGCAGCTGATCCCGGGCCTCTTCGTAGGTGAGAATGCCCTGATAGTGTCGGGCGACGATCTCGCCTTTTCGATTGAGGAAGACGGTGTAGGGCAGAGTGCCCCACTCGTTGCCGTAGCGCTCGGTCAGGCCGTAGCCGCTGCCGCTGGCGATCAGTTGGGGGTAGTTGATACCACCGATCTCATCGACGAACTCGGTGACTTTCCGGGCCTCGTCGATGGCGATGCCAACCACCTGTATATCGCGATCGGCGAGATCGTCCTGAAGGCGGATGAAATCGGGAATTTCCTTTTTGCACGGCGGGCACCAGGTGGCCCAGAAGTTGATCATCACCACCTGTCCGCGCCAGTCGTCGTGGCGATGTATCTGTCCCTGTAGGTCGGGCAACTCAAAGGCCAGGGGCGAAGTGTCCTCCCGGGGCTCGACCGGTTTGGGACCGCGCTGCTGGCTGTGCCAGAAAAAACCGAGGGCGGCGGCGACCAGGGCGACGGCGATGTAACTCAGGGTAGTGCGCATGCAACTTTAATCCGTTTGGGTCGAATCAGGGCGAGGCAAGGATAGCATTCAATTGATCGATATGGAGAGCGAAGTCACTGGCCGGAACATAGCCCACCGTGCGCGCCTCGCCGCGCTCCGCCATGCCCGTTTCACCGGGAAGGTAAAAGAGAATGGCAGGCGGTCCAAACAGGCCCAGGGAGCGGAGCAGAGCCTGGTCCCGGGCATCGTTGGCGGTGACATCGGCCTGCAGCAGCTGCCAGTCGCCGAGAGCGCTCTGGACGGCGGGGTCGGAGAAAGTAAAGTGTTCCATCTCCTTGCAGCTGACGCACCAGTCGGCGTAGAAATCGAGCATCACCGGCTGGTTGCGCTCGGCGGCAGCCTGCAATTCCACCTCCAGATCGTCCACGGTTTTAATGGGCTTGAAAGCCAGTTCCCGCTGCTCTGGCTGGTTGGCAGGGCTACCTCCAAGGCCGGCCAGGGGCTGACTAAAACCCGGTTGGCCGCTGAGGGCGCCAATGGCCAGGGCGGCGGCATAGAGCAGGGCCAACAGGGCGCCGGCCAGGCGGGCGCGGGCAGTGGCGCTGTCGAGGCGGGATGGCCACAGGGCTACGCCAATGCCGAGCAGCAGGGCGCTACTCAGAAGTACGGTGGTCTGGATCGGCACCACCCGGTCGAGCATCCAGATGGCGGTGGCCAGCATCAGCACGCCAAAGCCGTGCTTGATGGCGTTCATCCAGGGACCGGCCTGGGGCATCCAGGCGCCGGCGCCGGTGCCGATGGCGATCAGGGGCGCACCCATGCCCAGACCCAGGGCGAACAGGGCCAGGCCGCCGAGCACCGGGTCGCCGGTCTGGCTGATGTAGATCAGGGCGCCGATCAGTGGCGCGGTGACACAGGGGCCGACAATCAGGGCCGAGAGCACCCCGAGTACCGCCGCGCCCCACAGGCTGCCACCGCGCTGGCGCTGGCTCAGAGCATTGAGTCTGCTCTGAATCGCCGCCGGCATTTGCAGATTGAAGGCGCCGAACATGGCCAGGGCGAGTACCACGAAGAGTGCCGCGATAGTGCCAATCACCAGCGGGTGTTGCAGGGCGGCCTGAATGTTGGCGCCGCCGAGTCCCACCAGCACGCCGGCGACGGTGTAGGCCAGGGCCATGGCCAGCACATAGACTGTGGAGAGAACAAAGGCGCTGGCCCCGTTGCCCCGCTTTTGCCCGACCACCATGGTGGTGAGAATGGGGATCATTGGGAAAACGCAGGGCGTCAGGGCCAGCAGCAGGCCGAGACCGAAAAAGCTGGCCACGACCCAGCCGATCTGGCGCTCGCCGATCCAGCGGGCGTAGCGATCCTGTTCCGACTCGGCGGCGCCGGTGGGTGCAGCGGCCTGACTTGCCGGCTGGCCGCCGAGCTCAATCGTGCTTTTCTGTGGCGGGTAACAGACACCGATATCGGCACAGCCTTGGAAGTGGGCGGTGAGTGTGCTGCCGCTCAGCTCGGCGGCCTCGATGTCGATGTCTAGACTGTGGCGGTAGATGGGCGTGGGCCCTTCGAAGGGGTCCGGATAGGTCTCGGCGGAGGGCAGCTCGGGGGTGATTTCGCGGCCATCGTCAAGCACAAAGCGCAGGCGCTTTTGATAGAGGTAGTAGTCTGGCGCGATGTTGTAGAAGAGATTGAGATCGCCGTTGTCCTGGCGGGTTTCGACCACTGAAAAGGCCTGTTCCGGCGGCAGCAGGTCCTCCCCGGAGGCAGCAAGATTGGCGTTGACCGGTGTGGCAAAACCGGCAAGGATCAGTAAAAGGCTGGACAGGGCGGTTTTCATGGGCGGATTGTACCGGGCAAAGGCTGTAAAAGGCGACTCGCGAGCCATCTTGGTGCAATGTCCATGGCAAAAGTTTCCCGGGGGCGCTATTTTTGCCTTGTATTGTGCTAGATTTTACTTTAACTTCCATTCATAAGTTTAATTCCTTGAACCAAAAGGGAAATCGGGATGCTGAATCGAAAAAAGCTGGTTTCCGCGCTCTTCGCCGCGGGTTTGATGGTGACAGGCGCCGCCTCTGCGCAGACCCTGCAAGATGAATCCAATCTCTACTGGGGCATCGGCTTGGGTGAGGGCGACATGGACATCTCCTCCAACGGTTTGGAGGGCGAAGAGCGGATGCCCGGCTTTGCCGTCCACATGGGCTACGAAATCAGCCCCTATATCTCTTTCGAGGGCCGCTTGGTCCGTCAGAAGAACGACTATACCGCCAGTATGGCCAACGGCTATGTGCGCTTTTCCGCGCCCACGGCGCGCACATCTACCTATCTGATGCTCGGTGGTGGTGTGACGGAGGTCTACACCAGCAACGGTACCGGAGATGTTCTCTTTGTTGATTGTGAAGATGGGTCGATATCCAACACTTCCAGCGGAGGCTCACTCGAAAATGGCCCGATCGGGCCCGGCAATCGTGTGACGGACGAAGATTTGTGTTTCTCCAAGCCCGAGCTGGCCGGTGTGCTGGGTGTCGAGCTCTTCGGCAACGACGAAACCGCGTTGACCCTGGAGTACATGGCCAACTTTTCGTCCGACGACAATTACCGCATCGAGATGTTTACCCTGGGCTTCCGCCACTACTTCGGCGGCTACCAGCGCTGAGAGTCCGGCGGGTAAAAAAATCCGTTCCCACGGCTTGAATTTTCCCAAGTCGATCCTATGATTAGCACTCCCCTGGTGGGAGTGCTAATTTTTTTGTACCCCATCAACTTTATTGTGATTGAGATTGGAGGTTTTGCACCATGTCCATTCGTCCTTTGTACGACCGAGTGGTCGTCAAGCGTCAAGAAGAAGAAAGCAAGAGCGCCGGCGGCATCATTATTCCCGACAGCGCGGCGGAAAAGCCTGCGCAGGGTGAAATCGTCGCCGTTGGCGAGGGCAAGCCCCTGGAAAACGGTGAAGTGCGCGCGCTGGCCGTCAAGGTGGGCGACACGGTTCTGTTCGGCAAGTACAGCGGTACCGAAGTCAAAGTCGACGGCGAAGACCTGCTGATCATGCGCGAAGACGATATCCAGGCGATTGTCGAGTAATTGCTTAACAACAGTTTCAAGAGGAATACAGAATGAGTGCAAAAGAAGTCAAATTTGGTGATGACGCCCGCGTCAAAATGGTCAAGGGCGTCAATACGCTGGCCAATGCCGTAAAAGCGACACTGGGCCCCAAGGGCCGCAATGTGGTGCTGGACAAAGCCTTCGGCGCCCCCAATATTACCAAGGACGGCGTGTCCGTCGCCCGTGAAATCGAACTGGAAGACAAGTTTGAAAACATGGGCGCCCAGATGGTCAAGGAAGTGGCCGCAAAGACCGCCGATGTGGCCGGTGACGGCACCACCACGGCGACCGTACTGGCCCAGGCCATCCTGCGCGAGGGCATGAAGGCCGTCGCCGCGGGCATGAACCCCATGGACCTCAAGCGCGGCATCGACAAGGCCGCCACGGCCGCTGTCGAGGAACTGCGCAAGTTGTCCAAGCCCTGTGACAGCAAGAACAGCTGGGCCCAGGTGGCGAGCATTTCCGCAAACTCCGACAAGATCATCGGCGACCTGATTGCCGACGCCATGGAGCGCGTGGGCACCGAGGGTGTGATCACGGTGGAAGAGGGCTCCTCGCTGGAGAACGAGCTGGATGTGGTAGAAGGCATGCAGTTCGACCGCGGCTACCTCTCTCCTTATTTTGTGACCAACCAGGACAAGATGGCCGCTGAGCTGGAGAATCCCTACATTCTGCTGTTTGACAAGAAGGTCGCCAACATCCGCGACCTGCTGCCCCTGCTTGAGGGCGTGGCCAAGTCCAACCGCCCGCTGCTGATCATCGCCGAAGATGTCGAGGGCGAAGCCCTGGCCACTTTGGTGGTCAACAGCATTCGCGGCATCGTCAAGGTGGCTGCGGTCAAGGCGCCCGGCTTTGGCGACCGCCGCAAGGCCATGCTGGAAGACATCGCCGTACTGACGGGCGGCACCGTGATTTCCGAAGAGGTCGGCCTGAGCCTGGAGAAGGCTACAGTCGACATGCTGGGTGAGGCCAAGAAGGTCAATATCACCAAGGAAAACACCGTGATCGTCAACGGCGCCGGTGACAACAAGGCCATCGAAGAGCGCGTCAAAGCCATCCGTACGCAAATGGACGAGGCCAGCTCTGACTACGACAAGGAGAAGATGCAGGAGCGGATCGCCAAGCTCGCCGGCGGTGTTGCCGTGATCAAGATCGGCGCTGCCACTGAAATGGAAATGAAAGAGAAGAAAGATCGCGTCGACGACGCCCTGGCCGCGACTCGCGCTGCGGTGGAAGAGGGCGTGGTGCCCGGCGGCGGTGTTGCACTGGTGCGCGCCTACGCCAAGATCGGCGGTCTCAAGGGTGACAACGAGGACCAGAATGTCGGCATCAGCATCGCCCTGCGCGCCATGCAGGAGCCGCTGCGTACCATCGTTGCCAACGCCGGTGGCGAACCCTCGGTGGTGCTCGACAAGGTGGCCTCCGGCAAGGGGGCCTATGGTTACAACGCCTCCAATGAGGAGTATGTCGACATGCTCGAACAGGGCATTCTCGACCCCACCAAGGTCACGCGCTCTGCTCTGCAGAACGCCGCCTCCGTTGCCGGTCTGATGATCACAACGGAAGCCATGGTGGCCGAACTGCCCCAGGAGGACGGCGCCGGTGGTGCTCCCGACATGGGCGGAATGGGAGGCATGGGCGGCATGATGTAATGCCGGCCTGACAGCCCTACTGAGAAGCCCCGCAGCGGCACTGCCCTGCGGGGCTTTTCTTTTTCCAGCCCGCTGCCGCTACAATGTCTGAAAATAACCGGGAGATCCCATGTGGCCTGATGTCTGCGCCTGGCGACCCAATGTCGCCGATACACCCCCTGAAAAACTGGCCGAGCATAGCGAGCGTTGCCTTCAGCAGCTACAACAGGCTCTGCCCGGCGCCCTGCACGCCCGAGTAGACGAGTTGGTTCCCGTTTGGCTGAGCAGCCCCTGGGCGGTGCGTCTGGTGACCGCTCAGCCCGATTTGCTCGGCGAGCTGGACGAGGACGACTGGCGTGCGCCGCGCGGCGACTACCGTCCCCTGTTTGGCGAGATTGAGGCGCGTCAGCTGGAGGAGGCCGAGGTCATGTCGGCCCTGCGTCGTCTGCGACAACGCGAGATGTTGCGGATCGCCATTCGCGACCTGATGGGGTGGGCCGTTCTTGAAGAGACGCTGACCGACCTCACCCGCTTTGCCGACGCAGCCATTGCGTTTGCCCTGAACTGGTCCGGTGAGCGCCTGCAAAAGCGCTACGGTGTGCCCCGGGATGGCGATGGTCGGGAGCAGCAATTGATCGTCTATGGCATGGGCAAGCTCGGTGGCGGCGAGCTGAATTTTTCATCGGATATCGACCTGATTTTTTTCTACCCGCGCAAGGGCGAGACCGATGGGGAGAAGTGTCTGGATAACCACCAGTACTTCATCCGTCTGGGGCAGCAGGTAATCAAGCTGCTGGATGACCCTACCGGCGACGGTTTTGTCTACCGTGTGGATATGCGTTTGCGGCCCTTCGGCGATGCCGGAGCACTGGCGGTGTCCTTTGCCGGGGCCGAAAATTACTACCAGACCCAGGGGCGGGAATGGGAGCGCTACGCCCTGATCAAGGCCCGGCCGCTGAGTGGCGACGAAGGCGATGTCGAGAACCTGCAAAAGATGCTCCGCCCCTTTGTCTTTCGCCGCTATCTCGACTTTACCGCGGTTCAGTCGTTGCGCGATCTCAAGGCCATGATCGAGGCCCAGGTGGCCAGGAAGGGCATGGAGGACAACATCAAGCTCGGTCGAGGCGGCATCCGCGAGGTGGAGTTTATCGGTCAGGCCTTTCAGTTGATCTACGGTGGCCGCAACCCCGACCTGCGCGTGCGCAGCATTATCGATGTTCTGCAGACGCTGGCCGCAGAGGAGCTGCTGGCCGCCGAGGATATTGACGCCCTGCTGAAGGCTTATACCTTTTTGCGGCTGGCGGAAAACCGTCTTCAGATGGTCGACGATGGCCAGACCCACGACTTGCCCCGGGACGATGTCGGCCGCCTGCGGCTGGCCTACGCCATGGGCTTTGACGACTGGGCCGCTTTTGCCAGCGAGCTCGACGCCCACCGCGATGTGGTGGCGGAGCAGTTTGCCCTGACCTTTGCCGCGCCGGAGGAAGAGGATGATCGCAATCGCTGGATGAAATTGTGGTACGCCGAGTTGAGTACCGAAGAGGCCTTGCAAGCGTTGTGCCTGGCGGGGGATCCGAGGGGGACCGAGGTCACCGCCCGTCTCAAGCAGTTGCGCGAATCCAGTGCCTATCAGAAGTCCACGGTGGAGAGCCGCCAGCGGGTGGACGAGTTCATGGCCAAATTGCTCTGTCAGGTATCGAACCTGGAGCACAACCGCGTACAGGCGCTGTTGCGGTTGATCAATTTTGTCCGCGCCGTGGCCCGGCGCTCGGTGTATCTGGTGTTGCTCAGTGAAAATCCCCGGGCGCTGGAACGGCTGGTGTTTTTCTTTGCCGAGAGCGAGTGGGTGGCCGAACAGCTGACCCGCCAGCCGGCGGTACTCGACCAACTGCTCGACGCCCGCCTGCTCTACGAGCTGCGCCGCCGGCCGGAGCTGGATGAGCAGCTCAAGCAGCACCTTGCCTCGGTCGCCGAGGACAATTTCGAGGGAGTACTTAATGAACTGCGGCGCTTTAAAAACGCCTACACCCTGAATGTGGCCGCCGTGGATCTCAGCGGCGAGATGCCCCTGATGCATGTTAGTGACCATCTTACGGAGTGTGCCGAGGTGTTGTTGCAGGAGGCCCATCGGCTGGCCTGGCGCGAGACGACAACCAAACACGGCACGCCCCGCTGCTGGCGGGATGGCGTAGAACACCGCCCCGAGCTGGGGGTGATTGGCTACGGCAAGCTCGGTGGCATCGAGCTGGGTTACTCGTCGGATCTGGATGTGGTGTTTGTTCACGACAGCGGCGGCGAGCGGCAGTACACCAGCGGTCGCGACGACAGCGACAAGGGCGTTGTCGACAACAGTTTGTTCTTCTCCCGCACGGCCCAAAAGCTGGTCTCGGTGATGACCGCACAGACGCCCGCCGGGCAGCTCTACGAAATCGACACCCGACTGCGCCCCGATGGCGATGCCGGGGCGCTGGTCAAAAGCATGGAGGGTTACCGCGAATATCTGCTGGAGCGGGCCTGGACCTGGGAGCGCCAGGCGCTGGTGCGGGCGCGGTTTATCTGTGGTTCTCCGGCTCTGCGAGAGCAGTTTGACCGCGTGCGCAATGAGGTGCTCTGCCAGCCCCGGGAGCGCGAAGCCCTGCGCCGCGAGGTGGTCGAGATGCGCGAAAAGATGCGCGATCATCTGGGCGGCCAGCGGGGCATGGTCAGCCTTAAACAGGATCACGGCGGTCTGGCCGATATCGAGTTTATGGTGCAGTATGGCGTGCTTGGCTGGGCCGCCGAACACCCGCAATTGACCCGACACAGTGATAATATCCGCATTCTCGAATCGATGGCCGACTGCGGCGTCCTGCCGAGCGACGAAGTCGACACGCTGATAGAGAGTTATCGGGCCATTCGCGCTAAAATACACCGCCTGGCGCTGGACAGCCGCAAGGCCATTGTTGAGTCACCGGGCGATTTGGGCCCGGTGCTGGAACAAGTGGCGGCCATTTGGCAGCGCTGGATGCTGGCGGGCGAAAACGGTTAATTAATGACGGAGACAAACATGAGTACGATGGCGGATCGAGACGGTCTGATCTGGTTTGACGGTGAGATGGTGCCCTGGCGCGATGCCAAGGTGCATGTGCTGACCCACACCCTGCACTACGGTATGGGCGCCTTTGAGGGTGTGCGCGCCTACAAAACCCCGAAGGGACCGGCCATCTTCCGTCTGGAGGAGCACACTCGCCGCCTGTTCAATTCGGCCAAGATCATGGACATGCACATTCCCTTCAGCGAGGCCGAGATCAATGAGGCGCAGAAGGCCGCCGTGCGTGACAATGGCCTGGAGAGTGCCTACATCCGGCCGATGATTTTCTACGGTGCCGAGGGGATGGGCTTGCGCGCCGACGGGCTCAAGGTGCACGCCATTGTCGCCGCCTGGGACTGGGGTGCCTACCTGGGCGACGAGGGCATCGAGAAGGGGATTCGTATCAAGACTTCCTCCTTCACTCGCCACCATGTGAATGTCTCCATGTGCAAGGCCAAGGCCAATGGCCACTACATCAATTCCATGCTGGCTCTTCAGGAGGCCCAGCGCGACGGTTACGATGAGGCCATGCTGCTGGATGTCGACGGCTTTGTCGCCGAGGGCAGCGGCGAGAACATTTTCATTGTCCGAGAGGGGCAGATTTTTACCCCCGACCTGACATCGGCACTGGACGGCATTACCCGCAAGACCATTGTTCAGTTGGCCAATGAACTGGGTTACCCCATCATAGAAAAGCGCATTACTCGCGATGAGGTCTACATCGCCGACGAGGCCTTCTTTACCGGTACTGCCGCCGAGGTAACGCCCATCCGCGAGGTCGACAATCGCCCCATTGGTGACGGCTTGCGCGGCCCGGTGACTGGCAAATTGCAGAAACTCTACTTCGATGTGGTCGAGGGGCGCTCTCATCTCGACGAGGGCTGGCTGACGCCCGTCGCCTGAGGCATGAGCGAAATCGCGCCGAAGGCACTGGTTCAGGGCAAGACAGCGCAGCGCATCAGCGCTGCGTTGTTGTTTTTTGCGCCCTTGTCACTGGCGATCTACCCGGGACTCGGGTCTACCTGGACGGCTCTGGTGTTTTTGTGGGGCCTGATTCTCTGGGCGTCGCCGGGGTCGCGACCGACACTGGATCGTCGGGAGTGCTGGTTTTTGTGGAGTTCCTTTGGTCTCTTCGCCGTTGCCGCGCTCAGCTTGACGGTGGCACTGGATCTTGACGAAGGTGTCAGCGACCTCGGCCGCTACGCCCACTTCCTCTTGCTGATTCCACTGTACCTGGGGTTGCGTCGACAGGACCTCGATGCCCTGACGCCGCTAGCCTGGGGAGGCGCCCTGACCTGCCTGCTGTTTGCCGGCTGGGCCTGGCACGATGTGGGCGAGTACGGCTGGAGTGAGCACCGTGCAGAAGGTTTTTACAACGCCATTTCTTTTGGTCAATATGCCGCTGTTTGCTTGTGCCTGTCTTTTGCCCTGCCTTTGTTTGGCGGCTGGCGCTGGCTGCAGGCCCTGATTATAGCCGGTGCCTTTTATGCAGTGATCCAGTCGCAGTCTCGCGGTGTCTGGCTGGCGCTGCTGGTAGCGCCTGTGGTGCTGGCCTGGATAGAATTTCACTGGCGCGGGAGGCTGGTTGCCACGGCTTTGGGCACGCTGGTGCTTTTACTGCTGGTCTGGGGGGCTTGGGCAAACTGGCCTGGCTTTGATGTGGTTGCCCGGGGCGTCGACAATCTGTGGGGCCACTTTTCCGGCAACCCGGATTGCAGCACCTGGAGCGCCCGCCTTCAGATGTGGCACTATGTCATCATGTTTTGGCAGCAGCATCCCCTGCTGGGCAGCGGCCTTGGTGGCTACACTGCGGCCGTGCACTGGCTGGTAGAGCAGGGCGCGATTGCCGAGCCCTGCCGTGTGGGCCTGAAGCACCACGCTCACAGCAACCTCTTTCAGGTATTGATGGTGATGGGCTCGCTGGGTTTGCTGGCTTTTGTGAACTGGTTCCTTGCCGCTGGAGCTGTTGCAAATCATCATTCTCGCAGTGGTGTCAGAGTCCTGACTCTGGCTGTGATTTTGGTTGTGTTTTTATTCGGGTTAAGTGAAGCCTGGTTGGCCAAGTCTCTTTCGGTCAAGTTCTTCCTGGTCGTGATGGTGGCACTGCTCGCTTCGAAAGGAATGGGAAAAAATGCTTCACCCGAATAAGCTCTCGGTCATCGTTACTACCTATAATGCACCGGATCATCTGGCTCTGGTTCTTGAACACCTCAACCAGCAAACGGTGGATACCGATTACGAGGTCGTCGTGGCCGATGACGGTTCTACCCCGCAGACCCGTGGGTTGATTGAATCCTTGAGCGGTTCATTAAAGTACCCGCTTATACATGCCTGGCAGGAGGATCGGGGCTTTCGCGCCGGAGCGGCGCGAAACCGGGCGGTGGAAAGGGCCACGGGCGACTATTTGGTGTTCCTCGATGGCGACTGTCTGGTGTTTCCCGATTTTGTCGAGAAGCATTTTGCACTGGCTGAGCCCGGTTGGATGGTCAGGGGCAGTCGCGTCATGCTGGGCAAGGAGTTTTCCCAACGCATCATCGCTGGCGCCGAGTCACCCAGGCGAGAGAGCAACTGGTGGCGCCTGCGATTCAGTGGCCAGGTCAATCGCCTTGGGCCTCTGCTGCGTCTGCCCTTTATGCAGCGGCGACTGTCGACCAAGTGGTATGGTGTCAAAACCTGCAATCTGGGAGTCTGGCGCTGCGACTTCGAGTTGGTCAACGGCTTTGATGAACGCTATATCGGCTGGGGTCACGAGGACGCCGATCTGGCTGTGCGTTTGCTGAACAACGGCGTTCGGCGCAAGGAGGGGCGGCACTTCATTCCCGTGTTGCACTTCTGGCATGCGCGCAACGATCGCAGTCGCGAATCGGACAACAAAGCTCGACTGGATGAGACCATCCACAAAAACATCAAGGTGACGCGCCACGGGCTTAAACCGGAGGGCGAGATCGACACCTGTGTGGCCGAATTTCATGTCCTGCATGTCAATTTTGCCAAGGGCTTTCGCGGTGGTGAGCGGCAGACGGAACTGTTGGTCAAGGCCATGGCCGAGCGCGGTATCCGCCAGTCGGTCTTGTTGCGTCACGACTCGCCGCTGGTTGAGCGCCTGATGGATGTGCCGCGTCTGTCAGTGCGAGTGGCGCGCAAACCCTACACCCTGAATGCGGCGGCTCGTCGGGGGCAGTATTCCCTGGTGCACGCCCACGAGACCAAGGCGGCGCAATGGGCCTACCTGAATTGGCGCCGCCACGGTGTTCCCTATGTCATTACTCGTCGGGTGGCCAAGGTGCCGGGCAGAACGGCTTTCACCCGGGCCATGTACGAAAATGCCGAGAAGGTGGTATGCCTGTCGCGGGCGGTCAAGAACAAGCTCGAACTGGCCTCCCCTGCAAGCAACGCCAGTATTATCCCATCCATGTGTGCCCGGCTCGATGTGGATCCCGCAGAGGTGGCGAATATCCGCAAGCCTTATACCGACCGTTACCTGATACTCAATGTTGGCGCTTTGGTGATCAGCAAGGGCCAGCGCGAGCTAATGGATGCGTTTAAAAGAGTGAAGAAGCATCACGCCGTATCGCTGCTGTTGCTCGGCGAGGGCAATGATGAAACCCGGCTCAGGGACTGGGCCGCCGGTGATCCGGACATTCATTTTCTGGGTTTTTGCAAAAATGTCGGCGACTATCTGGCGGCGGCCGATCAGTTCGCTTTTCCCTCCCACGAAGAGGGGCTCGGTTCAACCTTGCTGGACGCCATGGAGGCGGAATTGCCGATTGTGGCCAGCGATGTTGACGGCATTCCCGACATTGTGCGCCACGATGACAACGGGTTGCTCGTTCCGGCCAAAAACAGTGCCGCTCTGGCCGAGGCCATGCAGTTCTTGATTGAGCATCCCGACGAGGCCCGCCGTCTGGCGGCCAGTGGCAAGGCCGGCATTTCCGATTTCTACCCTCCGGCGATCGCCGCGCGCTACTGGACGCTCTACCAGGGCCTGATTTGCGAACCGGTTTAAGAATCCATGTCAGCTGTTCACTGGAAGTGTCGCACAGCTGGCGAGTGACACTTGGCTGGCACTATAATACGCCACTGGCCATCTAAAATGGAAAGCGTATGCGTCTGAAACTCCCCGACTTTGCCTCCGCCCGTGTTCTTGTACTCGGCGATGTCATGCTCGATCGCTACTGGCACGGCGACACCTCGCGGATCTCTCCCGAGGCACCCGTACCCGTGGTCAAGGTCGGGCAGATTGAGGAGCGCGCCGGCGGGGCCGGTAATGTCGCGCTCAACATTACTTCTCTGGGCGGCCATTCCGACTTGATGGGGCTGGTGGGGAGGGACGAGGCCGCCCGCAGCCTGGCCTCGGTTCTGAACGAGCAGGGTGTTCGCTGCCGCTTCCAGACGGTGGCCGGCAGCCACACCATTACCAAGCTGCGGGTGATCAGTCGCCAGCAGCAGCTGATTCGCGCCGATTTCGAGGACGGATTTATCAGCGCGCCGGCGGGACTCGACGAGGGAGCTGTGACGGCGGCCATGTCCGAGGTCGATGCGGTGATCCTCTCCGATTACGGCAAGGGGTCCCTGCGCGACATTCCCCGGCTGATCGAGATGGCCCGGGCCCAGGGCCGTCCGGTGCTGGTTGATCCCAAGGGCACCGACTTCAGCATCTACACCAATGCCACACTGATTACCCCCAATCAGAGCGAGTTCGAGGCCGTGGTCGGCCCCTGTGCCACAGATGAAGAACTGATGGCCAAAGGCGAGGCATTGAGAGCCGAGCTCAATCTCGATGCCCTGCTGGTGACGCGCAGTGAAAAGGGCATGGTGTTGTTCCGCCGCGACGATGAGCCCTTTATTCAGCCCACCCGGGCGCGGGAGGTGTTCGATGTCACCGGCGCCGGCGATACGGTCATCGCCACTCTGGCGGCGAGCATTGCCGCCGGTACGGACATGGTCGAGGCTACCCAGATGGCCAATATGGCGGCGGGCATCGTCGTCGCCAAGCTGGGCACGGCGACGGCCAGCGTTCGCGAAATGCAGGCGGCGATGCTCGAGCACGCGCCGCTGGAGCGCGGTGTGGTCGATGAAGCCAGTTTGATCGGCCTGATGGAGCGGGCCCGGGCCAATGGTGAGCGGGTGGTGATGACCAACGGTTGCTTTGACATTCTGCACTCGGGCCATGTGGCCTACCTCTCCCAGGCTGCGGCACTGGGAGATCGTCTGATCGTGGCGGTGAACTCGGACGACTCGGTCAAGCGGCTCAAGGGCCCCGAGCGCCCGGTCAATGGCGTCGACCAGCGCATGGCGGTGCTCTCAGGCCTCGAGAGCGTGGATTGGGTGGTGCCCTTTGGCGAGGACACGCCTCAACGCTTGATCGAAGCCTGCCTGCCCGATGTGCTGGTCAAGGGCGGCGACTACCGCCCCGAGGACATTGCCGGCGGTGCCGCCGTCCAGGCCCACGGCGGCGAAGTGCGTGTGCTCGACTTCGTCGACGGCTGTTCCACCTCCCGCATCATCGAAGACATCCGCGCTCTGAAAGCCTGATGTTTTAGCCACAGAGCGCACAGAGTCCACAGAGTTTTTGTATGAAACCAGTAGGGCGGATGTGGCGAAGCCATCTTCCGCCAGGCTCATGGGCGGGCTTCGCCGCGTCCGCCCTACGCGTTAAAGCCTCTGTGCTCTCTGTGTCCTCTGTGGCTAACATAGTACAATGGCCCCTGTTTTTACGGAGTGAGCACTATGATCGTCGTCACTGGCGCCGCCGGTTTTATCGGCAGCAATCTCGTCAAGGCCCTGAATGAGCGCGGTCGCACGGACATTCTGGCCGTGGACGACCTCTCGGACGGCACCAAGATGTTCAATCTGGCCGACCTCGAGATTGCCGATTACATGGACAAGGACGATTTTCTGGGCAGCGTTCTTTCCGGCGATCTGGACGGCCAGGTCGAGGTGATTTTCCACCAGGGCGCCTGTTCGGACACCACCGAATGGGACGGTCGCTTTGTGATGGAGAACAACTACGAGTACACCAAGGACCTGTTCCACTTCTGTCAGCAACAGGGGGCGCCGTTTATCTACGCTTCCTCGGCCTCGGTCTACGGCGGCAGCAGCGAGTTTGTGGAGCGGCGCGAGGTCGAGCGTCCGCTCAATATGTACGCCTATTCCAAATTTCAGTTTGACCAGTATTTGCGCCGCCACATGGATCGCTGTCAGTCCCAGGTGGCCGGGTTGCGCTACTTTAATGTCTACGGCCCCCGCGAGCAGCACAAGGGCGGCATGTCCAGTGTGGCCTTCCACTTCAATAACCAGATTCGCGAAAGCGGCGTCTGCCGCCTGTTTGCCGGCACCGAGGGCTATGGCGACGGTGAGCAGCGCCGGGACTTCGTCTATGTCGGCGATGTGGTGGCGGTCAATCTCTGGCTGTGGGACAACCCCTCGGTGAGCGGCATTTTTAATTGCGGTTCCGGTCGCAGCCAGTCCTTCAACGAGGTGGCCAACGCCGTCATCGACTGGCACGGCAAGGGCAAAATCGAGTACATTCCCTTCCCGGAAAAGCTCAAGGGCGCCTACCAGAGCTTCACCCAGGCTGATATCTCGGCCCTGAGAGAAGCCGGCTTCGATAAACCGTTCAAAACGGTGGAAGAGGCGGTGCCGGAGTACCTGGACTGGTTGTCCCAACAGCACTTTATCGGCCAATAGGAGCGAGCGGTTTTTATGGCTTCTTCCCAGCGTATATTGGTGGTCGGTCCCTCCTGGGTCGGGGACATGGTAATGGCCCAGAGCCTGTTTAAATCCCTCAAGCAACAATACCCCGAGGCCGAAATTGATGTTGTGGCTCCGGCTTGGTCACTGCCGGTGCTGGAGAAAATGCCTGAAGTTAGGCGCGGTCTGGCGCTGGCGGTGGGTCACGGTGAAGGGGGGTTGAAGAAACGCTACGCTCTGGGCAAGTCCCTGCGTGGGCAGTACGATCGCGCCATTGTTTTGCCGCGGTCACTCAAGGCAGCCCTGGTGCCCTTTTTTGCCAAAGTGCCCGTTCGCACCGGCTTTCTGGGTGAGATGCGCTATGGCCTCATTAACGACATCCGCCCTTTCGACAAGACCCTGCTGGATCAGACGGTCAAGCGCTTTGTCGCCCTCGGCCAGCCGGCTGGAGCCAGGCTCACAGAAATGGCGCTTCCCAAACCTGAACTGGCTGTTGATCTGTCGGCGTCTGATACCGCCATGGAGAGACTCTCCCTGAATACGGACAAGCCCGCGGTCGGTTTTATGCCGGGGGCCGAGTTTGGCCCGGCCAAGCAGTGGCCGGCCGAGCACTTTGCCGCGCTGGCGACCAAAGTGGCGTCCGAAGGGGGGCAGGTGTGGATATTCGGCTCGGCCAAGGACCGCGAGGTGGCTAACGACATCAACACAGCGGCCGGCGGCGTCTGCCGTAATTTGTGTGGCGAGACCTCGCTGGCCGAAGTGGTGGATCTGGTAGGACGAGTCGATGTGGCGGTGAGCAACGACTCAGGGTTGATGCATGTGGCCGCCGCGACAGGGCGACCGGTGGTGGCCGTCTACGGATCATCCAGCCCGGAATTTACGCCGCCACTGACTGAGTATGCAGACATTCACTGGCTGCGGCTGGAGTGCAGCCCCTGTTTTGATCGCACTTGCCGCTTTGGTCACTATCGTTGTCTCCGGGAGATCGCCCCGGAGACCATTTATCAGTCCTGCAAACGGTTCATGCGCGATGTCTAAGATCATTGGATACACCACCGGGGTCTACGACCTTTTTCACATCGGCCACCTCAATGTTCTTCGCCGGGCCAAAATGGAGTGCGACTACCTGATTGTCGGCGTCACCACTGACGAGCTGGCCTACGCACGCAAGGCCAAGCAGCCGGTGATTCCCTTTTCCGAGCGGCTGGCGATTGTCGAGGCGATCAAGTTTGTCGATGAAGTGGTGCCCCAGACGCACATGGACAAGTTCGCCGCCTGGAAAGATCTGAAGTTTGACCGCATGTTTGTGGGTGACGACTGGAAAGGCACGGACAAGTGGAATCAGCTGGAAAAGGAGTTTGCCGAGGTGGGCGTGGAAATCGTTTACTTTCCCTATACCGAGCACACTTCCAGTACCTTCCTCAGATCCGTTCTGGAGAAAATCTAGTCACTGCGGGCGTTTGAGGTGAAGTAGTCTGCCACCCGGACAGACGCCTTGCCGTCCATCTTGCCCATGATTTCATCGGCGTATTTCAGCCGATAGTGCTCGAGCAATTTGGGCTTTTCCATGTGTGCATCGACCAGCCCCCGAAGGTCCTTGTACCGGGCGGCCCTGTCGGCGACGCGCTGATAGTGGAGGGTGGTGTCGTCCAGGCGTTTTTTGATGCGGTATTTAAAAGGCCCGCGGTAGCCCAGCCTTAGCCGGATAAAGTCGCAAATAATCACCGGTTTGTTAAGCGAGGCAAACTCGAAAATCGCCGATGAGGTATCCGTTACCATCATGTCGGCACTGGCCATATAGGGTACCAGGGAGAAATCGGTGGGCGGGGCAAAGTAAACATTGCTTTCATGGCTCCAGCGAGTCAGCTTCCTGAGTTGGTGCCGATAACGCTTTCTGCTGTAGGTGAAGTCGTGTGCTTTCACCAGCAGATTGAAGTCGGCAAAGTGCTTTGGAAAGTGCCGGGACATGTTTTCAATGGAGCTGGGGTAAAAAGTGGGTGCGTAAAGCAGGGTGGGCTTGTTTTTGTCCAGGCCCAGTTGATCCAGGTCCAGCCGGCTTTTGGCGATCCCCTCCTCGGTGCGCAGGGGGTCGAGCTTGGCAAATCCGACTTCCACCAGGTCGACGCCGGGATAAAGCTCCTGAAAAATTTTCATGCGACCCGGACCGGAGACAAAGCGAACATTAAAATTGCCCAGCCCGGGAGAGATGGAAACATTTTTTACCCCTGTGCCGGAGCCATGGTAGAGCAGTGCGCTTCGCGTCCCTTCAGGCAAGTGATCCACATCCTCTGAGCTGTGTCCGTAAACGACCCAGTCGGGGCGCGTCTTGCGGTAGAGGGCCAGAGCCTCTTCAGTGCCATTGACGATGGTGAAGGGCAGATCCAGAGTTTTTGCTGCGTGTTGTTTGAGCTCAATATCGTCGCCATTGCGCAGGGTGGCGTGGCAGTTTATCCCCCGGCTTTTCAGCTCTGCTATGACGGGAGCGTACTGGGGCAAGTAGTAGGTGTTCGGAACATCGAAGTATATGTGCATAAAGGACGGTTTCTTATTGATGGTCGGGCAGGGAGATCCACGACGCTTTCAGGTGCTCTGCAAGTCGGGTGAACTGGTCTTCTGTGAGAGGGGTGGCGTGACCGAGGTCGGGCACCTTTGGCCAGCCTGGATCTGCAAAGATAATGCCTTCAAACTCCTTGTCACCGGCATAGCGGGGCAGAACATGGTAGTGAACTTCCCTGTCGACCATCATCAGCATCAGATAATTGATCTTGTCCATGGCAAAACAGTGGCGAAGGGTGGCCTCAAGCTCACGCTTGATAGACGCCAGTTCGGCATAGGCTTCTGCGGAGAGATCACCGGGGCGCGTGGCGTCACTTTTGTTGGCCAACACCATGCTGCCCAGAGTGGCCTGTTTGGGCCGGAGCAGTAAAACCCAGTGTTGGTATTCGCGCAGCAGTGTTGCCGGGTAACCGAATTTCTCAATGGTCGGGTTCATAGGTCCGCAAGCGAGCAATATTAAACGGTCTCAAGCTTATCATAAAGCCCGGATCATGTGATGTTCCCGCCAGCAAAAGACTGATAAATCAAAAGCTTGTATACATTCCGGTTGCTGGTGGAGCGTGTTGCCGTTCAAATGCCATGATGGTAGTTTCCGTTCTCGGATGATCGCCCTATATGGTATCGGCCAGCGCGGTGCGCCGCCTGCGTCATTAACTTTCAACATGAGACGAGTAAAATCCGGCGCACACAGCGCAGTTGAGCGACAAGATGAAGATAACGGTTTTTGGTAGTGGATATGTTGGCCTGGTCTCAGGTGCCTGCTTTGCCAATGCGGGCAACCAGGTGGTTTGCGTCGATGTGAACCGGGAAAGGGTCGAGGCCTTGCAGCGGGGTGAGGTGCCGATATACGAGCCCGGGCTCGATGAACTGGTATCACAAAATATCGAGGCCGAGCGAATCCGCTTTACCAACGATGCCTCCGAGGCGGTCCAGTTTTCCGATGTCATCTTTATTGCCGTGGGCACTCCCCCCGATGAAGACGGCTCGGCAGATCTCCGCCATGTACTGGCGGTGGTCACTACCATTGGCGATTACATGAACGGCTACAAGGTTGTGGTGAACAAGTCTACCGTTCCGGTGGGCACTGCCGACAAGGTGGGCGCCGTGATTACCGAGGCCCTGTCGGCGCGGGGTGAAAGTATTGAATTCGATGTCGTGTCCAATCCTGAGTTTCTCAAGGAGGGTGCGGCGCTGGAGGACTTCAACAAGCCGGATCGGGTGATTATCGGTTCCGACAGCGAGCGGGCAATTGCACGGATGCGCGAGCTCTACGCGCCCTTCAATCGCAACCACGAGCGCCTTATAGTGATGGATGTTCGCTCGGCCGAGATGACCAAGTACGCGGCCAATGCCATGCTGGCCACCAAAATCAGTTTTATGAACGAGATGGCCAACATTGCCGAGCGGGTGGGCGCCGATATTGAGGCGGTGCGTCGCGGCATCGGTTCGGATCCGCGCATTGGCTATCACTTTATCTACGCCGGTGTGGGGTATGGCGGTTCCTGTTTTCCCAAGGATGTCAAAGCACTGCACCGGACGGCACTGGCCGCCGGTTTGAGACCGCAGATACTGACCGCCACCGAGGTCGTCAATCAGCGACAAAAGCAGACGCTGTTTGAAAAATTGTCAAACGGCTTTGGCGGTGAACTCCAGGGAAAAACCATCGCCCTTTGGGGACTGGCGTTCAAGCCCAACACCGACGACATGCGCGAGGCCCCCAGCCGGATTTTAATGGAGAGCCTCTGGGAGGCGGGCGCTACGGTTCGGGCCTACGACCCCGAGGCGATGACTGAAACCGCCCGAATCTACGGGGAGCGGGTGGATCTGACCCTGTGTGAAAGCCCCTACGCGGCCCTCAGTGGGGCCGACGCCCTGGTGGTGTGCACTGACTGGAAAAGCTTCACCAGTCCCGATTTTGAAGAAATCAAACGCGCCTTGTCGCGGCCTTTGGTTGTCGACGGAAGAAACCTCTACGACCCGCAGCGCCTGGCCGATATGGGTTTCGAATACTACGGCGTCGGCCGCGGCCTCAGTATCAAACCGGTGGTTTGAATTTAGCCACAGAGTTCACAGAGCGCACAGAGGTTGTCTTGTTGGTGAATGTCGACTGCAGTCATTGCGAGCCGAAGGCGAAGCAATCTACGGGAACTGTTCGGCAGATCGCCGCGCCGCTACGCGGCTCGCGATGACGCCCCAAAACTCTGTGTTCTCTGTGAACTCTGTGGCTAATCGGTGTAGCTATTAGCCTGCTCCAGTGACTTGATAGTATTTTCCATTTTTAGCCGGATGGTTTCCTGTTGCTGCTCGTCCATCCGCTTGGGCGCCTGTACGGGCTCGCCGATGGCGATGGTCACTTTGGAGAAGGGCTTGGGCAGCATAAAGCGATCCCAGGAGTTCAGGTGCCAGGCCCGGTTGCAGGTCACGGCGATGGGCAGCATGGGTACCTTGGCGATCTGGGAGAGCATCACGGCGCCGGATTTGAATTCAAAGGCCGGGCCGCGGGGGCCGTCGGGGGTGATCACCGGGGAGTAGCCGCCCTTGATGATCTGGTAGAGGTCGCGCAGGGCCTGGGCGCCGGTGCGGCTGGAGGAGCCGCGCACCACATCCACGCCCCAGTCCTTCATCGCCTGTGCCGCCATTTCGCCGTCCCTTGACGGGCTGACCAGGGCGCTCAGTTTCAGTCCATCGCGCTTGCGCTTGTTTAAAACGAATTGCAGACCCATCACATGGGCCTGGTGCCAGTAGCAGAGAATCACCGGTTGATCATCGCAGATCAGTTGATCCAGGTGCGCTTCCCCCACGATTTTTTCCACTTGGGTCGTGGTCCAGAGCGTTTTTAGCAGGCCCTTGAAAGCGGCGACCTTGAGCTTGAATTTCCAGTTGTGAACCACTTCGGACATGGCGGGCCTCTGTATTTTGATTGACTTGAATTGTAAGCCACAGAGGGCACAGAGAACACAGAGGGGTGTAGGGTAGGAATGGCGCCTCCACCGCGGTTGGGTGTGCGGTTTCGGTCATTGCGAACGAAGTGAAGCAATCTGCGGAACCGTTCGGCAGATCGCCACGCCGCTGCGCGGCTCGCGATGACAAAGACCCTCTGTGCTCTCTGTGTCCTCTGTGGCTAATTCCCCAGTTGCGACTGCAGGTAGGCGGCCACTTGGCGGATGGAGGGGTGGTCGAAGAAGTCGGTGATTTCCAGTTTGTCGGGGTAGCGTTGGTCGATTTCGTCGTGGACCTGGGCCAGGGACAGGGAGCTGATGCCGGAGTCGAAGAAATTGTCGTCGAGGCCCAGTTTGGCCTCGTCGATTTGCTCGTCGCAGATGGCCTTGACCTCGGCCTCCAGGGCGTTGCCACTCTCGGCTTCGCCGGCGTCCTCTGCCCGGTCTTGCGGATAGAGGACTTCCATCAGGGGCTGGAAGCGGCCATCGAGCCAGGCCTGGGCCAGACGGTTGCGCTGGACCTTGCCGCTGGTGGTGCGCGGCACGATTTCAGTGGGCAGCACGGGGCCGACGGCCAGACCGGTGGCCTCGTTGACCTTGCGGCGGATGGCGGCGGCCTGCTCGGCAAAGGCGGGCAAATCCTGCATGGCCTCGGGGCGCACATGGACAAAGCCGATGATGGTGTCCTCGGCGGCGCCGGGCTCGCGCACGCCGACAAACACCATCTTGCCTAGCTCGACACCGGAAAGGGCCTCGAGGTCGTGGGGGAAGTAGTTGAGGCCGTTGCTGAAGATGATGTCCTTGGCCCGGCCGGTGATGTAGAGCTGGCCATCGCGCATAAAGCCGAGGTCGCCGGTGTTCAGCCAGTTGCCGAAAAAGGCCGCTTCATTGGCCTCCGGGTTGTTGTAGTAGCCGCTGGTGACCGTGGGGCCCTGTATGCAGATCAGGCCGATGCGGCCTTCGTCCACGGCTTGGCCCGCTTCGTCGCGTATGGAAACCTCGATGTCGTCCACCGCTTTGCCCACGCAGACAAAGCGCAGGGCCTGTTCGTCGGCCTCGTCCAGCAGGGCGACTTCGTCATCGGGCTTGAGCCGGTTGCGGTCCACACTCAGCCAGGTGAAGGGCGTTTCCGCCTCGGGGAAGGTCGCCGCCAGCGTGGCCTCGGCCAGGCCGTAGACGGTGAACATGGCTGTCCCCGGCAGGCCGTACTGGCCCATGCGCTGAAGAAACTCCTGACACAGTGGCACGGAAATGGGCTCGGCGCCGTTGTAGATAATGCGCACGCAGCTCAGATCCAGGTGCTCTGGCTCGGCCTCCAGGCGCTTGAGGTAGTGCTTGAAACCGAAGTTGGGTGAGCAGAGGACGCTGGCGCGGTGTTCGCTGACTTTGTCCAGCCACAGTCGGGGCTGGCGGCTGAAAGTCTCGGCGCGCATGTTGATCTGGCTCACGCCGCGCAGCATGGGGGTGATGTGGAAGCCGATCAGTCCCATGTCGTGGGTCAGGGGCATCCAGCTCAGGGTCAGGTCGTCGTCGCGGTAGCGCCCGCCGTTGGCGATGGCGGCGCAGTTGATGATCAGATTGCGATGGGTCAGCACCACGCCCTTGGGGTCGCTGGTGGACCCCGAGGAGAACTGGATAAAGGCCAGGTCGTCACCGCTCACTTCGGCGAGTGTGGCCGCTGCCGGGTCACCGTGTTTACTGTCTTCGACGCTCAGCAGGCGCTCGCCGATATCGCTGTTGTCGACATCCCCGGCGCGGAATTCGCGCAGCTTTTCGCCCAGGTTCCGGTGGGTGTAAATCCACGGCCGGTCAAACTGGTTGGCTACCTTGAGCACCTTGTGCAAATGCTCCGAGGTCGGGCCGCTGGAGACCGGCACCGGCACCAGGCCGCCGAAGAGGCAGGCCCAGAAGGCCTCGATAAAGGCCAGGTTGTCCTCGAGGAAGAAGATCACAAAGTCGCCGGCCTCAAGGCCGCGATCCTGCCAACCGGCGAGCAGCCCCAGAGCGCGCTGGCGAATCTCGTCGTAGCCCAGACGGGTTTCGCCGCCGTCGTGGGCAATGTAGGTGAGGTGCAAGTCCTCGCCGGCGCGCTGGTCGAGCATTTCGGTCAGGGTTTGAAAGGCGTCGGGGCTGATGCGTTGATCGCTCATGGTAAACCTGTGGTCGGGTTGAATTCAGACAGCGCGCTTTTTCAGGCGCATGTAAATGGGGCGGGCGCTGCGCAGGTTGATCTCGGGTTCGATGTCGACCTCGCCGCTTCTGTCGCGGTCGAGTTCGAGCTCGTAGCGACGGGCAAAGTACGCCAGATGCATCTGCATTTCCACCATGCCGAAGAAATCGCCGATGCAACGCCGGGGGCCGCCGGAAAAGGGGATAAAGGAATAGCGGTTGCCGTACTGGGGCTGCGACTTGTCGAAGCGCTCGGGCCGGAAGGCCTCGGGGTCGGGCCAGAGGTCGGCACGCCGCTGGATAAACCAGGGCGAGAGGAACACATCGGCACCGGCGGGAATGCGGTAGTCCCCCACCTGATCGTCGGCCAGGGCCTTTCGGCTAAACAGCCAGACGGCGGGGTACAGCCGCAGGGTCTCGTTGAGCACTTGCTCGGTATAGGCCAGTTGGGGCAGGTCTTCGAAGCGGACAAAATCCTTCAGTGCCAGTTCGTCGAGCTCGCGGTGGAGTTCGGCGGCCTTGTCGGGGTTTTGCGAGAGCAGGTACCAGCACCAGTTGAGGGTGTTGGCGCCGGTCTCGTGGCCGGCGACGATCAGGGTCATGACCTCGTCGATCAGCTCCTTGTCGCTCATGGGTTCGCCGTTTTCGTCCCGGGCGTTCATAAACACCGAGAGGAAATCCACCTCCTCGCGCGCTTCGGCGCGGCGGCGGTCGACGATGGCCTGGACCTCCTTGCCCAGACCGCGAAAGCGGGCCACCAGCTTGAGGTCCCGGGCCAGATCCTCGGAGAAAATGCTGAAGGGGTGACTGCCGCCGTGCTCTTCCAGCATGCGCTCGAAATCGCGACTGAACAGGGAGCGCAAAATAATCCGCAGGGACAGTTCGTTCATCGCCTCGGTGAGGTCGAAGGACTCGCCGCTGTCGGCCAGCGCCGCCCATTGCTCGGCCAGCTCGCGGTTGCTCTGCTCCATGTAGACGGTGAGCTTGGCGACAAAGCGGCGGTGGAAACCGGGCAGGATCATTTTCTTGTGGCGCTTCCACAAATCGCCGTCGAGCACGATAATGCCGTTGCCCATCAACATTTTGACCAGCTCAAAGCCCGCGCCCTTGTGGTAATTGGGGTGGTTGTTGACCAGAATGTTTTTGACGAACTCGGGCTTGTTGATCAGGTAGGCATCGCCCTTGCGATTTTTTTGGCTGAGTCGGCAGATGTCCGGGTATTGTCCCAGAGCGGCCTCAATGGCGGGGAAGCTGCCGGCGTTGGGGCCGATGTCGATGCCCGCTTCCACCTTGGGCGGGTCGAGCAGTTCGCTGTCCTTGGACGGTTCCGACATAAACGATTAATGCACCAGAGTGTGATTCGTGGCGCAAGTATATTACAAACGCTTGTCAAATCAGATAGATAAGGGTCAATTCGACGGCCTTTTGGCGCGGCTACCCGCGGCCAAGCGCGAGCAGTTGCTAAGGCGCAAGCCCGCCGTGCGCGGCCCCAGCCTGGCCCTCTACGCTTTGCTTGATGAAGTGCTGGCCGGCCACTCCGGTTTTCCGCCACTGGAAACACTCGCCTTCGATGAGCGGGGCTGGCCGCACTGGCCCGCCGGCAGCCACTGGTTGAGCCTCTCACATAGCCGCCACTGGCTGGCCCTGGCTCTGGACGATACCGGGCCCGTGGGCGTGGATGTGGAAGAGGTGCGAGGCCAGCGGGCGGCGGATTTTGCCCGCTATTTCAGTCGCGAAGAGCGCGACTGGGCGGGGGCGGATCCGCAGCGCTTTCTGGCCCTGTGGACGGCCAAGGAGGCCGCCTGCAAGGCCGGCGGCGCGGGTTTGAGCGAGGCGGCCAGCTGGCGCTTTGAGCCCGAATCCGGACGCCTTTCCCACCCGGACAAATCCGACCTTTGGGCGGGTTTTCACTCACCCGGCGATGGCGTCCTGATGGCTGTGGCCGCCGGCAACCCGACGGCCCCTGAAGTGTTCAGGCGCTTTGATCCCTAGCGCAAAAACTCCGAGCGCAGCTCCATGGCCTTGACGATGTCGCCGGCGTCGGCCGCCTCGTCGTCCAGCTTGCGGTAGTTGGCGTCGTAAACCGCCGGGTCGTCGTGGGGCATGAAAACGGTGGTCTTGTGGCCGTCAAACAGGGCGTCGCGGGACCAGCTGGTAAAGGTCAGCAGCTCGTGATCCTCGCCACTGTCGAGATAGCGGCCCTGGGTGTAGCTGGACAGGGGCGGCGTGCAGCCGAGTACATCGCGCATCAGCGTGGGCGGCACATCGATGTGGCTGCTCAAGTGATCAAACACTCGCGCTTCGCGATCGGGGTGATAGATCACCATGGGCACTTTCGTCTGCCAGGACGAGTAGCTGCTGTTGTGGCCCCAGGTGTTGTCGCCCGAGTCGTTGAATTCCTGGCCGTGGTCACTGGTAATCACCACCACCGTATCCTCTGCCCGGCCGCTCTGCTCCAGGGCCTCAAGGGCCTCGGCGATCTGCTGGTCGACAAAGTGGGCCGAGTTGCGGTAGCGGTTGAAGAAGGGCTCGGGATCGGTGTCCTCGTCCAGTGCCATGTAGGAGACGCTGTCGAGCTGAGGCGTGAATTTCAGTTCGAAACCCTCGGGGTAGTCGTAGCCGTGGGGCGCGTCGTAAAACAGCAGGCTCATAAAGGGCGCTTCGCCGGACTGTTCGGCGATGAAGTCGCGCCACTGGCGCGTGACGGCGAGATCCCGCTCGGCCTTGCTGTCACCGGGGGTGCGTTCGAGGTCGATGCGGTCGCGGATGGGGGCGTAGACCGTGCGGTCAAATTCGGGGCTGACCTTGGAGGCGCTGGTGAAGAGGCCGAAGCGGTACTCGTTGTCGACCATGGCCGAGATCAGCGCCGGGCCGCGCTGCTCGGCCAGAGCGGGAAACCAGTAGCTGCCATCAATGCCGTAGAACAGGCCGAAGACACCAAAGCGGGTGGCGTTGGCGGTGCTGTAGTGGCGGTCAAAGCGCCAGCCCCTGTCGGCCAGGGCAGCCGAGGCCGGCATGACTTCGGGGTTGAGGACATCGGCGCGCAGGGAGTCGACCAGAATGAACAGCAGGTTTTTGGGCTTCTCTGCCTGACAGACAAAGTCGTCCTTGGGGTAGTTGAAGCTGCCCTCTCCGGGGCGGTCGAGGCGCATCGTCTGGTCTTCCGGTTTGGCGATGCCGTGTTTTTCAAAAAAGCTTTTGGCGGTCAGGGGCTGGGCCCAGGGGATCACCGCCAGAGCGCGGGTGACCGGGCGGTAGTAGGTGGCGTCCGCCCAGGCGTAGAGGCACTGGCCGCCCGCCATCACCAGTAATATCAGCAGTGCTGGCCAGCGACCGCGGCGACCTCGCTCCACCTGGCGGCGGGCCATCCAGACCACCGCTACGGCGAGCACAC
>JBNJGD010000013.1:0-66482 GCA_051747425.1 Pseudomonadota bacterium
GTGCGGACCAGCAGGGGGTCGTTAAACAGCTCCCGCAACCTTCTCAAACCATTGGACATGGCCGGCTGCGTGATGCCCAACTGTGCCGCAGCCCGGGTTACATTCAACTCGCGCAGCAACACATCCAGGTAGATCAGCAAATTCAGGTCAATCTGATGAATATTCATTGTCCGTATGATATCACTTCCCTGTATTTATCCCATGGATGCGGGACACTCGATGATTGAAACGACTGTAGGCAAACTATTAAAAGTTAGTATAATGATCACAGATATGAATATTGCCGATCAGCCAAGTCCGCCACCCCTTGTCACGCGGGTGATACTTGGCTTTTTTTATGCTTAGAATGGGACCTGCAACCAGGCGGTGCCCACTGTTTCCGGTTGACATAAACAGCCGGAAAATCCGACGAAACCACTGAGAGGACACTATGGCTTACGACAAAATCGAAGTGCCAGAAGGTGGCGAGAAAATCCTCGTCAACCCGGATAACAGCATTGATGTACCGGACAACCCGATCATTCCCTATATCGAAGGTGACGGCATTGGCATCGATGTGACACCGCCGATGATGGCCGTGGTCAACGCCGCCGTGGAAAAAGCCTATGGCGACACGCGAAAAATTTACTGGATGGAGGTCTATGCCGGTGAAAAAGCACTCGGCATCTACGGCGAGAACGAGTGGCTGCCGGAGGAAACCCTGCGCGCCATGGCCGATCATGTGGTCTCTATCAAGGGCCCCCTGACAACGCCCATTGGCGGCGGTATGCGCTCGCTCAATGTGGCCATTCGCCAGAAAATGGACCTCTACGCCTGTGTCCGCCCGATCCGCTACTTCCCCGGAACCGCAACGCCACTGCGTGACAGCGACCAGACCAACATGGTGATTTTCCGCGAAAACACCGAAGACATTTACGCCGGCATCGAGTGGGAAGCGGGCAGTGAGAGCGCCCAGCGCGTGATTGATTTCCTGGAAAACGAAATGGGTGTCGTCAATATCCGTTTCGACAAGGATTGTGGCATCGGCGTCAAGCCGGTCTCTCGCGAGGGCTCGACGCGCCTGATTCGCCAAGCCATTCAGTACGCCATCGACAATGACCGCAGCTCGGTTACGCTGGTACACAAGGGCAACATCATGAAGTTCACGGAGGGCGCATTCCGCACCTACGGTTACGAACTCGCCAAGGATGAGTTCGGCGCAACCGAAATTGACGGTGGCCCCTGGTGCCGCTTTGAGAACCCCAAGACGGGCAAGGAAATCGTGGTCAAGGATGTGATTGCCGACAACTTCCTGCAGCAAATTCTGCTCAAGCCGGAGGATTACTCGGTCATCGCCACGCTCAACCTCAACGGTGACTATATTTCCGACGCACTCGCCGCCCAGGTCGGTGGTATCGGTATCGCTCCCGGCGCCAACCAGGCCGATGCCGTGGCCGTATTCGAGGCCACACACGGCACTGCCCCCAAATACGCGGGCAAGGATCGCGTCAACCCCGGTTCACTGATCCTCTCCGCCGAGATGATGCTGCGCTACATGGGCTGGACCGCTGCTGCCGACCTGGTAGAGCAGGGCGTCGCCGGTGCGATTGCCGACGGCCAGGTTACCTACGACCTCGCCCGGGCCCGCGCCGCCATGACCAAGGGCAACCGCCTCAAGCCGGGTGAGCGCGATGTCAAGAAGATCTCCGAGGAAGTGGCGCGTCTGATTCCCGGTGCGCGGCTGGTCAGCTGCTCCGGCTTTGGCGAAGCCATTATCAATCACATGAAAAGCAGTTAAGCCCAGCCAACCGCTGTAAAAAAGGCCGCCCAGCGCGGCCTTTTTTATGGTCACCCCGGTATTCGGGCGATACACTGGAAAGACTTGAAATGCCCACTTTCCATCACCATTAACCCCTTACTTTGGCACTAAACTGAAAGTCATGAACCAACACCGGATACACCAGTCCAATGAACACGAGCAGGAAGATGGCGATATTGCGGTAGCGCCTGAGCGGCCAAAGCTCCAGAGACCGCCCCTTTATCAGGTCATCCTGCTCAATGACGACTACACCCCCATGGAGTTTGTCGTCGAAGTACTGCAATTGTTCTTTGCCCTCGACCGGGAGCAGGCCACGCGAATCATGCTGGCCGTCCACACCCAGGGCAAGGGCATATGCGGCGTCTACTCGCGCGATGTCGCCGAGAGCAAGGTGGCGCAGGTCAACGACTACGCCAGACAACACCAGCACCCACTGCTTTGTACACTCGAAGTGGCGGACGAATAGAGAGAGCCATGTTAAGCAAAGACCTCGAGCACACCCTGAGCATCGCCTTTGACAGTGCGCGCCGACAGCGCCATGAATTCATGACAGTGGAACACCTGTTGTTGGCGCTGACCGACAACGCTGCCGCCCGGGAGGTTCTCATGGCCGTGGACTGTGATATCGACCGGTTGCGCGGCGAGCTCGAGTCCTATATTTCAGAGACTACCCCGACGCTCAACGAGCAGGATCACCGCGAGACCCAGCCCACGCTGGGCTTTCAGCGCGTCTTGCAGCGAGCGGTGTTCAATGTCCAGTCATCCGGCCGGGAAGAGGTCACGGGGGCCAATGTTCTGGTGGCCATATTCGGCGAGCAGGAGTCCCAAGCCGCCTTTATTTTGTCGGCACTGGGCATTCAGCGCCTGGATGTCATCAACTACATTTCACACGGGATTACCGAGGCCGATGATTTCCTCGACGACGAGGACATCGAGGAAGCCGAGGCCGCGGCCGCAGAGGGCAGTGACGAGCCGCTGGAGCAGTTCACGGTCAACCTCAACCAACTGGCCAGCGAGGGCAAGATCGACCCCCTGATCGGACGCGACGAGGAAGTTGAACGCACCGTGCAGATTCTTTGTCGACGGCGCAAGAACAACCCGCTTCTGGTGGGGGAGGCCGGTGTCGGCAAAACCGCCATCGCCGAGGGTCTGGCCAAGCGTATCGTCGACGGCGATGTGCCCGAGCTGCTCAAGTCGACCCGCATCTTCTCCCTCGACCTGGGCGCTCTGGTGGCCGGCACCAAATACCGGGGCGACTTCGAAAAGCGCCTCAAGGGCGTTATAAAATCCTTCAAGAAAATAGAGGATGTCGTTGTTTTTATTGACGAAATCCACACCATGATTGGTGCAGGCTCGGCCAGTGGCGGCGTTATGGACGCCTCCAACCTGCTCAAACCCGCTCTCAGCAGCGGCGACTTGCGCGTTATCGGTGCCACCACCTACCAGGAGTTTCGCGGCATTTTCGAGAAGGACAGGGCGCTGACACGGCGCTTCCAGAAGATCGATGTTCAGGAACCCACGCCCCACGACGCCACCGAGATTCTCAAGGGACTGAAATCGCGTTTTGAGGACCACCACGATGTGGCCTACTCGGACGAGGCTCTGGCTACGGCCGTTGAACTGTCATCGCGATACATCCACGACCGCTTTTTGCCCGACAAGGCCATTGATGTCATCGACGAAGCCGGCGCCAAGCGGCGCATTACAGGCGGTGAAAACCGCCAGATCGAAGTCGCCGACATCGAACAAGTCGTGGCCTCAATGGCTAGAATACCGCCAAAACAGGTCTCCAGTGACGACCGCGACACCCTGCGGCGTCTTGAGGACAACCTCAACCGCGTAGTGTTTGGTCAGCCCGAGGCCATTCACCAGCTGGCCACGGCCATCAAACTGGCCCGCTCGGGCCTGCGCGAAGGCGACAAGCCCATCGGCTCCTTCCTCTTCTCCGGGCCCACCGGGGTCGGCAAGACCGAAGTTACCCGCCAGCTTGCCATGTCGCTGGGTATCGAACTGGTCCGCTTTGACATGTCTGAATACATGGAGCGCCACACGGTATCGCGGCTGATTGGCGCGCCGCCCGGCTATGTCGGCTATGACCAGGGTGGCCTTTTGACCGAGGCTGTGACCAAAACACCGCATTGTGTGCTGCTGCTCGACGAAATCGAGAAGGCCCACCCCGATGTCTTTAACCTCCTGTTGCAGGTAATGGACCACGGCAAACTCACCGACAACAATGGCCGTAGTGCCGATTTTCGCAATGTCATTCTGGTCATGACCAGCAATGCCGGCGCCGAGGCACTGGATCGCCGCAGCATGGGCTTCGTCAGCCAGGACCATACCAGCGATGGCAACGAGGCACTCAAGCGCCTGTTCTCTCCGGAATTCCGCAACCGACTCGATGCTATTGTCCCGTTCAAACCCCTCGCCCGCGAGGTGATCGGTCATGTCGTCGACAAATTTGTGATCCAGCTTGAAGCGCAACTGGACGGGCGGGGAGTGACCTTGCGGGTCGATGAAGACGCCCGACAGTGGCTGGGCGATAACGGCTATGACGAAAAGATGGGAGCCCGCCCCATGGCGAGGTTGCTACAGGACAAAATCAAAACGCCGCTGGCCGATGAATTGCTCTTTGGCAAACTTTCAGAGGGTGGGCAAGTTCGCGTTTATCTCAATCCGGACTACCGGGAAGGCGGCGAACAGGCGCCCCTGTTGTTCGAGATTGAAGCTTCGCAACAATCCAGGGAAGTGGCCACGCGCGAGCCTGGCGACCCGCTGTCAGCACGATGAGAGCGCCCCGGCAGCAGTCGAAAAACAAAGAAAGCCCGCTGATGCGGGCTTTCTTGAGGTGATCCGGGGCGATTACTTGCTGCGGTAGACGATTCGGCCCTTGTTCAGGTCGTAGGGCGTCATCTCGACGACGACCTTGTCGCCAGTGAGAATGCGGATGTAGAACTTGCGCATCTTGCCGGAAATATGGGCCGTGACAATATGCCCGTTCTCCAGTTCGACGCGGAACATCGTATTGGGCAGTGTGTCCAGTACGACGCCATTCATTTCAATTACATCTTCTTTTGCCATTCAATCTACTCGTTGCTTGCTCGGGAAACTCATTATCGGGAAAAAAAGCGGCCTGGCAAGTGCCTGGCCGCTCTCACGGGCGTTATTTGCCCAATTTCTTTTCCGTATTGACGACCACTTCCTTCATCGCCAAAAGGCTGTCCGGGTTCAGGGACATAGTCTGAATGCCGTTCTCAACCAGGAATTCGCACACTTCGGGGAAGTCGGAGGGCGCCTGACCACAGATACCGACATATTTGCCGGCCTTGTTACAGGCCTCGATGGCCATCTTCATTAACATTTTGACCGCGTCGTTGCGCTCATCCAGGCCCTCGAGAAGACTGGAGTCGCGATCCGCACCCAGTGCCAGCTGAGTCAGGTCATTGGACCCGATAGACATGCCGTCGAACATTTCGAGGAACTGGTCGGCGAGCAGGGCGTTGGCCGGAATCTCGCACATCAAATACAGCTTGAGACCGTTTTCGCCCCGCTTCAGACCGTTCTTCTCCATAATGTTGATGACATTGTGCGCTTCGTCCAGGGTGCGGACAAAGGGCACCATCAGTACCACATTGTCCAGCCCCATCTCCTCGCGCACGGCCTTGAGGGCCTCGCACTCGAGAGAAAAGGCCTCGGCAAACTCCTCGGAGAAGTAGCGCGCCGCACCGCGGAAGCCCAGCATGGGGTTTTCTTCCACCGGCTCGTAAATTTCGCCACCAATCAGTGAACGGTACTCATTGGACTTGAAGTCCGACAGGCGAACCACCACGGGGCGGGGGTGGAATGCAGCGGCGATGGAGCCGACGCCCTCCTTGATTTTCTCGACAAAGAACCGCTTGGGGTCTTCGTAGCCGCCCATGGCCTTGGTAATACGGAACTGGGTGTATTCGTCCAGCTTGTCGTATTCAATCAGGGCCCGGGGGTGGATGCCGATGGTGTTGTTGATGATGAATTCGAGACGGGCCAGACCGACACCGCCGGAGGGCAGGAAGGAGGCCTCGAAAGCGACTTCGGGGTTACCCACATTCAGCAGCAGCTGTGTCTTGCTCTCGCCGATTTCCGAGAGGTCAATTTCCTGCTCTTCAAATTCGAGAATGCCACTGTAAACAAAGCCGCTGTCACCCTCGGCGCAGGAAGCCGTCAATTCCATGCCGTTGGTAATCACCTCGGTGGCGTTGTTACAGCCGACGATGGCGGGAATGCCCAGCTCCCGGGCAATGATCGCCGCGTGACAGGTGCGGCCTCCACGGTTGGTAACAATGGCAGAGGCCCGCTTCATCACCGGCTCCCAGTCGGGATCGGTGATGTCGGTGATCAGGACTTCGCCGTCTTCGAGGTCGTGCATGTCCTTGGCCTCGAGAATGACCTTGGCGTTACCCGTGGCGATCTTCTTGCCCACGGATTTGCCCTCGGCAACCACTTCACCCTGACCGGTCATCTTGTAGATGATGTGCTTGGTGTGGTCCGCCTGTGAGACCACGGTCTCGGGGCGAGCCTGAACGACAAACAATTCACCGGATTCGCCGTCCTTGGCCCACTCGATATCCATGGGCGTAAATTTGCCGCCGTTCTTCTCGGTGTAGTGACGCTCGATCTCCACGGCGTAGCGGGCCAGGGTCAGAACATCCTCGTCCTCGATGGAGAAGCGTCGCTGCTCTTCAGGGTGCACGGAAACATTCTTGGTCGACATGCCGGCGTTGTGATGCTCGGCGGCGTAGATCATCTTGAGGTCCTTGCGGCCCACCTGGCGTTTGATGATCGGCGCCTTGCCCTGGGCCAAAGTCGGCTTGAAGACATAGAATTCGTCGGGGTTCACCGTGCCCTGAACGACATTCTCGCCGAGGCCGTAGGCGGAAGTAATGAACACCACATCCCGGTAGCCGGTTTCGGTGTCCACGGTAAAGATCACGCCGGAACTGGCGATGTCCGAGCGCACCATTTTTTGAACCGTAATCGACAGCGCGACGCCCAGGTGTTCAAAACCCTGGTGAACGCGATAGGAAATGGCGCGATCGGTGTAAAGAGAGGCGAACACCTGCTTGCAAGTGCTGGACAGGTTGCGAGTGCCGCGGATGTTCAGGTAGGACTCCTGCTGGCCGGCAAAGGAGGCCGTGGGCAGATCCTCTGCGGTTGCCGAGCTGCGTACCGCCACATCCGGATTGTAGCCGTACTCCTCGCCCAGCTCACCGTAGGCCTGAACGATTTCCTCGTGCAGGTCTTCGGGCATTTCGCCGTAGGCAATGCCGGCGCGGATCTTACCGCCAATATCGGAGAGCTGTTCGAGATTGTTGGGGTCGAGCGTCCGTAGATACTCGGCAATTTGCTCGTTGAGCTTGTTGTACTCGAGATAGTAGCGAAAAGCGTCGGCAGTAATGGCAAAGCCATTGGGCACCTGCACACCCTTTTCGGTGAGTGACGAGTACATCTCGCCGAGAGAGGCGTTCTTGCCTCCGACTACGGCTACATCATCGATGCGAATGTCGGCAAAGCGCTTGATGTATTTCATTTAGCTTCCTGTACCTTGTGGGCGAAATTTTAGCGCGCGAATTCTAACACGAGCGCCCGGGAAAAACCTATTCCGTCATTTTGGGCCAACTGCAGGAGGGCATACCGCCCTTGTTGGGGGCTTGCGGCGCTTCCCGAACCTGTCGCACACTGTCCCCATGAGTTTTTGTGCACAACACCTTCGCCGACCGTCCTCGCGCCAGTTTACCCGGCTGATGGACCTCTACGAGCAGAACTACATATTGCTGCGGCGGCTGCTCGGCGACGCCGCCAGCCTGCCTGACCAGGCCGTCTCGCGGGCGCCTGGCCACTTGCCGCTCTACCTGTGGGTGGAGGAGCGGGCCAAGTTTACCACCACCATCCGCCTCAGTTACCGTTTTGACTGCACTTCCCGCCGACATCGGGAGTTCGAGCCCGATCTGGTAGTGCGCATCTATCACGACGCCCGCAGTGGCGAGGCCATGAGCGCCATCGTTAACGGCAAGCCCCGCCAACGCCGCGAGGCCGCCAATCTGATGTGGCGCTGGCAGCTCAACCGCTTTCTCAACCGCTGGCTAAGCTACTGCCTGCATCAGGGCCACGACTTCAGCGGCGCCCGCCGTCAGGTCTCCTGATCTTTCTCGCCCGTCGGCTGGCCTCGACAAAGCGTTCCGCCAGCGCCTCGTCGTACTCCCTGTAGAGCAGGCGACTGTAACTCTTGCCCAGCGCCAGCAGCAGGCGGCGATCCCCGGGCAGGGCCTCTGCCAATCGACTGGTGTAGGATTCGGCGCCCTCGTGGTCGCGCCGTGCCAGGCCCTGCCGAGCCATGGCACGGCAAAAGCGACGATACTCGCGCTCGGCTATTGTTGCCGGCCGTCGTCTCAGTCCCGGGCGGAGTATCCACAGTGCCACCAGGCCCATAATCACGGTAAAGCCGACCACCATGGCAATCACAAAATCGGCCAGCGAGCCCAGACCAAAGCGGGAGAGAAACTGGCGCTGCACCTCGGGACCATAGCCGAGCACCCACTGGTTCCAGGCGTTATCGACGGCGTCCCAGGCGTCGACCAGGCTTTTCAGGGGACCACCTCTCCGCCGTTGGAAAGGCAACTCATCACCCTCTGAGAGTGACGACTCGACTCCCTCCTCAATGCGGCTGGGCGCCACGGCACCGGTGGGGTCGACGCGCACCCAACCCTCGCCCTCCAGCCAGATTTCGGCCCAGGCGTGGGCGTCTGACTGGCGCACGGTCATAAAGTTGTCGTAGGGGTTCATCTCGCCACCGAGATAACCCACGACCACACGGGCGGGCACGCCGGCGGCACGCATGACAAAGGTAAAGGCGCTGGCGTAGTGCTCACAAAACCCGCGCCGGCTCTCAAACAAAAAATCATCCACGCCGTCGCGACCCAGCAGGGGCGGCTGCAAGGTATAAAAATAGGCCTGTTCGCGAAAGCGCCTGAGCAGAGCTTCACCAATGGCCTGATGGTCGCCACCGTGCTCGCGACGCAACCGCTCACCCAGTTGGCGAGCCTGGGGATTTCCGTTGCGCGGCAAGCCCAGCCCCAGGCGCCGTTGATCCGGCGGCAGTTCGGCATTGATCTGATACTCGGGATAGGAGGTCACGCTGTAGCGCATCACCTGGGACACATCCCGGCGCATGGACAGCTGGTAATCGGCATCGTAGCGATCGACATTGTCGAATTTACCCGGCATGTCCAGACCGAACACCGATTTTTCGCTGTGGGGTTCCAGAGTCACCTGATAGCTCACTTCATCGCCACGATAGCGAAATACTGGAGCCCGCTGTCGGGCCAGCTCGCGGCCGCGCCAGGTGCGACCGTCGTACTCCCAGAGCACCCGTCCTCGCCAGTACAGCTTGTCGGGTTTTGGCGGTTCGTCATCGAAGCGCACGCGAAAAGCCACGGCGCCGGACAGGGCCAGTTGGGCAAAACTGCCGGGCGACATGCTGTCGGAAAAACCGGTCTGGGCACTCTCTGTTTCAGAGGGCAGGCCCCAGAGCGGCCCCGGAATGCGGGGAAACAGCAAAAACAGAATCAGCATCAAAGGCAGCGCCTGCACCACCACGACCGAAGCGGTTCGCAGTCGCTGCCTTGCCGGCACCGCCGGTGCACCCACGCGCTGCAGGGTAATCAGCGCATAGGTGATCAGAACCACCTGGACCAGCATCCACAGGGCGGTGGGGATATTCTGGGTGAAAAGAAAGTTGATGGCGGCGACGAAATAGGCCAGGAAAAGGCTGATCATGCCGTCGCGATAGGTTTTGGACTCGCACAGCTTGAGCGCCAGCATGGCAATCAACAGGGCCGAGCCGGGCTCGCGACCATTTATGCTGGCGTAGAACATCAATACCAGGCCGGTGGATGCCACCACCAGCAACCACAACAGCCAGCGGGGGTAGTCCAGTTTCCCGCGCCACAGAAGCAGGCCTCGCAGTGTCAAAGCACCGGCGATGACCGCCAGCAGGGGTGGCGGCAGGCGGAAAAAATGGGGCAGGGCGGTGGTCATGGCCGCCAACAGCAGCCACACCGCCATGGCGGGACTGATTGCTCGCTGCGCCAGAACCGTCACGAATCCACCTCAAACAGTGCCAGCGCCTCGAGACACTGGTGTTGGTGGCGCGCGCCAGTGCCCAGCTCGATGACACACCCGGGCAGTTTCAGGCCATAGGGAACACCCTCGCGCTCACTCTCCAGCACCCAGTGGCACAACTGGCTCAGACGCCTTTCCGGCGACAGGCTTTCCAGCCAGGCGTAGTCGAACCAGCGCATTTCGCTGACATTGCCTTCGAAGTGTTTGGACAGCCACTGGTTGCTGTGGGCCAGGGACTTCCAGGCGACACGCTTGGGTGAATCCGTGGTTTGATAGCGGCGAATTCCGGCAAAGTCATCGTCACCGGCCACGGCGGCAGAGCGCTTACCCTCGCTGTCGTCAGTGTCCCGATACGCCATGCCAAAGTCCTCGGGCGCCGGATAGACCAGGACGCTCAATTCATCCGCAAAGCGCAACCAGGACCAGACAAAAAACAAACCGAAGGGGTAACAAGTCCACAGACGAAGGCGGGACAGGCGAAAGCGCCCGCGCTCGAGCTCAGGAGTGACAAAATGCAACAAGCCATCGCGGCTGCTTCCGGCACTTTGTTCGTCACCGGGCTCCCCCAGCCACAAAGCCTCGCGAGCGCGGCCGTTGAGTGGTTTTACCTCAATCCCGAAACGCGCCCGCTGACCGGCGTAAATGGCGGGACAGGGGCGGGGAGTCAGGGCCAGCCGAACCAGGTTGGCATAGGTGTAGTGCATGCCCAGTATGGCTATTGAAGCGACCAGAAAAGCCAGCATAAAGGCCATGCTGTTGCTGTAGTTCATGGCCCCCAACAACAACACCAGAACCAGCGCGGCGAGAATAAAACCAAAGCGCGTAGGCAGCACATAGATGGATCGCCCGTGGGTGATCACAGTGGCCCCCTGGCGCTTGATGCGCCGGTTGGCCCAATCGTTGACCCGGACTCGCAGGCCGGAAAAAATCGGCCACTGTCCCACGCGCTCAAACCACACGGCGGTTCACCTAGTTCAGTGCCACAGCTTCGACCAGCTGTTCTCGCAGTGTGTCGCTGTCCAGGGGCTCGTGCTGGGGTGTTTTAAGGCGATGTCTGGCGAGGGGGACCACGCCGCGCTGAATGTCCTCTGGCTGGACAAAATCGCGCCCCTCAATAAAGGCACTGGCCTGGGCGACCCGGACCAGTCCCAACCCGGCCCGGGGCGACAACCCCTGGGCAAAGACTGCGGGATCCCGGCTGCGTTTTAAAATGGCCTGAATGTAGGCAATGGCCCGGTCATTCACGGCCACCGATTTGGCCTGAGCCTGAACGGCTGCCAGCGACTCGCCGCTGAAGACAGCATCCAGTTCGGCCATTAACTCGCGTCGATCCTCACCCTTCAGCAAAGCGCTCTCGACTTCGTCACTCAGGGGCGCCATTTCCACCTGCATCAAAAAGCGATCGAGTTGTGACTCGGGCAAGGGGAAGGTGCCAATCTGGGAAGAGGGGTTCTGCGTGGCAATCACAAAAAACGGCCGGGGCAGGGGATAGGTCTTGCCATCGACGGTGACCTGGCGCTCTTCCATGGCTTCCAGAAGGGCGCTTTGGGTCTTTGGTGTGGCCCGGTTCACCTCATCGGCCAGAACCACCTGATGGAAAACAGGACCGGGGTGGAATTCAAAGGCCTTCTGGCTTTGATGGTAAATCGAGACCCCGACAATGTCCGCCGGCAACAAGTCGCTGGTGAACTGAATTCGCTGGTAATCCAGTCCCATTACATGGGCGAGGGCCTGGGAGAGGGTGGTTTTGCCGGTGCCGGGAAGGTCTTCGATCAGCAAGTGCCCTTCGGCCAGCAGGCAAACCAGTGATTGCCGGACCACCTCGGCCTGGCCGAGAACGATTTTGTTCAGTGTCTGTGCCGCAGCCGTCAGCTGTTTGTTCATAAGCCCCATGTGTCCGCATTTATTCAAAAAGGGCAGTTTACCCAAGTTGTCGACTGTCGACAGTGAATCCGTCCGTCGGACCGACGAGGTGCCACTACGCAGTGACGGGCCGTTGCTGCTCCCCGCGTGACCAGGCCGCCGCCATTCACAGCGCGAATAACACTGTATCGATATTTTAGATATCAATGGGCACAAACAGCCCGAAAAAACATTTAGACAACTAAATACTTTATTCACATTTTCCAGAATACACTTTATTTATAGACTTTAGACGACTGTATTTATTGGATTTAATAAACTGTTAGCAACATAGTTAGAGCTCAAACAAAACCGAATGAAATCGACAGCAAGGCGTGAAGAAAACCCGGAAAGTCAGGCGCGTCTAGACAGGGTACAGACGGTCAACACAAAAAAGGCAGCGCGTGGCTGCCCTGGTTGCATCGAAAACAGAAGGGAGAGTTAACGGTGGCTGCGACGCCCCTCGGGCATCATCTTGCGATACTGGGATGGCGTGAAGCCCGACCAGCGACTGAATGAACGGGTAAAGCTGCGACGATCGGAAAAGCCCAGGGCATCACTGATTTGTTCAATGGAGTTACCCGAATCCTGCAGGAGGTCGCAAGCGCGCTTGAAACGGGCGCGGTCGAGCACTTGCTGGAAGTTCAATTCCTCTTGCTGCAAGCGGCGCTGAAGGGTCCGTCCCGTCATATTAAAGTGCGAGGCGACTTCCTCCAGACCCGCCGTCAACAGCTCGGGCGACTGATACATCAGGCTGTAGACGCGCTCGGAAAAGAGCAGAGAGGAGTTGAACTTGTCGAGGCGCTTTTCCAGCATCGCCTGGGCCTGCCGGTTAAGTTCGGGCATGGAGGACTGCAGCTGGCGATCGAGCACGGACTGGGCAATAGAAGCACGGTTGCGCTCGGCGCCACCGCGGACGGGACAACTGAACACCTCGCGGTACTCGGCTTCGTCGGCCAGTAGCGGGTGGGCAAACTCGACCGATTTGAGGCCAAAGCTCTCGCCCACAAGAACGCGACCAAATTTATTGACGATGGCGAACAGTGCCTCGGCGACCACGGCGCGGGATCTGGCGGGTATGACATTGTCTACATCAATAATGGCGCGAACGACGCCATGTTCATCGTCCTCCTGGAGCTCCAGGGAAATAAACGGAGCCAGCAGCGGGGTAGCCCACTTGAGAACGCGAAGCGCCTGCCGGGGGGTCTGACAGGTAGACAGAAAAGTTTCCATCTCGGGAATGTAGTCGAAAGCAAAACTCTCACCGAAATACAGCCCCACAGTGGGCAAGTTCAGCTTGCCGCTGAGGGCTTCAATCAAACCCACAAATTGCTCCACCGAGATGGTGTTCTCCACCAGGTTGTCCAGCGCCGGATCCACCGAAGCCGTCGACAGTGCGTCGGAAAAGTCCACTCGCATGCGGATGGCAAACTTGATGATGGACGGCACCAGCAGAGAAGGGATTCGAAGTGAATCGACACTCTTGGGCGGCTTGTTTTCGTTTACCGTCATTATTGTCCCTCAGTCACACCAAGGGCATTGTCGCAAACGCAGCGCACAAAACCAGACCCAATTTTTCCCGCCAGAGCACAAGAGACGACGAACAGGGGAAATGGGCGCTATTCGAACGCCATATACTATTTGACATAATATACATTATGCGAAGTTATCTTGATGTTATCCAGCCCCAAGAGCGATGCGTTTATTTATCCCCGGCACCCGTGCACACTGTCATGATGGGCTGTAACGGCTTTATTATGACAATCAATCACATTACACTCTGCCCAATGGCTACCGCAATCCATCCTACGAGACGAAGCTGACATCATGTTTTACCTGCTACTTGCCGTACTGGCACTTGTCGTTGCCCTGATCGCTTTTCGACCTGGAGATCGCGGCCGGCCCCACGAGCGTTATTTCGACGCGCTCCAGCAAACACTGAAAGACGCCGACATCGATCGTCCGCGGCTAGTAATCGATCGCCAGCGCCTCGACGCCAATATCGACGCACTGGTCGACAAAATCGGTCGACAGCGCTATCGCATCGTCGCCAAGTCGCTGCCGTCTCTGCCGCTCTTGCGGCACATCATGGAGCGCTCCGGCAGCGATAAACTGATGGTTTTTCACCGTCCGTTTCTGTCCATTCTGAGCCGGGAGTTTCCCCGTGCCGATATTTTGCTGGGCAAACCCCTGTCAGCCGTTTCCCTGGGCCATTTTCTGGCAGGCATTGATCAGGAACAACGGCAAAGCGCCTGCGACAAGATTCAATGGCTGGTAGACACCGCCGATCGATTGCGTCAGTACGATCATGTAGCCAGTGAGCACGGCCTGACCTTGCGCATCAATCTGGAAATCGATGTCGGACTGCACCGTGGCGGCTTTACGGCCCCCGAGACCATGCGGGAAACCCTGACCCTGCTGCGCGAGAGCCCGCGCCTGACGCTGTCGGGCCTGATGGGCTACGAGCCGCATATCGCCAAAATGCCAATGGCCACAGAGACCCGCATGGAGCGCGCACGGCACCGGACCATGGACCACTACCAAGCCTTCAAGAACATGATTAAAAAGGACTTTTCGGACCTCTACAGCGACGACCTGACCTTTAACGGCGCCGGCAGCCCGACCTGTCAGTTGTATCGAAACGACGATACCCTCAACGACATCAGCGCCGGATCCAGCCTGTTAATGCCGGGTGATTTTGACCTCGCCAGCGTCCGCGACCAGCAACAGGCACTGTTCATTGCCACGCCCGTGCTGAAAAAACTCGAGGGCACCAACCTGCCCTTCCTCGAGCGGCTCACCCCCCTGCTCTCGCGCTACAACCCCAATTGGCAGCACAGTTTTTTTATTTACGGCGGCTATTGGAAAGCGGCGCCGCGCTCCCCGGAAGGGCTGAGCAATAACGGGGTCTACGGGCGCAGCTCCAATCAGGAGATGCTCAACGGGTCCGGCAACACCCGCCTGGAAGTCGACGATTTTGTGTTTCTCCGGCCAAGCCAGTCGGAGGCGGTGCTGCTGGAGTTTGGCGACATCCTCGCCGTCGCCGATGGCAAGATCGAAGCCCGCTGGCCCCACCTGGCCCAGGTCAGCGCCCGGGACTGAGCGCCCAAGCGCCTTCAGCCCATGGGACCAATGCCCACAGCGCGGCGCAACTCGGCCACCTTGGGGGCGCTGTAATCGCGCGCCTTCTCACCGCCGCGACGCAATACCGACTCGATGTGGGCCGGGTCTGCCATCAGGGCCTCATAGCGCTCCCGGGGCTCGGCCAGAACGCCGTCTAGCAACTCGAACAAGCGCTGTTTGGCTTCACCCCAGGCCAGCCCGGCCGCCAGGTCGGCGTGCATTTGCCCGGCCTGTTCCTCGTCCGCAAAAGCCCGATAGATGGCGTAGACGGTACTGGCATCGGGGTTTTTGGGCTCACCGGGCTCGAGTGAATTGGTCACAATTTTCATGACCTGCTTGCGCAGTTTTTTGCTGGGCAGGAACAAGGGAATAGTATTGTCGTAGCTCTTGCTCATCTTTCGCCCGTCCTGACCCAGCAGCGTTGCCGCTCTCTCGTCCACCTCCGCTTCCGGCAGCACGAAGTGTTCGCCATAGAGGTGATTGAAGCGTTGGGCGATGTCCCGTGCCATCTCGATGTGCTGCACCTGGTCGCGCCCCACGGGTACGCGGTGCGCGTCAAACAGCAGCATGTCCGCGGCCATCAGTACCGGGTAGTTGAACAACCCCATGGTGACGCCCCTGTCCGGGTCGTTGCCCTCGGCCACATTGGCATCGACCGCCGCCTTGTAGGCGTGGGCGCGATTGAGCAGCCCCTTGGCGCTGACGCAGTTGAGCAACCAGTTGAGCTCGGTGACTTCGGGAATATCGGACTGGCGGTAAAAAGTGACGGCCTCGGGATCGAGCCCCAGCGCCAGCCAGGTGGCGGCAATTTCCAGGCTGGAGCGGCGCACCCGCTCGGGGTCCTGGCACTTGATCAGGGCGTGGTAATCGGCGAGGAAAAAAAACGAGTTCACCGAACTGTCCCGACTGGCTTCAATGGCCGGGCGAATGGCGCCGACATAGTTACCAAGATGCGGCGTTCCAGTAGTGGTAATTCCTGTTAAAACAGTGGGTTTGCTCATTTAATTAAACCAAATTATAAGGTGATGGCGGGGTCTGCAGAGCGGAGCTTATCACGCGCCGGGCAAGGATTCAGCCCGCCCGGCCGGCCCCCTTCTCCCGGCGGCAACAGGGAATAGGCGCACAAAAAACACCTTAGGCGACGACCGCTATTGCAGTGCAGCACCAGCGCGTTACGATAGCGCCACCTCTCATTTTGAACAGACTAGGAGTGCACTGTGAGTGACGGTTATGTAAATTTCGCCAACAGCAACCTTGGCCAGAGCCTGATTAAGGCGCTTGGCCTGCCCCAACCCGAACTGCTCGATCGCTACGAGCCCGGTCAGGACTTTGTCCGCGGTGACCTGTTGTTCGGTTCTGCGCCCGGCAGCGAGCTCGGCCAGGCCATTGGCGAGGTACTCAGCCACAGCAAGGGCAACATACTGACTTCCGGCGACGAGGCCGCCAAAGGTTGCCAGGAGGCCGGCATCAAAGCCACCGCCTACCCGCCTTCGGAAGACGATGGACAGCGTTTTGGCGCCCTGGTGTTTGACGCCACAGGCATCAAAAACAGCAACCAGCTGCGTGAACTCTACAACTTCTTCCACCCGGTGGCGCGCAAGGTCGCCGGCAGTGGACGCATCATCGTCCTCGGCCGTACACCCGAGCTGTGCAAGGACGCCAAGGAGCGCACCGCCCAGCGCGCGCTGGAGGGCTTCATTCGCTCCACCGGCAAGGAAATCCGCAAGGGCTGCACTTCACAGCTGGTCTATGCCGCCCCGGGCGCCGAGAACCAGATCGAATCGACGCTGCGCTTTTTCCTAAGCAGCAAATCCGCCTATGTCTCGGCCCAGGTCGTCCGCCTGAGCAAAACCAAGGCACAGACCGTCAGCGACTGGGAAAAGCCCCTGTCCGGCAAAAACGCCCTGGTCACCGGTGCCTCCCGCGGCATTGGCAAGGCCATTGCCACCATTCTGGCCCGCGATGGCGCCCGGGTTACCTGCCTGGACATCCCCCCCGCCGAGGAAGAACTGAAAAAGGTCGCCGAAGAACTCAAGGGCGATGCGCTGGCACTGGACATTACTGCCGCCGAGGCGCCCAAGACCATCGTCGATCACTTCGGCAAGCTCGGCGGGCTCGATATTATCGTGCACAACGCCGGTGTTACCCGGGACAAGACCCTCGGCCGCATGAAGCCCGAATTCTGGGACATGACCCTGGACATCAACCTGTCCTCGGAAGAGCGTATCAATGACGCCCTGCTGGAAGCCGGCACCATTAACGACAATGGCCGCGTGATCTGCGTCTCCTCCATCAGCGGCATTGCCGGCAACATGGGCCAGACCAACTACGCCACCAGCAAGGCCGGCGTGATTGGCATGGTTCAGGCCATGGCACCCGAACTGCACAAAAAGGGCATCACCATCAACGCCGTTGCCCCGGGCTTTATCGAGACCCAAATGACAGCAGCCATTCCCTTTGCCATTCGTCAGGCGGGTCGCCGCATGAACTCAATGAGTCAGGGCGGTCTGCCTCAGGATGTGGCAGAGGCCATCGCCTGGTACGCCAACCCCGCCTCTGCGGGCGTCAATGGCAACATCGTGCGCGTCTGCGGGCAGAGTCTGCTCGGCGCCTGATCCATTTGGCAAGCCAACCGGGGCGGGGTTTCCCGCCCCCTTCAGGAGTATCAAAATGAGCAGTGATGTACTGGAAAAATCACCCGCCATGCTCGGGCTCTATTTGCGGGCACTTTTGCCCAAAAAGGTCGACAGCTCTGCCGCCGCCCTGCCCGGCCTGGAAAAAAAGCTCGTCGGCGTTCGCGCCAATGCCAAGCGCCTGAGTCGCTACAATCAGGTCTGCGGTTTCAAGGATGGCGACACCCTGCCACCCACCTACCCCCACATGCTGGCCTTTCCCGTCCACATGGAAATGATGTTGGACAAGCGCTTCCCCTATGCCCTGATGGGGCTGGTGCATGTATCCAACCAGATTACCCAGTATCGACCCATCGGGCGAACCGAAGCGATTGATGTAAGCTGTCACTTTGGCCAGCTCAGAGGCCACGAGAAAGGCAAAATTATCGAGCTGATCACCGAGGTCTACGCCGCTGGCGAAAAGGTCTGGGAGAGCCGCTCCGACATGCTGGCGCGGGTCAAGGGCGACAAGAGCAAGGCCGCCAAGGCCAAACCCGCCGAGCCACTGAGTACGCTGGCCGAAACCTGGACCCTGCCCTCCAATCTCGGCCGACGCTACGCAGCGGTATCCGGTGACAGCAACCCGATCCACCTCACCGGACTCAGCGCCAAGCTGTTTGGCTTCAAGGGCCACATCGCCCACGGCATGTGGACCAAGGCGCGGGCACTGGCCGCTCTGCAGGATGAGTTGCCGAAACGCTTCAACGCCGAGATTCAGTTCAAGCTGCCCGTGTTTCTGCCCGCCGAGGTCGGTTTTTACCGCGAGGGGCCGATCGCCAACGCCCAGATCGAGGTGCGCGACAGCAAAGGCAAGAAGCCGCATATGCGCGGCACCGTCACCGCTCTGAGCTAATCACCGCCAAAAACGGTGGTACACAAAAAAAGGCACCCCCGGGGTGCCTTTTTCAGTTTCGGCGCAAGTGCCAATTAACTGCCCCAGACAAACACCTCATAGAGCCCGACCAAATAGAAGGCCAGGCCAATCCAGGCTTTGGGCACCGCCGGCTTGTCCAGATACTTCAACAGCAGAGCACCCGCCATACCGCAGAGCATATAGGGTATAAAGATTTCCCAGGTGGTGAAATGCATCAGATCCGGACGGAAATAAAAGAAGTAGTACACATTGAATGTCACCAGACTGAAGGTGTTTGCCAGGGTTTCCAGCACCATGGCGTCGATGGCAATCAGGACGCCCTTGGCCGTCACGGAGTCGGCCATGGGGGAGCGGCGAACCACCAGCATCCGGTGGAAAAAATACAGGTAAAAACCGTACATGGCCCAGACCACCGCAGTGGCACCCGAGGTATAGCCGTTGTGAACCGGCCAGATGCGGTACTCCCAGGCGGGACGACCGATAAAGTGGACAAAGGCGGAGTCAAACAACACCTCACAGAACACGCCGCAGGCAAAGGTCGCCCCCATGTACAGGGCCAGCGTGCGCCAGTGCGGCCACAGCCACTGGCGCGCCAGAAGGCAGTTGAAAAGGTAGAGAAGCGGTGTGAAGAAGACAAAAAAGGAGAGAACGAACAGATAGGCCGCCTCGCCGTGATAGGGCACATCGGTAATCTGTGCCGGGTCGACCACAAAGGCCAGCACCGCGCGACTGATCAGCCACAAGCTGGCATAGGCCAGGACAAAATACTTTAAAAGCCGCAGGGCCAGCTGGCCACCGCCGAGCTTTTCCTGAACAAACAGGGATCGGGTTTTATTCACGCAAACTTCCGGTCAATCAAAATGCCAAGGAGCTGGCCATTATGGTACAGATAAGGGCAATATTCACGCGCCCAGGGCGGTACACCCGCCTCCTGAAAAAAAGACTTCTGGCTACGCGAAGGTCGCCTTCCGGAGAGGTCCGCGATCCGGTCCCCTGCCCCCGCGCTCGAGCGAAAGCACACCTCCAGGGCCTCTCCCGGACCGAGAGCCGGCAGGGCAATCCCCTGGCGCTCACACCAGGCGCGGCTCAGCGGCTCGCTCAGGCCGGGTATCTCAAGATCCTCTTCGACCGGCCACCGCCATTGCCCGGTAATATCCGGGGCCGGATCCGAGTCCCGGCTGGCATAGAGCCCGTCCCGGTAGCGCCGCACTCTGGCTCCAGGCCAGGCCACTTCGCCCCGGGCGGCGTGCTCCCGGCCGGCGATGGCCAGCAGCGACTCCAGCCGAGCCGCCGGCAAGGGCGGGAAGCCGAGTTCTGACAACCACTGACGCAGTACCGCCTTGACCTCAACCGCGGTCATGGACCACAGCGGTGGCAGCGCCAGGTGCCGGGCCTGGAAATCTGCCGGAGGCAACATCTGGCGCATTTGTTGTCGCTGCAATTGCAGGGCCTCGCCCAGCCACCCGGCACTGCGGGAGACCGATTCCGCGGCATTGGGCCAGCGCGTCTCGAGCAGCGGCAAAACCCGGTGGCGAATAAAGTTGCGATCAAAGGCGGTGTCGGCATTGCTCGGATCTTCAATCCAGTCGAGTCCCTGCTCGGTGGCGTAGCGGCGCAGGTCCGCGCGGGAGAGCACCAACAGGGGCCGGCCGTGCCAGCGCTGCCCCTGCCCGCCACCGGAGTCGCCGGACTCCATCCAGCGCTTGATTTCGGGCATGGCCGCCAGTCCATCGAGGCCGCTGCCGCGCATCAAGTTCAGAATCAGCGTCTCCGCCTGATCCTCCCGGTGGTGGCCGGTGAGAAGGCCGTCCCCCTCCCGGGAAAGCTGGTAAAGGGCCGCATAGCGGGCGTCTCTGGCCGCTGACTCGAGGGATTGCCCCCCGGCATCGCTCACTGCGACATTGAGGCATTCAAAAGACACGCCGATGGAAACGGCCCGGTGTCGGCACCACTCGGCCCAGTCGTCCGACTCCGGCTGCAGTGCGTGATTGATGTGCACCGCCAACAAGCGATTTTTCTGCGAAGTCTGAGCCAGGGCGTGGAGCAGTACCGTCGAATCGAGTCCGCCACTGAAGCCCACCAGCAGGCGACCGGTGGCGACAAAACGGGACAGCCAGTCGTCGAGAAAGGCGCTCAGGGACACGCTGTCAGGCGAACTACGCGGCACCGTAAAGGCGCAAGCGACGGTAGCGGGCTTCGAGGAGTTGCTCGAGCGGTTCCCGGCTTAAGCGATCCAGTTGCCCGTTCAGCATTTCGGCAATGCGCTCGGCAGTGACCGCGGGATCGCGCTGCGCGCCACCCAGGGGCTCCTCGATCAACTCGTCGATCAGGCCGAGCTCCAGCAGTTTGGGGGCGGTCACACCCATGGCCTCGGCGGCCTCAGCGGCCCGTTCGGCACTCTTCCACAGAATCGAGGCACAACCCTCGGGGGAAATCACCGAATAAATACTGTGCTCGAGCATCGCCAGATGATCGCCGACACCGATGGCCAGTGCGCCACCCGAACCGCCCTCGCCGATGACCAGTGACACCACCGGCGTGCGCAAGCCGGAAAACAGCATCAGGCTCTGGGCAATGGCCTCGGACTGCCCCCGGGCCTCGGCATCGATACCGGGATAGGCACCGGGCGTATCGATAAAGGTCACCACCGGCAGGTGAAAGCGCTCAGCCATTCGCGCCAGACGCTGAGCCTTGCGATAACCCTCGGGTCGCGGCATACCAAAATTGCAGCGCAGCTTGTCCTTGGTATCGCGCCCCTTCTCATGGCCAATGACCATGACGGAACGGGACCCGAGTTTCGCCAGCCCGGCGACGATCGCGGTGTCGTCGGCGTACATGCGATCGCCGTGAAGCGGTTCGAAATCGGTAAAAATACGCTCAATGTAATCGACGGTATGCGGGCGCATGGGGTGACGCGCCAGCTGACAAACCTGCCAGGAGGTCAGCTTTGAAAAAATGGATTCGAGCGCCTGCTGCCGTTTCTGCTCGAGCTGTTTGACCTCTTCACTGACATTGACGCCGGCCTGGGTATCGGTCGAGCCGCGCAGAGCGCGAATGCGCTGATCGAAGTCGGCGATCTCCTGTTCAAAGTCGAGGTAGTTGGGATCCATGGTATCGATTTATCCGGTTATCGCTGCACTCGTTGATAGCGTAATCGCACGGCCTCCTGGCCGAGCAGATCCCGCAGATCATCAATCAAAGTTTCCCTGGGCGCAACCGACCAGGCCTCGTCAAAACTCACGGGCACCCAGGCGCTGTCCTGGTAGCGGTAGTGCAGCACCACGGGGCAATGGCCGCCCCGATAGGGTTCCAGCACCTGGGACAACTGATCGACAAAACCCGGATGCCGCGCCTGGCCATTGACCAGCAGGTCGAGACGCCGGGCACTGTGGCGGCGCACCTCATCGATGTCCATGACGCGGTCGGCGCGAACCTGGTAGCCGCCGTTGAAGTTGTCCTTTGACAGCCGGCCGTCGACGATCAGCACGGCGTCCTTGACCACGCGCTCGGCGTACTGGTCGAATACATCGTCGCGCAAGACCACCGTCATGCGATCCGTCCGGTCGTCCAGCGTCACCAGCAGCAGTTCCTTGCCGCTGCCCAGGCGCTTGCTCTGAACATCGACCACCAGACCGGCCACGGTCACCGAGTGGCCGCGGCGGTAGCCGCCCTGCTCCGATTGACCGTTCTCCTGTGCCTCCATGGCCTCTATGTGCTGGTGAAGGCGCTTGCCGGTCAAAGCGGTGAGCTCCCGGGCATAGCGATCAAAGGGGTGGCCGGTAAGGTACAGACCCAGCACATCGCGCTCGGCGCGCAGGCGGTCGTTCTCGTGCCACTCCTTGAGGACGGGGACTTCCACCGAAGCCACCTCGTTGGTCTGGTCGAGTTCACCGAAGATATCCACCTGGCCGGTGGCCTGGTTCTTCTGGTGTTGAGACGCCAGCATCAGGGCGTCGCCGAGCGCCGCCATCAGGCTGGCGCGATTGGGTCCGATGCGGTCCAGGGCGCCCCCGCGAATCAGTGCTTCCGTGACGCGGCGATTGAGTTTGCGACCGTCAACCCGGCGGCAGAAGTCGAGCAGGTCCTGATAGGGACCATTGGCTTCGCGCTCGTGGCAGATGGCCTCAATGACGCCCTGGCCCACGCCCTTGAGGGCGCCGAGGCCATAGAGAATGGTGCGGTCGTCGCGCATGGTGAACTGGTATTCGGAGCTGTTTACATCCGGTGGCAATATGGCCAGTTCCATATTGCGACACTCTTCAATCAGGTTGACCACCTTGTCGGTATTGTCCGAGTCGGCGGAGAGCACCGCCGCCATAAAGGCCGCCGGGTAGTGGGTCTTCAGCCAGGCCGTCTGGTAGGAGACCAGGGCGTAGGCCGCCGAGTGGGACTTGTTAAAGCCGTAGCCGGCAAACTTCTCCACCAGGTCAAAGATATTTTCGGCCAGCTGTTTGTCGATCCCGTTGGCTTCGCAGCCCTCGAGGAAAATCGCTTTCTGCTTGGCCATCTCCTCGGGCTTTTTCTTGCCCATGGCCCGGCGCAGCAGGTCGGCATCGCCGAGCTTGAATCCCCCCATGACCTGGGCGATCTGCATCACCTGCTCCTGATAGAGAATCACGCCATAGGTGGGCTCAAGCACCGGCTTGAGACCCTCGTATTGATAATCGGGGTGCGGATAGGACACCGGGTCGAGGCCGTGTTTGCGGCGAATAAAGTCATCCACCATGCCCGAATCCAGGGGGCCGGGGCGGAACAGTGCCACCAGGGCGACAATGTCCTCGAAGCTGTCGGGCCTGAGTTTTTTGATCAACCCTTTCATACCCGAGGATTCCAGCTGAAACACCGCCGTGGTCTGCTGGGATTTCAGCAGATCAAAGGTCGCCGGATCATCGAGGGGGATGGCATCGATATCGACCACACCGTGACCCGCGCTCTCGAGGCGTCGGTTAATTTCCTTGAGGGCCCACTTGATGATGGTCAGGGTGCGAAGACCGAGAAAGTCGAACTTGACCAGGCCGATGGCCTCGACATCGTCCTTGTCGAACTGGGTGACCAGGCCGCCGCCGCTCTCTTCACAGTACAGCGGGGTAAAGTCGGTCAGCTTGCTGGGCGCGATCACCACCCCGCCGGCGTGCTTGCCGGCGTTGCGCGACAGCCCCTCCAGCTTGAGGGCCATGTCCAGAAGGTGGGTGACCTCCTCCTCTTCCTCGTAGCGCTGGCGAAGCTCATCGGAGTCCTCCAGCGCCTTGCTCAGCGTCATGCCCAGATCCATCGGGATCAGCTTGGCAATGCCGTCGACAAAACCGTAGCCATGGCCCATGACGCGGCCGACATCGCGAACCACCGCCTTGGCCGCCATCGAGCCATAGGTGATGATCTGGGAGACCTGGTCGCGACCGTATTTTTCGGCCACATAGTCAATCACCCGGTCCCGGCCCTCCATACAGAAGTCGACATCAAAGTCGGGCATGGAGACGCGCTCGGGATTGAGGAAACGCTCAAACAGCAGGTCGTATTCCAGGGGGTCGAGATCGGTAATCTTGAGGGCATAGGCCACCAGAGAACCGGCGCCCGAGCCGCGCCCCGGCCCCACCGGCACGGCATTGTCCTTGGCCCAGGCGATAAAGTCGGCGACGATCAGGAAGTACCCCGGAAAGCCCATGTGCAAAATTACGCCGATCTCGTGTTCCAGGCGTTGACGGTAGGCCGCCTTGCGCTCATCGTCCCAGACTTGGCCACTGTCCCGCTGCAACTTTTCCATCCGCCATTCAAGCCCCTCCTCCGAGGCCTTGCGGAAATAGCTTTCGATGGTCTCGCCCTGGGGCACGGGGAAGTCGGGCAAAAAATAGGTGCCCATCTTGGGGGCGACATTGCAGCGCTTGGCAATCTCCAGGGTATTGTCGATGGCCTCCGGCACATCGCTGAACAGCTCTGCCATCTCTTCGGGTGTGCGCAGATACTGCTCGGGGCTGTAGTGGTGCTCGCGCCGGGGGTCGTCGAGTTGTCGACCCGAGTGGATGCAGACGCGCACCTCGTGGGAATCAAAATCCTCGCGCTGGATAAAGCGGACATCATTGGTGGCCACCACCGGCAGTCGATGCTCGGCGGCCAGTGCCACAGCCGCCTCGTTGTAATCGCTCTCGCCCTCGCGCCCGGTTCGCTGCAACTCGAGATAAAAGCGGTTGGGGAACAGGCGCTTGTAATCCTCGATCAGCCCCGGGATACACTCGCGGTGGTTGTAGGCGACGGCCCGGCCAATATCACCCCAGGGACCGCCGGAGAGGCAGATCAGGCCATCGCTATGCCCCTCCAGCCAGGACTTTTCAATCACGGGGGTGCCGGTATTTTGTCCCTCGGTGTAGGCCCTGGAGACAATCTCGGTCAAATTGCGATAGCCGTCATCGTCCATGGCCAGAAGCAAAAGCACCGTGGGGGGCTTCTGCGGGTCTTCATTGCGAACCATCAAGTCGGCGCCGAAAAGGGCCTTGATGCCCGCAGCGGCGGTCGCGCGGTAAAACTTGACCATGGCAAAGAGGTTGCATTGATCCGTCAACGCAACCGCCGGCATGCCCTGGGCAGCCACCGCCTCTACCAGCGGATTGATGCGCACCACACTGTCGACCAGTGAGTACTCGGTATGCAGGCGAAGGTGAACAAAAGGCGACTTCATGGTGCGCTAGTGTCTTGCACTCTCGCCACCTTCGCAAGTCTTGTTATGAGGCCAGGACTGTGCTCCCGGTGGACGACTGAAGGGGCATTACGATGGGGTCACCCGTTGGCGCGTCGAGGTCAAACAAATCGCACTGTACGCGGCGGTGACGCCAGTCGCTCGCCTGCCAGCGGAAATCCAGAAAACCAATGTCTGTCAAAAGCCACCCTTCGGCCAACGAGGCAACGGGAACAAATCGCCCCTCTCCGTCACGGCAGCTCAGGCGCCACAAGCCTGCCTCCAGACCCAGTCGGGCAAACTGCCGTTCAAGGCGTTGTCGAACGCCGTATATTTGCTCCTGACACCGGCTGAAATCACCCCCGCTGACACGGCCTGCCACCGCCAATAAACGGGGTGGGCTCAGATACCAGTATTGGCGGGGAACGGACTGCCCCTTCGCCAACAGGTGAACGGCCCGACCCAACTCGCCGTATCGCTGAGTCAATACCGGTTCACGCTGGCGTGAAAGATCGCCCAGTTGGCGATAACCCATTTCGCGAAGGAGAGTCGAAACACCCGTGATCAAACCGTCCAGATGCTCCACAGGGGCACTGCTAAGGACTCGCCGGGCATCCCAGGCCGGCACCAGTTGCAGATCGTCCTGGCACAAGCGTGCGGCGTAGAGGCCGGTAAAGGCATCCGCCGCCAGACCAGCCGACAGCGTCATGCCATCAGCGCCGGGAAATGACTCGCGCAAATGCGTCATCAAAGCATGGCCCATCTGGACCGGTGAGCGAAAAGCGCGCTGCTGCCGGGTCAGATCGAATAAAATTTCGCCCGAGGCCAGTATCTCGTAATTGGGAAACACGGGCGATACCGCTTCCAGTGCCCGTGTGCTGTCAGGCACGCGAGCCACCAGAAACACTTTGGGCCAGCGCAAGGGGCACTGGGTGCCCCAGGGATACTGCACGGGCCGTTGCTGTTGGTTGGATTGCATATCAATAAACCCTCAGTTGACCTTTCAGCACACCCTGTATTTGCACCCGCTCGGCCGGATACACCATGGTTTCCATGGCGCCGTTGGCGGGAATCAGGGCAATCTCACTTCCCCGGTGCTCGATGGTTTTCAGTGTGGCCTCCTCGCCATCCACCAGGGCGACGACGATGTCGCCATCGCGGGCGCTGTCGGCATGGCGAATAACGACCCAGTCGCCATCGCAAATACCCGCTTCAATCATGGAGTCGCCCCGCACCTGCAGAGCGTAGCGATCGCTGCCGGCAAACAGCGCATTGAGATCGAGGGTCTGCTGATCCTCGATGGCCTCGATGGGCTGGCCGGCGGCAATCCGCCCCATCAGGGGCAAATTGCCCGGGGCAACCTGCTCATCAAGTACCCGAATGCCGCGGTGGCGCTTGCTGCGCTCGATATAGCCCTGTTCCTCGAGAACACCCAGATAGCGATGCACCACGCCCTTGGATCGAATCCCCAGGCCCTCGGCAATCTCGGACAACAGGGGCGACTCGCCCCGGGCGATCACGAATTGGCAAATGAAGTGGTAGACATCTTGTTCGCGCTTGGATAACACAATTGTTCTCCCAAAGTTCTCTTTGAAACGACTATAGAGAACTTTTTGAGAACTTGCAAACGCTGGCAAATGAGCCCTGCTCGCGGCTTAAAAAAGACATGCTGGCGCGGATGAGAGAGCCGGGGAAAACGGCGAGTGGCCGCGCCTTTTATTACGAGCTTTTCCGGCCAGCCTTAACCGAGCCAAACTCGGCCAGCAGCGCCTCATTGTCCGCTCCCAGAGCGACACTTGCAGGCAAGCTGCCCTCGCCCAGGGGGCTGGGCCGCAGTTGTCTGGCCGAGTCGACCTCGGCAGAATCGCGCACCAGACTCACCGGCAGGGCCAGCTCGACAGCCAGCCTGCGGTACCAGGCCTCCGCGGGGTGGGCCTTGAAAGCCCGGGACAGCAGTGGCTTGATCAGGGGGTACAAAGCCGCCCGCTGGGGCGGTTTGAGTTCGGAAAAACGCTGCAGGGAACCGCCCAGTTCCTCGCAGAGCGCCCGCCAAAAGTGATTTTCATCGACGATACCCAGACACAAGCGGCGACCGTCTGAACAACGAAACACGCCGTAGTGGGGCAGCGCCGGCAGTATGCCACGGCGGACCACCCGCTCCAGCGGCTTGCGCAGGCCCTTTAACAAGCCTTTTGGCACGCCCCGCTTGGCCAGCTGCCCGGCGACCCAATCGGTTCTCGGCGTGGTCTGCTCCCAGGTCGCGACCATGTGCTCCAGGCCGTCGTTCATCGACATATCGATGTAGGCGCCGCGGCGACTTTTGCCGCGGGCCAACAGGGCGCTGACGATGGCCGAGTGGGCAAACAGGCTGGTCACCATGTCGGCAATCGGGATCGGACACTCCTCATCGCTGCTGCGGTAGCGCCGGCCACTGAAGCCGATCAGACCGGCATTGGCCTGAAGGTTGATGTCGTGGGCCGGAATTTTCGACAGGGGGCCCGATTGGCCGTACCCGGAGATGCTGCAGTAGACCAGACGGGCATTGCCCTTCTTCAGCGTGTCGTAATCCACGCCCAGGCGCTTGGCCACACCGGGGCGAAAACTTTCGATCACCACATCGGCCTGGCGGGCGATTCGGTACAGGGACGCCCGGTCCTCCGCCGATTTCAGATCCAGGCTCAGGCTTTCCTTGCCGCCGTTCAGGGCGCGATAAAAATCGGGAAGACTGCGGGCGAAATCCCCCTTGGCCGGTTCCACCTTGATCACCCGTGCCCCCTGGTCGGCCAACAGCCTGGAACAATAGGGGCCGGGAAGATTCTGGCTCAAATCGAGAACAAGCAAGTTGTCGAGTGCGGAAGTCATGGGGATCTCGGATTAAATGAAATAAAAGGCAAGGAACGCTCAGGGACGGCTGTCGACCGCCACCACCCGCTCTACGCGCTCTCGGTATTGGGCCAGACGCTGTCTGTCGCCGTCCTCCAGCGCCTCACCCCGGCGCAGGCGGCGCTCAAACCCGGCCAACTGATCGGCCTCGGTGAGGGCCTGTTCGAGATGGTAAACCGCGTCGTCGTCAGCGCTTTGCGGCTGGTAGAGGTGGCTCAGCAAATAGTCCCTAGGGGCGCCCGGTCGAGTCAGGGCGGTGGCCATGCGCGCGCCCTGCTCGTCCGACGGCCCCAATGAAATGGGGTTTACTTTCGTAATAATATCAACCAGATAGAGAATATATTTAATCCACTTTCTCTTTCCTGAATTGCGGTAAATGCCACTCACCGCCTGCTGGTATTGCTCCAGGGCGTAGTCGACGCTCCACTCGGCCAGGTCGTCACCCACATCGCCATTGCCCGGCAGGGCGCGCTCGGCATGGTGGCGGCGCACCACGGCCGTGGCCAGAAACAGCCAGCCCATGGCGTCGGCCAGACGACCGGAGAGCCGGCCCTTGCGCTTGAGGTCCGGGCCGGTGAGCATCAAGGCCACATCGGCGAGCACGGCAAAGCGCACCGAGGCCCAGCTGATTTTCTGCATGGCCCGGCTCATGCGGTGCCCCTCGGGCACCTTGGTGAAACGGCCGCGGGTAACGCTGTGCCACAGGCTGCGCACGGCGTTGCCCACCAGGCGCGCGGCATGGCGAGCGGCCAGACCGATAAAACGCCCGGCCCGGCCCTGCTCCAGGGCCTCGAGCTCCTGGCGCACATAGGGATGACAGCGGATGGCCCCCTGACCGAAGACAATCAGCGTTCGCGTCAGAATATTGGCGCCCTCGACGGTAATGCCGATGGGGCCGGCGCGGTAGAGATCGCCCAGCGGGTTACTGGGGCCACGCATGATGCCGCGCCCGGCGAGCACATCCATGGCGTCGTCCAGGGACTGCCGGTAGAGCTCGGTGTGATGGTATTTGATCATCGCCGAAGCCACCGAGGGGCGCTCCCCCGAATCCACCGCGGCGCAGACAAAAGTTCTCGCCGCCTCCATGATGTAGGCACGGCCAGCGAGTCTCGCCAGGGGCTCCTGCACGCCCTCGAAGCGGGCAATCGGCATGCCGAACTGGCGGCGCACCGTGGCGTAGGCACCGGCCACGCGAGCCGCCTGTTTGGCGCCCCCCGTGGACTGGGCCGGCAGGGAAATCGCGCGGCCGCCGGAGAGCGCTTCCATCAACATGCGCCAGCCGCAACCGGCCTGAGCCGGACCGCCAATGATCTGACCGGCGTCGATCACCACATCGCGGCCGCGAATCGGCCCGTTGGGAAAGGCGATGCCCATGGGATCGTGGCGCTCTCCGATCTCGACCCCTTCGGTCTCCTTGTGAACCAGGGCCACGGTAATGCCCGGCTCCCGGCCGCGACCCAGCAGGTTCTCCGGGTCGTGCAGCTTGAAGGCCAGACCGATCAAATTGGAGACCGGCGCCAGCGTGATGTAGCGCTTGTCGAAATTCAGGCGAATCTGCGGGCCGTCGGCACCGGCCTCGACCACGCCCTCGGCCTGTATCGACACCGCATCGGAACCCGCCGTGGGCTCGGTCAGGGCAAAACAGGGAATGTACTCGCCACTGGCCAGACGCGGCAGGTAGTGCTGCTTTTGCGCATCGGTGCCGTAGTGCTGAAGCAATTCCCCCGGCCCCACCGAGTTGGGGATCAGTACATAAAAACACAGCGCGGCGTTGCGCGAATTGAGCTTGTTGAGAACGGTACTGAAGGCCAGGTTGGAAAACCCGAGGCCACCGTAGGCCTCGGGAATCATCAAACCGAGAAAGCGCTCGTTGCGGATGTAGTCCACCGCCTCGGCGGGCAACTCCCCGGCCTGGTTGACCGACCAGTCGTCGATCATGTGGCACAGCGTTTCCACCGGGCCGTCGACAAAGGCCTGCTCCGCGGCGTTCAGCTGGGGATAATCGAGGTCGAGAATGCGCCGCCAGTCGGGGCGTCCGCAGAAAAGATCGCCCTCAAGCCAGACCGTGCCGGCCTCCAGGGCGTCGCGTTCGGTGTCGGAAATGTGCGGCAGTATCTTGTGTCGGCGTACGAACTCGGCGAAACGACTCATTCAAGGCTCCGAAGGCCACTGCGGGACGCTCCCGCACCAGGGTAAAAAAGCGGGAGGGCGCTAGGCGCCCTCTTCCCAGACAACGGTATCCGCACTGTTGGCAATCGACTCCATCAGCTTGCCATAGCGCTCCTCCACCTTGTTGCGCTTGACCTTGAGGGTGGGCGTGACCATGCCCGAATCGGGCAACCAGTCGTCACAGGACACCACCACACCGGCGATTTTCTCGTGGTTCAACAGCTCCCGGTTGACCTCGACCAGGTGCTCGGCCATGGCCCGGGTCAGCTCGTCTTTGGGCAACTTCTGGGCCTGTTCCGTCAGCGTGACCACGGCCACCGGCTGGGGCAGGCCGCCGCCGCTGAGGCAAATCTGCTCGTAGTCTTTAAAAGTGGCCAGCTTGGACTCGATGGGCGCCGGGGCCACATACTCGCCCTTCTCGGTCTTGAAGATTTCCTTGACGCGACCCGAGATGCGCACATTGCCTTTGGCGTCGACCTCACCGAGGTCACCGGAGCGGTAGTAACCGTCTTCGGTCATGGCCTCTTTGGTTTTGTCGTCGGCCTTGTAGTAACCGACCATGACGGCGGGGCTCTTGAACAGAATCTCGCCCTCTTCGCTCAGCTTGAAGCCGCTGTCGGGCATGGGGCGACCCACGGTGCCGAAGGCTAGCTCGCCGGGACGGCCAATGCAGACATAGGCGAAGTTTTCGGTCATGCCGTAGCCTTCCTGAATGTAGATGCCGATCTTGGCGTACCACTCGAGCAGCGCCGGTGAAATCGGCGCGGCGCCGGAAATCACCATGCGCGCCTTGTTCAGGCCCAGGCCCTGGCGGACCTTGCGCGCCACCAGCTTGTTGAGCAGGGGAATGCGCAGCATTTTGTCGAGCTTTTCCTGGGGCATCTTCTCGAGAATGCCGCCCTGGAATTTTTTCCACAGACGCGGCACGGAGAAGAACAGCGTCGGCTCCACCGTGGTCAAGTCGCGCTGGAAAGTGTCCAGTGACTGAATGAAGTTGACCTGGGCCGAGCAGTAAATGCTCATGGTGGCCACCAGCAGGCGCTCGGCCACATGGGCCAACGGCAGGAAGGAGAGGCCGCGATCATCGGGGCCGAGACCAAACACCTGAATCGCCCGCGTGCCCACATGGCGCGGCGCGCGGTAGGAGTGAATGGCGCCCTTGGGGTTGCCGGTGGTACCCGAGGTGTAAACCATGGTCCACCAGTCGTCATCGTCGGGCACCGGGCAGTCGGTAAAGGGTTCCGCGCCCTGGACCATATCCTGCCACTGGTGCTCAAAGTCGCCGCCATCGCGGCGGAAGTCGCCGTCTTCTCCGTGGAAAGAGAAGGCAATCTTGGGCATGCCCTCGGGCACGGCGTCCTTGAGACGCTGCCACACCGGCGCATCGAGCTTGCCGATAAAAATGGCCTTGGATTCGGAGTGATCGAGAATGTAGCGGAAGGACTCGGGCGTCTGGTCGAAATACAGCGGCACGCTGACAAAGCCACCCAACTGCAGCGCCAGATCCGTCATGATCCACTCGGCGCAGTTCTTGGAGATGATCGCGATGCGATCGCCCTTTTTATAGCCCTGATCGAGCAGCGCCTGGGTCAGACGCCGGACGCGATAACTGACATCCCGCCAGGTGTACTCGTGCCAGACATCGGAGATCGGTTGGCGCAGATAGACTTCATTGGGACGGTTCTTTTCCCAATGGTAGAACATCTCGATGGGCGACTTGCCCTTGGTGATTTCAACTAGATTCATAATCGCGTCGCAAAGCCTATGGGATTATTGTGATTCAAAAAATGACCGCTGCGACCAAAATAATTGACCAAAGCGATCACGCCAGCCCTGCCCATACATACCGAGCAGCCTTTATTTTTGCTAAAGTGCCCGGCTATTAAACCAGCCTTTGAGCCTCGAATGAAGCCCTTGACAATACAGAACCACTTTGTCGCCTCGGCGATACGCGGGGCACAGCGCCAGGGTTATTCATTGAGCGAGATTCTGGCGGGCACTGGCATTGCCCCCGAACTCCTCAACCGCCCCATGGCCCGGGTCGACCCCGGTCACTTTGTGCGCCTGATCCAGCGCCTCTGGCAGCTGCTGGGCGACGAGTACATGGGACTCGCCGAGGGCAAGAGCCGCCCGGGCACCTTCGCCACCATGTGCCAGCTGGTGATCCACGCGCCCAATCTGGAAGTGATGCTCAAGCGCGGCTGCCGCTTCTACAGCCTGTTTGAAGGCGCGCCCCAGCTGCACCTGGAAACCCGCGGCGACAGCGCCTTCCTGATCCTCGACAGCGCCCTGCAGCACAGCGATGAGGACCACTTTCTGGAGGAGAGCCTGTTTGTCATCTGGCACCGCACCGCCTGCTGGATGGTCGACCAGCTGATCCCCCTGATCAGCGCCCGCTTTGCCTACCCGCCGCCGCCCCACGCCGAGGCCTACCGCGACATCTTCAACACCGAGCTGCAGTTCGACTGCGAGCACAGCTGTCTGGAGTTCCCGGCCAAACTGCTGAGCCTGCCGGTGGTGCAGTCCGAGCGCACCCTGGTGGAGTTTTTGCGCCACTCACCGGCGGATCTGCTGGCCCGCCCGGCCCGGGACGAAAGTTTTGGCGGCCGCATCCGGGCCCTGATCGGCTACGACCTGGAGTGCGAGCTGCCCGCCTTTGAGGAAATTGCCGAGGAGCTCGGAGTGAGTCCGCAGACCTTGCGCCGGCGTCTCAAGGAGGAAGGCACCAGCTACCAGGCCCTGAAAGACTCCATCCGCCGGGACATCGCCATTCACTGCCTGGGCAGCCCCCAGCTGAGCATCAACGACATCGCCCTCAAGGTCGGTTTCGCCGAACCCAGCGCCTTTCACCGCGCTTTTAAAAAGTGGACCGGCGTGACCCCGGCGGACTACCGCAGCCAGGGAGCGAGCTAGGCGCCGGGCAACAGAAAGCGCCGCGCGTCCCGCGCGGTGCGCAGGGGAATCTCCTCCATCGGCACATGGCCCACCCCGGGGTAGACGATGGCCTCCAGTTCATCGACATCCCGCTTCCACGAGTCCACCAGGGACACCGGCACCCAGCGATCCCGCTCGCCCCACATCAGCAGGGTCGGCACACTCAGTTTGGCAATGTCGTCCTTGAGGGTCGGGTGGCGGCTGTAGCGCCACAGCGTGTCGAACATGGCCACCATGTTGTCTCGATTGCCCTCGCGGCGCAGCAGCTCGTAGTAGCGCTGCAGACGCTCGGGGCAGATCCGGTCGCGGCGGCCGTAGACATCCCGCAGGCTCTGCTCAATGGCAATGCGCGGGGTAATCCGGCGGGCGGCGTTTCTGATCAGCGGCAACCTCGCCATGGTCAGCACAGGCGGCAGTGACTGGGGATAGCCAATGGGATCGAGCAACACCATGCGCTCGACTTCCTCGGGGTAGCGCACGGCGTAGTTCCAGGCGACAAAGCCGCCCAGTGAGTTGCCCGCCACCGAGAAGGGCCGCTCGATGCCCAAAGCGCGGACAAAATCCCGGCAAAACTGCGCCGCGTACTCGGGGCTGTGATCGAGATTGGGGTGTGGCCCGGTCAGGCCAAAGCCCGGCACATCCATGCGGATCAGGCGAAAGTCATCGGCAAGCCGGTCCACCCAGCCATCCCAGGTGTGCAGCGAGGCGAGAATGCCGTGAATCAGCAGCAACACCGGCGCATCGGCATCCTGGCGCCCCTCATCCCGGTAGTGCACATCGATGCCATCCACCGTGAGGTAGCGTGAGTGCTGGTTTTCGTACTTTCGCTTGAGGGTTTCAAGCGGTATATCGCGAATCATGGTTTCCCCCCGGGCAAACGGACTGTTGCGAGCATTGTCGCAAAGCGCTGGCCAGACAAGCCGGTCGGCGCGAAAAGGGGCTTGGTAACGCCCATTGCCAGCCCATCTGGCAGTTTTTGACACTGGATTTGGCCAACGCGGTCATTGCCAGCACCAGTGCGATCATTAAAGTAGCCGCATTGCACTGGAGAGAGACTATGCCAAATCCCGCGTTTATCTACGATCACATTCGCACGCCCCGGGGCAAAGGCAAGCCCGGCGGTAAACTGTATTCGGTCAAGCCGGTCACTTTGCTGGGCGACCTGCTCAACACCCTGCAGGCGCGCAGCGACTTCGACACCGCCGCCGTCGACGACATCGTCATGGGCTGCGTCAGCCCGGTGGGCGACCAGGGCGCCGACATCGCCAAGACTGCCGCGCTCTACGCCGGCTGGGACGACAATGTCGCCGGCATGCAGATCAACCGCTTCTGCGCCTCGGGCCTGGAGGCCGTCAACACCGCCGCCATGAAAGTGGCCTCGGGCTGGGAGGATCTGGTGGTCGCCGGTGGCGTCGAGTCCATGTCCCGCGTGCCCATGGCCTCCGACGGCGGCCCCTGGGCGCTGGACCCGGAGACCAACAGCAAAACCCGCTTTGTGCCCCAGGGCATTGGCGCTGACCTGATCGCCACCCTCGAGGGCCTCACCCGGGAAGATGTGGACGCCTTCGCTCTCAACTCCCAGAAAAAGGCCGCCGCGGCCCACGCCGCCGGGCGCTTTGATAAAAGCCGCATTCCCGTGCGCGACCAGAACGGTACCCTGCTGCTGGACTACGACGAACTGGTCCGCGCCGACGCCAGCCTCGAGAGCATGGGCGCGCTCAAGCCCTCCTTTGCCCAGATGGGCGCCATGGGCTTTGATCACACTGCCCTCTCCCGCTACCCGCAGGTAGAAGCCATCAACCACATGCACACCCCGGCCAACTCCTCGGGCATCGTCGACGGCGCCTGTACGGTGCTGATCGGCAGTGAAGCGGCGGGCAAAACCTTCAACCTGACCCCCAGGGCGCGCATTCTCAGCACCGCCCTGGTGGGCACCGACCCCACCATCATGCTCACCGGCCCTGCCCCGTCGGCGCGCAAGGCCCTGGACAAGGCCGGCCTCAAGGCCAGCGACATCGACCTGTTTGAGGTCAACGAAGCCTTTGCCTCGGTGGTCATGCGCTTTATCCGCGAAATGGACATCGACGAGAGCAAGGTCAATGTCAACGGCGGCGCCATCGCCATGGGCCATCCCCTGGGCGCCACCGGCGCCATGATCCTGGGCACCCTGGTGGACGAACTCGAGCGCCAGGAAAAGCGCTACGGCCTGGCCACGCTCTGCGTCGGCGGCGGCATGGGCATTGCCACCGTGGTAGAGCGCGTTTAAACACTGCATAAACAATTTATTTTCAAAGACTTGATAAATAAATTGAAAGTAACTTATTAAAGGAGAAACCGACATGACTGCGGTTCGATTTGAAAAAGACGCCGACAACATCGTCACCCTGACCATCGATGTCCCCGGCGTATCCGCCAACATCATGAACGCCGACTACCGTGCGGGCATGAGCGCCGCGATTGAGCAACTGGAACAGGCCGTTGCCAGCGACCCCGACAGCGTGGCCGGTGTGATCATCGCCTCGGCCAAGAAAACCTTTTTCGCCGGTGGCGACCTCAAGGAGCTGGTGGCCGTCGAGCGCGAACAGGCCGACGACTTCCTCAACATGCTCAAAAACGAAATCACCGGCCCGCTGCGCCGTTTGGAGACCCTGGGCAAGCCGGTGGTCGCCGCGATCAACGGCACCGCCCTGGGCGGCGGCTGGGAGATCTGCCTGGCCTGCCACCACCGCATTGTCCTCAACGACGGCAAAATCCAGCTCGGCCTGCCCGAAGTGCAGCTGGGCCTGTTGCCCGGCGGTGGCGGCGTCACCCGCATGACGCGCCTGCTCGGCCTCGAGGCGGCCTTCCCCTATCTGATGGAGGGCAAGCAGCTGCGCCCCCAGGCCGCCCTGGAGGCGGGACTGATCCACGAGCTGGCCGACTCCCCCGAGGACATGATGGGCAAGGCCAGGGCCTTTATTAAGGCCCACCCCGGGTCGCAACAGCCCTGGGACCAGAAAGGCTATCGCCTGCCGGGTGGCAAGCCGCAATCCCCGGCCATGGCGCCCAAGCTGAGCATCGCCCCGTCCATCCTCCGCCAGAAGACCAAGGGCGTCTACCCCGCCCCCGAGGCCATCATGGCCGCCGCCACCGAGGGCGCCCAGGTGGACTTCGACACCGCCCAGCAGATCGAGAGCCGCTACTTCCTCAGCCTGGTGCTGAGCCCGGTGGCCAAGAGCATGATCCACACCCTGTGGTTCCAGCTCAACGAGGTCAAAGCCGGGGCCAGCCGTCCCGACGACTTTGAGCGCGGCGGCTTCAGCAAGGTGGGCGTACTCGGCGCCGGCATGATGGGCGCGGGCATCGCCTACGCCTGCGCCAATCGCGGCATTCCGGTGGTGCTCAAGGATGTCAGCGCGGACAACGCCGAGCGCGGCAAGGCCTACAGCGAAAAGCTGCTGGACAAGAAGCTGCAGCGCGGCTTTATCGACGAGGCCCGCAAACAGGCGACCCTCGACCTGATCACCGCCACCGACAAAGCCGAAGACCTCAGCGGCTGCGACCTGGTGATCGAGGCGGTTTTCGAGGATCAGTCCCTCAAGGCCAAGGTGACACAGGAGGCCGAGGCCCAACTGGCCGACAACGGCGTGTTTGCCTCCAACACCTCCACCCTGCCCATTACCGATTTGGCCGAGGCCTCGCAAAAGCCCGAGCATTTCATCGGCCTTCATTTCTTTTCACCGGTGGATAAAATGCCCTTGGTGGAAATCATCTGCGGCGAAAAGACCGACGATGAAACCCTGGCCCGGGCCTACGACTTCGTTCAGCAGATCGGCAAGACGCCCATCGTGGTCAACGATTCACGGGGCTTTTTCACCTCACGGGTGTTCGGCACCTTTATCAACGAGGGCATCGCCATGTTGGCCGAGGGGCAAGCCCCCGCCGCCATCGAACAGGCGGCGCTGCAGGGCGGCATGCCCGTGGGCGCCCTGGCGATTACCGACGAGGTCAGCCTGACCCTGCCCATTCATATTCGCAGCGAGGCAAAAAAGGCGCTGGAAGCCGAGGGCAAGAGCTACACGCCCCACCCCGCCGACGCCGTGCTCGATCGCATGGTCGAAGAGTTCCAGCGCCCGGGCAAAGCCAAAGGCGCCGGCTTCTACGACTACCCCGAGGGCGGCAAGAAGCATCTGTGGGACGGCCTGAGCGCCTTCCACAACGGCGAGGACGCCCTGCCCTTTACTGACCTGCGCGACCGGATTCTGTTTATCCAGGCCATCGAGACCGTGCGCTGCCTGGAAGAGAGCGTGCTGACCACCAGCCGCGACGCCAACATCGGCTCGATCATGGGCATCGGCTACCCGGCCTGGACCGGCGGCGCCCTGGAGTACATCAACCAGTACGGCGTGGCCGACTTCTGCCAGCGCGCAGAACAGCTGGCGGAACGCTACGGCGACCGCTTTGCCCCGCCCGAACTGCTCAAGAGCAAAGCCCAAAGCGGCGAAGGCTTCTAAGCCAACCTTCGTAAGAAACAACAACGGCGACCATCGAGTCGCCGTTGTTATGGCTCAAACAAGCCGGATAAAGGTGGCCCCATCAACCTGCGCTCGTTAGTTTTTTCTGGTATTACCAACCCTCTCCTTTAACTCTTTAAAAACAGGATTAATAGACAAACGGTTAAATCGGAATGGTAATAGGAAGGCTAATTTTTCCCCAAGGCGCCTTCTGTACGAAAGTGCAATACAATCGTTTCTTGCGGCCTTCTGAACCCCAGTCTAATTTTGTTAATCTCTTCAAATTTAACCCTTTGCTCTTCACTCCCTTTCCGAAAGAGCAACGATTCCCCCTCATCGTAAACCTCATCAGCTAGATCTTCGGTAATTTTATGAAAAAATATATACCCGAATACGCCCATCAAACCAAATAAAAACAGCGCCTTAATTAATTCTTGAGCCGTACCAGATATTAGCCAGAAAAGCAGACCAAGAAAAAAGAAAATCGCAAGCAATCCAAACCATATGCCTGGAAAAATGGATTTAACATATAGTGTAGATCCTGATATTTTCTTCATGATATCTATGACAATTAACGTCAGCGTGACGGGCCTGTTTGGGCGCTAGCGGAAAACCGGTCCCGTTGACGCACTGATCATACCAAATACACAATTATCGAATACGCTACCAATAAGTATGGTAGAAAAAAGTCAGTAAGGATGCGGCCCCGGAAAATAAAACCAATCAAAGCGGAGATATGTTGACGTTTTATTGGGGCCTTTGGAACCCTTACCGAGAATTTTTCGTTTTCAAATCCACCATTAGAATTCAGAACTTCGACTTCTATTTGGAAAAAGTTTGAATCATAACCTTCTAAATTATTATAAGAGTAGCTACCTGATAACGAGCTCATACCTGCAGGCAACTCCTTAAAGATTTGCTGCAATGTTGAGCTGTCCAGCTTGTTAGTTAGAGTATGGTGGAATTGGCTTTTGAGTTTAAAGTAGGCCCCATCTGCATTGAAATACTGATAGAAACGCCAAAGGAAGTACGCCTGGATCAAAAACAGGAATTGCAATATGAAACTAGGATTCCCGATAGAAGCTGAAGCTCCAAATATTTTCACATCAGTGCCGAACGCCACCTTGCCATGATGCATGAACACCAAGAGGCTTGTGATCAGCAATAGATTCCGACGCTGACGCAACGTTCCATCACCTAGCTCTAACTGACTCTTACTCATTGCCACATCTCACTTTGGAATAATGTCCACAACAAATCGTTTAAATATTGTGGTTGCTGCAATAAGCCGTTAGAGCGCATTACGTTGGGAACCCGCTGTTGGTTAGCATTCTCCTAAGCAATTCGGCAGCTTCAGGGTTTTGATGCTCAATACGGTTAGCACTACGCCGGAATGTACCCGCATATAGGGATTTGTAGGGGATTGGTACGATTGCGGAGAGTACAAACCCCGCAACTATGAAGCTAAGGCCTATCTGCCAACCAGCATACACAAATAATGCGATAATCAGAGCCCACTTTGTGGTGCGTATAAGCCAAGTCACGGGATACCAAGTTGGAAGAAGATAGGGGCCTACCGTTTTCCAATCGATTTTGTTATTTCGTGCGATAAGCAGAGAAGCACGTTGCATACCGAAAAGGTAGAACTCTATGAGCCATACCATAAAAAAGGTGATCATCAATGCTTCTGTTTGGATCATGTTCATATGTACTCTAACGCCGACCATAACCGACAGCCAAAAGCGCAGCGACGAAGGAGCGTAGCTTCTGGCTGATCGAGTTTATGGGCTTGTTCGTTTCATTTGAGTGCTAAACCGATACCAACGATGCCCAGTGTCACGCTGATAACGCCAAGCCAAGTCGCGAGGCGCACTACTACTTGCGGATGACCTGTGCTTGCACGGAATTTGCCCCAATAGCCGTTTGCCTCCGAAACCTCTAAATCGTGACTTTTCTTTGTTTCTATTCCACCAAGGCGCTTCCTATACCAACCGTTCATTATAATCGTTTTCTCGGTTGGAACAATGTTAAGCCGTGGCGGGTGGTTATATTCCTGGGTGAAGTTATCGTCAATCTCCAAGGCCTCGCAATACACTACAGCACCGTTTGACTTGTTCTCGATTTTGATGATTGAGCGCGGCGCATAACCGTGGTTACTGAGCCATGCCCAACCCTCATTCATGTCAGTACGTATTGAAGCTAGGACTTTGTACACGGTTCACCTATTGGAAACATAACGCAAAGTTTTGCGGCAATTTTGGAGCCGCGAAGCGGTGGAAAAATTGTCCGTCAACAGCGTCTTGTTAAGGACAGTAGACCCGAATAAGTAATAATCCAACCACCCCCACGCCAATGAGTATAGGTAACAGATACTCAAAGAAAGCTCGAATATACGCTACCAATCCAGCTCTTTGATAAAGCCAAGGCACTTGCGGAACTTGAGACATATCGTAGTTGTGTTGGTCTTCTTGGGTCCAGTTCTCTATGTATGCCTGAACCGCCTCAAGGTAGTCCTGATATTTCTTTCGCCATATAAAAAAGTCAGCGACCCCATAAACCAAAAATGCACATAGGAAATACACAATAGTCAGGGAAATGATAATAACGAACATCTCCTGTGCAGGCGCTGATAGTGAAATTCCCAGTGCAGAAATCTCGGTTGGGACCAAGTCTGCGGTTGCAACAAGAAAGCCAGTTGTACTCGCTATCAGTAGGTTCCGCCTCTCAATCCTCGTGATCTGACTAAGTGGATCGGTTAGAAAATCAACCGGATTGGGATCGGACACTCTTATCTCCTTAACAGCTAAATCAGCGGCATTGGGCCGCATATGTCGATGCTGCATACATCTTTAACGGGGCTCGACCTACTTTGAAATTAATCAATAAATCAATTGTTTTCCTAATTGTTTGATTCTATTGCGTTTCTAGGGAGATGTTCGCTGGTTTGAACACTTCCCTGTATTTATTGGCTTTTAATTTAGCACATTGCGGGATGGCGTTGAATGGTGGTTTTTGGCTGGCAGAGCGCTTTGCGCCGCCCAAGCGGTGGGTAACCGGGGCTTTCATGCTTTCTCGACACCGCCTGCGCCAGAATGCCTCCATTAAGACGAGATGGGGTCCATTATGCGCTTTCGATGGCTGACAATGACGCTGTGCAGCGCCCTGCTGCTCGGCTGCCAATCCGCCCCCACCATGAAAACCGTGGCGTCGGTCGACCTGGAGCGCTTTATGGGCGACTGGTATGTCATTGCCAGTATCCCCACCTTTATTGAGAAAGGCGCCCACAACGCGGTGGAGAGCTACACCCTGAATGACGACGGCACCATCGCGACCACTTTCCGCTTTAATAAAGGCGGCTTTGACGGCGAGCAGAAAACCTATCACCCCAAAGGCTTTGTGGCCAGCGAGAACAACGCCAATGGAAGATACAATTCCTCTGGTCCTTCAAGGCGGAATATCTGGTGGTTTACCTGGACGAGAATTACCAGCACACCATCATCGGCCGCAGCCAACGCGACTACATCTGGCTAATGGCTCGAACGCCCCAGATTAGCGACGACACCTACCAGGCCATGACCCAACGCGCCAAAGAGCTCGGCTACGACACCAACAAGATACAACCAGCGCCTCAGTATTGGACTGAATAAACAGCCGTAGGCAGCTTTACCGCATTGGGTTTAGTAAGAAACGAAAATTGGGCTGGCGTTATAGAGCCCCGCGAAAAGGAACGGATTTAATCCCCGACTTACTGTGACTAGAAATTAAGTTAAGCTCCAACTTTGAAGGCTAGTCATGACCGAAGGTGAATAACCACTGTGTTATATGCCTACTTAAACTCAAATTCAGAAAAGTCTTTGCATACTCAAATTGATGAAAGGTTTGGACGTTGTTCATACTCATGGATAATATCGCTTAATTCTTTGTTTAGCTTTTCAAGATCATTAATTGCTTTCTCATCTATTAAATACTGAGTTAATCTTCTGAGCGAATACAGTCGTGATGTAAACTTATTGCCATCACGGAACTCTTCCAAATATTCGTCAAGCCTCGTGACAGCCTCGGCCTCAAAGTCCTTAAAACCTACTGCGACTGACCAGAGTTCAAACTCCCAATCATCTATGTCATTTGTTTTGGGTTGAGAAATAACGCCCTTAATGAATTCCTTAATAATATTTCGAACATCAGTGCTCGAAATATTAAAGATGCTGTAAAGCAGTGATCTCGAAAACTTACGCTGCTCTTCAGGGTTGTAAGATTCAAGCTCAGACACCAGTCGTCTAACTCGACCACTATCAGTGTATTTGCCTTGTACTACCCCAATATAGCCGTATAAATTGTCTATAGATCCGTTGACTATCGCATGGTGATCCCAAGCATGAGCCGTTTTAGAAGTAATTTTATCGATTACGGTGTTTAATATTTTTATCAAAACATCAGTCTCAATATCCCGATCGAATAAATTATGCTGATGTGCTAAAAATTCGTTTATTGCCTCATAAGCCCCAATAGTTGTTGAGCTACTAGAAATTAATCGAGAAAACTCACTCATGATTTTTGAAATATGAGCACCACTCAAATCAAGTAATGCAAGTAATCGGACGATGTTTCCAAATTTAGTTTCGTGACGATTGAAAAAACTTTGATTCTTGATTAACCGACCTGTTAAGTTTGGCAAAATGGTGTAAATCAGCCATTCTGAACACTCATCACTAGCTTTTAGACGAAGTTGGCTGGAGTTCTCATTTTCAAAAAATACTCTAAGCTCCGACTTTAGTTCTTTTGATGAGTAGAACTGGATGGCTGAGTAAAATTCATATTGGTTTAGTGTTACTATTTCATTGACTGATTGGCGGAGTATGGAGATCTTAACAAAGTCTCTCATAACCGCTTGGTATGGGGAATATTGATCAATCATTATATGATTTTTCAACGCAAACATTAATAGGTTAATGTGTGTAGATGTTGGCTTATCTGCATAGTTATCAAAACTCATCCCTCCAGCTTTTATATTTTCTATGGCTTTTGTGAGGTCAAGTATTTTTTTTGTACACTCGCTTGCTTTTTGGTGAACAGAGTGCAAGGACAAAAAATCATATAAGACTTGATTCTTTTTTATTTCTGATCTTGGAAATTTAAAAAATTCATCTTGAAGTTTTATCTCCACTTCCTTTTCAAATTCGTCTCTATTTTCTGTAGACAAAGAGTGCTTTAGGCCCCACAAAATCGAATTTCTATTAAATAGCGCTATCAATAGAATTGAGTATATTTTTTGCCTTTTGCAAGCAAGAATAAGTTCAGAGTTTTTCTTAAACGCCAATTCATCATCGCCATACTTATAGCTCTCATAAGATTCTGATAACAATGATTTTATAAAATCATTGCTCTCACATTCGTATCTTGAAAAAGATATGTGCTTTCGATCTTTTATTTCTAGGTTTTGAGCTGAATCAGCTTCCTCATTCAAAAAGTACAGAACTTTCCCACTATCATCTTCATTGGGTAAAACGACACCTTTAATATGAGCCAAGGCAAAGATAGAAAATATGTTTTTAAATCTTGGATTTTTATTGATAAAAATCCTCTTTTCATCTTCATTAAACAAATCTATACGAGATAGAATCTCCAAGAACTTTTCGTGTATCGACCTAGTGGTTTCGCTATAGTCTCCAGTCAAGATTCCTTTGGGCTTGAATAATTCCAATATACTTAAGCCATCGCTATCGTAAAGAAACCCACAATTTGTTAGCGCCCCCTGTATTTGACTATGAGTTATTATGCTTAGCTCTTTTAGGTGCTTTATACTATCGTATATAAAATTGATAATTTCTTGCTCATCGCTTAGATCTACTGATCTATTTTCTTGAATGATAGATGTTAAAAAAGATTGAGTTAGTGCCGACTTACTCTCTAAATGTAGATATTCATCAATAGAATTGTTTTCACAATCTAGCACCAATGTCGTGATCCCATGATTTTTTAAGTAGTTTTCTTGAGGCTTGTCTTTTTTGAAACTCACTAAATACATCGGAGGAGCTGAACTGGAATGACTTTGCATCCATTTCATTATGTGTTTAAGGTTGATATCGTTATAGGAGTACCCTAAAAAAAGAATCGTATGCGTTGATAATATGGACTTAATGTAGTTCTCTATTAGCGGGAAATTTCTTGAATAATTGAGGTAGTCATCTTCTTTGAAAACTATATTATGATGTTTGAAGTCACCATGCATTTTAATAAATTTATTCGGAGTGGTTGAACCGACCAAGTCCTTGTCCGTGCTTATCTTGTCATATAGATAACCTTCCTGCTCTATTACATTCTCAATAATGCAATCCCAGTTTGTGGTTATTATTGTGCGCGGGCTTACCTTCAAAATTGTACGATGTAAACTCGACGGCGTTATGTCTTCAGGGAAATATTTTTTCAATGTTTGATTATATGTTTGCTCTCCAAACTCAAGATAATATAGTTGAGCTAGTTTTAAATAGTCTAGCTCTTCAGTTATGTCCAAATCTGATTTGAGTTCATTGATTAAATCACTCCACAAAGGGAGGCTTAAATAATCAGTATCTGAACTTTTTGACACACCTGCACCGACAAATATGGCCAACCTATCATCTTCATTAGCTTGCTTAATTTTTTTAATATAAACATTGTGTGACTGCATTCTAAAATCCATTTGCTTCTTGTTGGTTGATTGAAATCAGAGTTGATCTTAGTTTCCGCTTTGGGTCGAAAAAGGCCACTAGCGCGGTTCCGTATAACAGCTAAAGCAGCAGTCTTGGGCCGCCTATTTCTTTAACGGTGCTCGGCCTATCTGAAATTACTCAATAGAATCAATTTTTTTGGGAGGTGTTCAGTAATTTGAGCACTTCCCTGTGTTTGTTGGCTTTTAATCTAGCATATTGCGGGGTGGCATTGAATGGTGTTTTTTGGCCGGCAGATCGCTTTGCGGCGCCCGAGTGGCGCCGGGGCTTTCATGCTCTCTCGACACCGGCTGCGCCAGAATGCCTCCATACAGACGATATGGAGTCCATTATGCGCTTTCGCTCGCTTACGATGACGCTGTGCAGCGCCCTGATGCTCGGCTGCCAGCCCGTCCCTACCATGAAAACCGTGGAATCGGTCGACCTGGAGCGCTTTATGGGCGACTGGTATGTGATTGCCGGGATTCCCACTTTTATTGAGAAAGGTACGCATAACGCGGTGGACACCTACACTCTGAACGACGACGAAACAATTGCCATCACCTTCCGCTTTAATAAAGACGGCTTTGACGGCGAGGAGAAAACCTACCACCCCAAAGGCTTTGTGGTCAGCGACAACAACGCCGAATGGGAGATACAACCCCTTTGGCCCTTCAGGGCGGAATACCTGGTGGTGTATCTGGACGAGGACTACCAGCACACCATCATCGGCCGCAGCAAGCGAGACTACATCTGGATCATGGCGCGCACGCCCCAGGTCAGCGACGACACCTACCAAACCATGATCCAGCGCGCCGAAGAACTGGGCTACGATACCGAACAAATAAACCCCGTGCCCCAGCAGTGGAGTGCAACGGATGCGTCGTCATCCGAATAAACAGCGGTGGGCGGCTTTGCCGCATTGGGCTTGGTAGAAACGGTAACAGGGCCTAGTGTCACAGTAATACTGACAAGGTAAAAGGTTCTAGGTCCAGCCAGGTGTACCCTGGAGAGCACCGGCTTACGTTAGTGCACCCAAGTGACGCGAATTTTTATGCATTAGAGTAGCCCGAGAAGTGTAGTTGCGCCTGCGCCAACCAAGCTGGCCACGGTGCCATTTTCGAGTAATGCTTTAAGTTTCGATTTTGCTTCCTTATCGTCACTTTTAGCCACATGCTCGGCAAGCTGCTTAATACTGACATTTGCGACCTGAACGTTCTGATCCCCAATTTGTACCATTTCGCCGGAAACAGAGCCGATGTGTATTGTCGAGGACGCTCTGTTCGTTAGATGCGGCTCTGCCGTTGTATTCTGGACATTCAGAGTGAGTATATTGGGGTGATTGGTGCCAATGTTCAGGCTGCCGCCTTCGAGAAATTGAACATCAGTTACCTTGAGTTGTATCTCTCTTTTTCCTGCCTTTTGAACTATCACATCTCCAATTCCTACATCGGGTTCCTCTGAATATGGGATATTCATTTTCCCCTTGGAGGTATCTCTCTGCGCTTTGTACTCGACACCATCAATAACAACCGTTTCTGGATAGGCCAGCTTGTCAAAATCGAAATCCATGCAACCTCCTTCTTGAGTGCGCATAACGCTGATTGAGCGTCTTGTTAGCGATTGCTTGCCGCAGCGTCCAGAGCATTCCGAACCTCCTCCGCAAGCTCCATGTACCGGATTACAGAATCTAACGATGGGCTGAACTCAGGGTCATGAGCCGCCTGGTTTCTGAGGTATCGCAGCTCATTAAGTACAGAAAGGTGGTAACCATCAACCACCTCAGCCCGAGAGATCTCCCTGATTGCAGCGATTGGACTGCGAAATGATCGCTCATTGCCATTCCCCAGCTTGGCGGCAAGGCGTTTGGCCGAGTGCTCCACATCCAGCCAGCTCTCTAACACAGTGCTTCTCGCTTCACTCGGTCGGAGATCGGATGCATGCGTACGGATGAACCGCATTTCTTCCTTCTCGGGGAATTTCTTTCCTGCCGACAAATCCCTAAGAGCAGACTCGAATTCAAATTCAGTTGAACCAACCTTTCCTTTTTTAAGTCGACGAATCAGATCGCTTATCTGACTCCGAAATAAAGCCGCTATAATCACCGCCGCCACTGGCCATGAGATGGAGTCGAGTATTTTTGAGAAAAAAGTTAACCAGTCCATGATCTCTCGCTAACGCTTTCAGCATGCGCGCCCTTGGAATGGAGCCGAAGGCGAAATGTAAAGGGCGTCGCCATGCCTGCACTGGTTAGGGATTGGTGGTCAATCACTGGCACGACTCCAAAATTGGGACGCGATATCCTTGTGACCTGACATGAAATCCTCAACACAATACCAGCGGCCACTGACAATCAAGGGAATGTCGAAAATGATGGATTTGGCTTCAGCCATAATCTCAGTTGCATCGCCCCACTTGAGTCCAAAGTCAGCCGGATTATACAGACGCCTCTCGCCCTCAAGAGAGGTAACTTGGTAGTGAGCGACCATTCTATCTCTCGCTTTCTGAACACGTTCAGCCAGGCTACTCTCACATAACCGTTGATAGCCTTCACGGACGGCTTTTAACCTTTGATCAAAATCTTCGGCAGCACGCTCTCTATGTTCGGCATGGATGCTGACCTCGATCAGCCTTTTGTCTTCTTCGTCCAGATCATCATTTAAATGATTGACCTCAAAAGGTTTGCAGTAGCATTCTCTCAGCAACCCCACTAGTCGCTCATCTTCAAGCATCTTACACACGTTATACAGACTTGCCGTCTTAGCGTAGTTATCGAACAAGAGGGAGTTCATGGCCGATAGCACACTCATATAGAGCGACATTCTCAATGCTTCTAGTCCGTGGGCGGCAAGACTGTTATCCCAGTGCTTAATGATTGATTCATCAGACACAATAGGCTCCATCAGAGCCCTTTCTTGGTCAGCCATGAAGTATTTTCCGACAATGGCCTCTGCTAGGTGCTCAATCTTGTTCTTCTGCTGACTGATAGTCATTGGGGATGCCCTAACAGTTAAGTTAGCGGCCCTATGCCGCTAATGTCGATGCCGCTTATTTCTTGATTGCGGCTCATTGATTTCCAATAAATTCGATAAACTCAGTAACTTGCAAGTCCTTTCAATTTTCACTTGCCGACATAAGCGACCTGAAACCGTTAATATATTCAGGTGTTGTACAGTGCAGTGTATGCAGCTGATTTTATTCAGCTTTTACAGGAAGGGTCGCTAATCTCGGCACTTCCCTGTGTTTGTCAGGTTTTAACTTAGCACATTGCCTCGTGGAGTTGAATGGCAGATAGGGCGGCATCAGAAGTGTGCTTTTAAGCGCGCTTGGCTTTTGTGGCAAAATGCGCGTCCAGACAACAGGAGCGCCCATGAGCCAAGCCCGTCTTATTCTCAAGCCCGGTCGGGAGAAGTCCCTTCGCCGCTTCCATCCGTGGATATTCTCCGGCGCGGTCGCCGAGCTCCAGGGTGAAGTGCCGGCCGGGGGCACGGTGGCCGTGCTCGACCACAAGGGGCACTGCCACGGCTACGCCGCCTGGTCGCCGGCGTCGCAGATCCGCGGGCGGATGTGGAGCTTTGATCCCGATGAGTCCATTGATGCTGCCTTTTTCCGGCGGCGCATCGAGCGCGCCCTGGACTACCGCCGCAGCCAAGGTGTCGCGCATTCCGGCAATGCCGAGCGCCTGGTGGCCTCCGAGGCCGACGCCCTGCCCGGCCTGATTGTCGATCGCTACGCCGATACCCTGGTGTGCCAGATCCTCAGCAGCGGCTGCGAGTACTGGCGGGATACGCTGGTGGAGGCCCTGAGAGGGCTTTTCCCGGACCATCGCATTGTCGAGCGCTCGGATGTGGCCGTGCGTCAAAAGGAAGGCCTGGAGCCGCGCAAGGGCGTGCTCCATGAGCCCTCCGGCGCTGACTTTGATGGCGAAGTGGTGATCGAGGAAAACGGCTACCGCCTGGGCGTGGATGTGCTGACCGGTCACAAAACCGGCTTTTACCTGGACCAGCGGGTCAATCGCGCTCGGGTAGCCCGCTACGCGCGGGATCTGAGCGTGCTCAACTGCTTTGCCTACACCGGGGGTTTTTCCGTGGCCTGTCTGCAGGCCGGCGCGCGCAAGGTGATCAACATCGACGAAAGCCAGCCGGCTCTGGATCGCGCTACCCTCAATCTTGAACTAAACGATCTCGACACGGCGCGGCAGGAAAACCGGCGCGACGATGTCTTCAAGGCGCTTCGCCAGTATCGCGACCGGGGCGAGCAGTTCGACATGATCATTCTCGATCCGCCCAAATTTGCCGACAACAAGGGGCAAGTGAATCGGGCCTGTCGTGGCTACAAGGACATCAACCTGTGCGCCATGAAGCTGCTTAAGCCCGGCGGCCTCCTGGCCACCTTCTCCTGCTCCGGCCTGATCAGCGCCGATCTCTTTCAAAAAACCGTGGCCGACGCCGCCCAGGACGCCGGGCGCAATGCGCGCATTGTGGAGCGCCTGCACCAGAGCCCGGATCATCCCACCGCCCTGGCCTTTCCCGAGAGCTACTACCTCAAGGGCCTGGTGCTCAAAGTCGACTGATCCTGGTTGAGTGGCCCGCAAGCGGGTATAAAAAAGGCCTCCCGATGGGAGGCCCGCTTTGGCTACGGTCGTGCCGCGTCAGGGCGTGAACTCGGCCGGGAACTCCAGCGTCTCCGCCGGGCCGGGGCCGAAGTTGGCCAGGAGCTGAATGCGGCCGGCCATGTCTTTCTCCAGTGCGGCGTCGTTGAGGTCGGAGCGAACCACGCTGGCTTGCAACACCTTGCCGTTGGTATCGAGTTTCACCCGGAAGACCACCGTGCCCTGCAACATCGGGTTGCGGCGGCGCGCCTTGTTGTAGAGAAAGTCCAGACGCCCCTGAATTGTCTTCAGAGCGGCCGCAATCTGCTGGGGCGAACGGCGCAGGGAACCCTGAGAACCACCCGAGCTGTCTGAGCTGCCAGTCTTGGCCTTGCGCGTGGTCTCGACCTTGCGATTGACATTGGCCACCTGGCGATCGCCCAGGTTACCGGCAGAGCCGCTGACACCGGCGATATCGGTGTCCACGCCCCCACTGTCGCTGGAGAGGTCGGTGTCAAAGTCGCCATCTCCGGCATCCACCCGGCGCTCACTGGCCTTGCTGGTGATCAGCGGTGCATCGCTGTCGGTGACAGAACTGGATCGACGCATGCTGGACAGTGAATCGCTGAAGCTCAGAAGGCCCTTGCTTTTCACCGCCTCGCGGGCTTCTTCCACCGTTTGTTCCGGCTTTTCCACGGGCGCCGGTTGTTCTACCGGCTTGGGCAGCTCTTCCTCGGGCTCGGGTTCAACCTCCTCTTCAACCGGCTCGGGTTCGTCCGGTTCGGTTTCCTCGATCACCGGCGGCGGCTCCACTTCGGGCTCCTCCTCGACGATCAACTGGGCAAAACGCTCGGAGACCTCTTCCTCCTCGCGCTCGGGCAGTTCAATGCCTCGCACCAGAAAGTACAGGATCACCACGAGAATCAGGCCGATCGCCACCAGTGTCTTGTACAGGCGTTCGGTGCCGGGTTCGGAGTCCCAGGGCATCAGGCTGGGTCTGATAGAATAATCTGTCATAACCCCTCCTATGACCCGACGGCCGATTTTTGCAGCACGGCCAGCGAGATTCTCGTGTAGCCCATGTCGGTACAGCTCTTCATGACTTTCTGCAGCACACTGAAGGGAATACTTCGGTCACCGAGAATGGTGATGGCCTGCAGTTTTTCATTGGCTCCGACATCCTTGACCACGACTTTGCCCAGCTCCTTCTGCAGGGCCTGCTGAACCTCCGGCAACAAGTCGCCCTCGCTGTTGACCACCTGCTCCATTTCAAGCACCAGTTTGTCCTGAACCAGTATCTGGTCGCGGGAGATCATCACGGTGACGGTGTCCTCGGGCGGTGTCTCGGCAAAGGACTCGGGCAGTGTCATGTCCTCGTCCTTGGGCGGTTCCTGAACACTGGACTGACTGACCAACAGAAAGAACACCAGAATGGTGAAAATATCCATCAGCGAGACCAGGTTCATGGAGGCGCTGCGTTTGTTGCGCTGCTTGCGGTTGGCCGCACGGGCCGCTCGACGGGAGTGTGCACTCATGAATCACCTCCTTCTTCCGGCGGCGCCTGGCCAATGGAAACGGCCGGGAACAGGGGCTTGCGATGTATCTCGCCGTCCTCTTCCCAGACCTTTTCCCGCAGGGCGTCCATGGCCGCGATCAAACGCTGGTACTCAATGTCGCTTTCCAGCAGCACAGTGGCGCTCTGGGTGTCGGGAAGACGCTCCTTGGCCTCCATGAGGTACTCCGTCAGCTGCTCAATGGGATACTCGCCGCTCTCGTCGGCGTTGAGCTCCAGGGCAATCTCCTGGCCGTTATTCACCAGAAGCCTGCCATCGCGCAGGATGACTTGCACCTTCTCTTTGGGCTCGTCCGGTTCGTCTTTTGGTTCCGGCTGTTCCTGCTGCGAGTCGGGCATATTCAGCTCGAGTACAGCCATTTGCGAAAATACCGCCGAGATCAAAAGAAAGGGAACCAGCACCACCATCAGGTTGAGAAACGCGGTGACATTGAGCTCCGTAGGCTCCTGCCGGTGTTTGTGCCTTCTCAGTCGGCTCATGATTAACCCTGAATTTCAGATTCGGTAATCGCATTGATGGTCTTCACCGAGACCATCTCCAGACCGTCCACCGCTTCGCTGGCTTTGGTGGAGATAAAGTAGTGAATCAGCAAAAGCGGGATACCGGCCATCAAACCGAAAGCTGTGGTGTTCATGGCCACGGAAATACTCTGGGAGAGCAAGTCGGCTTTCTCTGCAGGGTTGGCGCTGGCCACGGCGGTAAAGGCGGCGATCAGGCCCATAATGGTACCCAGAAGCCCCAACAAGGTGGCGATATTGGCCAGAGTGGCAATGTAGGGTGTGCGCTTCTCCAGCTGGGGCGTCACCTCCATCAGCCCCTCTTCCATGGCGATCTCGATGTCGTCACGGCGGCGACCGCTGGCGTGGCGGCTCAGGCCGTAGCCAATGATCTTGCTGACTTCGGAGTCAGTTTGATCGGCAGCCTGGCGGGCCTTTTTAATGTCGCCCGCCTTGAGCAGCGGCTCGACATAGGTCCAGACTTTTTTGTTATTGCGGGTGTGCTTGCTCAAATAGACATAGCGCTCAATGGCAATAGCCAGGCCCCACACCAGTACACCTGCGATGATGTACATGAACTCACCACCATCCTGAAAGAAACGGATCACTGTTTCCACGGCTTACTCCTCAACTTGTAACGATTGGTAAAATTGAACATTGCGAACCAGCGCTTTGCGGTCAATCCGCGGAAAGCGCTCATCCATTAAACTCTGTTTGGGCAGATTGGGCGTACTGCCAACCTCATCGCGCTTCCACGGCACGATAATGATCGACTGGGGCAATTCGTTATTGCCAATAATCGAAACCCCCTCGACCTGTCGCGCCTCCTGAGCTTGCGCTGCACAGGCCATGCAGACCAGTGCTGCCGCGATCAAACGATATCTCACGATGCTTCCCCCCTCTCCATTTTGGCTTCAAGGGATTGTATCCACAAACCGACCTCGTCATCCGGCTCCCCGCTCAACTTCTGAAACTGCCGATAGTGCTCAAGAGCACAGGCGGCATCATTGAGATAGAGCTCGCAGAGCACGCCCAGATTGTAGTGGGGGCGGGGGTCGGCCGGGTTTCTCGATATTTGCTGCTGATAAAAGCGCTTGGCACGCTCAAAATCGCCTTTCATGCGATAGGCGATGGCCATCGCATTGACGATGTCGGCATTGCCGGGGGCCATGCTGAGGGCCCGGGTCAAACTTTCAATGCCCGATTCGTGATCACCCGTTTCGATCTGGGCAACGCCCAGGTTGGCCACCACTTCGGCTTCAACACCGACCTTTTCGCTGGCTCGCTCCAGCAGGGGCAGTGCCTCTTCATAGTCGCCGGCGCGAAGCACTTCCAGCGCGTAGACATAGGCCTGATCGGGCGTCATGGACTGATGGTCCAGGCGCGGCTTGGACGACTGAGTGCCACCACAGGCCGACAGAAACAGACAGACAATGCTGACGGCGAGTAACCGATACCACTGTACTTTACTCATTGCTGTCCTCCCCTTCCTCGGCGATCGTAATATAGGGTTCGCGCTTCTCTTGGCGGTCATACTCGAAAGGCATCAGCTGGCCGAGGGCCTGGATGCTCTGGTTGACCCAGCGGTCGTAGTAACCCGTTTTGTGAAGGCGTTTGACATTGGCCTCGTAGACCGCAATCGCCTCCTCTTCAAAGGGATAAGCCTGTTCCTCAAGAAGGATGTCGTACTGTTCGATTTCCATCTCGGACATGCCGCCAGGGCGCTCGGATTCCATCAGTGAGTCAACGAAGTCCTGGTAGATTTGCCCGATGCGATAAGTCGACTCCGTGGTCACCTCGGCAACACCGTAGGCGCTGGCCCGCTCATAGGCGCTGATCGTTTTGTCGAACAGTTTCTGCTTGCGTGCCATGTTTTCCTGCAGCGGCTGAACCAGACGGATTTTTTCGTAAGCTTCGAGTCTGGGCTCTGCCAGCCCCAGGCTGGCCTGTGCGGCGAGGAAGGTGGTGCGATCGGTGCGTTCGGCTCCGGCCCTGGCATCGGCGACCACAATTTCGCTCAACATGCGATAGTGCTCGCGCAGATTATCCTGCTCCTTGTAGACGATGGAGATGTCATTCATGACCTCGACGACATCTTCCGCCGGACTGGGGAAGCGCTCGATAAAGTCGCGGTAAACTGCCAGGGACTGATCCTGCTGCCCTGCGTCTTCATACAACTTGGCCGCTTTCAGGGTCGCCTTGCGACGGCGATCCGGATCTTCGTCGGTTCGCCCGATCACAATAAACTCTTCCGCCGCCTTGACGGGCTGATCGGTCTGGTCGTAGAGCACGGCCAACTTGCGCACGATATCGTCCTTGAACCGGTTGTCCGGGTTATCGCTGCGCAGTCCCTCCAGCAAGTCGATTGCCTTGGTCGGGCTCTCGGCGTTGATGTAAGCCGTGGCGGCGTCGTAGTCCGCGTTGACCACCAAATCCGAGCCGGGCACTTTTTCGCGGACCCGGGCAAAGGCGCGAGCCGCTTCGGTGTAATTCTCTTCCTCTCTGGCGTCCTCACCCTGCTGGTAGATCACCGCCGCCAGCTGGTCGCGGACCTCGGCGTACTCTTCATCGGCGGGATCCGTCAATTCCAGAACATTTTCAAAGCCGCGCTCGGCACGGGCGTACTGTTTCTCCTTGAAACTGGCCGAAGCCATCAGACGCCAAATAGAGCGGCGTTCCCTGGCCGGGGCATTGGGGAAGCGCTCGATATACAATTCAGCCAGTTTGGCCGCCTGATCGTAATTTTCCGCCTCATAGACGCGCTCTGCGGCCACCGTAATGATTTCGGCGGCTTTCGGGTGCTGGGGAAACGCGTAGACGAAGCGAAGATAGCCGTTGACCGAGGCCAGTTGAGCCACCTGAATACGATCCTCGTCGGTCATCGTATCGATGTGTTTCTCATGGGCCTGGAGTGCGGCATAGCCGGCTTCCGCGGAGCGCTTGTGCGACGGGTACTCGTAGGCAGTCACTTCATACTGGCGAGCGGCGCGGGTGTAATCTTCGGCGGCATAGAGCATGTCCGCGTACTGGAAACTCATGCGGTAAACCGTCGAGCCTTTCTCGTGAATGCCAAGATAGGCTTGATACCATTTTTCCGCCCGGTCGAAATCCGACTGGCTGTTATTGCTGCTCCACTCGGCGTTGTAGTGCTCGGCCAGCTCCCGTTGTGTGTACTCCACGGCCGCTCGAACATCGGGCAGGTCAACGCCCTTGAAGTAAGTCCAGAACTCACTGCCGGGGGCAAAGTCCGTCGCCAGACGGGCTTTTTCCTCCAGCACCTTGTCCGTCATCCCCTCATCGGCATACAGGTCAATAATCAACTTCTGCTTGTCGAGCGCGTCCCGCTTGTAGGGGTTTCTGACCAGGTAAGCGCGGTAGGCGGCGACCGCTTCAACCGTGAGGTCCTTCTCCAGATACTGTTCGGCCATGCGCTCGTAAATCAGGTCTTCATAGTCGCGGGGACCGATATTGCGTTCCAGATAGGGGGCAATGGTGCGAGGTCCCCCCATGTAATAGAAATTGAGGGCCACGATGCGCAGCGCTTCATCGGTGCGGGATTCATCTCCGACCAATTCACCCTTGAGTCCGCGGCGGGTACTGAGATCAAGCAAGGTAAACAGGGGTTTGAGACTCTCGCGATAGTCGCCCAGTTTGAATGAGGACCAGCCCGCCTTGAACAGGGCCTGGGGATAGAGGTCGGAGCTCTCGCCGTAGCGTATGACTTCGTCATAGGCCTCCAGTGCCTTCGTGTAGTTGCCGGCACTGAAGTAGGTTTCACCGAGACGGAACTGAATTTCATCGTAGCGACTGGAGTTCGGGTGGCGGGCGACCAGTGTTTTGAGGACGGAAGTGGCTTTGGCCGGCTCACCCAGGTTTTCGTAAGCACGGGCCATTTGATAGAGCACATCGGCACTGGCCGGGTAGTGTCCGTCGCGACCGAGCAGATTGCGGTAGTGAGAGACGGAACGCTCCAGCATTTCACGCCCCCTTTCGAGAGATTGACGGTCGTCGCTGGTGTCCATGATTTTAAGGCCGAGACGCAGGTGCAAATCCCCCAACCGGTGCAACGCCTTCGATGAGTCGGCCTCGCCGGGGTTTTGCTCCAGATACTGCTGATAATTGCGCAGTGCCTTTTCGTCCGGGTCGCCCTGAACCCGCTGATCGCCCAATTCCGTGCTCTGGTTGTAGATGGAATCCAGTGTCTGTTCTGCCGATACAGGCGACGACAGCGTCAACAGCCCCCCGAGCGCCATCACCAGGCCAATTGTCATTCTCTGATTGCGCACTACTGTGCTCCCCCCGATTGCTGCCCCAGTCGCTGATAGCTTTCAGCCAGTGAGTATTGCGCGTGATTGAGAAAGCCCTCGAGACGCGCGCGCTCGTTTTTCAAATGTTCAGACACGGCCGCATTGACAATGGCCGCATAGCCCTCCTGCAAGTCGCGGCCGTTTTTAAGCAGGCGCAGACCGCCAGCCGGCAATTTCAGTCCCTGATTACGCCACTCCCCTGCGCGCAGCTCCATGGTCCGCAATTGCAGATACTGCTCCAGTGCCGATGCCACCCGGGGTTCATTCAGTGCCGGGAATACAGCTTCGGCGGCGGAGTGACCCAATACGGCGCGGAGCTGTTCCGGCCATTCGGCCACGCGACCATCGAGTGTCTTTGCCAGCCGCCCCATCCACTGACTGGAGCGCACGGCGTACTGGGTGGACTTCATCTGCTGCAATTCCAGCTTGAACAGGGAAACACCCTGCTCGTAGATATTGATGGCGCGGCCGTGATAGCCCAGTCGCGTCAGGGCAAAAGGCGCCAACAGATGCGCCTCCTGAACGGCGGGGTCGGAGGAGCGCTGTTCTGTCAGGTGCAACCAGGGGGCGAGTGCCCGCTTGTCTTCCTGGCGCGAGATGTCTGTCCAGCCAAGGCCCAACAAGGCCTTGTTGGCGTCGATGCTGTTCATGCGCACCCGGCGCAATGAGCTGTTTCCGTACTCCGGCTTGCCTTCAATCAACCAGGCGTTACCTGAAAACAGGGCCGAGTGATCCTTGATCACTTCCATGGGCAGGACGGCCACCGTGCCGCGCGGTGCGTCATCGACCTTTAGATAATGTCTCAAGCCCTCACGGACTTCGCCACTGTTAACCATGGCACTGGCAATGTTCAGATCGACCAGCGCTTGAAAGCTGGCGTCCCCCTTCATCGAACGCCCGGCTTTGATCGCAGCATCGACATCGTTATTCATCAGCGCCCGTTGACTTTTCAGGTAGCCAAACAAGCCTTGTCCATAGGCATTGAGAGAAGCGTCTTCAGCCAAAGCCAGGTAATGATTTGCCAGGCGTTCATTGCCGCCCTGAATATGGTATTCGGCCAGTTTCAGCCAACTGAGCCCAATGGAAGAGTGATCGCCGCTCCGCGCTTCCTCCATGTAGCGCGTTACGGCGTCGGCGCGCCGGGGCATGGACCAGGCGATCGCCGCTTCAATAAAAGCTTCATGGGTCTGAATCGACAGTGCGGGGTCCACCGGCGCACTCAGATCGGTGTGTACCAACACATCCAGCGCATTGCCGGCCACGGCTTCATAGAGTCCCGCTCTGGCCTGGGTATCGGTACTGAGCTGTGCCCATAGCGATCCGGAAAACGCGAGCAGGAAAAGCGCTGCAAGGCAGTTCTTTCCCACACGCCGTCCGTCTTTCAGGACCCTGTTGCCTACTGCTTCAAACATTGGTGTCTAGGAAGACCTTTCGACCAGTGACAATCTGTTGTCACCTGCCGATTTTAATTGTAAGACCAGGGGCTTCCTCTGCTCACCAAGTTGCCATTGTCCAGACACATTGACCTGGGCTTCTGAGCCCTCTTCGCTACGGCCCTGGACCTGAAGACGATACTGGTAGCCGCCCTTTTTCAGTTGCCCCGCCTCAATCAGAGGCATATAACCACCCAGAGTCAGGGCCTGGTTGGACAATGCCGAGACGCGTTCGTCGGAGACTGTGGTTCCATTGAGTTGCAATTGAACCCGTTCAACGCGGAGGCCGGGCTCAATGCCCAGAAAGATCAGTCCGCTGGAGACAGATCGATCGCCCTCTACCTGTCTCGCCATATCGACAAAAGCCTCTTTGAGCTTTTGTGACTGGGCATCGAGTGCCGCCCGCTCATCGGCATTGGCCAATGAGAAGCACAGCAAAATGCCGGCGCCAATTAGAGCCTGTTTGGTTTTGATACTCAACGCTACCCCCGCGTAGCCCAATGAAGACTTCAGCCTGTGATTCAGTATTTCTTTTAAGCGCTCGATTATAAGCAGAGATAAGGGCGAATGTCACATTGTTGACAGCCCTTTTTCAGATTCCATGTGTCAGAGACAGCGATCCGGGCGCCAAGGCTCTGGCGCAAAGTAACAATCCCGACCTTCAGGGGCCAAATAAAGCAGAGCGAGGAAAATCAACAAAAGCGGTGGGAGAGAAAAAAGTGGTGCCCGGGGCCGGACTTGAACCGGCACGGAGTGTTCACTCCGAGAGATTTTAAGTCTCTTGCGTCTACCAATTTCGCCACCCGGGCAGGTGGAGGCTGGGGTCGGAATCGAACCGGCGTACACGGATTTGCAATCCGCTGCATAACCACTCTGCCACCCAGCCAGGGGGAAGCTATCTTATCGGCCTCAAGGGATAAATCAAGGAAGTAAATGGAGGCCGGGGTCGGAATCGAACCGGCGTACACGGATTTGCAATCCGCTGCATAACCACTCTGCCACCCGGCCTTGAAACGCGTTGTAAAGTCTATCGCCTGTGACGAAAAAACCCCGACGAAGGTCGGGGTTTTGGCAATTGGAGCGGGAAACGAGACTCGAACTCGCGACCCCAACCTTGGCAAGGTTGTGCTCTACCAACTGAGCTATTCCCGCAGCGCGAGGCGTATTTTAATCGCCCGAGTTTCGGTGTCAACCGTAATGTAAAAATTTATTGGTCTCTCATCAGCGGCCAGGCCGCACGCAGGTAAGCCATCATCGACACAAAGGTCAAAACGGCGGCAACATTCAACAACAGCAAGCCGATCATATTGACCGGAATACCCCAAATGTCATAGCGCAAAAGCAGGACGGGAATGGCCGTCATCTGAACGGCCGTTTTCACTTTGCCTACATAGGAGACCGCGACTGCGGCGCGGGCGCCGAGCTCAGCCAGCCACTCGCGCAAGGCGGAAATCACGATCTCGCGGCCAATGATGATGGCCGCCGGAATCGCCACCGGCAGCGTCGGTTGATCCATGACCACCAAAACCAGGGCAACCGCGACAATCAACTTGTCAGCCACGGGGTCGAGGAAGGCGCCGAATTTGGACTCCTGGCCCAGTCGCCGGGCGAGGTAGCCATCGAACCAGTCGGTTACCGCCGCGATGACAAAAATGGCGCAGCTGGCGACACGCGCCCAGTCCCAGGGCAAAACGAACACCATCACCAACACGGGGATGGCAAAAACGCGCAACAGGGTAAGAAAGTTGGGAAGGGTAATTTTCACAATTGGGAGTTCAGTGCTTCGTAGAGAGTTTCCGCCATGGCCCGACTGATACCCGGAACCCGGGCCAAATCGTCCACGCCAGCGCGCATTATGCCTTGTATTCCGCCGAAGTGCTTGATCAATTGCTGGCGCCGCTTGGCACCGATGCCCGGCACCTGTTCCAGGGGCGACTCGCGACGCGCCTTGGACCGGCGGGCGCGGTGGCCGGCAATGGCAAAACGGTGCGCTTCATCGCGAATTTGTTGTATCAGGTGCAAACCGGCATTGCTGGCATCGGTGCGAAACACCCGCTCCTGATGCGGCAGGACGATCTGCTCCTCGCCAGCGCGGCGCTCCGGCCCCTTGGAAACACCCACCAGTATCACGCTGGTGACCTCCAGTTCGGCCATGACCGCCTGGGCCTCGGCCACCTGCCCCTTGCCACCATCGATGAACAGGATATCGGGCAAACGACCGCCCTCCTTCTGCACCCGGGCGTAGCGGCGGGTCAGGGCCTGGTGCATGGCGGCGTAGTCGTCGCCGGGCTCAATGCCATCAATATTAAAACGCCGGTAGAGATCCTTGCGCGGGCCACTGGCGTCGAACACCACACAGGAGGCCACCGTGCGCTCGCCACCGGTGTGGCTGATATCAAAACACTCCATGCGCTGGGGTGGCTCGTCGAGATCGATCAGGCGCTGGAGCGCCAGCAATCGCTTGCCCATGCCCTCGCGACTGGCCAGGCGGGTGGCCATGGCGTGACCGGCGTTGGTTTCAGCCAGCCGTAGCCAGGCGGCCTTGTCGCCACGCGGGACTCGAATCACCCGCACCTTGCGGTCACAGTGCAAACTCAGCGCCTCGGACAGCAGCTCGGCCTCCTCTGACGACAGGCGCACCACAATCTGACGCGGCGGCTCCTGGCGCAAATAGTGCTGGGCCAGCCAGGAGAGCAACCAGTCGCCCTCCTCCGCCTGTTTGGGCAACTTGGGAAAGTGCGCTTTACTGCCCAGACTCTGACCGCCGCGAACGCTGTGAATCGAGAGACAGGCCAGGCCTCCCTCGACACGCAAGCCGATGGCATCCACATCGCCATCCGTGCTTTGAACCTGCTGGCTGTCGACCACCTGCTGCACATCGCGAATTTGATCCCGGTAGCGCGCTGCCTGTTCAAACTTCAAGGAGCTGGACGCCTCGTCCATGCGCTTCACCAGATCGTCGATCACTTCGCCACTGCGGCCACTGAGAAAACGCCGGGTGTTGTCGAGGTCGCGGGCGTAGTCCTCGGGACTGATGTAATCCACGCAAGGGGCCGTACAGCGCTTTATCTGGTACTGCAGGCAGGGGCGAGAGCGGTTGCGAAAATAACTGTCCTCGCACTGGCGCACCCGGAACAGCTTCTGTAACAAATCCAGGGTGTGCTTGACCGAACTGCTACTGGGATAGGGCCCAAAATACTCGGCATCGCGGCGATCCCGACGCCCCCGGTAGTAGCTGATACGCGGAAACTCGCCCCGACTGATGCGGATCAACGGATAAGATTTGTCGTCCTTGAGGAGAATGTTGTATCGCGGCTTGAGTCGCTTGATCAGGTGACTCTCGAGGATCAGGGCCTCGGCTTCCGTCTGGGTAATGGTGGTTTCGATCGACTCGATCTGGGCCACCATGGCGGCGGTCTTTACCGCCAGGGAGGAATTGCGAAAATAGGCGCTGAGGCGGCGGCGCAGATTTTTGGCCTTGCCCACATAGATCACCTCGCCCTCGGCATTGAGCATCTGGTAGACGCCGGGGCGGGTGGAAACCGTTTTGAGAAAGGCTTTTGCTTCGAAGGCCATCTACTCGTCTTGTGCCATCGACGAAGCCGAGATGACAGACTGACTCAGCCCGTGCTGCTGGGCAACCCGGGCCAGCTCGACATCGGTTCTGACATCGAGCTTTTCCATCAGCCGGGTGCGGTAGGTACTGATGGTTTTCGGGCTGACGCCCATTTGCTGCTGAATCTCGCGATTGGTCGCCCCGTCGGCGATTTTGAGCAACATTTCCATTTCCCGGGGGCTCAGGCTGTTGATCGGACTCTGGCGGTCGAGTGCCAGGCGCTGGGCCTCGTCCTGGGAGAGGTAGCGGCGACCGTGATGGACCTCGGAAATGGCTCGCTGTATTTCATCCAGTTTGCTGTTTTTGGTGATGTAGCCGTAGACGCCGGAGTCCATCAGGTGGCGCGGCAGCGGCCCCTCCGTTTGTCCGGTCAGAATGAGAATGCGGGCGTTGGGGTGCTCCTGCAAAAGCCGGCGGGCCGCCTCGATACCGCCGATGCCCGGCATGTGCAAATCCATCAGCACCACATTGGGCAGGGGGTGATGGCGGCAGTACTCAAGCGCCTCCTCTCCCGAAGCGCACTCACCCACGACCTCTATCAGCCCCTCACCTTCAAGCAAACCGCTAAGGGCGCAGCGAATCAGATCCTGATCCTCTACAATTAATATTTGAATCATAACCCCTCCCACCAGGGTCCTAAATTACTGCGTGGGGAGCCACCTTGCAACGAAGAACTGGCTATTCGGGCTGGCCATCGAGCAGGGGCTCAAGCGCCCGCTCCAGTTGGCCGCACAGATCGCGCTTTGCCTCGCGCCGGGCCAGCATCAAGGCGCGGGTAAAGGCGTAGCGATCCGCGTTGCCGTGGCTTTTGACCACCAGGCCGCGAACGCCCAGCAGAGTCGCACCGTTGTAGTGGCGCGGGTCGATATTGCGCATACTCCGCTTGAGCTCGGGGGAGGCCAACAGCCCGGCCAGCCGGGTTCGCCAGCTGCGAGCAAAACTGTCGTTGAAGCGATCGATCACAAAACGGGCCATGCCCTCACTGGCCTTGAGCGCGACATTGCCGGTAAAGCCATCGGTAACCACCACATCCAGTTCGCCGGTGTAGAGATCGGTGCCCTCGACAAAACCGCTGTAGTTGAGCCCGTTGTCGCGAATCAGCTGGGCCGCCTGGTGAAGCGTATCGTGGCCCTTGGTCGACTCGCTGCCAATATTGAGCAAGCCGATGGTGGGCAACACGGTGCCGTGAAGGGTCTCGACCATGGCCGCGCCCATATAGGCAAACTGCAACAGCTGCTCGCTGCCGGCACTGACATTGGCACCCAGATCGAGCATGTAGGTGTGACTGGCCGTGGTCGGCATGGCGGCGCACATCGCCGGGCGGTCAATGCCGGGCAGGGTTTTCAGCAAGTGTCGGGACATGGCCACCAGGGCGCCGGTGTTGCCGGCGCTGACACAGGCACTGGCCTGCCCCGAAGCGACCAGTTCGACGGTCCGCCACATGGAGGTATCGCGCCCGTTGCGCAGCGCGCGAATGGGCAACTCGTCCATGCGCACGACATCGGGCGTATCGTCGATGAAGAGACGGGGATGGGTCTCGCCCAGCGCGGCCCGGATGCCCTCGGCCTGACCGACGAGAACGATCTCGAGATCACTACAGGCCTCAAGTGCCGCCACAGCAGCGGGCAAGGTGGCCAATGGCCCCTCGTCTCCGCTCATGGCATCGACCGCCAGTCGAACCATGTGAGCCCTCCCTCGTGGTTTGGACGGGGTGACGCTTCCGCCACCCCGAAACGGGACTTACTCGGCGTCCTTGTCGATCACCTGGCGACCACGGTAGAAACCGTCGGCTGTCACATGGTGGCGGCGATGAGTTTCGCCAGACACCGGATCGGTGGACAGCGTGGCGCCAGTCAGTGAATCGTGTGAACGGCGCGTGCCGCGCTTAGAACGGGTTTTACGGTTTTTTTGAACGGCCATGGTCTACTCCAAGCTCAAAGTGTCACTAGTGTTTTAAATCTTTCAATACCGAGAAAGGGTTACTCGCCGCCTTCTCGTCCTCGTCGGGCACATACTCCGTAGCCCGACGCAACATGTCTTGATTGCAGTGCCTTTCATCGGCGTGCTTGGGCACATCGTCGATGGTCAGCAACAATTCGTCCTCTACCAATCCGAGAAGCGGCAAAGCTCGCTCCTCGTTCAGCGGCCAGACATCGCGGTGGCGGTTGCCCTCGCTCAGCTCGCTGACAATCTCCGCATCCACTGCCACATCGGCCCGGTGGCTTACCGGATCCAGACAACGCTGGCACTGGAGGTCAAAAGTCGCCGACAGTGTGCCCGTCACCCGGTATCGGCTGCCCTCGCGGTCGATGCTAAGATTCACTTCGCACTGACCACTGAGACCGGGCGAAACCGCCACCAGGCGCTGCATTTGGACCAAGTCGAAGTGACCGATAAAATCGGCGCCCTGCTGTTCAAAGCGCTCCCAATCGACAACGGTTTGCAACGACTCAGACATAGGGGCGCGATTGTATGGACTTTCACAGCGACTGTCAAAGCAAACCGCCCCTGGAGAAACGGGAAAAATCAAGGAAATTCAAGGCCCTATGAAAAGCACTCAAACTGACCGCCTGGTTCTGGCCTCGCGCTCACCCTATCGCCGTCAATTGCTCATGCGACTGGGGCTGGAATTCAGCTGTCTGGCGGCGGACATTGACGAGACGCCGCAAGCTGCAGAGCCCCCCGAAGACCTGGCCCTGAGGCTGGCCCGGGAAAAAGCCCGGGCGATCGCAGAGCAGGACCGCGAAGCCATCGTCATCGGCTCGGACCAGGTGGCCGGGATCGACGGCCAACCACTGGGAAAGCCCGGCAGTGCCGAACGGGCCCTGGAACAGCTCATGGCCGCCAGTGGCCGCTGCGTCACCTTTTACACCGGCCTCTGTGTGATGCGCGGTGAAAAGGCGCGCTTCAGCGTAGCCATCAACCGCGTGCACTTCCGCCCCTTTAGCGAGGCCGAAGCCAGGCGCTACATCGAACGCGAGCAGCCACTGGACTGCGCCGGCAGCTTCAAGGCCGAGGCCCTGGGCGTCACGCTGTTCGAGCGACTCGAGGGCGACGACCCCAACGCCCTGATCGGCCTGCCGCTGATCAGGACTTGCGAGTACCTGCGCCAATTTGGCTTTACACTACCCTGAACGAATCGGGAGAGCCGTCATGTCACACCCCCTGTGGAGCAATTTCTTTCGCCGCCGCGAACCCCAGAGCCGCCGCATCGCCCGCCTGTGGGGCGAAACCACCCTCTTCCGCGGCGTCCAGCAACGGGCTATCCGGCAACTTACCGAGGGCATGCATCCGCGCCACTACCAGCCAGGGGAGCGCATTTTCAGCCGCGAAGACCGCGGTGCCGGCGCCGCACTGATTCTTTCCGGACAAGTGGAAATACGCGTCGGTGGCACCTTGCTGGCAACGCTGGGCGAGGGAGATTTCTTTGGTGAAGTCGCACTGGCCGTGGACGAACGGCGCACCGCCGACGCCGCGGCCACCGAGGTCACCGAAGTGGTCTTCTTTTTGCGCCACGAGCTCGAGGAGTGGATCGAACAATCGCCCCGGGAGGGCGCCCGCCTGGCCCTCAACCTCTCGCTGATACTGGCCGAGCGACTGCGCCGGGCCAACCGGATGATTGAGGACGGAACGCAATTATGAACGACTGGCTGGCCCACCCCACCCGCCGGGCACTGTTGCTGTTTGCCCTGATCTGCACCGCGACGGCGGTGCTGGCCTGGCTGCTGCGACCGCTGATATTGCACATCATTTTTGCCGTCTCCTGGTATGTCCTGTTGCAACCGGTCACCTCGCGCCTGATGCACTGGGGGCTCTCCCGGCGCATGGCCGTCAGCGCCGTACTCCTGGGGTTGGCGCTGATCAGCGCACTGAGCGCCATGCTGATTCTCCCGGTCATTCTGGAACAACTCGGCCAGCTGCAAAACAACTTTCCCAACATGCTTCAACAGGGCGAACGCTGGCTGGAGGAAGCCAGTGCCACCCTTGCAAAGGGCCTGGCCATTGATGTGTCCGTATCGGCACTTATCTCGCCCATCGTCGACTGGGCCACCGGCGGGGGGCGCAGCGCCCTGCTCCAGGCCTCCAACCTGGCCCTCACCCTGGCCAGCCTGACACTGATCGTGCCTCTGCTGGCCTTCTTCCTGCTGCGCGACTATCGCAGCCTGCGCAATCGGGTGATGGACTGGGTGCCCAACCGCCAGTTTGAACTGGCCTGGCTGATTTACTACCGGGTGGCCCGGCAGTTACAGGACTATGTGCGCGGCGTGCTGATCCAGTCGGGGATTATGGCTCTGATCACCACAGGGGGCTTTAGCCTGTTTGGCATCGAGATGGCGATCTTGCTGGGGCTGCTTACCGGCCTTTTAAATATCATTCCCTATCTCGGCCCCATACTGGCCATGGTGCCACCCTGCCTGTTGATCATCGGCAACGGGGGCGACCCGACTCTTCTGCTGGCGGCGGTGGGCGTTATTCTGTTTGCCCAGGTGTTCGATAACGCCGTGGTGGTCCCGGCCTTTATCGCCAATGTGGCCAACCTCCACCCGCTGGTCGTGATTCTGGGGGTAGCCATCTTTGGCCATTTCTTCGGGTTTATCGGCATGGTGTTGGCGATTCCGGCCCTGTTCAGTGCCAAAATCCTGTTGAGCGGGCTCCTTCAGGGCCTGCACCCGGAATCGCCGCAAACCACCTAGTCCTCGCTCAGAACCATAACGCCCTGTTGCTGACTGACATCGAGACGGCGCAAAAAACTCATGCCCAGAAGAATGTGCCGCATGGGTGCACTCTCGATCACAATGGCCTCAACATAGTGCTCCTCAATGGCCCCCACCCGGACCCGGTCGAGTACCACGCGCCAGGCCCGGGCGCGGCCGTTGGCGGTGCTCACGGCAACTTGCCGACCCTGCGACTGATTGACATAGTCGATGCCCAGTGCTTCGGCCGTGCCCGCATCCATGGCTACCGAGGTGGCGCCGGTATCCACCATAAAATTCACCAGCTGCCCATTGACGGTTCCGGGGGTCAAATACATACCCTGGCCATCTCGGTAAATGGTCACCTGCTGGCCCGCTTCGGGCACCATGTAGTTGGCCCGCACCGGCGATTCTCCAAGACGCACCTCGAACTGGTCGTCAGCGTAGCGAACCGTCGCCCGATCGTGATTAAACCGAACCAGCTCGACGCCCTCGGGAGAAGTCTCACCCGCAGCCAACATATGCTGCTGGCCATTGACCTCCAACATCACCCGTTCGCCCAATACCGCAGAGAGGCCGACCGCCGGCACCTCTCTGGGCTCATTGGCCTGCCCGGCCGAACAAAACAACAAAGCCCCCAACAGGCCTGCCATGAAAACAAAACGCACGCCTAGAACCCTCCATAGATCAGTGCTTGCAATACGCCAAGGGACACCAGGCCGGCGGCGATGTCATCGAGCATGATACCGAGGCCGCCGTGGATGTGTTTGTCGAGCCAGCGAATCGGCCAGGGTTTGACCGCATCAAACAGGCGGAAAACGCCAAAGCCGATGGCCACCAGCCACCAGAAACGCGGCTCGTCCAGGCCGCCCATGGATTGCAGCGGCAGCAAGGTCAGCCAGAGGCCGGCAAACTCGTCCCAGACGATGCCGCCGTGGTCGTGAACACCCAGATCCCGGGCGGTTTTGCCACACAGGTAGACGCCCACCAGGCAGGCAGCCACCAGGGTGAGCACATAGGCCCACAGGGGCAGCTGGAGCAAGAGTAAAAAAACGGGCACGGCGGCCAGGGTGCCGAAGGTCCCCGGCGCCACCGGGGCCAGCCCGGAACCGAAACCAAACGCCAGGAAATGCACCGGACGGCGAAGTAACTGAAGGAAACCGGGATTGATATCGGACAAAGTCACACCTGTTTAAAAGTGGTTGTAGCCAGGTCGATCGAGGTGCAGGGAACGCCCCTGACCGAGAGACAAATTTACACCTTCCCCGACCTGGACGCGACCTATCCGGGTCAAGGGCATATCGAGCGTTTTAGCCAGCGCGGACAGGGCATCGCGCTGCTCCGGCGCCGCGCTGAACAACAGCTCGTAATCGTCGCCGCCGGTCAGCGCCAGGGCCCAGCGCTTTTCCTCATCG
>JBNJGD010000014.1:0-63232 GCA_051747425.1 Pseudomonadota bacterium
ACAACAGGCCGGATATATGACCGCAATGACCCGTTTACCTGAACACCGAAACCACTTGCAAACCGGGTGGGTCCATATATGACCAGGAAACTCTGTGTTCTCTGTGCGCTCTGTGGCCGCCACACCCCTGGTGGCTTATAATCCGCGCAGTTTTGATCAGGAGGCCTTATGGCACAAAGTGAGCACTTGAAAGTGGCGATTGAGGCGGCCAAAGCCGCGGAGACCGTCATCCGCCGCTACTACTTGTCCAACCTCGAAATCGAGGTCAAAGAGGACCGCAGCCCGGTGACGGTGGCCGATGTGGAAACCGAAAAGACCATCAAGTCGATCATTCTCGAGGCCTTTCCCGACCACGGCTTCTACGGCGAGGAAACCGGCAAGACCAACGCCGACGCCGAGTACCTGTGGCTAATCGACCCCATCGACGGCACCAAAAGCTTTGTCCGCCAATACCCGATGTTCTCCACCCAGATTGCCCTGATGCACCGGGGCGAGCTGGTGCTGGGCGTCTCCAACTCGCCGATGTTCCAGGAGATGTGCTGGGCCGAGCGCGGCAGCGGCGCCTTTATGAATGGCGAGGCCATTTCCGTTTCCGACATCCAGGACCTGCAGGACGCGGCCCTCTCCACCGGCAACATCGCCACCCTGGCGGGCAGCGACGCCTGGGCCGGCCTGGGTGAGCTGGTTCGGGGCGTCAGCCGCATTCGTGGCTACGGCGACTTCTTCCACTACCACCTGCTGGCCTCGGGCAAGATCGACCTGATCGTCGAATCCGATGTCAACATCCTCGACATCGCCGCCCTGTCGGTGATCATCGAGGAAGCCGGCGGCCGCTTCACCGACCTCGAGGGCAACGGCCTCGACCTCGACACCACCAGCGTGCTCGCCGCGGCCAACAACCGCCTCTACGACATCGCCGCCCGGGCGCTCAATTACAAAGGTTAGTTATTAGCCACAGAGCGCACAGAGAACACTGAGTTTCCTGGTCATTCCGGAAAGCGCGCAGCGCTTATCCGGAATCTCCATAAACCAGGGGTGGCGTAGGAACGGCGCCCTCGCCGCGACAGGTTGGCCCGGGGTCGGGCCTCCTACAATTTTCGGGGCTGCAGCCTCGGTATGAGTTCGCTTGCAAGCAAGTCCCTTAATTAGCCACAGAGTGCACAGAGAACACGGAGGGGTGTTGGTTGAGGCCCCTATCAGTCATTGCGAGCGTAGCGAAGCAATCTGCGAGAACCGTTTGGCAGATCGCTTCGTCGGCACTGCCTCCTCGCGATGACGGAAAAATCTCTGTGCCCTCTGTGGCCTCGGTGGCTAACAAACCAGTGCGTCCAATCCGCCAAAGAAACGCGGCGCAGCCGCCCCGATGGGTCGCCGGCTTCAGAAGGCTCAGTGACCTCGGTGGCTAAAATCCTTTACAATGGCGTCCATGAAAGAGACCGATACACTCCAAGACCGCGATCCGGTGCCCGCGCCGGAAAACACCGAGCGGGTGCTGCTGCACTCCTGCTGCGCGCCCTGCTCCGGCGAGGTGATGGAGGCCATTCACGCCTCGGGTGTGGAGTTCGACATCTTTTTCTACAACCCCAACATCCACCCCCGCGAGGAGTACGAGATCCGCAAGGAGGAGAACATCCGCTTTGCCGACGAGCTGGGTCTCAAATTCATCGACGCCGACTACGACAGTGAAAACTGGTTCGAGCGCACCCGCGGGCTGGAGTGGGAACCCGAGCGGGGCAAGCGCTGCACCGAGTGCTTCGACATGCGCTTTGAGCGCACCGCGCTCTACGCCTTTGAAAACGGCTACGATGTGATCACCAGTTGTCTGGGCATCTCCCGCTGGAAGGACATGCAGCAGATCAATGACAGCGGCGTGCGCGCCGCCTCGCGCTACCCCAACCTGCGCTACTGGACCTACAACTGGCGCAAGGGCGGTGGCAGCCAGCGCATGATCGAGATCTCCAAGCGCGAGGGATTTTACCAGCAGGAATACTGCGGCTGCGTCTACTCCCTGCGCGACACCAACCGCCACCGGCTCAACCAGGGCCGCGACCGCATCGAGATCGGGGTCAAGTTCTACGGCCGCGACGACCTCTGACAGGACTGCTTCAATGACCTTCCTCGACCATCTGGCCCGGCTGCCCGAGATTGACAACATCAGCGCCCTGATCGTCGAGGGCGACGACGGCCGTGAACTCGCACGCATCCCCAATGAAGAGGGCAAGCGGGGCTCCCTGCGCGTCTACCACGCCCTCATGGAGGAGTACGGCCACCTCACCCCCGAAGCCGCCCGCAGAGGCCTGGAGTGGTTTGCCGAAAAGGTGGATGAAGCCCGCCAATCGCCCGGCAGCCACCCCAATATCGATCGCCTGCTGGATGTGATCGAGAACAACGCCACTCTGACCATCCGCGCCGAATACTGACGCCCGCTACCGGCGCCATAAAAAAGCCCCGGACTTGCCGGGGCTGTTATCTCAAACTGTCTTTCGATTCACTCAAACCACTACCTCCGGGTCGTAGTCAAAGACGAAATCGGTAAACAGGACCTTGTAAATAAGTAACCACATTTTGCTCACCTCCTTTGGTGTTACAGCTTCAATGTAGCACTTATGACGCACTGCACAATAACAAGTTCCAATGAAGGCGATAGATGTCGCAAAATCCCACTAAATCAGTCACTTATTTGGATTTACTGGCTATGCTGCGGTCGCAGCATCAAAGCGCCACCGACCCCACCGTAACGGCCACGGCCACCAGCGCCAGCCACAACAGAAGCGCCTTGCCCACCAGCCAGCGAGCCTTTTCCACCACCGCCGGGTTGGGCAAGGCCGACTCGGGCTCGCTGCCCAGACCGAGGGCGGCACGGCCGCTTTGCTGGAGCAGGTGGCGATTGCGCACACTGGCGCTCTCGCCACGGGCGCTGTGCATGGCTTCCATGGCCGGCTCAAAGCGCCCCAAAAGCCCGTAGAAAAGTGCCGTTATGCGCGCGGGAAACCAGGACAGTGTTCCATAGATCGGCTCGGCCCACTCCCGGGCGGTGTGGGGGTACTCGGTTTCCACCACGCTGATTCGATACCAGAGGGCACCCAGCGGGCCGAGCAGCGCAAACCAGAACAGTACGCCGTACCAGCGAACATAAGCCTGGTAAAAAATCGCCCCCAGGGCGTGTCCCTCCTCACCCTCGCTGGCCGAACTCACGCCCGACAACACCTGGAGCACCTTGTGCCGCTCCACCGCCCGCTCGCCCTTGAGCGCAGTAATGTATTCATCGATTTCGCGGCTGAGCGGTCTAGGCCCCATGCACCACACCAGCACCACCACATAAACCAGAAAGGGTCCCAGTACCGGCAGGCAATCCCTCAGCCACCAGAGCAGAGCGGCGGTGATCAGCAGCGGCGGCGCCAGCACCAGGGCGTAGCGAAGCAGAGCGGAGTCGACGCGCTCCAAGCGGCCGGCGCAAAAGGCTTGCCAGCGGCGGAAGGGGCGTACATTTTGCAGGGGCACCCGGGAACCCAGGTGCTGGAGCAAGAGAATGGCCAGCAGTGCGGCGAGCAGTTTCATGCGATGACCTCGCGGTGGTTGTCGTCAAGGCAGCACCTGAAGTGCGCCCATTCAAAATGGGGGCCGGGGTCGGTTTTGCGCCCGGGGGCAATGTCACTATGGCCGGTGATGCGCTCCGGCCCCATTTTGGGATAGGCCTCAAAAAGCGCCGAGGCCAGGGCCGCCAGGCGCCGGTATTGAATCGGCTCAAAGGGCTCGTCGTCGCAGCCCTCGAGCTCGATACCGATGGAAAAGTCATTGCAGCGCTCGCGGCCGCAGTAGCTGGACTGCCCGGCGTGCCAGGCCCGCTGATCAAAGGGCACAAACTGGACGATCTCGCCATCGCGGCGGATCAGGGCGTGGGCCGAAACCCTGAACTCGTGTATCTCGCGGTAATAAGGGTGCTCCGCGGGATCGAGGGAATTGGTAAAAAGCTGCTCGATGCCCGGACCACCGTACTGGCCCGGCGGCAGGCTGATGTTATGCACCACCAGCAGATCGATGTCACCGCCCTCGCGCTCGTCCCGGTTGGGCGAGGCGACAAAGCGCACGCCGGGGCCTTCGAGGCGCCCGTGACTGACGCTCAGACGGGGTGATTTGGCTGCCTTGTCCATAGACTGCAGTCTAGCCCGATTAACCGCCCACTCTCCAGCGCAAAATCACAGGCGGAGAAAAATACAAGACTGCCCAGCGACGCCGACTCCCGATAGAATACGGCCCCCGAAGGAGCATTCATGCAACTGAACCCCCAACAAAGCGAAGCGATCCGCTACTGCTCCGGTCATGTGCTCGTGCTGGCCGGCGCCGGCAGCGGTAAAACCCGCGTCATCACCGAGAAGATCGCCCGCCTGGTGGAGCGTGAGGGCTACGAGCCCCGCCAGATTTTTGCCGTCACCTTCACCAACAAGGCGGCGCGGGAGATGCTCGAGCGCATCGCCCAGAAACTCGGCGGCCAGGGCACCCAGGGGCTTTCCATCTCCACCTTTCACACCCTGGGGCTGAATATCATCCGCCAGGAGCACGAGGCCCTGGGCTACAAGCGCGGCTTCACTATCTTTGACAGCGCCGACAGCAGCGCCGTCCTGCGCGAGCTGCTGCGCGATGGCGACGAGGGCTTTCAGGGCGACGAGGACGCCGCCCGCTGGCAGATCTCCAGCCTCAAGAACGACGGCATTTGGCCCAAAGAGGCCGTAGCCCGGGCCAAGACCGGCGGCGAGCTGGCCCTGGCCAAACTCTACGCCCGCTACCAGCGCCAGCTGTTGGCCTACAACGCCGTCGACTTCGATGACCTGATCATCCAGCCAGTGCGTCTCTTCCAGGAGGACGAGGCCGCCCGCACCCGCTGGCAGGGCCGGGTCCACCATCTGCTGGTGGATGAGTACCAGGACACCAACGCCAGCCAGTACGCCCTGATCAAACTGCTGCTGGGCCACCGCGGCCGCCTCACTGCGGTGGGCGACGACGACCAGTCGATCTACGCCTGGCGCGGCGCCCGCCCGGAAAACCTCCACGCCCTGTCGGAGGACTTTCCCAGCCTCAAAGTGATCAAACTGGAGCAGAACTACCGCTCCATGGCCCGCATTCTCAAATGCGCCAACCGTGTCATTGCCAACAACGAACATCTGTTCGACAAACGACTGTGGTCCGATCTGGGCATCGGCGACAAAATTCGCGTGCTGCCCTGCAAGAGTGAAGAGGACGAGGCCGAGCGCATCGTCAGCGAGCTGGTGCGCCTCAAATTCACCTTCGGCGCCCGCGACCGCGACTTTGCCATCCTCTACCGGGGCAACCACCAGTCGCGCCTTTTTGAGGCCGCCCTGCGCGCCCACAACATCCCCTATAAAGTCAGTGGCGGCACAGCGTTTTTCGACCGCAGCGAAATCAAGGACCTGCTGGCCTATCTGCGCCTGGGCGTGAACCCCAGCGACGACGCCGCCTTCCTGCGGGTAGTCAACACCCCGCGCCGGGAGATCGGCACCACCACCCTGGAAAAACTCGGCTCCTACGCCCGCCAGCGCCAGGTACCCCTGCTCTCGGCCTGCGAGGAGCTGGGCCTGGAATCGGTACTCGGCGGCCCGGCCATTCTGCGTCTGCGCCGCTTCAGCGATTTTATTCGCGAACTGGGCCACCACGCCGACCTGGCCAGCGCTGGCGATGTGATCAAGGGCCTGCTCGAAGACATTCACTACGCCGACTGGCTCACCGACACCAGCCGCGACAAGGACCAGGCCAAGGCCAAACTGGCCAATGTCCGCGAGCTTCAGGACTGGGTGGAAAAAATGGCCCAGCGACAGCGCGAGGACAAGGGTGAGGCCTTCAGTCTCAACGATCTGGTAGCCAAGATCACCCTGATGGATGTGATGGATCGCCAGAGCGACGAGGGCGAAGTCGACGCCGTCAACCTGATGACCCTGCACGCCTCCAAGGGTCTGGAGTTTCCCCATGTGTTCCTCACCGGCATGGAGGAAAACCTGCTGCCCCACCGCAACAGCATCGAGCAGGACACCATCGAGGAGGAGCGGCGCCTGTGCTATGTGGGGATCACCCGGGCCCAGCGCAGCCTCTGCCTGACCTACGCCCTGAGCCGCAAGCGCGGTGGTGAAGTGATCCGCACCGACCCCAGCCGCTTCCTCGAGGAATTGCCCGCTGACGAAATCCTGTGGGAGGGACACAGCCAGTCCACCCCCGAACAAAAAAAAGCCACCGCCGAAGAGAGTCTCGAGCTGCTGCGCCAGATGCTCGAGGGCTGAGTGCTACACTGCGTTATTCACCCAAGAGACACGACATGAGCGACATCCAGTACATCGATAATCACGCTGACCTGGTTGCCCTTTGCCAGACACTCGGCCAATCCCCCTGGCTGGCCCTGGACACCGAGTTCCACCGCGAGCGCACCTACTACCCGCAGTTGTGCCTGGTGCAAATCGCCGACAGCGACACCATTGCCTGCATCGACCCGCTGGCCATCGACGACCTCTCGCCCCTCTACCAGCTATTGCACAACCCGGAGATCACCAAAGTGCTGCACTCCGCCGTTCAGGACCAGGAGATCCTGTTTCAGGCCAGCGGCCGCGTCCCCGCCCCGGTATTCGACACCCAGATCGCCGCCAGTTTGCAGGGCTACGGTGACCAGGTCGGCTACGCCAAGTTGGTGGAGGAAATCTGCCAGGTCCAGCTGGACAAATCCCAGAGCCGCACCGACTGGTGTCAGCGCCCGCTAAAAGCCCGCCAAATCGACTACGCCGCCGACGATGTCCGCTACCTGAGGGACATCTATCAAAAACTGGTCAGCGAGCTCAGCGACGCCGGCCGCGAGGCGTGGCTGGCCCGGGATTTCGCCGAACTCAGTGATCCGGATCGTTTTACCCCCAACCCCGCCGAGAACTGGCGCAAGGTCAAACAATTCCGGCGCCTGCGCCCCAATCAGCTGGTGGTCCTCCAGGCCCTGGCCGAGTGGCGCGAGGAGCGCGCCATGGAAAAGGACAAGCCGCGCAAGTGGATTGCCAGCGACGACCTGCTGATCGACCTGGCCCGCAGCCAGCCCGCCAACATCGACGAGATGAGTGGCCTGCGCAGTGCCAGCGAGGGCTTTGTCCGCCACCAGGGCCACTTCGTCCTCGACCTGATCCAGAGCGCCCGCCAGCGGCCCAAATCGGAGTGGCCCAGCCTGCCCGACTACCAGCCCCTCAGCCCCAACCAGGAGGCCCAGGTCGACTATCTGATGGGCGCCTCCAAACTGGTGGCCGGCGAGCACAACATCACCACTTCCAGCCTGGTCACACGCAAGCAACTGGAAAAGCTCGTCCAGGGTGACCGCGATATCCCGCTGATGAAGAGCTGGCGCCACAGCGTACTCGGCCAGCGACTGGACAACCTGCTTAACCAGACTGAAACATTGGCTTTGCACAATGGCGTTTTGGCACTGATTGAGAAAGACTGATGACCCCAATGCCAAAGTACCTTTCTACTTTGCCAGACCGGGTATAGCGGACGAGATAAGCATGGCCAGTATTCGCAAGACATTGCAAAAGGCACGCGAACAGCTGGGTGGCGAGACGCCCGGCCTCGACGCCCAGTTGCTGCTCTGCCATGTGCTGGAAAAACCACACAGCTATCTGATCGCCCACGCTGAAGAGCCCTTGAGCGACGCGCAAAAACAACAGCTGGAGCCGCTATTGGCGCGGCGGGCGGCGGGCGAACCGATTGCCCACATCCTGGGCCAGCAGGAGTTTTGGTCCCTGCCCTTTACCGTCACTGCCGACACCCTGATTCCCCGGCCGGATACCGAGTGTCTGGTGGAAGCGGCACTGGCTCTTCTGCCCGCGCACCTGCCCGCCGGGATCGCCGACCTCGGCGCCGGCAGCGGCTGCATCGGCCTGAGCCTGGCCAGCGAGCGACCCAAAAGCGCAATCACCCTGGTTGAGCGCAGCGCGCCCGCTCTGGCTGTGATCGAACAAAACATCCGGCAACTGGGACTGGACAACGCCCGAGCAATAGCCGGGAGCTGGTGCGAACCGCTGGCCGGCCAAGCGTTCGACCTGATCATCAGCAACCCGCCCTATGTTTGCGCCAATGACCGCCACCTGTCACAGGGCGATGTGCGCTTCGAGCCCGAGTCGGCACTGGTGGCCGGCGAGGACGGCCTGGACGACATCCGCACACTGGTTCGGCAAGTGCCGGACCACCTCAAACCCGGCGGTCACTTTATCGTCGAATTCGGCTACGACCAGTCGGCGGCAGTGGAAACACTATTGCGGGGAGGCGGATTTTGCGGCCTGCGCGCCATCCGCGACTTCGGCGGCCACATCCGGGGTTTCAGCGCCCGCAAACCCGAACGAGATTAGCCGTTGCCACAGACCGGGCAAGCCGGATCTCTCGCCAGGCGACTCTGGCGCCACTCCCCGGCCAGGGCATCAAAGCGGGCCACCCGGCCCGACAGCGACTGTCCCATATCCGCCAGAATCTTGATCGCCTCCAGCGCCTGCCAACTCCCCAACACACCCAACATGGGGCCGAGCACGCCGCGCTCGGCGCAGGTGTCTTCAGTGGCACTCTCATCGGCGTAGAGGCAGCGGTAGCAGGGGCCGCCCGGAGCAAAGACCGCCAGCTGGCCCTCACCGCGCACCGCCGCCGCCGAGACCAGTGGCACACCGGCGGCAACACAGGCCCGGTTGATAGCAAAACGCGCGGGGAAGTTGTCCGTGCAATCGAGCACCACATCCACCTCGCTGACCAACTCCGTCAAACGCGACGCGTCCAGCTGCTCGGCCAGGACCGTTACTTCAATATCGGGATTAATGGCCAGGGCGGTGGACGCCGCCGAGGCCGCCTTGCCCTCGCCGATGTCGTCCGTAGCGTGGGCAATCTGGCGCTGCAAATTGCTCAACTCCACCCGGTCGCCATCGGCCAACACCAGCTTGCCAACACCCGCAGCAGCCAGATACATCGCCGCCGGCGACCCCAGGCCGCCCAGGCCCACGACAAGTACGGAGGATTCGAGCAATATGTCCTGACCCTGAACACCCAACTCGGGCATCAGGAGGTGGCGGCTGTAACGCAATTTCTGGCGATCATTCATGTTCCACACTCCGGTTCGGCTGGCAGCTGCATTATCGCGCACATTGGACTGTTCCCGGCACCTGTATTATGTGTATATTGTTTCCACAGGAATAATAAAATTCGGACGGCAGCATAAGGGTATGGACCGTCCCCAGGAGCTTTTTATGTGCAGGCTGCGCACTTTCGGACTTGCCTTTCTCGGTCTTCTCGTTGCTTTCCCGGCCTTGGCTTTCAATGTCAGCATTGACCAAAGCGTCAACCAGGATGACCCGACCAACAACAACCTGGTGCTTTATCAGGCCGTATTTTCCGAGCCCATCGATCGAAGCAGCTTTGACTGCAGCGATATTACCGTAGCGGGTGATGCCTCCGCCAGCTGCTTTATTGTTCTGGAGCAAGGGCCCATGGATGGCACGGATTTTCAGGTCGCCCTGAATGTGATCACAGATGGCAATGTACTGACCTTCATAGACACTGGCGTCGTTTCCAACGCCGGCAATACCGCGACCAACTTCTTTTCCACCAGCAGCGATAATGTCGTCAAACTGGACACGACACCACCCGCCCAGGAAGCTGTCCTTACCAGCCCCAGCCTTAACGACAATAACCCCAATGCACCGATCGCCGGCCGCTGTGGCAACGACGCAGCCTTTGGGGAAGTTTTGATTGAATCAGATCCTGAAAACGGTTTTTCGCCCTATCCCGCCACTGCGGTCCTGGATTCCCAGGGCCAATTTAATATTCCGGTCAACTGGTCTGAAGGCGAATTTGACCCCGTCGTCTACTGCTACGACCAGGTTGGCAATGGCCCCACCATTACCCAACCCTACACATCCCCTTTTAACAGTGTAAACCTGGACTTTACACCACCAGTACCCACGATTGATGTTCCTGAACCGGGGTTTAATCAACCCGACACAGACCCAACCAACCTTATGCCGGCATTGTTTATCGTAACAATCTCGGAGGCAATCTCGATTCCACCCCGACCATTTGAGCTGAAGTGCAATGACATCGACTACAGCGCCTCGACGGCGCCAGGCACCACATGCTCGACCATCCAGGTACTGGGCAATAATCGGTTCTTCGTCGAAATGCGTGCAACAGACTCCGGGGACATCACCATCTCAATTCCCCCCGGTAGTTTTACGGACCTTGCCGGCAATGACAATCTGGCTAGCGTGCATACCGACAATACCATCGAGTACATCAATATCTCACCCCGAATCAGTCTGGACAACACGGATGGATATCTCATTTCGGGTTATGCCGAAGGGGTCAACTCTTTTGATGTAAATGACAGTAACAACGACCTGATCTGTACCGTCAACATTGCCGATGTTTACGGTGAGAACTGGAGCTGCTCCCCCACCGGCTTCTCCATCCCGGGCGATGCAGAAACCATTAGGGCCGATGGAACCAGTATTTTTGGCATAGATGTCATCAGTGAAATTGATGTGGACGCTCTGCAAACTGCTCCCGATAAAGATCTTGACGGCATCCCGGATCGTGTGGAGCTGTACGAAGACGCGGACAATGATGGCATTGACGACTATTGGGACCCGGATAGCGACAATGACGGCATACCGGATATTGTCGAGGCCGGCGATCTCCTGGATGACGACGGTGACGGAATCAGTAATCTCTTTGATGTCGACTTCACCAAAAAATACGATCCGGAACTCGACGGAGTAGATGCGACCAACTTGTACGATCGCGACAAGGACGGCATTACCGACCACCGCGACCCCGACTCTGATGGCGATGGCCTGCCGGATTTTTACGAAGCACAAATCTCCGGAAATGATGCCGATGGTGACGGTATTGACGACACCTTTGATGTCGATATGACTGGCGGTATCGACACCAATGGCGATGGCATCGACGATGAGGTGCTACCACCCAACACAGATGGGCGCGGACTGCCCGACTACCAGACTCCTGACAGTGACAGCGATGGCCTGACCGACACATTGGAATCCAATATTACACTGACCGGATCCGATGCAGACAACGACGGTATTGATGACGCTGTAGACGCCGACGCCGATGGCGACGGGATCGTTGACCCTGGCAAAAGCGACAGCAACGGCGACGGTATTGATGACGCCATTGAGATTGACACAGATGGAGACGGCATTCTCGACCGTTTTGATCTGGACAGCGATAATGACAGCCGTTTTGATGTAGTTGAAGCGGGGCTTCCGGACACAAATAACGACGCCTTTGTCGACGAACCCGGCCTGACTGTTTCTTCCGCCCCCGATTCGGACGGTGATGGCACAGCGGACTTCCGTGACAGGGACAGTGATGGTGACGGTGCATTCGACATCAGTGATGGCGCATTTTCGGACGCCGACCAGAACGGCGATGGTGCCGCCGAAATTACCGATGATGTCGATCGGGACGGCATCATGCTACCCATCGATATTGGCCCCACTGTCTACGGTAATATTGAGGCGCCGGAACCGGACGACGACACTGATACCGACGGCGACGGCATCATCGATGCCTTCGACCGTGATAGCGATAATGATCTTATCCCCGATGCCGTTGAGGTTCGTCTGCCGGGCGGGCTGGAAGCCCAGGCCTGGCTGAATACCGATTCGGATGGAGACGGCCTTGGCGACTACATTGAATCCGGTCTGCAAGCCTCCGGGGTAGACACCGATGGCGACGGCATCGACAACGCCTTTGACGCCGATTTCAATGGCGACGGCATCAACGAACCCGGAAAGCTCGACATCGACGGTGACGGCGTCATAGACACCGTTATTGACCAGGTTCGCGACACGGATGGTGATGGCATTCCCGACATGCTGGACACGGACAGTGACAACGACGGCTATCCCGACAGCGGCGAAGCGCGCAATGATTTTGACGAAGATGGCAAAGAAGACTACATCGACTTCGATGACCCGGTGTCGACCGGTGACAAAGGCGGCGCCAGCTTTGGCCCCGCTTGCCTGCTCGCCATATTGTTCGCGCTGGTCATCTTGCGCACTCGGGGTAAAAAAAAATGGCTATTCCTGCTGCTCTGCCTGAGCGGCGGGGCACAAGCTGATAGCGACACCCGCAGCGTCTGGTCACAATGCTCGGAGGAAACCGGCGTCGAATTTACCGCCGGGCAGAGTACCATCGAGGCAGACACATCGCCGTCTGTCCAGCAATCAGAAGACGGTGGCTCGGCCTTCGAACTCAGGGGTTATTGTCGAATCGCCCCCAAAATCCGATTGGAAGCGGCCTACGCCCAATTAGGAGAAACCGCTTTTGAGCATTTGAACCCGGCCCTCAACCCGCTGGGCACCATGGATGTTTCGGCACTGTCACTCTCGGCCCAATACCGCACTCCCTTGTGGCATCCGAGATTGGGTGTCTTTGGCCGCCTCGGTGTCAACAAAATTATGGTAGACGAGAGCGCTACACTGCCGACAGACACCGACGATGGTGTGAAAAGCATGCTGGGCTTCGGAGCCGACTGGTTCTTCAGCGACCGCTGGCGCGTGCTCGTTCAGTACGAAAAATTTACAGAGAACACCGACTACCTTGGTATTGGTCTAAGCGTTCATCTGGGCACACCGAAACAGTTTCCCGTCAAGAAAAAGCCGCGCGTTGCCCGGCCCGTATCACAAACGGCCGTTGTCAAAGTGGAGGAAAAGCCGGTGGAATCGAAGCCAACACCGTCCCTGCCCGACCTGATACTCGTCTACGATCCGAGCCTCAAACAGGAGGCCCGGGAAAAGCGGCAAGACCAAATGGAGGCCCAAGAAAATGCGCCCATGGCAACCAGCCTGACCGAGGCCGAACTGGATGAGTTGGTCATGCCTATTCTTCCGGCGGCACAGCTGCAGGCGGGCAGTTGTAATGAATACGAATCGGCACAAGGACCCGCCGTCACCGTCGGTTTCGCCGTCGGCCACAGCGGCATGACCTACGAAGCTTACGAAAAACTGCAACACTTCGCCGCCTGTATGAGCTACCGCATCGCAGGGGACTTGAGAGTGGAGGGCCATACCGACGATGTCGCCAGTGCCCGATACAACAAAGCTCTGTCACAAAAGCGTGCTAACAGCGTGAAGGCGTTCCTCACTTTCCAGGGAATCCCCGAGGAAAACATTGAGGCAACAGGGCTTGGCGAGGAGCGATTTATCAAGGACAACAGCGACAAGGTCAGCCGTTCGCATAACCGACGCGTCGAAGTCTACATTGTGAAGTAGCGTTTCAAACCCCCGGAAACAGGGGGCAGTCCCGGCGCAGTTCGACGGTGGCGGCATCGCCCTCCACCACGCTGCGCAGAAACTGCCACTCGCCGGCCAGCAGCTTGTTGCCGGAGCAGCAGATGTCCAGAGTCAGCAGCAGACCGTGCTGGTAGCGCTTGAGGGTCATACCGGTGGTGGCGTCGCCCAGGGAGTAGGCCACCAGTTTCTTGTGACCCTGTGAATCCGGGTAGAGCGCCACCGGTGCCGGGATGTGACTGTGGTGCCCCACGATGGCGTCAAAATCCTCACACAGGTCTTTGGCCCGCTCGATCCAGTCGGGTCGCGGGTAGCACTCCAGCTCGTAACCCCAGTGGGGGTAGAGCACATTGCACAGACCCTCGCGCCAGTAGTCGACGGCGTGTTCGAGAAACGGCAGATAGCCGTGGCGCTGATTGGTCCACTGGGTCACGCCCACCAGGTTAATGCCCCCCTCAATCACGGCGGCGGGTTCGTCGCGGGTACCAAACACATGAAAGCCCCGCTCCCGCAGACGCGCATTGGTCAGCTGGTACTGGTCGAAGTCAAAGTCGGCGGCGTGGTTGTTGGCCACCGAGAGGTAGATACGCTCGGCTGGCATCAGCGTTTCCAGGGCGTCGAGAATGCGCTCGTCGTGCTTTTGCTGAAGAAAGGCCTTGGGCCCATCGCCGAGGCTGCCCTCGAAGTTGGCCACCAAATAATCCGCCTCGGCCACTTTGGCCTTGAGCGATTCATCAAAACTCAGGGAGCGGTGCCACAGGGGCATCAGGTCGCCCAAAAAGGCGATGCGGCACTGGTTCTCCCCCACCGCCTCGAAGTCTAACTGGCGCGGAGCGAATTCGGTCAGTTCCCGATGGCGGCGCGACGGCGGAAAAATATTGTGCCAGGTCACCCTCAGGAAGTTGCCCGGGCCGTAGGGCACGGCAAACCAGCGAATGCCCCACTGTCGGCGCCAGTCCGGATCATTGCGACTGGCGCGGTCGAGCTCGCCGTTGTACTCGCGCAACAGCGCCAGGGGAAACAACACATAATAAAAAAAGCTGATCGCCGTGGCCCCGGCCACCGTGCGGAAAATCTCCGGCGTGCCGATCAGCCAATGGACGAAAGTCATCAAAAACAGGCTGAACAGGCCAACGCCCGCCGAGGCGGCGAGAAACTTGAAAAAAGGGTGCCGGGGAATCTTGAACGCCACCTGCATCATGGTGGCCGAGGTAAAGGTCATGGCAAAGCACAGGGCCATCTGTCCGGCCACCGCCACGGCAATGGCCCGGGGCGCGTGCCCCCAGTTGGCCACCAGGGCGATGCCGCCAAACAGCATCGCCCCCAAGGTTGCCAGTACCACGGCGCGCAGGATTTCCCGGCGGCCGGCGAGTTTTCTATCAGCCCGTTGTGTCACCATCGTCTCCCCCTGAGGCGAAGGGCCGAGTCTATCGCATTTTGCCGGTATCGGCAGCCGGCCCCGGAAAACACTGCCCGGGCGGCCTTCATCCGCTATAATGCCAGCCGCTTAAACAAGGGAGTCCACTGTGTCGCCAGTTGCCGAAATCAAGATCAAACGCCCCCTGGCCATGCACCTGATGGGCCTGGCCCAGCGCTCGCCCGACGCCGAAATCTGCGGCCTGGTGGGCATTCGCGACGGCGTACTCAGCACCTGCTACCCCATCGACAACATCGCCGAAAACCCGGCCGACAGCTTTCTGATGGAACCGGAGCAACAGGCCGCTGCCCAGCGCGCCATGAAAGACAAGGGCGAGTCGCTCTACGCGATCTACCACTCCCACCCGAGTAGCCCGCCGGTGCCCTCGCGCCGGGACCTTGAGGAAGTCGGTGTCGACGACGCCTACTATCTGATTGTCTCGCTCAACACCAAGGGCGTGCTGGAACTGGCGGCCTATGAGCTACACAATGGCGCCGTGAAAGCGGTGGATCTCACCCTCTGACAGACTCATTCAAAAGGAAGCCCCTATGATTCGCGTGGTATTCAACCAAAAAGGTGGTGTCGGCAAATCCAGTATCACCGCCAACCTGGCCGCGGTCGCCGCACAGCGCGGACGCAGAACCCTGGTCATCGACATCGACCCCCAGTGCAACACCAGCCAGTACCTGCTGGGCGACTTCTTTGACGGCGGCGAACACGAGGGCTCGATTGCCCGCCTGTTCAGCGACAGCCTCAAGTTCAAGCTGATGGACAAGGACCCGGCGGAGTACATCTACGAAACCGACTACCCGAATCTGCACATCCTGCCCGCCGACGAAGATCTCTACGAGCTGCAAACCAAGCTCGAGACCAAACACAAGATCTACAAGCTCCGGGACAGCCTCAACAAGCTGCGCGACCGCTACGACGAGATCTACATCGACACGCCGCCGGCCTTCAATTTCTTTACCCTGTCGGCCCTGATCGCGGCGGATTCGGTGCTGATTCCCTTCGACTGCGACGACTTCTCGCGCCGCGCCCTGTTCAACCTGCTCGACAATGTCGAGGAGACGCGCCAGGACCACAACGCCTCCCTGCGTCTGGAGGGCATCGTGGTCAACCAGTTCCTGCCCCAGGCCAATCTGCCAAAGAAAGTCGTCCAGGCGCTGGTCGACGAGGGCCTGCCGGTCTTCGAGACCCGGCTCTCCAGCTCGGTCAAGATGCGCGAGTCCCACGACCAGGCCAAACCCCTGATCCACCTCGCCCCCAAGCACAAGCTGACCCTGCAGTTCATCGACCTCTACGAAGAACTCCAGCGCGCCTGACCCCACCCCGGGGCAACACTCTCCAGTGGCGCCCCGGTGGCGCCATCTGCCCTCCTGTTCACACCCGGCGGCCGACCCAGGGTTTGCTGAGCATTTTCTTCGGGCAAAAACATGCCACTCACTCACATTTTGTGCTATTCATGCCGCTCCAAAAACATTCTCAGGGGAGAACCGACCATGACACTGCGACAATCACTGCTGCTTTTAGCCGCCCTGCTGCCCGTTCACGCCTTCGCCAGTGGCGGCGAGCCGGTGGAGCCCGAACCTCCCCAGGTGGACAACCCGCCCACCGAGGTTCGCTCGGACCTGACCGTCATGAGCTACAACATTCTCCAGCTGCCAGGGGTGGCCGGTGACTGGGACGACGCCCAGCGTCTGGGCCGCCTGCCCGACGCCATACGCAATCTGGAAGAACAACCCGATGTGCTGGTCATCCAGGAAGCCATGACCGACGACGCCCAGGATGCCCTCCAGGGCCTCGACGACATCTACCCGTTCATCACTCCCGTGGTCGGCCTCGACTGCTCCGGTGAGGGCTGGGACGCCGTCAGTGGCAACTGCTCAAACAGCCCGGCAGTTGTCCGCGGTGGCGTATTGATCCTCAGCCGCTGGCCCATCGAAGAGAAGCGACAGCACATCTACCAGAACAGCCAGATGTGGACCGCCGACTACTACTCCAACAAGGGCTTTGCCTATGTGCAGATCGACAAGGGCGGTTTCGACTACCACATTGTCGGCACCCACATGCAGGCCGACTCGGGAGACTTTGCCGTGTCGCAACAGACGCGTATGGCCCAGCTGGACGAAATGCGTCAGTGGATCGACGGCCGCTCGATTCCATCCACCGACCCGGTCATCCTCACCGGGGATTTCAATGTCGAGCACAGCCGCGGCGACCACCTGGCCGACATGCTCCAGCGCAGCAACGCCCAGTTGAGCTTCCCCGATCCGTCGATCGGTTCCTACTCGGCGCTGGACAACTTGATGACCCAGGCCAACGCCTACTACTACGAGTACAGTCAGAGCTACAACGACACGCTCGACTATGTCATCACCCGCAACGACTACCTGCTGCCCGCGGAAGCCGCCGATATGCAGGTCGTACGCCTCAAGGCCGATGACAGCTGGTACTGGGACTACATGGAAAACATCAACGCCAGCGGCATGCACAGCGAACTGTCCGACCACTACCCGGTCGTGGCTACCTTTAGCTACCAGTAGCGTTTTCCATCCGGCTACTCGCCGACCAGGCGCCCCGACAGTTCCGGGGCGTCCATGGCGGCACCGGCGTACCCCTCCACCGAACCAAAGCGCGGGTGCCCGGCCTGCCAATCGGCCCGCGCCTGTTCGATCGTCTCCCGCTCCCAGGCGACGAAGTTCCACCACAACAGCGGATTCTGCTCCAGGGGCTTACCGCCGATCAGTATCAGTGTGCTGTTCGCCGCCAGTACCAGCGTGATTGCCTCGCGACCACTGCCCAAATCACAGAGCGCCCCCTTTTCCAGTGAGCCGCCTTGCAAGCTGGCTTCTCCCTCCAGCAATACCAGGCCGTATTGAAACCCATGCTTGAGAGGCAGTGTAACTTCCCCGCTGCGCCGACTGCGTATTTGCACCGCCACCAGTGGCGAGTAGGTCGTTGCCGGTGATGCTTTTCCGGCCATTTCCCCCATGATCAGCGTGGTTTCAATGCGATTTTCCGTGATCACCGGCAAGGCGCCGTGGTGTTCGAAGTCCGGCTGGACGCTCTGGGCCGACTCGGGCAGGGCCACCCAGAACTGAACGCCGTGGACTTCTCCCGGAGCGTCCTCGAGGGACTCCTCCGAGTGGCTGATGCCGCTACCAGCAGTCATCAAATTGAGTTGTCCCGGCTCGATCACCTGCTCAAAGCCCAGACTGTCACGGTGAAGCAAACCGCCCGAGAGCAGCCAGGTCACCGTCTGCAATCCGATGTGCGGGTGCGGCGGCACATCAAAGCGATCCCCGGGGCCGAGCACCGTGGGTCCCATGTGATCGAGAAAACACCAGGGACCGATGGTACGCAGCTCCCGCCGGGGCAGCAGTCGGCCAATGCGTATACCCCCCAAAACATGCTCCCTGGCGGGCCAGTGTGCGGGGCTCTTTTCTCTATGATCCATCTCGTCCACCTATCGTTGTCATAGTCACCATCCGGGCACTGGCACCTTTTAATCCACCGGCCCCGGCCTTATCTTAAGCAGCAGCCTACAGGAGAACACCATGACCGTTCGCACCATTCGACAAATCGTTCAGGGCCAGCCCACCAGCGACGGTGCCGGCGTCAAACTCAAGCGTGTGCTCGGGCAACCGGCGCTGGATCAGCTGGATCCTTTCCTGTTGCTCGACGAGTTCCGCTCGGACGACCCGGAAGCCTATATCGCCGGTTTTCCCACGCACCCGCACCGGGGCTTTGAAACGGTCACCTACATGCTCGCCGGCCACATGCAGCACCGGGACAACCAGGGCAACTCGGGCGATCTGGTACCCGGCAGCGTGCAATGGATGACCGCCGGTCGCGGCATCGAACACTCGGAAATGCCGCAACAGGAAGACGGCCTGATGTGGGGCTTCCAGCTGTGGGTGAACCTGCCCGGCGCGCGCAAGATGACCGACCCCCGCTATCAGGATCTCGGCCCGGAGCACTTCCCCGAGGTAGCGCTGGAGAGTGGCGGCTCGGTCAAGGTGATCGCCGGCCGCTTTGCCGAGCAACCCGGCCCCATCGAGGCGCCCGATACGCAACCGCTGTATCTGGATGTGTCACTGACCCCCAACGAGCGCGTCGAAGTGCCGGTGACCGAGGGCCACAACGCCATGGTGTATGTCTTCGAGGGAGCGCTCTCGACACCCACCGTGGACGGCTCCCTGCAGGCGCTGAAGACCGGTGAACTGGCGGTGGTGCAAAACGGCGACCGCATCGCTCTGGAGGCCGGCAGCGACGGCGGCCGCGCCCTGATCATCGCCGGCAAGCCCCTGGGCGAACCCGTGGCCCGCTACGGGCCCTTTGTCATGAACACCCAGGAGGAAATCATGACCGCCATCCGCGACTACCAGTCCGGGCAGTTCTGAGGGTTTGTAGGAGCGGCGACCTCGCCGCGATACGGTGGGCGGCTTCGCCGCGTTGTCTTTTGGTGGGTCGGAGAGTTCTTTTTTAGCCACAGAGGGCACAGAGGCCACAGAGAATTTTGGGTGAGCAGCGCTCTCTGTCATTGCGAGCCGTAGGCGAAGCAATCTGCATAAACCGTTTGGAAGATCGCCACGCCGCTGTGCGGCTCGCGATGACGCATCGGCCCTAACCGTAGGAGGCTCGCCCTCGGGCCGACATGGGTATCACCTTTTGTCGCGGCGAGGGCGCCGCTCCTACTTTCTGACCTCTGTGTTCTCTGTGAACTCTGTGGCTAACCCCCCGAGGTTTTGCTCAGCCGGTAGTCGAGGTCGCTGTCGATGGGCTGGCCGTCGCTGTCGAGCTGGGTGGCGCCCTCGTCGTCGAGCAGGAAGTAGCGCTCGGCCTCGTTTTGGTCGTCGGGTTCCAGAATCAGGGTGTTATCGATTTCAGCGTCTTCGAGGGGTCGCCACTGACCGGTCATCAGAAAGGGCTCGCTGTCTTCTTCTTGATAGGCCTCCTCCAACTCAAAGCGGCCTTCGGGCATCAGCGTCAGCGTAGTTTCAATGCCCGGACAGGAGGCGCAGGGCAGCACGCCCCGGTAGACGCCGGCAAAGCGCGCACTGTCGCTTTCATCATCGGGCCGGGTGTTCAGCGGCGGAGCCCGCTCGGCGGTGATATTGGCGGCCATCAACAGCTCGCCTCGCGGCTTCTCGCCCGCCGACTCCGCCAGCGAGGCGTTGTCGTTGTAGCGCCGGTTGACCACCAGCTTGCGCAGTGGCCGACCCACCACGCCATTGCCGCCCATGCGGACAATCAGGTCCCGCCAGCCGTTGCTGCGGCTCTCGGCGGCAAACACCGGCGTTTGCACGACCGAAGTCCGGGAGAACAGAACATAGCGGCCGTCGCGCTCGGTCAGTACCAGCAATGTGCAACCGCCGCGACCGCAGGCCGCCGAGCCCATGGGGTAGACCAGGATCTCGTCGCCGCCGTCGCCATTGAGATCGATCACCGCACTGGCGTAACGCACATCCCCGGCGCCCTCAAAGATCGGGCCGACCACGCGTCGAACCGCCTCGGCGTGACGGTCATCCAGCGGCGCCAGCCCCGGCAACGGCTCGGCGGATTGAGCGGACTCGCTCTGCCCGGAGGACGCTTCATCCCCGCCACACGCGCTCATAAAACACACGAAGAAAAAAGAAACGGCGAGAAGTCGAAACAACGGCATGGAAAGGGGTACAACAAATTGGAAAGCGACAATATACCAAGAATTGAGCCACAGAGCTCACAGAGAACACAGAGGCCAGAAAGTAGGAGCGCCGCCCTCGCCGCGACAAAAGGTGATACCCATGTCGGCCCGAGGGCGAGCCTCCTACGGTTAGGGCCGATGCGTCATCGCGAGGATGCATGGCCGAAAGAACACAGAGCACACAGAGGCCACAGAGAGCAGAGAGAGGGGCATGCCTTTCCGGAAAGCGCGTAGCGTTTATCCGGAATCTGCACAAACAGGGGCAGCGTAGGAGCGGGCCTGCCCGCGAACGAGACGCTAGCCCCGATGATTTTTTCGCCTGCAGGCAGGCTCCTACACCCCATTCCAGACAACTCTGTGAGCTCTGTGGCCTCTGTGCGCTCTGTGTTTTATCTACCCAAACCGAACAATCAAACCTTCTGGTAAATCTCGCCGCCCTTGTCGCGGAATTCCTCGGATTTTTCCTGCAGGCCCTTTTCCACGGCGATCTCGACATTGCCGATCTTTTGTTCGTTGGCGTAGTCGCGGATGTCCTGGGTGATTTTCATGGAGCAGAACTTGGGCCCACACATGGAGCAGAAGTGGGCCACCTTGGCCGAGTCCTTGGGCAGGGTTTCGTCGTGATACTCCCGCGCCCGCTCGGGGTCGAGGCCGAGGTTGAACTGGTCTTCCCAGCGGAACTCGAAGCGCGCCTTGGACAGGGCGTTGTCGCGCACCTGGGCGCCGGGCAGGCCCTTGGCCAGGTCGGCGGCGTGGGCGGCCAGTTTGTAGGTGATGATGCCGTCGCGGACATCGTCCTTGTTGGGCAGGCCCAAGTGCTCCTTGGGCGTCACATAGCAAAGCATCGCCGTGCCGTACCAGCCGATGTTGGCGGCGCCGATGCCCGAAGTGATGTGGTCGTAACCGGGGGCGATGTCGGTGGTCAGCGGGCCCAGGGTGTAGAACGGCGCCTCGTGGCAATCGTCCAGCTCCTTGTCCATGTTTTCCTTGATCATCTGCATGGGCACATGGCCGGGGCCTTCGATCATCACCTGCACATCGTGCTTCCAGGCAATTTTGGTCAGTTCACCCAGGGTTTCCAGCTCGGCGTACTGGGCCTCGTCGTTGGCGTCCGCCACCGAACCGGGACGCAGGCCGTCGCCCAGGGAGAAGCTGACATCGTAGGCCTTCATGATTTCGCAGATCTCTTCGAAGTGCGTGTAGAGGAAACTCTCCTGGTGGTGGGAGAGGCACCACTTGGCCATGATGGAACCGCCACGGGAGACGATGCCGGTCAGGCGCTCGGTGGTCATGGGCACATGGTGCAGGCGCACGCCGGCGTGGATGGTGAAGTAGTCCACGCCCTGCTCCGCCTGTTCAATCAATGTATCCCTGTACAGTTCCCAGGTCAGGTCCTCGGGCACGCCCTTGACCTTTTCCAGGGCCTGGTAGAGCGGCACGGTCCCCACGGGCATGGGCGCATTGCGCAGGATCCACTCCCGGGTTTCGTGGATGTTCTTTCCGGTGGAGAGATCCATCAGAGTGTCACCGCCCCAGCGCGCCGACCAGACCATCTTCTCCACTTCCTCGGCAATCGAGGAAGTCACCGCCGAGTTGCCGATGTTGGTGTTGACCTTCACCCGGAAGTTGCGGCCGATGATCATCGGCTCCAGTTCGGGGTGGTTGACGTTGGCGGGGATAATCGCCCGGCCCGCGGCCACTTCGTCGCGAACGAACTCGGGGGTAATCGCCTCGGGCAGGTTGGCGCCGAAATGCTCGCCGGGGTGCTGCTTGAGCAAACGCCGGGCCACCGGGTCACTTTCGGCCTGTCGGCGCAGCTCGTCCAGGCGCGCGGTTTCGCGGATGGCAATGTACTCCATCTCCGGGGTGACGATGCCCTGGCGGGCGTAGTGCATCTGGCTGACATTTTTGCCCGCCTTGGCCCGGCGCGGCTTGTGCACATACTCAAAGCGCAGGTGGTCCAGGTCCGGGTTGGCCTGGCGCTGGCGACCGAATTCGGAGGTCAATTCGCTCAGCTCTTCGCAGTCTCCGCGCTCTTCAATCCACTTCAGGCGCATTTTGGGCAGACCCTTGAGCAGGTCGATCTTTACCTCGGGATCGGTGTAGGGGCCGGAGGTGTCGTAGGCGGTGTAGGGCGGATTTTTCTCCACCCCGCCGCTGATGCTGTTGACCGTGGTATCGCTCAGCTCGATCTCGCGCATGCCCACGCGGATGTCCGGGCGCGAGCCGGTCACATAGACTTTCTTCGAATTGGGAAAGGGACGGGTGACATCGTCGGATAATTCGCTGGTGCGGCGAACAAAATCTTCGGGAATTGCGCTCATGGTGTTCTCCATTGATGAGCGCAGGAAAGCAGGCAGGCAGAAACGGAGTTTTGCCAACAGACTTCCCTACGCTGATGTGAATCAGTTCAGGTTCAAAGGGACTCTCTCAACGGCTTCGCCGTACCCCTAGTCATTGCGGCAAGCCTAGACCCGGTGCGTCCGGTTGGCAAGTTCGCTGTTAGCCACAGAGGGCACAGAGGCTGGAGAGTAGGAGCGGCGACCCCGCCGCGACAATGCCTGGTCGGCCCGAGGGCGGGCCTCCTACACATTAGGCCCGATGCGTCATCGCGAGCCGCGTAGCGGCGCGGCGATCTGCCCGATGATGCAGATTGCTTCGCCTACGGCTCGCAATGACAGGAAGCGCTGCCCACACAAAACCCTCTGTGATCTCTGTGCCCTCTGTGGCTAACGCATAACATGAGTGTTTATCATATTATGATTTTATGATAAGTTATCGCTTATACATGGCAGACTGATTAAATACAGCGGGAAAGGACGATGATCCACGACTATTTGATAATCGGCTCGGGTGCTTCGGGCAGTGTGATTGGCTACCGCCTGGCGGAGGCCGGTGCCGACTGTCTGATGCTGGAGGCCGGCCAGGATCTCGGCCCCAAAACCTACCCCCGCGACGAGCTGCGCACCAACACCCGCCTGTTCTGGGGCGGCGGCAGCGATTTCACCAACGACGCCAAAACCATCCTGCTGCGCGGCAAGGTGCTGGGCGGCGGCACCGTGGTCAACAACTGCCTGCTGGACCGCTTTGACGACATCGCCCTGGACGACTGGGCCGATCGCTCCGGCATCAAGGATTTCAATACCACGGATATGGCCAGCTACTACGACAAGGCCGAATCCAGACTCAGCCTGTACGAATACCAGCGCCAGGACTGGAACGGCAACGCCGAACTCTACGCCAGGTCCTTTGAAAAACTGGGCCTGGAGTACGGCCCCCTGCGCCGGGGCGAGGACAACTGCGGCGGCCTGTGCGAGAGCGGCCAGGGCCGCAAGAACGACTGCATGGTCTGCCTGGGCGGCTGCCCCCGCCGCTCCAAACAGGGCATGGCCGTCACCTACCTGCCCGAGGCGCGCAAAAAGGGCCTCAAGCTGGAGACCGGCTTCGAGGTGGACGGCATCGTCCACGGCCAGACTCATGTCGCCGTCCACGGCCGCCAGAACGGCGAGGCCAAAGTGGTCTACGGCCGCAAGCTGGTGCTGGCCGCCGGCGCCCTGGGCTCCACCGAGCTGCTGCTGAAATCCGGCCTCAAGGAAAAGCTCCCCGCCCTGGGCGAGGGCTTCTACTGCCACCCGCAATTCATGAGCGTGGGCTTTCAGAAGGAACCGGTGGACGCCCACAAGGGCGCCCTGCAATCCCTGAAATCCACCGACCCGCGCTTTCGCCAGCAGGGCTTCAAACTGGAAAATGTCTTCGCCGGCCCCATCGCCATGGCCATGCTCCACGGCGGCCACGGCCACGAGCTGATGCGCCACATGGGTCGCTACCGCCACATGGCCTGCATTGAGGTCGCCGTGCGCGACGAGGAACCCGGACAGGTCCGCCTGGGCAACGACGGCCGCCTGAAAGTCAGCAAGCCCATGAAGGGCGCCGACAAGATGAAGGCCCGGGCCGGCAACCGTGTGGTCAAGGACCTGCTGGAGGCCATGGGCAGCTATGAAATCCATCAGTCGCCCCTGCAGATTGGCCTGCACCTGATGGGCGGCTGCGCCATTGGCGAGAACGCCGCTACCTCGGTGGTCACCCCCGAGTTCAAGGTCTACGGCCACGACAACATCTACCTGGCCGACGGCGCTATCTACCCCTCGGCGCCGGGCATTAACCCGTCGCTGACCATTATGGCCCTGGCCCACAAGGCGGCGGATCAGATTCTGGCCGAGCGCGGCGAGACCGTCAGCGCCACGGAAACCCCGATCAAGGAGGCCCGGGCATGAGCCACAGCACCTCGCGCTATTTGAGCGATCGCGCCCTGCGCGGCCTGGACAAGGTGGGCGATCTGGTGATCCCCGGCGGCGGCCCACAACAACTGCCCCGCTTCAGCGACACCGGTTGCGCCTGCGGCGTGGACGAGATCATGGCCGCCACGCACCCCAACGACATTCGCGACCTCAACCTGCTGCTGAGCGCCGCCACCTGGCTGCCCGAGCCCGTCCTGCGCGGCCTGCTCTGGCTGTCCAGCCAGGAAGGCAAGGCCCCCGGCCCACTCGGCACCGCCCTGCGCCTGCTGGGCATGGGCCTCAAGGGCGTGCCCGTAAGCCTCTACTTCGGCAACGAGACCTCGCCCTACCACAAGGGCCAAACCGTCTACGACGCCATCGACTACCATGTCCATGTAGAGCCCGATTACGGGGATTGATTATTTACCGTCATTGCGAGCGAAGCGAAGCAATCTGCAGAAACCGTTGACAGATTGCCGCGTCGGCTAAAGCCTCCTCGCAATGACAAAAAACCAAAAGCCCGTAGGGCGGAAGTCGCGCAGCGACCTCCGCCAGAACCAACAAACCAAGAGACCACAGCCATGACACAAGCCAACAACATCCAGAACCTCCACCAGAGCGACGAACTCAACGAGGCGCAAACTGCCGAGGTCTTCGAGCGCGCCCGGGCCGCCGCCCGCGACCTGCGCAAGACCACCGTCGCCGAGCGCGTGGGCGAGCTGAAAAAAGTCCTCCAGCGCTTCTACGAGATGCGCGAGGAAATCATGGACCGCGTGTGCGAGGAAAACGGCAAGTGCCGCACCGACGCCCTGGTGGCCGACATCATGGGCCCGCTGGATTTTATGGAGTGGCTGATCAGCGATGCGGAAAAAGTCCTGGCCGATGAAAAGGCCCCCACCCCGCTGGCCCTGATGGGCAAGAAATCCAAAATCTACCACGAGCCCCTGGGCGCCTGCCTGCTGATCACCCCGTGGAACTACCCGGTGAACAACAGCATGATCTTCACCATGACCGGCTTTATCGCCGGCAACGCCATCGTCTTCAAGCCCTCCGAGCACACGCCCCTGGTGGGCCTGCTGGAGAAAATCTTTGAGGCCTCGCCGCTGGTTAAAAACAGCATCCAGGTGGTCTACGGCAGCGGCGTCACCGCCCAGCGCCTGATCGACCAGCGCCCGGCCAAGATCTTCTTTACCGGCTCCAACCGAACCGGCCACAAGATCATGGAGCAGGCCTCCAAATACCTGATCCCGCTGGAGCTGGAACTGGGCGGCAAGGACCCGGCCATCGTCTTTGAAGATGTCGACCTCAAGCGCACCGTGGCCGGCGTGCTGTGGGGCGCCATGACCAACACCGGGCAGTCCTGCACCTCGGTGGAAAAACTCTACATCCACGACGCCGTCTACGACGACTTCGTGGCCCAACTCAAAGCCGAGTGCGAAAAACTGGTGGTCAACAACGGCGACCGCGGCGACGCCGATGTGGGCGCCATGACCGCCCGCTTCCAGACCGACATCGTTCAGCGCCACCTGGACGACGCCGTACAGAAGGGCGCCAAAGTCCTCTGCGGCGGCGATCTGGTCGACGGCAAGGACGGCAAGTTCTTCCTGCCCACCGTGCTCACCGACATCCCCGATGACGCCGCCCTCAACCACGAGGAAACCTTCGGCCCGCTGTTGCCCGTCTACCGCTTCAGCACCGAGGACGAAGTGATCGACAAGGCCAACGACACCGAATTCGGCCTCTCCGCCAGCGTCTGGAGCAAGGACCTGGAGCGCGCCGACCGCGTGGCCCGCGCCCTGGAAGTGGGCGCCGTCAGCATCAACAATGTCATGCTCACCGAGGGCAACCCCCACCTGCCCTTCGGCGGCCGCAAATCCTCCGGCTTCGGCCGCGTACACGGCCCCGAGGGCCTGCTGGGCTGGACCGCCAGCAAAGCCATCATCGAGGACAAGCAAAGCGACAAACTCGAAGCCAACTGGTACCCCTTCACCCACAAGAAATACACCCTGCTGCAAAAGCTGATCTCAGCGGCCGTGATCCACAACCCCATCCGCAAAATCCTGCGCATCGCCCTCGCCGGCATCCCCCTGGAATCCCACGCCCAAAAACCCCGGGACTGATTCAGCCTGGGGAACGGTGGAAACCAGGATAGTAAAAACACAGGGGCCACAGAGAACACAGAGTGCACAGAGAAATGTAGGAGCGGCGACCCCGCCGCGACAAAAGTCATTTCGGAAAGCGCAAAGCGCTTATCCGGAATCTCTCCAACCTGTCATCGCGAGCCGCGCAGCGGCGCGGCGGTCTGCGCCCATCATTACGAACCCAGAAAGAAATCCACCCACCTTTCCCCCGTCTTTCCGGAAAACCGAAGGCTTATCCGAAATCCCCACCCACCCCACCTCAAAGCCGCCCCGGGTAAACCATTGCACTCCCCAATGGCTTTTCAAGCCGATCCTTTGGCATAATCCCCCAAACTCAACACAGGTGCCTGAATGTTCGAACAAACCTTCCGCAACATCGACGATGTCCTCTGGAAAGAGGCCGGTTGCGCCACGGAGCTGGATTACACCGAGCAGACCTCGTGGATGCTGTTTCTCAAGTACCTGGACGATCTGGAGCACGAGCGCGCCCAGGAGGCGGAGCTGGTGGGCAGCCCCTATCAGTTTGTGATTGACGAGCCCTACCGCTGGTCGGCCTGGGCGGCGCCGAAAACGACCAGCGGCGAATTCGACCACGACCAGGCGCTGACCGGTGCCGACCTGATCGCCTTCGTCAACGGCGAGCTGTTCCCCTATCTGCAGGGCTTTCGCGAGCGGGCCAGCGACACTGACACGCTGGAATACCGCATCGGCGAGATCTTCAGCGAGATCCGCAACAAATTCGCCAGCGGCTACAGCCTGCGCGACGCGCTGGAACTGATCGATGGTCTCAGCTTTCGCTCCCAGGCCGAAAAGCACGAGCTGTCGCACCTGTACGAAGCCAAGATCAAGAACATGGGCAACGCCGGCCGCAACGGTGGCGAGTATTACACTCCGCGTCCACTGATCCGAGCCATGATCCAGGTGACCAAACCAACCATCGGCGAGCGCATTTATGACGCGGCTGCCGGGTCGGCGGGGTTTTTATGCGAGGCGCATGACTACCTGCGCTACGGCCCGGACGGCCAGGGCGATGGCAGTCATCTGTCCACCGCCGATCTCGACACCCTGCAAAAGCGTACCTTCTACGCCAAGGAGAAGAAGAGCCTGCCTTATGTGATCGGCATCATGAACATGATCCTGCACGGCATCGAGACGCCCAACATCGTCCACACCAACAGCCTGACCGAGAATCTGGCCGACATTCAGGAAAAAGACCGCTTCGATGTGATCCTCGCCAACCCGCCCTTTGGCGGCAAGGAACGCAAGGAGGTGCAGCAGAACTTTCCCATCAAAACCGGCGAAACGGCGTTTCTGTTCCTGCAGCACTTCATCAAGAACCTGAAGGCCGGCGGCCGCGCTGCCATCGTCATCAAGAACACTTTTCTCTCGAACTCCGATAACGCTTCCCGCGCCCTGCGCCAGGAGCTGCTCGACAGCTGTAACCTGCACACCATTCTCGATTGCCCCGGTGGCACTTTCCTCGGTGCCGGTGTGAAAACGGTGGTGCTGTTCTTCGAGAAGGGCGCACCGACCCGCAAGATTTGGCACTACCAGCTCGACCCCGGCCGTAGCCTGGGCAAGACCAACCCGCTCAACGACAATGACCTGGCCGACTTCATCGCCCGCCAAGCCAACTTCGAGGACTCGGACAACAGCTGGACGGTGGATGTGGACGACATCGACCCCGGCAGCGTCGATCTGTCGGTAAAAAACCCCAACAAGGCCGAGGCCGAACCCCTGCGCGACCCCGAGGTGATTATCAACGAGATTGAAACGCTGGATAAGGAAAGCGAGGCAATTCTGGAAGGGATTCGGGGGATGTTATGAAGGAGGGGTGGGAAAACTGTACGCTTGGGGAAATCTGCCAGATCAAGCCTCCCAAGAAAGAGGCACGCAATCAACTCTCGGCGGATGACATGGTTTCCTTCGTTCCAATGACCAATCTTGGCGTCCGAGAGAAGAGCTTTAAAGCTGCAGAAGATAGACCATTGCAGTCAGTTTCCGGCAGTTATACTTACTTCGCTGAAGGTGATGTGCTGCTGGCAAAAATTACGCCATGCTTTGAGAACGGCAAGCTGGGAATAGCCCGCGGCCTCACCAATGGTGTCGGGTTTGGTTCCAGTGAGTTCATTGTTTTCAGACCAAAAGAAAAAGTTGATGCCGAGTATCTTTTCTATTTTCTTTCTCAGGATAGTTTTCGAGATTCTGGTGCGAAGGTCATGTCAGGTGCCGTGGGACACAAACGCGTGCCCAAGGAGTTTATCAACGATTTTCCACTCCCACTCCCATCCCTCCCCGAACAAAAACGCATCGTCGCCATCCTCGATGAAGCCTTCGCCGGGATCGACACGGCCATCGCCAACACCGAAAAAAACCTCGCCAACGCCCGCGAGTTGTTCGAGAGTTATCTGAATGCGGTGTTCAGCCAGCGGGGGGAGGGTTGGGAGCTGAAAAAGCTTGGCGAAGTTACTACGGTTCAGAGTGGTGGTACACCGCTACGCTCAAAGCCCGAGTATTGGGACGGAGATATCCCGTGGTATTCGTCAGGGGAGTTGAATGACTTGGTAGCGACGGCTCCTGCAAGGTACATAACTGAAAAAGGGCTCATTAATTCCAACGCGAAGATATTTTCAGAAGGCTCTCTTCTTATCGGAATGTACGATACAGCTGCCTTAAAAATGGCGATCCTAGACAGAGAAGCAGCCTTCAACCAAGCCATCGCAGGGGCTACGCCATCCGAAAGTCTTGATTTGAGATTTGTATATTTTGCTATCAATGCGGCCAAGCGATCACTACTGCTTCAGCGAAGGGGTGTACGTCAGAAAAACCTCAGTTTAGGGAAAATTAAAAATATAGAAATTCCCACTCCTCCTTTGGCAGTACAACGTGATGTAGCAGAAAGGCTTCTCTCATTAATGAGCGATATAGACCGCCTTCATGAAATAGAACAGCAAAAACTCACCGCCCTAGCCGAACTGAAACAATCCCTTCTGCAAAAAGCCTTCTCCGGTGAGCTGACCGCCGATCCAGGGGAGGCGGTGGACACGGTGGAGGCAGAGCTGGCATGAACGAAGCCGAGACCCGTGCCTAACCAATCAGCCCGACGCATTTGACCGCCAGACCAACATCAGACAAAATGTCACCAGATAATAATAAATGGTGACAAATCGTCTGAACTGTCATGACCGCCCGATACTCACACAACCCGGCTTCCGACCCCGTGGCCCTGTTTCGCGCCCACGGTGGTCAGCTGCGCCTGAGCGAGGCGCTGGCGCTGGGGCTCAATCGCTACCAGTTCTACAAACTGCGTGATCAGGGCCTGATCGAGCCGGTCAGTCGCGGCCTGTATCGCCTGGCCGAGCTGCCCGCCGTGAGCGACCCGGATCTGGTGGCCGTGGCCACGCGTTTTCCCAAAGCCGTACTGTGCCTGGTCTCCGCCCTGGCCTGGCACGAGCTGACCACACAGATCCCCCGGCGGATCGATCTGGCCGTAGAGCGAAACGCGCGCCTGCCGGTGCAGGACTACCCACCGGTACAGGGCTACCGCTTTTCGGGTGAGCGCTTCAGCAGCGGTATTGAACAACACGACCTGGACGGCATGGCGCTGCGGGTCTACTCGCCCGAAAAGACCCTGGCCGATTGCTTTGCCTTTCGTAACAGCCTGGGAATGGATGTGGTACTGGAAGCACTCGATCTTTACCGCAAACGGCAGCGACCCGACTACACCCGGATCATGGCGTATGCGCGGATCTGTCGTGTGGAAAAGCGGATGCGCCCCTATCTTGAGGCCGGACGATAATGGGCAATATCGCCGCCTCCATCCGTCAGCGCTTGCTCAACCTGTCGCGTCAACAGGGCCGGCCTTTCCAGGAGGTGCTGCAGTTCTACATCATGGAGCGCTTTCTCTATCGTTTGAGCCAGTCGAAACACGCCGACCGTTTTGTGCTCAAGGGCGCACTGATGCTGCAAGTGTGGGAATCTCCCCAGGCAAGGCCGACCATGGACATCGACATGCTGGGGCGAACCGACAACGACATGGGCGCGTTGGTGGCGCAGCTTGGCGAGGTCATCTGTACTGATCTCAGCGATGAGGATGGTCTGATTTTTGACGGCGACTCGCTTGAGGCCGACACCATTACTGAGGATGCCGACTACGAAGGCGTGCGCATCCGCGGAAGGGCTGAATTGAGTGGAGCCCGGGCCAGACTGCAACTGGATATCGGTTTTGGCGATGCCGTGGTGCCGGAACCGCTGTCGATGCGCTACCCCGTTCTGTTGGACCTGCCTGCACCAGAGCTGCTGTGTTACAGCCGTGAATCGGCCATCGCCGAGAAAGTGCAGGCCATGGTGGCGCTGGGGCCGATCAACAGCCGGATGAAGGACTTCTACGATATCTGGCTCCTTTCCCGCCAATTTCACTTCGACAGCGATGTTCTGGTGCAGGCTGTCTCTGCAACCTTTGAAAGACGACATACGCCCATGCCAGAACCACCTCTCTTTGCTCCCGGTTTCGCTACCGACAAGCAGGTCCAGTGGCATGCGTTTCTGCGCCGCCTGGGAGAAGGCGTGCCTGCTGAACCGGAGTTTGCTACTGTGCTGACGGTGTTAGAGAACTTTATTGGATACGCACTGGAGACCGACATTGCCGACTTGCCGGCAATGCACTGGTCACCCGGCGGCCCCTGGAAAAAAAGGGAAGTGGAGAAGCGGCAGTGAACCGAACCGGACTTAACGAAGCCGAGACCCGTGCCGAGCTGATCGACCCCGCCCTGCGGGAGGCGGGCTGGGGCGTGGTGGACGCCAGCCGGGTGCGGCGCGAGATGATTACCCTGGGCCGGCTGCAGGGCGCGGGCAAGCGGGCAAAGCAGGACATTGCCGATTATGTGTTGATCTACCGCGGCCAGAAACTGGCGGTAATCGAAGCCAAGAAACGCAGCCTGCCCGTAACCGAGGGGCTGGCCCAGGCCAAGCGCTACGCAGAGCGCCTGCAAGCCCGCTTCGCCTACGCCACCAACGGCGATGGCATTTACCGCATTGATATGGAAACCGGCGCCGAAGGCGAGGTGGCAAGCTACCCCACGCCAGAGGCACTCTGGGACGAGACCTTTGGCGACGCCGACAAGGCGGCCAACACCTGGCGCGAACGCTTTGGCGCGGTGCCATTCGAGGACAAAGGCGGCTTTTGGCAGCCGCGCTATTACCAGCACAACGCCATCAACCAGGCGCTGGAGGCGATTGCCGCCGGGCGTGACCGCATCCTGCTGACCCTGGCCACCGGCACCGGTAAAACAGCGATTGCTTTCCAGATCGCCTGGAAGCTTTTCCATGCACGCTGGAGCCTGGCGGCGCGAGCCAGCGGCGAACCGGCGCGCCAGCCGCGCATCCTGTTCCTGGCCGACCGCAATATCCTGGCCAATCAGGCCTTTAACGATTTCTCGGCCTTTCCCGAAGATGCGCTGGTGCGCATCGACCCGGAAACCATTCGCAAGAAGGGACGGGTGCCGAAGAACGGCAGTGTGTTCTTCACCATCTTCCAGACCTTCATGACCGGGCGCGACGCCGAGGGCAATCCGGCACCGAACTTTGGCGACTACCCGCCGGACTTTTTCGATTTTATCGTTATCGACGAGTGCCACCGCGGTGGCGCAAATGACGAAAGCAACTGGCGCGGCATTCTGGAGTATTTCGCGCCCGCTGTGCAGCTGGGCCTGACCGCCACGCCGAAACGCCAGAACAACGCCGACACCTACGCCTACTTCGGCGAACCGGTGTATGTGTACTCCCTCAAAGACGGGATTAACGATGGCTTTCTCACGCCATTCAGGGTGCGGCAGATCGCCACCACCCTGGACGATTATGTGTATACCGCCGATGACCAGGTCGTTGAAGGCGAGATCGAGGAAGGCAAGCGTTACACCGAGGACGATTTTAACCGCGTGATCGAGATCCGCGAGCGCGAGCAATACCGGGTGAAGGTGTTTATGGAACAAATCGACCAGCGCGAAAAGACGCTGGTGTTCTGCGCCACCCAGGAACACGCACTGGCGGTGCGCGACCTTATCAACCAGATGAAAACCAGCCGCAACCCGCACTACTGCGAGCGCGTGACCGCCAACGATGGTGCGGAAGGTGAACGGTTCCTGAAGCAGTTTCAGGACAACGAGAAAACCATTCCCACCATTCTGACCACTTCACAGAAACTATCCACCGGGGTGGACGCCCGCAAGGTGCGCAACACCGTGCTGAGGCGGCCGGTGAATTCGATGATCGAGTTCAAGCAGATCATTGGCCGTGGCACCCGCCTGTACGATGGCAAGGACTATTTCACGATCTTTGATTTCGTGAAGGCCTACGAACACTTCAACGACCCTGAATGGGATGGCGAGCCGCTGGCACCGGAGCCCTGCAACACCTGTGGCAACCTGCCCTGCACCTGTGCGGTCGAGCCACCACAACCGTGCCCGGTGTGTGAACAGCGGCCCTGTATCTGTGAAAAAGAAACACCGGAACCGTGTGCTGTGTGCGGCGAACGCCCCTGTGTGTGTGAGAAGCGCAGCAAGGTCAAAGTCAAGCTGTCCGACGGCAAGGAGCGCACCATCCAGCACATGAGCGCCACCAGCTTTTGGAGCCCGGATGGCAAGCCCATCTCCGCTGCCGAATTCATCCAACGCCTGTTTGGCGATTTGCCCGCGCTGTTTGCCAATGAAGACGAGCTGCGAGCGGTGTGGGGTCGCCCGGACACCCGTCGAAAATTGCTGGAAGGTCTGGAAGAAAAGGGCTACGGGCTGGAGCAACTGCGTGAGGTGGGCAAGCTGATCGAGGCGGAAAACAGCGACCTTTACGATGTACTGGCCTACATCGCTTTCAACCAGCCTCCGGTCACTCGCGCCGAGCGGGTGGAATCACACCGTGAAGCCATTTTCCAGGGCCACGACTACCCACAAAAGGAGTTCCTGCGCTTCGTACTCGACCACTATGTCGCACGCGGTGTCGAAGAGCTCTCCACCGACAAACTGCCACAACTCATCGAGCTGAAATACCACAGCTTGGGAGATGCCATCAATGAACTCGGCCCGGCGAACCAAATTCGCGAGGTCTTTGTCGAATTCCAGCAAAACCTGTACTAGAAAGGTCGTGGGACAACCGGACACCTCACAGACCCAAAAAGTGACCCTTCAATGGAGGAGCAAGCCACCATGACAACATCAAAAATTGATGAGCTGGTACAGCAATATCTGGACGAGAATCCCGATTACGAATACCCACCCAGTGGCAACAAGCACCCCAGCATTCTGTCAATGACCTACGACATGAAGCCCTGGATAATTGATCAACTGGGAGGCATTGAGGCGTACTGGAAGGAAATGCTTCACTCGGCCATGATTTGGTTTGAACCTGGTGAAGGAACACCCGAGTACCGCGTGTTCTGCATGCGCTTTGAAGGTGAAGGCAATATCTTTTGGCAAGACGACCCAGAGCTTGAAAAACTCATTGAAGAATATTCCAGATGGAAAAAAAGCAAAACATCAGAGACTGACTAAATCACTCACTTCTCCTCCGCGTTGTCCGCGCCTCCGTGGCCAACCTCAAACACGCTTAACTCTTGTTTACAAAATCCCGGGAACGACTCGGATTTGTCCTGTCACACCCCTGTGAGCATTGTTTAAAACCACAGGAGAAATGAAATGAACTTGCGAATCACACAAGCCGCCATTGCCGCCATCACACTGTCCTTCGCCGGCATTGCCAGCGCCGAGCGCGCACCCGGCCAGACTCCCGGACAAGCCCCGGCCCAGGCGCCGCAGGGCGCTCCGGCTCAACAGCAGGCCGGCCCCAGCGCTTCCGACTTCTCCGATAAGGAAATCGAGGCCTTTGCCAAGACCCAGAAGGAAATGTCTGAAATTCAGAACAAGTTCCAGAAGCAGCTCCAGGGTCAGCAGCAAGATCCCCAGAAATCGGCTGAAGTACAGCAAAAGGCCCAGCAGGAAATGGGCAAAGCCGTACAGGACAATGGCCTCGACCGCACCACCTACATGCAAATGGCGCGTCTGGCCCAGACCGACATGGAGTTCCGCGAGAAAGTGGAAGAAAACATGTAACCCCCTTACCCCCCGAAAAAGCTGAGCAGTAGCTTTTTTAACACCCGCCTTGAGCGGGTGTTTTTTTGTGTGGGGTTAGCCACAGAGTTCACTGAGAGCGCAGAGGTTATTCAGTATCGATGCCAGCTGTGCTAGATTAAAAATCTGAACGGCAGGGAAGCTCTCATTCACCCCTCCCTTGCAAAATGCATCCAGAGCAATGACTAGAACGGTTAATGCTCTATTAGCTCTTAGCACCTGAAAGGAAAATACATGATGAAGACTCCACTTATCCTCGCCTTATTGGCTTTGGCTCTCTCTGGCTGCGCCGCTACTGGCTCCAATTCAATTTCAAACGCCAACCAGCAACTTGCCGGAAACAAAGCGCCATATCGTTTCGTAAAGACTGAGGAAAGTGAGTCCCATACCGCCTATGAACTCCAACCTGCCGGCGAGAAACGCCCCTCGGTTGTTTTTGCCAGTGAGGTATTGGCCGCCGATGTTTTTAAATCGATTAAAGAGCAGTGCGGGTTCCAGAAGAGTGACCTTGTGGAAACAAGGGCTGTTTCTCACCAACCTCCAAGCTTTTACGAAGCTTGGGTGTTCAACGACCCGAAATCCGAAAGCAAAGAAAAACAGTCAGCCATCTCGGTACTGTTGTACCAACATACAAACATGGGCGGTGTTGATATATCACTATCAACCAATTGCCATCACAAGCCTTCAAAGCTGATTTTTGGAAAATAAATCACTTAATGCTCTGCTTGATTTAGGGAAAACTATTTTTTTAACAGCCAAGAGATCTTGGATCTACACTAACAATCTGCCCTAATATTTACTCAGTAAAAATTGCGATTAAGGAAATTTATATGCAAATTTTAAACGGAATAATGTACGCGGCCATGTTTGCAGGCACCGCTTATTTCTTATTGACAGTACACACAATCAGCCAAGCGTCTTCTTTTAAAACAAAGGCATTCATTATGTATGCTTTTCTTTTATTGGTAGCTATTCCAATGACATCAGGATTTTTGAGCGGACTACTGCAACCTAACCCCACATCTACTCTTGGCTATGTCCTTGGTTATGGATCTATGGCCTCCAGCTCCATCGGGCTATATCTATTGGCACGGGGCTTAAAAAGTGCTGTGATTGACGCCTACGCCGGCAGGTCAGAAGCAATTAAATGATTAGAGCTGAAACAATTGGCAGGTGAGTACTGTTTGTGCGTTGCCCTACACCTCAAAAAATTCACTCTGACCCCGATCGATTCTTTTAGAAGCCGGGTAGAAGTATGGACGAAATTGCAGGAATCACGCTAGCAGCACTACTCAAGATCCTTCGCTATACTCTTTGGGACATTCTTTTCCAAGTGGTTATTTATAGCCTTGGCCGTTTCGCCCTTCTTACACTGACGCTCGGAAAGTTTCCGCGAGCTCACCACCTACCCCGCTACGATAAATGGATTTTTTGTGCCGGGGTTGGTGTTGTGTTTGCCATCTGGCTGGCCATTGTCATCTACAACCGCACGGTAGGTGCGGCGTAAGCTGGCTCTTTACAGAGAATTCAGGTCATTATGTTCAGCCTCTGGCTTCAGAGAGCACATCCCTGTTGTTTTTGAAAAACGGGATAGCCAGGCAGGCGCCGAGGAAGTTGGCCACCAGATCTATTGCCGTGTTTTCGTATCCGCCCACATTGGTGTCAGGCACCAGCACGGTTGCGGCGAATTCCACGATTTCATTGATACCGCCAACGCCACTGGCCGCCAGGACCGTGAATGGCACCAGCAGCCATCGCGACGCGTCGAGGCGTGCGGCGGCCACCACCCGCCACAAAAGCAGTGCGATGATGAAGTAACAATAGACATGCACTACTTGATCGTATTTCAGGATGGAGTACGGCTCTCCGACGATATCGATCAGCACCCATGAGTACAGAACACTGTCGCCCACCGGCAACAGGCCACCGAGGATGTGCAGCAAGAGCCAGAGGTTGAACCCCCACAGCACGGCGGGGCTGAAGGAAAACTTCCTGTTGCCGAGATCGATCAATACCACCAGCGCGATAGTGATAATGGCGTAGATCAGGAATTCGTAGTTTTGGTTGACCAGGCTCCAGGCGCCCAATACTGCAGCCAGTGCGTAAGCGAAGAGAAGCGGTTTGCGCATGTCATGGTTCCTTTTGACTTTGGGTTGTTGGATTATCCTAGCATGCAACACTTGATCCGTTTTAGCCTCTAGGCCATTGCTCTTGGCTGATGAGATTCCGGATAAATGCGCTGCATTTTCCGGAATGACGGTCTCTTGTCTTTGCAGGCTTTTGTAATGTGCTGGCAGATCGCCGCGCCGCTTTGCGGCTCGCGATGACGAGTCGACAATGACGCCCTCCCCTTCTCTGTGTTCTCTGTGGCCTCTGTTTTTTTTCGGCCATGCGTCGTCGGTTTGGCCCGGCGGAAGCGGCTTCACCGCGTCCGCCCTACGCTTTCTATTTACTTCAGATAACTACCGAACAAAAAATCGGCGAAGGGGAAGGAGACATTGAAATTGTGGTTTCTGGACCATTTGGGGTGGTGGTGTTTGCGGTGGTGTTCGCGCATAAAGCGAAAGCCCGGGAGTTTTGTCAGCGGGTGACTGTCGGGCAGGTGATCGACGAGGTGGACCACTTCGTAGAGGCCGTAGCCGAAGACGACGCCGGTGGCGAACAGGGCCCCGGCGTGGGAATTCCAGGCCTGGCCCACCAGCCAGCCCAGTGGCAGGGCGAAGACCAGGATAACCGCCGGCAGCAGGAAGGCGGGAAACAACACCACGCGCCAGTCGCGGATGGTATCGATGGTGTAGTCGTCATGGTGGAAGAAGCCGTGGTGATCCACGGTGTGGCGCTGGTAAAACATTTTGGCCCAGGCGCGCTTGTGGTGACCCAGCCAGCGGTGGGCGATGTACTCGCCGATATTAAACAGCAGCAGGCCCAGCAGTGCGGCCGGGGCGTCGCTCCATTGATAGGGCATGCCCCACAGCAACAGCGCCGCCACCGTGGCGGTGACGCCGGTGTAGACAAAGCCCGCATGCAGCCAGGGCGAGTAGCTCGGGCTGATGGATTCCCGGTAGCGTTGGCGGAAGGCCTGGCGGGTGGTTTTGTTTTGTTGGGTTTCCATGGTTTTCATTATAGCTTGTGAGATTCCGCGCCCTCTCCCCTGGCCCCTCTCCCCAAATGGGAGAGGGGAATATCCGGGATGACGCTCTCTTTACTCTGTGCCCTCTGTGTTTTTTCGGCCATGTGTCGTCGAACTGAAGTCCGCCCTACGATATGGTCGGCCCGGGGGCGGGCCTCCTACCTTCCGGATTGGCGGGGTCTCGTCCCGGTCCCGGCGGAAGCGACTGCGTCGCGTCCGCCCTACTGCAGGGTCGGCCCGGGGGCGGGCCTCCTACTGATAGATCGCCGCGTCGGCTACGCCTCCTCGCGATGACAGGTGAGTCTCCGTGATCTTCTTGGCTTTGTGGCCAAGCAGGTTTTGGCTGATCCGGTTTAGGGGGCGTTCCACCCAGCCTGGCAGGTTCATGCCCAGGGGGTTGGTTTCGGCGTGTTCGGTGTTGCCGATGACCCGCGTGCCCATGATGTAGTCGAACCAGGGCCGGGTCACACACCAGTTGGCGTCCTGGTTGGTGTTCATGTGGTGGTCGTAGTGCCAGGGCAGGCGCCGCTGGCCCCACTCGGGGTTCAGGTGGGCTTTCTTGTGGCAGCGCCAGTAGTTCCAGGCCGAGTAGTAGGTGCCCAGGGTAAAAAACGGTGCCACCGGCGCGGCCAGGGTGGTCACGGCGCACAGGCCAATCAGCGAGGACTTCTCGAAATAGATCTCCTGGCTTTGCAGGAAGGATCGGGTGTAATGCTCGTCGTAAAAGCCCTGGGTGCGCACCCGCTTGTGGTGGCGAATGTGGGAAAAGAAAATGCTGTCCCGGTGTTTTCTCGGGTACTCGTGCAGCCAGGCCCGGTGGGCGTACCACTCAAAAGCATTGGACGCGACGATGGCAACGGGAAAACCCAACATGGCAGCACCTCTCGTTTCTTTAATAATGCCTTTTATTATGGCGCTTCCCGGGGGCTGTGTATCGCCCGTGGTGACGGGCGGGGCGGCTTTGCCCACGAGCGGCGCCGCCGGGCCACCGGCAGGGGCCTGTGTGCTATTATCGGGTTTGTTTTTCAGCCTAATACGGCCATTCATTTATGAAACACATCACGGCCACCGAGCTTAGCCAGTATCTGCAAGACAATACGCCGGTGCTGTTGGATGTTAGAGAGCCATTTGAGCACGCCATTTGTGCCATTCCCGATTCGCTGCTGATGCCCATGGGCCAGGTAGCGGAGCGCATCGGCGAACTGGACAAAGAGGCCGACATTGTCTGCATTTGCCACCACGGCATGCGCAGTCTGCAGGTGGCACAACACCTGGAACACCACGGGTTCCAGCGAGTGACCAACCTGAGTGGCGGTGTCGAGGCGTGGGCTCAGGAAGTCGACCCAAGCATGCAGAGGTACTAATGCGTCAGATCACATTCATTCTCGGACTCCTTCTCGCCGGCAGCGCCGTGGCCGAAAGCGATCAGGCCGCCCCGAAGGCCTATAACCTGGCCGAGCTGGCGCCCCTGGCCAAACAGCACGACCCCCAGTTTATCGAGGCCGAAGCCAACTACTTCTCCAACCGCGAGGTGAGCACCGAAGCCCGCGCCGCCCTGCTGCCCCAGGTCGATGCCAGCATTGGCCGCACCGAAACGGAGACCGAGTTCAGCGGCGTGCCCGCCACCTCGTCGCCCTCCTCGGCCTCTTCCTCCCTGGGCCTGGCCGGTGAGTACACCACCGACAACATGGCCCTCAACCTGCGCCAGCCGCTCTACAACCACGGCGCCTGGGCCGGCTACAGCGCCGCCAAGGCCCAAGTCGACAGCGCTCAGGCCCGCTACACCGCCGCCGAGCAAGCGCTGTTGCTGCGCCTGGCCGAGCGCTACTTCGCCGCCCTCACCGCCGAGGACACCCTGCGCTTTGCCAAGGCCGAACGCGAGGCCATCGCCCGCCAGCTGTCGGATGTCGAGCGCCGCTTTGAAGTGGGCTCGATTCCCGAGACCGATGTCAAGGAATCCCGCGCCGCCTACGACCTGGCCGAGGCCGAGGTCATCGCCGCCGAAAACGCCCTGCGCAACGCCCGCGAGGCACTCTACATCACCGTCGGACGCGATGTGGCCCTGCGCCCCCTGCGCGCCGATCTGGAGTACACCTTGCCCGAGCCCGACGATGTCGAGGCCTGGCAAAAGGCCGCCCTTCAGGGCAACGCCGCCCTGGTCGCCGCTCAGGCCAACTACGAAGCCAGCAGCGATGAGGTCTCGGCCCGCCGCGCCCAGCACTACCCTTCGCTGGATCTGCTGGCCAGCAAAACCAAAAACGATTTTGTCGACGGCCAGTACGAGGGACTGGAGAGCGACGAGACCCGCATCACCGTACAGCTGAGCATTCCGCTGTACTCCGGCGGCGCCACCCAGTCGGGCGTGCGCAGCGCCACCGCCCGCCGCGACGCCGCCCAGCGACTGCTGGACTACCAACGGCTGCAGGCCCGCCAGGACGCCCGCAACGCCTTCTACGATCTCAAGGCCGCCAGTTCACGGGCCCAGGCCCTGAGCGTGGCAGTGGAATCGCGCATCGCCTCGCGGGAGGCCATCCGCGACGGCTTTGAGGCCGGCACCCGCACCAGCACCGATGTCCTCGACGCCGAGCGCGAGGTGCGCCGCACCCAGCGCGATCACGCCCGCGCCCGCTACAATTACCTGCTGGCCCGCCTGCGTCTGGAACAGGCCACCGGCGCTCTGGACGGCGAAGATCTGGCCGCCCTCGACGGCCTGATGGGCGAATAATATGGCGACCGGCGAACACTCCATCCTCAGCCGCGCCGACGAGGCCCTGCTCTGTGTGGTCGACATCCAGCCGCGACTGTTCTCCGCCATGGGCGAGGACGACCAGCGCCGGGTGGTGGACAACAGCGGCAAGCTGATCCGCGCCGCCGGCCAGCTGGATATCCCGGTCGTGGTCTCCGAGCAGTACCCCTCCGGACTGGGTCACACCCACGACGGCCTGATGGACCTGATCCAAGAACACCACCCCGCATCGCAGGTGCTGGCCAAGAAGGACTTCTCCTGCATGGGCTGCGAGGGCTGGCAGCAGGCGTTGGCGCAGAGCGGCCGCCGCGAGCTGGTGCTGTGCGGCATGGAGGCCCACATCTGCGTGCTGCAAACCGCCGCCGAGGCACTGGCCGCGGGCTACCGCGTGCACATCGCCGCCGACGCCGTGGTCAGCCGCCACCCGGAGAATCGCGCCAATGCCCTGGCGCGTCTGCAAGCTGCCGGGGCCCAGATAAATAATGTAGAATCCCTGCTTTTCGAGTGGATGCGCAGCGCCGCACACCCCGACTTCAAGGCGCTCAGCAAACTGATTCAATGAGCTTTGACTACCGCGACTACCTCCACCCTCGGCACTGGCCTACCTGGGTGGGCATCGGCATTTTACGCGCCTTCGGGCTGATGCCCTTTGCCCTGCAGTCGTGGCTGGGCGGGGCCCTGGGTTGGGCCAGCTACTACCTGGCCGGTGAGCGCCGCCGGGTGGCCCGCATCAATCTCCAGCTGTGCTTTCCCGAACTCTCCGACACCGCCCGCGAGCGTCTGATCAAGGACAACTTTATCGCCAGCGGCCGCGGTTTTACCGAACTGGGCAGCTTCTGGTGGATGAGCGGCGAGGAGTACCGCCGCCGCTCCCGGGTCTTCGGCCTCGAACACCTGGACCGGGCCCTGGATGAGGGCAATGTGCTCCTGCTCGGCGTGCACTTCACCTGTCTGGAATCCGGCGTGCGCGCCCTCAAGGAACGCGGCTACCACATGCAGGGCATGTACAAGCCGGCCCACGACAAGCTGTTCGATGCCTTTATGCGCGCCCAGCGCGACCGCCACTACGCCGGCGGCATGATCCCCAACCGCGAGACCAAGCGCTTCCTTCAACGCCTGCGCAAGGGCCAGCTCTCCTGGTACGCCCCGGACCAGAGTTTCAGCCGCAGCGTGGTGTTTGCGCCGCTCTTTGGCATCGAGACCGCCAGCCTCACCGCCACCGCCAAACTGGCCCAGGTGGGCCGGGCCCAGGTGCTGCCCTTCTTCGGCATCCGCAATCCGGCCGGCAACGGCTTTGACGCCTATGTGCTGCCGCCGCTTAAGGACTTCCCCTCGGGGGACGATGTCGCCGATGCGACCCGGGTCAACCGGGCCATCGAGGAAATGATCCGCTACGCCCCCGAGCAGTACATGTGGGGCCACCGCCGCTTCAAGCGTCTGGCGAACGGCCGACCCAACCCCTACAACAGCGATCAGGTATGATGAAAATACTCTGGCTCACGCTCTATCAGATCGCGATTACCCTGCTCGCCCCGGTGGTACTCTGGGGCACCCTGCGGGACGCCCGCCGCCGCGAGGGCGGCTGGGCCTTTATCGCCCAGCGCCTGGGCTTTGCCTACCCGGACAACCCCGAGCCGATAGATCTGTGGCTGCACGCCGCCTCCCTGGGCGAGGTCAACGCCGCCATGCCCCTGATCAGGCGCCTGCGCAAGGCCCGGCCCGAGGCGCGCATCCTGCTGACCAGCGCCACGCCCGCGGGCTACCGCGCCGCCGCTCGCCTGCGCGATCTGGAGATTCACAGCGCCTACCTGCCCCTCGACTGGCCGCTCTCCGTGTGGCGCTTTCTGCGCCACTTCTCGCCGCGCCGCTTTGTGGTAGTAGAAACCGAAATCTGGCCCAACCTCTACCGCGGCGCCCGCCGCCGGGGCTGCCCGCCGACCATCGTCAACGGACGCCTGTCGGTGAAGACCCTGCGCCTGCGCTGGCTCTACCCGCTGTTTGAACTCTGCCTGAGCTACTGCGATCGCATCTATACCCGCTCGGACCGGGACCTTCGCCACTTCACCGCTCTCGGCGCCCGTCGCGAACAACTGCTCACCGTGGGCAACCTCAAGTTCTCCGGCGAAATCCCGACTCGCGAGGACATACCCCGTCCCATTCGCCGCGACTACATCCTGGCCGCCTCCACCCACCACGACGAGGAGCTGCAGTGCGCCCGTCACCTGACCCGCAGCGGCCTGTTGCTGGTGATCGTGCCGCGCCACCCGGAGCGCCGCGACGAGATCCTGCGCGACCTCGACAGCCTGCCGCTGTCGGTGGCCGTGCGCAGCCGCGGCGACAGCGTCACCGACGACACCCAGATCTATCTGGCCGACACCGTGGGCGAAATGACCGCCTTTATGGCCCACGCCCGGGTGGTCTTTATGGGTGGCTCGCTGGTGCCCCACGGCGGCCAAAACCTGCTGGAGGCGGCGCGCCTGGGGCGCCCCGTGGTCTGCGGCCCCCACACCTGGAACTTCATCGACGAAGTGGCCGCCCTGCGCGGCGTCGACGCCCTGGTGGAAATCGCCACCACCGACGAACTGGCCGGCGCCGTTCAGGCCCTGATTGACGACCCGGAGGAAGCCCGCCGCCTGGGCGACAGCGCCCTGGAACTGATGCGCAACAACCGCGGCATCGCCCGCCAGTACGCCAAGCTTCTGCTCAAGCACTGACCCCTTCCCCCACTGCCTGTCCGGTTTGCTCAAGGCACTGGCGTAGTGGCGCCCGGTCGGGCGCCGTATGATAAGCCGATGGAGAGGAAACAAACGGTTGTTATCACCGGCGCCGCCAGCGGCATTGGCCGGGCACTGGCCCTGGAGGCCCGGCGCCTCGGCCTCACCGTGTACGCCACCGACCGCGACACCGAGGCCCTGGCCGACCTGGCCAAAGCCGGCTGCCACACGGCCACGCTGGATGTCTGTGCCGAGCGCGACGGTCAGGCCCTGCTGGCCCGCCTGCAAGACGACGGCGCCACCCCGGATTACTGGATCAACAACGCCGGCTACGGCGCCATGGGCCCACTGCTGGACCTCGATGACGAGGCCGTGGCCCGACAGTTTGCCGTCAACACCTTCGCGCCCCTTCGCCTGAGCCGCGCCGTGGCGGCGCCCATGATCGAGGCCGGCGGCGGCTGCATCGTCAATGTCGGCAGCATTGCCCCGCTTTTCCCCACGCCCTTCGCCGGCGCCTACTCCGCCAGCAAGGCGGCGCTCAACAGTCTCAGCGACACCTTGAGTATGGAACTGGCGCCCTGGGGCATTGCGGTGGTCAGCCTGCGTCCGGGCAGGATTCGCTCGGACTTTGGCCAGCGCGCCGGGGACGGCTTGCCCGATGTGGCGAACTCCCGCTATGCCCGCGCCCACCGCGCCATCGCCGCCCGCGCCGGGGCCTCTCAACAGGGCGCCACGCCCGCCGACAAAATGGCCCGCCAGGTGTGGCGAAAACTGCTGCTCCGGCGCCCCCCGCCAGTCATCTACGCCGGCCGCGACAGCTGGCTTTTGCCCCGCCTGCGACACTGGCTGCCCCGGCGCTGGCTGGAGCGGGTATTGCGGCGGGTCTTTCACCTCCACCTTTTAACTTCTTCCGACCAGCACAGGAGCTAAGCCATGCCACAGGCACCGCAACCGGAAAAGGGCTGGCGCCCCGCCAACGGCCGACTCGCCCCTCTCAAGCCCTCGGAGGCCCGGGGGTTTCAGCGCCTCCTGATTTTCTTCATCAACCGCATCGGCGGCCTCGACGCCTCCAATTTGTTTATGATGCTGGTGCGTAATTTTCGCTTGTTCCGCAGCTGGCTGGGCTTTGCCGCCAAGTTGATGCCCTACGGACGCATCGAGCGACTGGACACCGAGCTGGTAATTTTGCGGGTGGGCTGGAACTGTCGCTGCCGCTACGAGTGGGGCCAGCATGTGGACATCGGTCTGCGCGCCGGACTCGACGAGGCCACCATCCTGCGCGTGCCCGATGGCCCCGACAGCGATGGCTGGAGCGATCGCCAGCGCGCCCTGCTCTACGCCTGCGACGAGATTCACCAGGACCGGGAGGTCTCGGAAACCACCTGGGCGGCCCTGAACCGGCACTACAATGAACGGGATGTGATTGAAGTACTGATGCTGATCGGCCACTACGAGATGCTGGCCGGCGTCCTCAACAGCACGGGCCTGCCTCTGGACGAAAAGCTGGAATCGGTGCTGGCCCGCTTGTCTTCATAAAGCACAACACACCGGCATAAAAAAAGGGCGAACCCGGAGGTTCGCCCTTTTTCGTGTCAGCCGTCAGACGGCTGAGCGGCACACCATCAGTCGAACTGACCCATGGTGTTTTCGCCGCCACCGGCCTTCAGAGCGTTGTCCTTGGCGAAGTACTCTTTGTGGTCATCGCCGATGTTGGAACCGGCCATGTCCTGGTGCTTCACAGTGGCAATGCCCTTGCGGATTTCCTGACGCTGAACGCCTTCCACATAAGCCAGCATGCCCATGTCACCGAAGTAGCCCTTGGCCAGGTTATCGGTAGACAGCGCCACAGTGTGGTAGGTGGGCAGCGTGATCAGGTGGTGGAAGATGCCCGCTTCGCGAGAACCGTCGCGCTGGAAGTTCTGACACCACTCGTCGGCCACTTTGCCCAACTCGGTGTTGTCGTACTTCTCTTGCATGAGGTCGTCGCGGCTGTACTCGGACACATCTTTGCCTTCTTCCTTCCAGGCATCGAATACCTGCTGACGGAAGTTCAGCGTCCAGTTGAAGGACGGGCTGTTGTTGTAGACCAGCTTCGCATCGGAAACTTCTTCCTTGATGCGATTTACCATGCCGGCGATCTGGCCAACATGAGGCTTCTCGGTCTCGATCCACAGCAGGTCGGCACCGTTCTTGAGGGCGTTGATGCAGTCGAGCACAACGCGGTCTTCACCGCTGCCCTTCTTGAACTGGAACAGACCTGAAGGCAGACGCTTGGGACGAGCCAGCTTGCCATCCTGCTTGATCACAACATCGCCGTTGTTGATGTCGTCGGCGTTGTCGATGATCTCGCAGTCGAGGTAGCTGTTGTACTTGTCGCCAATGTCGCCGGGCTCTTTGGTCACGGCAATCTTCTGCGTGAGGCCGGCACCCAGGGAGTCGGTACGGGCAACGATCACGCCGTTGTCCACGCCCATCTCGAGGAAGGCGTAACGCAGGGCGTTGATCTTGGCCATGAACTCGTCGTGGGGGCAAGTGACCTTGCCGTCCTGGTGACCGCACTGCTTGGCGTCAGAGACCTGGTTCTCGATCTGCAGGGCACAGGCGCCCGCTTCGATCATCTTCTTGGCCAGCAGGTAAGTGGCTTCTTCGTTACCGAAACCGGCGTCGATGTCGGCGATGATCGGTACAACATGAGTTTCGAAGTTGTCGATCTTGCCGATGATCTCTTTCTCTTTGGCGCTGTCGCCGGCTTCACGGGCTGAATCCAGCTCGCGGAACAGGTGGTTCAGCTCCCAGGCGTCGGCCTGCTTGAGGAAGGTGTAGAGCTCTTCGATCAGCGCGGGCACAGAAGTTTTCTCGTGCATGGACTGGTCGGGCAGAGGACCGAACTGCGAGCGCAGGGCGGCAACCATCCAGCCGGACAGGTACAGGTAGCGACGCTCGGTGCTGCCGAAGTGCTTCTTGATGGAAATCATTTTTTGCTGGCCGACAAAACCGTGCCAGCAGCCCAGAGACTGGGTGTACTTGGACTTGTCGGCGTCGTACGCGGCCATGTCCTTGCGCATGATGTCCGCCGTGTACTTGGCGATGTCCAGACCGGTCTTGAAACGGTTCTGGGCGCGCATGCGAGCGGCGTACTCGGGGTTGATGGCGTCCCACTTGGAGCCCTGCTCTTTGCAAAGCTTGGAGACCGCTTCGATGTCTTTCTGATATTGTGACATGACAAACCTTTTGGTTGATGAAACACAGAGAACGCAAAATTGGCGCGGCGGGCCAATTCAACAGTACGGGTATTTTAATCCCGCATTCCCCATAAATTAAATCTATATTCTTTATAATCGGTATTTTTTAAATGAATACCGATAGGTCCGCAGGAGCGGCCTAGAAAGAAACGCGCCCCAGCCACATATCCCGATACATGACGAAATCGCCCATCAGGCTGTAGAAGGGGTGCTTGAAGGTGGCCGGGCGGTTGTGCTCGAAAAAGAAGTGTCCGACCCAGGCAAAACCGTAGCCAAACACCGGCAACAGCCACAGCATCCACCAGGTCGTGGTGATCAGGGCATAGGCCAGAATGGCGAGCACACCGGTGGTGCCAACAAAGTGCAAGCGACGGCAAACCCGGTCACTGTGCTCCTGCAGGTAGTAGGGATAGAACTCTTTAAAGGATGCAAAACCCTGTGACATGGCACACCTCTCGTTCGCGGTTTCTTTTCTGCGCTCAGGAGACTAGCACAGTGTGGCTATTTTGCAGGGCGCTCAGTGAGCGCCCATGGGCTCCAGGCGCCAGCCCTTGAGGTGCTGGGCAAACTCCTTGAGCGCCTCGACACCGCTGGCCTCGGCCTGCTGAATCCACTCCTGCATGGCCTGCAGCAGACCCTCGTTGTTGCTGTAGCGAGCGGTCCAGATCGACTGCAGCCACTGACGGTACTCGTACACCATTTGCAGTGTGCTGCTGCTTTCCAGAGTGCGCGCCAGACGCTTTTGCTGGCGCTCGCTGAGGCGCTGCTCATCGCGGATCAGGGCGCGCTTGGCGCGGGCGTACTGGCGGCGCATGGCGTCGCCGGCGCGCTCGCGCTCCTCGCGCAGCACCGGCTTGATCACGGAGTTGGCGTAGGCCGCCATCACATGCATCTTGCTGCGCAGGATGGCCTTGACCGCCTCGGTGTCTAGCTGCTCATTGCCCGCTTCGATGATGGGCTGGGGCAGGGTTTTGCGCACCTCGGCCAGTTTCAGTTTCTCCAGGCCGCGAATCCACAACCAGCCGATGTCGAACTCCCAGGGCTTGGCGGAAAACTTGGCCGAGCTGGGGAAGGCGTGGTGGTTGTTGTGCAGCTCTTCGCCACCGATCCAGAAGCCCCAGGGTGAAATATTGGTGGCGGCGTCCGGGCACTCGAAATTGCGGTAGCCCCAGTGGTGTCCGAGACCGTTGATCAGGCCAGCGGCGTGGAAGGGAATCCACAGCATCTGCACCGCCCACAGGGTGATGCCGAGGGGGCCAAAAAGGCCGACCATCATGGGCAGATAGAGAATCACGCCGACGGTGTTGTAGCGGTAGACCTTGCGCTCCAGCCAGTCGCTGGGCGTGCCGTGGCCGTAGCGGGCGACGATGCTCTTGTCGCGGGTGGCTTCCTGATAGAGCTCGGCGCCCTGCCACATTACCTTGGAAAAGCCCTCGACCACCGGGCTGTGGGGGTCGCCGTCAGTCTCGCAGTGGGCGTGGTGCTTGCGGTGGATGGCCACCCACTCGGAAGTCACCATGCCGGTGGTCAGCCACAGCCAGAAGCGGCAGAAATGGTTGATCGCCGGGTGCAGGCGCAGGGCCAAGTGGGCCTGGCTGCGGTGCAGGTAGAGCGTCACCGAGAAAATGGTCAGCTGGGTCGCCACCAGGGCAATCAGTGCGTAGCCCCACCAGGGCAGATTCCAAAGGGGCATTTCGTAGAGGGCGCCGAGAATGCGGCCCATCTGGTCGTGAAACTGTGCAGAAAACATTGTGTAGCCTATTAAGTTAACCCACAAAGTATAGTGCCCGGTTGGCTGCCGGTCTATACGATGAGGGCAGCACCGGGGCGCAATTCTCGCCCGTCTTAATTTATTTCACAACAAATCAACGAACTTAAAGACTTTTCAAAGCATTTTTCTGCTTTTTTGGCGATTTTTGAGAATCAACGATTAAACGACAAATGTAAGTTGCCCGCGCCATCGACCTGCGCCCGCCAACCCCGCTCCACCCAGGTGGTGGCGGTATCCCCCAGCACGATGCAAGGGCCCGCCAACTCGCTGCCCTCGGGCAGGCGCTCGCGGCGATAGCAGGGCACCTGATCCCCGGAAGCCAGCGGCGCGACGCCCAGCTCGGCATCGGCCAGTTGTCCCTGCGGAGCCGATGGCAGGGGCCAGTCGGGCGACGGCCCCTGACGCAATACGCGCAGGGTGACCAGCTCCAGGGGCAGGTCCAGATCGTGGCCGTAGCGCGCCCGATGCTCGCGGTGAAAAGCCTCGGCCGCGGCCGACAAACCGTCCCCGCCGAAGGGTAATGACAGGCTGCTGGACTGGCCGGCGTAGCGCAAATCCAGCCGCCACAGGGCTCGCTGATCCACCTCGGGCATGGCCGCCAGTAGATCCCGGTCCAGCTGGGAGAACAGCGACTCGATCTCGTCGTCGCGGCAATCGGCCAGGGGCCGGCGCACACTCAGCGATCGCTCGCCCTGGCGCGGCGCCGCCAACATGCCCAGCGCCGACAGCACGCCGCCATTGGCCGGCACCAGCGCCCGGGGCAAATCCATCAGTTCGGCCAGGGCGCAGACATGCAGGCCACCGGCGCCACCGAAACTGGTGAGGGCAAAATCCGCCAGATCGACACCGCGCTCCAGGGAAATCACCCGCAGCGCCCGGGCCATGTGCTCGTTGGCCAGCCGGATTACACCACTCGCCGCCTCGATGACCGATACCCCCAGGGCCTCGGCCAGGGGTGCGAAGGCGCGCTCGGCGGCGGCACCATCCAGGGACATGGAGCCGCCCAGGGCGGCGCTCGGCGGCAGGTGACCCAGAACCACATGGGCGTCGGTCACCGTGGGCTGCGTGCCTCCCCGACCGTAGCAGGCCGGGCCGGGGTCGGCGCCGGCGGACTCGGGCCCCACCTGCAACACACCGCCGGCGTCGCAACGGGCCAGCGAACCGCCCCCGGCGCCGATGGTGTGCATGTCGACCATGGGCACCATCACCGGATAGCGCCCCATGCGGCCCTCCTGGGTCAGGGCCACATCACCGTCGATCAGGGCGACATCGGTTGAGGTGCCGCCCATATCAAAGGTCAGTAACTGGTCCAGACCGGCGGCGCGGGCGGTGTAGCGCGCCCCCATCAAACCGCCGGCGGGACCCGAGAGGAGCAGGCGGACGGCGTTGTCGCCGGCCTCCTCCACCGAGTAGGTGCCCCCGGCGCTGTGCATCACCGCCACGGGTGCCGGGGCCAGGGACTCGGCCAGGCGCCCCAGGTAGTCGCGCATCAGCGGGCCCACGGTGGCGTTCATCCAGGTGGCGATGCCGCGCTCGTACTCGCGGTACTCCGCCAGCACATCGCCGGAGCAGCACACATACAGCGCGGGAAAGCGCTGGCGAATAGCGGCGGCCAGGCGCCGCTCGTGGCTCTGTTGTGTGCGATCCAGATAGGCAAAGAGAAAGTTGATGGCTACCGCCTGCAACCGGCCGTCCGCCACGACCGGAGCCAGCGCTTCCAGCAGACCGTCTATATCGGCCGCCGTCAGGGGCTCGACCTCGCGCCCCCCGGCGTCGAGGCGGCAGTCCACCTCGAAGCACAGGTCGTCGGCCACCGGCGGCTCGGGCGGCCGGGGATTCAGGTCGTAGAGCTTTTCGCGGGCCTGGCGGCCAATACTGAGGACATCGGAGAGACCGCGATTGGCGATGTAGGCCACCGCCACGCCCTTGTTTTCGAGCACCGCGTTGGTGGCCACCGTGGAGCCGTGTACCAGTGACAAACGGGCGGGGTCCAGCGCCATTTCCTCAATGCCCTGAAGAATGGCGCGCTCCGGAGCGGCCGGCGTGGACAGCACCTTGTGACTGCGCAGGCGGCCGCCCTCGAGGGCGACGAAATCGGTAAAGGTGCCGCCGGTATCGACGCCGAGGAGCACGCGGTCTGAAGGAGCTTGGGCCGTCATAGTGAAGTGGTTTCGACTGCTTTATACTGCGCGCAGTGTACCACTCTGGCGATGACCCCGGCATGCCCGAACTACCCGAAGTCGAAACCACCCGGCGGGGCATCGCCCCGCACCTGGAGCAGCAGCGGATCGAACGGGTGACCGTTCGCCAGCCGCGCCTGCGCTATCCCGTGCCCGCAGACTTCGACCGCCTGGCCGGCGCCACCATCGACGCCGTCAAACGCCGGGGCAAATACCTGATTTTCAAAAGCGCCGCCGGGGACTGGCTCTGCCACCTGGGCATGTCGGGCAGTCTGCGACTGGTGGGCGGTGGCGAGCCGCTGAAAAAACACGACCACATCGACATCGCCCTGGCCTCGGGACGCCACCTGCGCTACCACGACCCGCGCCGCTTCGGCCTGGTACTGTGGGCCGGCGAGGAGCCGCTGGACCACCCGCTGCTGGTCAAACTCGGGCCCGAGCCACTGGGTGACGCTTTCAGCGGCGACGACCTCTACCGGCGCAGTCGCGGTCGCAAGGGGGCGGTCAAAGCCTTTTTAATGGATTCCGCCACAGTAGTCGGTGTGGGCAATATCTATGCTTCGGAATCGCTGTTTCTCGCCGGCATCCACCCCTCGCGCCCGGCGGGCAGAATCTCGGCCGAGCGCTACCGGCGTCTTGCCGAGTGCGTGCGGCAGGTATTGGGCGAGGCCATCGAACAGGGCGGTACCACGCTCAGGGACTTCGTCAACGGCGACGGCCAGCCGGGGTATTTTGCCCAGCGCCTGCGGGTGTACGGTCGCGCCGGCCAGGCCTGCCCCGGCTGCGGCGAGGCCATCCGCCAGCGCGTCATCGGCCAGCGGGCCAGCTACTTCTGCCCGCTCTGCCAACGCTGAAAGCCCGCCACACAGGGGGTTGCTCGGCCAAAATACCGGCTATGGCTTGCCGGCCCGGGACCGCCTTCGCATAATGCACCCTCTTTTTATTGCTATCACAGGAACCACCATGAGCCACCCCGCCTATGTTTCCTCGCCGCTGTCCGAGGCCGCCCTCAGCCACGCCCGCGACGGCATCGCCCATGTGCGCAAGGCGCCGGGCAGCAAGGAGGCCACGCAGCACATGTTGAGCGTCATCAACACGCTCACCGAAGAGGCCATGCACTACTACTTTCAGGTGCCCATGGAAATCATCAAGGCCGGCAATTTCACACAAAAGGTCGTCCGCATGGGCGTGGCGGGCAGCGTCAAAATGGTCAATTCCATGGCCAAGAAAGCCGCCGGCTCCCTCTCCGACGAACAAATGCTAGAGTTGTGTGACTTTATCGACGAAATCATCCACGAACGCGAGGAATAAACCATGGCCAGTATCAGGGACGACAACCGGGGAACCAGCCTGCGCCTGATGCTCGGCGCCGCCGCCGTGGTCATCGTGATTGCCGGCATACGCTCCGCCGCCGACCTGGTCATTCCCTTTCTGCTGGCCATCTTTATCGCCGTCATCACCACGCCGGTATTGCGGCAATTGCAGCAACGCGGCCTGCCCCGCTGGCTGGCCCTGATATTGGTGATTACCGGCATCGTGCTCGTCGCCACCCTGGTGGTGGCCCTGGTCGGCTCGTCGATCACCGAGTTCACCCGTTCCCTGCCCGAGTACAAGGCGCGTCTGGGTGGCGAGATGCAGGCCCTGATTTCGCTGCTCGACCGCTACGGCATCGCCGCTCCCGCGGAGCTGATGCGCGAGCACCTCAATCCCGGCGCCGCCATGGAGATGGTCGGCAAACTGTTCAACGGCCTGGGCAATGTGCTGGCCAATGCCTTTTTAATCATCCTCACCGTGATTTTTATTCTGGCTGAGACCAGCTCTTTCCCCAGCAAGCTCAAGGCCGCCCTGACACACGCCGACAACCACCTGGCGCAGTTTGAGCTGTTCAGCCAGACCCTGCAGCGCTACATGGTGATCAAGACCGCCATCAGTGCCATTACCGGTCTGCTCGCCGCTCTGCTGACTTGGGTCATCGGCGTCGACTTCCCCCTGCTCTGGGGCCTGCTGGCCTTTCTCTTTAACTACATCCCCAACATCGGCTCCATCATTGCCGCCATTCCCGCCGTGCTGCTGGCCTTCGTACAACTCGGCGGCTGGCCGGCGCTGGGCGTGGCCGGGGGCTACTTCGCCATCAACATCATCATGGGCAACGCCGTTGAACCTCGCTTTATGGGCAAGGGGCTGGGACTGTCCACACTGGTCGTCTTTCTCTCGCTGGTGTTCTGGGGCTGGGTCTTCGGTCCGGTGGGCATGCTGCTCTCCGTACCGTTGACCATGTTCTTCAAAATCGCCCTGAACAGCAGTGACAACACCCGCTGGCTGTCCATCCTGATGGACGGCGCGGCGGCCCATCGCGAACCCGAAGAGGAAAGCTCATCATGAACCCGCTGGCCGTTGTTACCGGTGCCTCCTCCGGCATTGGCCGGGCCTACGCCATTGAACTCGCCACCCGTGGCTACGATCTGGTGATCGTCGCCCGCTCCGAGGACAAACTGGGCGAGCTGGCCGAAGGCATCCACACAGAATCCGGCGTCAATGTCACCGTGCACGCCACTGACCTGACGCTCAAGAAAGGGCTCAGAACCCTGTTGCGTTACCTGAAGGACAAGCCGGTGGACCTGCTGGTCAACAACGCCGGCGTCGCCACTCTGGGGCCTTTCAGCCAGCGCGAACCGGCGCGTCTGGAAGAAGAGGTCATGCTCAATGTCAACGCCCTGGTCCAGATCACCCGCGCCGTACTACCGGGCATGCTGCTACGCCAGTCGGGGCAGGTCATCAACATTGCCTCCAGCGCCGCCTTCCAGCCCCTGGCCTACTTTGCCAACTACGCCGCCACCAAGGCCCATGTGCTCAGCCTGACTCAGGCCCTCAACGACGAAGTCGGCAATAGCGGTGTGTTTTTGCAGGCCGTCTGCCCGGGCCCGGTAGACACAGGCTTTGACGACTACGCCGTCGACGGGCACCTGTCGGCGCCGCGCTCGCTGTTTATTCAGCCCGAGACCGTGGTGCGCCAGTCACTCAAGGATCTGGAAAAGCGCCGGGAAATCAGCGTTCCCGCGCTTCACCACCGCCTGCTTTTCAGGACCGGGCGCCTCCTGCCCACCTCGGTGTCGCGAGTCGCGGCCCGCCTCGGCGGCCGCCAGTTTTTCGAGTAAAAAACCGGCACTTGAAATCCGCCTTGCGTCGTCAGCGCGTTATAATGCGCGGCGACATCAAGCGGAGACAAAATGACACTGCCGATCGAGCAATACGCCAGCGAGCTGGAAGACAAGCGACAAAGACTGACAGAGGTGTTGGCCCCCTTTGACGCCCCGGCGATCGAGGTGTTCGACTCTCCCCCCGAACACTTTCGCCAGCGCGCCGAGTTCCGCATCTGGCACGACGGCGAAGACTGCTGCTACGCCATGTTCGAGCCCGGGCAAAAGCCCAGCGCGATAACCCTGCGCCGCATCGACCACTTTCCGATTGCCAGCCGTGCCATCTGCAAGCTGATGCAGCCGCTGCTGGAGGCGCTCAAGGCCAGTGAACTCGGGCGCAAAAAGCTCTACCAGATCGAATTTCTGGGCACACAGAGCGGCGATATGCTGGTAACGCTGATCTACCACAAGCGACTGGACGAGACCTGGGAAGCCATGGCCCGGACACTTCAGTCACAGTTTGATATCGCCATCATCGGCCGCTCCCGGGGACAAAAACTGACCCTGGTGCGAGATCATGTGCTGGAGACCTTTGCAGTAGCCGGGCGCCGCTACGACTACCGCCAGATTGAGGGCGGCTTCAGTCAGCCCAACGCCGCCGTCTGCGAGAAGATGCTGAACTGGGCCAACGACTGTGCCGGTCAGATGAATGCAGGAGCACGCGACCTGCTGGAGCTCTACTGCGGCAACGGCAACTTCACCCTGCCCCTGTCACAGAATTTTCGCCGCACTTTTGCCACCGAGCTGGCCAAAAGCTCGGTGCGCGCAGCGCGCTGGAACATCGAACACAACGGTATCGAAACCATCGACATGGCCCGGCTGTCGAGCGAGGAGTTCACCCGGGCCTGGCGCGGCGAACGGCGCTTCCGCCGCCTGGAGCAACAGGGCATCGAGCTGGACAACTACGATTTCGGCTGCCTCTTTGTCGACCCGCCGCGCAGCGGCATGGACGAGGACACCTGCCGACTGGCCACGGCGTTTGACCAGATCCTCTATATCTCCTGTAACCCCGAGAGCCTGGCCGACAACCTTGAAATACTGGGCGGCAGTCACTGCATCCGGCGCGCCGCCCTGTTTGACCAGTTTCCCTGGACCGGTCACATAGAGGCCGGCGTCTGGCTGGAGCGCAAGGCGCCCTAGATCGAGTAGTAGTGCAGCTGAAGCACCCGGCGAGCGGCCGGAGTGACTACCGACTCGGCGACAAAGGCACCGCCCTCGACCGCCGCCACCCGACTGTCGCCCGCCATGAAGGCGTTACCGGCACGGGCCACGCGACGACCATCGCTGTAGAGCTCAGTGCGACCGGAACCGCTCCACAGCAGTTGTTCGGCACCGCTGGCCGTGGTGACCAGAGCGCTGTCCGTCGCCACACTGGAGGCGTAGTCTACCTGCCAGAGCAGGCGACCCACATCGCCATCGAAAGCAGTCAACTGACGGCCACCGGAAGTGGATTGCAGCACCATGACCAGTCCATCCTCACGCACCTGAATCTCCTGGGGCCCGCGTGCCACATGCAGACCCCGGGCCATGGGCTCGACCGCCTTGTGCCACTGGCAATCACCGTTGCGAGCCGCTATCGAGTGTACCGACACGCCACCGTCGCGGGCGTTCATCTGCGCGTAGTAGAGCTGGCCGTCTGCCCACAGCAGGCGACTGTCACCCACCGGGCTGTCGAGGGCAAAGTCCCGCTGCCACAACAAACCACCGTCACCATAGGCGGCCACCTGGCTGCCGTTGGCCACATAGATGTCGTTAAACAGACCGATGCTCAGGGTGGCGTAACCGGCGTCCTCGTGATCCAGCCGACTCACGGTCTTGCCAGACCAGTCGAGCACCAGCGTGCTCTCGCCGGTCAGATAAATGCGTCGCCCCTGTATCGCCATGGCACTCAGGGCCACCGGCTCAAAGTGACGCTGCCAGAGCACCTCCAGCTCATCGTTCACTGCCACCAGGCGGGAACCGGCATCGGTGCCTAGGAGCAGAAACTGGCGACCGTCATAGCGGGCGCTGTCCGACAAGCGGGCGCCCTCGGGCAGGTCCTTGAGCTCGCCCTCGCGCAGAAGCAGCCCCTGCTCGCCATAGACAGCCAGCGTCCAGTCCGAGGGCGTCTGCTGGTAGACCGCCAGAGCCGTTTTGTCCTGGTGGGGCAGGATGTCGTGAAGCGTCACGACCGCTTCATCCGAGGTGGTGGAAACCAGCTCGGTGGTCCAATCCGGCTCGACTCGGCAGGCGCTGAGTGTTATCAAGACGGACAGGGTAAATAAGGTTTTACCAATCGGGTTCATTGCAAGCATCTCCATGAAGCCAGAACATTGAGGCTCCAAGGTAGACCGATTTACTAGAATAAGCGCACCAATCGTTTGATTTAAAATTCAATGGAAAACAAAGGGTTATAACAAAATTGAAACAAATCTTGATCTTCAGGCATGGACAATCGGAAAAGGGAGCCCAAGGCGACGACCACAGCCGCCCGCTGACGCAAAAGGGCGTCTTTCAGGCCAAGCTTCAGGGCAAGCGGGCGTCAGAACTTGTCGCCAATAACCAATTAATCATCAGCAGCGATGCCGTGCGCACTCTGCAGACAGCGGAGTTTCTCGCCGAGTCCCTGAGCGGCAAGATCGACCACAAGCCTACGCTCTACGCCTCATCGGTCACTCACTGGCTGCTGGAGATCGCCGAGCTGGACCCGGCCCTCGACTGCGTGACCCTGGTGGGACACAACCCGGAGATCGCCGCGCTGGCCGGTCACCTGTCGAGCAAAAACATGGGGTTTTCCCCAGGAGATGGTGTACTGCTGAAGTGGCACTACGACAGCTGGGACGATGTCCAGCACCTGCCCGCCGATCACTGCGAATTTTTTTCCAGCGCCGAAACCCTGGAACAGGGCTGAGCCCTCAATCCGTCGCCGAGGCGTAACCGGAGAGCAGCGCCGACCAGTCGCCGTCGGAAAAGAAGAAGGCCTCCGCATTGACTTGCAACTTGTCCAGCGAGCGCCGCAGCCGCGCCAGGTTGTCCCCACTCCACCCCTGACCTTGCTCACCGCGCCCACGCCGCGCCGGATCGCGCAGGCAACCCTTGTCGAAATCGATCAGATAATCCTCATCACCGGTCAGTAACAGGTTCATGGCATTGAGGTCATCGTGGTAGACGCCGTGGCGATGAAAGCGCGCCACCAGGGCGCCCAGATCGGACCAGCGCGCTTCGGGCAGTGGCGACTGCGTCAAGCGCTCGGCCAGGGACTCGGCGCCGACAATGCGGTGGGTGAGCATATCGGCGCGGTAAAACAGCGGCGTCGCAATCAGGCGCACCGCCGCCGGCCGGGGAACCGGCAAGCCCCACTCGACCAACTGGCAGAGCAGGTGCCACTCCCGCCAGGGGCGGCTGCGCTCAATGCCCCGATTGAGATAGAGGTCGGGGTTGACCCGGCCCACCAGACCGCCGCGACGGTAGTGACGCAACACCAGCTGCAAGCCGCTGTCCTGCCAATCGTAAAACCAGGTATCGCCACGCCCGCGGGCAATGTGCTGCAGCCAGCCCTTCTGCTCAATGTGCGCGGGCTCGAACAGATAGGGCAAGGCGGTCAGGGGCACTTCGCCCAGGGCCCGGGCGTCGTAGAGAATGTGCTGCTGGCCGGCGCGCAGGCTGCGCTCCTCAATGGGAATCATGTATTCACTCCGATATACTGCGGCCATTATCCCAGACCAGCCAGCGATGAAAAGCACTCTCCCGTTTTCCACACCACCAAAGTCACTGTGCCTGTTGCGGCTCTCGGCCATCGGCGACTGCACGCACCTGGTGCCGGTGGTTCGCACGCTGCAACAACACTGGCCGGAGACCAAGCTCACCTGGATCGTGGGCAAAACCGAGGCGCAGCTGGTGGGCGACATCGAGGGCGTGGAATTCATTGTCTTTGACAAGAGCCGCGGCTGGCGCGCCTATGCGGATCTCAAAAAACAACTGGCCGGGCGGCGCTTTGACGCCCTGCTGCACATGCAGGTGGCCATGCGCGCCAGCCTCGCCAGCCTGCTGGTCAAAGCCCCGATCAAACTTGGCTACGACAAGGCCCGGGCCAAAGACAACCAGAGCCTGTTCACCAACGCCCGCATCGCCGCCGTGCCCCGCCAGCATGTGCTCGACAGTTTTTTCGAATTCACCCGGGCGCTGGGGCTGGAAGAGCGTGAACTGCGTTGGGACATTCCAATCCCGCCGTCGGCGCGCAAATCGCTGAGTGCCAAGCTTGGCGCTCCGGGCCGCTACCTGGTGATCAACGCCTGCACCAGCAACCGCGCCCGCAACTGGCGCAACTGGCGGCCCGAGCGCTACGCCGAAGTGATCGATTACGCGGCCGAGCAATACGGCCTGCACTGCGTGCTCAGCGGCGGCCCCGACGCCATCGAGACCGACATGGCCCGGGCCATCGAAGGGCACTGCCGACACAAACCCGCCAATCTGGTGGGCAAAACAGGACTCAAGGAACTGCTGGCCCTGCTCGACGGCGCCGAGTTAATGATCTCCCCCGACACCGGTCCGGCCCACATGGCCACCACCGTGGACACACCGGTAATCGGGCTGTTCGCCAGCTCCAACCGATTCCGCACCGGTCCCTATCTCAGCCTGGACTGGGCCGTCGACGCCTACCCGCAAGCGCTCAAGGACGAATGCGGTTTAAGCGTCGAGGAAGCGCCTTGGGGCAAGCGCGTTCGCCACCCCGAAGTCATGGATTTCATCCAGGCGTCATCTGTCTGCGCCATGCTCGACCGGTTTTTCCGGTCAACGACGACACCAGCAACACATCAACACCCCCCGAGGCAGTCATGAAAATCAGCGGTTTTACCTTTCTGCGCAACGGCAGCAAACTCCACTATCCGATCATCGAATCCATTCAGAGTGCACTGCCAATGGTCGATGAGTTTGTGATTGCCCTGGGCGACTCCGATCCCGACGACAACGCCCGCGAGATGATCGAGGGCATCGGCAGCGACAAGGTCCGCATCATCGACACGGTGTGGGATCTGGAAAAGTACCCCCGCGGCATGGAACACGCCCACCAGACGGACATCGCCAAGGAGGCCTGCAACGGTGACTGGCTGCTCTATCTGCAGGGCGACGAGGTACTCCACGAAGACGACCTGCCGGTGATTCGCTCCTCCTGTCAGCGCTGGCTCGAGGACACCAATGTCGACGGCATGTTGTTCGACTACCTGCACTTCTGGGCCGACTACGGCCATGTGCACTGTTCCCACGCCTGGTACAAGGAGGAGATCCGGCTGATTCGCAACGACCCCGAGATTCACTCCTTCCGAACGGCGCAGAGCTTCCGCCGCATTCCCGACTTTGACGGTGTGTCCTATCGCCGCAAGGAGGGCACCCAAAAGCTCCGCTGCGTGCACTCCGGGGCGCGCATTTTCCACTACGGCTGGGTGCGTCCGCCGGAGGCCATGCGCAAGAAAACCGTCTATTTCGCGCGCAATCACCGAGGCGACGAGGCCTCCCGGACAATGGCCCGGGAGGCCTCGGCATTGTTTGACTACGGGCCCCTGAGCCGCATCCCCCGCTTCACCGGCACACATCCCGCCGTCATGGGGGACGCCATCGCCAATATGAATTGGCAGCACCAGCTGTACAGCCACCCTTCCCAAAGACCCGAAGGCGCCACCAGGTACAAACATGAAGGACTCAAGTCCCGTCTGGTCAGCTTAATTGAAAACTGTTTTTTGAAGGGCAGGGCACTGGGTGCCTCGACAAACCATCACTATCTCCCGGGGACGCGCCCGAAACATGTGCACCCGTGCCTGAGGGACAGCAAGTCGGCGTCGTAGCCTCGCCGGGCTTTCTCCTCTACAATCGCCCTCTCAATACACCGCACCCGACACGGGTGCGCATGGCGACTCGGCATGAACCCATATCCTCTCTTGCTCACCTGCCCCAAGGGCCTGGAGCTGCTGCTGGCCGACGAGGCCGCCGCGCTCGGCCTGACCGACGCCACCGCCGGCAAGGCCTCGGTAACGGGTACCGGCGACCTCGAAACCGCCTACCGCCTGTGCCTGTGGTCGCGCCTGGCCAACCGCGTGTTGCTGGTGCTCAGCGAGTATGACGCGGTCGACAGCGAGGCGCTCTATCAGGGCATCCGGGCGATTGACTGGGACGAGCACCTGGATGTCAGCGGCAGTCTGGCGGTGGGTTTCTCCGGCAAGGGCTGCGGCATCGACAACACCCACTTCGGCACCCTCAAGGTCAAGGACGCCATCGTCGACCACTACCGCGAAGTCCATCTTCGCCGCCCCAATATCGACAAACTCAACCCCGATTTGCGCGTGCATGTCCACGCCGAGCGCCGCCGGGCCAGTGTCTCGATCGACCTCTCGGGGGGCAGCCTGCACCGCCGGGGCTACCGCAGCCAGCAGGGCGCCGCCCCGCTCAAGGAAAACCTGGCCGCCGCCATCCTGATCCGCGCCGGCTGGCCACAAATGGCCGCCGAGGGCCGCGCCCTGACCGACCCCATGTGCGGCTCGGGCACCCTGCTGATCGAGGCCGCGATGATGGCCACCGACACCGCGCCCAACCTGCAGCGCGCCCACTGGGGTTTCGATGGCTGGCTGGGTCATGTACCCGCGCTGTGGAAGCGCTTGCACCGGGAGGCCGGCAAACGCGCCGAGATCGGGCGACAGAAAAAGCCCCTGTGGGTTCGCGGCTACGAGGCCGATCCGCGACTGGTGCAACCGGCGCGCAACAATGTGGCCCGGGCCGGACTCGAGGACTGGATCAAGGTCTACCAGCGCGAACTCCACGATTTCGCCCCGAGCCCCGACGGCGGCCAGACCGGTCTGGTGGTGTGCAACCCACCCTACGGCGAGCGCCTGGGCGAGGCCGACCAGTTGCTCTACCTCTACCAGAACCTGGGGCGGCAACTGCGCGAACAGTGCCCCGGCTGGGAGGCGGCGGTCTTCACCGGCAACCCCGAGCTGGGCAAGCGCATGGGCATCCGCAGCCACAAACAGTACGCCCTCTACAACGGCGCCCTGCCCTGCAAACTGATTCTGTTGCATCTGGTACAGGCCCAGTTCGTCACCGACAAATCGCCCTCAAGCGACGCGAAGTCCACTGAAGCCGCCAGTGATACCCGCCTGACCGAGGGCGCGGAAATGTTTGCCAACCGCTTGAAGAAAAATCAGAAAAAACTGAAAAAGTGGCTGGGAAAGACCGGCATCGAGTGCTATCGGCTGTACGACGCCGACATGCCCGAATACGCCGTGGCGATTGATGTCTACGGCGAGCACCTGCATGTGCAGGAGTACGCGCCGCCCAAGAGCATCGACCCGGCCAGAGCCGAGGCGCGGATGCTGGACATTCTCTCCGCCCTGCCCCGGGCCCTGGATATTCCCCGCGAGAATATCCACCTGAAACGCCGGGAGCGCCAGCGCGGCAAATCCCAGTATCGCCGCCAGGATCGCAAGAACGAACTCATCGAGGTACAGGAACACGGCGCCCGCCTGCTGGTAAACCTCGACGACTACCTCGATACCGGTCTGTTCCTCGATCACCGGCCCATGCGCCGGCGCATCCAGGCCGAGGCCCGGGGCACGCGCTTTCTCAACCTCTTCTGCTACACCGCCACGGCCACGGTGCACGCGGCCCTGGGCGGCGCCCGCACCACCACCAGCGTCGATCTGTCCAATACCTATCTCGACTGGGGGCGCAAGAACCTGGCTCTCAACGGCTTCAGCGAAAAGCACCAGCTGGTGCGCGCCGATGTCATGGACTGGATTCGCACGGATCGCGGCGAGTACGACTTGATCTTTATCGACCCGCCCACCTTTTCCAACTCCAAACGCACCGAGGATGTCTTCGATATCCAGCGCGACCATCCGATATTGATCCAGGCCGCCATGGCCCGACTGGCGCCCGGCGGTACCCTGTACTTCTCCAATAACTTCCGCCGCTTTGAAATGGAGGACGACCTGGACGCCCTCTACGACATCGAGGAAATCTCACGGGATACCTTCGACCCGGACTTCGAGCGCCACAAGAAAAACCACCGCACCTGGCGCATCGGCCACAGCGGCTAATCCGGAAACGGTTTTACCCCGCAGCGGCGTAAAGGTCGCCAATTATTAATTGCCGGTTGGGATGCTCAATAGAACGCCCGACGGCTTCCGGATACATTGCCCCAAACTAGGGAGCCAGTGATGAATATTTTAAAACTCTACGATCGCCTTCAGCAGTACCCGTTGGGCAAGACACTTTTTACCAAAGCGGTTTGCCGTCAAGCACCTTATTTTTCCACCATTCGACCACTGATTTCCTCGCTTCGCACCAATTACTGCGAAGTGCGGATCAAAAAGCGGCGCTCGGTGACCAATCACATTAATACGGTTCACGCAATTGCCATGTGTAACATGGCCGAGCTCGCTGGCGGGTTAATGACCGATGTATCCATTCCCAGGGGCGCGCGCTGGATTCCCTCTGGCATGACGGTGCAATATCTTAAAAAAGCCAAAACCGATTTAACCGCCATCGCTGACGCCAGCGGCATCGACTTTACCGTCACGGGCGATGTGGTCGTGCCTGTCGATGTCAAAGACACCAGCGGCGATATCGTCTTTCATGCCGATATCACCATGAATGTGAAACAGGCCACTTAAACTTTTCGTGGCGCCCGGGGACCGGTTACAGCGGCTGATTTTGAAGCCCCCGTTCACTCGGGCATAATTGCCGCTCACTCGACGCAAGGGACACCCCGATGACACGACGACAGCTGCGCCACTGGGCACTCTGGTCCGCACTCACCCTGGGTCTGCTGCTGACCTTTTTCTCGCTGTTCTATTTCAAGGCCTTCGACCTGCCCAACGCCGCACTGGGTCGCCTGTTTGTCGCCCTGGCGCTTCCCGGTCACTTTGTTTTCCTCGGGTTTCTGGTTTGCCTGCCGGCGCTGGTTGTCAGCCAGATTGTCCCCAGTCGCCGGTTGACCGGCATTTTGCTGGGACTGCCCGCCGTCGCCCTCGCCGTGGTCGTTACCATCGACATCAATACTTTTGAGCTCTATCGCTTTCATCTCAATCGCATGGTCTGGGAGCTGTTCACCGGCGGTGGCGCCGGCGATATTTTTGCCTTCTCCACCCTCGATGTCTTCCTGATACTCAGCCTGTTTGCCGGCGTCAGTGTGCTCGCCGTAGCGGTGGTCTGGATGGCCCGCCGCCAGGTGGAGCGAGGTCGCCGCGGTCGCTGGCCAGCACTGCTGATATTACTGGTGATGGCGTAGAGGCACTGGCCGCCCGCCATC
>JBNJGD010000015.1:0-45337 GCA_051747425.1 Pseudomonadota bacterium
CCGCCCGGGTCAAGGTGGTGGGCGGACGCCAACCGCTGGAAAGCGAGAGGGAGGCTTCGTCATGACTTTTCTCGTTTGGACCTTGCTGGTGTTATCCGACCTGGGACTGGTGGCGGCGCTGGTGTTTCTGCGCCAACTCGAACAGGCCACCGACGAGCTGGAAGAGGGTCTGTCGGCCCTGTCCCGGAGCGTAGCCCAGGAGCAGGTGCGCATCGAGCGGATGCTGGAGGTCACCACCACTTCGGTGGAGGACATGCACCGGGCGGTCACCGATGTGTCCTTTGACATTCTCGAGGCCATTCCCAAGACCCGCGAGGCCGGCCGGCGCATACGCGCCGTTCACGACACCTATGCCACCAATCTCTATGGCTCGGTGCGCGTGCTGGGCAAGGGGCTCGGCCTGTTGCGCCAACGACGCACACGCACCATCACAACCATCGAGGGGCAGTATCGCCCGGTGGAAAAAAAGCGCGCATCCGAGAGCGATCAAAGCGAGACATCCGAGCAAACCTATTTGAACCATCAAGGAGACAAAAGTGACTGAACCTGTACGCGTGCTGGTCTTTGCCGGCAGCCTGAGGAAAGACTCCTGGAACAAAAAACTGTCAAAACAGCTGGCCGGTTTTGCCCGCGATGTCGGTGCCGAGGTGACCTGGATTGATCTGGTGGACTACCCCATGCCGCTGTTTGACGAGGATGTGGAGGCCGCCGAGTTTCCCGCCGAAGCAAAGGCCTTCAAACAGCTGATGTGCGATCACGACGCCTTTATCATTGCCTGTCCCGAGTACAACAGTTCGATCACCGCTGTGCTCAAAAACGCCATCGACTGGGCCTCGCGCAAGACCGAGCCCGAAGAGGCGCCCCTGAAAGCATTTGCCGGCAAAGTGGTGGCGCTGGCCGGGGCCTCGCCGGGCGGCTTTGGCGGCCTGCGTGCACTGGTTCCCGTGCGCATGTTGCTGGGAAACATCGGCTGTCTGGTGTTGCCTCAACAGGTGGCCGTTCCCGCGGTTCACAACCAGATAGACGAGCAGGGCGAGCTGGTAGAGGGGGCCGTTCGGGACAACCTGAAAAATCTGGCCGAGACTCTGGTAGACACCGCCCGCCGACAAAAAGCGGACTGACGACCCCGTTATCGCCACACCGAGCCGGGCATTGCCCGGCTTTTTTCGTGTCAAAAAATCTCCGGGATGCCCTTGAAACTGTGACAGGCGTCCCCATAAAGCGGCTATTCCCCGTCAGGAGTGGACTATGACTGAATCAAAAGAGCAGCAAGAATCGCAAGTCGATCAGCGCGAAGAGGCGCTGAACGAGGCAACCGTCGAGGCGGAGCAGGGGCAAAGCCCCGAAAACGCCGCCGAAGCGCCTGGAAACGAGGCCAACGGGACTGAAGCCGGCGACGACGGGCAGCCCGAGGCGCCCACCGCCGAGGCACTGGCCGAAGCGCAGCAAAAGGCCGAGGAAAACTACGATCTGGCCCTGCGCACCACGGCCGAGATGGAAAACCTCAAACGCCGCACGCAAAAGGATGTGGAAAACGCCCGCAAGTTTGCACTGGAAAAGATCGCCAACGAGCTGTTGGCGGTGCGCGATTCCATGGAAATGGGATTGCAGGCCGCCCAGGACGATAGCGCCGATGTGGCCAAGCTGCGCGAGGGCGCCGATCTGACACTCAAGATGCTGGTCGGCGTGATGGAAAAATTCCATATTGAACCCGTCGACCCGCAGGGCGAAAAATTCGACCCCGAGCTGCACCAGGCCATGTCCATGGTGGAGAGCGAGGAGCAGGACCCCAACACGGTGATCGATGTGATGCAGAAGGGCTACACCCTGAACGGCCGCTTGCTGCGGCCGGCACTGGTGAGTGTGGCAAAAGGCAAATAGCCCCCTTGAAAGCGGGGCAAATGCACCTACATAGACACCATCATCAACGATTTATTGTTTATTTAACCAGCGAATTCTAGAGGGTATACACCATGGGAAAAGTGATCGGTATTGACCTCGGCACCACAAACTCTTGTGTCGCCGTGATGGAGGGCGACAAGCCCCGCGTGATTGAAAACTCAGAGGGCGATCGCACCACGCCTTCCGTCGTCGCCTTTGCCGAAGACGGCGAAGTGCTGGTCGGCCAGCCGGCCAAGCGCCAGGCGGTGACCAATCCTGAAAACACACTGTACGCAGTCAAGCGTCTGATCGGCCGTCAGTTTGAAGAGGACGCCGTTCAGAAAGACATTGATCTGGTGCCCTACAAAATCGTCAAGTCCAGCAATGGTGACGCCTGGGTTCAGGTCAAGGACAAGCAGATGGCGCCGCCGGAAATTTCCGCCCGCGTTCTGCAGAAGATGAAGAAGACCGCCGAGGAATACCTCGGTGAAGAAGTGACCGAGGCGGTGATTACCGTACCGGCTTACTTCAACGACTCTCAGCGCCAGGCGACCAAGGACGCCGGCCGCATTGCCGGCCTGGATGTCAAGCGCATCATCAACGAGCCCACAGCGGCAGCGCTGGCCTACGGCATGGACAAGCAGGGCAACGCCGATCGCAAGATCGCGGTCTACGACCTCGGCGGCGGTACTTTTGATGTGTCCATTATCGAGATTGCCGACATGGACGGCGAGGGTCACCAGTTCGAGGTTCTGTCAACCAACGGCGACACTTTCCTCGGCGGTGAAGACTTCGACTTCCGCCTGATCGACTACTTGGTAGACGAGTTCAAGAAAGACCAGGGCGTCGACCTCAAGGGCGACCCCCTGGCCATGCAGCGCCTCAAGGAGGCCGCTGAAAAGGCCAAGATCGAGCTGTCTTCGGCCCAGCAGACCGATGTCAATCTGCCCTACATCACGGCGGATGCCTCCGGGCCCAAGCACCTCAACATCAAGGTTTCCCGCGCCAAGCTGGAGTCACTGGTGGAGGACCTGGTCAAGCGCACCATCGATCCCTGCCGCACGGCACTGAAAGACGCCGGTCTGGCGGTGGGCGATATCACCGATGTGATTCTGGTCGGTGGCCAGACCCGCATGCCCAAGGTTCAGTCTGCAGTGAACGACTTCTTTGGCAAAGAGGCGCGCCGCGATGTGAATCCCGACGAGGCGGTGGCACTGGGTGCTTCCATCCAGGGCGGCGTCCTCGGTGGCGATGTGAAAGATGTGCTCTTGCTCGATGTGACTCCGCTGTCTCTGGGTATCGAGACCATGGGCGGTGTCATGACCAAGCTGATCGAGAAGAACACCACGATCCCGACCAAGGCCAATCAGGTGTTCTCCACCGCCGAGGATAACCAGCCCGCGGTGACCATCCATGTGCTCCAGGGCGAGCGCGAGATGGCCAGCGGCAACAAGTCCCTGGGCAAGTTTGATCTCACCGATATTCCGCCGGCGCCCCGCGGCCAGCCGCAGATCGAGGTGACTTTTGATATCGACGCCAACGGCATCATGCATGTGTCGGCCAAAGACAAGGCCACCGGCAAAGAGCAGTCGATCCAGATCAAGGCCTCTTCCGGCCTGTCCGACGACGAAGTCGAGCAGATGATCCAGGACGCCGAGGCCCACGCCGAGGAAGACAAGAAGCTGCGTGAACTGGTCGAGGCCCGCAACCAGGCCGATGGCATGATCCACGCCGTGGAGAAGTCCATCGCAGATCTGGGCGACAAGGTGACCGACGAGGAGAAGCAGCCCGTCGACGCGGCGATTGAAGAGCTGAAAGAAGCGGTGAAAGGCGACGATCTCGAAGCGATCAATGCCAAGACCGAGGCTCTGACCCAGGCCATGGGGCCGATCACCCAGAAGGCCTATGCCGAAGAGGGCGGTGAAGGTGCCGCCGACGGCGAGGCCGGAGACGGTGGTGACGATGTGGTCGACGCCGACTTTGAAGAAGTTAACGACGACGACAAGAAGTAAATCGGTCGGGCGGCCCCCTGGAGGGCCGCCTCCGCTGACACGGTGACCTATGTCTAAACGAGATTACTACGACATTCTGGGCGTGGAGAAAGGCGCCAGCGAGGCCGATATCAAGAAGGCCTACCGACGCCTGGCCATGAAGTACCACCCCGACCGCAACCCCGATGACGAGGATGCGGAGATTCGTTTCAAGGAGGCCAAAGAGGCCTACGAAATCCTCTCCGACGCCGAAAAACGCCAGGCCTATGACCAGTTCGGTCACGCCGGTGTCGACGGTTCGGCCGGCGCTGGAGGCTTTGGCGGTGGCGCCGGGGGCTTCGGCGATATGGGCGATGTCTTCGGCGATATCTTTGGTGATATTTTCGGTGGCGGACGCCGTGGCGGTGGCGCTCGCCGCTTCCGCGGTGCCGATCTTCAGTACAACCTGGACCTCAGCCTCGAAGAGGCGGTGCGCGGTACCGAGACCAAGATCCGCGTACCCACCCAGGTGCACTGCGAAGTGTGTAACGGCAGTGGTGCCAAGCCCGGCAGCGACCCGCAGACCTGTGGTACCTGTAACGGCATTGGCCAGGTGCGCATGCAGCAGGGCTTTTTCTCTGTGCAACAGACCTGCCCCAACTGCCGGGGCTCGGGCCAGATCATCAGCGATCCCTGTACGGCTTGCCACGGTCGCGGCCGCAAGGAAGAGCACAAGACCCTGTCGGTCAAGATTCCCGCGGGCGTCGATACCGGCGATCGCATTCGCCTCAATGGCGAGGGCGAGGATGGCGAGAACGGCGGGCCAGCGGGCGACCTGTTTGTCCAGGTGCATGTGAAGCACCACCCGATTTTCGAGCGCGAGGGCGCCAACCTGTTGTGCTCGGTGCCCATCAGTTTCGCCAAGGCCACACTGGGTGGCGAGGTGGAAGTGCCGACGCTGGACGGTCGGGTCAACCTCAAGGTGCCCGCCGGTACCCAGTCGGGCCGCCAGTTCCGCCTGCGCGGCAAGGGCGTCAAGCCCGTGCGCGGTGGCCCGGTGGGGGATATCCTCTGTCGTGTCGACATCGAGACCCCGGTCAATTTGACCAAGCGTCAGAAAGAGCTGCTCGAGGAGCTCGATGTGTCGTTCCGGGAAGGCGGTGACAAGCACAGCCCGAAGTCGGGCAGCTGGATGGACGGCGTCAAAAAGTTTTTTGACGATTTGAAGTCCTGATCATCGCTTTTGCGATCAAAAAAGCCCGCTTCGGCGGGCTTTTTTTTGGCCCTTACTGGTTCGGTTGCCTTTTGAAAAAGTCCCAGACCAGATCAATGGCCTCGATGTCGTTGTTTTGATCCCGGTAACTGTCCGGCGTGATGAACTCGCGGCTGGGCAGATTGTGCCTGCCGCCGTCCACGGTGATCACTTCCAATTCCTTGCCGTTACTGGTGTTGATATACCGTTCGCTGGTGGCGGTAGAGCCGTCCGTGAGTACACGGTCCTCGTAAGCAGTGACTAACGGATCCGCTTGTGTTGCCAGGATGGCTTTCCATTGGTCGACGGTGTCCTGTGCACTGATGACTTCCCCAAGCAGTTGCGACTGGTACTGTGGGGGAACGGGGCCGCCAAACATCGCCTCCAGTAATTCCACGCCCGGTATTCCCCCCGCATAGGGCATGATGGTGTCGGCGGTGGATAAAATACTGATCAGGGGCGGGGCCTCTGCGGCAGCTGGGGTGGGGCAGGCTTCCGAGTCGGTGGCCCCCTGTGGCTCATTGGCGACGGCGGTCGCCACGGCCTGCCAGTTTTCCGGCGTCTCGCGCGCCAGGCGATAGGTCATCATGCCACCATTGGAAATGCCCATGATGAAGATCTGACTGTCGTCTACCAGTTGCGCGGTCCGGTTGTTGATATCATCGGCGATGGCGTTGAGAAAGGCCACATCATCTCGCTGGCGGATGGCATCGCCCCGACAGTCGTTCCAGAACAGTGTTTCATCTTCGCTGTCGTCGTCACTCAGACCGAGTCCATTGGGGAAGGCCACCACGAAGTCTTCCCTGTCAGCCAATTCCAGCCAGCGGCGATAGGGGGGGTCGACAAAAAAACCGGGTTCCGGTTCGGCCAGCTGATGCAATTCGTTTTTATTGCCAAAGGCGCCGTGGAGTAGAATCACCAGCGGCAAGCCGGTCAGGTTGGTGTCGGGCATGTACAGGTCATAGGTGCGAGCCAGTGCTGGCCCTTCGCCATCGTCCTGAAGCCAGGCCAGATCACTGGCCAGATTGCCTGCGGGCTGGTAGGGAGCGACTTCAATGGCGAATGTGTCGCTGAGCGTTTCCGTGTCATCGCTGGCCGTCACCGTGACTTCCGCGGTACCGGTAACACCCTGAACGCCCGCTATGCGCAGATCGCCAAATGCGTCGATGCTTGCCGTGACAACCCCTTCCGGATCCGCTTCGACCGAGAACGATACGGAACCAGAACCCCCTTCGGTTTGCACATTGAGGGTTTCGGTTAAAAAGGCGAGACCGCGCTTCAAGTCTTCCGGAGCCTCAAGGGACAGTGGTGCGGCGGGTGTGCCGGTGGCCGGGTTGTCATCCGGAGGCGTTGTGTCCGTGCTGTTTTGATCGCTTTCCGGGGCGCCGTAGTCGAACCCCGGTGTGTCTTCGCAGCCGGCGAGAAAGAGACAGCCGAGCAGTGCCAGGACAGCACTAAAACCGTTTTTTTTCATATGAGTAGCCATTGTTATGCTGTGTTTGCCGGTTACTCTATCTCGCCCGGGGACTGTTTTCGTAGTGTCGGAGGTCATATTCGGTGTGACCAAGGCCCTGTACCCATTGGAGCGACTTGCTGATAGTTTCTTGTTCTTGTCCGATCCCAATAACGATGGAGATAACATGCCTGGCAAATGGTTTATACGCGGATGTTGGTTGATTTCAGTGCTGGTCTTGAGCGCCTGTGCCAGTGCCGACAAGCGCAGTGGTGAGGCCGGCAGTGACGGTTTGTTCAAAACCTTCATGGCCGAAGAGCGCCAGTGGGCGGGACTGAAAAACCGCCGGCTGGTGCTGGAGAACGGTATGGAGTTGGTTTACTCCGAGGGCGGCGATCGGTCGGATCCCACCCTGGTGCTGTTGCACGGTTTTTCCGGCGACCGCAACCACTGGAATCGCGTGGCCCACGAACTGGTGCGCGATTATCACCTGATCATTCCCGACTTGCCGGGCCACGGTCAGAGCAGTGTCCACCCCGAGGGCGATTACAGCTCGGCCGAAACGGCCGGAATATTGCGTGATTTCATCGACAAACTGGGCATCGAACGCTATCACCTGGCCGGTCACTCCATGGGTGGCGGTCTGGCCATTCAGTGGGCCATGTTTCGCCCCCAGCAAATCGAGAGCCTGATCCTGGTTAACAGTGCCGGGATCTACGAGAGCAATGACTCGGAAGTGTTGGCACGGGTTCAGCAGGGTGAGAGCCCGCTGCGGGTGGATGAGCCCGGAGATATGCAGCGGGTGATCGACATCGCCATGTTCGACCCGCCGTTTATTCCCTCGCAGGTGTTTGAGGAGTACGAGGCCAGTCAGATCGAACGCGTCGCCGTTTACGATCAGGTGATGGCCGGGATGTTGGAAACTCAGGATAATCTGGGCCCCAACATGTTTGCCCGGGCTTTGGGGGCCATCTCCGCCCCTTCACTGGTGTTGTGGGGCGAGGAGGACCGCATTTTCGATGTCGGGGTCACTCGCGAGCTGGAGGGGCACTTGCGCCACCCCACGGTGGTGACACTGGGGCGCGTCGGCCATACCCCCATGCTGGAGGCGCCCTGGCGCACGGCTCGTGCCATCCGCCAGTTTTTGCTCGATTCGGCGGGTGGGAAATAGCCGCCAAACTGCGCTATCATTCGCCCCTGTTTTTTGAGTAAAAAGTGGGTGGGAAATGGCACTTCGCATTGCAATTAACGGCGCCGCCGGGCGCATGGGCCGGCATCTGGTGCAGGCCTGTGTCGAGGCCGACGGCGTCGTTCTCGGCGCCGCCATCGAGCACGCCGGAAGCGATTTTCTGGGCAACGACGCCGGTGCCTTGGCCGGCGTGGCCGAGCAGGGTGTCAAGATCGTCTCCGATCTGGGTTCGGTGGTCGGTGACTTCGATGTGCTGATCGATTTCACGCGCCCCGAGCCGAGCATGGCGGCACTGGCCGTTTGCCGGGCACAGGGCAAGGGCTTTGTGATTGGCACCACCGGCTTTGCCGACGAGGACAAGGCGGTAATCCGCGAGGCCAGCCGCGAGATTCCCATTGTCATGGCGCCCAACTATAGTGTCGGCGTCAATCTCACGCTCAAGCTGCTCGAGACCGCTGCCAAGGTTCTGGGCGACCGCGTGGACATTGAAGTGATTGAGGCCCACCACCGGCACAAGGTCGACGCGCCCTCGGGCACCGCACTGCGCATGGGCGAGGTGATTGCCGAAGCGCTGGATCGCGACCTCAAGGAGTGCGCGGTCTACGGTCGCGAGGGCCACACCGGCGAGCGCGATCGCAAGACCATCGGCTTTGAAACCATTCGCGCCGGCGACATTGTCGGCGAGCACACGGTCTTGTTTGCCGATATCGGCGAGCGCATCGAAATCACCCACAAGGCGAGCAGTCGCATGACCTTTGCCAGCGGCGCCGTGCGCGCCGCCGCCTGGCTGGAGGGTCGCCAGCCGGGTCTCTACGACATGCCCGATGTGCTTTCGCTGGCGGAGTCCTGATATGCGTTTTGCCGCCGTCTTTCCCGGACAGGGTTCCCAGTCCACCAGCATGTTGAGCGAACTGGCCGAGGCCCACGGCGTCATCGAAAAAACCTTTGCCGAGGCCTCCGCAGTACTGGGTCGCGATCTCTGGGCCCTGGTCCGCGACAACCCCGACAGCGCTCTCGATCAGACCGTCAACACACAGCCCGCCATGCTCGCCGCCGGGGTCGCCTGCTGGCGTCTGTGGCGAGAGCAGGGCGGCGCGCCGCCCGCGGTCATGGCCGGTCACAGTCTGGGCGAGTACAGCGCCCTGGTGGCCGCCGGTGCCATCGACTTTGTCGACGCCGTAGCGATTGTCGCCCGCCGCGCCGAGCTGATGCAGTCGGCGGTGCCGGCGGGCGAGGGCGCCATGGCCGCCGTGCTGGGTCTTGAGGACGAGGAAGTCATAAAGCTTTGCCGCGAGCGAAGTGAAGAAAACGGCGTGGTCGAGGCGGTCAATTTCAACGCCCCCGGTCAGGTGGTCATCGCCGGGCACCGCGGCGCTGTCGAGGCGGCCGTGGAGCCCCTCAAGGAGGCGGGTGCCAAGCGGGTGGTGGTGTTGCCGGTGAGCGTGCCCTCGCATTCGAGCCTGATGCGTGGTGCGGCAGAGGCGCTGGGCGAGTTTATGCAGGGCTTTGAAATCCGCACGCCGGCCATTCCCGTGCTCCACAATGTCGATGGCCAGACCCGCGACAGCGCCGAGGGCATTCGCCATGCCCTGGTCGCCCAGCTACACCAGCCGGTACAGTGGGTCGATACCGTTCGCGGTCTGGAGTCCGAGGCCCTGGTCGAGATGGGCCCGGGCAAGGTGCTGGCCGGATTGGCCAAACGCATCGCCCGGGGCGCGCCCGTGGGCTATATTGACTCGCTGGATTCACTGGCCAAGGCGCTGGATCTGGTCGGCGCTGTGGAATAAATCCAAGGGGCGCGAGGGCGCCAGGGGGAAACCGATGAAAAGCGACTCAACTCAGGAGATTGCCCTGGTAACCGGGGCCACCCGTGGCATTGGCCGGGCCATCGCCCGCGAACTGGCTAAGGCCGGCATGCGGGTCTACGGCACCGCCACCAGCGATGGCGGTGCCGAGTCGATTGGCGAGGACCTGGCCGAGTTCGAGGGTCGTGGCGTGGTGCTCGATGTCACCGACGGCGATCAGGTCGACACCCTGATCAAACGCATCGGTGATGAATGCGGAGCCGTCACCGTGCTGGTCAACAACGCGGGTATCACCGATGACAATCTGCTGATGCGAATGAAAGAGGATCAGTGGGGCAGGGTCATCGACACCGACCTGGGTTCGGTCTATCGCCTGTCACGGGCCTGTCTGCGCGGCATGATGAAGGCGCGCCACGGGCGCATTATCAACATCGCCTCGGTGGTCGGCCTGATGGGCAACCCGGGGCAGACCAACTACGCCGCTGCCAAGGCCGGTGTACTCGGGTTCACCCGCTCTCTGGCTCAAGAGGTAGGTTCGCGACACATTACCGTCAACGCGGTGGCGCCGGGTTACATTGCCACGGAGATGACAGAGGCCCTGGACGAGGGCCAGCGGGATGCGATTGCCGAGCGGGTGGCACTGGGTCGATTGGGCCAGCCCGAAGACATCGCCGCGGCGGTGGCCTTTTTGGCTTCGCCGGCGGCGGCCTATATCACCGGTGAAACGCTCAATGTGAGCGGTGGCCTGTATATGAATTAATCTAATAAAAAGCTTTTTATTTATTCTTTAATTTATTGATTTTATTTGATTTATTAAGGTTTTAATTATTGGTAGAAAGGCGGGGGTCTTTTCTCTACAATACCCCCATCGCACATTAGCACTGGAGCTATAGCAATGAGCAATATTGACGATCGCGTCAGAAAAATCGTCGTCGAGCAGTTGGGCGTAAAGGAAGAAGAAGCGACTAACGAGGCCTCCTTCGTTGATGACCTGGGTGCTGACTCTCTTGATACAGTCGAGTTGGTGATGGCCCTCGAAGAGGAATTCGGCACCGATATTCCCGATGAGGAAGCCGAAAAGATCACCACCGTTCAGCAGGCGATTGACTACATCAACGCCAACCAGTAATCACTCAAAAGGGCACCGAATCGGTGCCCTTTTGCTATTCACTCCTGTGGCACCTTGCCCCCTATGAGCCAAAGACGCGTCGTGGTAACCGGTTTGGGCTGCATCAGCCCGCTGGGTCTCTCGGTCGAGCAGAGCTGGCAGTCTCTGTTGGCGGGGCAGTCCGGGGTGACCGCTCTGGCGCCCTCTCCCGGCGATGATTTCCCGGTTCGCTTTGCCGCCACCGTCAAGGGCTTTGAGCCCGAGCGCTATCTGGACCGCAAATCCCAGCGCAAGATGGACACCTTTATCCAGTACGGCATCGCCGCGGCCGATGAGGCCCTGACGGATTCGGAACTGGAACTGGATTCTCTCGATCTGGATCGCTTCGGCTGCGCGGTGGGCTCCGGCATTGGCGGCCTGCCGATGATCGAAGACAACAAAATGCTCCTCGAGTCCCGCGGTCCGCGCAAAATTTCCCCCTTCTTTATCCCCGCCACCATCGTCAATATGGTGGCCGGGCAAATATCCATTCGCCACGGCTTGCGCGGTCCCAATACCTCGGTGGTCACCGCCTGTGCCACCGGCACGCACAACATTGGCGAGGCCGGTCGCATGATTCGCTACGGCGACGCCGATGTCATGCTGGCCGGCGGCGCCGAGGCCTGTATCAGTCCGCTGACCCTGTCGAGCTTTGCCTCGGCGCGGGCGCTGTCTACCCGCAACGATGACCCGGCGGCCGCCAGTCGCCCCTTTGATCGCGATCGCGACGGCTTTGTTCTGGGCGAGGGGGCCGGCGTCGTCGTCCTCGAGGAGTACGAGCACGCCCGCCGCCGGGGCGCCACCATCTACGCCGAGCTCACCGGCTTTGGCATGAGTGCCGACGGTTTCCACATGACCCAGCCGCCCGAGGACGGCAACGGCGCCGCTCGCTGTATGGCCGCGGCCCTGGCCGACGCCGGTCAGAATCCCGATGCGGTGGCTTACATCAACGCCCACGGCACTTCGACCCCGGCGGGTGATCTGGCAGAGACTCGGGCCATTCACCGGGTCTTCGGCGACGCGGCGGCCGGAGTGGCAGTCAGTTCCACCAAGTCCATGACCGGCCATTTGCTGGGGGCCGCCGGCGGTGTCGAGGCGGTATTCAGTGTGCTCGCCATCGAGCGCGGCGAGCTGCCGCCCACCATCAATCTCGAACAACCGGGCGAGGGCTGCGACCTCGACTATGTCGCCAACGAGGCGCGCCAGCAGAGCGTCGATTGCAGCTTGAGCAACTCTTTCGGTTTCGGCGGCACCAACGCCAGTCTGGTCTTCAAGCGACTCTCCTGATGGCGGCGCGGCAGCACCCATGGCTACAGGTGGCGACCTGTGCCGAGCCGCTCGGTGAGGCCGTCGACCTCCTTTCCCTTCAGGCCCTCGACACCCATCGTTACCCGGCGCTGCTCTCCAGTGTTTCCGAGCGCGCCCCGGGGGAGGGTGGTCGTCCCGGCAACAGCCGCTACGACATTTTGATGGCCTTCCCCGAGAGCGAGTCGCTGTGTCTGGAAGCCGCCGAGCTGGCCTCGGGGGAGGCGCCGGATTTCCTCGAGCGCCTCGATAAAGCCTTTGCCGCCGATTGTGCGGCCCCCGGCGATTCGCGCTGGCCTTTCCGCGGCGGCTGGTTTGTCTACCTGGGTTATGAACTGGCCGCCCAGGTGGAACCCTGTCTGCAACTTCCTCTGCCCCGGAGTGGCACCGTGGCCTGGGCTCAGCGCGTGCGCAGTGCCCTGGTGCTCGACCGCCAGGAGAATGTGCTGTGGCTGGTAATGGAGGGCGATCTGGCTGAAGCAGAACGCGCGAGGCGCCTGACTGAGGTGCGCCGGGATTTGCAGCGAGCTTCGCCGGTGATGCGCCCCGGCGCTGTGCCCCTTGCCAGCCTGCAGGAGGAGGACCCCGGGCGCTATTGCCGGCAGCTGGAGAAAACCCTGCAGTACATTCACGATGGCGATGTTTTTCAGGTCAACCTGTCCCGTCCCTGGCGGGCCGAGCTGGCCGGGGCGCTGGACACACCGGCGCTGTTTGCCGAGCTGCGCCACCAGAATCCCAGTCCTTTCGCCGCCTGCGTATTTGCCCCGGATTTCGATATCGTCAGCTCCTCGCCCGAGCGCCTGGTATCCCTGCGCAGAGGGCGGGTGGATACCCGGCCCATCGCCGGTACGCGGCCGCGCCTGGACCGCGAGGACGATGTGTCTGTGACCCGGGAGTTGCTGGGCCACCCCAAGGAGCGCTCCGAACACATCATGCTGATCGATCTCGAGCGCAATGACCTCGGGCGCATCTGCCGCCCCGGTTCCGTTGAGGTGGACGAGTTGATGGCGCTGGAAAGCTACGCCCATGTGCACCACATCGTCTCCAATGTCTGTGGCGAGCTGCGCCCCGGGGTGACGCCCGGGCAGACCATTCGCGCGGTCTTCCCCGGGGGAACCATTACCGGCTGTCCCAAGGTGCGCTGTATGGAAATTCTGGCTGAACTCGAAGCCGAGCCACGCGGTGCCTATACCGGCAGCCTGGGTTATCTCAACCGAGATGGCGATATGGACCTGAACATTCTCATTCGCACCCTGGAGCGTCGCGGGCGACAACTGATCTTTCGCGCCGGCGGTGGTATCGTGGCGGACTCCCGCGCCGAGCGGGAGTTGGAGGAGACCCGGGCCAAGGCGCGGGGCATGCTGAAAGTCTTTGAAAATGCCGGGAACGGCAGCAGGGGTGGTGATGGCCAGTGAATCTGTAACCTTGTTCAACGGTGAGTTCGCCGATCAAATTGCCGCCCGCCACCGGGCCGCGAGTTACGGCGACGGTGTGTTTGAAACCGTCGCCGTCAATGACGGTGGCGAGCGACTGCTGTGGCAGGCTCACCTCGACCGCCTGCAGCGCGGCGCCGATACACTCGGCCTGCCCCTGGATATCGAACGACTCGAACGCGAGGTCGACTACGCTCTGAGTTTGGGGCCCGGTGGTCAGCGTGTGCTCAAAATCAGTTGGTTGCGCGCCGGGGAGGCGCGCGGCTACACGCCACCATTGGACGCCCGGGCGGACTGTCTGATCAGCGTGACCGCCTGGACGCCGCCGGGCGATGGCTTCCAGCTGGGACAGAGCGATGTTCCCCTGTCGCCACAGGAGAGTTTGCGTGGCCTCAAAACCCACAACAGTCTGGAGTATGTGCTGGCGGCGAGAACGCTGGTGGAACAGGAACTGGATGAGGCCACGGTGTGCGACGCCGAGGGCTTTCTGGTGGAGTGCACGCGCAGCAACCTGTTCTGGGTCAACGGCAATGGCACCCTGGTCACGCCTAAAGTTGAGCGCTGTGGCATCCCCGGCGTGGTTCGCGCCCTGATTCTCGAGCGCGCTCTGGGCGAGGGTCTGCCCATCAAGCTCACCCGGGCCACACCCGAGGCCCTGAGCCAGGCCCGGGAGATTTTCGTGACCAACAGCTTGCTCGGGGTGCAACCCGTTACCCGCTTCCGGGATCGGGAGTTGAATGACCACAATCTGGCCGAGCGGGTCAGGGACTTTATTCGGGACGCGATTCTATGAAAAAACTACTGTTCCGGCTTTTTGCGGCGTCGACGGCGGCGGGCATGTTGGCCATTTTCCTGTTTGTGCTGGCCCTGCGACAGCCCGTGTCACTGCCCGAGGATGCAGTGACTGATGGGCGGATGATCTACACCGTGCCCCAGGGTGCCAGCGCCATTCGCGTCGCTCGAAATCTGGAGGAGCGCGGCATTATCCTCCACCGCTTCCTCTTTCGCGGCCTGCTGGTGGCCACCGGTCAAAGCCGGGGGATCAAGGCCGGTGATTACGCCATTGAGGAGGGCATGAACACCATCGACCTGGCAGAGCGGCTGCTCGACGGCAAGGCCGTACAGGTACCCTTCACCATTGTTGAGGGCTGGAATATCCGCGAGCTGCTGGTCGCTGTGCGCAATCACACCCATATTGAACAGACATTGCCCAAGCGCGATCCCGAGGGCGCGCTGATGGCGGCTCTGGGGCACCCGGAGCAGCACCCCGAGGGGCGCTTTTTTGCCGATACCTATCACTTCACCCGGGGAACCCGGGATGTCGACTTGTTGCGCCGGGCCTACCGGATGACGGAGCGGGTGCTCGCCGAAGAGTGGGCCGGTCGCAGTGAAGAGGCCGAGGTCGAGACGCCCTACGAAGCCCTGATTCTGGCCTCGATCATTGAAAAGGAAACCGCCGTGGCCGCCGAACGGCCGCTGATTGCCGGCGTTTTTACCAATCGCCTGCGCCGGGGTATGCGTCTGCAGACCGACCCCACCGTGATTTACGGCATTGGTGCCAGTTTTGATGGCGATATCCGCTACCGGGATTTGCGCACTGACACGCCCTATAACACTTACACCCGGGCCGGCTTGCCGCCGACGCCCATCGCCATGCCGGGCCGCGCGGCGATCCACGCCGCACTGCATCCGGCGCCCACTGAAGCCCTGTACTTTGTCTCGCGCAACGATGGCACCCACATTTTCTCGGCGACGCTGAAGGATCACGAAGCCGCTGTCGATCGCTACCAGAGGGGGCTCTGATGGCGGGTCGCTTTATCACGCTTGAAGGCGGTGAGGGCGTCGGCAAGAGCACCAATCTCGCCCTGGTTCACAACTGGCTGATTGAGCGCGGCGTCGATGTGGTGCAAACCCGCGAGCCCGGCGGCACCGCTCTGGGTGAAGCCGTGCGCGCGGTGTTGTTGGGCGAGGCCGCCGAGGGCATCGGTGCCCGCGCCGAGCTGCTTTTGATGTTTGCCGCCCGCGCCGAGCATCTGGAGAAAGTGATTTTGCCAGCGCTGGAGCGGGGTCAGTGGGTGCTTTGTGACCGCTTTACCGACGCCAGTTACGCCTATCAGGGCGCCGCCCGCGGGTTGGGTTTTGAGGCGGTGGAAGCCCTGGAGCAGTGGACCCAGGGCGACCTTCGTCCCGACTGGACGCTGCTGCTCGATGCCCCGGTAGAGGTGGGCATGGCGCGGGCCGCGGAGCGCGGCGAGGCCGATCGCTTTGAGCGCGAGCCGCGTGGTTTTTTTGAGGCCGTGCGGGAGGCCTACAGACGCCGCGCCCGGGAGGCCCCCGAGCGCTACGCGCGGATCGACGCCAGCCGCCCCCTGGAAACGGTGCAGGCGGCCATAGAGACCGAACTGGAAAAGACACTCAGTCCCTGGCTGGAGGCTTCCCCATGAGCGAACGCTATCCCTGGCACGAACAGGCCTGGCAGAGCGTTGAAGAGCAGGTGTCGCAATCGCGCCTGCCCCACGCCCTGTTGTTACAGGGGCCCTCGGGCGTGGGCAAACTCGATTTCGCTCGTCAGCTGGCACGGGGGATGCTCTGCCAAAAGGCGCCCGGCGCCGAGGCGTGCGGTCAGTGCCACGATTGCCACCTCTGCGATATTGGCGGTCATCCCGACTGGCACGAGTTGACTTTCGAGCTGACCAAAGAGGGTAAGTTGTCGCGGGAGATCCGCGTCGATCAGGTGCGCCAGTTGAGCGATTCCCTGTCCCTCAAAAGCCACGCCAGTGGCGGCAAGGTGGCGATTATCCACCCGGCCCACAAGATGAACACCAACGCCGCCAACAGCCTTTTGAAAACCCTGGAGGAGCCCACCGAGCAGACCCTCTTGCTGATGGTCAGCGATCAGCCCTCGCGCCTGCTGCCGACGCTGCGCAGCCGCTGCCAGAATTTGCGCTTTGCCCTGCCGGATCTGGCCACCGCCGAAGAGTGGCTGGCCGGGCGAAACCCCGACCAGGATCACCAGGCCCTGTTGGCCCTGGCCGCCGGTGCGCCACTGCTGGCCGAACGGGCCGCCCGGGAAGGCTGGGTCGATCTTCGCCAGGCCTGGTTTGAACGGCTGCTGGCGGTGGCCCGGGGCGAGGTCAGTCCAGTAGACGCCGCCGCCGAGTTTGCCAACAGCGACGCCGGTCCGGTGGCGCTGCTGCACTGGGCGGCAAGTTTTTGCGCCGATTTGTTGCGCCTGGGGCGGGGCCTGGATCAGGTGCAAAACCGCGATTTTGCCCAGGCTCTGGCGCCCATGGCCCCGCGTCGGCAGCAAAGCGAACAGGCGCTGCACCGCTGGTTTGATGAGTTGCTGAACACCGCGCGGCTGGCGGAGTCGGCCTCGCTCAATGTTCAGCAGCTGCTGGAGTCGGTGTTGTTTACCTGGCAGCAACTGCAATCGCCGGCCGCCGGTAGCGGTCGGGGTTAATCGGACAAGGACGGGCGCCGGGGCTTTGTCTTTTGCCGCCCAGCGTGTATCTTTAACACCTACTGCAAATCATTCACGGGAGATCGCTAGATGGCGGGACCAGCGGGCCACCAGGGCATTCTCAATCTGGCAATCAAAGACAAGAGCGCGCTCTATGCCGCCTACATGCCCTTTGTCAAAAACGGCGGGCTGTTTATTCCCAGCAACAAGACCTACAAGATCGGCGACGAGGTATTTATTCTCCTCACGCTGATGGAAGAGAGCCAGAAGCTGCCCGTGGCCGGCAAGGTGGTCTGGATGACGCCCCAGGGCGCCCAGGGCAACAAAACCGCCGGTATCGGCATCCAGTTCTCTGACAAGGACAACGGCCAGACCCGGCGCAAAATCGAGGGACACCTCGGCGGCGCCCTCAAAGCCGACCGCCCCACCCACACCATGTAGGAGCGGCGCCCCCGCCGCGACCAGGTCGGCCCGAGGTCGGACCTCCTACGGGGTGTAGGAGCGGCGCCCCCGCCGCGACAGGGTTTGACCCGGCCGAAAAACACAGAGCCCACCGAGCGCACAGAGGCCACAGAGATTTTGTCTTGTTCAGAAAGCGCATGGCATCTATCCGAAACATGTTAGCGGTTTGGCCCAAGAGCCTCTATTCCCCCTCTCCCATTTCGGGAGAGGGGTTAGGGGATAGGGTCATCTTGTGGCTGCGTCAGGAAGCCACCAGCGCTTTTACGATATCCACCGCCTGCTCCAGCGTCTCCTCGCGGGTGTAGAAGTGCGGTGAAAAGCGCACGCCCGCACCGCGCTGGGCGCAGATTACGCCGCGTGCCATCAGTTCCCGGTACAGGGCTTGCGGATCCACTCCCGGATGGCTGAAGTTGAGGATGCCCGAGGCCCGGTCGGCGCGGCTGTGAATCGTGACATCGGGGATGCTCGTCAGCCGCTGGCGCAGGTTTTCTACATTGGCCTTCAAGTCCCGGTGGATTCGTTTCAGTCCGATTTCCTCAAACAGGGTCAGGCTGGCGCCGAGGGCGTGAATACCGAGCATATTGGGGCTGCCGCACTCAAAGCGCCGGGCGCTGTCGGCGGGCTTCCACTCGCTTTGATGGAAGTCCCCGGGGTTTTCCAGGGTGTGCCAGCCGTACTGCGTCAGCTGTAGCTGTTCGCGGCACTCGGGGCGCACATAGAACACTGCCAGGCCCTCGGGGCCGAGCATCCACTTGTGGCCGTCGGCCATGGCAAAGTCGGCGCCGGCGGCCTGAACATCGAAGGGCACGGCGCCGATGGACTGAATGGCATCCACGCAGAACAGTGCGCCGCGCTGGCGGCAGGCCTGTGAAAGTCTGGGCAAATCCATGGTCAGGCCGTCGGCGTACTGCACCGAGCTGGTGCTCAGCAACCGCGTGTTGTCGTCCATGGCCTCGATCAGGCAGGCCTCGGGGTCTTCGCCCCGGTCGATGTCCACGGGTCTCGCCTCCACACCGAATTGTGCCAGAGCCTGCCAGACCACGCGGTTGGAGGGAAACTCCCGGACGGGATAGACCACATTGTCGCCGCGCTGCCACGGCAGGCCGAAGGCCACCGCCGAGAGGGCCTCGGAGGTGTTTTTCATCAGGGCGATGTCGTCGCCGTGCGGCGCGTTGATCAACCAGGCGAGCTGTTGGCGCAGTTGTTCCTCGCGCTCCAGCCAGCGCGGGTAGTAGCGGGCGCCGTACTCGCTGTTTTCGGCGGCAAAAGCGCTGACCGCCTCACTGGTTCGCCGTGGCCAGGGCGCGACCGCAGCATGATTCAGGTAGTGCGTGTTACTGTCGAGGGGGAATTCGCGCTCAAGATTCGGATCCATGTCGTTTTCACTTTGGCCACTGTGACTGATATGGCAAAGTTAGCGCAGTTCTTCCTTTACCCCAAACGGAGTTTCGCCCATGGGCGCTCGAGTGAAAAAAATTGTCCTGTGGTCACTGTTGGCTTTGCTGGTGGTGCTGGTGTTGTCGATGCTGGCAGCGCCCACGGTGGCCCGGCACTATGTGGTCGACCACTTTCCCGAGTGGGTCGAGGGCGCCGAGCTCGAGCTGGATAACATCGATATCGCCTGGTTTGCCGGCGCCGTTCGCGTCGAGGGCGCGACGGTGCGCCGTGGTGATGTGGTGGAGAGCAGTCTGGACGCCGTGGAGGTCAATATCGGTTTGTGGTCGCTGCTCACCGGCCATGTAGTGATCGATGAAGTGCTGGTGGAGGGACTGCAGACCCGGGCCAGCCGGCTCGAGAATGGCGAGTTACTGCTGGGCGGCTACCGCCTGCCGGTCGCCGACGACACATCAGCCAGTGATGGCGACGACAGTGCTCAGAAGGGCAGCGGTGAAGAGGTGGCTGCGGAAAAGGATGCTTACCTGAAATCGTTGATTGTGCATCGGTTTATCTTTCGCGATGGCAGTGTCAGCTGGCAAGACGCCGACACCAGCGCCGCGCTGACCCTGGAGGCGTTTCGCATCGACGGCGCCGAGCTGACCCTGGCCACTGCGGAAGCGCCCATGGCGTTGACCATGGATGGATTGCGTCTGGACCATTGGCGGGCGGTGGCCAAAACGGCGGCTGGCGCCTCATCAGTGCATCTGGCCTCCCTCAAGCAGAGCGCGGTGGATCTGACACTGCCCGCCGGGGCCGATCCGGTGCTCATAGCGGGTGAGCTGCTTATTGAATCGCTGGGACTGGAACACGAGGGCGAGCAGGATCAACTGGCGCTCGAGTTGGAGCGGTTTTCGCTGTCGGGTTTTGACGGCAGTCAGCCGCAGAAGGCCCAGGACATGGATCTGGCCATTGCCCTCAAACGATTCGAATCCACCCGCGCCGGAACGCTGATAACACTGGACGCCGGCGCTCGCCTGAAGGCCTCGGGTGCGCTCTCCGGCACGCTGGCTGCCCCCGAGGCATCGGCGCAGCTCTCTCTGGAAAATGTCACCTTGAACGCCCCGAAACTCGGCGAGAGCGGGGAAACCCTGCTGAACTTTGCCGCACTCGGCCTGAAAGGCGTCGACTGGGGTGAAAACGGACTGAAAATCGCCCAAACCCAACTGAAGCAATTTGAGGCAATGCCCCGGCAGACCGGCGAGCGTGCCCTGCTGGCCCTGTCGATGTTGACCCTGGAGGGTACTTCGCTGGATCTCGAGCAAAACCTTGCCATTGAGAGCGCCGTACTGGACGGCCTGTCCGCCGATGTCCAGCTGACACCCGAGCGCCAACTGGACTCGCTCACAGGTCTGAAGGCGGCCATGGACGAGGCCAAGCAGGATAAGGACGGCGGAGCGTCCCGGAAAGAGGCGGACGCGCAACAGGCGCCCACCGAGACACCCGCAATTCGCATAGGCGAACTGCGTGTCGTCGGCAACAGCCATGTCTATCTCAAGGACAACGGTGTGATCCCGTCATACGAGCGCACGCTCAATATCGAGGAGCTGGTGATAGGTACCCTGGACAGCGGCCGGAAAGACCTGAAAACCCCGCTCAAATTCGTCGCCAACATGGGCGAGTACAGCCGGATTGATCTGGAAGGGGAGTACCAGATTTTCCACCCCGCCCCCAGCGGGCAGTTGAAGGGGAAAATCACCGGGGTGGAACTGGTGCCGCTGTCTCCCTATGCCCTGGATACCACCGGCTATTTTATCCGCACCGGCCAGCTCAACAGCGATATTGACGCGGTGCTCGATCAGGCGCAGCTGAGCGGCACGGTGGTCCTGCGCATGAACAAGATCAAGCTCGCCCCCGGCAACGAAAGCCAGATGGCGCGGGTCAAGCAGCGACTCTCCATGCCACTGGATACGGCGCTGGGCATGATCCGCGACAAGGACGGCGATGTGAGCCTGGAGATTCCCCTGGAGGGCAACATCAATTCCCCCGAGTTTGGCACCGGCGATGTGATGGCCACCATTACTTCCAAGGCCCTGACACAGGCCTCTGTGTCCTATCTGAAGTACGCCTTCCAGCCCTACGGCGCCATGATCAGCGTGGGCTCCTGGCTGGGCAAAAAGGCCACCGCCGTGCGCCTGGATCCGCTGCGCTACGAGCCCGGCGAAACGGACATCAGCGACGACCAACGCGGCTACCTCGACAAGGTGGGCGAGCTGATGGCCAAGCGCGAGGGTATCCGTGTCACGCTTTGCGGCGTTTCCGGTGAGCGCGAGCGCCTGGCCCTGTCGGCCGGGGAGGGCACAGAACCGGTCGAGCAACAGGTCCTGGTGAAGCTGGCCACCGAGCGCGCCAATGTGGTGCGCAGTTATCTGGTGGACGAACACGGCATCGCCACCGACCGGCTCTACCAGTGCCAGGCCCGGTTTGATGCCGGCATGGGCGACAGTCAGTCCGCCGTCTTCCTGGAAATTTAGCCTCGAATCGGGTTTGACTCGCCGCGCCGATATCGGCATAATTCGCGGCCTCAAACAAAGCGCCTGTAGCTCAGCTGGATAGAGTACTCGGCTACGAACCGAGCGGTCGGAGGTTCGAATCCTTCCAGGCGCGCCATATCTAGAAAGCCCCGATGCCATACGGTTTCGGGGCTTTTTATTGCTCGACACTTTGTGACCTTCGTCATATGTCGCCAGAGCGTCTACACTTGTAACATGATTGCACCCATCCACCGGTGCCTGGACATAATAATAAGAGGGAAGGTATGACGAATAGCGAGATTGAGGCGCGGATTGCCGACTTCGTGCCTTCACAGGACATTCTTGATGCTGTCACAGTGGGAGTCGCTGTGGTGGACATGCAGGCCGAGGATCGGCCGCTCGTATATGTAAACCGTCGCTTCAGCGAGATTACCGGCTACTCTGCCGAGGAGTCACTGGGGCGCAATTGCCGCTTTCTGCAGGGTGAGAGCACTGCCGCCGACAGCGTCAAAGCGCTCCGAGAGGCCATTGATTCGGGCCGTTCCGTTGAGGTGACACTGAGAAACTACCGCCGGGACGGGCGCTCGTTCTGGAACCACCTGAATCTCTCGCCGCTGCTGGATGAGCGGGGGCGCTGCACCTATTATGTTGGCGTCCTTGAGGATGTCACCCAACAGCGCGCCGCCGAACAAAGGTTGGTGCATCAGCAGAGCCACGACGCCCTGACCGGCCTGCCCAACCGGGTTGCCCTTGAGCGCCGCATTCTCGATGACTACCGCTACTCCGGCCAGCGCACGACCGGCGTCGCCGTGTTGCTGGTGGACATCGATGATTTCAAAACCGTTCGCAATATCCTCGGTTACGATGTCAGTGACGAATTGCTGGTCTCGGTGTCTCGCCGACTGGAAAAGCTCAACGGCCCCGGCGATTGGGTGGCGCGTCTCGAAAGTGATCAGTTTGCCGTATTGATGCCCCGGGTAGAGCCTGAGAGTGAGATCATCCAGCGCGCAGAGGTGCTGTTGCAGGCGGTGTACGAACCCTATTTTGTCGCCGGCAAGGACATCCACATGACCGCCAGGGTGGGCATCAGCACGACCAAAAAACCGGCCGAGGATTATCATAGCGTATTGCTTCAGGCCGAGCGCGCTTCGGAGCGGGCCAAGGAGCAGGGGGGCAATTGTTGGCAGTGGCACGCGGACGAGGCCTTTCAGGCCAGTGAGCGCGAGCTGGACATTCGCCGCCACATTCGCTCGGGGATCGACAACGACGAGTTTATTCTTCACTACCAGCCACTGGTGGATGCCGAAAGCAGCCGTATTCACACCGTCGAGGCGCTGATCCGCTGGGTTCGGCCGGACCACGGCATTATTGCGCCTCTGGACTTTATTCCGGTGGCCGAGCGCACCGGTCAGATCATCGACATTGGTCGCTGGGTGCTGCGCCAGGCCTGCAAGGACATCAGCGTGATCAACCAGAACAACGGCGATCACTGGCGCGTGGCGGTGAACATCTCTCCCCTGCAGTTTCGCCGCGACGGTTTCTTTCAGGAGCTGGTGGATGCCCTGGACGACGCCGACCTGCGACCCGAGTATCTGGAGTTGGAAGTCACCGAAAGTGTGCTGATGTCGGGTGCCAGCCGCAGTATTGATCTCTTGAACCGAATCCGCGATCTCGGCGTCAGTGTGTCGATTGATGACTTTGGCACCGGCTACTCCAGTTTGAGTTACCTGCGTGACCTGCCCATCAACAAGGTCAAACTGGATCAGAGCTTCATTATGGACATCGCCGACAATGCGAAAACGGCATCGATTGTCGAGGGCGTGATTGGCATTGCCCACAACCTCGACCTGCATGTGGTGGCCGAGGGGGTGGAAACCGAATCGCAGTTTGCCAAGCTTCAACAACAGCGTTGCGATTCGCTCCAGGGCTTTTATTTTGCCAAGCCTCTGGCCCGCAGGGAGTTGATGAAATTGCCGAGAAAACTACCTTTGAATGTCAGGATTTAAACTGAGCCGTCGAGCGTGTCGTACACGGATTGCGTATCTCAAACACAGAGTGGGCAGTAAAGGGCTATGAAAAGCGAACAGGCACAACTGGAAGCGCAGCAACTGATACAGGACCGCATTGCCCGCAATGCGCCTCTGGACGCCATTCTTGCCTCCATCGCCCAGATGGTCGAGCGCTATCTACCCGATGCCAGGGTCACGATCATGCTCTACGACCCCGACCAAAATACACTCAGCCTGGTGGAAGGGCAGGGGTTTTCCGAAACCTACCATGAGGCCATGCAGGGCCTTGAAATTGGTCCTGATGTGGGGACCTGTGGTGTGGCCGCCTTCAAGCGGGAGCTGGTGATTACCGAGGATGTGGAAGAGGACCCCAACTGGGAGGGCTACCGGGACCTGGCCAGAGGCGAGGGCATTGTCGCCTGTTGGTCGATGCCCATTGTCAGCAGTGACGGCGAGTTGCTGGGCACCTTTGCCACTTACTACAGCCAGGCCAGAATGCCCACCGCCGACGAGCGCTGGCACATTAACCGCGCCTCGGGTCTGGCGGCTCTCGCCATTGCCCGGCAGCGCAATGACAAGGCCCTGCGTCTTAACCAGCAGCGTTATAAATCGTTGTTTACACACCACCCGGACGCGATATACGAGCTCGATCTTCAGGGGCATTTTGTCGCCAGCAACCAGGCTCTGGAGACCATTTCGGGCTTTAGCGAGGAGCAACTGGCGGGGCTCCACTACAGCCGTTTTGTGTTGCCGGAAGATCAGGCACGCACGAATAAGGCTTTTGCTCGCGTCTGTGAAGGACAACCCCAAAACTACGAGTTGGCCGCTACCAATGCCTATGGCGAGCAGGTGGTGTTCGATGTGACCAATCTCCCCATCATCATCGATGGCAGTGTGGTGGGGGTCTACGGCGTAGGTCGCGACATCACCCGGCGCAGGCGCAATGAGGAAGAACTGCGGATGCTCAAGCGCGGTGTTGAGGCCAGCACCAGCGGTATTGTCATGGTGGATGTGCAGGCTGATGATATGCCTCTGGTTTATGTCAATCCCGCCTTTTGCAACATTACCGGCTACAGCTCACACGAGGTCCTGGGCAGGAACTGTCGCCTTCTGCAGGGCGAGGGGACTTGCCGGGATTCCATCGAAAAAATACGCCAGGCTCTTCGCGATCGCCATGAAACCCAGGTGGTGCTGCGCAACTATCGCAAGGACGGCACGCCCTTCTGGAATCAGCTGACCCTGGCCCCCGTCTTTGATGACAGCGACCACTGCACTCACTATGTCGGCATCCAGGAAGACATTACCCGGCAGCGCGAGAGCGAATACCAGCTCTTGCGCCAGACGACCCACGATATGCTCACCGGTCTGCCCAACCGCCTGTCCTTTGAGCGGCGCATGATCGACGACCATCGCTTCAGCAGTCAGCACAGTGCGGGTGTGGCGGTACTGTTTATTGACCTGGATGGTTTCAAGCCGATCAATGACGGTCTGGGGCACCGGGTGGGCGACCTGCTGCTGGTGGCCGTCGCTCGCCGGCTCGAGGAGCTGGTGCAACCCGGTGAATTGCTGTCGCGGTTCGAGGCCGATGACTTTGCCCTGCTGATGCCCGATGCCGGAGATGAAGGGCGGATCGTCGAGCGCGCCGAACGCATTCTGGGTGCGCTGACCTATCCCTTCGAGGTGGCAGATCGCGAGATTCACATCAGTGCCAGTATCGGCATTGCCGCCATTGACGGGCCCGTGCAACACGCCGCCCAGGCCATACAGCAGGCCGAGGTGGCAGTGAAGGAAGCCAAGGAACAGGGGCGCAACTGCTGGCACTGGTTTGGCGAGGATTTCAGCGTCACTACCGAGGCCTATGTGGAGGTGCGGCGCAATATCCACAACGGCATCGACAAAGAGGAGTTTGTGCTCCACTACCAGCCTCTCGTCAATGCCGATGACCACGCCATTCACACGGTAGAGGCCCTGATTCGATGGGTCCGCCCGGAGGAGGGGATGATCTCCCCCGGCGAGTTTATTCCCGTGGCGGAGAAGACCGGGCAGATCGTGAGTATCGGTCGCTGGGCCCTGCAGCGCGCCTGCGCGGATTTGGTGGCCATGAACCGGCAGAGCGGCCGGGAGTGGCGAGTGGCAGTGAATATCTCGCCACTGCAGTTTCGCCGCGCCGGCTTCTTTGGTGAGCTCGAGCAGGCACTAGAACGATCCGGACTGCGTCCCGACTTGCTCGAACTGGAGGTCACCGAGGGCGTATTGATGTCGGGTACGGAAAAAACCATCGGCCTGTTACGCGATATTCGCGCCCTGGGTGTCGGCGTGGCCATCGACGATTTCGGTACCGGTTATTCCAGCCTCAGTTATTTACGCAACCTGCCGATCAACAAGGTCAAACTCGACCGCAGCTTTGTCGGAGACATTGCCCGCAGCGAAAAGAGCGCCGCCATTGTCGAGGGCGTGATCAATATTGCCCACAACCTCGACCTGGGCGTGGTGGCCGAGGGCGTGGAGACCGCCGAACAGGGCGAAAGCTTGCGTGCCAAGCATTGCGACTGGCTGCAGGGGTTTTACTTTGCCAGGCCGCAGTCTGTCGAGGACCTCCTGGCCCTGCCCGATCCGCTCAAACCCCGCTAGATTCCTGTGCCATTTTCACGGGGCAATTTTTCGCTTGAGCGATTTGCTCAATGAATTGGGCAGACTGGGCAGGGAGCGCAGCACCCAGGGCAGAATCCGCCGTTTAAAACCATTCAGCGACTCGGGGACCATGACTTCAATCAGGTGTGGGCCAGGGTGGCTGTTGGCGTACTCCAGTGCCTTGAGCAGTTCTCCGGTGGTCGTTGCCCGGGTTCCGTGAACCCCCATGCCGCGGGCGAGCTGGGCGAAGTGCATCACGGGCCCGTGTAGGTCGAGCTGGGATTTGGCTTTTTCCCCGGCGTTTTCAGCGCCTACCCGCTCCAGCTCGATATTCAACACGGAGTAGGAAGCGTTGTTGAATATGATGGAAGTCACATTGAGCTGCTCGCGCGCCATGGTCCACAGGGCCTGGATGGTGTACATGGAAGAGCCGTCTCCAATCAGCGCGTACACCGGGCGTTCCGGACAGGCGATGGCGGCACCGATGGCGCTGGGCAGCCCCTGGCCAATGGCGCCCCCGGTCAGGGTAATGAGGTCGTGGCGGGGGGCGCTGGTGGTCATGGCCGAGAGCATCAGCCCCGAAGTGATGGACTCGTCGACGAGGATGCTGTTCTCGGGCAGCATATGCCCAACTGCCTTGCAGACCTTGGCGGCATTGAGCTTGCCGCGAGGCCGGCTCGGCGGCGCCAGGGGTTGACGCTGTGGCTCGGCGCTATCGGCACCCAGTGTTTGTACCAGTTTGGCCAGGCTGGTGGCCGCGTCCTGGTCGTCCCGGCAAAGGGTGTGCACCTCGCAGTGGTCGGGGACCAGGTAACTCTGCTTGCCGGGGTAGGCAAAAAACGACACCGGCGCTTTGGCATCGACCAGAATCAGTTGTTCGAACTCGGCCAGCTGCACGCCCACCAGCTCTGCCAGATAGGCAATGCGCTCGACAAAGGGCAGTCCGGCGCCGCGCTCCATGCGGGTGGGGAAGGTCTCGGCAAACAGCTTGATCCCGTGGCTGGCGGCGATTTTGGCGGCGTCGACCATGGCCGGCTCGCGCAGGGCGCGACCACCCAGAAGCAGAGCGGTCTTTTTGCCCGAGCGAATGGCCGCAGCAATAGTATTGATGGTGTCGTCGCTGATCTCTGCCGCCGGCGGAGGCGGGGGCGCCACCTTGGCCTGGCCGCCTTCGCCCCAGGAGACATCGGCGGGCAGGATCAGCGTGGCCACCTGGCCGGGCAGGCCGCGGGCCGCCTGTAAGGCATCGACGGCATCACCGGGCAGGACCTCGGTGCTTTGCGAGGTGCGCACAAACCCGGGAGAGACATTGTGCGCCACGGTTTCGATGTCCGATTGCAGCTGGGCGTCGTACTGAACATGGTAGGTGGCGTGGTCGCCGACGATGTTCACCATGGGAACCTTGCCCTTGCGGGCGTTGTGAAGGTTGGCGAGTCCGTTGCCCAGTCCGCAACCCAGGTGCAGGAGCGTGGCCGCCGGTTTGTCGGTCATCCGGGCGTAGCCGTCCGCCGCACCGGTGGCGACGCCCTCAAACAGGGCCAGTACCGCGCGCATATTGGGCTCGCTGTCGAGCGCTGCGACAAAGTGCATCTCACTGGTGCCCGGGTTGGTAAAACAGACTTCAACGCCGGAATCGGTGAGTGTCTTGAGCAGAGCTTGTGCCCCGTTTTTGGTCATGGTGAATCTCCTGATCTCGTTGTATGGGTGACTCGGCCTGCCGCTCAATATCGCCTTGGGGCGGCGGCAGTTCAAGTGTTTGTCAAAAAGCGCTTAACCGCCGCCGTTAATCGCCCGCATGGCGGCCCGTGCGGTCATGATGCAACCGGGCAGGAAGGTGCCCTCCAGTGAGCGCTTGCCGTTGGCGCCACCGCCGCCAAAGCCCGCCGCCTCACCGACGCAGTAGAGCCCGGGAATGGGCCGGTCGTGGCCGTCGAGGACCCGGCTGCTCAGATCGGTGCGCAGGCCGCCGAGGCTCTTGCGCGTGACCAGCTGCATGTGAATGGCAATGTACGGCCCGGCGCCGGGCTTTTGCAGTGGCGCCGGCTTGCAGGTTCGCAGGCGGTCCGGCCCCCACTGGCGGGCGTGTCGGATCATGCGGATTTGGGCGTCGTTGTTAAGCTGGTCGCGGTGGGCGAAATTGGCATCAAAGGCATCCGCCGTGGCCTGCAACCTGGCGGGGTCAATGTCGTGGGAACAGGTGAGGGCGTTCATTTTCCGGGTCAGACCGGCCAGGCTGTCATCGACCAGGAAGTGCGGGCTTTCCCGCTGCATTTGCCGGACCAGGTCGTGATTGCCCAGTAGCAGGTCTTTGACAAACAGGGGGAACTGTTTGTCGCGGATGCGGGCGTTGTGCTCCGCCCCCGAAATGGCGAATTCCTTGCTGGCGATGCGCCAGTTGAGCAGGTGCCAGGTCCAGGGTTTTTCCTGGGTGGCCACGCGCTGGCACAGCCAGTGGGTGTCGAAACCGGTAACCAGCGGCTCGGGGCCGATGCGCTCCCCGCGGTGATCGAGCCAGAGTGCGGATTTGCAGGGGATGGTCGACAGACCGTGCCCCTCGAAATGGGGAAAGGGGTGGGGAAAGCCGGCGGCGTAGTTCCACATTTCGCCCGCGTGGGTGATGCGCGCGCCGAGATTTTCTGCCGCCCAGTGGTGCAGTTTGCCGTCGGCGTAGGGGTGGGCGCCGTTGAGCATGCTGAACGGGCGCGGCCGGTGGGCCGGCCAGTTCTCGCGACAGACCTCGTGGCTGCCATTGATGCCGCCCATGGCCAGAATGACCGTGGGAGAGGCGAGGCGCACTTCGGCACCGCTCTCTTCGTCAGTGGCCACGGCGCCGCACACTTCTCCCCCCTGATAGTCCAGCGCGGTAATGCGGTGGCGGGGGAGCAGGGGCAGCGGGCCGCCGCGGTCGGCCGCTTTCAAGGCCTCTGTCAGGCGCACCACCAGTTCCCGGGCGGTGCCCCAGACGATGTGGTAGCGCGGCAGGCGGTTGCCATCGCCAAAGCGGCCGCGCTCGACCCAGTTGACCGCCGGCATGAACTTGAAGCCCTCGCTGCGCAGCCAGTCGTAGACTTCACTGCGGGAGTGCTCGACATAGTAGCGGGCCCAGGCCATGGGCCAGTCGTCTTGCGGGTCCAGTTCGCCAAAGCGAACCCAGTCCTCCAGCGCCAGCTCGGGGGTGTCGGGGATATTCATGCGCTTTTGCAGGGGGGTGCCGACCAGCGCCATGCCGCCGAATGCCCAGCGCGCCAGACCGCCAAAGCGCTCGGGGCTGTCGCGGTCGACGATGGTGACGGACTGTCCGGCGCGCAGTCCTTCCAGTGCGCTCACAATACCGGCCAGGCCCCCGCCGGCTACCAGAATGTCGGATTGGATGGTTCGTGTCATGCGTCGCCCCTATGGCTGGTTTGTTGACTCTGTGTTGCCAGTTATGACGATAGCTCGCTATGATGCACTTGGGTTTGATCTTGGAGGCCATGAAAATTGACTTTAGAGGCCACTGTTTCCAGAGGCTGGGTATACACCGTGGTGGCCGGGGCCGAGCGCCTGGGCGTTTCTGCCTGTCAGCTATTGGACAGGGCGGGGATTGCCGAATCCGCGCTGGAAAAAGAGCGCTGGCCCATCGATGACATGACTCGCCTGTGGCACGCTGCCGAGCACTGCACCGGGGATTCCGGTTTCGGTCTCAAGGCGGGGGCCGGGATTCAGCCCTCCAGCATGGATGTACTGGGCTTTGCCCTGCAGTCGGCGGCGTCACTGCGCGAGGCGCTGGTGATGTTGCAGAAGTACCAGCGGCTGATTTCGGACGGCGGCCGATTCCAGATGCTGCCCGGGGAGCGTACCACCTGGCTGGTTTACCATCCCCGCCAGGGCCGTCTGGCTTTCAGTCCACACCAAATTGAGGCGGTCATGGCGGCCGTTGTCAATGCGGTTTACTGGCTGACCGGAGCCCCTCTTTCAGCGGAGCGCGTGCAGTTCAGCCAGGAGCAGCTGGGCCCTCTCTCGGGATACCGGAACACCTTTGCCTGTCCGGTGGATTTCGAACAGGCTTTCAGTGGACTTCTGGTGGCAAACGAGGTCTTGAACAGAACTTTGCCCCAGGCCAATGAACACCTGGCCCAGGTGCACGAGGAGTACAGTGCCGCGCGTCTCGCCGCACTGGATATGCAGCGTTTGTCGATTGAAGACTTGCGCCGCTGGTTGATGGTCCAGTTGGGGCCGCGGGTGCCGAGGCGCGCCGAGGTGGCCCGGGCACTCGGTGTCAGCGAGCGCACCCTGGCGAGACAGTTGGCCGAGCGGGGCAGTTCGTTTCGTCAACTGGTCGATGAAGTGCGCCGGGCGCTGGCGCTGGAAGCGGTGTCCGGGAGTGACCGACCGCTGGCAGAGATTGCTCAAAGTCTGGGCTTTGCCGAGTCGAGCACTTTTTACCGCGCCTTTCAGCGCTGGACCGGAATGCCGCCGGCGCGCTGGCGCAAACAGCACTCATAAATTGCTGTTTGCGCCGCTGAATGGCATGTTACCGGCTGAGGCAGAAGACATTCACTCAACCAGGATGCCACCATGACGACAGACCAGGAAAAGTCCTATTCGGACTCTACCGTACTGATACCCGTTTTTATTCCCGCCGTGATCGTGATCGCCCTGCTGGTGATCGGCACCATCAGCGCCCCGGACCTGGCCGGCGAGGCCTTCAAGCAGGCGCTGGCGTACATCACCGAGACTTTCGGCTGGTTCTACATGCTGGCGGTGGCCTTCTTTCTGGTTTTTATTGTCAGTGTGGCGATGACCAAGTGGGGGCATATCAAACTTGGCCCCGATCACGCCGAGCCCCAGTACAGTTTTCCCGCCTGGTTCGCCATGCTGTTCTCCGCCGGTTATGGCATTGCCCTGTTGTTTTTCGGTGTCGCCGAGCCGGTGCTGCACTACGCCTCGCCACCGGCGGGAGCGGCGGAAACCGTGGATGCCGCCCAGCAGGCCATGCAAATCGCCTTTTTCCACTGGGGTTTTCACATCTGGGCCATCTACGGTCTGGTGGGTCTGGTGCTGGCCTATTTTGCCTTTCGCCACGGCCTGCCGCTGTCGATTCGCTCCGCGCTCTACCCCCTGATTGGCGACCGCATTTACGGTCCGATAGGCCATATCGTGGATGTTTTTGCGATTCTCGGCACCCTGTTTGGCATCGCCACCACTCTGGGTCTCTCGGTGGCCCAGATCAACGCCGGCATGAACTACCTGTGGCCGCAGATACCGGTGAACAGTACCGTTCAGGTGATCTCGATTGCCTGCATTACCGCGCTGGCCATCGTCTCGGTGGTGGCCGGGATGGACAAGGGCATCAAGCGTCTGTCCATTCTCAATATGTTCCTGGCCGCCTCTCTGCTGTTGTTTGTTTTTATCGTCGGCCCGACCATCCATATTCTGGAATCCTTTTTGCAGAACACGGGCAGTTACCTCAACAACATTATTGAGCGCACCTTTAACCTGCAGGCCTACACCCACAGCGACTGGATTGGCAACTGGACCCTGTTCATCTTTGGCTGGACCATTGCCTGGGCGCCCTTCGTCGGTTTGTTTATTGCCAAGATCAGCCGGGGTCGCACCATTCGCCAGTTTGTGGTGGGGGTGATGCTGGTGCCCACGCTGTTTACCTTTTTGTGGTTCTCGGTGTTTGGCGACACCGCGCTCAACCAGATCATGAACGAGGGCTACACCAGCCTGATCGGGCAGGTGCAGGACGACAAGGCAGTGGCACTTTTCAAGCTGTATGAAAATCTCCCCCTGACATCCGTGGTGTCCTTTATCACCGTGTTTTTGATCATTACCTTCTTTGTTACTTCCTCCGATTCCGGCTCGCTGGTGATTGACTCCCTGGCTTCCGGCGGCTCTCTGGAAACGCCGGTGTGGCAGCGCATTTTCTGGGCCTCCATCGAGGGCATTGTGGCCTCGGTACTGCTGGTGGCCGGGGGGCTGGGTGCCCTGCAGACCATGAGTGTGGCCAGTGCGTTGCCGTTTGCCGTCATTATGGTGATCTCGGCGCTGGGCCTGTGGCGGGCTCTGGTGATCGAGGGACATCATCACCGCAGTCTGAATGTCGACCTGCAGCAGCGCTTTTCCGGCACTTCCGGCCACGGCCTGTGGCGTCGGCGCTTGCATGAGCTGATTCACTTTCCGGATGGCGAGGAAGTGCTGGCGTTTATGGAAACCACGGTGAGCAAGGCCATGAACCGGGTACAGCGCGAGCTGGACAAGGAGGGCTGGGCCGCCGCCGTTCATGTCGACGACGAGAACAACCGCCGCTACCTGCAGGTGGCCAAGGACGACCATGTGGACTTCGTTTACGAAGTCCGGCTGATCGAGCATGTGCTGCCCGACTACGCCTACCCCGAGCAATCCCACAGCCGGGAAGAGGGCCGCCACTACTACCGGGCCGAAGTGTTCCTGCGCCGGGGTGGTCAGTCCTACGATGTCTACGGCCTCGATCAACAGGACATCATTACCGATATCCTCGATCAGTTTGAAAAGCATCTGCACTTTCTGCACATGTCGCCCGGCAGCTTGCCGTGGCAGATGGAGTTGCACGACGACCTTCTGGCCACGCCGCCCCAGCCACCGGTCGGGGAGGACGGCAAGCCGGAGTAGGTCTCCGACGCCGGGATTCGCACATGTTGCACAGAATTTGGCTGGGCTTTTTTGTCATTGCCGCTGTTTTCTCCCTGGTCCAGTTCGGCCAGGGCGACAGCGCTGTTTTTGCCCGCCTGGTGCAGGCCGCCTTCGACATGGCCTCCCTGTCTGTGGAACTGGCCATTGGCTTGATTGGCGTGCTCGCCCTGTGGCTGGGCATCGTCAAGGTGGGAGAGGCCAGCGGCCTGGTGGATCAACTGGCGCGGGGGCTGTCGCCACTGTTTACCCGTCTGATGCCCGAAGTGCCCCGTGGGCACCCGGCGATTTCCTCGGTAACGCTCAACCTCTCGGCCAACGCGCTGGGTCTGGATAATGCCGCCACGCCCCTGGGTCTCAAGGCGATGCGAGACCTGCAGACCCTGAACCTGACCCCGGATCGCGCCAGTAACGCCCAGATTCTGTTTCTCGTGCTCAATACCTCGGCAGTGACCCTGTTTCCGGTGACCGTGTTGCTCTACCGCGCCCAGCAGGGGGCCGAGGACCCGGCGCTGATTTTTGTGCCGATACTATTGGCCACCAGTTGTTCAACCCTGGTGGGGTTGCTGACGGTGGCGCTGGTTCAGCGGATACGCCTGTGGGATACGGTGGTTCTGGTCTGGCTGGGGGCTGTGGCGGCGCTGTTGATGGCGCTGGTGGCCTATGCCGGCACACTCTCGGCCGATGCCCTGCAGAGCCAGTCCAGCGCCCTGGGCAACGGTTTGATTTTCGCGGTGATCATGCTGTTTCTGTGTATTGGCCACTGGCGCGGCATCAATGTCTACGAGTCTTTTATTGAGGGCGCCAGAGAGGGCTTTAAAACGGCCATACAGATCATTCCCTATCTTCTCGCGATGCTGGTGGCGATTGGCGTCTTTCGCGCCAGTGGCGCCATGGAGGCGGCCATCGACGGCATCGCCACCCTGGTCGCCTGGCTGGGCTTTGATACCCGCTTTGTCGACGCCCTGCCCACGGCGTTTATGAAGCCCCTCAGCGGTTCGGGCGCCCGGGCCATGATGCTGGAGACCATGAACACCCACGGCGTCGACTCCTTTGCCGGGCGCCTGGCGGCCATTATGCAGGGTTCCACGGAAACCACCTTCTATGTGCTGGCGGTGTACTTCGGTTCGGTGGGCATTCGCCACAGCCGCCACGCCCTGGCCTGTGGTCTGGCCGCAGATGCCGCCGGTATCGCCGCTGCTATCGCCGTGGGCTACTGGTTCTTCGGTTGAACCTACTCGCGCTGGCCGGGCAGGGTGATGGGATCGACCATGAAGGAGATGGTCTGGCCGCGGTCGAAAATCTCGTCCCGGGTGTAGGCCAGCTCGGCGTAGTCCTCGTCCCGTTGCATCAGGTCGTTCATTTTCTGGGCGTTGGGAAAGATGGTGACGACCACGAAATCGGCGTCGTAGATGCCGTCCTTGCCACCTCGGATCCAGCGCTTGAGGTAGGCGCCGGCGGCGTCTCTGGCGCCGTAGCGCTCGGCTACTTTTGAGGCCTTGGCGAAATAGGCCTCGGCGTCTTCACGGGTTTGCCCTTCATTGAGGAAGAGAATTTCCATAATGGCTATTTCACGGCCGGGGTAGCTCTGCAGGCTGTGGGCGGCCATGGGGGCCATCAGGCAAAGGGCGAGTGCAAACAGCAGCGTCTTTTTCATGTGGGGTCTCCTTTTTCTGAAGCTTAGCAGAGTGCCTCGGGCGTTGTCGCCGGCATCGCCGACGGGCTATGATGCGCCCCTTTTTCACGGAGTTGTCATGCAGCTGACCGCACAGGTAATTGATCGCAACCGCGGGGCCATTGGCGAGCGCGGACGCACGCTGTTTGTCGAACTGGCGGAGCCGTCACTGCTGGCCGGTTGGCGCGGCGAGCGGCTGGTCTGGGTAGACCATCGGGGCGACTTCAATCGTTTGCCGACGGGGGTTCAGGGTCTCGGTAGTGCACTGCTGGCCGAGGCCCTGGATGGCCCGGTGGACCGCGTGGTGATGCAAGTGCCCAAATCCCGCCCGCGCACCGATTTTATCCTGGCTCAGCTGGCCGGTATTTTACCGCCGGGAACGCCCCTCTGGCTGGTGGGGCAAAGGCGCGCCGGCATTGAGGGCGGTGCCCGTCGTCTGGAGGCCCGCTCGTCGATGGCTGAAAAAGTCGACAGTGCCCGCCATTGCCAGCTCTGGCGAGGGGAACTGACCCCTCAAGCTTTCGATCCCGAGGCCTGGGTGGAGTCGTTTGAAATGACCGCCGGGGGGGCACCGGAGCTGTTGCTGGCCACCCTGCCGGGCGTTTTCAGTCTGGGCAAACTCGATGGCGGTACCCGTCTGTTGCTGGATCAGCTGGCGGCACAGCCACTGTCGGTGGGAGAGGACGCCCGGGTTCTGGACTTTGCCGCGGGCGCCGGTCCGTTGGGACTGTTTCTGAAACAATGCCTGCCCGGGGCGGCGGTGACCCTGTCCGATGTCAGCGCGGTGGCGCTTTTCTGCGCCTGGATGAACGCCCAGGTGAATGGTCTCGAGGCGGCCTGTGTGCAGTCCGACGGCCTGGATGAGCTGGAGGGAAACTGGGATGCGATTGTCAGCAATCCGCCCTTTCACACGGGGGTGGAGACCGACTACCGCATTGCCGAGCGCTTTATCGCCGAGGCCGCCCAGCGCCTGAACGACGGCGGCGAACTGCGCCTGGTGGCCAACCGGCACTTGCCCTACAGCGAGTGGATGGAAGCGGCTTTCGGCCACTGTGAGCGGCTAAGCGAGAACGGCCAGTTTGTGATTTACGGCGCCCGCAAGGGGCGCTGATCCCCGCGTTGTCAGGCTCCTCTGTCATGGCGAGCGAAGCGAAGCCATCTGCGGCAACCGTTGAGCAGGTCGCCGCGTCGCTGCGCTCCTCGCGATGACGGGTTGTGTTACTTGACGCTGACCAGCTTGAGCCGGTCGAGCTTCTCGGCTTCCTGGCGGTCGAGCTTGTCGTAGCATTCCTGAAAGGCGCGGGAAATGCGCGTGGTGTTGCGGATCAGGTCCAGCTTGGGCCAGGTGGTGCGCTCGCCGTTCTTGATGAAGGCGCGGACATCTTCCACATTGGGGTTCTTGAAAATTTTCAGTACATTGCGCGCCCGGCGCGGCGGGACGATGTTGATGTCGCCGCTGTATTTCTGGCGCACCACCGAGTGTGCCTTGTCGAACAGCAGGCCGATGTCGTTGTTGCGAATGCGCGCCTGAATCACTTCCAGCGTCAGCTTGGCATTGAGTTGGGCGTTGCGCACGGCGAAGGTACGCAGCAAGTTGAATGGGCCCGGCGGCTTCTCATCGCGATTGATGAAGGGCACCACATGGGGATTGGTCTGGCTGACAATGGTGTGGTTGACGCCGTAGAGGCGCGACAGCCGACCGACCGGCAGATCGTCGTTGACCGAACCGTCCACCCACTTGCGCGTGGGGATGTAGGGAACCTTTTCACCGTGCACATTCTTGGCCCAGAGCGTGACGGGCGGGTACACCGCCGGCACGGCACAGGAGGCCAGCGAGGCTTTGCGGATCAGTACATGGGGCGAGGTGCGCCAGTTCAAAAGCCGTGACTGCTGGTGGCGGTCGTAGGGCGACACGGTAATATTGATCTCCAGCCCGGTCTCCCGATAGGCCTCCTCAAAAGTCATGTCGGCGATGTTTTCCTGCAGGCAAACTTCAAGGTGGTCGCCATCGAGGATGGGGCGACCGCGGAAGATGCCGGTCCAGCCTACATATTTGAAGGCCGTCATGTAGAGGTTCTCAGGTTCCAGCTTGGCCTTGAGGTCATCGTCTTTGTGACTGCCCACAGAGGCGGCGACGATAGACCCGGCGCTGGAGCCCGATATCACCTTGGGAAGCAGGTCGTTTTCCCACAGTGCCTTGACCACACCGAGGTGGAACAGCCCCAGAGCGGCACCACCACTGAGCATCAGGGCACTCTGGCCAAAGGCCTGGCCGACCGTCTCAAAAAAGTCCAGCTTCTGTTTGAAGTCGAGGTTGTCGAATTCGTTGTCGCAGACATAGTGCAGGGCTTCGCAGACTTCATCGAGGTAGGCCTCGATCAGATGCTTGGTGCCCAGCTTGCTCTGTTTGTAGAGCATGGGATTGGAAATGTTGCCGAGGTTGCCGTGCAGGCCTTCATGCAGGTGGAAAACCAATTGTTGGCCGTCTTTTTTCTTGCGCGCCTGGCGCAATTCACTGAGGCGGGCGCGAATCAGCTCGTAATCGTAAAAGGGCGAGTGGTCGACCTGTTTCCATTCGTCGGCGCCGGAGAGCCGGTCGTGTTCACTGCAGGCGGCGCGCCACTCCTCGTAGTTCCGGGCGTTTTTAATGTCTTTTTCTATGTTGCGCAGCTTGACACCCATCGAGCGCCCTCATTCTGGTCAGTGTGGTTAATATAATAATTTCTCATAGTACTGCCCGGATCAGGGTGGGGCAACAGGACAATAGGCACCCCCGTGCCCGCCTCAATGGCCGGTTTTGTCCCTGAGTGCCTTGAGCTTTTTGGCGTTTTCCAGCCGGTGCTGTCGACGGAGTCCGGCGGCCTCAAAGCGCAGCTTCTCCTCTTTGCTCTCGGGGATCACGGCGGCAACCTCCGTGGGCTTGTTGTCATCGTCGAGGGCGACGAAGGTGAAGTAGGCCGAGAGGATGTGGCGGGTGTCGCCGTTGTAGCTGTTTTCCGCCATGACCTGCACTCCGATCTCCATGGAACTGCCCCAGGCGCGATTGGCCGAGGCCCTGAAAACCAGGGTGTCGCCACCGCGGGCGGCTTTGAGGAAGTGCATGTCGTCCACCGAGACGGTGACGCAGGTGCGACCGCTGTGGCGCTCGGCTACTACCAGGGCGAGGCGGTCGGCGGTGCCCATGATGACGCCGCCAAAGACGGTGTTGTGGGAATTGAGGTCGTTGGGGAAGACTTTGTAGATGTGGGCGTCAATTTTGGAATCGCTGACGCGTTTGCCGTTTTCTGTACTCATGTACTTGTCTCACTGTGATTCAGCGCCGAAGATACTAGACTCTTGAGTCCTTGTCAGTTGCCAGCGTCTACCCCCGGAGGTCGCGATGTTTTCCCTGTTTCGCAAAACCGAAATTCCCAGTTCCGATGAGGCCCTGCCCGGACGCACGGAACCCATGACTTTGGAAAATCGCCATTTCGTGCTCGGTACACCGCTTCAGCCGCCCTTTCCCGAGGGGGCGAGCGAGCTGGTGGTCGGCATGGGGTGTTTCTGGGGCGCCGAGCGCCTGTTCTGGAATTTGCCCGGTGTGCACACCACCGCAGTGGGTTATGCCGGTGGCTATACGCCCAACCCGACCTACCGCGAAGTGTGCGCCGGACAGACCGGTCACACCGAGGCCGTGCGGGTGGTGTTCGACCCCGACCAGCTGTCCCTGGCGTCACTCTTGCAGGTGTTCTGGGAACAGCACGACCCCACCCAGGGCATGCGCCAGGGCAACGATGTCGGCACCCAGTACCGCTCGGCGATTTACACCGTCGACGCCGATCAGCGCGCCGCCGCCGAACTCAGCCGCGAGCGCTACCAGGCGGCCCTGCAGGCCGCCGGCAAGGGGGACATCACCACCGAGATCGCCGAGGCGGGGCCCTTCTACTACGCCGAGGATTACCACCAGCAGTATCTGGCCAAGAATCCCGGTGGCTACTGCGGCATTGGTGGCACCGGTGTGGCCTGTCCCGGCACTTAGGGCCTGTTAACGGGTCCTAGCCGCCCAGCCAGCCCAGGGCGCTGGCCAGCAGGGCGGCGCCGGCCAGGTGCATCAGCGCCAGGGCGTAGAGTTTGAAGCGTTCGGCCGAGATCGACAGCAGGTGGCGACGGGCCACAGCGGTGCCGAGCAGGGCGCCCAGTCCCAGGGCCAGACCCGCCTCCAGCACCTGGCCGGAGAGGGCGCCAAAGCTGCCGTAGGCCACCAGCTTGCTCCACTGCATGACCAGTGAATTAATGGCTTTGGTGGCCACCAGGCGGGCCCGGTCGATGCCGTTGTGCAGCAAAAAGGGGTTGAGTACCGGTCCGCTGGCGCCAACCACGCCGGAGATGCCGGACACAGCGAGGCCCAGGGGAAAGAAACACCAGGCGGGCAGGGCGGGAAAGCGGTGACGGCGGGACCAGCGCTGCTGCAATCCGGTGCTCAGCAAAAACGCCCCCAACAGCCCCTGCAGCCAGCGCGGGTCGAGCAGTGAAAAGACCGCCCCGCCGACAAACCCGCCCAGCAGGCTGCCGGGAATCAACCAGCGCGCCAGTGGCCACTCGATGTGGCGCCGGAACAGCCAGGCGCGGCCCGGGTTGGCCACCATGGCCCCCAGGGCCACCGCCGGGATGGCGATTTCGGCGCCCAGCAACAGGCCGAGAAGGGGCAGCGCCAGCGAGGCGGCGCCGCCGGCGGCAATGGTACTGATCCACCAGGCGCCCAGACCAATGGACAGACACAGGGCGGCGATGAACACTAGCGCACCAGGCGATAGCAGGGTTGGTATTGGCTGCCCGGCAGCTTCATCCGGTGTTGGCTGACGAAGGATTGCAGCAGTTTGTCCAGGGCCGCCATCAGCGTCTCGTCACCGTGCAACTCGAACAGGCCGTGTTCCTCAATCGCCCGCATGCCCTCGGCTTTGACATTGCCGGCGACGATGCCGGAAAAAGCCCGGCGCAGTTGCGCCGCCAGTTGGTGGGGCGGCTGATCGCGGTTGAGGTTCAGCTGGCTCATGTTTTCGTGGTTGGGGATGAAGGGCTGCTGGAAGTCGCTGTCGATGTGCAGGTCCCAGTGGTAGTAAAAGGCGTCATGGGTGGTCTGCCGGTAGGTTCTGACTTCCTCCAGACGCTCGCGCATGGCAATGGCCACGGCGGCGGGATCGCCGTGAACGATCCGGTAGTAACGGGTGGCGGCCTCGCCCAGCGCCAGGCGGATAAAGGCGTCGATCTGCTCAAAGTACTCGGCGCTGTCCTCGGGGCCGGTGAGAATCAGGGGGAAGGGCGTGTCGGCATTCTTCGGGTGCATCAGAATGCCCAGCAAATAGAGCAGCTCCTCGGCGGTACCCACCCCGCCGGGGAAGACCACGATGCCGTGTCCGAGGCGCACGAAAGCCTCCAGGCGCTTTTCAATATCGGGCATGATCACCAGCTGATTGACGATCGGGTTGGGCGCCTCGGCGGCGATGATGCCGGGTTCGGTGATGCCGATGTAGCGGTTGCGGCGACGGCGCTGCTTGGCGTGGGCGATGGTGGCGCCCTTCATGGGCCCCTTCATGGCGCCCGGGCCACAGCCGGTACAGATGTCCAGGTGGCGCAGGCCCAATTCGTGGCCGACGACCTTGCTGTAGTCGTACTCCTCGCGGCTGATGGAGTGGCCGCCCCAGCAGACCACCAGATTGGGCGCCTCGGCCAGGCGGAAGGTTCGGGCGTTGCGCAGGATGTCGAAAACCAGGTTGGTCAGGTCTTCGCTGGTCTCGGGGGGGTGGCTGAGAATTTCACTGTTGACATAGACGATGTCGCGCAGGACCGAGAACAGGTGGTGGCGTATGCCTTCAATGATCCGTCCATCGACGAAGGCCGCCTCCGGGGCGTTGTGCAACACCAGCTTGAGGCCGCGGTGCTCCTGGACAATCTCCAGGTCAAAATCGGGGTTCTGGTTGAGCAGTTGCTGACCGTCGTCGGTGGGGCTGCCGCTGTTGAGCACGGCCAGGGCGCAGTTGCGCAGGACGGCGGACATGCCGCCGGCGCTCTGATCGCGCAGGCGCTCGGCCTCCTGTTGCGAGAGCAGTTCCAGTTTTCCGGTGGGGCGCACTACGGTTGAACGCATGGGATACAATCGTCCTATGTCAAAGGCTTATCAATCAGCAGAGATTAACACGGGCTGGATCGACTCCCACTGTCATCTCGACTTCGACGCGCTGGCCGAAGGCCTGGATCAAGAGGTGCAGGCTTGCCGGGATCTCGGCTGCCGGGGCATTGTACTGCCGGCGACCACGGCGGCCAGCTGGACCCGGGTGGCGCAACTGGCCCGGCGTTACGATTTGGTGAGTCCGGCCTTTGGGCTGCACCCGTACTTCATGCACCAACACAGCGAGGAGGATCTGGAAGCGCTGGCGGGCGTGCTGGACGGGAGCGGGGCAGTGGCGGTGGGCGAACTGGGGCTCGATTACCAGTTGCCGGATTACGACGCCGAGGCTCAGAAAAAGTTGGTGGCCGGTCAGCTGGCGGTGGCCGACGAGGCCGGTCTGCCGGTGATACTCCACGCTCGCAAGTCCCACGACGAGCTGCTCAAACTGTTGCGCCAGCGGCGCTGGCAGCACGGCGGCATCCTCCACGCCTTTTCCGGTTCCGAACAGCAGGCCCGCCACTGGATTGACGCCGGTTTCAAACTCGGCTTCGGCGGTGCCGTGACTTACCCGAGGGCGCGCAAGTTGCGCCGTCTGGTGGCCACGCTGCCGCTGGAAGCCATCGTGCTGGAGACCGACGCTCCGGACATGCCTCCGGCCTTTATCGAGCGCGGCGAGGCCAACCGCCCCAGCCACTTGCCGGGCATCGCCCGCATCATTGCCGAGCTGCGGGATATCCCGGTAGAAGCACTGGCCGAACAGACGAGCCAAAACGCCATCGACGCCTTGTCACTGAAATGTCAAAAGGATTGATATAGACTTCCGCGGCTTATGGCCAACACAGCTTTCCAGTTTCACCGCTTCGGTTTTGACGCCGCCCGTCGCAGCGACCAGTACGGGCTGCACGGGCACAGCTTCGCCTGTGAGTTGCTGAACCCCGAAAAAATCGATATAAGTCGACTGAAAACTTTGCAAAAACTGTTAAATAACAGCGATTTAAAAGAATCAATTAAAGTTGAGTCTGATGTTGGCATAGCTCGCCTGATTGCCGCCGAAAGCGGACTCGATGGGACCCGGGGCGAGCTCAAGTTGGCCGCCGGCGCCAACCGGGGTGTGCTGTTGACCGGGCAGGAGGTCCTGACCTGGCGGCGCTATCGCTTTGAAGCTGCCCACTATTTGCCCAATGTGCCCGAGGGTCACAAGTGTGGCCGCCTCCACGGACACGGCTTTGAGGTATCGCTGCTGGCGGCCGAGAGCAGTGGCCAGCAGATCGATGACGGCTGGCAGCCGTTGTCTCGGCAGCTGGATGGTCACTGCCTCAACCGCATTGAGGGGCTGGAGAACCCCACCAGCGAAGTACTGGCGCAGTGGCTGTGGCACAGGCTGATCGATGATCTGCCGGAGTTGCGCGCCGTCGATGTGCGCGAGACGGTGAGCGCCGGCTGTCGCTTTGACGGCAGTCATCATTACATATGGAAACAGCAGGACGCCGAGTGCGCCCTGGAGCGGGAGGGCTTTGATGAGCCCATGGGGCATTCCTACACCCTGAGGCTGCACCTGAGTGCCCCTCTGGACGAGGTTATGGGCTGGACCCAGGATTACGGCGATGTCAAAGCGCGTTTTCAGCCCCTGTACCGACAATTGGATCACCACTGTCTCAATCGGGTGATCGGTGACGGGGAACCAAGCGACGCCGCCGTGGCCCAATGGTTGCGGCTGGGCCTGGGGGAGGCGCTGCCGGCTTTACAGCGAATTGATGTGTTGTCGACGCCGCACACTGGAGCGGTACTCGATTGGGGGGCGCTGGCAAGGGCGCCCCGTCTAGTGATATAACGCTGCTTTCGTGCAGGTTAATGCACCGGGATTAACAACGATAAAGGGCATGACGGAAAAGCGACTGCAAAACGCCATTCAGCACCCGATCGCACGCCGACTGAACCAGTGGGCGCCGGCGCTGTGCAGTGCTGTGTTTATCATTCTGCTGGCCTGGTGGAGCGCCGCTGCCGTGTGGGCGTTTGTGCCGGTGTCCACGGGGCCGGATCTGCCCACAGGCACCAGTAACGCCTCCGCCGGTCCGGCACCTGTGCGCTACGGTGCCCAGGTAGCCAACAAGCACCTGTTTGGTCGTGCCAGCGTCAAGGCCGGGGAGGGCGACATCGACAATGCGCCTGAGACGCGCCTGGATCTGGTGCTGCGCGGGGTCCTGTCGATCGCCCCGCCGGATCTGGCGTTGGCGATGATTTCCCGGGGCAGTTCGGGAAAGCAGGAGGTCTACGGTATCGGTGATACCTTGCCGGGCAACGCCGAGCTGGTGGAAGTCCACAGCGATCGCGTGATTCTGCTCTACCAGGGACGCTACGAGACGCTGCGTTTGCCCGATTCGCCCCAGCTCGACATCGCCACGAAGGAAGCGCCGGAGACCTCGGAATTTTTGCCCGGTAGCCAGGGCGACGAGCAGGCCATTCCTCCGACCCGCGCCGCTGATCTGCGTAAAAAGTTTCTCGAGTCGCCGTCCTCCCTGATGGAGATGGTGTCGATCAAGCCGCAACAGGAAAATGGCGAACTGATTGGCTATCAGGTGAACCCCAAGGGCGACCCGGCCCTGTTTTACCAGACCGGTCTGCAGGACGGCGATGTGATCGTTTCCGTCAATAGCATACCGGTTAACAAACCGAATCGAATCAACCAGTTGCGCGACGCAGACCAGTACGATGTGGTGGTGCTTCGCAACGGCTCGAGACAAATGCTCTCGATCAGTTTTAATTGAGATGTGAAATGGATAATTGCGTGAACCTGTCCCGTCTTCGTCAAATACTGCGCGCCCAGCGGCGGGCGTTTTTGGGCTTCTTTTTACTCTGTCTGAGCAGTGTGCCCGTGCATGCCGCCGAGGAGTCCGAGACCTTTACCCTCAACCTCAAGGACGCCGACATCGAGGCCTTGATCTCGACGGTGGCCCGAAAGACCGGCAAAAACTTCGTTATTGACCCCCGGGTCAAGGCGCGGGTCACGGTGATTTCGAGCCAGTCCATGAATGGCGATGAGCTCTACAATGTGTTTCAGTCCATTTTGCAGGTTCATGGCTACGCCGCCGTCCCCGCTGGCGATGTCATCAAGATTTTGCCCGAGGTCAATGCCAAGCAGGGTGCAGTGCCAACCGTCGACAGTGGCGTGGGCATGGGCGATGATCTGGTGACCCAGGTGATCCCCATTCGCCATGTAGCAGCGGCGCAGCTGGTGCCGATTCTGCGTCCTCTGGTGCCCCAGCAGGGCCACCTGGCCGCCTACTCGGGCAGCAACATCATTGTCATCACCGACCGGGCCAGCAATATCGGCCGCATGTCGGACATCATTTCGCGCATTGACCGTCCGGACAACGACGAGATTGAGTCTCTTCGCCTTGAGCACGCCTCGGCCCCCGAACTGGTGCGCATCGTCAACTCATTAAACAGCCAGGGTGGCGGTGGCAAAGGTGAGGGCATTGACCAGCCGCAACTGGCCGCCGACGAGCGCACCAACAGTATTCTGATTTCTGGCAGCAAGGCCGGCCGCGATCGCTTGCGTTCCCTGATCGAGTCCATGGATGTGCCCCTGGAGCAGGGCGGTAACACCAAGGTGTTGTATCTCAAATATGCCAAGGCCGAGGAGACCGCCGAAATCCTCAAGGGCGTCAATGAAGGACAGAAAAAGGCGGCCGAGGCGGCTTCTGGCGGCAAGGCAGCGGCCCCGGCCAGTGGTTCGGCCAACAAGGAAGTCGATATTCAGGCCGATCCCGAAACCAACGCCCTGATTATTACCGCCGCGCCCGATGCCATGCGCAATATCGAATCGGTGGTGCGCCAGCTCGATATTCGCCGCGCCCAGGTGCATGTCGAAGCCATTATCGTCGAAGTCTCCGACGGTGCGGCCCGGGAACTGGGTTTCAGTTACCTCTTCGCCAACGAAAACGGCTTTGAAAACGACACCAGCCCGGTGGGCGGTGCCCTGCTCGGTGGTGGCGGTGATGTGATCAACGGCATTGCCGCCGCCAGTGCCGGCGGTGAAGACGCCTCGGGTATCAGTGTTCCCGGCGGCTTTACCCTGGGCTTTGGCGACCGCGACAGCAGCGGCAATGCCTTTGCCGGCATCCTCCGCGCAGTAGCTACCGATAGTGAGGCCAATGTGCTCTCCACACCGAGTATTGTTACGCTGGACAATCAGGAGGCGGAAATCGTGGTGGGTCAGAATGTGCCCTTCCTCACCGGTTCCTTTACCACCGCCAGCTCGGGCGCCAACAACCCCTTCCAGACGGTAGAGCGGCAGGATGTGGGCATCACTCTCAAGATAAAGCCGCAGATCAACGAGGGCGATGCCATTCGCCTGGACATCGAACAGGAGGCCTCCAGCGTCGTTGAATCGAGCGTGGCCGATGGGCAGTTAATCACCAACAAACGCCAGATCAAGACCAGTGTGATGGTCGAGGACAGTCAGCTCCTGGTGCTCGGCGGCCTGATCGACGACGAGAGCAGAGAGACGCTTCACAAGGTGCCGCTGCTCGGTGATATTCCATTGCTGGGCCGATTGTTTCAGTACCGCACGAGCAATAACGATAAGCGCAACCTGATGGTTTTCCTCCACCCCACCATCATTCGCGATCGCGCCTCGGCCGACCGCAAGAGCCAGGAAAAATACAGCTACATGCGGGCGCGCCAGGCAGAGGCCGGCAAGATCAAGCCGATTGTCGACATCAGCACTGCGGCCTTGCCACCGATTCGCGCCTACGACGGCTCTCTGGTGGACGCCGAGCCGGCCGGTGACAGCGAAGAAGAGCAGGGCGGCAATGACGAGTGATGTGGCCCGCAACTTGCCCTACGCCTACGCCAAGAGCCAGGGCGTACTGGCGCAAATAAGCGAGGACGGTGAGGTGCGTATCGCCTACCGGCCCGATGCCGGGGCCTTTGCCCTGGCCGAGGTGCGCCGG
>JBNJGD010000016.1:0-36975 GCA_051747425.1 Pseudomonadota bacterium
CAAAGTGAAATCATTTGCCATGGACTCGGGGCTGCAGGATCGCCTCTGGCAGAAGTCAGAGGAGTTGGCAAAGGACTTTATCTGAAGCGAACGGAACCGTCGTAGAAGTGATCCACCGGGCCGTGGCCGCCGCCGATGCGTCGTCCGGCGCCGGCCTCGATGGCCCGGCTGATGTAGCGCTTGGCCAGGTGTACCGCCGAGTCCAGTGACTCACCCTGGGCCAGCAGACTGGCGATGGCGGCGGACAGGGAGCAGCCGGTGCCGTGGGTGTTGGGGGTGTCGATGCGCGGCGCCTCGAGTACTTCCGTTCCCCTTTCCGTAGCCAGGGCGTCCACGCTTTTCTCGCCCGTTTGGCGGCCGCCCTTGACCAGTGCCGCGCGCACGCCCTTTTCTCTCACCAGCGCTTCGGCGCACTCGCCGATCACGCCGGTATCCTGTGGCAGAGGCTGGCGCGGGCGGCCGAGCAGGGCCAGCGCCTCGGGGAGGTTGGGGGTGATCACGCTGGCCAGGGGCAGCAGCTCCGACTCCAGGGCCTCGATTGCCGACTCGGCCAGTAGCAGGTCGCCGTTGCTGGTGACCATCACCGGGTCGAGCACGATGTGAGCCGGGCGGTGGTCGCCCAGGGCCTGTGCCACGCAGCGGATGGTGTCGGCGTCGCCCAACATGCCGATTTTGACCGCGGCCACCGCGAGGTCGTCGAAGACGGCGTCGAGTTGTTGGCGGATAAAGTCCACCGGCACCGGGTGAATGCCGCTGACGCCCCGGGTGTTCTGGGCGGTGAGGGCGGTGATCGCAGTGCAGGCGTAGCCGCCGGTGGCCGAGATGGCTTTGATGTCGGCCTGGATGCCCGCGCCGCCACCGCTGTCGGAGCCGGCAATGCTCAGTGTGATCGGCTCGGCGGCGCTCACAGCACCACCAGATTGTCGCGGTGGATTAACTCCGGATCCCCGGAATAGCCCAGTGTCCCGGCGAGGTCGGCCGTGCTCTTGCCGGCGATGGCGCGGGCGTCCTCGGCACTGTAGTTGCTCAGGCCCCGGGCGATCTCCCGGCCCTCGGTGTCGATGCAGCGAATCAGGTCGCCGCGCTGGAAATCGCCCTCGACGGCGGTGACACCCACGGGCAGCAGGCTGCGTTCGGCACGGGTCAGGGCGGCGACGGCGCCGCTGTCGAGCATAGCGCTGCCGGCGGCGTGGAGTTGCGAGGCCAGCCACTGCTTGCGCGCCGCCAGGGGGGCGCTGTTGGCGACCAGCAGGGTGCCGATCTCGTCGCCGCGACAAATCGCCAGCAGGGCGCCCTCGGCGTCGCCCCGGGCGATGATGGTGTGGGCGCCGGAGCGCGCCGTCTTGCGCGCCGCCGCCACCTTGGTTTTCATTCCGCCGCGACCGAGGCTGCCACCGCCTCCGGCTACAGCCATCAGTTCGGGGTCGCTGGCTTCGGCGCTGGCGATCAGCCGGGCCCCGGGGTGGTATCGAGGGTCGGCGTCGAACAGGCCGTCCTGGTCGGTGAGCAGGGCCAGGGCGTCGGCCTCCACCAGGTTGGCCACCATGGCGCCCAGGGAGTCGTTGTCGCCAAAGCGGATTTCGTCGGTGGCCACGGTGTCGTTTTCGTTGACGATGGGAATCACGCCCAGGGCGAGCAGGGTCTTCAGGGTGCTGCGGGCGTTGAGGTAGCGGCGGCGGTTGGCCAGATCATCGTGGGTCAGCAACACTTGAGCGGTACGCAGGCCGCGGCGGGCAAAGGCGCTTTCCCAGGCCTGAATCAGACCCATCTGACCCACGGCGGCGGCCGCCTGAAGGTCGTGCAGGCTGTTGGGGCGCTGTTGCCAGCCCAACCGGGCCATGCCCTCGGCCACCGCGCCCGAGGACACCAGCACCAGGTCGAGACCGCGCTGGCGCATGTCGGCCAGCTGACCCACCCAGTCGTCGATGCGCTGGTGGGCCAGGCCCCTGCCGTCCTCGGTGATCAGGGCGCTGCCAATTTTTACCACCCAGGTCCGGGCGCGGCTCAATGCCTCGCGTTGCTGATTCATGGCGTTTTTGTCCATTCAGTGTTGAGTCGGGTCGTATACCGCCTCTTCCTCTTGTTCTTTGGGTGCTTTGGCCTCGTTTCGGCGCGCTTCCACATGATCCATGATGGCGTAGATTAGGTCATCGAGCCCGCTCTTTGCCAGTGCCGAGATGGTGAAGACCGGGCCGTCCCAGCCGAGGCCGTCGACGATCTCGCACTTTACTCTCTCGCGCTGGTCCTCCTCGAGCAAGTCGAGTTTGTTGAGTACCAGCCAGCGCGGCTTGGCCAGCAGGTCCTCGCTGTAGCGCCCCAGCTCGCCGACGATGGCCCGGGCCTGTTCCACCGGATCCTGCCCCGGGGTGGCGACATCAATCAGGTGCAGCAGCAGCTCGGTGCGCTGTAGGTGTTTGAGAAAGCGTATGCCGAGCCCCGCGCCCTCGGCGGCGCCCTCGATCAGCCCCGGAATGTCGGCGACGACAAAGCTGCGGTGGGTGTCGACGCGGACCACGCCCAGGTTGGGGTGCAGGGTGGTAAAGGGGTAGTCGGCGACCTTGGGGCGGGCCGCCGAGATGGAGCGGATCAGGGTCGATTTGCCGGCGTTGGGCATACCCAGCAAGCCGACATCGGCGATGACCTTCATCTCCAGGCGCAACTGGCGGCGCTCGCCCTCGGTGCCGCTGGTGTGCTGGCGCGGGGCGCGGTTGGTGGAGCTTTTGAAGCGGGTGTTGCCGAGACCGTGAAAACCGCCCTGGGCCACCAGAAGGCGGTCGCCCTCGGCGGTCAGGTCGCCGATAAACTCGGCGGTGTCGGCGTCGTAGACCATGGTGCCGATGGGCACGGGAATGACAATGTCCTCGCCGCTGTGGCCGGTGCACTGTTTGCCCAGTCCCGGTTGCCCGTTTTCGGCCAGGTAGGTGCGTTTGTGACGGAAGTCGGCCAGGGTGTTAAGGCCCTCGTCGGCGCGCAGCCAGACGCTGCCGCCATCACCGCCGTCACCGCCGTCGGGGCCGCCCATGGGGATGTATTTTTCCCGGCGAAAGCTGACGCAGCCACTGCCACCGCGACCGGCGATGACCTTGATTTTTGCTTCGTCGACAAATTTCATTGCGTGCTCTCCCGGCCCGTACTGGCGCGGCTTATTTTACTATGAAATGTGGCGCTCTGCGGCGCCATACAAAAAAGCCCCGCCGAAGTCGACGGGGCTTTTGCTCACTGGCCTTGCCAGTGGGGACTCAGTCGGCGCAGACGCTGACGAAGGTGCGCTTGTTAACGCCCTTGACCTCGAACTTCACCTTGCCGTCTACCTTGGCGAACAGCGTGTGGTCGCGGCCCATGCCAACGCCGGTGCCGGCGTGGAACTTGGTGCCGCGCTGGCGGACGAGAATGTTGCCGGCCAGAACTGCTTCGCTGCCAAAGCGCTTGACGCCAAGGCGTTTACTTTCCGAATCGCGACCGTTGCGGGTAGAGCCCGCGGCTTTTTTGTGAGCCATGATGAACCCCTGTGTTTATCCGTTGATGCCTGTGATCTTTACATCAGTGTAGTACTGACGATGACCCTGGCGCTTCATTGAGTGCTTGCGGCGGCGGAATTTGATGATTTCCACCTTCTTGCCACGGCCCTGGGCGGCGACTTCGCCCTTGACGGTGGCGCCATCGATGCCAGGTGCGCCGACTTTGACATCGTCGCCATTGGCGATCATCAGCACCTGGTCAAACTCGACGGCTGAGCCGGCTTCGGCGTCGATTTTCTCGACGCGGACGGTCTGGCCTTCGGCCACTTTGTATTGCTTGCCGCCGGTTTTGATAACTGCGTACATGTCCAAACTCCAACTAGTGCGGGTTTGCAGAAAAAGGGCGCGCATATTAACGGTTTTAACGCTGCTTGGCAACACGATTTTTGCCCTGTCCCGGCTGGCGAGCTTGACAGCGGGGACAGGCGAACCTAGCATGCGCGCTTCACCACCAGCCTGATTCTATGGACATCGAAAAAGCCCAAGACCTGATTGGCGCCGAAATGACGGCGGTCAACGAGCTGATCATCGAGCGCCTTCAATCCGATGTCGCCCTTATCAACCAGCTTGGACACTACATTATTAACAGTGGTGGCAAGCGGCTGCGCCCGCAACTGGCTGTGCTGGCGGCGCGCGCGGCGGGCTACGAGGGCAGCGACCACCTTCAGATCGCCGCCATCATCGAGTTCATTCACACCGCCACCCTGTTGCACGACGATGTGGTCGATGCCTCGGAGCTTCGCCGTGGCCGCGATACCGCCAACGCCGTTTTTGGCAACGAGGCCGCGGTGCTGGTCGGCGATTTTCTCTACTCGCGCTCTTTTGAAATGATGGTGGAGCTGGACTCCATGCGCATCATGTCGATTCTCGCCCGCGCCACCAATGTGATCGCCGAGGGCGAGGTCATGCAGTTGCTCAACATCCACGATGCCGACACCAGCGAAGATCGCTACCTCGAAGTCATCCACAGCAAAACCGCCAAACTGTTCGAGGCGGCGACCCGGATAGGCGCGGTACTCAACGGCCTGGACGAGGAGCGCGAACAGGCCATGGCCGACTACGGCATGCACCTGGGCACCGCTTTCCAGCTGATTGACGATGTCCTCGACTACAGTGCCGAGACCGATGAGACCGGCAAGAATATTGGCGACGACCTGGCCGAGGGCAAGCCGACACTGCCGCTGATACACGCCATGCGCGAGGGTACCGCCGAGCAGGCCGCGCTGGTGCGCCAGGCCATTGAGACCGGCGGGCTCGATGCCCTCGACGGCGTCGTCGCCGCCATCGAATCCACCGGAGCGCTGGAGTTTACTCGCCGCGCCGCCCAGCGCGAGGCCGATGCCGCCGTGGAGGCCATTGGCGTGCTGCCGCCTTCAAAATACCGCGATGCCCTGGTGGCGCTGGCCCAGTTTTCCGTCGATCGCGCCGCCTGACGATGATCTTTGAGGTAGAATAGCGACATGGTAAAAGGCACCCTCTACACCGTTTCAGCACCCTCCGGGGCGGGCAAGACCAGCCTGGTCAAGGCGTTGCTGGACGACCTGGACGGCATTGGCGTCTCGGTGTCCCACACCACCCGGGACAAGCGCCCCGGCGAGGTGGACGGCGAGGACTACCACTTTGTCAGCCACGAAGAATTTGAGGCCATGGTCGAGGCGTCGCAGTTTCTCGAGTTCGCCCAGGTCTTTCGCAACTACTACGGCACTTCCCAACAGGCGGTTGAGGACACTCTCAAAAGCGGTCGCGATGTGATTCTCGAAATCGACTGGCAAGGCATGCAACAGGTCAAGCGCCAGCGCCCGGACTGTGTGGCCATTTCCGTACTGCCGCCGAGCCTGCAGACACTGGAGGAGCGGTTGCGCAGTCGCGAGTCCGACAGCGAGGAGGAGATCGCCCACCGCATGGAACAGGCCCAGGAAGAGGCCTCGCACTTTGCCGAGTGCGATTTTCTGGTGGTCAATGACGATTTTGATACCGCCCTGGCCGAGTTGCGTGCGATCATCCACAGCCACCGCCTCGTGGTCGACCGCCAGGTCGAGCGACACCGGGCGCTGATCACCGAGTTGATTGGGTCGCGCTAGCGTTGCGCTGCACAATCACCTAGAATTAGCCTTTAAACCCCACTATTTGGAGATTCGAAATGGCTCGAGTCACAGTTGAAGATTGCATGGGCCAGATGGACAACCTGTTCCAGCTGGTTTTGGTTTCATCCAAGCGCGCCCGGCAGATCGCCGAGGGTGCGGAGCCCATGGTGCCCGTCGAAGGCGACAAGCCCACGGTGATTGCCCTGCGCGAAATTGCCGAGGGTCTGGTGGATCGCACGATCCTCGATGAAGACCCGGTGGCCCAGGAGCTGGAAATCAGCCTCGCCGAAATCGATGGGGAGACGGCGGCCTGAGTGAGTCGGTGGAGCGACATCGCTTCACAGGGAGGCGCCTGAGATGTCAAAACAGGCGCCCTACCACGAATTTCTGGCTTCCTCACAGGATCGCGATCACTTTTCGATCGACGATCTCATGCCCGTCCTCAAAACCTACATGGACGAGGAGGGCCTGGCTCTCGTTCACGACGCCTACCTTTTGGCCGCCCAGGCCCACAGTGGCCAGACTCGCCTGACCGGCGAGGCCTATATCTACCACCCCGTCTCCGTCGCCCGCGTTCTGGGTGAGTTGCGCATCGACGCCCACACCGTGGCAGCGGCGGTGCTTCACGATGTTATAGAAGACACCGAAATTGAAAAGGCGGCTCTGGCGGAACGCTTTGGCAAGACCGTTGCCGAGTTGGTAGACGGCGTCAGCAAACTCGAGAAAATCCAGTTCGAGTCCCGCGAGGAGGCCGCCGCCGCCAGTTTTCGCAAGATGATGCTGGCCATGGTCAGCGATGTTCGCGTGATTCTGATCAAGCTGGCCGACCGCCTGCACAACATGCGCACGCTCAATGTCATGCGCCCGGAGAAGCGTCGCCGGATCGCCCGCGAGACGCTGGAAGTCTACGCGCCCATCGCCATGCGCCTGGGTATTAACAGCCTGCGCCTGGAGCTCGAGGACCTCGGTTTTCGCGCCATGCACCCACTGCGTTACCGGACCCTGGCGTCCTATATCCAGCGCACGCGCAAGCACCGCAAGGAAGTGATGACCAGCGTCGAGATCAGTTTCAAGGCGCAGATGGAAGAGGCTGGTATAGAAGGCAATGTGGTGGCGCGGGAGAAGCACCTCTACAGCGTCTATCGCAAAATGCAGCGCAAGCGCCTGCGCATTGCCGACATCATGGATTTGTTTGCCCTGCGCGTGGTGGTCAAGAGTATCGACGACTGCTATCGCACGCTGGGCATTGCCCACAGCATCCACAAGCCCCTGCCGGATCGTTTCAAGGACTACATTGCGATCCCCAAGACCAACGGCTACCAGGCGCTTCACACCATTTTGTTCGGTCCCGGCGGGATGCCGGTGGAAGTCCAGATTCGCACCGAGGAAATGGATAAGTTCGCCGAGTCCGGCATCGCCGCGCACTGGATTTACAAGTCCGACGAGGCGCCCCAGATCAATGCCCACCACCGGGCCCAGCGCTGGCTTCAGGATGTGCTGGAGATGCAGCAGAGCGCCGGCGACTCCATCGAATTTCTGGAAAATGTAAAACTCGACCTGTTCCCCGACGATGTCTATGTATTCACGCCCAAGGGGCGAATCATGGAGCTGCCGGCGGGCTCGACCCCGATTGATTTCGCCTACGCCCTGCATACCGACATTGGCGATCGCTGTACCGGGGCCAAGGTAGACCGCCAGATGGTGCCGCTTTCGAGCAAGCTGGCGAGCGGTCAAACCGTGCACATCCTGACCTCCAAGGGGGCGCGACCCAATCCGGCCTGGCTCAACTTCGTGGTCACGGCCAAGGCCAGGGCGGGGATTCGCCACTACCTGAAAAACCTGGCCTCGGAGGACAGCATCACACTCGGTCGCAGACTGCTGCGACAGGCGCTCAAGGCCTACGGCGTGCGCCTTGAAGATGTGCCGCAGAAAACCTGGGACATTGTGGTCGACGAGTACGATTACCACAGCGTGGACGAACTGCTGGGGCAGATCGGTTTTGGCAATCGCGTGCCCAGCCTGGTGGCGCGGCGGATTGCGCCGAGCGATCGCACCGGGCCGTCGCTGCCGGGGGTCGACCCCATCGAGGGCACCGGGCTGCCGGCGATTACCAAGCTGGATATCAAGGGCACCGAGGGCCTGGTGGTGTCCTATGCCAAGTGTTGTCGCCCGATTCCCGGGGATCACATTGTCGCCGTGATCAGCACCGGTCGCGGTCTGGTGGTTCACCGCAAGAAGTGCCGCAATCTGCCCGATGCCAGCAAACGCCCCGGTGCGGTGCTGGAAGTTGACTGGGACGATGAGGTCGACGCCCTGTTTCCGGTGGGCATACGCGTCAGCACCATCAATCGCCGGGGCACGCTGGCCCGGGTGGCTACCATCATTACCGAGAGCGGCTGCGACATCGAGCATGTCGACTTCAACGAGCGAGACGGCACCACCGCCGGCATCATTTTCGAGATTACCGTCAGCGGCCGCAAAATGCTGGCCGACCTGATCCGCCGACTGCGTCGCACCGAGGGCGTTCTCAAGGTGGCCCGCCTGCGTGGCTAGTGCCCGGCGGCTACGCCGCAGCGGCAAAAAGTGCTAGTCTCTACCCCCTCAAAAACGCGATTCAGGTTGCACTATGAAAAAGACCACCCACTTTGGCTTCCAGCAGGTGGACGCCGGGGAAAAGGCCGGACGCGTCGCCGAAGTGTTCCATTCGGTGGCCGGAAAATACGATGTCATGAACGACCTGATGTCCATGGGCGTTCACCGCCTGTGGAAGCGCTACACCATTGATATCTCCGGCGTACGACCCGGCCATGTCGTTCTCGACCTGGCCGGTGGCACCGGGGATCTGGCCAAGGCCTTCAGTAAAAAGGTCGGAGACAAAGGCCATGTGGTGCTCTCTGACATCAACGCCTCAATGCTGGGCGAGGGCCGCTCGCGCATGATGGATGCCGGCGTCTCCAACAACATGAGCTTCGTCCAGGCCAACGCCGAGGCACTGCCCTTTGCCGACAACACATTCAACTGCATTACCATCGCCTTTGGGTTGCGCAATGTGACCGACAAGGACGCTGCGCTGCGCTCCATGTACCGTGTACTCAAGCCCGGTGGTCGCCTGTTGATTCTGGAGTTTTCGCGCCCCACCAGCGAGCTGTTTCGCAAGCTCTACGACGAGTACTCGTTCCATGTCATTCCCAAAGTCGGCGAGGTGGTGACCGGCGATCGCGACAGCTACCAGTATCTGGTCGAGTCAATTCGCATGCACCCGGACCAGGACAAGCTCAAGTCCATGATGGATGAGGCCGGTTTCGACCGCAGCGATTACATCAATCTGACCAACGGTGTGGTGGCGATCCACCGCGGCTTCAAACTATGAGCTTGCAACCCGGGGTCCGTTACGCCAGTTTCTGGCGCCGCTTGCTGGCCTATGGGCTGGATCTCTTTTTGCTCAATATCGTGGTCGGTGTAGTCATTCAGCTGTTTTTTGGCGAGGACGCCAGCCAGTGGGTGCAGAGTTCGCTGGAGCGGATGCAGTCCGAGCAGGCACCACTGCCACCGCCATCCCCCTTTCTGGTGCCGGCCTCGTTACTGCTGCCGGCCATTTACACCTGCTTTTTCTGGGTTCGCTACAAGGCCCTGCCGGCCCAGATGTTGCTCGACATGCAGGTGGTTGACGCCGGTACGGGCGGGCGCATCGGCGTGGGCCGAGCCGTATTGCGCCACTTCACGCTGACCCTGACGCCCTATGCCATTCTTCTGGCCGAGGCGCTGTTGCCCTTTGCCGGGATGGTGTTGACGGTGGTCTATGTGATTGCCTTGCGCCGCCACCCGCGGATGCAGGCGGTGCACGATTTGATCGCCGGCAGTGTGGTGATCATGGAGGATGACAGCGACAAGCCGCTCAACGAGTACAAACGGGAGTTTTGATGGAGCGCGAAAAGACACCACTGGAAGTCCCTTCCTCGCTGCTTGGCGCCCTGGAGATCGCCATCAACAGCGCCATTGCTCGGGAACCCGATCTCGAGGGGGCGCTGGCGAGCCTCGATCAGCGCGTGGTGGGGGCGACCCTCGCCGGTCCAGGGGTAACGGTTTACGCCCAGGTACTCGGCGGCAGTGTGGTGCTTTTCTCCAGAGGGGAAAAATCCGCCGATGTACACCTCAGTGCCCCGCCCGGTGCCTTTCTCAAGTTGGCCCTGTCCCGGGACCCCCATGCCCTTTTTGGCAACAGCGATGTGCGGGTCGAGGGCGATGTGCGTACCGCCCAGCAATTCCAGCAATTGCTGGCCTCCCTCGATCTGGATTGGGAGGAGCACCTGGCGCAACTTCTGGCCAGTCGCTTCGGCGGACAGTGGGGCGACCTGGCGGCGCGTCAGGTCGGTCTTCTGGCCGATGGCCTGGGGCGCTGGCTGAACCGGGGTGGTCGAACCCTGCAACAGGCCCTGCGCGACTACCTGCAGGAGGAGGCCCGCCACTTGCCGACCCGCATTGAGGTGGATAACTTCGCCGACGATGTCGATCAGTTGCGGTTGTCGGTTGAGCGCCTCGAGGCTCGAATCCGGCGCCTGCGCCGCTAACGCCCCAAAGAGAGGCAACATGAGTGACCTGTTACGCCTGATCCAGATTTACCGTGTGCTGTTGCGCCACGGCCTCGACCGGCTGCTGCTTCATCTCGGACGCGGTCGCGTCCTGCGTATGCTGGTCTGGTTGACGCCCTGGGTGCTGTTGTCTTCCCAGCGACGCAGTGGCAGTGAAGCCGAGCGGATTCGCGCGGCACTGGTGGACCTTGGCCCCATTTTCGTCAAATTTGGCCAGATTCTCTCCACCCGCCGGGACATACTGCCCGACGATGTCGCCGATCAGTTGGCCCAGCTGCAGGACCGGGTACCGCCCTTTGCCAGCGAGCGCGCCCACCGGGAAATTGAGGCGGCCTTTGGCCGCCCGGCCTCGCAGTTGTTTGCCCGCTTTGAAGACCGTCCGATAGCCTCGGCGTCCATCGCCCAGGTCCACGGCGCCGAGCTCGCCGACGGCCGCCAGGTGGTGGTTAAAATCCTGCGCCCGGATGTCGAGCGACGCATTCGCACCGATGTTGCCGTGATGTATCGACTGGCGCGGTTGGCCGAGCGCTTTTCCTCCGAGGCCCGTCGGCTGCGTATGGTGGCGGTGGTCGATGAGTACGAGAAGACCATCCTCGACGAACTCGATCTGGTCCGCGAGGCGGCCAACGGCAGCCAGCTGCGGCGCAATTTCGAGGATTCGGAGATTCTCTACATCCCCGAAATGGTCTGGTCGCTGGTCAGCGAGCGGGTTATTGTGATGGAGCGAATCGACGGCATTCCGGTCACGGATATGGTTCGACTCAACGCCGAGGGCGTCGACCTCAAGCTGCTCGCCGAGCGCGGTGTGGAGATCTTTTTCTCCCAGGTGTTTCGCGACAACTTTTTCCACGCGGATATGCACCCGGGCAATATTTTTGTCCGCCCCGGTCGTCCCGAAAACCCCCAGTATATGGCCGTGGATTTTGGCATCATCGGCAGTTTGTCTCCCGCCGACAAGCGCTACCTGGCAGAAAACTTTCTCGCCTTTTTTCGCCGCGACTACGCCCGGGTGGCCGAACTGCATGTGGCTTCCGGCTGGATGGCGCCGGACACCCGCGTCGATGAATTTGAGTCGGCGGTGCGCTCCGCCTGCGAACCGATTTTTGAGCGGCCACTGGCCGAGATTTCATTCGGTCACCTGCTGCTGCGACTGTTCCGCATCGCCCGCCGCTACGGCTACGAGGTGCAGCCACAGTTGGTTCTGTTGCAAAAGACGCTGCTCAACATTGAGGGCCTGGGCCGCCAGCTCTACCCCCAGCTGGATCTGTGGAGCACCGCCCAGCCCTTTCTCGAGCGCTGGATGAACGAACAGGTGGGTACCAGTGATCTGGTCAATCAGTTCCGCGAGGTGGCGCCGCGCTGGCTGGGCGACTTGCCGGAGGCGCCGCTGGCGCTCAAGCGCATGGTGGAAACACTGGGCGAGGGACGCCTGACCTGGCGTGTCGATCCGGCCCTGGAGGCGCGCCGGGAGCGGCGGCGCTCGGCCCGTGCCGCAGCCCAGCGGCGGACTCTTGTGGGAGCGGCCCTGATCGTCGCCTCGGCGCTAATCTACGCTCTGGGCGGCGACTCGCCACACTGGCAGGGTGTTCCGATGGCATCCTGGCTGACGGGCGCCGGCGCCTTGCTGGTCCTGCTTTGGCCGGCGGGTGACGGGCAATAAAAAACCCGAAGGTTGGGCAACCTTCGGGTAAAGTCCTAGCATTGGGGAGCTAGGTTAAGTGTGCCCACTCCAGGGAGAAGAGTGGACGGTGCCGGGCTAAAGCACCTGTGTTTAGACTGCCTCAAGGTCGGCGGGTTTTCCTGTATAAACTGGTCGCCGGGCCGCCCCTGCGCTACCGCCGATCCGCGTATTCAAACCACTCGTCCAAAAGGCCGTGTAAATCGTCAATTCCGAGGCCTTTTGTGGCCGAAAAAGTCTGTAGAGATGCCTCCACTCCGGCCTCTTCCAACTCTCGCTGGACGGCGAACAACTGGTTCTGCGCGGCGCCCCTTTTAAGCTTGTCGGCCTTGGTCAGCATCAGGTGCAGGTCGAGCTTGGCGCCACTGGCCCAGTGGACCATTTGCCAGTCCTGGTCGCGTAGCGGGTGACGAATGTCCATGACCAGCACCAGAGCCCTCAGCGCCTGGCGCTGGGCCAGGTAGCCTTCCAGGGTTTTGACCCAGTGTTGCTTGACTGCCAGGGGCACCTTGGCAAAACCGTAGCCGGGCAAATCGACGATATGCCGACCTTCGTCGAGGGCAAAAAAATTGATCAGCTGGGTGCGGCCGGGGGTTTTGCTGACCTTGGCCAGGCGACCCTGACGGGTAATGGCGTTGATAGCGCTGGATTTGCCGGCGTTTGAGCGTCCGGCAAAGGCGACTTCAATGCCGCTGTCTTCGGGCAGCTGGTCCAGGTTGTGGGCGCTGTGCACATAGTGGGCTTTTTGATAGACGGGGTTCATGGGCGAATTTTGCCACAGCCGCCACCGCCGGGGGCAATTTTTGTACCCCGTCGGTCTCCCGGGATTGGCCTCGCTGAAATATGGCGATTTGCCCGCGTCCCATATATAATGCACGCCCGTTGGCGCCGCGTCCGAAGAGAGCGCCTGCGTTGAATGCGACTTGAGTGGAAGACAATATGAAACAGTTTCTGATCGGTGCCCTGCTCGTCACCATGGCCGCCTCGGCACAGGCCGCGGGCGATCCCGGCAAGGGCCAGCAAAAAGCCGCCTCCTGTGCCGCCTGCCACGGTGACGCCGGCAACAGCGCCTCGGCCGAGTTTCCCAAGCTGGCTGGCCAGCACGAGGAATACATTGTTAGTCAGCTCAAGGCCTACAAAGCCGGTGAGCGCGACAATGCCATTATGGCGCCCATGGCTATGCCCCTGAGCGAAGAGGACATGGCAGACATCGGCGCCTACTACGAGCAACAGCAGACCACGGTCGGTGCCACGCCCGATGAGTACGCCACTCTGGGAGAGCAGGTCTATCGCGGCGGTGTGACGCTGACCAATGCCCCCGCCTGCATCGCCTGTCACGGCCCCGCCGGCAAGGGGAACGGCCCCGCCGGTTTTCCGGCACTCTCCGGCCAGCACGCCGACTACACCTACAATCAGTTGATGGCCTTCAAGAAAGGCGAGCGCGAGACCGACGCCAACGCCATGATGCGCAATGCGGTCAAGCTGATGTCGGAAGAGCAGATGCGAGCCGTTTCCGAATATATCGAGGGCCTCTACGCCAAGTAGCCCCCGGAAGTCCGGAGGACGAGGGAGGGGGGCGATCGCCCCCCTTTTTTGTATCCGCCGGGAACTGTCGCGGGCGCACCTTGTCACTAGGTGCGCAGTCCGGAGTCGCCAAAGAGCATGCCCAAACACGCCCGTTCATCACCCACTTCGCTGAGCCGCACACTTCTCGAGTTCTTTGGCTCGATGAACTTGGCGGTGTCACTGCTGTGCATGGTGGGCATCGCCTCGGCGGTGGGGACTCTGCTTCAGCAAAACCAGCCCTATCAGGATTACCTGCTGCGTTTTGGTCCCTTCTGGTTTGAGGTCTTCGAGCGCCTGGGGCTATACGATGTCTACGCCGCCCCGTGGTTTTTGTTTGTTTTTGCCTTTCTGGTGATCTCCACATCGATATGTCTCTATCGCCAGACCCCGGCCATGATGCGGGACATGGGGGCATGGCACGATCGCGTTCAGGCGCGCTCCCTGAGAGTGATGAAGCACAGCGATGAGTGGCGAACCGGTGCCACCAGCGGCGAGGCCTTGCGCGCCGCTGCCGAGGTAATACAGCGCGCCGGTTACCAGCTCCGCCACAAAACGCGGGCAAGGGGCGAGATGCTCAGTGCCAAGCGCGGAATGACCAACCGCATTGGCTACTTGCTGACCCACCTGGGCATCGTGGTCACCTGCATTGGCGGCGCCATGGACAGCAATATTCAGCTCAAGTGGCGGGAGTGGATGGGCCAGCTTGAAGTGGAGACGCGCAACATCCCGGCCAATCAGGTGGGCGACAAAAGCTGGCTGGATATTGATAACGCCGCCTTTCGCGGCAATGTGAATATTCCCGAGGGGCGCAGCTCGGATCTGGTTTTTCTCGCCGTCCGCGATGGCTATGTGGTGCAGAAACTGCCCTTTGAAATCGAACTGGTCGACTTCCGAATTGAGCACTACAAAACCGGCCAGCCGAAATCCTTTGAAAGTGATCTGGTTATCCGCGATGAAAAGCTGGGCAAGCCTCTTGAGCAAACGATCTCGGTTAACCACCCGCTGACTTATCGCGGCCACACCATCTATCAGGCGAGTTTCCAGGATGGTGGCTCCGGAGTGACCTTTGAAGCGCAGCCGCTGACGGGCAACGAGAGTGATCGGCAGCGCATCGAGACGGCAGTGTTTGAAGAGGAAACACTGGAGCTCGACGGTCGCCGCTATCAGCTCGAGGTCAGTGATTTTGGCCTGTTTAACATCCAGCCGGTCGAGGGCGAGGACGGGCAGGAGACCTTCAAAAACTTTGGTCCCAAGGTCACCTACAAACTGCGCAACAGTGCCGGTGAGGCCCGCGAGTACGAAACCTACATGGCGCCGGTCCCGGTGGATGGTGAGTGGTACATCAGTTCGGGCATGCGCAGTGAGGTGGGCGAGTCCTTCCGCTACCTGCGCATTCCGGTGGATGAGCAGCGCAGCGCCCGCCGCTTCTGGCGCTTTTTCGAGGCCCTGCGCGATTCGGAACGCGTCGAGGGTCTGATTGAGGCCCACCTCGCAGAGCGCGAACGGACGGAGCCGGGCGCCCTGAATCAACCTCTCGGTCAGGCCATGCAGCTGCTGCTGGAGCGGTTTGTCGAGGGTGGCTATGAGGCCATGGTCGAGGATCTGGAGAGTCGCGTTCCCGAGGGCCAGCGCGAGGCGGTGTTCCGGGCTTACCTCAATGTTCTCCGCAGCGCCCTCGCTTTGGTTTATCAGGATGTGCTTGAGCGCGACGCCACCGATGAGGACTGGCGTTTCTTTGATGACGCCGTCGACGCCATAAGCGCGATGCCCCACTATGGCTCGCCGGTGTTGCTGACCCTCGATGGCTTCGAGCACAAGCAGGCCTCGGGGTTACAGATCACCCGCTCCCCGGGCAAATTCTGGGTCTATCTGGGCTCGGCCATGCTGACCCTGGGCGTGTTTATGCTGTTCTATATCAGCCGTCGCCGTTTGTGGCTGATATTGAGTCGCGAGGGCGGCGAGACCGGTGTTATCTTGGCCGGACAGAGCCACCGCAAAACCGGCGATTTCAATCGCGAGTTCGACCGCCTGCGCCAGGCCCTGCGCCAGGCGGTCCCCCCTGCAAACGACGCTCCCGACGGAGCGCCACGGCCTGGTGAGTGAGGACAATATGTCACAGAATGAATCGTTGACTCTGGGTCAGCCCTGGTACAAAAAGCTGACGCTGCTGGATGGTCTCTGGGCCCTGGCTGTGGTTGCCGCTGCCATTTTCGCCGACATTCGCTACGGCGCCTATATGGACTATTACGACCAGGGCATCCTCTGGGGCACGGTGGTCGGTGTGATTGCCCTGGGCTGGCACTGGCGCAGCGCCCAGGCCTATACCCTGGCTCTGGGTGTGATATCCGTGGCCGCGGTCGCCCTCTACGGCGCCGATATAAACCGCGGTGAGGACCTGTTTCTACTCAAATACCTGCTCTCTAGCCAAAGTGCCATCAGCTGGATGAGCGCGCTTTACTTCATGGCCACCGGTGCCTACGCCATCGGTTTGCTGGCGCGACGCGAGGCCGCGTCGCGCACCGGTACACAGCTAATGTGGCTGGCCACCCTGCTGGGCATGGTGGCGCTGATGGTGCGCTGGCGCGAGTCCTACCTGATCGATTTCGAATTTGGTCACATTCCCGTGAGCAATCTTTACGAAGTCTTTGTGCTCTTTTGCGTGATCACCGCCCTGATCTATCTTTACTACGAGCAGCGTATGGGCGAGCGCCGCCTGGGCTTTTTTGCCTCGCTGGCAGTGAGCATGGGTGTGGGCTTCCTGCTCTGGTACAGCTTCAGTCGCGGCGGGCACGAGATCCAGCCGTTGGTGCCGGCGCTCAAGAGTTACTGGATGAAAATCCATGTCCCCGCCAACTTTGTCGGTTACGGTGCCTTTTCCATCGCCGCGATGCTGGGGATTGCCTGGCTGTTGCGGGCCCGCGCCGACGAGAGCGGTCGCGGATTTGGCCTGCGTCTGCCCGACGCTCAGCTGATTGACGACATCATGTACAAGTCTGTGGCCCTGGGCTTTGCTTTCTTTACCGTGGCGACGATCCTGGGTGCCCTGTGGGCGGCAGAGGCCTGGGGCAGTTACTGGTCCTGGGATCCCAAGGAGACCTGGGCTCTGATTGTCTGGCTCAACTACGCCGCCTGGCTGCACTTCCGACTGGTTCAGGGTTGGAGCGGGCGCGTCATGGCCTGGTGGGCGCTGGTGGGCTTTTTCATCACCGCCTTTTGTTTCCTCGGCGTCAATATGTTCCTCTCCGGCCTGCACTCCTATGGCGAGTTGTGAGCGCTGGCGCAATGTGTTTCGATAAGCGGGCGGCAGGGGCGGAACTTAGCAAACTCTGCCACCACTAACCCCAATCACAGACAACAAAGACGGAAAATTATGAAACAGACCCAAACCCTGCTTTTTGCTCTGACGGCACTGCTGGTCAGCGGACTGACTCATGCCGAGTCCATGGATCGCTTCAAATCCGGCGAAGACTATGTGCCGATTTCCCCGGCGGCCGAGACGCAGGCGCCCGAGGGCGAGGTCGAGGTGGTGGAATTCTTCTGGTACGGCTGTCCCCATTGCTACCAGTTCGAGCCCAAGCTCAACGAGTGGGTGGAAAACAAGCCCGACAATGTCAGTTTCCGTCGCGTTCCGGCCATCTTTAACCAGAACTGGGCCATTCACGCCAAGGCCTACTTTGCCGCTGACATGCTGGGCATCACCGATCAGGTTCACGATGCCATTTTTGAGGCCATCCACAAGGACAACAAGCGCTTGAACAGTGCCGATTCGCTGGCCGCTTTTATGGCGGAAAAATCGGGTGTTGCCGAGGAAAAAATTCTCAAGACCATCAACAGCTTTGCCGTTGAAACCCGAAGCCGCAAGGCTGTGCAGGAAGTGCGCGAGCACGGGTTGCGAGGCGTGCCGGCACTTTCCGTGGCGGGCAAGCACCACACTTCGGGGCGCTATGCCGGCAGCAATGAGAAGATGATCCAGGTGCTCGACTTCCTGATCGCCAAGGAGTCCGCCGAGTAATTTCCGGCAGATCCGTCGCGAACAAAAAAGCCCGCCTCAACGGCGGGCTTTTTTTGTGCCTGCAGGAGGTGCCCGCTACATGCTGGCCGGCGCCGAAAGCCCCAGTAGTCCGAGCAGGTTGCGCAGTGTCTGGCGTGTGGCCAGCGCCAGGCACAGGCGAGCGTCGCGCAGCTCGTCGTCGTCGACAATGAACTTGTGGGCGTTGTAGTAACTGTGCAAATCGTTGGCCAAATCGCGAGCGTAGTAGGTGAGCTGGTGGGGCTCGGCATTCAGTGCGGCTACTTCCAGTGCCTCGGGGTAGCGCTCCAGGGTTTTCAGCAGCTGGATTTCCTGGGGGGCGTCAAGACGCGACAGGTTGGCCTCTCCGCGCACCCGGTCGTGCTCCTGTCCGGCCTCTTCAAGCTGTTTGAACACGCTGCAGATCCGGGCGTGGGCGTATTGAATATAGTAGACCGGGTTGTCGTTGGACTGGGACTTGGCCAGGTCCAGATCAAAGTCCATGTGCTGTTCGGATTTGCGCATGACATAGAAGAAACGGGCGGCGTCGTCGCCCACCTCGTGGCGAAGTTGTCGCAGGGTCACAAACTCGCCGGAGCGGGTCGACATGGAGACTTTCTCGCCGCCCCGGTAGAGGTTGGCAAACTGAACCAGCAGCACATCCAGAGCGCTGTCGTCACCGGTGAGGGCCTGCATGGCGGCTTTGACCCTTGGCACATAGCCGTGGTGATCGGCGCCCCAGACATCAATCAGGCGCTGGTAACCGCGCTCCAGCTTCTGCATGTGGTAGGCGATGTCCGAGGCAAAGTAGGTGGGCACGCCGTTGTCGCGGATGACCACCCGATCCTTCTCGTCGCCAAAAGTGGTGGAGCGGAACCACAGGGCGCCCCTGTCCTCGTAGAGGTGGCCGGCCTCGCGAAGCTTTTCCACCGCGCGGTCGACCGCACCGCTGTCCACCAGACTGCGCTCCGAGAACCACTTGTCGTAGTGAACGCCGAACTCGCCGAGGTCGTCGCGGATATCCGCAATAATGGCATCGAGGCCGGCATCGAAGACCTGACGGTAACGCGCCTCACCCAGCAGCTGGCGGGCGCGATCGACCAGGGCGTCGATGTAGATTTCTTTGTCACCGCCGTCCGCTTCATCGGCGGGCAAGTCCGCGACGATGTCGCCGGCGGAGCACAGGAATTCGTCGCCGTGGCGCGTCTTGAGTTCGGCGGCCACTTCGTAGATGTAGTCGCCCTGGTAGCCGTTGGCCGGGAAGGGCAGGTTTTCGCCGCAGGACTCCAGATAGCGCAGCCAGACCGAGGCGGCGAGGATGTTCATCTGGCGGCCGGCGTCGTTGACATAGTACTCGCGGGTGACATCAAAGCCGGCGGCGGCCAGCAGGTCGGCGAGTACCGAACCGTAGGCGGCGCCGCGACCGTGGCCCACATGCAGGGGGCCGGTGGGGTTGGCTGAGACGAACTCGATCAGCACGCGCTGGCCGTCACCCACCCGGCTGCGGCCGAATTGGGCTCCCTGTTCGAGGATCTGACGGACGATGTCAGCGGTACTGGCCTGGTTGATGAAAAAGTTGATAAAGCCGGGGCCGGCGATAGCGGTGCGGTCGACGCTGGCGTGTTGAGGCAGTGCGTCAACGATCCACTGGGCGATCTCCCTGGGAGGTGCACCACAGGGCTTGGCCAGTACCATGGCGATGTTGCAGGCGAAGTCGCCGTGACTGTCGTCTTTGGTGCGGGCAATTTGCACCGCCGGCTCCATTTCGGCGGGGACCTTGCCCTGCGTCTTCAGTGTGTCCAGGGCTTCACCGATCAGCTGTTCCAGTTGCTCTTTCATGCCGTTGCCTGTGCCTGCTCGCCTTTGCTGTTTGATGTGGGCGCGCGATTCTAACACGGAGGAGGGCAGGAGGTGATTGGGAAAGGCGACAGGCCCGTGTGACGCGGTTTTGCCCTGAAAGAGGGCCACTTATACACATTGGGGCAAAGGCCGGCGCCATTTGGGGGCGTTTTTGCATTGCACAACACGGAAGCCATAGAGCGTTCTTTAAGTTGTTGATTAATAAGCCTTTTAAATTTGGTTAAAAAATCAACAATGTAACAAAAGTGCCATCATTACGGGCTTTCGTCACGATCTTCACCGGTTTATTCACAAAGTTATCCACAGTCTCTGTGGATAGCGCAAACTTTCCTTTGCATAGCAGGGAGTTAGCGAAATTTGTAAGAACTGGCTTGAGCAATATCGCCTAAGCCTCGCGCTCATTGTTCTGAGGCCGATAGACATCGATGCGCGCCTCCAACCCCTGCTCGCGCAGGTGCCGTGCGTGAAGTCGACTCATCACGCCCTGTTCGCAATAGAGCAAATAATGCTTCTCGGAGTGGAAGTCACCGGCGCGGCGCTGGAGTTGATAGAAGGGAACCAGCTGGACCTCGGCGTTGATGTCCAGTGGCGCCAGGTCTTCTTCATCGGGATGTCGGATATCGATCACCACAGCCCCCTCCGGCGGCGTGGAGAACTCCTCGACACTGGTGTGTTCGTGGCGCCGCTCACCCAGCTTCTCAATGCTTACCACCCGGGCATTGGCGATTGCATTATCGAGTACAGAAAAATCAAATTTGGCTTCCTCGGCCTCGATTTTGTGGCGGCGGGCGTGGGTGGTGGGCTTTTTTGAAATAACGCCGCAGTACTCGGGCATTTGGGCGGAGAAGTCCTCGGTGCCGATGCGTCGGGCAATGCGAATGATGTCCTGCTTGTGGGCAGTAATCAGCGGCCGCAGGACGAGAATGTCCGTGACTTCGTCAATCACCGCCAGGTTGGGCAGGGTCTGGCTGGAGACCTGGGCGATGGCCTCGCCGGTGACCAGGGCCTCAATCTTGTGCTGCCGGGCGATCTCGCTGGCGGCACGCAGGAACAGGCGCTTTAGGACGACGCCCATCTGCGAGCTGCGCACCTGGCTGAGAATTTCGTTCACCACAGGCTCAAAATCGACGCTGATGAATTTGACCTTGTGACTGCTGCCGTAGCGATGCCACAGATAGTAGGCCACTTCCTTGACCCCCACCTCGTGGTCACTGCCGCCGAGATTGAAAAAGACAAAGTGGGTTTTTAGCCCCCGGGCCATGGTCTGGTAGCTGGCCACCGCCGAGTCAAAGCCGCCGGACATTAATGACAGCACCGGTGCCTGGCTGCCCAGGGGGAAACCGCCAACGCCGGCATAGCGCTGTTTGACCACGCGCAGGGTATTGTCGCGCACCTCTATATTGACGGTAATGTCCGGATTGCCGAGATCGACGCCGCCGGTATCAAAGTTCTGGTTGAGGCCGCCACCGACATAGCGGCTGATGTCGGTGGAGCTGAAGGGATGCTGGCCGACCCGCTTGCAGCGAAGGGCAAAGCTGTGGCCGGCCAGCCGTTCACCCCAGATGGCCGCGGTTTTTTCGTAGATGTCGTGGAGGTCGTCAAACTCGAAAATCTCCACCCTCAAAAGGTGATCGACCCCGGGGGTGCAGCAAATGCGATCAATGACGCGCTCGGCCACAGCTGAGTCCTCGGGTACATCCACCAACAGGTAGTCCCAGCTGCCACTGACCACACAGCGGTTATCAATGCGCGCTACCAGCTTGGCCAGGTTGACGCGCAATTGAGAGACCAGCTTCTGCCGCACGCTGCGGCTCTTGATGGTGATTTCGGGGAACAGCTTGACAATCAGTTGCATAAAACGGTCCGGCCTTTGCGGGGGGCGCTATTCTGCCACATGCGCCTTTCGGGCACGATGTGCTTGTAAACGCCGGCCGTCTGAGCAAAATACTCGCTTGTGAAAACAGTGTTTATAACGGGCACCGATACCGGTGTGGGAAAAACCTGGGCAGGGCTTCAGTTGCTGCGCGAATGGCGCCGTCGCGGCTACCGCGTCGCCGCCCGCAAGCCGCTGGAATCCGGTTGCCCGGAAGGCGAATACCGCGGGCGCCACCAGCGATTGCCCGCCGACGCCTTGGCCTATGCCGAGCTCAGCGGAGAATCGCTGGAGTCGGTCTGTCGCTATCGGCTGGAGGCGGCACTCTCCCCGTTGCGTGCGGCGCAGCTGGAGGGTCGGCGGATTACCCTGGAGGAGGCTGTAACCGCCTGCGAGGCAGGCGCGGCCGATCGGCGGCTGGTCGAGGGGGCCGGCGGCTTCTACTCGCCGCTGGTCGAGGATGGCGTCAACGCCGATTTGGCGGTTGCCCTGGCGGCCCCGGTGTTGCTGGTGGTCGAGGACCGGCTGGGTTGTCTCAATCAGACACTGCTGAGCCTGGAGGCCATCGAGCGGCGGGGTTTGCCACTGGCGGGTGTGGTGTTCAACGCCATCGAAACTTCACCGGAGCACGCCCTGGGCATGGTCAATGTCGAGGAATTGCGCCACTATGGCCAATGGCCTGTCTGGCACAGCGACGATCCCGGATGGGAAGTGCGTTTGGTCGATAGCATGGACCGCCCTGTGGGCGGACCGGAACCCAACTCAAACGGATAGCGGATGTACTACGGAGAACGACTCAATGCCATTTCCCACCTCGTCGGCGCGGCCCTGGCCCTGGTTGGCCTGGGGGCGCTGCTCACGGTGAGCATACAAAGCGGCGACCCCTGGCGCATTGCCAGTTTCAGCGTCTTCGGCTTCACCCTGGTGTTGCTCTACACCATGTCGACGCTCTACCACAGCTTTAATCCGCCTCGTATAAAAAATGTTTTCAAGGTGCTCGATCATGTCAGCATCTATCTGCTGATTGCGGGCTCCTATACACCGTTCATGCTGGTGCTGATGCGCGACCCCACCGGCTACACCATTCTGGCGCTGGTGTGGGGACTGGCCCTGATTGGCATTGCCTCCGAGGTTTTTCTGCGTGGCAAGGCGGTCAAAGTGGCCCAGATGGTGATCTACCTGGCCATGGGCTGGGCCTGCACCATCGACCTCGAGGGTATGCGACAGGCATTCCCTGGCGCCGGTTACGACTGGTTGGTCTGGGGCGGTCTCGCCTACACAGGGGGTGTGGTTTTCTACATTCTCGACAAAATGAACAAGCTCAACCACGCCCATGGCATTTGGCATTTCTTTGTGCTTCTCGGCAGTGCCTGCCACTTCGTCACGGTTCTGGTCTATGTCTAGCGGTTTCCGCTAGCGGAATAAAAAAGCCCGCCAAAAGGCGGGCTTTTTTGTGCCGATCGAATTCTTTTCAATCAGCTCAGTCGATCAGGTCAATTTGGCTTCCAGGTCCTTGACCTTGCCCACATATTTTTCCATGGCCTCTTCCGAAGACATGCCCTTGAGTTCTTCCCAGGCATTCCACTTGGCTTTGCCGATCAGGTCAAAGGCGCCGGGCTTCTTGCCGTTGACATCGCCTTCGCTGGCTTGCTTGAACAGGCCGTACATCTCCAGCTTGAGATCGTTGGAGGGTTTGAAGTCGCCCTCGGCGGTTTGCACCTTTTTGACGGCGGCATCGAATTCGGCTTTCAGGTCAGACATGTCTTTTCCTCTTGTGTGCGGATGAAATAGTGCGGGCGTTTTCCGCCCGGTGTTGCCATGGCGCGTATTTTAGCAGCTTGCCAGCCTGCGGCCAGTGAACGGGGCGGTGATCGGCGACGCTGGTTGGGCTTGGGTGACGAATTACAGTAGCGGCTCACCCAGTTCGGTGAGCTCGTCGATCATGCGCAGGGTCAGTCCCCAGATGCGGTACTCGCCGAACCAGTAGCAGGGCAGGGTGACGCCGACACCGCCCCGTTCCCAGCGCATACTCTGGCGGTTGGCGGTGTCGGCAAAAAAAGTCAGTGGCACCCACACCGCATCCGCGACCTCGTGGTTGAACTCTAGGTCGGGTTCGCCGTGGCTGCGGAATACATAGGGCGAGACGACCATGGGCCGGCGGGTGCCGTGGGCCAGGGTGGTGACATCGGAGAGTCGGCCTATGTAGTCTCGCTGGCTGAGTCTCAGGCCAATTTCCTCGCGGGTCTCGCGGATGGCCGTAGTGCGAACATTGGGATCCTTTGTCTCGACGCGACCACCGGGAAAGGCCATGTGTCCCGACCAGCGGTCGCCCAGTTGCTCGGCCCGCTTGATCAACAACAGTTCCAGCTCACCCTGGTAGTCGCGGACAATGGAGGCCACCGAAGCGCGCACCATAAAGCGCCGCAGCATACGGGTGCTGGCGCGCCGGCGGCGCAGCCGGTGTTCGAGTGAGGCGAGTGTGGACGACATCGGTGCTGGCGATTCTCCCGTTTTCTCCCGCTCGTGGGCGGGGCCACTTTAGCGTACTATAATTGGCTCCTTTTAGCCCCAGCAAAGAGCCCGATAAAGCATGAGTGACGCTCTCTACGAAAGTCGGCTGACCAGTTTGCCCCTGATTGCCCGCGGCAAGGTGCGCGACATTTACCAGGCCGACGACGACCATCTGCTGATCGTGACCAGCGACCGCATTTCGGCCTTCGATGTGATTCTGCCCCAGCCGGTGCCGGGCAAGGGCCGCACGCTGACCGAAGTGGCCCGCTTCTGGTTTGAGCGCACCGGGCACATCGTGCCCAATCACCTGGCCGACAAGTCGCTTGACGAGTATTTGACCGCCGCCGAAATCGATCAGCTCGACGGCCGCGGCATGCTGGTAAAAAAGCTCGACGCCCTGCCGATCGAGGCGGTGGTTCGCGGGTATCTGATCGGCTCTGGCTGGAAGGACTACCAGGCCAACGGTGCGGTTTGCGGGATTGACTTGCCGCCGGGGCTGCAACTGGCCGAGGCCTTGCCCGAAGTCATTTTCACACCGGCGACCAAGGCCGAGGTGGGCGATCACGACGAAAACATCAGTTTTCAGCGCGCTGCGGAGATCGTCGGCCGCGCGCGCGCCGAGGCGATTCGCGATATCAGCGTGCGCCTGTATCGCGAGGCCGCCGACTTCGCTCGCGAGCGCGGCATTATCATCGCCGACACCAAGTTTGAGTTCGGCCTCGATGGCGACGGCCGCATCGTTCTTATCGACGAGGCCCTGACCCCGGATTCCTCGCGCTTCTGGCCTGCCGACGAATACCGCGTCGGCATCAGTCCGCCGAGTTTTGACAAGCAGTATGTGCGCGACTATCTGGAAACTCTGGACTGGGACAAGCGCGCGCCGGGTCCCGAGCTGCCGGAAGAGGTGCTCGAGGGCACTGCCGCCCGCTACCGCGAGGCCGCCGAGCGGCTCACCGGAGACAGGTGGAAGAAATGACCGTCGAATTTCGCAAAATGCACGGCCTGGGCAACGACTTCGTATTGATTGATGCCGTCCGCCAGGTTGTCGAACCGACTGCGCAGCAGGTGCGCTGGCTGGCGGATCGCCACCGGGGCATCGGCTGCGACCAGCTGCTGTTGGTCGAGCGCCCCAGTGACCCGGAACGGTTCGACTTCCGCTACCGCATTTTCAACGCCGACGGCGGCGAAGTGGAGCAGTGCGGCAATGGTGCCCGTTGCTTTGGTCGCTTTGTCGTCGACAGCGGTCTGGCGCCCGCTGACACTCGCCAGCTGAGGGTCGAGACGCTGGGCGGGCCGCTGCAGATCGAGCTGCTCGACGACGGTCGGGTTCGCGTCGATATGGGCGAGCCGCGCTTCGACCCCGCCGACCTGCCCTTCGAGGCCGAAGCCCCGGCCCCCGACTACGCCATTGAGGCCGACGGCCACCACCTGAGTGTCGGCGCGGTGTCCATGGGCAATCCCCACGCCGTGCTGTGGGTCGACGATGTCGACAGCGCCCCGGTGGCTACCCTGGGACCGGCCATCGAGGGGCACTCGCGCTTTCCTCAGCGGGTCAATGCCGGTTTTGCCGAGGCCTGCAGCCGCGGTGAGATACGCCTGCGGGTCTACGAGCGCGGCGCGGGCGAGACCATGGCCTGCGGCACTGGCGCCTGCGCCGCTGCGGCCGTGGGAATTCACCAGGGGCGGCTCGATAATGCAGTGCGCGTCCACCTGGCTGGCGGGGATCTCGATATTGACTGGCCGGGCGCCGGCCACAGCTTGACCATGACCGGCGATGCCGTCACCGTATTCGACGGTCGCATCGACCTGCCTGCGGCCTGAACCGACAACGAGAACAGCGAGACTATGAGCCAAGACAAAAGCAGTGAAAACGGCGAAAAAGCCGTCGTCGACTACCTCAAGGACCACCCGGATTTTTTTGACCGCCACCTCGACTTGCTGGCCCTGATCAAGGTGCCCCACCCAAGTGGCGACGCCATTTCCCTGGTGGAGCGCCAGGTGGATCTGCTTCGCCGGCAGAATCGCGGCCTCGAGGACAAGCTGATGGAGCTGGTGTCCATCGCCCGGGACAACCAGCGCGTCACCGATCACCTGCACATTCTGGCGCGGGAGTTGGTGGAGGCCGAGTCGCTCTCCGATGTGATCAGCGCCACCCGCGAGGTGCTGCGCAGCCAGTTTGGTCTGGAAGTGGTGCAGCTGCATTTTTACCAGGGCGTCACCGACGAGGCCAGGATTGGCGAAGACCAGCGAGTGGCCCACTTTGGTTCAATGTGCCAGGACGGCCAGCCGCTGTGCGGCGAGCTCAGTGAGCAGCAGGAGGAAATCCTGTTTGGCGAAGACCGGGCGCAGATACGCTCCGCCGCCGCCGTGCCCCTGCGCCACGCGACCGACCTGGGCGTGCTCGCCCTCGGCAGCGCCGACGCCGAGCGCTTTCAGCCGGTGATGGGCGTGTTCTTCCTCTCCCAACTCGGCGCCCTCGTCTCCAGCTCCCTCGCCCGCCACTTGTAAGCAATCGGGGGATAGCCACAGAGGGCACAGAGAACACAGAGTTTTACAGTAGGAGCGGCGCCCTCGCCGCGACAGGGTCGGCCCGGGGGCGGGCCTCCTACCGTGTGATGAGTGCGTAGGGCGGACGCGGCGCAGCCGCTTCCGCCGATCATGCACCTGTGGCGGAGGTGCCTTCGGCACATCCGCCCTACGCCCTGAAAAAACTCCGTGCTCTTCCCGGCTTGTGCCCGCAGTTTGGGTGCTCTGTGGCTAATCAAAGGCTTGCAGGGTTACCGCGCCTGGGGGAGGATGAAGTGTCATGCAGAGCGGAGTGGCCATGCCATCTAGCGATTCATCAGTTGTTGTCGACCCCCGGGTTCAGCGCTATCTCGACTACCTCGCCGCCGAGCGCCGCTACTCGCCCCATACGGTGAGCAACTATCGCCGCGACCTGCTGGCCCTGAGTGACTACATCGGCCCCGTGCCCGTGGACTGGTCTAGGGTTTCCATTCACGATCTGCGCGGTTTTGCCGCCGGCGCCCACCGCGATGGCCTGGCGCCCAAAAGCGTCGCCCGGCGACTCTCCAGTGCCCGGGGCTTTTTTGATTATCTGATTCGCGAGGGCCGGATGGAGGCCAATCCGGCCCGGGGTGTGAGCGCACCGAGGGGTGAGAAGAAACTGCCCAAGGCCCTCGACGCCGACCGCCTGCACAGCCTGCTCGAGGGCGGCTCGCAGGATCCGGCGGACATCCGCGAGCGAGCCATACTGGAACTGTTCTACTCCACCGGCCTGCGTCTGGCCGAGCTGGCCAGTCTCGACTGTGCCGATTTGCGGCGCCACGAACGGGAGCTGGAAGTGGTTGGCAAAGGCAGCAAGTCCCGGCGGGTGATGCTGGGCAACAAGGCGCGGGAGGCCCTCGATGCCTGGCTGGCGGTGCGCGCCGAGTGGCAGAATACCAACAGTGGCGACGCCCTGTTTCTCAACCAGCGCGGCGGTCGCCTGAGTGCCCGCGGCATCCAGCAGCGGGTGGCCGAATACGCCAAACGCCGCGGTCTCGATCGCCACCTGCACCCCCACATGCTGCGCCACTCCTTTGCCACCCATGTGCTCGAATCCTCCGGTGACCTGCGGGCCGTCCAGGAACTGCTGGGTCACGCCAACATCGGCACCACCCAGATCTACACCCACCTGGATTTCCAGCACCTGGCGCAAACCTACGAAAATGCTCACCCCAGGGCCAGGCGCAAAAAGGATTGATCGGAACTTGGGGGAAATTAGCCACAGAGTTCACATAGAGCACAGAGTTTTTTGAGGTGTCATTCCGGAAAGCGTGTAGCGCTTATCCGGAATCTCTGTAAACCGGTAGCACCGCAGAAGCAGTGACCCTGTAAGCTTGGGGGTGGACCTTCTACAAGCTGTCATTGCGAACGAAGTGAAGCGATCTGCCCGTTCTTGCAGATCGCCGCGCCGCTACGCGGCTCGCGATGACCGGGAAAACTCTGTGTTCTCTGTGCCCTCTGTGGCTAAAAACAGCGAAAGCCAATGCGGCGAAGCCGCCCACCTAGCGGCAATAGAGACCGTGGAGGGTGTCGAGCAGGGTGCGTACCTCGACACTTTGCAGGGCATAGTAAATGCTGTTGCCCTCGCGTCGGGTGGTTACCAGTCCGTCCTCGCGCAGTTTGGCAAGGTGCTGTGACAGGGCCGATTGACTTAACTCGACGCGCTCCAGAATCTCGCCCACACTCAGTTCGCCGTCGAGCAGCAGGCACAGAATCCACAGACGGTGGGGATTGGACAGTTGCTTGAGCAACTGCGCCGCGCCGTCGGCGTTGTTTTTCATTTCATCGATATTCAAGCTGATTGCTCCGGTCTCATCCTTTCTTTCTTTATATCATATTTATCTAAATTAGCTATTGCTAATTTAAGATAAAGTCCTATCATGGTGGAAAGATTGAATGCCGCAGGAGGCCAGATCATGAGCGACAACAAACACGAGATTCTCAAGGCGCACGAGTTTGCCAGCCAGTACAAGAAGGGCATGAAGCTGATCGATGTGCGCAGCCCCGCCGAGTATGCGGGCGAGCATGTCGAGGGTGCGATCAATGTGCCCCTGGATCAAATCAAGCCGGATGAGTTTTGCCAAACCTACATCGACGGTGACCACGATTCGATCTACCTGATTTGTCAAAAGGGTGGCCGTGCGGCCAAAGCCGCCGAGTCACTGGTGCAACACACCAATGCCAAACTCTATGTGGTCGATGGCGGTACCCCCGACAGCATCGCCGCCGGTGCGCCGGCCAACAGCACGGGCAGAAAAATCATTTCAATCGAGCGCCAGGTTCGCATTGCCGCTGGCTCACTGGTGGTTCTGGGCACGGTGCTGGGCCATCTGGTGGCGCCGGGCTTTTACGGGCTCTCCGCTGTCGTCGGTGCCGGTCTGGCCTTTGCCGGGATCACCGATACCTGCGCCATGGGGATGATTCTCTCCAAAATGCCCTGGAACCGGTAGCACACCGTGCTGGCCGCTGCCGCGCTAATTGGCCTGATGCTCGGTTGGGTGCTTGGCCTGACCGGGGCCGGCGGGGCGATCTTTGCCCTGCCGCTGTTCACCCTGGTTCTGGCCATGGACACCCAGTCGGCGATTGCCCTGAGTCTGGCGGCCGTCGCCCTGGGCGCCTTTGTCGGCGCCATGCGCCGTCGTCGGGACATCATCTGGGCGCCCGCCATCGGCTTTGCCGTGCTGGGTATGCTCTTCGCTCCCGTGGGTCGGGTGGTCAGCGAGCTGTCGCCGGAGTGGCTGATCACCGTTTTGTTCGCCGCTGTTACCCTGTTTATCGCCCGGCGGATGTGGCTGCGGGCCGATCGTGGGGATCGCGAGCGGGACAGCGACAGTCTCTGTGTCATGACCTCGCCCACCCGGGTGCAGTTGCAGCCGCGCTGCATGGGGGCACTGGGTGTCACCGGCAGCGTCACCGGCTTTCTCTCAGGTCTGCTGGGGGTCGGTGGCGGCTTTCTGATCACCCCGGTGTTGTTGCGCCTGACGCCCGCCCGCTTGCAGCAGGTGGTAGCGACTTCGCTGTTGGTGATTGCCGCGGCGGCGGTGTCCGGTGCCCTGTTTTCCATTGAGCGTTTGCTGGCGCTGCCGCCAGCGCAAACCGCGCCGGTGCTCGGCGGCATCGTCCTCGGCGTATTGCTGGGCGCCCACTTTGCGACCCGCATCGATCCGGTAAAGGTCCAGCGTGGCTTCGCCCTTCTGGCTCTTCTCGCAGCCGGGTCGCTGTTGGTTCCATTGGTGATCGGGCACCTCTAAAAAAGATTTGAACAGTGCCGCCGTTTTTGTGGCATTACCCATCACTCCGCGGTGCCCTGTGGCAACCTCCTAAAGCCGGTATAATCCTGGCCATGTCTGATTCTCTGCCCGACTATGATCGCGACCGTTTCGGCGGCATTGCACGGCTCTATGGCGAGCGCGGCGCCGAGGTGCTGGCGCGCGCCCATGTGGCCGTGGTGGGCATTGGCGGCGTCGGTTCCTGGGCGGCGGAGGCCCTGGCCCGCAGCGGCGTGGGCACGATCACCCTGGTGGATCTCGACGATGTCTGCCTGACCAACACCAATCGCCAGATCCACGCCCTCACCGACACCATCGGCCAGCCCAAGGTCGGCGTCATGGCCGAGCGCATCAGGGTCATTAATCCGGCCTGCGTCGTGCACGAGGAGCACCGCTTTCTCACCGACAAGACGGTGCGTGAGATGATTCACCGGGAGATGGACTTTGTCATTGACGCCATCGACAGCGCGGGTCACAAGGCGCGACTGATTTCGTGGTGCAAGTATCTGAAAATCGGCATCGTCACCACCGGCGCCGCCGGTGGCCAGATCGACCCGACGCAAATCACCATCACCGACCTCAACCGCACCACCCACGACCCGCTGGCCGCCAAGGTGCGCGGCATTCTGCGCCGCCACCACGGTTTTTCCAGCAACCCCAAGCGCCACTTCTCGGTGCCCTGCGTTCACTCCAAGGAGCAAATGCGCTACCCCCAGCCCGACGGCAGCGTGTGCCGGAGCAAAAGCGCCATGGAGGAGGGCGTGCGCCTGGACTGCGCCGGCGGCTTTGGCGCCTCCACCATGGTCACCGCCAGCTTCGGCTTTGCCGCCGCCGCCCGCGTCGTGGAAAAACTGGTGAATCGGGCAGGTTAGCCACAGAGTCACGAAGAGCACGGAGGTTTCCATGTCATCGCGAGGAGCGTAGCGACGCGGCGATCTGCAGAAACCGTTCGGCAGATTGCTTCGCTTCGCTCGCAATGACAGATTCCGGATAAGTGCTATGCGCTTTCCGGAATGACGAGCAAAATGCTCTGTGCTCTTCGTGGCTCTGTGGCAAACAAGCCAGCCAAGGTACAATGGCGCCATGTTGAAGTCCCTTGGAAAACGCCTGAAGACCCAGACTCTGGCCACCAACCAGCGCCTGGTGCAGACTGCCAACAATGCCTACGACCGCCTGTTTCGCAGCGAGCAGTTGATCAAATCGGCGCAGACGCCCTTCGAGGTCATCCACAGCGACGGGCTGATGAGCGTGCGGGCCTATGCGCCGCTGGCTGAGGACGCAGTGGAGCTGGAGGACGGCGGCGCCCTGGAGGTCGAGCGCCGCACTCACGCCACACCGCTGGTGATTGTGCCGCCGCTGGCGGCCAGTCCGCTGATCTTTGACTTGCTGCCCCAGCGCAGCCTGGTGCGCTATTTTCTGGCCCGTGGTTACCGGGTTTACATGATCGACTGGGGCGAGCCCGGGCGCGAGCACACCCACCTGGGCATTAAGGACTACGCCAGTGAGATGATGGGGGAAGCGCTCGGCGCCGTGCGCCGCCACAGCGACGAAGAGGAACTGAGCCTGATGGGCTGGTGCATGGGCGGTTTGTTCTGCCTGATGTACGCCGGTCTGGCCCACGACGAACGCATTCGCAATATTGTGACCATCGCCAGCCCCGTGGACAGCCAGCAGGGCGGTGTCGGCGGGCGGGTGATTCGCGGTCTGGTGGCTCCGGCCCACATGATTCGCAAGTACACCCGCTTCCGCCTCAACAAGGTTAACCCCGAGCGCCTGCAGGTGCCAGGCTGGTTTAACGCCCTGGCCTTCAAACTGACCAACCCGGTGGGCAGTGTGACCACCTACTGGGATTTGCTGGTCAACCTGTGGGACCGGGAGTTTGTCGAGTCCCACACCACCACCTCGGACTTTCTCAACAACATGCTCGACTATCCCGGCGGTATCATCCAGGACTTCGTGATCAAGTACGGCATCAATAACGACCTCTCCCGGGGCGAAATCAAGATTGGCGATACCGTCTCGCGCTTTGAGCACATTCGCTGCCCGGTGCTGGCCTTTGCCGGCAGCAGCGACGCCCTGGTGACCCCCGAGGCGGCCCAGCGCGGCTTGGAGCTGGTGGCCTCCGAGGACAAACAGTTTGTCATTGCCCCCGGTGGCCACGCCGGCGTGGTGATGGGCAACAAGGCCCAGCACGATGTCTGGGCGGTGGCCGCCGAGTGGTTGGCGAGGAGATCGGACTGATGGCCCTGAGACTGGACCGCTACATCGGCAACAACACCGAGCTGACGCGCAAGGAGATCAAGTATCTGGTCAAGGACGGCGAGGTAACGGTCAACGGGGAGCTGCCGGCCAAACCCGGCGTGCATCTGGCCGAGGGCGACGAAGTGCGGGTTCAGGGCGTCGTCGTCGAGTCGCGACAGCCGCGCTACTTCAAGCTCTACAAGCCCGAGGGCTGCATCAGTGGCCACACCAATGAGGAGCACCTGGGAGCCCTGGACCTGATTGAGGAGCCCTTCCACGACGAGTTGCAGATCGTCGGTCGTCTGGACCTGGACACTACGGGCCTGTTGTTGATTACCGACGACGGCCAGTGGTCCCAGCGCATCCGCTCGCCGCGGCACAAGGTGCCCAAGGTGTACCGGGTGACCACGGCGCAGCCGATAGCGGCCGAGACCGCCGAGCACTTTCAGCGCGGGGTTTACCTGAAAACCGAAGACCACACCACGGCCCCTGCCGAGCTGGAAATACTCGGCGATTGCGAGGCCCGGCTGACCATCACCGAGGGCAAGTTCCACCAGGTCAAACGCATGTTTGCCTCGGTGGACAACGAGGTGGTGGCCCTTCACCGCGAGGCGGTTGGCCCGATTGTTCTCGATGACGATATGGAGCCCGGCGAGTACCGCTCGCTCACCGAAGCCGAGCGGACGCTGAACGCCTAGGACCTGTTAACAGGCCCTGAATCCGCCGGTTCTCAGCCCAGCGGATCGACTCGCTGCCCCGAGCTGGTGTTGAGGCGGAACCAGCCGGCAATGCTGTAGCGGTGGCGGTGGGCCGGCAGAACTTCGTGGGGGAAGTCCTCGCTGGCAAAAACCACCAGTCGGCCGCCGAGGGGGGCGACCCGGTCAATGGACATTTCGGCCCGCTCGGGTGAATAGATCAACAACTCGCCGGCATCGGCCTCTGACCATTCCCGGTTGAGGTAGCACACCGTGGTCACTACGCGGTTGCGGCGACCCTTGAAAGCGTCTACATGTTTTTGGTAGCTGGCACCGGGTGGGTACAGGGCGAAGTGGGCTTCGTATTCAAACAGCCCCATAAACAGCGCCCGATTGATGGCCGTGCGCAAGCCCTCCATGATCGCCAGATACTGGCACTGGGCCGGGGAATTACCCCGCAGCCAGCGAATCTGATCGTTGCGAACACTGTTTGCCTGCAAGTGGTTGTCACCGCGCCCGACACCGGCCACCGGCATGGCGGTGTTATCCAGTTGCTCCACTTCCCGGCGCAGTCGGTCGCACAGATCGTCGGGCAAAAAACCGTCGATCACGGCGTGTCGACCGGCGCACAGGGCGTCGACAATGGCGTCAAAGGTCTGGTCGCCCGGGGCGACCGCAAGGGAGGTATTCAAGGGCGTATCCTCGGCGGGGACGCCAAGATTATCCCCGCCGACGCCCCGCCACAAGGACTATTTGTCCATTGGGTTGATTAGCCACAGAGATTACAGAGGGCACAGAGGTTGTAGGGTGGAAGTGCCGATGGTCCCCGGCACAGGCTCGGCGGCAGCGGCTTAGCCCCGCCCATCTTTAGCTCTTTAAATCTCTGTGCCCTCTGTGTCCTCTGTGGCTAAGACCGTCACAGTGTGGCCGCGTCGGCGGCAGCTGCGCTACACTGCCGCTTCCAGTTGGAGGAGTTCCATGAGCAAGAAAAAGCGCCCCCCCATTCCCGAGTACGGTTTGCCGATCATCGAGACGCATTGCCACCTCGACTACCTCAAGAACCAGTCTTTTGAGGAGACCCTGGCCCAGGCTGCAGCGGTGGGCGTCGAGCGCTTTGTCACCATTGCCGTGGACCCGGACAACCTCGATACCGTGCGTGAGCTGACCCGCCGCGACGAGCGGGTGTACGGCACCCAGGGCATCCATCCCCACGAGGCCGACCATTACAATGAAACCGTCGAGGCCCGCATTGTCGAGGGTCTGGGCGAGGACAAAATGGTCGCCGTTGGCGAGATTGGCCTCGATTACTTCTACGATCACAGCGACCGCGAGCAGCAGCGCCGGGTATTCGAGCGCCAGCTGGAACTGGCCGCCGAGCACGATTTGCCGGTGGTGATCCACACCCGCGAGGCCGATGCCGATACCGAGTCGATCCTGAGAAATGCCCTGCCGGCGATGAAGCGCCGCGGCGTGATTCACAGCTTTACCTCGGGTCTGGCGCTGGCCGAGTACTGCCTGGGCGAAGGCTTTAATCTGGGCTTCAACGGTATCTGCACCTTCAACAAGGCCGACAATGTCCGCGAGGTGGTGGCTGCCACACCCATGGATCAGCTTTTGCTGGAGACTGACTCGCCGTTCTTGACCCCCGATCCCTACCGGGGCCGGGAGAACGCACCGCAGTACCTGCCTTTTATCGCCGCCAAGGTGGCCGAGGTGAAGGGCGAGTCGGTGGAAACCGTCTTGCGCACCGCCTACGCCAACAGCCAGCGGCTGTTCTTTGAGTGCGCCGCGTGATCACGGACTACTGGGAAATGGCCACTCAGTGGCTGGAAGCCAACCCGGGTATGACCACCGCCGTCGGGGTAGCCGGTGTGGCGCTGTCACTGGTCAGCTTGCTGATACTGCCCTGGTTTTTTGCCCGTTTGCCGGTGGATTACTTCAATAATATGGATCGCCACCGCTGGGGCGGCATGACGCCCGGGCAGTGGCTCAGGCGCTTCCTGCGCAATGTCTTCGGGCTGGGTTTGCTGGTGTTGGGGATCGTCATGCTGGTCGTGCCGGGGCAGGGGTTGCTGACCATGATCGCCGGCATTGTGTTGATCGACTTTCCGGGCAAATACGCCCTGGAGCGCTCTCTGGCGAGAAGGCCCCGGGTCGAGCGGGCCATCAACTGGCTTCGTCAACGCTCGGGGCAACCCCCTATCGATCCGGTAGAAGATTAACTCTCTTTGCCCGGCCTCTTTTTGCTTTTGCCGGTTTCTTTTCTGCTCTTTGCCTTTTCCGGCTTTTCCTTGGTCTTTTTCTTGCGTTGGGAGGCCGACTGCCAGCTACCAGCGCCAATAAAGATCAATCTCACCTGCTTGACCGTTTTCTCACGAATCGCTCTTATCAGGTTTTCACTGCCAGCGGGCATGTCCAGAAGCTCGGTAATGGTCATAGCCACGGTGTTGACCACCAGGTCACCAATCATGTCCAGGTCCTCGGCGTCGATGTGGGTCAGTACCCGCAGTCGGTTGAGGTCGGCCACCAGCTCCTTGGCAAAATAGTCGAGTTCGTGGCTAATGGCGGCGCGGGTGCCCCGGGAGCCGCCCGTCATGCACTGGGCCATAAAGCGGAACAGGTTGGGGTTGGCCTGAACCTGTTCGATGAAGAAGTCTACCGAGTCGTTAATCATGCGGTCGGCGGCGAGGCCGCGCAGTCGGGCCTGGCGCATGAGTTGGCGCAACATCAGGCCGAGTTCGTCCACCAGGGCCAGGGCCAGTTCGTCGAGGTCTTTGAAGTGGCGGTAAAAGGCATTGGGTGAAACCCCGGCCTTCTTGGCCACCTCGCGGATGCTCAGGCTGGAAAAGTGGCGCCCCTCGGAGACCCACTCCAGGGCGCTGTCCAGCAGCGCCTTGCGCGTCCGCAACTTGCGGTTGACCTGTTCACTCATGTTGCGATCTCCCGGTGATCATCTGTGCACAGCTTTTGATTAAATGAGCTCCTGCGCCACCTGTTTCCCCGTTACTGAAAGGTTCCAGAACGGCGGATATTGCCCAAAAAAAGTAAAATAATACGCTTGTATACCGATTTTGACGACAAAAAAATCAACTGTAAGTCCTTGAAATAAAACAAATATGCCGAATATCTTTGTGCAAATGCGCCAAGGTCCGCGTTGTCATTTACCGAGCAACTAGTGCACAATTGTACACAAGTTGAACGAGGAGGACGCGATGAACGCTTCCCAAACCAAACAAAACCTGCTCCAGCGCGCCTATCGCCAGTTTTCGATGGCGCTGGTGAACAGCGGTTCGTTGACACACTACTTCGAGCCTTTGTTCGAACCCTATAGCCCCCTGGGTGGCTTTGCCCACCAGCGCGCCGAAGTGGTCGGACTGCGCTGGGAGAGCGACCAAGTATACACCGTGGTCTTGCGGCCCAACAAAATGTGGGGTGGCTTTGAGGCCGGCCAGTTCATTGAGCTGGGTGTCGAGTACAACGGAGCGCGTATGACGCGCTGCTTCAGTATTTCCTCCAGCCCGGACCAATGGCGCCGCGAGGGCACCATTGAGCTGAGCATCCGCGTCCAGTCCGAGGGCAAGATCACGCCCTGGTTGCCGCGCGCCCTGCAACTTGGCCAGAGCGTCGGTTTGTCGAAGGCCCAGGGCGAGTTTACCCGGGTGGCCAGCGCCAGTCGCCATTTGATGGTGGCCGGTGGCAGCGGCATCACGCCCTTCCGCAGCATGCTTCAGGAGGCTGCGAGTCGCGGCGACGAGTCCGACATTACCCTGCTCTACTACGCCAGCAGCGCCGGGCAGCACTTGTTTGAGGAAGAATTCCGCCAGGCCGCCGAGCGCTGCCCCAACCTTCGCCTGGTGTTTGTCGCCAGCGACAGTGATGGCCGCCTCAACGCAGCCCAGCTGGAGCAGCACTGCCCCGATTTCGCCCGCCGCGAGATTTACCTGTGCGGCCCCAATGGCCTGATCCAGGGCGCACGGGACCTGTTTTCCGATCTCGGTGTGGCCGATTCGCAGGTGCACTACGAGCACTTCGGTCCCGCGCCGATCGACTACGACAGCGCCGCCACTGGCGGGCGCGTTGTACTCCGCGTGAGCGGCGCCGAGGTCGATGCCGACGGTACGCGCAGCCTGCTCGACGAGGCCGAGAGTACCGGTGCCCGCCCGCAGGCGGGCTGCCGCATCGGCGTTTGCCACCAGTGCAAGTGCCGCAAGGCCAGCGGCGTCGTCCTCAATACCCGAACCGGAACGCTGTCCGACAGCGGTCCCGAAGACATTCAATTGTGCATTTCCGTCCCCGTTGGGGAAGTGGAAATCGAAGCGTAGATAGCTACGCAAGGAGTTGTCACATGGTTAAGCAACTGACTGAAAAACAACTGGAATCCCTGGCCCGCGATCTCGACGAGATCCGCGACGAGGCCATGGCCCAGGTCGGCGAGTACGACGCTCGCTACATCCGCAAGATTCTGCGTCTGCAGCGCCTGACGGAAGTCGGCGGTCGCGGCCTGCTGTTTATGGGCTTCAATCCCCTCGCCTGGG
>JBNJGD010000017.1:0-33170 GCA_051747425.1 Pseudomonadota bacterium
TTCTTCAGCGTGGTGTCTTGGCTGTTAATGCGCATCCAGTGAATCCTCGTCGATAAAAGCTCATTAGTATTTTTATCAACGAATTACTGAACACATACAATTGCGAACGCAGTGAAGCTATCTGCCTGTTTTAGCTGCGTTGTCTCTTACGAGGACATAAAACTCACAGTTCTCTGTGCGCTCTGTGCGCTCTGTGTCCTCTGTGGCTATTACTAAAGAAGCGTCCAGGTTGCCCACAAAAAACGGCGGGATGTCCCACCGTCTTTTGTGTTCCGGGTTGTGCTGGCGGGTTTATTCGCCGAGGTGGGCGGAAAGCATCCAGGCGCTTTTCTCGTGGATTTCGATGCGGGCGCTGGCCAGGGCCGCAGTGCCTTCGTCTTCGTGCTCGCCGGCCAGTTTCATGACCTTATTGGCGCGCTCGGCTACTGTGCGGTGGTCTTTGGTCAGCTCCTCAATCATCTGGGAGGCACTGGGGTCGCCCTCGGCGTCCTGAACGCTGGAGAGTTCGGCAAAGGCCTTGTAGCTGCCGGGCGCCTTGCTGCCCATGGCTCGCACGCGCTCGGCGATATCGTCCACCGCCGTGGCCAGCTCGGTGTACTGTTGTTCAAACAGCAAGTGCAGGCTGTGGAACATGGGTCCGGTCACATTCCAGTGAAAATTGTGCGTTTTGAGATAAAGCGTATAGCTTTCAGCCAGCAGTTTTTTGAGTTCCTGACAAACTTCGGCATTGTGTTCAATCATTTGTATCTCCTTTGTCGCGATACGGTTGACTCAATATAAGCCAGGTTCGCGGGATATAAAAATGAATGATTGAATGAAGGCAATAGCTTTGAAGTATCGCCGCTACAATTTGTAGTCGATGGTCAGGGGGGCGTGGTCGGAAAAACGCTCTTCCTGGTAAACCTCTGTGGCCAGGACGGTGTCCTTCAGGTTGGGACTGAGAATGTGGTAATCGATGCGCCAGCCGGTGTTGTTGGCCCAGGCCTGGCCGCGATTGCTCCACCAGGTGTAGCTGTGTTCGGGCTGATCGAGTTCGCGAAAGGCATCGATCCACTGGTGTTGGTGAAAGAGTTCGTCCAACCAGGCCCGCTCCTCGGGCAGGAAGCCGGAGTTTTTCTGGTTGCTGCGCCAGTTTTTGATATCGGCTTTGGTGTGGGCAATGTTCCAGTCGCCGCAGAGAATGTAGCGTCGACCGTCCTCGCCCATGGCCTTGAGCCGGGGCAGGTAGAAGTCCATAAAGCGAAATTTTTCCTGCTGGCGTTCCTCACCGGAGGAGCCCGAGTGCACATAGATGGAGGCGACGCTCAGATCACCAAAGCGGGCCTCGATGTAGCGCCCCTCGCGATCCACATCGTCAAAGCCGAAGCCGCGGATGACCTCGTCGGGCTTCTCCCGGCAATACAGGGCCACGCCGCTGTAGCCCTTCTTCTCGGCGTCAAACAGGTAGCGATGATAGCCATCGGGATGAAAAATGGCGTCGTCGAGTTGGTGGGCCTGGGCCTTGGTCTCCTGAATGCAGACCACATCCGCGTTTTGCGCCTGCATCCAGTTAAAGAAACCCTTTCGCGCCGCGGCGCGAATGCCATTCACATTGACAGAAATCACTCGAAACATGGCCAAAACCCCGGATTGAACAAGGCAGCGATTCTAGCGCGCCTGAAACCCACTGACCACACGGTGCCCGGGATTGAATGGTGATGAATTAGCCACAGAGTTCACAGAGAGCACAGAGGGGCGTTGGACCGGTGCCGACTCCCGCCATAGTGAACGAATTGAGGCACGCTATTCTTTTGTCGCTCTACTTCGTTAACAACAAGGAAACCTCTGTGCTCTCTGTGTCCTCCGTGGCTAAAAACAAGGTTTCCGAACCACCATGTGCTGAAGTGGCAAAGCCGCCCGCCCTGCGTTTGAGTAAGGATCGTGGTAGTTTATTGCGTTCAAACAAAGGGGTCGTTATGAGCGTTGATAGAAAATCCATTTTGATTACGGGGTGCTCCTCGGGCATTGGCTATTGCAGTGCAGAGATGTTGCACCAGCGCGGTTACAAGGTGTACGCCACAGCACGCAAACCCGAGGATTTGGAGCGGTTGAGGCAGCTGGGTGTCACTGCCCTGGAACTGGAAGTGACCGACTACGAACAGGTGGATCAGGTGCTCGATTACATCGAGCGTGACAATGGTACCCTGTACGCCCTTTTCAACAATGCCGGCTACTCCCAGGTAGGCGCTTGCGAGGATCTCTCTCCCGAGGCGCTTGAAGCCCAGTTTGCCACCAACTTCTTTGCCCCGGTGGAAATCGGCAACCGGGTTTTGCGTCGCTTTATGCGGCCCCAGGGCTATGGGCGCATTATTCAGAACAGCAGCGTCTTTGGCATGACCTCCATGCCCTTTCGCGCCGCCTACAGCTCGAGCAAGTACGCGCTGGAGGCCTTTAGTGACGCCCTTCGCCAGGAGCATGACAACTTTGATACCGGCATTCGTATCAGTCTGATCGAGCCCGGCCCCATTGTCAGCCGCGTTCGCCAGAACAAACAACTTTACTTCGAGCGCTATATAGAGCCCGTCATGGCGCAGAGTCCCTACGCCGAGGTCTACCGCAAGATGCAAAACGCCCTGGCGATGAAGGGGCGAATCCCGATGACGCTGGGGCCGGAAACAGTGGTGGACAAGCTGATCCATGCGCTTGAGAGTGAGCGACCGGCGCCGCGCTACTATGTCACCCGGATGGCCTACATCTTTATCACCGCCAAGCGCCTGCTCAGCCACCGAGGCTTCGACCGCTTCTCCGCCCGCATCTCCAAAAAAGAGACCGGTTAGGGGATAGCCACAGAGGTCACAGAGTTCACAGAGGTTTCCTGTGTCGTCGCGGACCGCATACGGCGCAAATGACGGCGCCCACCTCGACCACTCTGTGTTCTCTGTGACCTCTGTGGCTAAATTTAAGAATGCTTCCGGGCAGCGAAGCTCTGAAGCCGCCCAACGGGCTGGTCAAGCTGGTATAATTGCGCTTCATTCAAACCAATACGGGATCTGTTGTGAGCTATAAACTCGTCCTCGTCCGCCACGGGCAAAGTACCTGGAATCTGGATAACCGCTTCACCGGCTGGAAAGATGTCGACTTGACTGACCAGGGCCGCGCCGAGGCCAAGCGCGCCGGGCAGCAGTTGCGCGAGGCGGGTCTGGAGTTCGATATCGTCTTTACTTCGGTGCTCAAGCGCGCCATTCGCACCATGTGGACCATCCTCGATGAAATGGATTTGATGCATCTGCCCGTGGAGCGCCACTACCGCCTCAACGAGCGCCACTACGGCGCCCTGCAGGGACTCAACAAGGCCGAGACGGCGGAGCAGCACGGCGAGGATCAGGTCAAGATCTGGCGCCGCAGCTTCGATGTGCCGCCGCCGCCGCTGGAGGATGGCGATGAACGACTGCCCGAAAACGACGCGCGCTACGCCAATCTGGACAAGGCCCTGTTGCCGCGCAGCGAGAGCCTGGCCCTGACCATCGACCGCGTCCTGCCCTACTGGCAGGATCGCATCGTGCCTGCCCTGCGCTCTGGCCAGACGCCCCTGGTGGTGGCTCACGGCAACAGCCTGCGCGCCCTGGTGAAGTACCTCGACGACATGACGCCCGAAGCCATCCTCGGCCTCAATATCCCCACCGGCGTGCCGATTGTCTACGAGCTGGACGAGGACCTTCGGCCGATTCGCCGCGAGTTCCTCGGCGATCCCGAGGAAGTAGCCAAGCTGATGGAGGCTGTGGCCAACCAGGGCAAGGCGGGCTAGGACAGGCTAAAGTCAGTCACAGCGAGGGGCGCCGAGTGCGCCCCTTTTTTGTTTGAGGCTCGCTGCTGGGATAGTCTTGATTGGGTAAAACACACGGGAGGCCAACATGGTCGTTGTCTACAGTGGGTCGAGTGCCCTGGAGTCGCATATGGTACTCAACCTGCTTCACAGCTACGGTATCGAAGGGCAGATTGAGGGCGAGCACCTGCAGGGGGGCGTCGGGGAACTGCCGGCCATGGACATTGTGAGGGTGCTGGTAGAGAACGCCGAGGCCGATCGGGCAATGCGTGTGATTGACGAGTGGCAGGAGGAGAATCCGGTGGAGGTGGCTGTGGGAGATAGCCGGGTTCGCCACGACTACGCGGCTTTCTTTCTGGTGTTTGTGGTCGGTGTGGTGGTGGGCGTTGCCGTCATGCTGTTTGCCCAATGAGGAGAACTGGGCTAAAAGAATCATAGTGTCGCTCCCGCCGGGAGTGGCAGGGCTATAAAAACCGGGGGGAGCAATGGACCAAAAACACATTTTTGTACTGGTCGCTGTGGGCTTGTTATTGACCGCTTGCCAGTTCAAGGGGGACGAACGGGAGTCGAGCGTCATGCTGGCCGATTACAAATGGGTGGTCGAGCAAATTGGCGGCGAGGGCATCAATGCCAACTCGCGGGTGACGCTGCTTTTTTCCAACGACGGGCGGATAGCCGGCCGGGCGTCATGCAATCGCATGAACGGACGCTACGAGGCTGCCGAAGGCAGTCTGACATTTGTCGATCTGGGCACGACCCGTATGGCCTGCCCGGATTCCCTGATGGAGCAGGAGCAGCGCTTTCTGGACACCCTGGAGTCGGTGCAGACCTACGCCATCAGCCAGCATGGCGCCCTGTTGCTCTACCGTGGTGAGGAAGTGGTTGTCGAGGCGTTGGCGGAAGGCAACTGAGGGCTGTCCCGGAGCGGGCACTGCAATCGATAAAGCGTTTGACCGGAGCGGTGGTATTTTCGCTCGAAGGGCGTCAGGCTCCCGCTCTGTGCTGGGATGAGTATGCCGGATTCAACCTTTCTCTGTCCGGCCCGTTTGAGAGCCAGTGCCATTTCCTCGATGTAGACGGGCCAATTGCTGCGCACCTCCAGTGTGCCGCCCAGTGCCAGCAGGTGGGGAAAAACGGGGTGTCCGTGCCAGCGCCGGCCCAGATGGCGCTTTTTCGGCCAGGGGTTAGGGTAGAGCAGGCAGTGGCGATCCAGTTGCCACTGCTCGTCGGCGGCCAGTCGCCAGAGATCGACGCAGTCACCGCGCAGCAGAATTAAATTGTCGAGTACCTTTTCGCCGCGGTAGAAGGGATTTTTTTCCAGCCGTGCGGCGGACTGGTCGATGCCCACGACGCGGTGCTCGGGGTGGCGTTCGGCCAGTATCAGTGAGCTTTCGCCGACCCCGCAGCCGGAGTCAAATATCAGTGGCCGGTCATCGCCCTCGAGCCGGTTTTGCAGCGTTTCAAACTGTTTCAGGCTGTGATCGGCGATCGGCCGCCGAAAAGTGCTGGCCAGGTGCTTGTCGACGACCGCCGCGAGGTCCTCGTGGGGACCGTCCTGGTTGGATGTGACCGGCCGCGAGTTGCTCCGGGTCATTTACTCGATGACTTCAAAGCGAATGCCGGCGCGTTGCAGGCGCTCGATCAGGGCCTCACCCATGGCCACGGCGGGCGTCAGAATGCCGGCGGTTTTCGGCAATTCGTCCCGGGCCAGGCAGAGGGCCGACTCGGCCAGCATTTTGGCTGTCTCGCCGTAGCCGGGGTCGCCGCCACTGACCTGGGTGGTGATGCGCCGCTGGCTGGAGCGGCCCTGAAAGACCACCCGAAACCAGCCGTGTTCGCGCTGTTCCCGCGAGGGGCCGTCGCCGGGGGACTTGAGCCTAAGCAGCCAGTCGCGGCCGAAATTGAGCTGGGCGAGAGCGACCACGCCGCCCACCGCCAAAATACCGGCAACGGCCCGCGGCAATCGCTTGGACAGCACATAGTGGCCGTAGTCGAAGCGCGCGCCGTACTCGTCCCGCTGGCGGGCAGAGCGGATGACCACCTGGGGGTCGATGGTGGGAAAGGGAATCGCCCAGGCACCCAGCTCCCGGCGAAAGCGCACCAGAGACTTGAGCGTGCCCACGCGGCGGTTGCTGGTTGCCGGGCGGCCGGCAGATTGGCTCCGCCAGTAGCGACGGTCTTTCTGGTAGTCGCGCCAGCGGTTGAAGGCGTGGACGGCGGAGTGCCAGGTGCCCCCCGAGAAAGTGCCGCCGGCGGTGACGAAACCCTTCAACACTACCGCCTCGCCGCGGATATCGCCTTCTACCAGCCTGGCCAGTTCGCGAACGGTAAACAGGGCGCCGAGATCGTGGGGGATGGAGTCAAAGCCGCAGCTGTTGACGATGCGCACTCCGGCGGCTTCGGCCGCCTCGGCGTGCTTGTGGCGGAGGCGGTCGACGAATTCGGGCTCGCCGGTGAGGTCGACATAATCGCAGCCGGTCTCAATGCAGGCGCGCACCACGGGCTCGCCGTAGTAGATGTAGGGGCCCACAGTGGTGATCAGTACCCGGCCCTGGCCGGCCATCTCGCGCAGGCTTTTGGCGTCGTGTACATCGCAGCGAATCATGCCGGGCGCGCGATCCTCGCCGCTGAGTTTACCCAGTCGGCGCTTGGCGTTGTCGAGCTTTTTCAGGCTGCGGCCGGCGATGGCCCAGCGCAGGTTTTCCTCGCCGGCGCGGCGGGCCAGATACTCGGCGGTGAGCTGGCCGGCAAAGCCGGTGGCGCCGAGGACGATGATGTCGTAGGGCCTGTCGTTGTGTTCTGTCATGAGGATACCGGGTTGTCCTGAATGAACTGGTTAATGGCGCGAGCCAGGGCGGGACCACTGTCCTCCTGAAGAAAGTGTCCGCCGGGGAGGGTAATGTGTGCCTGACCCTGTGCCCCGGGGATGCGCTTTTGCAGGTATCGGTCGCCGCCGCGGGTAATTGGGTCACCGTCGCTGAAAGCGGTGAGAAGGGGCTTGCGCCAGCGCTTGAGCACCTCCCAGGCCTGGCGATTGGCTTCACTGGCTGGGTTGTCCGGGGTGGTGGGCACCAGTACCGGAAAGGCCCGGGTCCCGGCCTTGTAGGCCGGGCTGGGAAAGGGTGCGTCGTAGGCCCGGCGGATCTCTCCGTCAAAGGTCCGGGCGCTGCCCAGCTCGACGATGCGGGCGATGGGCAGCCAGGGCGTGTAGCGGGCAAAGTTTTGCCACAGCTTGAAAGCGGCGGGGATCTTTTCGTCACCAGTGGGCAGCATGCCGTTGGCGACCACGATGCGGTCAAAGCGCTCGGGCTGTTCGGCGGCCAGGCGCAGGCCGATCAGCGATCCCCAGTCCTGACAGACCAGGGTGATGTGGCGCAGATCCAGCTGGTTGAGGAAGCTGTGCATCCAGTCGACATGCAACTGATAGGAGTAGTCGCCGATATCCGCCGCCTTGTCGGATTTGCCGAAGCCGATCAGATCCGGCGCGATCACCCGGTGCCCTGCCTTGGCGCAAACCGGTATCATGTGGCGGTAGAGATAGGACCAGGACGGCTCACCGTGGAGCATCAGCACCACGCTGTCGTCGCTCTGTCCCTCGTCCACATAGTGCATCCTCAACAGCCCGTCGATCGTTACATAGTGGGGTAAAAACGGATAGCCGCGCAGGTTGGCAAAGCGGTTTTCGGGGGTGCGCAATATTCTCATGGCGTTATTTTAATCGCTATACAGGCTTCGAATCCATGAACATGACACGCTTTATCGGCAAGATCCAATTCCTCTCGCCAGAGAAAAAACTGGCTCTTTACCCACCCTTTCGCGCCATGGGGGTTCGCGTGCTCGAGTATCGGCGCGACCCCGTCGTGTTGCGTCTCAAGCTGCCCCTCAACTGGCGCAGCCGCAACTCCGGCGGCTCCATGTTTGGTGGCTGGCAGACCGCGCTGGCCGACCCCATTGCGCCCATGGCCTGCCTGATGGCTTTTGATGGCATTCATGTGTGGACGCGCAAACTCGAGGTGGATTTTCGCCGACCCGGCAACAGCGACCTGGAGCTGCGCTTTGAGATGTCGCCGGCCCGGCGCGCCGAGATCGCCGCCGAGTTGGCCGAAAAAGGTCGCGCCGACCCGGTGTTTGAGTACGGCCTATTCCGCGCCGACGGCGAACTCTGTTCCCGGGTGCACTGCACGGTGGCGATTCGGCCCGAGGGCTATCGTCCCGGAAGTCGCTAGCCCTCCTGGCCGGCTTTGCGCCGTTGGCGCAGCATCAGGCGGGAAAACAGAATGCCCAGCTCGTAGAGAGCCAGCATGGGGATGGCCAGCAGGGTCTGGGAGATCACATCGGGAGGTGTGAGCAGCATGGCGACGACAAACACGCCGATGATGACATAGGGCCGGTATTGGCTCAGTTGCTGTGGCGTGACGGCGCCGACCATGACCAGCAGCACGGTGGCCACGGGAATTTCGAAGGCCAGACCGAAGGCGAGGAAAAGGGCCAGGACAAAGTCCAGATAGCGGCCCAGATCCGTCATCACCGCCACGCTCTCGGGAGCCACTGACACGAAAAAGCCAAACACCAGGGGCAGCACGACGAAATAGGCAAAGGCGCTGCCGAGATAAAACAGTGCCGTGCTGGAGACGATCAGAGGCCAGGCCAAACGCTTTTCGTGGCGGTAAAGCCCCGGGGCGATAAAGGCCCAGATCTGGTAGAGCAGATAGGGCATGCTGATCAGCACGGCGAGAATAAAAGTGACTTTAAAGGGAATGAGAAAGGGGGAGGCGACATCGATGGCGATCATTGAGCTGCCCATGGGCAGTTGGGCCATCATCGGCGCGGCGAGATGATCGTAAATGGCCTCGCTGACGGGGATCAGGGGGGCAAACACCAGCAACACACAGAGGACCATGCGCACCAGTCGCCCGCGCAGTTCGACCAGGTGGCCGACCAGGGAATTTTGCGGGTCGCCCTGTTCCGGTTCAGCGGCCATGGTCGTCCTCGTCCGCCTCATTGGCCTCACCGCGGGTGTTGGCCTCGAGCCGCGCCGCCGCCTCGGCCTTGTCCTGGGTTTCATTCATCATGATGCGCAGGTTGTGCAGCTCCTGCTCCTGGCGGTGCAGGGTGTCGCGCAGCTCCGAGGTGTTAAATTCGCGCTCGAGCTCCTCGCGCACGCCGAGAGCCTTGGCCCGCAGCTTGCCGATCAGCCGGCCGGCTTTTTGCGCCACGGCGGGCAGGCGCTCGGGGCCGACCACCAGCAGCGTCACCACGCCGATCAGCATCAACTCCCAGAAGCCGATATCAAACATGGCCGGGGCTAGTCGCGGCGCTGATCCGCGCCCTCTTTTTCGCCGGACTTGTCGCTCTGGGCAGTGTCGCCGTCGATCACGCGATTTTGTTGGCTTTCATCGCTTTTCTCTTCGCTTTCGCCGTCTTTCATGGCGTCCTTGAAGTTTTTCACCGCGCCGCCCACATCCGAGCCCGCATTGCGCAACTTTTTGGTGCCGAAGATCAGGACGACCAGAGCCAGAATAATCAGTAATTGCCAGGGGCTGATGCCAAACATAGTTAACTCTCTTTGCGTGCGTTTTTTTCCGCGATGCCGGAGAGCCCGAAACGGCGCTCCAGTTCCTGGAGTATATCAGTGGATGACAGTCCCTGGTCGGCCAGCAGCACCAGCGTGTGAAACCACAGGTCGGCCATTTCGTAGATCAGCTCGTCGCGCTGGCCGCCCTTGGCGGCAATCACCACTTCGGTGGCCTCCTCGCCGACCTTCTTGAGAATCTTGTCGAGGCCCTTGTGGTAGAGGCTGGCGACGTAGGAGGAGTCGGGGTCGGCGCCGCGGCGCTCGTCCAGCACGGTCTCGAGCTGGCGCAGCACGGCGCCGGCGTCGTAGTCAGGATTTGCCATAGATGGCCTCCGGGTCTTTGACAACGGGCTCGACCACCTGCCACTCGCCATCGGTCAGGCGGTGGAAGAAGCAGTGCTCGCGGCCGGTGTGGCAGGCGATGCCGCCGATCTGTTCGATCGACAGCAGGATGACGTCGCGATCGCAGTCGAGACGGATGTCGCGGACTTTCTGAGTGTGGCCCGAGCTCTCGCCCTTGTGCCACAGCTTCTGCCGCGAGCGCGAGTAGTACACGGCCTCGCCGATCTCGGCGGTTTTGGCCAGGGCCTCGCGGTTCATCCAGGCGAACATCATCACCTGTCCGCTGTCGGCGTCCTGGGCGATTACCGGTACCAGGCCGTCGTCGGTCCACTGGACCTGTTCGAGAAAGTCGGGTTGAGTCATAAGCGCATCTCGATGCCGGCCCCGGCCATGTGAGCCTTGGCCTCGGCGATGGTGTGCTCGCCAAAGTGGAAAATGCTGGCCGCCAGTACGGCGTCGGCGTGGCCGGCGAGCACGCCCTCGACCAGGTGGTCGAGATGGCCCACACCGCCCGAGGCGATCACCGGCACGGGCACGGCGTCGGCCACGGCGGCGGTCAGTTCCAAGTCGAAACCGGCCCTGGTGCCGTCCCGGTCCATGCTGGTGAGCAGGATTTCACCGGCGCCGCAGTCGGCCATTTTGGCCGCCCACTCGACGGCGTCGATGCCGGCGGACTTTCGGCCGCCGTGGGTAAAGACTTCCCAGCGCGGCGGCTCGCCCTCGGCGCTGACGCGCTTGGCGTCGATGGCCAGGACAATGCACTGGCTGCCGACCCGGTCGGTGGCCTCGCGGACCAGGTCCGGGTTGTGGATGGCGGCGGTGTTGATGGCAACTTTGTCGGCACCTGCGTTTAACATGCGCCGAATATCGTCGAATGTGCGTATTCCCCCGCCAACGGTCAGAGGGATAAAAACCTCCGAGGCCACCTGTTCGACCATCTCCACGGTGGTGGCGCGGTCGTCGGAGCTGGCGGTGATGTCGAGAAAGGTGATTTCGTCGGCGCCGGCGGCGTTGTAGCCCCGGGCGATTTCCACCGGGTCGCCGGCATCGCGGATATCGACGAAGTTGACGCCCTTGACCACGCGGCCGGCGTCGACATCGAGACAGGGAATGATGCGTTTGGCCAGCCCCATCAGTCCTGCTCGTCGACCCACTGTTGGGCCTCGGCGAGGTCGACTTTGCCCTCGTAAATCGAGCGGCCCAGGATGGTGCCGGCGATGCCCTCACCGCTTTTGGCGTGCAGCGCCTTGATGTCGTCCATGCCGTTGACGCCGCCCGAGGCGATCACCGGGATGCGCACATTGGCGGCGAGTTTGGCGGTGGACTCCACATTGACGCCCTGCATCATGCCGTCGCGGCTGATGTCGGTGTAGATGATGGCCTCGACGCCGTCCTCCTCGAAGTGCTGTGCCATGTCGATGACATCGTGGCGGGACAGCTTGCTCCAGCCGTCGGTGGCGACCTTGCCGTTTTTGGCGTCGAGGCCGACGATGATGTGGCCCTGGTAGGCGAGGCAGAACTCCGAGACCAGGTGTGGCTCGCGCACGGCCTTGGAGCCGATGATCACATACTGAACGCCGGCGTCGAGGTAGGTCTCGATGGTGGCCTCGCTGCGGATGCCGCCACCGACCTGGACGGGCAGCTCGGGAAACTGTTCACAGATGGCATTCACCACATCGGCATTGCGCGGTTCACCGGCAAAGGCACCGTCGAGATCCACCAGGTGCAGGCGCCGGGCGCCGGCGTCGACCCAGCGCCGGGCGACGGCCACGGGGTCGTCGGAGAATACGGTATCGTCCTCCATGCGCCCCTGGCGCAGGCGGACACATTTGCCTTCTTTGAGGTCGATTGCGGGTATAAGAAGCATGCTGGTCTAGCCCTGGGTTGTTCCGTTCCAGTTGATAAAGTTTGTCAGGAGCTGGAGGCCGCAGTCGGCGCTCTTCTCCGGGTGGCACTGCACCGCAAACAGATTATCGCGACCCAGCGCCGAGGTGAAGTCCACGCCGTAGTGCGTGCTGCCGGTGATATCGCTGTTCTCGGCGCAGTCGACGAAGTAGCTGTGGACAAAGTAGAAGCGGCTGTCGTCGGCGATGCCCTGCCACAGGGGATGGTCCCGATGCTGGCTCACCTGATTCCAGCCCATGTGGGGGATTTTCAGACCGCTGCCGCGCTCGATGTGTTGGGCAAAGGACCGGACCTGGCCCGGAACCAAACCGAGGCAGTCGACGCCGCCGTTCTCGTCGCTGTGTTCGAGCAGCACCTGCATGCCCATGCAGATGCCGAGAAAGGGTTTCTCGCTGGCGGCCTTGCGCAGGGGCTCGATCAGTTGATGTTGCCGAAGGGCCGCCATACAGGCCGCCGCCGCGCCCTGACCGGGGAAGATCACCCGGTCGGCGGCGTCGATCAGGTCGGCTCTGTCGGTCACATCAATGGAGGCATCCGGGGCGCAATGGGCCACCGCCCGCGCTACTGAGTGCAGGTTGCCCATGCCGTAGTCGATGATGGCGATGCGTTGCATTAGCCGCTCAGCGTGCCCTTGGTCGAGGGGGTAACGCCGCTCATGCGCGGGTCCATCTCCAGAGCCATGCGCAGGGCGCGGCCGAAGGCCTTGAACACCGTCTCGATGATGTGGTGGGTGTTAAAGCCCTCGAGGCTGTCGATGTGCAAGGTCACCTGGGCGTGATTGACGAAGCCCTGGAAGAACTCGTAGAACAGGTCGACATCGAAGTCGCCCACCCGGGCGCGGGGGAACTTCACCCGAAACTCCAGGCCGGGGCGGCCGGAGAAATCGATGACTACCCGCGACAGCGCCTCGTCCAGAGGGACATAGGCGTGACCGTAGCGGCGAATGCCCTTTTTGTCGCCGACGGCACGGGCAAAGGCCTGGCCCAGGGTGATGCCGATGTCCTCGACGGTGTGGTGGTCGTCGATGTGGGTATCGCCGGTGGCGCTGATGTCGATATCGATCAGTCCGTGGCGGGCGATCTGGTCCATCATGTGTTCGAGAAAGGGCACGCCGGTGTCAAAGGCGCCTTTGCCGGTGCCGTCGAGATTGATTTCGGCACGGATTTGCGTTTCCAGCGTATCGCGGCGGACATTGGCGGTGCGGTCAGCCATGACATCTCCAAAAAAGGTCACTATGGGGGCGTAGGATACAACAAAGCGCCCGCGGCGTCGCCGTTTACAGTGATGTGCGACGCCATCCCCGAAATAACCGGGCCGGCCATTGGCGGGCAAAAAAAAGCGCCCCGCAGGGCGCTTTGGCATGTCGACTGTGCGTCGGGTTTAGAAGCCGAAGCCCAGAGTCAGGTAGTGAACATCGTCGCCATCGACATCGTACTGGGTCAGCTCGAGTTCGGTGCGGGCACCCAGGCTGAAGCCGACACCGGCACCGATGGAGGCGCCGGACTCGTCGTTTTTGCCGACGCCGTCAATATCGATTTCGGTTCGGGCGTAGCCGACGCGGCCGATGGCGTAGATTGGACCAATAGTGCGCGCTGAAATGTAGGCCCCGACGGTCTGTGCGGTGTAGTCGGTCGAGGCGGTGGTGCCAAGCGGGCCACTTGCCTCGACTTCACCGTCGGCCAGGGTCTGGCTGACCTCGAGCTCGGCGGCCAGGTCGACGGCGGCCAGGTCGAGAAACTCAACGCCGATCTGGGCGCTGACATTGCCCGCCGGGTCGAAACCGCTGATATCGGGGTTGTAGATGCCGCCTTTCACCCCGAGGATGATTTCGCCGAAGCTGGCGCCCACGGGGGCGGCTGCGAGGCCGAGTGCGGCAATTGCCGTTGCGAGTTTTTTCATAATCCTCTCCTGATGTGTATTACGAGTTGAGTGTGTTGGGCAGCCATGTGGCGATTTCGGGCCACAGGGCCAGCAGTGCCATGGCGGTCAATTGAATCAGAATAAACGGTGCGACGCCACGGTAGATGGCACTGGTAGGTACATCCGCCGGCGCCACACCCCGTAGATAGAACAGGGCAAAGCCAAAGGGTGGCGTTAGGAAGGAGGTTTGCAGGTTGATGGCGATCATTACACCAAGCCACACCGGGTCGATGCCCATGGCCAGCAGGATGGGGCCGATAATGGGCACGACGATGAAAGTGATTTCGATAAAGTCGAGAACAAAACCGAGCAAAAAGAGCACCAACATGACCACCAGCAGAGCGGTGGTGCTGCCGCCGGGCAGGCCGGTGAGCAGGTCGCGGACCAGTTCGTCGCCGCCCAAGTCGCGGAACACGGCGGAAAAGGCGGTGGCGCCGATCAGGATCATGAACACCATGGAGGTCACCCGGGTGGTGCTGCGCATGGTCTCGCGCAAGGTGTCCAGGTTGAGACGGCCGTAGCAGGCCGCCAGCAAGATGGCGCCGAGGGCGCCCAGGGAGGCTGCCTCGGTGGAGGTGGCGACGCCGGAAAATATTGAGCCGAGTACGGTGGCGATCAATACCAGTGGCGGCGCCAGGGAAATCAGCAGATGCCGCCACAGGGCCCAGCCGCGCTCGACCCGCTCCTCCTCGGGCATGGCGGGCATGCTCTCGGGGCGCCAAAGGGCCATGCCGACTTGATAGATCAGATAGAGACCGACCAGCATCAGGCCGGGGAGTGCCGCGCCCATAAAGAGATCGCCCACCGACAGGGTGTCCGGCGAAAATACACCCATGTTGCGCTGAGCCTGCTGGTAGGCGCTGGAGAGGACATCGCCGAGGAGAACCAGAATAATCGAGGGTGGAATGATCTGGCCCAGAGTGCCGGCGGCGCAGATGGTGCCGGTGGCCAGGGAGGGCGAGTAACCGCGTTTGAGCATGGTGGGCAGGGAGAGCAGTCCCATGGTGACCACGGTGGCGCCGACAATGCCGGTGCTGGCGGCCAGCAACATGCCCACCAGGGTGACCGAGATGCCGATGCCGCCGCGCAGGGAGCCGAACAGCTGGGCCATGGATTCGAGCAGTCCCTCGGCAATGCGCGAGCGCTCGAGCATGACCCCCATAAACACGAAGGCCGGCACGGCAATCAGAATGGCGTTCTCCATAATGCCCTTGATGCGACTGACCATGCCGATGATCAGGGTGTTGGCTTCATAGAGCCCGGTGGCTTCACCGATAAAGGCAAAGGCCAGGGCGGTGCCGCCGAGGACAAAGGCCACCGGATAGCCGCTCATCAAGAGCAGCAGCACACAGATAAACAGCAGTACCGGCAACCACTCCATCACGATTGGGCGCCCTCCCGACGCCGGTATACCAGCACCTCGAGACAGCGCACACAGTCGGCCAGGCACTGCAGGGCCAGCATGGCCGCCATGGCCGGAATCAGGCTCTTGAAGACAAACATCAGAGGCAGGCCGTCGGTGTGGGAGGAGCCCTCGAGGATGGCCCAGCTGTCGGCGGCGTAGAGCCAGCCCTCGTAAAAAATAAACAGGCAGAAGGGCAGCAGCATCAACAGGTTGCCGGCGAGGTTGACGCCGGCCCTGGTTGGCGCACTGAAGCGCTGGTAAAAAATGTCGACGCGCACATGATCGTCGTGGCGGAAGGTGTAGGCGGCGCCGAGCATGAAGACAGCGGCGTGCATGTAGGTGACGCCCTCGCTCAGCCAGGGGGCGCTGAGCAGGTTTTGGGCGAAAACGAGAAAGCCGGTGGCGCAAGCCAGTCCCAGAGTCAGCCAGGCCACGGCGCGGCCGGTCAACTCGGAGGTTTGCTCGGCCACCGCCGCCGCCCTGAGTAGCCAGTGGAAGCTGCGCACCGCCGCCATCAGGCCACCAGGGATTGAAAGTCGGTTTGTTCCCGGCGGCGTAGCAGCAGAATTTGCCTGAAGTGCCCTGGATCCTTGCAGTGGGTGACTTCGCCCTCCCGGGGGAAATGGTAGTCGACCAGACGCGACAGCCAGAAACGCAGGGCGCCGGCGCGCAGCAGGACCGGCAGCTGTTCCCGCTCGATGTCTTCCATGGCCCGAATCTGCTGATAAGCGTCGAAGAACGGTCGGCAGAGGGTGCTGTCCAGTTCGCCGCGGTCGTCCACGCACCAGTCGTTGAGGGCCACGGCGATGTCGTAGACCAGGACATCGTTGCAGGCAAAGTAGAAGTCGATAATGCCGGCCAGTGAACCGTCGTCGGCGAACAGGGCGTTGTCGTGAAAGAGGTCGGCGTGAATCACGCCAGCGGGCAGTTGACTGCGGTCGAGGCTCCGTTGAAAGGCGATTTCATCGGCAATCAGCTCGCGATCTTCAGAGGCGATGTGAGGGGCCAGTTGCTCCAGTGCACGGTCCCACCAGGGAAAGCTCCGGCAGTTTTCGCGATGGCCGGGGTAGTCGAGTCCGGCCAGGTGCATCTGTGCCATGGCGCGACCGATGGCGGCGACATGTTCGGGGCCGGGGCGATCGACATCGGCGCCATCGAGGCGCTCGACCAGGGCGGCGGGTCGGTCATTGAGTTCACGCAGCAACTGGCCGTCGCAGTCGGCAACCGGGCGGGCGCTGGGTACACCGCGGCTGGCCAGGTGCTCCATCAGCTCGAGAAAGTAAGGCATCTCCTCGAAGGCGTAGGTCTCGAAGAGGGTCAGGACAAAGCGCTGGCGCTGCCCGTCGAGTTCGGTGTCGACAAAGTAGTTGGTGTTCTCGATGCCGGCGCTGATGCCCTGGTAGCCGGCGAGTTCCCCCACGCGGTAGTGGGAGAGGTACTGGCGAAGCTGCTCTTCTGAAACCGTGGTGTAAACCGACATGGGGACTGGCCGTGGCGCCTTTGCACTGTTCAAAGGGGCGTAGTGTAACCTAATTTTTCAAGACGGGCGCTCGTCTTCAGCTATAATCACCCCGGCAATTTTGCCTCATACTGGTATGCAACGGATTAGCCATATGCTGCAATCACTGTTCTCTCTCAAGCTCATTATCCTCTACTCCTTTATCGGCAGCGGCATCTATGTGCACTACCGTGGCCGGGTGCGCCACGGCTTTTTGCGTCAGCTGACCGATCACTCCACGGTGATGGGGCCGATCAATGTGCTCGTGTACCTCTTTTCGAAAACGCCGAACACGCCTTACATTGATGTCGACGAGTACCAGGATTTGTCGGTTTTTCGCGACAATTGGCAGACGATTGCCAAAGAAGCCCGCAATATGTACGAAGTAGGCCATGTGCGCGACTCCGCTTCCGAGCGCGATGACGCCGCCTTCAACTCCTTTTTTAAAACCGGCTGGAAGCGCTTTTATCTCAAATGGTATGGCGAGCCCCTGGCCTCGGCCCGGACACTCTGCCCGGAGACGGTCAAACTGGTCGAATCGGTGCCCGGCATCAATGCCGCGATGTTTACCCTGTTGCCGCCCGGGGCCAAGCTGCCCAAGCATCGAGACCCCTTTGCCGGTTCCCTGCGCTACCACCTGGGCCTGGTTACGCCCAACGACGATCAGTGCTACATCAGTGTCGATGGCCAGCACTACAGCTGGCGCGACGGCGAGGATGTGCTGTTTGACGAAACCTACATCCACTACGCCAGAAACGACACCGATCAAACCCGCCTGATTTTCTTTGCCGATGTGGCCAGGCCCATGCGCGGACCGGTCAGCGGTTTTTTCAGCCGGGCCATTGGCCGCGGTCTGGGCAAGCTTACCGAGTCGCCCAACACCGAGGGCGACAATACCGGTGCCCTCAACCGCATTTTTCGCTATGTCTACAAATTCCGCGAGTGGGCCAAGGCCTTCAAGAAGCGTGACAAGAGGGCCTACACCATCACCAAGTACGGACTGTTTGCCCTGTTGATCTATGCCCTCTTCTTTTGACCGTTGCTAGAGCCAGCGGCTGAAGTCGAAGCCGCTGACGCCCGGGTTTTGCCCGGCCAGGCGTATGGCGCTGTCCAGCAACTGGTCGGCGGCCACCGGGCCAATGGCGTGGCACAGTACCTCGTAGAACATCTGGATCCAGGTCGCTGCTTCATCCGCTGTGATGTCTACATCGGGGGCCCGGAACTGGCTGCGCAACAGACTCTTCCTCAGTCCCTGACGGAGGTTGCCTGACAGGGGGCAGCGCAGGGTGCGCTCCATCAGCTTCACCTTGATTTCAATGGCGTGGTTCGGGTGTTGCAGGTCGATTTGCTCAAAGCAGGTCTGCAGCAGGGCGCGGAATGCCACGGTCGTGGCCTTTGGGGCACTTTGTTCGCCTTTCATGGTGGAATACTTCTCTTTGACTGATTTCATGACGATTTACTTCGCTCGCATTTGATTGAGAGGGTCTTTCTGGAATTCCGGGTAGCCGAGTTCGCTGTGCTCGGTGTAGTCGAGCCCGCGGCGCTCGTCCTGGGCACTGGCGCGCAGGCCGATGGTGCGCTGGATGATGAAGTACATAATCAGCGCGGTGGGGAAAACCCAGATAAAGGCCGCCGCCACGCCCAGGGCCTGGGTGCCGACGATGGCGATATTGAACGGGTCGTCGATAAAGAACAGGCCGGCGGCCAGTGTGCCCCAGGCCCCGGCGATGCCGTGGGCGGCGACCGCGCCCACCACATCGTCCAGACCCAGACTTTCCAGCAGTTTGTCGCCCGCCAACAGGCACAGCCCGCCGACCAGACCGGTCACCACGGCAAACCAGGGTGTCATGGTGGCGCAGCCGGCGGTGATGGCTACCAGCCCGGCGACGCCGCCATTGATGGCGTTGCGCGAGAGCACCGGGCGACCGAAGAGGAAGGAGCCGCAGACCACGGCGATCACACCCGAGGCCGCCGACAGGTGCGTGTTGAGCGCAATCAGGCCCACATCGCTGCTGGCGGCAACGGTACTGCCGGCGTTAAAGCCGAACCAGCCCAGCCATAGAATGAAGCCGCCCAGGGCCATGTAGTTGAGGTTGTGGCCGGGGATATCGCGGGGCTCACCGCCGTCGGTAAAGCGGCCGAGTCTCGGTCCGAGAACGATAATAGCCGCCAGGGCGCACCAGCCACCCACCGAGTGGACCACGGTGGAGCCGGCAAAATCGATAAAGCCCATCTCCGACAGCCAGCCGCTGCCCTCGTAAAAGCTGCCCCAGACCCAGCTGCCGTAGACCGGGTAGATAACGGCACAGATGCCCACGGCACCGACCAGGTAGCCGGCGAACTGGGTGCGCTCGGCCATGGCGCCACTGGCGATGGTGGCCGCAGTGGCGGCGAACATGATCTGGAAAAAGATAAACGCGTATTCTTCGGCGCTTTCAACGCCGGCCATCAAAAAGTGGCTGTTGCCAAACCAGCCGCTCTCGTTGATGCCGAACATCAGGCCGAAACCGAACAGCGAGAAGGCAATACTGCCGACGCACAGGTCGGCGTAGTTTTTCATGATCACATTGACCGAGTTCTTGGCCCGGGAAAGGCCGCTTTCAAGCAGGGCGAATCCGGCCTGCATGAAAAAGACCAGGGCGCCGGCGGTGACGATCCAGACGGCATCGACATCTGCCTGTTTGGCCAGGGTCTCGGCGTGGGCCCAATGGGGCATCAAGGTCAGGGAGAGGAGCGCCAGGCTCCGTGGGAGTGCTTTGGATAGGGACACGGTATATACCTCATACGGATGTGCCTAATGACAGAGCAATTGCTGTGCCAATCTGTGGATGTCCGCTATTGTCCCGTGTCCGCTCGCCGGGGATGGCTCAGGGCGCACCACTGTGGTGCGGATGCACTGCGCTTGTCAGGTGTCGAGCCAAAATGTAACAGGCCCGTCGTTTTGCAGGCTGACTTGCATGTCGGCGCCAAACTGTCCCCGCTCTGGTGTCTGGTGCCGCTCGCCGATGTACAGGCAGAGTTGCTCGAAAAGCTGCCGACCTTCGTCCGGGGGCGCGGCGCGGCTGAAGCTGGGCCTGAGCCCGCGCCGGGTGTCGGCGGCCAGGGTAAACTGGGGTACGAGCAGTAACTGGCCCCCGCTTTGGCAAAGATTCCGGTTCATCTTGCCTTGGGCATCGTTGAACACCCGGTAGTGGAGCAGTTTGTCGGCCAGCTTGCTCGCGGAGATGTCGTCGTCACCGCGTTCGATACCGATCAGGGCCAGCAAGCCGGGGCCGATCTGGCCGACGGTTTTGCCGTCAATATCGACGCGGGCGTGTTGAACGCGCTGAATCAGTGCAATCAAGTCAGTGCTCCTCTGGTGATGTGCGTAAAGTGATATCCGGGCCTTGTAGGAAAATTCCTACGCCGGGCGGAGATTTTTTCTCTATCGCCCCGGGCGCACTCTTGCAAGAATACACTCAACGGACAGGGATATAACACGGATGTGAGGGATGGATGCTCTCAAGTGCCCAAAGGGATTTTGGGCCCCAGAAGGACAAGTCGGGACGACTTGAAAGAATCGCCTGAAGAAAACGGACATACCCCGCGCTCACCACCGCGGGGTTTTTTTTGCCTGCTCCAGACAGTGCTGACCGGTGGCTCAGCGTCTCCAGAATGCCGGCGTCAGCAAAACGAGAAAAGTAAAAATCTCCAGACGACCCAGTAGCATGGCCGCACTGAGTAGCCATTTGGCCATGTCCGGGATGTTTCCGTAGTGACTGGCTACCTCACCGAGCCCCGGACCAAGATTGTTAAGCGAAGCGGCCACGGCGGAAAACGCCGTGATCTGATCCAGGCCAAGTGCCATCAGACACAACATGATCAGCACAAAAACGGCCACATAGGTGGCAAAGAATCCCCACACGGCCTCGATGACTTTTTCCGACAGCACATAGCCGCCCAGTTTGATGTTGATGTGGGCGCGCGGGTGGATGAGTCGCTCCATTTCCCGGGTGCCCTGCTTGGATAAAAGCAGAACCCGAATAACTTTCATGCCCCCCGCCGTGGAGCCGGAACAACCACCGACGAAGCTGATAAAAATGAGCAGGACCGGCAGGAACGCGGGCCACAGTGAAAAATTGGTGGTGGTAAAGCCGGTGGTCGTGAGCGTGGAGACGACCTGAAAGACAGCCTGTCGCAGGGCATCGCCGTAGCTTGTGAGTTGGCCGTAACCAAGCAGCCCGGCAAAAATCAGCCCCACTGCAATCAGCATGATCAACAGAAAAGTGCGCAGTTCTTCGTCGCGGATATAAGGGAGCATCGTGGAGCGGCTGGCGGCGAGGAAGTGTAGCGAAAAATTGACGGCGCCGAGGATCATGAAAAGAATACAGATCCATTCAATCGCCGGGTTTTCAAAGAAGCCTATACTGGCATCGTGGGGAGACATCCCCGCCGTGGCCACGGTAGAAAAGCTGTGCAATATGGCGTCAAAGGGGGTCATCCCGGCCATCCAGTAGGCGGCGGCGCAAACGGCAGTGAGACTGAAGTAAATGTACCAGAGCGCTTTAGCCGTTTCACTGATACGCGGCGTCAGTTTGCGGTCCTTGACCGGGCCGGGTGTCTCGGCGCGGTAGAGCTGCATGCCGCCAATGCCCAGCATGGGCAGGATGGCCACGGCGAGAACAATGATGCCCATGCCCCCCAGCCACTGTAGTTGCTGGCGGTAGAAAAGGATCGATTTTGGCAGTCCGTCGAGTCCCGTCAGTACCGTAGCGCCGGTGGTGGTCAAGGCCGAGACCGCCTCAAAAAAGGCGTTGGCGGCGTCCATTTTCGGTGCTTCGGAAATCAGCAGCGGCAGCGCGGCAAAGGCGCTGAGAACGGCCCAGAATAGCACCACCACCAGAAAACCGTCGCGAAGGCGGAGTTCGTTTTTAATCCGTTGGGCGGGTAGCCAGAGGCAAAGACCGGTGGCAAAGGTAATCACGAAGGCACCGACAAAAGCCATGTGGACGCCGTCGGCAAAGAACAGCGAAATGGCCAGCGGAGGCAGCTGTGTGGTGCTGAAAATCATCAGCAGCAGCCCCAGAATGCGCTGAATTACCCCGTACTGCACTAGATAAAGCCCACGCTGACGGCAAACAGGCGCTCGACCTCGGGCAGCTTGCGCTTGTCGGCAAGAAACAAAATGACATGGTCATCGGGCTGGATAACGATGTCGCTGCTGAACATCATGGCCTCCTCACCGCGAACCACGGCACCGATGGTGGTGCCCTCGGGGAGCTTCAGCTCGTTGAGACGGCGGCCCACTACCTTGGAGGTACGCTCGTCACCGTGGGCGACGGCCTCGATGGCCTCGGCGGCGCCCCGGCGCAGGGAGTGCACCGCCACCACATCGCCCCGACGGACATGGGCCAGCAGGGTGCCGATGGTCACCTGGCGCGGAGAGATGGCGATGTCGATAACCTCGGATTCCACCAGGTCGACATAGGCCGAGCGGTTAATGATCGACATAACCCGCCCGCAGCCCATGCGCTTGGCCAGCATGGAGGAGAGGATATTGGCTTCGTCGTCGTTGGTCAGGGCGCAAAACACATCCATGGCATCAATGTTTTCTTCCTTGAGCAGATCCTCGTCGGCGGCATCGCCCTCGAGCACATAACCCCGGGTCAGTGTTTCCGCGATGAGATCGACTTTCTTGCGATTGTGTTCAATCACCTTGACCTGATATTTGCTGTCGAGTTGTTTGGCCAACAGGCGCCCGATGTTACCCCCGCCGGCGAGCATGACGCGCTTCACGGGTCGGTCGGCCTGGCGCAACTCTTTCATTACCCGGCGCACATTGCGCGCTGCAGTGAGGAAGAACACATCGTCACCGGCCTGAATGACGGTGTTGCCGTCGGGAAAGATGGCCTGCCCATCCCGGTAGATCGCGACAATGCGGGCCTCGGCGTCGGGCAAGTGGGCCTTCATGGTTCGCAGGGGCTGCCCCACCAGAGGGCTGCCCCGGTGGGCCTGTACCGCCACCATTTGAACGCGGCCACCGGCGAAGTCGAGCACCTGCAGGGCGCCGTGGTATTCAATCAGGCGCCGGATGTAGGTCATCATGATCTGTTCGGGACTGATCAATACATCGACCGGGATGGCCTCCTGGACAAACAGGCGGTCGCGCTTGTTGATGTATTGTTCAGAGCGAACCCGGGCGATCTTGGTGGGCACGTGAAACAGGGTAAAGGCCACCTGACAGGCGATCATGTTGATTTCGTCGGACTGGGTGACGGCGATCAACATGTCGGCGTCGGCGGCCCCGGCACGGCGCAGAATCCGGGGATGGGAGGCATGGCCGAGTACGGTCTTGATGTCCATCTGGTTGGACAGCTCGTTGAGCAGCCGCTGGTCGGTGTCGACCACCGTGATGGCGTTGTTTTCACTGGCCAGAATGTGGGCGACGGAACTTCCCACGCGACCTGCACCGAGAATAATGATTTTCATGGGCGGGTATTCTAGACGCTTTGCGCCGGCTTGACAGCACCGTCGCCGGATTTGACCAGCCGGGCGTAGAAAAAGCCATCGGCGTTCATGGGGTTGCCGGGGAGTAGCTGGTGGCCAAAACCGGTGTCGATCCAGCCGGTATCCAGCGTTCCGGACTGAAGGGGCGACAGGCTGGCATCGCGCTGGCGCTCGAGGAACTGGTGAATTTGATGTTCGTTTTCCGCCTTGAATATGGAGCAGGTGGCGTAGAGCAGCGTACCGCCGGGTCTGAGCGTCTGCCAGGCGGCATCCAGGCACTGGGCCTGCAGCTCGACCAGAGCGTTGATGTCTTCGGCCCGGCGCAGCAATTTGATATCGGGGTGCCGGCGAAGCACACCGCTGGCGGAACAGGGGGCGTCGAGCAGAATTCGATCAAAGGCCTGGCCATCCCACCACTGGCCGGTTTGCCGCAAATCGCCGGCTACCAGCTCGGCGCGTTTGCCCAGTCGCTTCAGGTTGTCGTTCACCCGGGTCAGGCGATCCGGTTCGAGATCCAAGGCGGTGACGGCCAGACCCGCGGCCCACTCCAGCAGGTGCCCGGTTTTACCGCCGGGGGCGGCACAGGCGTCGAGCACGCGCTCCCCCGCTTGCGGGTCGAGAAGGACGGCGGCGAGCTGGGCAGCGGCATCCTGAATCGAGACTTCGCCCTCGGTAAAGCCGGGCAGGCGTTGAACATCCACGGGTGACTCCAGCGCCAGGGCCCAGGGTGAGCCGTCGATCGGAGTGCTGGGGATATCGACCTCAGCCAGGCGCTGGCGGTAGGCCTCGCGATCGCCGCCGGCGATGCGCAGTGTCATTGGCGGGCGCTCGAGACAGGCGTCGGCAATGTCGCGCCAGTGGTCCGGCCAGTTGCCCTTGAGAAACTGCAACATCCAGCGTGGCATGCTGAAGCGGGCGGGCTCCTTGCGTTCAAAGGCGGCCCGCCAGTCGTCGCGCTGGCGGGCGGCGTTGCGCAGGACAGCGTTGATAACACCCCGGGACCAGCCCTTGTCGCAGTGGTTGACCAGCGACACCGTGTCGCCCACGGCGGCGTGGTCGGGGATGCGGGTTTCAAAAATCTGATAAAAACCCAAGGCGAGAATGGCCTGAAGGTCGGCGTCTTTGGGCTTGAAAGGCTTTTTCAACAGCTGCGCGGCCAGCCACTCGTAGCGCTGGTAGTAGCGCAGGGTGCCGTAGCAAAGCTCCTGGCAAAGACCGCGTTCGCGGGCGGGTAGTTGCTCGAGTTGTTCGGGCAGGGCGATGGACAGTGAGCGGCCGTGCTGGACATCGGTGATCACGGCGAGGGCATGGCGGCGGGCGCTCACGACCCCAGCCTCTCGCCGCCCAGATCGTGGGCGTTGGCGAAATCGGCAGCGGCCATGGCGCGGCCGCCGGTGCGCTGGAGTTCGGTGATCCGCAGGCGCTCCTGGCCGTCTTTGCCACAGGCCACCAGGAGGCCCTCGCGGTCACAGCGGCCCACGGTGCCGGGTTCGGTCGGGCCGGCGGATTCGGCGGGCTCGGCACGCCACAGGCGCAGGCGCTGTCCACGGTGATGGGTAAAGGCCACCGGCCAGGGGTTGAAGGCCAGAATGCGACGCGCCAGCTGTGCGGCGCTCTGTCGCCAATCGATTTCGGCTTCGGTCTTGTCGAGTTTGCGGGCGTAGCAGCTGTCGGCGTCACACTGCGGTTCCGCCGAAAGTTGGCCAGCGAGCAGTGCTTCGAGATGCTGGTTGAGCAATTGTGCGGCCAGCTCCGCCAGGCGGTCGTGCAGCTCGCCGCCGGTGGTCCGGGGCTCAATGGGCGTCGTCACCTTGGCCAGCATGTCGCCGGTGTCCAGGCCCTCGGCCATTTGCATCAGGGTAACGCCGGTCTCTTCATCGCCGGCTTCGATGGCCCGCTGTATGGGGGCGGCACCACGCCAGCGCGGCAGCAGGGAGGCATGCAAATTGACGCAGCCCAGGCGCGGTGTCTCGAGCACGGCTTTGGGCAGCAACAGGCCGTAGGCGGCGACCACCATCAGATCGGGTTCGAGCTCGGCCAGGGTCGCCTGCTCAGCGGCACTCGACAGGCGCTCGGGCTGGTGTACGGTCAGCCCCCGTTCCCGGGCGAAGGCCTTGACCGGGCTCGGGCGCATCCGCCGTCCACGGCCGGCGGGGCGGTCGGGCTGGGTGTAGACCGCCACGACCTCGATATCGGGGTGATCGCACAGGACCCGCAGAGCGGGCACGGCAAAGTCGGGCGTACCCGCATAGACAATTCTGTGTGTGGGCATGGTTTAAGCGACGCGGCCCTGTTTTTTGAGTTTTTCCAGCTTTTTCTGAATGCGGGTGCGCTTGAGTGGCGACAGGTAGTCGACGAACAGTTTGCCATCGAGGTGGTCGATTTCGTGCTGGATGCACACCGCTTGCAGGCCGTCGCAGGAGAGTTCAAAGGACTCGCCCTGGCGATCGAGCGCGCGCACGACAATGTGCTCTGCCCGCTCCACTTCCTCGTAAAAGCCGGGCACGGAGAGGCAGCCCTCCTGGGTGACTTCGACGCCGTCGGCCTCGATGATCTCCGGATTGATAAAGACCAGTGGCTCGGACTGGTCCTCCGAGACATCGGTGACCAGCAGGCGCTGGTGAACATTGACCTGAATGGCGGCCAGGCCAATTCCGGGGGCTTCATACATGGTCTCGAACATGTCGTCGACCAGCTGGCGGATGTCGTCATCCACCTGCTCGACAGGCCGGCAGGGCTGACGAAGTCGGGGATCAGGGAAGTGAAGAATATCGAGAAGGGCCATTGCTCAACCTAGATTTTCCAGTAAATTTACAATATTGTTCTGTAAGACTATGATTGTATTGCATTAAGTAGCCCCAAAAAATCGCTTTTCAAGGCTCCGCAAATCACAACTCGCGAGTACCAGATAATGTTTGCAAGCGGCAACCGTAATAAAAACACTGCTAAATTCAATGGCTTAAAACGGATTAAGGCGGCTGCGCTAAGCGCTAGTGTAGCAGTTTTACTCGCGGCCTGTTCTTCCAGCGGTGACACCCAGCCCGGTGAATTTACCTTTGAAGAGGTAGCCGACGACGGCGTTTCGGAAAGCTACCAGCCCGCTGAAGCTTCCGAGACGGAGCCGGAGCCCGAAGTAGAGGTTCAGGTAAACGAGCCCGAGGGGCCGGAGGTGTTGCGAATCCGTGACGATGCACCGGAGCGCTACACTGTGAAAAAGGGCGACACTCTTTGGGATTTGGCCAACCAGTATCTGGAAAACCCCTGGCAGTGGCCCGAGTTGTGGTATTTCAACCCCCAGATCGTCAATCCCCACTTGATCTATCCCGGCGATGTGCTGGTGATGAGCTACATCGGCGATCGACCACAGCTTCGAACTGTACGCGGCAAGGACGGCAAGATTGCCTACCAGCCGGAAAGCAGTGACAAGGTAACCAAAATGGAGCCGCGAGTGCGCTCCATGTCGATCGATCAGGCGATTCCCTCGGTCTCCCTGAGTGCGATCGGCCCCTTCCTCGCCTCGGCACGGGTGTTGACCCGGGAGCAGATCGAAGAGATGCCGCGGATCGTTGGCTCCCTCGACAATCGCCTGATCTCCGCCAGCGACACCAAGATCTACGCGCGCGATGTCGAGAAAAGTGACAACCAGCGCTACCAGATCCTGCGTCCCGGCCGTGTCTTTACCGACCCCGACAGCGGAGAGGTTTTGGGCTACGAAGCGATTGAAGTAGGCGAGGCTCGCCTGGTGGAGTTTGAAGCCAACGGGGAGTTGTCGACTTTCCAAATCACCCAATCCAAGCGCGAAGTACTCAATTCCGATCGCCTGATGCCCGCCGAGGGTGGCAGCCGCATCTATAGCTTCATCCCGGCCGCACCGGAAGTGTCGGTGGAGGGCGAGATCATTGGTCTGCATAACGCCATTAGCAATATCGCCACCAACGAAGTGTTCATCGTCAATCTCGGTGCCCGTGACGGGGTCGAGGCGGGGAATGTTGTCGCCATTGACCAGGCCGGCGCCATCGTTCGTGAACGGATCCCTGGCACGATCCGCAATCGCCGGGTGCAGCTGCCCAAGGTGCGTGCCGGTCTGGGCATGGTCTTCCGCGTGTTTGATCGGGTCAGCTATGTGTTGATTGTCGATTCCAATCGCGCGATCAATGTGGGTGACCAGATACGCAATCCCGAGATTGCCAGGGACTATTAAATCTCGCACTGACAGGAGAGAGGCTCATGGATGAGCGCTCGGCATGGCTGCGCCTGTGGCTGGCCCCCGGATTGGGGCCGGCTGGCGCGGCAACACTGACGGAAATGGCCGGTTCGGCCGTTGCCGCACTGAATCTGACCTCGGCCGATTTTGAGCGCGCCGGGATTTCCCGTGAAGCTCGCGATTACCTCACCGTCGAAAAGACCCCGGACGAAGTGCTCCGCGCCCTGGAGTGGGCGGAGAACGACGAACACCACCTGATCCACCCCGGACATCCGGAGTACCCCGCGCCGCTTTCCGAGCTGGCTCGTCCGCCGGTGATGCTGGCGGTAATGGGCGATGTTGGCCTTCTGGCAGATCCACAGCTGGCGGTTGTAGGCAGTCGCAGTGCCAGCCGCCAGGGGGTGGAGACCGCGCAGGAGTTCTCCCGCTATCTGGCGACCCGGGGGCTGGTGATGACCTCCGGCCTCGCCCTGGGCATCGACGGGGCCTGTCACCGCGGCGCCCTGTCGGTGGATGGCGCCACCATCGCCGTGATTGCCACCGGTACGGACCGCGTCTACCCCGCCCGCCACCGGGATCTGGCGCGCCAGATTGTGGCGCAGGGCGGCGCTATTGTCAGTGAATTTCCCCTCGGTGCCGAGCCCTTGCCGGGTCACTTTCCCCGCCGCAACCGGATCATTTCCGGCCTCTCGCTGGGGGTGTTGGTGGTGGAGGCCACGCTGCGCAGTGGCTCGCTGATCACTGCACGCTATGCCCACGAGCAGGGCCGTGAAGTCTTTGCCATTCCCGGTTCGATCCATCAGCCCACGGCCCGGGGTTGTCACCATTTGATCAAACAGGGGGCCAAGCTGGTGGAAACCGCCGATGACATTCTCGAGGAATTGGCGCCACAGTTACAGGCGAGCCTGTTGTCACCGGGGCAGCCGCGCGGCAACGGGGGCGTGCCGGAGAGTGGCGAGGAATGCGGACTGGACGATGCCGGGGGAGATCGGGGGCAACTGCTCGAGGCCATGGGGTTTGCCCCGGTGTCCGTCGATTACCTGGTGGCCAATACACCCTTCAAGAGCAGTGAAATCGCTTCCATGCTTCTGATTCTGGAGCTCGAGGGCCGCGTCAGCAGCGAAACGGGCGGCCGTTTTCAGCGCCTCAAATAGGCAAATCGGTGATTTCAAAATGGCGGTTTTCTTGCAATCGACCCGATGAAACCTTATATATGGCCGCCTTGTCACGGCCAAAGCTCCGGTTTTGGCCCCCAAAGCGCCGCAGGACACTAGAGAGCCCCGCATGAGCAAAAACCTGGTTATCGTCGAGTCGCCCGCCAAATCCAAGACGATTAAAAAGTATTTGGGCAAGGACTACGAGGTAATGGCCTCCTATGGCCATGTGCGCGACCTAAAGCCCAAAGAGGGCGCCGTCGACCCCAACAACCACTTCGCCATGGTCTACGAGCCCATCGAGCGCAACGCCAAGCACCTGGCCGAAATCAAGAAAGCCATGAAAAAGGCCGATGCCCTTTATCTCGCGACTGACCCCGACCGCGAGGGTGAGGCCATATCGTGGCACCTGAAGGAATTGCTCGACGAGGCGGGTCTGCTCAAGAACAAGGAAGTACACCGGGTGGTCTTTCACGAGATTACCAAGCGCGCCGTGCAGGACGCGGTGGACCATCCGCGCGGCCTGTCCACGGATCTGATCGACGCCCAACAGGCCCGCCGCGCCCTGGATTACCTGGTCGGCTTCAACCTGTCGCCGCTGCTGTGGCGCAAGATTCGCCGTGGCCTCTCGGCGGGCCGCGTGCAGAGTCCCGCCCTGCGACTCATTGTCGAGCGCGAAAAGGAAATCGAGCAATTCAAACCCCGCGAGTACTGGAGCGTCGAGGCCGATCTGAAAAAGGCCAAGCAGCCGTTCAAGGCCAAACTGAATATCCTCGGTGGAGAAAAGGTCAAGCAGTTCACCATTGGCGACGAAAAAACGGCCAAAAAAGTCCAGGCCGAGTTGACCGAGGCCGCCGATGGCCAACTCAAGGTCATCAAGGTCGATCGCAAGCAGCGTCGCCGCAATCCGGCGCCGCCGTTTACCACTTCGACCCTGCAGCAGGAGGCGGTGCGCAAGCTCGGCTTCTCCTCCTCCCGGGCCATGTCGGTGGCGCAAAAACTGTATGAGGGCATCGACACCGGCGAGGGCCCGGTGGGCCTGATTACCTATATGCGTACCGACTCGGTGACACTGGCCGGCGAGGCGCTGGACGAGCTGCGCGAAATGATCGCCGACCGCTACGGTGACGATTTTCTGCCCGAGAAGCCGCGCAGCTTTAAGACCAAGTCGAAAAACGCCCAGGAGGCTCACGAGGCGATCCGCCCCACCTCGGTTCTGCGCCACCCGGACGAGATCAAAAAGTATCTGGATCGCGACCAGCACCGGCTCTACAGCCTGATCTGGAAGCGCACGGTGGCCTGTCAGATGATCCACGCCACCCTCAACACGGTGTCGGCGGACCTGGCCACCGGCAAGGGCGGCCACCAGTTTCGCGCCACCGGATCGACCGTCCACCACCCCGGTTTCATGGAGGTCTACCAGGAGGGCAAGGACGACAGCAAGGGCGACGACGACGAGAAGATGTTGCCCACCTTCGAAGAGGGCCAGATCATCGACCTCGAGGCGGTCAATGTCGACCAGCACTTCACCGAGCCACCGCCGCGTTACACCGAGGCCAGCCTGGTCAAGACACTCGAGGAGTTCGGTATCGGCCGGCCCTCGACTTACGCCAGTATTATTTCAACGCTGGTGAACCGCGAGTATGTCGAACTCGACAAGAAGCGCTTCCAGCCCACCGATGTGGGCGAGGTGGTCAACCGCTTCCTGACCCAGCACTTCACTCAGTATGTGGACTACGACTTTACCGCCAACCTGGAAAACGAGCTCGATGAAGTGGCCCGGGGCGAGCGCCAGTGGATACCCCTGCTGGAGAATTTCTGGGAGCCCTTTATCGAGCGCGTTCACACCACGGAAACCGGCGTTAGTCGTGCCGATGTGACCTCCGAGGCGCTCGAGGAAAAGTGCCCCAAGTGTGATAGCCATCTGCAGATCAAGCTGGGTCGCAGTGGCAAATTTATCGGTTGCTCGGCCTATCCGGATTGCGACTACACCCGCAATGTGGACGAGGACGACAGCGAGCCGGATGTGATCGAGGGTCGCGACTGCCCCGATTGTGGCGGCCAGCTGGTGGTCAAGCGCAGTCGCTACGGCAAGTTTATCGGTTGTGGCAATTACCCGGATTGCCGCCATACCGAGCCGCTGGAAAAGCCGGTGGACACGGGTGTGGAGTGTCCCAAGTGCAAACAGGGCAGCATCCTCAAGCGCAAATCGCGCCGCGGCAAAATCTTCTATTCCTGCAACCGCTACCCGGATTGCGACTACGCGGTGTGGAATGCGCCACTGGCCCAGCCGTGCCCCGAGTGCCACTGGCCCATCACCACCATCAAAACCACCAAGCGCCGCGGCACAGAGCGGGTCTGTCCACAGGCCGATTGCCGCTTTAGTGAACCCGCGCCCCAGCTGGCGCCCGGGGAAGACGAGTAGGTTCGCGGTGGCGCTCGCCGGCGGCGACAATGCAGTTCCCAGCGCGGCGCTGGCGGCGTTGCGCGAAGGCGCGGTGGTAGCCTATCCCACCGAGGCGGTGTTCGGTCTCGGTTGCGACCCGGCTCGCCCGGAGGCGGTGGCTCAGCTTTTGGCGATAAAGGATCGGCCCCAATCCAAGGGCCTGATTCTGATTGCCGCGGAAGTCGAACAGTTTTCCCCCTGGGTTGATGTTGAGAGTCTGGCGCGGGATTATGCCCATGTACTCGAGCGCTGGCCCGGGCCGGTGACCTGGCTGGTGCCCTGCCGGCTGGAAACCCCGCGCTATTTGCGCGGCGACTTCGACACCCTGGCCGTCCGGGTGACCGCCCATCCGGGGGCAGCGGCGCTGTGCCGGCAGTTCGGCGGTGCCCTGGTGTCCACCAGCGCCAATCCCGCGGGACAGCCGCCGGCGCGCAGTGTCGAAGCCGTGGCCGACTACTTTCCCGAAATGGTCACTGTGCCCGGATCCGTCGATGCCGGCGCGAACCCGTCCACCATCATCGATGCCCAAAGTCAGCAGGTATTGCGCCCATGACCGTCAGCAAGCACGCCGTCAGAGATTATTTGGTCGAATTGCAGCGCCGCATTGCCGATGAGCTGGGTGGGATTGAGGGGCGCGAGTTCGACATCGACGAGTGGCAGCGCGAGGGTGGCGAGCGCCTGGGCGGTGGCGGCGTTGGCCGGGTTCTCGAGGGCGGGGAAGTCATCGAAAAGGGTGGCATCAACTTTTCCCATGTCCACGGTCGCGAGATGCCCGCCTCGGCCACGGCGCACCGGCCCGAACTGGCCGGGCGCAGCTTTGAGGCCATGGGGGTGTCGCTGGTGATTCATCCGCGCAATCCCCATGCGCCCACCTCCCACGCCAATGTGCGCTTTTTTATCGCCGAAAAGCCCGGCGCCGAGCCGGTGTGGTGGTTTGGCGGTGGTTACGACTTGACGCCCTACTACGGCGACGACGAGGACTGCCGCCACTGGCACCGCACCGCCGAGGCCGCCTGCCAGCCCTTTGGTGAGGATGTCTATCCCCGCTTTAAACAGTGGTGTGACGAGTACTTCTACATCAAACACCGCGAAGAGCCCCGGGGCATTGGCGGCCTGTTTTTTGACGACCTTAACCCCGAACTCGACCCGCGCTGGGATTTCGACCGCGCCTTCGCCCTGGTGCGCGCAGTCGGTGACAGCTATCTTGACGCCTATGCTCCCATTCTCGAGCGGCGCTCGGGGCAAGAGTACGGCGAGCGCGAGCGGGCTTTTCAGTGCTACCGCCGGGGCCGCTATGTCGAGTTCAATCTGGTACTCGACCGCGGCACCCTGTTTGGCCTGCAGAGTGGCGGGCGAACCGAGTCGATTCTGATGTCGCTGCCCCCCGAGGTACACTGGCACTACAATTGGCAGCCCGAGCCGGGCTCGGCCGAAGAGCGCCTCTATAAACGCTATCTGGTGCCCCGGGACTGGCTGGCGGGCGACGAGTAAAACAGCGAGGACATCACCATGGCAAAGAAACTGGCCGTTATCACCGGCGCCACCAGCGGCATTGGCGAGGTGGGCGCCACCGCCATCGCCCGCGCCGGCTACGATCTGATCCTGCCCTGCCGCAATCGGCAAAAGGGCGAGCATACCCGCGAGCGCATTCTCGCCGCCGCACCCCAGTGCGAGGTGGCGTTGATGGATTGCCAGATGGACAGCTTGAAATCGGTGGCCGATTGCGCCGACAAAATCGTCGCCGAGCACCCGCGCATCGATTTGCTGGTCAACAACGCCGGTACCGCCGAGATGAAATTCGGCCTCAGCGAGGACGGTGTCGAGCGCACCTTTGCCATCAACCACCTGGGCCACTTTGTGTTGACCCACAAACTCTTGCCAGCGCTCAAGGCCGCCGGCGCCGATGGCGGGGCGCGCATTGTCCACACCGCCTCCGAGGCCCACTACATGGCCGACGAAGACTTTGTCGACGATCTCAATTGGCAGCGGCGCAAGTACTTTGTCTTCAAGGCCTACTGCGACAGCAAACTGGCCAATGTGTTGTTCTCCAGCAAACTGGCGCGCGAGCTGGACGGCACCGGCGTGGTCTCCAACTGTTTTCACCCGGGGCGGGTGGCCACCAATATCTGGCCCGGCCAGAAGTGGTACGAAAAACTGATCTTCGGCCTGCTGAAAAAATTCTATCTGATCAGCCCGGAAAAGGGTGCAAAGCCGATGATCCACCTGGCGCTGGACCCGTCAATGGGCAGCGTTAGCGGCGTTTTCTACTACGAGATGAAAGAGCGCAAAGTGAAATCATTTGCCATGGACTCGGGGCTGCAGGATCGCCTCTGGCAGAAGTCAGAGGAGTTGGCAAAGGACTTTATCTGAAGCGAACGGAACCTGATGTTGACAGTACAGCAGAAATTGATGTCCTGCAAAACGACCAAAACC
>JBNJGD010000018.1:0-33128 GCA_051747425.1 Pseudomonadota bacterium
GGCAAAAAAACCTCAACAACAGGCCGGATATATGACCGCAATGACCCGTTTACCTGAACACCGAAACCACTTGCAAACCGGGTGGGTCCATATATGACCGCTTTTCTCTGTGCTCTCGGTGTCCTCTGTGGCTATCACACCAGACCGTCAAGGGTTCACGCTTTCCACTTCAGATCGAAAAGGTCCGTGCGGCGGTCGCGGAGGTTGGTTACGGAGCCCTCGCGGTGGAGGAGTTTGAGTTTTTCCAGGTCGAGGTCGGCGAACAGCAGCATCTCGGTGTTGGGCGTGGCCTCGGTCAGAGTGGCGTCGTGGGGGAAGTAGAAATCGCTGGGCGAGAACACCGCCGACTGGGCGTACTGGATATCGACATTGTCCACCCGGGGCAGGTTGCCCACGCTGCCGGCGATGGCCACATAGCACTCGTTTTCAATCGCCCGGGCCTGGGCACAGTGGCGGACGCGCAGGTAGCCGTTTTTGGTGTCGGTCCAGAAGGGCACGAAGAGAATTTCCATGCCCTGCTCGGCCAGAAGGCGGCCGAGTTCCGGGAACTCCACATCGTAGCAGGTCAGGATGCCAACTTTGCCGGCATCGGTGTCGAACACGCGCAGGTCGTCGCCGCCCTGGATCACCCAGTCCTTGCGCTCGTGGGGGGTGATGTGGATTTTGTACTGGCTCTCCATGGAGCCGTCGCGGCGGTAGAGGTCGGCCACATTATAGACGGAGTCTTCTTCCACCAGGGGCATGGAGCCGCCGACGATGTTGATGTTGTAACTGACCGCCATTTCGCTGAGGGCGCGGCGGATCTCGTCGGTGAATTCGGCCAGGTGGCGCACCGACTCCATGGAGTTGAGTTCGGGCTTGAGGCCCATCAGCGGGGCGCTGAAAAACTCCGGCAACACGGCAAAGTCGGCCTGGTAACCGGACAGGGCATCGACGAAAAACTCCACCTGGTTAAGCAGGTCATCCACCGAGGTGGCGGCGCGCATGCGGCGTTGGACCAGACCCAGGCGGACGATGGAGCGGCGCGGAAACTGGGGCTCCTCGGCCTCGGGGTCGTAGAGGATGTTGTCCCACTCCAGCAGGGTGGCGTAGCCCCGTGAACTTTCGTCCTCGGGCATGTAGCGATTCATCAGGCGTTTGACATCAAAGCCGTTGGCCAGCTGAAAGGACAAAATGGGATCGTGGAGCACCCTCTGCTCCACCTGTTCGATGTACTCGGTGATCGGCAGGGCGTCGGCGTGTTGGTGGTAGCCGGGCAGGCGACCGCCGGCGAGGATGGCGCGCAGGTTCTCCTCGCGGCACAGCTCCTTGCGGGCCTCGTACAAACGCCGGCCCAGGCGGTAGCCGCGGTACTCGGGATCGACAAAGACATCCAGGCCGTAGAGGGCGTCGCCGTCCTCGCTGTGGGCGTGGACCTTGTCGTCGGTGATCAGTTGGTCGTAGCGGTGGGGGTTGGAAAAGCGGTTATAGTCCACCTTGATGGTCAGTGCCACGGCCACCAGGCGGCCGTTGTCTTCAATGCACAGCTGGCCTTCGGGGAACTCGCGCATCAGCTGGCGCAGGATGGCCTCCGGCCAGGCGCCGCCGATGTCGTGGTAGACCACGTCCATCAGTCTGGCCAGCTGGGGGTAGTCGTCGCTGGTGAGCGTCCGGGAGTTGAGCAAGGTTTGGTCTTCCATCGTCATAGTCAGTGCCGCCGGCTGTTTGCGCCCAATGTTTGTGCTAGGTTTTTGCGATGCGATATCAAAACATAGTGATTCTAACAGGCGCCGGCATCTCTGCTGAGTCGGGACTGAAGACTTTTCGCGGCGAGGACGGGTTGTGGGAGAACCACCGCCTCGAGGAGGTCGCCACCCCCGAGGCCTTCGCCCGCGACCCCGATCTGGTCCAGCGCTTCTACAACGCCCGCCGCGCCCAGCTGAACACGGTGGAGCCCAACCCGGCCCACCGCGCACTGGCCCGCCTGCAGCTTGAGCATCCGGGCAATGTGTTGCTGGTGACCCAGAACATCGACGACCTGCACGAGCGCGGCGGCAGCCCCTCGGTGTTGCACATGCACGGCGAACTGAAGAAGGCCCGCTGCCAGAGCACGGGTCGGTCCGTGGCCATGGAAAGCGATTTATCGGCAGGCGCGCCCTGCTCCGTCTGCGGCGAAGCCGGTTGTCTGCGGCCCCATGTGGTCTGGTTCGGCGAGATACCCATCGGCATGGACGCAATTGAAGTGGCCCTCAATCAGGCCGACCTCTTTATCAGCATCGGCACCTCGGGCAGCGTCTACCCCGCCGCCGGCTTTGTCCAATTGGCCCGCCAGGTGGGCGCCCACACGGTGGAGCTCAACCTGGAGCCCTCCCAGGGCGTCGACCTGTTCCGCGAACACCGCCACGGCCCGGCGGGCGAAGTCGTGCCCGCCTACATCGACGAACTGCTGGCGGCTTCGGGATGATTGGAAAAAATATGGCGGCCACAGAGGACACCGAGCACACAGAGGGTTTCTTGTCATTCCGGAAAGCGCATAGCGCTTACCCGGAATCTCTTGTGAGCGTGTGGCAGGGCGGGCGTCGCGCCAGCGACTCCCGTCGTAAGGTGGCCGGGCCAATGGCGGAAGATGGCTTCGCCACATCCGCCCTACCTTTTTAGATAACTCTGTGAGCTCTGTGTCCTCTGTGGCTAACTAAGGACAGGGATTGGACCAGCGTTTGTGGATGGCTTCGATGCCCTCGAGGACTTCCTCGCTGAGGTTCAGGTCGACGCTGTCGATGTTGCTCTCGAGCTGTTCCATGGTGGTGGCGCCGATCAGGTTGCTGGTGGTGAAGGGCCGCGAGTTGACGAAGGCCAGGGCCATTTGGGTGGGCGACAGGCCGTGCTCCCGGGCCAGCTCGACGTAGGCCCGGGTGGCCTCGATGCCGCTCTCGGTGAAGTAGCGGGCAAAGCGCGTCCAGCGGGTCATGCGCGCGCCCTCGGGGCGCTGGCCGTCGAGGTATTTGCCGCTGAGGGCGCCGAAGCCCAGGGGCGAGTAGGCCAGCAGGCCGACCTGGTCGCGGTGGGCAAATTCCGCCAGGCCCACCTCGTAGCTGCGATTGACCAGGTTGTAGGGGTTTTGCACGCTCACCACCCTGGGCAGATCGAGCTGCTCGGCCAGGTGCAGACACCGGGCCAGGCCCCAGGGGGTTTCGTTGGAGAGGCCGATGTGGCGGATCTTGCCCGCCTCGACCAGCGACTTCAGGGCTTTCAGGGATTCTTCCAGCGGCGTTTCATCCGCTTCCGACGGTTTGTAACCGAGTTTGCCAAAAAAGTTGGTGTTGCGATCCGGCCAGTGCAGTTGGTAGAGGTCGATGTAGTCGGTTTGCAGGCGCTTGAGGGAATCCTCCACGGCCCGCTCGAGGTGGTCGGCGGTCAGGCGTGGGCCGCCGCGGATGTGCTTCATAAAGTCGCCGGGACCGCTGGCTTTGCTGGCAATGATCACATCGTCGCGCCGACCGCGCTTTTCAAGCCAGGTGCCGATGATGGCCTCGGTGCGACCCTGGGTCTCGGCCACCGGCGGCACCGGGTACATCTCGGCGGTGTCGATAAAGTTGATGCCGCGCTCTACCGCATAATCGAGTTGTTGATGCCCCTCCGCCTCGCTGTTCTGCTCGCCGAAAGTCATGGTGCCCAGCCCGATCAGGCTGACTTCAAGATCGCTGTTACCCAGTGGTCGGTATTGCATGGCGTCTCCTCGGTGCGGCGGTCAATCAAAACCAATACTCTGATTGGCCTCTTGGGTGTGGTCAAGGCGGCAGCTGCTCTCCTGGAGTGCGGCAACAATAAAATACAAAAAATTGCTCACATTGCAATCACGATCCCCCTTTTATCTTGTCACCCGTCTGAACACATGGAGAAGTTCCGAGGGGCGTCCCGCAGGGTGCATTCCCCCGTCAGACAGGCGATTTTATAACTGACAAAAAATTTGAGGAAACGGCATGAATGTAAATGACTCACTGGACCAATTGATGGAGATAGCCGGCGCCATGGGGACCTGTATTGTCGACTACGAGTCGGGAATGGTGTTGGGCCACAAGGGCGGTGGCGTCGATCTTGAACTGGCTGCAGCCGGCAATTCCGAAGTGGTGAAAGCCAAGATGAAGACCATGAAATCCCTGGGTATCGAGGGTGGCATCCAGGACATTCTGATTACTCTCGAAACACAGTTTCACATCATTACTCCCGCCAGGAATCACAAGGGACTGTTTATCTACCTGGTGCTGGACAAGGGTGCCTCCAATCTGGCGCTGGCTCGCCGCAAGGTGGCCGACATCGAGGACAGTCTGACGCTGTAACGGCGTTATCCGAAACGCTCACGGCTCTCAATGAGTGCTGTGAGTGTTGGTGGACTGTTATCGAAGAGGTCAATATGAATAAAACCATTATGTATTTAAGCCGCTCGACAGAGGATACCCCCTCCGGCGGGCTGCCCCCCGGTATGGCGTCGGTGATCGTAAAAAGCCGCGCCAACAACAGAGCAGCAGAGATCTCGGCTTTTCTCTGTTTTCACCAGGGTGACTTTCTTCAGATTCTGGAAGGAGAGGCCGGCGTCGTTGACGCACTGTACCGGGTCATTTGTGACGACTGGCGCCACGACAGCGTTGTGACACTGCTCGACAAGCCGGTGGATCAAACTTTTTTTACCGGACAGCATTTCAAGCTGACATCGGTGTACCAGGAAGCTCCGGAGCTGGCCAAGTACATCAATGCGCACCTGGCGAGTGATTATCACCACGGTACCAGCATTGAAAACATCTTTGCCGATTTGCAGCAGAATCGGGGCAAGTCGGCGGACTCGAAAGCGGTTGCGGAGAACAGCGCTTTTGCCGGCAAGGCCGTACGCCTGAAAAGCTGGCCACGCTTTGACCTGATGAAGCCCACGCGGGAAACACTGGAACTGTGCGCCCGCATTGCCAAGTCCCCCATCGCCCACGGGAAACTGTGTTCGGAAAATCCCTATCGCAACCGGTCCGAACTGGACGGTGCACTTTTCAGGCTGAAGGAGATGGGCTTGTTGGAGTTGACGGATGCAGTCGATTCGTCCGGCGGCGAGGACGCCAGGGGCGGCTTTTTCCAGAGCATGAAAAACTTTATCAACAGGGTGGCGGCATGACGACCGAGGTGAATGGCAACTATCGCAAGCTGGCGGTCATTGGCCAGCTGGGTTGTGGCAAAACCGAACTGGTGAACACGCTGAGTGAGATTTCACCCTTTAATACGGATGTTGAAAGCTCTGTGAACATCGGCAAGGAAATGACCACGGTCGGTATCGACTACGGGCGAGTGGCCGTGGGTGAGAAGGTGGCTTTGGGCGTTTACGGCGTCCCCGGCCAGAAGCGTTATTCCTTTATCTGGGAAATGGTCAAGGAGGGGCTTTGGGCCGTGGTGGTGCTGGTTCGTTACCAGGACGACCCGGACTACCAAAACTTCAACGAGTGGCTGGACTTTTTCCAGGTCAGGGAAAGAGAGACGCCCTGTATTGTCGGCATTTCCCATAGCGAAGGGGTCGAGCAGGAAGGCCTGGTGGAAATGATGGAAACTCTGCAGACCAAGCTGGCAGAGCAGGGCATTATGGCGCCAGTACTCCCGGTGGACAATCGCGACAGGGAACAGGCACTGACTTTATTGAATACCTTGAATGCGATGGCGGTGACGGCATGAGTGAACAAACACATTTTCCCACTGAAAAAGTCGGCGAGCTTTTCAAGACCGAGTTTCAGAGCAAGCATGGCCTGATGCTGATCAACCTCTCTACCGTGGACGGCTTTTTGATCAAACAGGTTAACCAGACCGGTCAGGGCGCCGAGGGCGACAAAATCGCCGCGATATCCAGCTCGATTTGTTCGATGAGTCAGTCGGCCTCGAGAGAGTTGTTCGGCTCGGACAGCGGCATCACCAACATCGAATCGGAGGATGGCAAAATCATCTTCCAGCATGTCAGTCTGGGCCAAAAGGAGGGTGTGATTACGCTCTGCTGCAATAAGGATGTGTCGCTGGCCGAGGGTCGCTTTGCCGCCAGGCGACTCAAAGACGGTATAGAGGCCATGCTCCTTCAGTAGAGCAGAGCCAGTCCCAGGACGGTGGCGGCGAGAAAGATCAGTGTCATGGGCGTGCCCACGCGCAGGTAGTCGCCACTCTGATAGCCGCCCGCTCCCATGGTCAAGACATTGACCGGATGGGTGGGCAGGATAAAGGCGTTGGTGGTGGAAAGGGCAATGGCCAGGGCGAACAGGCGTGGGTCGCTGCCCAGTTCCGTGGCCGTGTTGATGGCCACGGGCACCAGCAGCACGGTGGCGCCGACATTGGACAACAGCAGCGAGGCCAGGGCACTGATGATGCACAGTGCGGTCAGGGGCAGCAGGTAGGACGGGCTGTCGGTGAACAGTGCCAGCAGACCGCTGGCCAGCCACTGGGCCGTCCCCGAGTGTTCGGCGGCCAGGCCCAGTGGAATCAGCCCGGCCAGTAAGAAGACGGTTTTCCAGCTGATGGCGCGGTAGGCCTCGTCGATCGACAGCACATTGAGCACCACCATGGCGATGGCACCGATCATTAACGCCACGGCCAGTGACAGGGGGCTGAACCAGACAAGACCCAGTGCCAGGCCCAGACAGCCCAGGGCGGTTTTGATGCGGCGGTTGCCCTCTTCGCCTTCCCCCGGTTTGCGCTTTTTGCTGCGCGGGAAGTCCGTCGTCATCAGCGCCAGGTTGCGGTTTTTTTCCAGGCGCTCGATGCTGCGCCACTTGGCGTGGCAGATCAGCAGGTCGCCGGGGCGCAGCACCAGCTCGCGCAGGTGTTTGTAGTGGGTTTCCTCGCCGCGTTGTACGGCCAGCAGGGCGAGACCCAGTCTGCTGCGGATGTCGATGTCACCCACGCTCTTGCCTACATAGTCCGAAGTGGCGGGTACCACCAGCTCGGCGATACCGGCTTGCTGTTGTTTGAGCGCATCGGCAAAGACTTCCAGTTCACCGGAGACCTTGCCCCGACTTGCGTTGGCAAACTGGTTGATATGCCGGTTGTGGCCGAGCACGGCGACCACGGTATTGGGGGGCAGGGCGACATCCTTGGCCGGGGCTACCCGGGCCTGGTCGTCGATTTGAACGCCGATAAAGCGGATGCGGTAGGCGCGTTCGAGCACGCCCAGTTTGCGTCCGGCCAGTGGCGAATCGCCGGGGATGATCAGCTCGTAGATGTCCGAGTCGATGCCGTAGAAGGTCTGGAAAAAAGTGGAGGTCCGCTGACTGGTCTCCTGCGCTGTTTGCCGAGGCAACAGGTGGTGGCCGATGGTGGCGAAAAAAAGCAGTGTTACCGCCAGCAGGACCAGCCCGATGGGGGTGACTTCAAACAGCTCGAAGTGGGCCATCTCCGGGGGCAGCAGGTCGTTGAGCAAAATCAGGGGGCTGGACCCAATGGTGGTCAGGGTGCCGCCGGCGATGGCGGCGAAGGCCATGGGCATCATCAGGCGCCCCCTGGGCAATCCGGCGCGGTTGACGAGGCGCGTCACCAGAGGGGCCATCAGGGCCGCCGAGCCAATGTTTTGCAGAACGCTGGCCGCTAAACCCGCAGTGCCCGAGACCAGCAACATCAGCTGGCGTTCGCCCCGGTGGCGGTAGTTGAGCAGGTAGTTGAGCAGATGGTTCATCAGGCCGCTGCGCTGCAGCCCGGAGCCAATGATCATCACCGCCATCAGGGCAATCACCGCGTTACTGGAAAAACCGCTGAAGACTTCCTCCGAGGCGATGATTTCCACCCCCGGAATCAGTGGCGTCAGACTGAGCAGGGCGAGCAATAGCAGGGCCGAGACATCCACTCGCAGCCGTTCACTGGCAAACAGCACCACGGCCAGGCCCAGCAGGGCCAGTGTGACGAGGATTTCCAGCGTCAACTCGGGCACGGCTCAGGCCTCTTGCGGCAGTCGGCGGTAGAGCAGATCCCAAACCCCGTGTCCCTTATTGCGCCCGCGGCGCTCAAACTTGGTCTCCGGGCGCCACTCGGGACGCGCGATGTAAGGGGGCTCGTCCGAGGTGTTGGCAAAGGCCGAATGCGGTTCGAGAACGGCCAGGCAGTGCTCGGCGTATTCGGCCCAGTCGGTGGCAATGTGCCACAGGCCGCCGGTTTCCAGCTTTTGCGCCACCAGGTCGGCAAAGGGCGTCTGTACGATCCGCCGCTTGTGGTGGCGCTTCTTGTGCCAGGGGTCGGGAAAGTAGAGCTGCAGGCGATTGAGAGCGCCGTTGCCAATACAGTGTTGCAAGACCTCGACGGCGTCGTGTTTGTAGACGCGAACATTCTCCAGCCCGTGTTTCTCAATGGCCAACAAAAGGTGTCCGACGCCGGGGCCGTGGACTTCAATGCCGACAAAGTCGCGGTCCGGGTTGTCCAGCGCCATCTGTGCCAGCGATTCGCCGTTGCCAAAGCCGATTTCCAGTGTCAGCGGCGCCGAGCGACCAAAGGTGGCTTCGGAGTCGAGTGGCTGTCCGGGATCGAGGCCGTAGCGCGGCCAGAGTTCGTCCATGGCTCGCTGTTGGGACGGTGTCATGCGGCCCTCGCGCAGGACAAAACTGCGAATGTGCCGGCGTTTGAGGGCCTGCAGTGTGGATTCGCGGTTTTCCGCCATTAGAAAAAGGTGCCGTCGAGCGGGGATGAAGCCGAGGCGTAGCGGCGCCGAGGCATGCGTCCGGCGAGAAAGGCCTCGCGCCCCGCCTCAATACCCTTGCGCATGGCCGAGGCCATCAGCACGGGGTCTTGGGCCTGGGCTATGGCGGTGTTCATCAGTACGCCGTCGCAGCCGAGTTCCATGGCCACGGTGGCATCCGAGGCAGTGCCTACGCCGGCATCGACGATCACTGGCACCGAGGCATTTTCGATGATGGTCAGAAGGTTGTACTTGTTCTGGATGCCCAGGCCCGAGCCGATGGGGGCGGCCAGGGGCATCACGGCGACGCAGCCGATGTCTTCGAGGCGCTTGGCGATGATGGGATCGTCGGAGGTGTAGACCATCACTTCGAAGCCGTCCTCCACCAGGGTTTTCGCGGCTTCCAGGGTGGCGGTGATGTCCGGGTAGAGGGTTTTTTCGTCGCCCAGCACTTCCAGTTTCACTAGGTTGTGGCCATCGAGAAGCTCCCGGGCCAGTCGGCAGGTGCGCACAGCGTCGTCGGCGGTGTAGCAGCCGGCGGTGTTGGGCAGAATGGTGTAGCGGTCTGGCGGAATGACATCGAGCAGGTTGGGTTCGTCGGGGTTCTGGCCGATATTGCTGCGGCGCAGGGCCACAGTGACGATCTCTGCGCCACTGGCGCCGATGGCGTCGCGGGTCTGGTCGAAATCGGCGTATTTACCCGTGCCTACCAGCAGGCGCGAATCAAAGCGGCGCTCGCCGATACAGAGCGGTTGTTTTTGTTCAATCATTGTCTGGCTAACCTCCGCCAATGGCGTGGACGATTTCCACCGTATCGCCCTCGCGGAGCACGGTTTCGTCGTGCTGGCTGCGGGGGATAATGTCGCGGTTGAGCTCAATGGCGAAGCGCCCGCTGCGCAGGCCGAGTTCGGCAATCAGGTCGCCGAGACTGCTGCCGGAAGGGGCCTCGTGGGGCTCGCCATTGAGGGAAATCGTAATTGAATGATCCATGGGATAGCGATTTTACACCAGCCCGAGAGGGGTATATAGGTGCAATCCGAGGCTTTCCCCTTGTTTCCGCTCACTTTTAACGGTTTAATGGGCGGCTAAATAAATCCGACGATTTAAATCGTAGTTTGTACTATGGGGGGAGGCCTCGGGCCTTTATCTATGCAGTTTTCTAAAATTGTAATTATGGGCGTGGCGTTGTCCGTGCTGATGGCCGGGGCGGCCCAGGCAGCGGACAACGAATGGAAAGCGAATACCGAAGTGTATTTTTCGGCGGGGGATGACCGCTCTTACTACGGTATTGCCTCTTTGATTCCTTTCTACCAGGACGGTGAGCGCATGGCCTATGCCGATGTGCGCTACTCCGCCTCTGATGTGGACACGGACGAAATCAACCTCGGTGCGGGCTTTCGCCAGTTCAATGCGGACCAGACGGCCATCATGGGTGTCTACGGCGCTTACGACTACCGCGAGAGTGCGACCAAGCGCGAGTACAACCAGATCACCCTCGGTGGTGAGTGGCTGACCGATACCTGGGATTATCGCGCCAATTTCTACTTCCCCGTGAGTGATGACAGCTACGAGATCGGCAAGGCCGAGGACGATATCACGGAAGAGAGCGAATTCAGCGGCCACGAGTTGGTGCGAACAACCACCACCATCGGCGGCGGCACCATTTATGAAGAGGCCCTCAGCGGCGGCGATCTGGAAGTGGGCCGGTTGATGTCCTTTGATAATTTCGAGATGCGGGGCTATCTCGGCGCCTATCGCTTTGGTGCCGATGTCGTTGGCGATACCACGGGTGCCCGCGCGCGCCTGGAAATGCGCCCGCTGAAGAATTTCACCCTCACCTTCACCCTGGAAAACGACGACCTCTACAAGACCCGCGGCCTGATGGATTTCCGCTGGGCCTTCGGCCGCCGGGCCGAGCCCGGTGGTATTCGCAGCCTGCACGAGCGCATGACCCAGTTTGTCTATCGCGATATCGATATCCGTGAGACCTCCCGCATTGAGGAGGACAAGCGTACGGTCAATGATGGCACGGTGAAGGTGGAAGTCGACACGCCGGTAGACAGAATCGCCCATATCGACAACACCGCCGAAGCGGGTGGTGATGGCACGGCGGAGAACCCCTACTCCAGTGTGGCGGAGTGCCAGGCGGCCTCGGCCAGCGATGTGGGCTGTACCTCGGATGAAGAAATCACCAAGAACATCTTTATCCACACCGGTGACTCCGTGCTGCTTGATGAAAACAACCAACCTCTGGAGGACCAGTCCGATGCGGTGGTCTACGAGGCCAGCCTGGAAATTAAACAGGGGCAGCGTCTGGTAGGCGATGGTGCCAAAGTCGACAGCAATGTCTTTGAGGGTGTCACCAACGGCATCGCGCCCATCATTGGCTACGACGGTAGTGGCGACAACTACATCCTCAAGCTGGATAACCAGTCCGAAGTCTTCGGCGTGCAATTGGGTACTACGAGATCCGAAGTTAACTGGCAAGCCGCGGATACGGCGATCCTCGCCGACAGTGTCAGCGGTGTAAATGTCCAGAGGGTGTTCATCAACAGTGCTCCCGGTAATGTGTTCGCTAAGGGTGTGCACTTCACGGCAGCCGCTGGGCAACAGTTGCTGCGCAATTCCCTGGACGATGTGGGTATCAACGGCGCGAATACTGGCGTTTTGATTGAAGCCGAGGGCGGCGGTACGGCCACTTCCGGATTTACCCGGCAGCGTTTGAATTTCGAGAATGTCTCCATCGCCAATGGCGAGGTAGGCGTGCACATGCGGGCCAATGGTGGCGGTGCTGTTAAACAGGATATTTTCTGGGCGGAAAACACCCGCGAGGACAACGCCTTCCAGAACATCATTCAGAATAATACTCGGCAGGGTATTCTGGTACAGGGCGATGGTGCCAGTACCCTTACCGAGCAGGACATCGAACTGCGCGATATCTCCATCATTGCCAATGTTGGAGCGGGCATCGAAATGGATCTGGAAAATGTTATTGACGACGAAGCGTCGACTCTTAAGCTGGAGCGCGCCAATCTGGTAGGTAACGAAGGTGGTGGCCTTTGGTTCAAGACCAACGGTGGCGTGGGCAATGCCATTATTGAGGAGTCGGTGATTGCCGCCAATATCAACAATCCTAGTCAGGAAACACAACAGCCGTTGCCCGGTGATAAAACTGGCTTTGGCATAACGATGGAGGCTGAAGCCGGTATTGGAAGCACGGTTCAAGAACTGACTATACTCGGCGAAGAGGTAGACGAGGACAGCGATGAAGTCACTCGTGCTGCAACCCAGATTTTCGGGCATGGTATTGGGAAGCCGCAAATTTTCTTCGACGCTACAGCCGGCCCGGCGAACAGCTCCATTGGCCAGCGTCTAAATTTGGATGATTCGGCAGATATCAATAACAACGCCGCTCGTTTCACCGAGCAGGACGGCCAATTTGTGTTAGAGGAGCTTCCGAATAGTACGCATCCCCATGTCAATACTTGTGAGCAGCCGGGCAGTGGGGGCACCGTGGAGCAGCCGGGTATCGGTTCTGCACCTCAGGGCATCCAGGTGACACCACAGTGTGCGTTCTGATGCGGCGTTACACCTTGACGATCAAGCCGGGCATTGCCCGGCTTTTTTTTGCCCGCTTTTGGGCTATGCTCGAATTGGGGACCCGGTAAAGGATTGGCAGCCATGCCCACAAGAACGATAAATGCGATCGCTTTCATCCTGGCGGCACTCTGCGGGTTGCCCAAAAGCGCGTTGTCCCAGGAGCCCGACTACCGTTTCGCCGCCCTGCCCCCGGTGGAGTACAAGAGCCTGAACTGCGGCACCAACGAATTCCCTCCCTTCGGCTACGAGCGCAATGGTCAGGCACAGGGCGTCGAGGTCGATCTGGCCAGAGAGATTGGCCGTCGCCTGGGGATTGATATCAGTGTGGATATCTATCCCTGGCCGCGACTTCTCAAGATGATCGAAAACGGGCAGCTCGACTGCATGTTCGCCGCCTTTTACACAGACGAGCGCGAGCGCTACATGACCTATACCCGAATGCCGGTGCATGTGTCCCGGCTGGCACTCTACACTCGGCGGGGAGAAACTTTTGAGTTCGATAAATTGGCCGACCTCAAAGGCAAACGCCTCGGCATTCTCCGGGATTTTAAAACCGTCCCGGTACTCGATGAGCGGCTCAATGGCAATTTCGCCGAGACCACCTACGGCAAGGACTTTGGCCATCTTTTCGATTTGTTGTTGGCCGGGCGTATCGATGTGGTGATCGTCAACGACGATGTTGCCAGGCACATCATCAATACTCGCGAGCTCGATCAGGTGGTGGAATTGCCCTACGCACTGTCATCCAACTCGGCGTTTATTACCTTCAGCAAGGCGCGGGACTACAGCCACCTGATTCCCAAGGTGGAGTACGCCCTGTTTGAGATGATGGCCGAAGGGATGTATCGCGAAGTCTTCGAGCGGCACAGCAAGGGGTATTACCGGGATGGCTCCGCGACCGATTAGTGGTTTCGGTCGCCTTGCCTTTCGAGCAGGGCGTCGACCACGCTGGCCAAGTCGTCGTACACGGCAACGCCCTCCAGCCCCTCACCCCTTTCCAGTGTGCGCTCGCCCTTGCCGGTTTTGACCAGTACCGGCCGGCAACCGACGGCCCGCCCCGCCTGCAGGTCGCGCAGTGAGTCGCCTACAGTCACGACCCCTTCGAGGCTGTCCAGCTCAAAGGCCTCGATGATCTGGTGGTATAACCCGGGTTTGGGCTTGCGGCAGTCACAGCTGTCTTCGGGAGCGTGGGGACACAGGAAGATGCCGTCTACCCAGCCGCCGACCTGATCGAGGAGCACATCCATTTTTTCGCACATGGCCTCAAAGGCGTCGAAATAAAAGAGGCCGCGGCCGAGACCGGATTGGTTGGTGGCTACGGCAATGCCGTAGCCGGCCCGCTTCAGGCGGGCGATGGCCTCGAGGCTGCCGGGAATGGGAATCCATTCCTCGGCCGACTTCACATACTCGTCCGAGTCCTCGTTAATCACGCCGTCCCGATCGAGCACGATCCACTTCTGCGCGCTCATCGCCCTATTCCTGCAGTTGCGAGAGGTCGGCGATTTGTAGGAACAGGCCGCGCAGCTGACCGAGCAGAGCCAGACGATTGCGCTTGAGTGCCTCGTCCTCGGCCATCACCATCACCTCGTCGAAGAAGTGGTCGACGGGCTCCCTGAGTCCGGCCATTTCATTAAAGGCCTTTTCGTATTCCCCCGACTCGATCAGTGCCTGGGTGGAGCTCTGCAGGGATTGCAGCTGCTCCCAAAGCGTCGTTTCTGCCGGGGATTCAAACAGGCCGGGGTCGACCGTTTCCGGCAGCTCGCCCTCGAATTTCTTGAAGATATTGCGAATGCGCTTGTCGGCGGCGGACAGGCTGTCGGCAGCTTCAAGTTGTCCAAAGGCGTTTATGGCAGCCATGCGGCGGGCGAAGTCCGCCGGGTGAAGGGGCTGTTGAATGGCCACAGCGCGCACGGCCTCGAACTGCAGCGCTGAGTAGCCCCGCTCGATAAAGTAGTGCTTCATCCGCTCGTAGATGAATTCCTTGACTTCGTCTGTTGGTGTTTGCAGGTCGCTGATTTCGGCGCCGTGTTCGCCACCCAAGGGCCCCAGCTGTTTTTGTGCTTCACGGAGTGCCGAGCCCAGATTCAGATCGAGCTCGCCCTCCACCAGAATGCGGATCACGCCCAGAGCCGCCCGGCGCAGGGCAAAGGGGTCCTTGCTGCCGGTGGGCTTCTGGCCCACGGCCCAGATAGCCAGCAGTGTGTCCAGACGATCGGCCAGGGCCAGGGCCCGGCCGCTGTCGCTCTGCGGCAGGGCGTCACCGGAGAACTTGGGTTGGTACTGCTCCTGCAGTGCCGCGGGCACATCGCCGGGCTCGCCGTCGTGTTCGGCGTAGTAACGGCCGGCAATGCCCTGCATGGAATCGAATTCCAGCACCATCTCCGAGGCCAGATCGGCCTTGCACAGTTGCCCCGCCCGTTCGGCGTGGTCGGCGTTGTAACCCAGCTCCTGGGCAATCCAGCGAGCCAGTTGGGCCACGCGGCGGGTTTTGTCGTATACGGTTACGCCTTTTCCGAGCTTGTTCTGGAAGACGATGCTCCTGAGCGCCGCATTGTTGTCCTCCAGGCGGTGTTTGCGGTCCTGGTTCCAGAAGAACTCGGCGTCGGCAAAGCGCGGGCGGATTACCCGCTCGTTGCCCTCGCGCAGTTGTTTGACATCGCGACTTTCGATATTGGCGATGGTGATGAAGTGGGGCATCAGTTTGCCTTCGTCGTCGAGTACGGCGAAGTATTTCTGATTGTCCTCCATGGTGGTGATCAGTGCCTCCTGGGGCACATTTAGGAAGCGCTTTTCAAAGTGTCCGGCCACGGCCACGGGCCACTCCACCAGGGCGGTGACCTCGTCGAGCAGACCGGGGTCGATCACCGCGCGACCACCGAGTTGCCTGGCTTCCTGATGCACCTGCTCCTCGATGGACTTGCGGCGAGTGGCAAAGCCGGGCTCCACTTTGCCTCGCTCGCGCAGCACCGCGGCGTACTCGCCTGCCTGATTCAGGTGCAGGGGGCCGGGGGCGTGAAAGCGGTGGCCGCGGGTGTCGGCGCCGGCGCGCTGGCCCATGATGTCGGCGGGGATAACGCGGTCACCGTGGAGCGTGACCAGCCACTGAACCGGGCGGACAAACTGGTAGTCGTTGTCGCCCCAGCGCATGCGCTTGGGTATGGGCAGTGCCGCCAGTGCCTTCTCCACCATGGGCGGCAGCAAATCGGTCAGTGATTGTCCGGGGCGGCTGGTTTCAAAGTAGAGCTTTTCCACCTTGCCGTCCTGAATGCGCTCGAGCTCATCCACGCTGACGCCGCAGGACCGGGCGAAGCCCTCGGCGGCTTTGGTCGGATGCCCCTGGTCGTCAAAAGCGGCCTGGACGGCGGGACCGGTCTTCTTGATGCTCTGCTCGCCCTGTTCGGCGGGCACATCGCGCAGCAGCAGGGCCAGGCGACGAGGCGCGGCGAAGGACTCGCTCTCGCCGTGGCTGAGCTGGGCCGCTTCGAGGTGTTCGATCAGGCTGGCGGAAAAGGCCTCCGAGAGCGTTTTGAGGGCCTTGGGTGGCAGTTCTTCGGTGCCGAGTTCAATCAGTAAATCATTTGTCATGGGCTTGAGCCTGGGCGCTGTTTTTTACCATGGGGAAACCGAGGGCCTGGCGGGCGTCGTAATAGGCCTGGGCCACCGCCCGGGCCAGGGCGCGCACGCGCAGGATGTAGCCCTGCCGCTCGGTGACGGAAATGGCGTGACGGGCGTCGAGCAGGTTGAAGGTATGGGAGGCCTTGAGTACCTGCTCGTAGGCCGGCAGTGGCAGGTTGTGTTCGATCAGTTGCTGGCTGATGCGCTCGCTGTCGTCGAACTGACGGAACAGGGTGTCGGTGTCGGCGTATTCAAAATTGTAGGTCGACTGCTCCACTTCGTTCTGATGGAAGACATCGCCGTAGGTGACGGCTTCACCCTGGGGATTGCGTGTCCACACCAGATCGTAGACGCTCTCGACATCCTGCAAGTACATGGCGATGCGTTCGAGGCCGTAGGTGATTTCGCCGGTGACCGGCTTGCAGTCGAGCCCGCCGACTTGCTGAAAATAGGTGAACTGGGTCACTTCCATGCCGTTGAGCCAGACTTCCCAGCCCAGTCCCCAGGCGCCCAGGGTGGGCGACTCCCAGTTGTCCTCGACAAAGCGGATGTCGTGAACCAGAGGGTCGAGGCCGAGCATCTCCAGCGATTCCAGGTAGAGCGCCTGAATATCCAGCGGCGAGGGCTTGATCACCACCTGGTATTGATAATAGTGCTGCAGACGGTTGGGGTTGTCGCCGTAGCGTCCGTCGGTGGGCCGGCGGGAGGGTTGTACATAAGCGGCGGCCCAGGGCTCGGGGCCGATAGAGCGCAGAAAGGTGGCGGGGTGGAATGTGCCGGCACCCATTTCCATGTCGTAGGGCTGCAGCACCGTGCACCCCTTGCTGGCCCAAAACGATTGCAGGGACATGATCAGCCCCTGGAAGGTTTTGATGTCGTAGCGACTCTCGGAACTCACAGCGCTCTCCGCAGTTATCGTTGGCAAACGGGGGTGAAGTATAAAGCTTAGGCCCGGTGACCGCGAGTGCTGTTGCCGGGGCTGAAATGGGGTTGTAGCGTGCTTTTGTCGTGCATAAGCGGTTACAATGCCCCGAGGCGCGAGATGAAGATGCACCATATAAGGGCATTTGAGAATAAATGCACTTATATGGTGCGTTTTGGGCAAGGCCAGTGCGCTAAGCCCTTGATTCTTCGCCGCTAAAAAATTGGCACGCTTTGTGCTCTATGTTGGCGCAAGCAACGACGATGGGTAAGCAACCGATCTCGTCGGCCTTGAAACGAACGATCCCAATGGAGGACACCATGTCAGCAGCTGACGTATTGAAAAAAATCCAGGATGAAGGCATCAAGTATGTCGACTTCCGTTTTACCGACACCAAAGGCAAAGAGCAGCATGTGACTGTTCCCGCCCACACGGTAGAAGAAGAGACCTTTGAAGAGGGCAAAATGTTTGACGGCTCCTCCATCTCCGGCTGGAAGGGCATCAACGAATCGGACATGATCATGATGCCCGATCCGCAAACCGCCAAATTGGATCCCTTCTTTCAGGATCCCACGCTGAGCATTACCTGCGACATCATCGAGCCCTCCACGATGCAGGGTTACGAGCGCGATCCTCGCTCTACCGCACGCCGCGCCGAGGCCTTCATGCAGTCTACCGGTGTTGCCGACACCGCTTTCTTTGGACCCGAGAACGAGTTTTTCGTCTTTGACGATGTCAAGTGGGCCAATGAGATGGACAACACCTTCTTTGAAATCAATGCCAAAGAAGGTGCCTGGGCCTCACAGGAAGAGTTTATGGACGGCAACACCGGTCACCGCCCGGGCGTCAAGGGTGGCTACTTCCCCGTGCCTCCGGTGGACTCGCATCAGGACCTTCGCTCGGCCATGTGCAACACACTGGAAGAGATGGGCCAGGAAGTGGAAGTGCACCACCACGAGGTGGCGACCGCTGGCCAGAACGAGATCGGCGTCAAGTTCAATACGCTGGTGAAGAAGTCCGACGAAGTACAGACCTACAAGTATGTGGTACACAATGTGGCTCACGCCTTTGGCCAGACAGCCACTTTCATGCCCAAGCCGCTGGTCGGTGACAACGGCAACGGCATGCATGTGCACATGTCCCTGTCCAAAGGTGGCGAGAACCTGTTTGCCGGCGACCTCTACGGTGGCTTGAGCGAAACGGCGCTGTACTACATCGGTGGTGTGATCAAGCACGCCCGTGCCATTAACGCCTTCACCAACGCCTCCACCAACTCCTACAAGCGTCTGGTACCCGGCTTTGAAGCACCGGTGATGCTGGCCTACTCCGCGCGTAACCGCTCGGCGTCGATCCGCATTCCCCATGTTTCTAACCCCAAGGCGCGCCGCATCGAAGTGCGCTTCCCCGACTCCACGGCCAACCCCTACTTTGCCTTCTCTGCCCTGCTGATGGCGGGTCTCGATGGCATTCAGAACCAGATCCACCCCGGGGACGCCATGGACAAGAACCTCTACGATCTGCCCGCCGAGGAAGCCAAGAGCATCCCCCAGGTGGCTTTCAACCTGGAGCAGGCCCTGGAAGCGCTGGACAAGGACCGCGACTTCCTCAAGGCCGGCGGCGTCTTCAGCGACGATCTGATCGACGGCTACATTGAGCTCAAGATGGAAGAGGTGGAGCGCCTGCGCATGGCGACTCACCCTTGCGAGTTCGACATGTACTACAGCGTGTAATGCGCTTCGGGCCACAAGCCCTGATAAAAAAGCCGCTCCCCGGAGCGGCTTTTTTTATGGGCGAAAGATATTCGAAACACCCTGAATGCACTATATTGGTGCATTGGTGTGTTTTTTTCCTGCCGGTGAGCCCGGAAAAGGCAGTCGGGAAGGGAAAAACAAATCTGGTACAGCCCTTGCATAGTATTGGGGCACTGAGAATGGAGCGGACGATGACACCATCGCCACAGACAATATTGAATCACCTCAACCACGCTGTCGTCGTTACCGATGACCAGTGTCGCGTGGTCTTTTTGTCGCCATCCGCCGAGGCCATGTTCGGGACCAGTTTGCGCAAGGCCCAGAATTTGAATCTGGCGGAAATGCCGGTGGGGGATAACGAGCGCTTTGGCGACTATCTTGAAAAGACGCTGTCGAGTGGTCGCCCCTTCACCCACCGCGAGATGCACATTGTGCTGCCGGTGCAGGGCACAGCCGTGACCGTCGACTGCACAGTGACATTGATCTACGAGCAGGAAAAGCACCTGTTGATCGAAATGTCCCAGGTGGACCGGATCATGCGAATCGCCCGCGAGGAGCAGTTGATCAACCAGCACCAGGCGACCCGGGAGGTGGTGCGCGGGCTGGCCCACGAGATCAAAAACCCCCTGGGTGGTATCCGGGGTGCGGCGCAACTGCTGTCGCGGGAGCTCGCAAGTGATGAGCAGCGCGAGTTTACTGACATCGTAATAACCGAAGTGGATCGATTGAAATCGCTGATCAACCGCATGCTTGGCCCAAACCACCGGCCAAAGATGGAAGAAAACAACATCCTCGATGTGATTGAGCATGTGATCCGTCTTCTGGAAGTCGAGAGCGACGGCAAAATTCGCTTCATCAAGGACTACGACCCGAGTATTCCCGTGTTTGAAATGGACCGGGACCAAATGATCCAGGCGCTGTTGAACATCATACGAAACGCCTGGGAAGCAACCGGTGAAGGTTGCGAAATCACCCTGAGAACCCGGGCGATGCGGCGATTTACCATCGGATACACACTGCACCGATTGGTGCTGAGGCTGGACATTATCGACAACGGCCCCGGCATACCCGGCGAGATGATTGAACAGGTGTTCTATCCCATGGTGACGGGCCGTTCGGAAGGAACCGGACTGGGACTTCCCATCGCCCAGTCGATCATCAGCCAGCACGGGGGATTGGTCGAGTGCGAGAGCAGTCCCGGGCGGACGCAGTTCACCATTTATTTGCCATTGGAAAGAGAGATAAAGCATGGCGCAGAGTGAAGACATTGTATGGATCATCGACGACGACCAGTCGATTCGGTGGGTTCTTGAGCGAGCCATGGGGCAGGCGGGCTACCGCTTCAGAAGTTTTGAGCGGGCGGATCCGGCCCTGAATGAGCTGGAGCGGGGTAATGAGCCCCATGTGGTGCTTTGTGATGTGCGCATGCCGGGCACCGGGGGGATGGATTTTCTCGCCCAGCTGCAAGTGGCCTACCCCCATATTCCCACCATTATCATGACCGCCCATTCGGATCTCGACAGTGCGGTATCGGCTTATGAAGGCGGTGCCTTTGAATATTTGCCCAAACCTTTCGACATCGATGAGGCCATTGCACTCGTGGAACGCGCCGCCGAGCACCGCCGCAATGAGGCCAGACCCGCTGAAAACGGGGTGGAAGAGGGCGAAACGCCGGAGATCATCGGTGAGGCGCCGGCCATGCAAGAGGTGTTTCGCGCCATTGGCCGTCTCTCGCGATCCAATATTACCGTTCTGATCAATGGTGAATCGGGCACGGGCAAGGAGTTGGTGGCCCAGGCCCTGCATCGACACAGTCCCCGCGCCGACGGGCCGTTTATTGCCCTCAATATGGCGGCCATCCCCCGTGACCTGCTGGAGTCGGAACTCTTCGGCCATGAAAAGGGCGCTTTTACCGGTGCCAATGCCCAGCGCAAAGGCCGTTTTGAGCAGGCCAATACCGGCACCTTGTTTCTCGATGAAATTGGCGACATGCCGGCAGAATTGCAGACCCGGCTTCTGCGGGTTCTGGCCGATGGCGAGTTTTACCGGGTGGGTGGTACGACACCGGTCAAGGTCGATGTGCGTATCGTGGCCGCCACTCACCAGAATCTGGAGAAGCTCGTTCAGGACGGCGCTTTCCGCGAGGACCTGTTTCACCGTCTGAATGTTATTCGCATCCACCTGCCCTCGCTGCGGGAGCGGCGCGAGGACATCCCCCTGCTGATGGAGTATTTTCTCAAGCGCTCGGCGAGCGAGCTCGACGCCGAGAAGAAGACCCTGAGCAAACCGGTCGTACAGTGGTTGTCGGCACAGAGCTGGCCTGGAAATGTGCGTCAGCTGGAAAACTTGAGCCGCTGGCTGACGGTCATGGCCTCCAGTAACGAAGTACAGATGAGTGACCTGCCCACGGAAATGGTGCAGTCAGAACCCGTTCCAGAGACCGGTCAAAGTTGGCAGGAGGGGCTTCAGCACTGGGCCCGACAGCGACTGTTGCGCGGGGATACTGCGCTGCTGGACGAGGCCACGCCGGAGTTTGAGCGGCAGATGATCGAGGTGGCCCTTGAGCACACCAAGGGCCGTCGCCAGGACGCGGCCCGGCTATTGGGTTGGGGGCGAAATACCCTCACCCGCAAGATCAAGGAATTGGGCATGACATAAAAAAAGCCCGGCAGTGCCGGGCTTTGAAGGGGGGTGTCGTCAATGGATCAGGGTGCGGTATGCCCCTGCCAATCGCCTTCACTGGCTTGGTCGTTGTAGTTGATCCAGACGCGGGTGGCACCGCTGGCGCTCTTGGCATCGATCAGTTGGCTATTTTCATAGGCGTTGCCCGGTACGGCGAACTGGTGACTGCCACCGGTTTCGCTGTTGCAGACAGTATTGCCCTGTGACCACTGGCCGCTGCCCTGGGTGACATACCAGTTGTGAGTGCCGGGCTGGCGGCAGGCAAACTGGCGTATGGCGCCACAGCCGACATCGTTAAAGCGGCCATCGTTACGGCTCTCGGCGCAGTCCTCGGCCCCGTTGTAGTTGTTGGGCTCGTTGGCGCCCCAGCTCCAGATAGCGCTTTCCAGTCGGCCGTCGTCTTCGTCCAGTTTGTCCAGACCGATGACATTGGCACCGCAGGCCAGCAGTTGGCCGATATTGCCGGTGGTAATGGGCTCACCCGGGTTGCCGAAAGCGGCCGACAGGTTGGTGCGATCCTCGTAGTAGCGGACAAAAGCGCTGTCGTGGCCACTGCGGCTGAGGCCGTCGCACTGGGCGGCATTGGCGGTATTGCGGGTATTAAAGCCCTGACCGAACACGCGAGCGTCGTAACTGGCGTGGCCACTACAGCCACCACCGGTAATCACGACCAGGTTGGCATTGCTGTCGAGAATGTCCTGCTTGCTCAGGTTACCGGGAACGCCCTGACAGCCGCTGCCGTGCTGATCGGCCCGATAGAGATATTGGCCGACGGTGTTGTCGAGAATATTGGAGGCTTTTTGATACTCGCCGTCCATATGATCCTCGATGTAGAGCAGCACCACCTCATCCGGGTTGGCGGCGAGAAAGTCCCGAACTTCGCGCAAGCCGTCGCGGAAATAGCGGTCGGCCGAGCTGCAGCCCAGATGGTTGTCCTGGCCGTGACAGAGCAACAACTGGTCATTGGAAGTCCACTCCCAGGCCCAGGGGCTGCCGTGGGTATCGAATTTGTTGGTCATGTGAACATCGAATTCGAGGAAGCGGGCCCCCATGTCGAGCTGGGCGCGGATGCTCTGGTTCTGATTGGGATCCAGATAGCGGGTAGCGTCGGCGTAGGCCGCCGCGTTGTAGCTGTTGTGAGTGCCGACAAAGGTCGCCTGACGCAGAGGCGCGGACTTATCCAGGTCGCGCTCAAGATCCAGGGCCCGGCGTTGCCAGGCGAGACCGGAATACTCCACGGTTCCGCTGTTTTCCGTGGTGCTGTCCTCTTCAGCCGGGCTGCCCCCGCTGGCGTGGGCGCCGATGGTAAAGCCGAGCAATGTAGCTGCAAGCCAGTATTTTGCGTTCATGGAATCTCCCCTTTTGGTATTTGAACGAAACTGAGCTTAGCGCTATTGGCTTTGGCAAACTTGTTGTCTGGTGACAAAAATCGGTTGAGGCGTGCCTAAATTGACTGATTTAAACAAAAGTCCGCCCGGGGACTCATCGACGGCGCCCGGCTGGCGCCATCGGCGTTTGTGAGGCGGCGACGGGAGTGCATAATAGGCACAGGGGGGATAAGCGATGGCGAGTGTCTGCACACACTATATTGATAATCTGATCGACACGACGCTGGATGACGGTATTGCCACAGCGGGCCTGCTGGCAACGGCGGGCTTGCCAGCCACGGCTCTGGATAACCGAAATGGACGGATTGACTACGACGACTACATGGCCCTGTGGCGCGCGGCCATGGAGTTGAGCGGGAAGCCCCTCCTCGGACTCGAGGTGGGCCGACAGTTTCATCCGGGCTATATGGGGGATCTCGCCAGCGTTTTGGCCACAGCGCCGACGCTGCAGTCGGCGATTGAACAACTCGTGCGCCATGAAAGGTTGTTACAGGATGGTATTGAAACCCGTTTCGTGGAAATTGATGGAATGGCCTGTATTGAATTTCACTGCGACTGGGCAGACCCCGAGGTGATTCGACCGGTGGTGGAAAAGGATGTGGCTGAGTCGCTGGCACTGGCGGAGTTTATTCTGCGCGAGGCGCGTCGCGACGAGAGCATCAAAGCGAGTCGTATCGAGTTTCGTCATGCACCCGCTGGCCCGGAGGTCGAATACAGCCGCTGGCTCAGAGCGCCGGTACGATTTAACGCGCCGACCAACCGTCTCTATTTTGATCGGGCTTACCTGACCTTTCCCACGCACTCCGGAAACTCGATTTTGTTTGACAGTGTGGTGGCGCAACTGGAGCAACAGGCCGACGACAGTTTTGCCGGCCGCTTGCGCCAGTATCTGGCCGGGGCACTGGCCGAAGGCGTGCCCGAGATTCACCGCGCCGCCGAACAGTTTCATGTCAGTGAACGGACTTTGCAGAGGCGCCTTTCCGGCGAGAACACGAACTACAGCGAACAGGTGCGCATAGTGCGGGAACAACTGGCGTGCCAGCTTCTTCGCCACAGTGACTGCAGTGTCAGTGAAGTGGCCCATCGGCTGGGTTTTACCGAACCCAGTGCGTTCAATCAGGCATTTCGGCGCTGGCTGGGGATGTCCCCCAGCGCCTATCGACAGTCGCCCGGAGAGGACTGATAGAATACCCGCTCCGCGGCAGGACGAGAGCAACATGCTGAAAATTCGCGAAGACCACCGAAGCTTCTATGAGCGCATGGGCGGCGAGGCGCCGATTCGTGAACTGGTCGAACGCTTTTACGACATCATGGACAGCGATGATAGCGCCCGCCGTGTGCGCGCGATGCACCCCTCGGAGTTGACCGGTTCACGGATGAAACTCTACGAATTCCTGGTGGGGTGGATGGGCGGGCCACCACTCTATATGAACAAATACGGCCACCCCCGTCTGCGCATGCGCCACTTGCCCTTTGCCATCGACAGCGACGCCAGAGACCAGTGGATGCACTGCATGGGTCTGGCGATGAAACAACAGGGCCTGGATCCCGCGTTGCGGAAAGACCTGGAGAGTGCGCTGTTTCAGGTGGCCGATTTTATGCGCAACCGCGAGGACGCCTAGCGGCAGTGAAACCCGAGGCGTTCGAGCACGGCCCGTGCCTCCGGTGAACCGCCCTGGCAATGATAGGCGGCAAACTCCCGGCGCACCGGATAGTGTTTGCGCAGGCGGTCAAAGAAAGCCCCCTGCTCCGCTTTGGGCTGTACCAGAAGTTCTCTGAGCGCCTCATCGTCGGCGACGATATCGTAGGACTGTCGACAGGCGAGAAGCACTGCTTCGACAATGCTGGCGCCCTCGGGAATGTGGATGACCTCGGGTTCTTCCAGGTCGATGGCCGGTGCCGGCGCGTCAATATTGAGCGCCCGACAGAAAGCCCCGTAAACCATTTCGGTGCCGCGCAGTTTGCCGTCGAGGCTGTAACCGGCGATATGCGGCGTGGCGATCTGCACCATCGATAGCAGGCGCTCATCAACCCGGGGCTCGTTGGGCCAGACATCGATCACGGCCCGGCGCCCGCGGTGGCCGATGTCTTCAATCAGGGCCTCGCTGTCGATAATATCTCCCCGGGCGCAGTTGATCAGAATCCCGCGCTCGTGCATCCGCTCCAGCAGGTCGCGGTTGATCATTCGCCAGGTGGGGTGGCGGCCGTTGCGGGTCAGGGGCACATGAAAGCTGAGTACATCGGCCTCACTGGCCACTTGCTCGCAGCTCGCCAGACCCTCCTTGCCCCGCTCGGCCAGGGGCGGATCACAGGCCAGGGTTTTGCAGCCCAGTGCTTCGGCCAGCTGCACGACCCGCGAGCCGACATTGCCGAAGCCGATCACGCCAAGGGTTAACTGAGACCAGTCCAGGGCAAAGCGTTCGCTCAGGGTCAGCAGGGCACAGAGAGTGTACTGGGCGGCGGAATCGGCGTTGGAGCCGGGGGCACTGGCAAAGAGAATGCCGCGTTCGTCGAGGTAATCGGTGTCTATGTGGTCGATGCCGATGGTGCAGCTGCCGACAAAGCGGACGGGCGACTCGGCCAGCAGGTCTCGATTGACACGGGTGACCGAGCGCACGATCAGGGCGTCGGCATCGGCGACATCACTGCGCGTCAGATGCCGGCCGTTAAGCGCCACCACCTCGCCCACCTGGCCGAAGCATTCGTGCAAAAAGGGAATGTTTTCGTCAGCGACTATTTTCATGGGTCAATCATGCCACAGGCTTGCCCGATGGGCAGCAAAAGTGGCTGGAAACGGGCCTCATCGCTTGGTGAGATAAGTGTAACTGGCCAAATTGCGCAGAAGGCAGTCGAGGTGTTGGCTGGCCCCCGTGACGCCATCGAGTTTCTCCCGGTAGCGGGCTTTCATCCAGTCGATGTCGTAGTGGACATAATCGAGCAGCTGTTCGGCGCGGTCGCCCTCCTCCAAATGAGTAAACTGCCATTGGCCGTTCCGACACTCCACATGGACGGCGTGGGTGTCACCGAACAGGTTGTGCATGTCGCCGAGGATTTCCTGATAGGCACCGACCAGAAAGACACCCAGGAGATAGCGTTCGCCCTCGGCGGGCCGGTGTACCGGCAGGGTATGGGCAAACTCACTGTCACAGGCGTAGTCCCGGATCTGGCCGTCTGAATCACAGGTCAGATCGTGAATCACGGCGTATTGATCGGGCTTTTCGTCGAGGCGAGTCAGGGGAACGATGGGAAACACCTGCTCGATGCCCCAGATATCGGGCAGGGACTGGAAGATCGACAAATTGCAGAAGTACTTGGCCGCCAGTTTGCGGTGCAATACCTGCTTTACCTCTGTGGACAGGCTGTCGCTGTTGCGATCCAGCCGTTGGCACAGACGGTAGTAGTCCTGCTCGGCGGCGATGCGCGCGGTCAGGCTCAACTGTCCCTGACTGTAGTCGACAAACAGGGTGCGCATGGCCTCGTCGGCGGCGTGGAACAGGGCGTCGTCGCAGCGCCCGCTGGAGGCCTCTTCCAGATGCCGATTAATTTGCTCGAGTGGCGGGTGGGTGCGCTCGCTTTCGTCCACACTGACGCGGGCCTCGGTGTCCAGGGGCGACTCGATGTCGCTGACTTCTATCAGCAGCGCGGCGTGGTGGGCCGTCAGCGCGCGACCCGACTCGCTCAGCAGTCGAGGCATGGGCAGGCCGCGCTCGCTCAGTGTGCCGTGGACGGTGTCGACCACAGCCTCGGCGTAGTCGGCGAGCTGGTAGGCGATGGAGTACTCGCTGCTGTTGCGGGCGCCCTCGTAATCGACGCCCAGCCCGCCGCCGATATCGAGGTGGCTCAGGGGTGCCCCCAAGTCACAGAGGTCGATATAGAACTGCACCGCCTCGCGGACGCCCTGTCGGATCGACGGCAGTTCGGCGATTTGCGAGCCCATGTGGATGTGTAGAAGGCGAAGCCAGTGGCTGTGGCCACCGTCTTTGAGACGCTGGATCAGGACGAGGGCCTCGGCCGCCGTGAGGCCGAACTTGCCGCGCTCGCCGCCGCTGTTCTGCCAGCGGCCGGTGCCCAGGGTCGACAGTCGCAGGCGCACGCCGAGCTGCGGTTCGATCTCCAGCTGCTGGCTGATGCTTTCAATCAGCGGCAGTTCGCTGGCCTGTTCGATCACGATAAAGATATCGTGACCCATGGCCCGGGCGATCAGCGCCATGCGCAAGTACTCGCGATCCTTGTAACCATTGCAGACGATGGTGGCACCGGGCGGGGCGACGGCGATCACTGCCGAGAGCTCCGCCTTGCTGCCCGCTTCGAGGCCCAGTGGGGTATCGGCTTCGATCAGGGTTTGCACCACGCTGGCCTGCTGGTTGACCTTGATCGGATAGACGGCGAGGTAGCCGCTGTCGAGTTTGCGGTTTTCCAGTGCCGAGACGAAGGCGCCGTTGAGCCTGGCCAGGCGATCGCGAAGAATGTCGTTGAAGCGCACGAGCACCGGCAGTTCGAGTCCGCGCTCCTCAAGGTGTTTCGCAACTTCGGCGAGTGGACGACCGCTGGCGGCGTGCGTCAGGGAACCGTTCTCATTAATGGAGAAGTAGCCCTCCGACCACTGGTCGATTCGGTAGATTTTGCGGTTCTCGCGGTGCGCGCTCATGGGCGGATTATGATCCATGGCCGGGGCCGATAAAACCGTTTTTTTGCCGCACGCGCCGTAATAGAATGCCCCTTTGTCCGGTACTGGAAGAAGCGACCATGAGTGAACAGAATCCCCGTGAAATGAGCGGCTGGTACACCGAGGAAGTCAGCGAGGACGGCAGTGCCCTGTCGCTGCACATTCGCGAAAAACTCCACGAGGAGCGCAGCGAATTCCAGACCATCGCCATCTACGACACCGTTCACTACGGCAAGCTGATGACCATCGACGGCTTTGTCATGCTCACCAGCCGGGACAACTTTATCTACCACGAAATGATGAGCCACCCGGTGCTGTTCAATCACCCGGCGCCGCGCTCGGTACTGGTGGTGGGCGGCGGCGATTGCGGCACCCTGCAGCAGGTGCTCAGGCACCGCGAAGTGGAGCGCGCCGTACAGGTGGACATCGACGAGCGGGTCACCCGGCTTTCCGAGCAGTACTTCCCCGAGTTGTGCAGTGACAACGGCGACCCGCGCGCGGAGCTGCAGTTCGACGACGCCATCCGCTGGGTGGCGGAGGCGCCGCCGGAGTCACTCGATGTGATCATCGTCGACAGCACCGATCCCGTCGGTCCCGCTGAGGGCTTGTTTGGCCCCGCCTTCTACCGCAGTTGCCTGCGCGCCCTGCGCCCCGGGGGCTTCGTCTGCCAGCAGAGCGAATCGCCGCTCTATCACCTCGACAGCATTATCAAGCCGATGCACCGGGCCATGAGGGACAGTGGTTTTGCCGATACGCGCAGTCTGCACTTCTCCCAGCCGACCTATCCCTCGGGCTGGTGGACGGCCACCCTGGCGCGCAAGGGCGAGCGAATCCAAATGCCGTCGGTGGCCTCGGTCGAGGCGCGCAAGGATTTTGCCACTCGTTACTACAACCCCAAGGGCCACAGTGGCTACTTTGCCTTGCCCCCGATGATGGGGCTCTAGGGTGTGTTAACAGGCCCTAAAGCAGGCCGCGGGCGATCAGCGACAGCCCCACGGCAATGGTCACCACCTCAAAGCAGCGCTTGATCAACGGGTTTCCCTTGACGATCGACCAGTGGGCTCCGGCGTAGCCGCCCAGCAGTGAACCGGCAATGAGTGCCGGCAGCCAGTCCCAGCGAATGTCCCCCAGCAGTCCCAGGGCGACGGCACCGGTGCCGTTCCACACCAGCCCCACCAGAACCAGGGTGTAGGCCACCGCCCGGCGGTAGTCGAAGCCGAACCAGAGAATCAGCCAGAGCGTGAGAAACAGTCCGGTGCCGGAGGTCAGCGAGCCGTTGAGAATGCCGATGGCAAAGATACCCGTGCCGCCGATTGTGTAACCGCGCGGGTTACGGTGCTTTGGTTCGTGGTGTTGGCCCAGCTGGGGTTGGCGGTTGGAGTAGAGCCCCAGCGCCACGGTAAGCAGTCCCAGCGCCAATTCGGCCCAGCGCTCGGGAACATCGAGGATGATATTGGCTCCAAGAAGTACGCCCGGTACCCCGCAGGCGAGGATAAAGAGGCTGAACCCCGGAGCAAAGCTGCTCTGTCGCCAGTGCCGCGCGGTGGCGCCAACGCCCAGGGCGACGCTGGCCACCTTGTGGGTGGCCAGGGCCGTGCCAAAGGGCAGGCCGAGGAAAATCAGCACGGGAAATTGCAGCAGGCCGGCGCCACCACCGGCCAGGGCCGAGAAAAAGTTGGCCAGGGTGGCGACGATAAAAAGCAGCAGGTGTTCCAAGCGCGCTCCTGGCGTTTGCGGCACGGGGTGAATGGTTTAGTATAAAGCCTCATTGCAGTATAAATAATACAGAGATTGGGTAGGCTTATGATGAAGAAAATCGCATTGTTATTGTTCACGGCACTACTGGCTCAGCCCGCGCTGGCGCTTTACAAGTGGGTGGATGAAGACGGCAATGTGCACTACAGCGATCGAATGCCGCCCGACCAGGTCACTGATCAGCACTCGGAGATCGACGAGAGCGGCGCCGAGTTGCGGCGGGTGGACCGCGCCAGGACGCAGGAGGAAATCGAGGCCGAGCGCAGCGCTGCCGAGGCAGAAGCCGAGCGCAAGGCCGAGGAAAAGGCCCGGGCCGAGGCTCAGGCGCGCAAGGATCGGATTCTTCTGGATACTTTCACCACATTGCGCGATATCGAGCTGTTGCGCGAGGATCGTTTGAGCGCCATCGAATCCAATATCAAGCTGACCCAGACCTACAACGAACAGATTGCCGATAAAATGGCGCGCACCGAGCAGAAGATAGAGCGCATTGAAAAGGCCGGCAATCCCGTGCCCGATAATCTGCGCAAGCAACTCGAGCGCTCTCAGCGGCAACTGCGCGAAAATGAGGCCTACATTGCTCGCCAGATCAAGGACCGAAAGGCGCTCAACGAACAGTTTGACCGGGATGTGGCCCGCTTCCGTGAGCTCAAGGACCTGCCACCGGAGGCCGCCGAGGAAGCGGCCGAGGAGGCAAAGGAGGAGATTGAAGAGCAGATGGAATCCGGTGAGGAGTTGGTGCCTGCACCCGCCGATGGGCAGCCGGTCCCGGCCGGAGAGTAAACCGGACTTGAGCTGCTGTAGCCGCCTTTAAAAAAAAGCCCGCATCTGCGGGCTTTTTTGTGTCTGCACTTTCGTTACGGCGCCTATTCGCCCGATTCGATTTCCGCCAGTTTCTTTTCCAGCTGATCCAGCTTGCTGCGGGTTTTTTCCAGCATCGCGGTTTGCAGCTCGAATTCTTCCCTGGTCACCAGGTCGAGTCGGCTGAAGGCACTTTGAACGGCAATGCGCGCGCTCTTTTCCACATCGCTGCGCATTTGTTTGACATCGTCGGGGATCAATTGACTGATGTTGCGGCTGAGTTCGTCGAGAAATTTGGGGTCGAGCATGTTCGTCTCCTGTTTCGTCAATTGTCACAGCGAGCCGGGCAAAGGGCAAACTGAAATGGCGCACCGTTTTAGTGCGTTGCCGTAATGCGGTGCAAAGCCCTCGTATCAATTCGGGGCGGGGCCACACCGATAAAAATATAAGTCATTGTTTTTTAAGGGTTAACAGAAACTGGCACGCCTCTCGCTACAAGTAGGGCGACCTTCAAACAACTGTAACTCTACAAAGGTGACTTAAGATGAAAAAACTACTTCTCGCTTCAGCTCTGATCGCTGCCACCGCGCCTTCCATGGCCGAAGTGTCTCTCAGCGGCGGTTTTGTCTCTGACTACTACTTCCGTGGTGGCCAACTGGGTGATGCCGGTGGCTATGTCGGTTCCGAGTACAGCAAGAGCGGCTTTACCGCTGGCGTTTGGGCTATCCAGGATGGCGACACAAACGACGAGCCGACCATTGAATACGATGTCTACGGCAGCTATGGCTTTGATGTGAATGAGGATGTCTCATTGAGCATCGGCTACACCCAGTACAACTACAACTACACCAAGGCCTTCGAAAGCGAAGTCAACCTGGGTGCGGGTCTGGGTCCGGTTGCCATCGACCTGGCACTGGGTGAGGCCGACGACGGTGCGGACACTACAGTGGACTACACCTACGCCTCGGTTTCCGGTGATGCCGGTCCCATTGGCCTGCTGCTGGGCAGCTATGATCTGGACGCTCCCGGTGACACCGGCGACTACATGCACCTGGAAGCCAGTGCGGGCAAAGAGCTCGGCGACACCGGCGTTTCTCTGGGCGTAGTCCTCGGCTACAACTCGCCGAAGGACGACGCTGTAGATGCGACTGAGTACCTGTTCCTCGACCTGAGCACAGGCTTTGATCTGTAAACAACGATGCACTGGTGCGCCCCGCAATCCGCGGGGTGCCCACAACGGGAGAACGCTATGAAACTCGTTACCGCAATTATCAAACCGTTCAAATTGGACGATGTTCGCGAAGCGCTCGCGGAGGTTGGTGTCCAGGGCGTCACCGTCACGGAAGTGAAAGGTTTCGGCCGTCAGAAAGGACATACCGAGCTCTACCGTGGCGCCGAATATGTGGTGGACTTTTTGCCCAAGGTGAAACTGGAAGTCGGCATTGACGACAGCGCCGTCGATCAGGTGATCGAGGCCATTTCCAGCGCCGCCCACACCGGCAAGATCGGCGATGGCAAGGTCTTTGTCACGCAGCTCGAGTCCGCTCTGCGCATCCGTACCGGCGAATCCGGCAACGAAGCGCTGTAAACCAACTTCTATAAGAGGGCCTTTGCAATGCAAGAGCAAATTTTTGAACTCCAGTTCGCCATGGACACCTTCTATTTCCTGGTGTGTGGCGCACTCGTTATGTGGATGGCGGCAGGCTTTGCCATGCTCGAAGCCGGCCTCGTCCGTTCCAAAAACACAACTGAAATTCTGACCAAGAATATTTCCCTGTACGCCATTGCCAGCATTATGTACCTGGTGTGTGGTTATCAGTTCATGTACGACGGTGGTTTCTTCCTCTCAGGCGTTACCACAGTGGCCGGCATGGACGAAGAAGCCGTAGCGGGCGTACTCGCGGCCTCGGCTGAAGCCGGTTTCGGCGGCGATTCTGTATACGCCGGTGCCTCCGACTTCTTCTTCCAGGTCGTGTTCGTGGCTACCGCCATGTCCATCGTCTCTGGTGCCGTTGCCGAGCGCATGAAACTGTGGGCCTTCCTGGTCTTTGCTGTGGTCATGACCGGTTTCATCTACCCCGTCGAGGGCAGCTGGACCTGGAATGGTGATGCCGTTCCCTTTATTGGTGAGCTGAGCTACAGCGACTACGCCGGTTCGGGTATCGTTCACATGGCCGGTGCCGCCGCTGCTTTGGCCGGTGTCCTGCTCCTCGGCGCTCGTAAGGGCAAGTACGGCCCCAATGGCGAAGTGCGAGCCATCCCCGGTGCCAACCTGCCCCTGGCGACTCTGGGTACCTTCATCCTGTGGATGGGCTGGTTCGGTTTCAACGGCGGCTCTACCCTCAAGCTGGGTGGTATCGATGTCGCCAACGAAGTGGCCAATGTGTTCCTGAACACCAATGCCGCCGCCGCTGCCGGTGCCATCGGTGCCCTGATTCTGGGACGCATCATCTTCGGCAAGGCCGACCTGACCATGACGCTGAACGGCGCTCTGGCCGGTCTGGTGGCTATCACCGCTGAACCCGCTGCGCCTACCCCGCTGGCTGCCTCTATCATCGGCGCCATTGGTGGCATGATCGTGGTCCTCAGCATCGTCGGTCTCGACAAGCTGAAGCTGGATGACCCCGTCGGTGCCATCTCGGTACACGGTGTGGTTGGCTTCTTCGGTGTGATGGTGGTTCCGGTCACCAACGGCGACGCCACTTTCCTGGGACAACTGGGCGGTGCCGCTGTGATCTTCTTCTGGGTCTTCATTACCAGCCTGATCACTTGGGGTATCCTCAAGGCGGCCATGGGCATTCGCGTCAGCGAAGAAGCCGAGTACGAAGGCGTCGACCTCTCAGAATGTGGCCAGGAGGCCTACCCCGAGTTCACTCAGTCGTGATCCACGGCTGTTGAACAGGCTGTCTGATTCAAGCCTACTATTGCCCCGCCCTCCGGCGGGGCTTTTTTTTGGCTCGCTCGCGCACCCCTGAACTTGCTCTTCACTCAACCTGTAGCGCTGCTACAGGATTCGCTCCAGAGCGGCGTTCAGGAGCACGCGAGCTTCGCCAAAAGCATGGTTGCTTCAGGGATTCACTCCAGCCCGGCGCCCACAAGCACAATAGCTTCGCCAATGTTGTGGTTGGCTTTTGTGTTAGCCACAGAGGACACAGAGTGCACGGAGGGGTGTTGATTGGCTGACGGATTTCGTCATTGCTGTATGTGTTACCTAATTCGCTGATAGATTTCTGATGATTTCGGCGGGGGTAGCCCCGCCGATCCCCTGATGGGGTCTCGCCTCGTTGTAGTACACGAG
>JBNJGD010000019.1:0-33113 GCA_051747425.1 Pseudomonadota bacterium
GGGCAAAAAAACCTCAACAACAGGCCGGATATATGACCGCAATGACCCGTTTACCTGAACACCGAAACCACTTGCAAACCGGGTGGGTCCATATATGACGGGGCGGGTTTCGCCTACAGGCAGGCTTCTACCGGTCTACATGCCCCAGGCTTCGGGTTGGGTCGATGTGGTCGCGGATGCGTTGTTTTAAATCGGTGATGGCGGGGAAGCCGCCCTCTTCCTTGCGGTTCCAGACGGTTTTGCCGTCGATGCGGATTTCGAAGAAGCCGCCGGTGTCCGGGTGCAGGCTGAGGGTCTGGATGTCGTCGTTGAAGGTGCTGAGCAGTTCCTGGGCCATCCAGGCGGAGCGCAGCAGCCAGCCGCACTGGGTGCAGTAGTGGATGTCGATGGTGTGTTTCATGGGCGTAATTGTTTGAGAATTTCCAGACTGGCTTCTTCTACCCAGTCAAAGACATTGTCGAAGCCCTGTTCGCCGCCGTAGTAGGGGTCGGGCACGGGCTCGCCCTCGCTGCCGGGCAGCCAGTCAAGAAACAGGCTGATCTCGGCCGTGCCGCCAGGAGGGGCCATGTCCAACAGGTCGGACAGGTTGTTGTAGTCCATGGCAAAGATGTGGTGGTAGTAGAAGAAGTCTTCTTCCAACACCGGACGGGCGCGCAGGTCGCTGATGTCGATGCCGCGCTCGCGGGCCTTGGCCAGAGCGCGGGTATCGGGCGCCTTGCCGATGTGCCAATCCCCGGTGCCGGCGGACTCGATTTCGAAATGTTCCACCAGGCCTTCACGGGTGACCAGCTGGCGAAACACCCCGTGGGCCGTGGGCGATCGGCAGATGTTGCCCAGGCAGACAAACAGAATGCGTTTCATCGGTGCTGTTCCCCCGGAAAAAGTTAGATACACTAAAATCATAACACCGAGGGCTATGGCGGCAATGAAACGAGTTCCCCTGTTGAATCTGATGGTACGCGGCGGTCCCCCGAGGCGGCGCGTGATAGCCCTGATTCTGTTGTGTTTTGTGCCCATCATTATCTACGGTTTTTTCAACATGCCCGCCCCCACCCAGCTCGAACGGGTGAAGAGCCGCGGCCATCTCAACGCCATTACCCGCTTTGGTCCCACCACTTACTACCGCGGTCCCGAAGGCGACCACGCCGGCTTTGAATACGAACTGCTCAGTCTGTTTGCCGAAGAGCTGGGGGTGGAACTCAAGCTGCGCACGCCGGAGAGCTTTGCCGATTTTCTGCCCCTGCTGGCCGGCGGCTCGGCGGATTTGGCGGCGGCCGGGATTACCGTCACCGAGTCGCGCAAGGCAATGGTGGACTTCGGCCCCACTTACAATGCCATCCACCAGCAACTCGTCTACAAGTCCGGGGAAATTCGGCGGCCCAAAAACCTGGGCGATACCGTGGGCAAAACCCTGGAAGTGGTGGCCGGCAGCAGCCACGAGGAAACCCTGATCGAGATGCAGGAAATGTACCCTGACCTTAGCTGGACCGCCCGCGAGGACGCCACTCCCGGCGAACTGATCCAGCGGGTCAACGCCGGAGAGATCGAATTCGCCATTGCCGACTCCAATGAAATCCAGGTACACCGTCGCTATATGCCCGAGCTGCGCGTGGCCTTTAACGCCACTAACCCGGAGCAACTGGCCTGGGCTTTTCCCAAGAACAAGGACGACAGCCTGCTCAATGAGGCGAAGGCGTTCTTTGAGAGGCTCAAGGCCGAAGGCAAGTTGACCCAACTCAACGAGCGCCACTTCGGTCATATTCAGCGTTTTGACTATGTCGACAAGCGCACTTACTTGCGCCACATCGAAGGCCGACTCCCCCTGTACAAACTGTCCTTCCAGCAGGCCGGTGAGCAGACCGGGCTGGACTGGCGCCTGCTGGCTGCTCTGGGTTATCAGGAATCCCACTGGGACCCCCTGGCCACTTCGCCCACCGGGGTGCGCGGCCTGATGATGCTCACCCAGCGCACTGCCGCACAGATGGGCGTGCAAAACCGCCTTGACCCGCGCCAGGCCATCTTCGGCGGCGCCCGCTATCTGGCCCGGCAGATCGAGCGGGTCCCGGAACGGATTCCCATGCCCGATCGACTGTGGTTTGCCCTGGCCGCCTACAATGTGGGTTTCGGCCATATGGAAGACGCCCGCGTGCTGGCCCAGGAGATGGGCAAGGACCCGGACTCCTGGCTGGATGTCAAAGAAGTCCTGCCGCTGTTGAGCAAGCCCAAATACTACCGCCAGACCCGCTTTGGCTACGCCCGGGGCTGGGAACCGGTGCAGTATGTGCAGCACATCCGCGACTACTACGAAGTGCTGGTGTGGTACACCCAGCGCGAGGGCCCTCAGATCGAAAACCCCGCCAACGCCCCCGAGCTCCGCTTCCGCTCGCCTTCGGCGTTGTAGGAGCGGCGCCCTCGCCGCGACCGCGCAATATCGGCCCGGGGGCGGGCCTCCTACGGGCCAACCCCCAACGGTGGTCAAACGGGTTCAGTTGCGTATAATCGGCGGCTTGTTTCTGGCTTCCGTCCCGCCGCATGAACCCCGACCTCGACCGACTCCAGCCCTACCCCTTTGAACGGCTCGCCGCGCTCAAGGCCGACTGCCGTCCGGATGCCTCGCTGGAGCATATTGCTTTGTCGATTGGCGAGCCGCGCCACGCGCCGCCCGAGTCGGTTCTGGAGGTATTGCGCGACCAGCTCGGCGGCGTGGCCCACTACCCGGCCACGCGCGGCAGCGAAGCGTTGCGCCAGACCATTGCCGACTGGCTCGAGCGGCGCTTTGAGCTGCCCGCCGTGGACGCCGCCCGCCAGGTGCTGCCAGTCAACGGCTCGCGTGAGGCGCTGTTTGCCTTTGCCCAGACCGTCGTCGACCGCAGCGCCGGCGACGCTCTGGTGCTCTCGCCCAACCCCTTCTACCAAATCTACGAGGGCGCGACCTTTCTGGCCGGGGCCGAGCCGGGCTTTTACCCGCTGGCCGCCGAGGGTGGCTACCAGCCGGACTTCGAGGCCATCGACGACGACACCTGGCGCCGCTGCCAACTGATCTACATCTGCACGCCGGGCAACCCCACCGGCGCCGTAATCCCCCAGGAAGCCCTGCAGTTGCTGATCGAAAAGGCCCAGCGCTTTGACTTTGTCATCGCCTCGGACGAGTGCTACTCCGAAATTTACGCCGACCAGCCACCGGTGGGCCTGCTGCAGGCAGCCGCCGCCATGGGTCTGGACGACTACCGCCGCTGCGTGGTGTTTCACAGCCTGTCCAAGCGCTCCAACCTGCCCGGCCTGCGCTCGGGCTTTGTCGCCGGTGACGCGGAGCTGATCGCCGCCTTCCTGCGCTACCGCACCTACCACGGATGCGCCATGGCGCCGCCGGTACAGGCCGCCAGCGTCGCCGCCTGGTCCGACGAGCAACATGTCAAAGCCAATCGCGAGGCCTACCGCGCCAAGTTCGATGCCGTGCTTGAGGTACTCGCCCCGGTACTGGATGTCGCCCGGCCCCAGGCTGGTTTCTATCTGTGGCCGCGGCTGCCCATGGACGACGAGCATTTCGCCCGGGCACTTTACGATCAATACAATGTCACTGTGCTACCGGGCAGCTACCTGGCGCGCTCAGTTGACGGCATTAACCCCGGCGCGCAACATGCCCGACTGGCCCTGGTGGCCGAACCCGAGCGATGCCTTGAAGCCGCCGGGCGCATACGACACTTTATCGAGGCACTATGATCGCGACGCTCTACGGCATTAAAAACTGTGACACCATGAAACGGGCGCGCGCCTGGCTGGAGCAGCGCGGCGTGACTTATGAGTTGCACGACTACAAAAAGATGGGCGTCCCCGAGGACAAACTGCGCGCCTGGATTGACTGTTTTGGCTGGGAAACCGTGCTGAACAAGCGCGGCACCACCTACCGCAAACTCGACGAAGCCACCCGCGAAAACCTCGATGCCGAAAGCGCCGTGGCCGTCCTGATGACCAATTCTTCCATGATCAAGCGCCCGGTGCTCGAATACGGCGAGCAAACTCTGGTCGGGTTCGACCCCGAAGAGTACGCGGCGCTGTTTAACCAATAAACCACTTGAGAGAGGACCGCCTCATGAGCAACATCTTCAGTTTCGCCATCGGCGTCGGCAACAAAAACGCCAAGAACGAATGGCTGGATGTCTTCTACCCGCGCCCCGTGCTCAAGCCGGGCAACGATCTGATTGAGGCCGCCGGAGAGGTGGGTTACGAAGGCGGCAACCAGGTGATCGACCTGGACAAGAACCTGCGCCCGGTGCTCGCCGACGCTCTGGGTGAAACCGATCAGGCCGATGTCATCAAGAGCCTGACCAACAGCAACCAGAGCGTGGTGCTCACGGTACTGGCTGAAGACAGCGAACCCACCACCACCCCCGAGGCCTATCTCAAGCTGCACCTGCTGTCCCACCGCCTGGTCAAGCCCCACGGCGTGAACCTCGGCGGCATCTTCCCGCTGCTGCCCAATGTGGCCTGGACCAACAAGGGGCCGGTGGATCTCACCGAACTGCCGCAAAAGCAGCTGGAGGCCCGCGCCAAAGGCGAGCTGCTGGAAGTGAACTCGGTGGACAAGTTCCCCAAGATGACCGACTACATCGTGCCCGCCGGCGTGCGCATTGCCGATACCGCCCGGGTTCGCTTGGGCGCCTACATCGGCGAGGGCACCACCGTCATGCACGAGGGTTTTGTGAACTTTAACGCCGGTACGGCGGGTACCAGCATGATCGAGGGCCGCATCTCGGCCGGCGTTTTCGTCGGCAAGGGCTCCGACCTGGGCGGTGGCTGCTCCACCATGGGCACCCTCTCCGGCGGCGGCAACATCGTGATCTCCGTGGGCGAAAACTCACTGATCGGCGCCAACGCCGGCATCGGCATTCCCCTGGGCGACCGCTGCACCGTGGAATCCGGCCTCTACCTGACCGCCGGCACCAAGGTGCAGATGATCGACAAGGACGGCAAGGCCGCCGATGCGGTCAAGGCCCGGGATCTGGCCGGTGTGCCCGACCTCCTCTTCCGCCGCAATTCCGCCAACGGCGCGGTCGAGTGCCTGACCAACAAATCCAGCGTCGAACTCAACGAAGAACTCCACGCGCATAATTGATGGGTTAGCCACAGAGCCACGAAGAGCACGGAGGTTTCTGGTCATTGCGAGGAGGCGTCAGCCGACGCGGCAATCTGCCCAACTGTTCCTGCAGATTGCTTCACTGCGTTCGCAATGACAGAGCGCACAATGAGCACCGAGGTTTTGCAGGAGCGGCGACCCCGCCGCGACCATCTCGGCCCGAGGACAAGCATCCCAGGGAAGGTCGGGCGTCAGTAGGAGCCTGCTTGCAGGCGAATGAGGCGGCAGCCTCGATGCAATGTTCGCCTGCAAGCAGGCTCCTACGCTGCCCCCCGCTGTAACCGGCAGCAGCTCGCCCTACGCATTCTGGGACCTTCTGTGTTCTCTGTGCACTCTGTGGCCCCTGTGTCTTTTCGGCAAAGGCCCATGCGGCAAAGCCGCCCAACACAGACACCCCCGCCAATTCTCCGGCGGAAGCGGCTGTGCCGCGTCCGCCCTACGCATTCTGGAACCCTCCGTACTGTTTCTGCAGATAGCGCACAATGTCCCCCGACTCAAACAGCCCCTTTCCGGTATTCGGGTCGTAGAGGTAGGGAAACTGCACCTTGCCCGTGGCGGCTTTGAGTCGGGCCCGGTTAGTGCCTGCGATGGGCTCATAGGGGCCAAGATTGGGCCGCAGCCAGGGCAGACCAATATCACTGCGCTGCTGCTTGCCACTGTTGCGCACGATGTGGGCGATGCCCAGCTCGCACAGGCGCTCGCGCACCGGCCGTGAAAAGGGACTGGACTCAAAACTGTAGAGCTCCAGGGGTTGCTCGGCCGGTTTGGCCGGGCGGCCATTGACCCCTTTGGCAAAACGCACCGCCGTGGCCAGGGTGCCCAGCTTTACCGACCCCGTGGCACGCGGTGTGCGGCCCCGGCCGTATACCCGGTAGAGGTAGTCCACAATCGCTTCGCTGCCGGCCAGCTTTTGGCTCTGGTTGTCGTCGACCAGAAAGGGCACCCGGCGCTGGCCACTCAGGGTTTCCAGTTCGCTCCAGTGTCCGGGGCAACCCTTGGGGCAGGGTTTGACCATCACATCCAGATCCAGCTCGGTGAGCACTTCGCGAACGGCCCGGCAGTATGGGCAACCCTCCATATCGTAGAGCACCAAGATCTTGTCGGGCTGCTGCTGTCGGACAATGGCGCCGGTACCGCGCCATCCGCGCAGGGTTGAGGCCAGTAACGAAGTAGCGGAATTAATCATGTGGGTGTTCCTCACTGTGTGATGAGTTGGAATTAATCAAGCCCAGTGCCACATGGCGGGCCCAGGCGGCAATGGTCATGGAGGGAGGGGTGCCCGGCGCGGCGGGCAATGCCGAAGCGTCGGCAATGTACAGGCCGGGCAGGCCATGAACCTGGCCCCGGGCGTCCACGACGCCCTCTTCCTCGCAGTCGGCCAGCCGGGCACCGCCCAGAGGGTGCACCGTAAAGGGCCAGCCCTTGAGCGAACGCACCGGCTTGCCGCTGCGCCGGGCGATTTCGTCGAACAATCGCTGTATCTCGTTGAGTATCGAGTTATTACTGGCCCGGTAGCGCACCCGAAGACGGCCCCGGTGCCAATCGGCGCGACCGTTGGCCCGGTCCTCTCCCATTGCGACCAGAACCGCATCGCGGCGCAGACGGGCGCGCAGCATCTCGGGCAATGGCAGGGTATCGATGCCATTCCAGCCGTAGCGCAACACCATTGGCCCCGGCTGCGCTTTGCCGGTATCCGGATCGCGCAAAGCGAAGCGGCCGTGCGTGGGGGTACCGGCACTGAGATCGCAGCCGGCCTGGTTAAGGGCCCACCAGGCCACGCTGTCGCCATTGCCGCCCAAACCCCGTCCCAGCGCCGGCATACCGTGCAGGCCTCCCCGCTCGCGGCTACGGAACAACAGCCGCAGCGTATTGAGTGTCCCCGCGGCGAGCACCACGCGATCCGCGGTGAGGTAGCGTCGGCGGCCGGCGGCATGATCGCGCAACTCCAGCCGATAACCGCCCTCCTCGCGCCGACTCAGACTCAGGCATTCGTGTTCGGCGGCCACCGTCAGTCCCCGGGCCATGGCGGGCAGCAGGAGGGCCTGATCGAGCGTCGTCTTGGCGCCGTTTTCACTGCCCAGATAACTGTTGTTGCGATAGTCCCCGGGTTGCCCCAACATCCGCGTGGCCAGCGCCGGCTGGGGCACACTGTCATCGGCGACAAAGTCGGGTGAATGGGCAAACGCTGTGGTCGTCTGGTTGGGAATACCGGCTTGCTGCGGTGGGACTTTTGACCCCATCCTGGCCAGCATCCAGTCGTAATGGGCTTCCATGCCCGCCGCGCTGACGCCACTGGCGTGGCCCTCCCAGTAATCGGCGCGCTCGGGTCGCGTGTTCATGGCGCTGTAGACATGGCTTCCCCCGCCGACACCGTTGCTGCAGACCAATGTGAGATCCTTCTCCAGGTGAATATCAAACAGCCCGCGCGGATTCAGTTGCAGTCCCCTGCCCGGCCCGACGCGACCGCCGATGCGGTGGAGGAGGTGCGTTGCCGCACGCGGGCCGCTGGGCAGCGGCGAGCGGCGGGCAATTCCGGCGCTTCGCACCGGCCGGGTATCGCGCCATGGGCCACGCTCAACCAGCAGCGCCGATTTACCGGCTTCGGTCAGGGTGCTGGCCACCACCGAGCCGCCGAAGCCACTGCCTATGATCACGGTAGTGTAGTGTGATTTCAGCTCGCTCATGAGGCCGCCTGTAGCGTGAAGTAAAGCAGGGTCACAACGCCCCGGCGGCTGCGGTAACGCATTCGGGCGAGGTAGGTACCCGCTCCCAAACGCCGAACCTCACCCAGCACCGGGCGCAATAACGCGGGGTTGGCCGGGTGGTCGTAATCGAGCTGCAGCGAAGCGGAAGCGCCGCCATCGCGGATGTGGAAATACCCCCAGGGTGTACGACTCCCGGTGCCAGCCCAGAGGTTGGCGCCCTCAGCGGCGTCAAACTGCTTGCCCCACCACGGGTTGAGGCGGGTGGCCAGCAGGCGGTATATCCCTTCTTTGGCCAGACCCGGAAAAGTGCTCAGGCCCCTGATGCCCAGCAAGGTGCCTCGGTAATCACCCTCCAGTTCATCCGCCGCCGGCGTGGGCAGTGTGGCATAGAGGGCGTCCAGATCAGCCTGGCTGTGGCCTGCCAGATAGAGGGGTACGGGGGGCTGGATCAGTGTTTCGGTGCTGGCCATTCTCGAGCTTCCTTCATTGCAAATCTGTAGAGCAATATAGAAAGCGAGGAGCCGGGGGACAAACGATAAAAATTAACTGTAAGGATTAGATGAAATAATCCGAAATGACTTAAAGAGCGCTCAATTCAGACAATTCGGATTGTACCCAGTCGATAAAAGCCCTGCCCCCCTCGGGCAGCATCCGCTGCTCGGAGTAAACGGCGTAGATGGCTTCATCGAGCGGCCCCACAGGGGGAAACGGAGCCTCGACCCGACCCGTCTCTGTCAGCGACTTTTCCACCGGATACAACGCCAGTGCAGCCCCCAGAGACTCGGCCGCCTGAATCGCTGCGGGGTAGTCGTCCACGCGATAGTGTTGACCCTCCGGGGCCGACAGGCCGGCCTGGTGAAACCAGTGCGGCCAGGAGTCCGGTCGGCCGGTCATGTGTACCAGCGGTACCCGGGTCATGCCCTCCACTCCCCTGTCCAGTCCGTAGCGCCGGGTAAAGCCCTTGGGCATGACCACCTGAACCCAGACATCACTGAGTTTTTCGTGAATCAAACCCGGCCAGGGTGGCCGACCAAAGCGTATGGCCAGGTCGACTTCCCCGCCGCTGACATCGGCATTGGCCAGGGTGGTTTCCAGTTCCAGTTCGAGATTGGGGCGCAACTGGCGGAAACGCTCCATGCCGGGCAACACCACCCGGCCAGCCACAGGCGGCATGACACTGACGCGAAGACGGCTACCTCGTACTGCCTGGAGGGCATCAGTGGCCTTACGGAGACCATTGAGATGCTGGCGTACCTGGGTGAGGTAGCCCCGACCGGCCTCGGTCAGGCTCAACTGGCGGTTGTGTCGGACAAACAGGGGCGTACCCAGAGCCTCTTCAAGCGCATGTATCTGCTGGCTGACCGCCGAGGGCGTGACATGCAAAACTTCGGCGGCCTGTTTAAAACTCAGCAGCTGACCGGCAATTTCGAAGGTGACGAGAAAATTAAGATTGGGCAGTGAATGACGCATAAGCAGAGTTTACCCGAAAAATATCTCCATTTATTTTTTTTGACAAACCCTCATGTTTTAAATAATGTGAGCCAGATTCATGTTAATTCAAACGATTTAAACTGGCTTGCACGCCGTTCCGGGGGGAACACCATGAAACCGACTCGCTACCTGCTTATCCCATGCCTGCTGCTGGCAACTGCCCTCAGCCCCGCCGTCCACGCCCAGGGGGGCGAGCCGGCCGAGCCCGATCCGGGCACCTCCGATCCCGTGGACACCGGCGGTGAGAGCATCGAGCACTCGCTGGACTTTGACAGCGACCCGCTGGCTCGCCGCATTGAGTGGGGTAGCAAGTCCTTTGGCGAGCAGAGCGATCAGGTCTTCCGCGACGGTCTCGGCCGCGAGGTGGTGATGCGCGGTTTCAATGTCTCCGGCAAGGTCAAACTGGCCGACTCCGGGTTCAAACCGTTCAAGAACACCGCCGATGCCGACGCCAGTTTCTCCGCCCTGGGCAAACAGGTGGGCGCCAACCTGGTGCGCTTTACCGTGGCCTGGGAGGGCATCCACACCGCGCCGGACACCATCGACTACGCCTACCTGGACGCAGTTGTGGCGCAGATGAAGGAGGCCATTTCGCGGCGCATGTACATCGTGGTGGACTGGCACTCGGACCTCTACTCGCGCCACACTTTCACCGAGCAGAGCGACACCACCGGCAACGGCGCCCCCGGCTGGATTGTTGAGCCCGGCAACCACGGCACCGACGACTGCGGCCTGCCCTGCGACCTGACCTGGAGCGCCCACAAGCAGAGCGACTCGGCGGTGCGCAGCGCCATGCGCGACTTCTGGCTCAACGCCGACATAGAGACCCAGGCCGGCACCCGCCAGGTACAGAGCGAATTCCTCTGGCACCTCGGTGAGACCGCCGCCTACATCCAGCAGGAGCTAAGCGCCGACGAGCTGGACTATCTCCTCGGCTTTGAGCCCTTTAACGAGCCCTTCGACGGCGGCCTGGACGAGCTGGGCGTGGCCGACTACGACGCCTTTGACAACGACATCCTCTGGCCCTTCTACGAGCGCGTCCGCGACGAGCTGGACAGCCACGGCCTGAACGACAAGTGGGTCTACGCCGAGCCCATGGTCTTCTGGAGCTCGCTGGTGGATGTGATTGCCCCGGCCACCGGTGGCGGCTACCTGGACTACAAGCCCGGCGACGGCTTTGTCTTTGCCCCGCACTTCTACGATCAGGGTCGCATGGGCATCAACAATTTCAGCGTGGCCCGCAACGGCACCTACTTTGAAAACATCGACAAGATCCGCGACGAGGCCCGCTTCCTCGAACTGCCGATTTTCCTCGGCGAGTTTGGCATGTGGCTCGAAGGCCACGGCCACACCGACACCGAGCGGGTGGTCAACGCCACCTACCAGGCCATGGAACTGTCCGACCGCAACACCGGCAAGGATCGCTTTGCCGACTTCTATGTGCCCACCGTTACCGGCACGCAGTGGCAGTGGGATTACTACTACGACAACCACTACGAATTCCAGAACGGCAACCCGGACGAGCTGAGAACCGAGGACGACGCCTGGAACGGCGAGAACTTCTCGGTGATCCGCGACTACGCCACCGGCTACAATGTCGACCCCAAACTGGTGGAGCGGGTCTTCCCCCGCCGCACCCAGGGCGACCTGATGCAGTTCTACTACAGCGCCAAGGTCCACGACCGCGCCGGTGAGCGTCTGGACTGGGGCAGCCTGCGCCTCAGCCTGGACGGGGTCTTTGCCGACCGCGAGTACTTCCGCGACCTGCCCTTTGCCCTGGCCGTGTGGCGCGGCCGCAACGCCGACGCGCCCACCGAGCTGTTCATCCCCCGCCATATGCCGGCGGAGAACCTGCTGGTACTCACCGAGCGCACTATCAAGAACAAGACATTGAGCGTGCAGAGCGAACCGGCAGATATCGCCAACGAAGTACTGCTGACCAACGACCCCGACCGGGGCACTGGCGGTGGCCACCGCCTGCTGGTGTGGGATGACAGCGACACAGGCGAGACCGATGAGAGCGTCCACTTTGCCCTGGTGGTACACGGCGAACACGGGCTCTCCACGGCAGAGCTCGGCGAGCTTCAGGACGCCCTGGTCGCCACCCTGTCCGACCACAAGAGCCCGGTGTATCTGCCCGGTCGCATGACTCACGGTGGCTACCCCTCGGATCAGGGAGCCAACAGCGGTTTTTCACTGGTCGACCAGCGCGCCGGAAAGTGCCTGGATGTAGCCGGCGCCAACACTGGCAACGGCACCAATGTTCAGCTCTACCAGTGCAACGGCAGCAACGCCCAGCGCTGGTTCTACAACCTCACCAGTGGCGAGCTGAGCAGCGCACTGAACGGCGGCAAGTGCCTGGACATCGACGGCGGCAACATCAGCGAGGGCACCAACCTCCAACTGTGGGATTGTCACGGCGGCAGCGCCCAGCAGTTCGAATTTGACGGCAACCGCCTCAAGCCCAGCGCCGACAACAGCCTGGCCGTCGACGCCTTCGGCACCGGCAACAGCACCAATGTCGGCCTGTGGAACGACAACGGCCAGAGCAACCAGCAGTGGCTGAGGCAATACTAACAGCCACTCCCCACCCGTAGGGCTGTAGGTCGGGCTTCAGCCCGACACCTGTGCCGGCTCCGCCGGCGGTTATTAAATGTCGGGAATGCCCCCGACGGGGCAGCCACTTTCTTTTCTACAGCGAAAAGAAAGTGGCCAAAGAAAACGCCGCCCGACCGCCGCGCACCGACTGTGTCGGTGTCCCCTGCGATGCTCGGTAAAAACGGGGCCTGCGGAACTCCCTCGTTTACCTGACGGTAAACTTCGCTCAAACATGTCCTCGGCCTTTTCCGTTTTCACCTTGCGCTTCTCGGCGCGGCCACGGGAATGGGTGGCACATCTGTCTTTAGGGCGGAAGTACCTCAGCACATCCGACACTTGTTCGGCGGATGCGGCTGTGCCGCTTCCGCCCTACCCACTTAAAACCCTCTGTGCTCTCTGTGCCCTCTGTGGCTAAAACAGGAAGCGTCCGACCCACCAAAAGCCAACGCGGCGAAGCCGCCCACCAGATCGCGGCGGGGGCCGCCCCTACAAAACCCTCTGTGTTCTCTGTGCGCTCTGTGGCCGCTGTGTTATTTCACCCGGGTATCAACCGTTGCGCAGGGCCTGGATGCGTTCCTCGAGGGGCGGGTGGCTCATCAGCAGGCGCTTGAGGCCCGAGGCGATGCCGCCGGTGATGCCGAAGGCGGCCATCTGGCTGGGCAGGGATTCGGTGTGCTGTCGCTGCAAGGCCTGGAGGGCACTGATCATTTTCTCGCGACCCGCCAGCTTTGCCCCTCCGGCGTCGGCGCGGAACTCCCGCCAACGGGAGAAGCGCATGGCAATGATGGCCGCCAGCACGCCGAAGATGATTTCAAAGACGATACTGATGACAAAAAAACCAATACCGGGGCGGTACTGGCCGCGATTGCCGGAGATGGCTTGATCCACCAACATGCCGCCCACCCGGGCAAAGAAGATCACAAAGGTATTGAGCACGCCCTGCAACAAGCCCATGGTCACCATATCGCCGTTGGCCACATGGCTGATCTCGTGAGCCAGCACCGCCTCCACTTCGTCCGGCCCCATGGTCTGCAACAGCTCCACGCTCACCGCCACCAGAGCATCGTTGCGGTTCATGCCCGTGGCAAAGGCGTTGGGAGAGCCGGCGCGAAAAATGCCCACCTCGGGCATGGCGATGCCGGCGGCTTTGGCCTGGCGCTCCACCACCTGAAGCAGCCAGGCCTGGGAGCGATCGCGCGGCTGATCGATGATCTGCACGCCCATGCCCCGCTTGGCCAGCCACTTGGACAGCGCCAGGGAAATAAAGGAACCGCCAAAGCCGAAGATCAGGGCAATGACAAAGAAGGTCTGATAGGGAATGCCATTCTGCGCCGCCCACTGATCCAGGCCGAACAGACGGGAAACGATGCCAAACACCAGCAGGATGGAAAAGTTGGCAGCCAGAAAAAGCAGAATACGGGTCATGTCAAAAAACTCGGCGAGTTAAACACAAAGGATTAATAGCGCCTGCGGAGTGGTTTTCAAGGGGTGTTAGCCACGGAGCCACAAAGAGCACGGAGAAATAGCCTGTCATTGCGAACGCAGTGAAGCAATCTGCGGAACCGTTCTGCAGATCGCCACGCCGCTGCACGGCTCGCGATGACGCTCCCTCTCCCCCGGCCCCTCTCCCGAGATGGGAGAGGGGTGAGCAATACCCTCCGTGCTCTTCGTGGCTCTGTGGCCACATTCCGATCAATCAGCTTTCCTTCCAGTTGGTGTCGAGTTTGTCGACGCTCTGGTAGCCGCGGGGGAGTTTGAAGCCGCGTTTGCCGCGCTCCACGGTGTAGTCGTCCTGTTCGGCGGATTTCATCGTTTTGTGTTTTTTGCCGCAAAACACGGTGAAGGCTTCGCCGTCCTGGATCAGGCCGATGTGGGCCAGGTATTCCTCGCGGGTTTTGAACTTCGGCCCGGGAATATTGAGCATCTTGATGCCCTTGCCCTTGGGCAATTGCGGTAGTTCATCGAGTTTGATCACGCCGCAGTACCCCTGGGCGGTGACACCCACAACCCAATCTTCCTCGTAACTGCGCACCGGCACCGGCGGCAGCACTCTGGCCCCCTTGGGCACGCTGAGCATGGCCTTGCCGGCCTTGTTGCGGGTCATCATGTCTTCGAGTTTGGCCACATAGCCGTAGCCGGCGTCGGTGGAGAGCAGGTACAGATCCTCGGGCTTGCCGCCCATGACACCAATGAATTCGGCGCCATCTTTGGCTTTCAGTTTGCCTGTCAGCGGTTCACCCAGGCTGCGCGCCGAAGGAAAGCCGTGGGCGGGTAGCGTGTAGGTGCGACCACCGGAGTCGATGAACACCGCCTGCTGGTTGGTACGACCCCGGGCATGGTGCTGGTAACCGTCGCCGGCCTTGTAGTTAAGTTCCTCGGGGTTGATCTCATGGCCCTTAGCGGCGCGCACCCAGCCCTTTTGCGAGATCACAATGGTGGTGGGCTCGGAGGGCACCAGGGCAGTCTCATCGAGCTGGCGCGCGGCCTCGCGCTCGATCATGGGCGAGCGGCGATCGTCGCCGTAGTCGCCGGCGTCGGACTTCAGTTCTTTTTTGATCAGGGTTCTCAGGCGCTGCTTGGAACCCAGCGTTTTGCTCAGGTGCTCGCGCTCGCGCTCCAATTCCTCCTGCTCGCCGCGGATCTTCATCTCCTCGAGTTTGGCCAGGTGGCGCAGCTTGGTCTCGAGAATGGCCTCGGCCTGTTCCTCGCTCAGCTTGAAGGTTTTGATCAGCACCGGTTTGGGCTCGTCTTCGGTGCGGATGATGCGAATTACCTCGTCGAGATTGAGGTAGGCCACCAGCAAACCCTCGAGGATGTGCAGGCGACTCTCGACCTTGTCCAGACGCCACTGAAGGCGGCGGGTAACGGTGCGGATGCGGAACTTCAGCCACTCGACCAGAATCTCGCGCAGGTTGCGCACCCGGGGCCGGCCGTCGAGGCCGATCACATTCATATTGACCCGGTAGTTGCGCTCCAGGTCGGTGGTGGCAAACAGGTGCGACATCAGCTCGTCGATGTTGACCCGGTTGGAGCGCGGCGAGACCACAAAGCGGATGGGGTTTTCGTGATCCGACTCATCGCGCAGGTCGTCGACCATGGGCAGTTTCTTGTCGCGCATCTGCTGGGCGATCTGCTCCATCACCTTGGCGCCATAGGTCTGGTGGGGCAAGGCGCTGATCACGATATCGCCGTCCTCCACCGTGTAGACCGCGCGCATGCGCAGGGTGCCGTGGCCGGTCTCGTAGATCTGCTGAATCTCGGAACGCGGGGTGACGATTTCGGCCTCGGTGGGATAGTCCGGGCCGGGAATGTATTCCATCAACTCATCGACGGTGAGCTTGCTGTTATCGAGCAGGGCAATGCAGGCGTCGACCACCTCGCGCAGGTTGTGGGGCGGGATATCGGTGGCCATGCCCACGGCGATGCCGGTGGTGCCGTTCAGGAGCACATTGGGCACGCGGGCGGGCAGTACCGTGGGCTCGTTCATGGTGCCGTCGAAGTTGGGCTGCCAGTCCACCGTGCCCTGCCCCAGCTCGTGGAGCAGCAGGCGGGAGTAGGCGCGCAGTTTGGCCTCGGTGTAGCGCATGGCGGCGAAGGATTTGGGGTCGTCGGGCGAACCCCAGTTGCCCTGGCCGTCCACCAGCGGGTAGCGATAGGTAAAGGGCTGGGCCATCAGCACCATGGCCTCGTAACAGGCGGAGTCGCCGTGGGGATGGTATTTACCCAGCACATCACCCACCGTCCGCGCGGCCTTCTTGTGTTTGGAACTCGCCGACAGGCCCAGCTCGGACATGGCGTAGATGATCCGGCGCTGCACCGGCTTCATCCCATCGCCGATATTGGGCAGGGCGCGGTCGAGAATCACATACATCGAATAATCGAGGTAGGCCTTCTCGGTAAAATCCACAATGGGCATGGATTCAATGTCGTTGTAAGCGCTGCTCATACTCTCTCACTGGTTGTATTGGTCTGACCTCAGTGCGAATGCCTTAGCCACAGAGTGCACAGAGGGCACGGAGGTTTTTAAATTCGTCTTTCCCCGTGCATGCCACGGGGCATATCGCCTGCAAGCAGGCTCCTACATTCACTCGGTTTATGCAGATTCCGGATAAGCGCTGTGCGCTTTCCGGAATGACTCAAAAACTCTGTCATCGCGAGAAGCATAGCGACGAAGCGATCTGCCAAACCATTCAGCAGGTTGCTTCGCTGCGCTCGCAATGACAAAACTTACACCCCCGGCCCCAGGGGCCAGCCCAGGGCCAGCCAGGCGGCCAGGGCGGCGCTCCACAACAGCAGCAGGGCCATTGAATAGGGCAACATCAGGGCAATCAGGGTGCCCAGTCTCAAATCCGGCTGGTAGCGCTGCATAAAGGCCAGCACCACCGGGAAATACGGCATCAGCGGGGTGATGATGTTGGTGCTGCCATCGCCGATGCGGTAGGCGGCCTGGGTGGCCTCGGCGGGCACGCCCACCAGGGCCAGCATGGGCACAAAGATCGGCGCCATCAGCGCCCACTTGGCCGACATGCTGCCGACAAAAATATTCATCACCGCCGCCAGGGCGACAAAGGCCAGCAGCAACACCGTGGGCGGCGCACCCCAGCTCTGCAGGGCGCTGGCGCCGTGGATCGACAGCACCGGGCCAATGTTCGACCAGGCAAAGTAATTGACGAACTGGGCGGCAAAGAACATCAGCACCAGATAGGCGGCCAGCCCGCGCATGGCCGCCTCCATGCTCTCCACCCAGTCGGCGCCATTGGCGAAGGCGCCACTGGCAAAGCCGTAGACGCTGCCGGCGAGGGCAAAGAACGCCGCGATCACCACCACGATGCCCGACATCAGGGGCGAGCGCAGCAGCTCACCGGTCTCAACATGGCGCAGGGGCGCGCCCTCGGGCAGGGACAGGGCCATCAGCAGTGCAGCGAACACCACCACCGACGCCAGGGTCCACCACAGGGCGCGGCGCTCGGCGGGTGACAGCGCCTCGGCCACCTCCGGTGGCGGTGCGGCGCTGTGATCGCCGGCAAAACTGCGCTGGTAGAACGGCTGCGCCACCCGCTCGGTGACCCAAGTGCCGATGGCGCCGACGATCAACACCGAGGCGGCCATAAAGTAGTAGTTGCTGGCCACGCCGATCTCCCGGGCCAGGCTGGCGTCCCGGGCCAGTGCCTCGGTGGTAATGCCGGCGAGGATCACATCCACCGGGCCGAGCAGAAAGTTGGCGCTGAAACCGCCGGACACCCCGGCAAAGGCGGCGGCCATGCCCACCACGGCGGGGCGACCGGCGGCGGCAAACACCGCTCCGGCCAGGGGCACCAGCACCACATAGCCGGCGTCGGCGGCGAGGCTGGAGAGCACCCCGGCGACCACCACGGCAAAGGTCATCAGGGGGCCTCGGGCGCCGCGCACCATCAGTTGCAACAGGGTTCTCAAAAGGCCCGATCCCTCGGCGACGCCGATGCCGAGCATGGCCACGATCACCGTGCCCACCGGGGCAAAGCCGATAAAATTATCCACCGCGCGGCTAATGATCTGGCGCAATCCCCAGCCGCTGAAGAGGCTGGTCACGGCGACGGTCTCGCCGCTCACCGGGTGCACGGCGGCCATCTCCAGAACTGCCAGCAGTGCCGACAGGGCGATCACGCCCAGGCACAACCAGGCGAACAGCAGTGTCGGATGCGGCAGGCGGTTGCCCGCCCGCTCAATGCCCTGCAGTATTTTGTTGACGACATTCCCCGTCATGGTCGGCTAGACCACCACATCGGCGAGGTTGCCCTTGCTCTCCAGCCACTGGCGACGATCGCCGGAGCGCTTTTTGGCCAGCAGCATGTCGAACATGGAGTGGGCGTTGTCGGCGGCGTCCACGGTCAGACGCACCAGGCGGCGGGTGTCGGGGTGAATCGAAGTCTCGCGCAGCTGGATCGGATTCATTTCACCGAGGCCCTTGAAGCGGGTGGTGCTGACCTTGCCCTTTTTCTTCTCCGCCTCGATGCGGTCGAGAATGCCCTCGCGCTCGTATTCGTCCACGGCGTAGTAGACCTGCTTACCGACATCGATGCGATACAGCGGCGGCATGGCCAGAAACACATGGCCGCCCTCAACCAGTGCCGGGAAGTGGCGCAGAAACAGGGCGCACAACAGCGTGGCGATGTGGGCGCCGTCGGAGTCGGCGTCGGCGAGGACGCAGACCTTGCCGTAGCGCAGCTTGCTGAGGTCGGTACTGCCGGGCTCGATGCCCAGGGCGATGGAAATGTCGTGCACTTCCTGGGAGGCCAGTACCTGATCGGGCTCCACCTCCCAGGTATTCAGGATCTTGCCGCGCAGGGGCATGATGGCCTGAAACTCGCGGTCCCGGGCCTGTTTGGCCGAACCACCGGCGGAGTCGCCCTCGACCAAAAACAGTTCGGTAATCGCCGGGTCGGTGGAGGTGCAGTCCGCCAGCTTGCCCGGCAGGGCCGGCCCCGAGGTCACCTTCTTGCGCACCACCTTCTTGGCCGAGCGCAGGCGGCGCTGGGCCGAGGTAATGGCCATCTGGGCCAGAGCTTCACCGGTGTCGGCGTTCTGGTTGAGATAGAGACTGAAGGCGTCCTTGACCACGCCGGAGACGAAGGCCGCCGACTCCCGGGACGACAAGCGCTCCTTGGTCTGGCCGGCGAATTGCGGATCCTGCATTTTCAGGGAGACCACGAAGCTGATTTTGTCCCAGACATCCTCGGGGGTGATCTTGACGCCCCGGGGCAACAGGTTGCGGAATTCGCAAAACTCGCGGATGGCCTCGGTAAGGCCGGAGCGCAGACCGTTTACATGGGTGCCGCCCTGGGTGGTGGGAATCAAATTGACATAGGACTCCTGCAGCGGCTCGCCGCCCTCGGGCAGCCAGGTCAGGGCCCAGTCGACGGCCTCTTTCTCACTGCTGAAACGGCCGGTAAACAACTCCGCCGGCAAAAGTTCCCAGCCCTCAAGGGCCTCGCGCAAGTAATCGTTGAGCCCGTCCTCGTAGCACCACTCGTCCTTGTCACCGGACTTTTCATCCTTGAAGCGCACGGTGAGACCGGGGCACAACACGGCCTTGGCCCGCAGCAGGTGGCGCAGCTTGGGCAGGGAGTACTTGTCCGAGTCGAAATACTGCGGATCGGCCCAGAAGCGCAGGGTGGTACCGGTGTTGCGCTGACCGACGCTGTCGATGACCTTGAGATCGCTGACCTTGTCGCCACCGGAAAACTCGGTGTGGTGGAGTTTGCCGTCGCGCTTGATCCACACTTCCAGCTTTTTCGACAGGGCGTTGACCACCGAGACACCGACGCCGTGGAGACCGCCGGAGAAGGCGTAATTTTTGTTGGAAAATTTGCCACCGGCGTGGAGGCGGGTGAGGATCAGTTCGACCCCGGGGACGCCCTGCTCCGGGTGGATGTCCACCGGCATGCCGCGACCATCATCGCTGACCTCCAGAGAGCCGTCCTTGTACAGAACCACCTCGATCTTTTTGGCGTGGCCGGCCATGGCCTCGTCGACGGAGTTGTCGATGACCTCCTGGGCCAGGTGGTTGGGCCTGGAGGTGTCGGTGTACATGCCCGGGCGCTTTTTGACCGGGTCGAGACCGCTGAGGACTTCAATATCGGACGCGTTGTACTCTGCCATGATGACCGCTCAAACCACTAAATGTTGTGGGGCATCATGCCAGAAAGTACAGATATTGAAAATTGCCCGCAGCGGCCAAAATGCCGCTGCGGGCCGGGGACTACTGCCGGCCGGGGTCGCCGATCAGAATGGGCATCAGCTGGCTGGCCGGGCGGTAGCCGTTGATGCGCGTACCTTCGCCGGTAAACATCAGCGGTGTGCCGCGCAGGCCAACCTCGTTGGCCAGCGCCACATGGTCGTTAATCGGGTTGTCGCAGGTTTTGGCGGGAATCGGCTGACCCGCCTTGGCCTCGGTCAGGCGCTGTTGCGGGTCGTCGGCACACCAGGCGCTTTCAGCCTTGCGCGCCGACTTGGATCCCAGCCCGGCGCGCGGGTAAAAGAAGTAGCGAACCTCGACGCCGCGCTCATTCAGTTCCGGCACCTGGTCGTGCAGACGGCGGCAGTAACCGCAATCGATGTCGGTAAATACATTGAGCACATACTTGACCTCGGAGCTGGGGCGAAAGGCCAGATAGTCGTCGCGCTCGGCAAAGGTCTTGGCGCGCATGGCGCTCTCGGCCTGTTCGGTGAGGTTGGTATTCGTTTTGCGCTCGATCAGGCTGCCGTCGAGCAAATACTCGGCGTCGGCGCTGAAGTAAAAAATCTGGCCACCGGCGACCACTTCGTAGAGGCCGTCAACGGGCGTCGGTTCAATGCGGGTGACTTTGGGGCCAGCGGGTGCCGTTTTGTCATCGCCGCTAAAAAAAGCCTGCATCTTGGCGGCAATGCCACTCTCATCCGCCTTGCCTTTGGCGGGCCCTTCAATGGCGGCGCGAATGGTCTCGATGGCTTTGGCGTGGGAGTCGCCGCCCTCTTCCGCCAGCGCTGCAGGCGCAGACAGGGACAGAAAAACGGCAGTGATCAGACAGTAAAACGGCTTCATAAGGGTGCTTACCTCAAATTCATTATCGCTCTTGGGGCCATTTGGCGGGCCGGAGTTCCCCGCAGCCGGTGAATTGTCGCACAGAGCAACCCGCCGCGCAGCCATCAGGCCCGGGGATGGTGCTCAGCGTGGAATTGTTTCAGACGCTCGGTGGCCACATGGGTGTAAATCTGGGTGGTGGAGAGGTCGCTGTGACCGAGCAACATCTGTACCGAGCGCAGGTCGGCGCCGTGGTTGAGCAAATGCGTGGCAAAAGCGTGACGCAAACTGTGGGGCGAAATGCGCGGATCCACTCCGGCCCGGGCGGCGTACTTCTTGATGATATTCCAGGCGCTCTGTCGCGTGAGGCCACCGCCGCGACGGGTGACAAAGAGAAACGGCGTGGTGGCATCCCTGCCCTTGAGCAGGTCCAGCCTAGGGCCGGCCAAATAGCGGGCCAGACAGTCCAGGGCCTGATCGCCCACGGGCACCAGGCGCTCCTTGCGCCCCTTGCCCATGACGCGAACAATGCCGTGGCGATCATCGACCTGTTCCAACCTCAGCGTCACCAGTTCGCTGACCCGCAGGCCGCTGGCGTAGAGCATCTCCAGAAGCAGGCGGTCGCGGGTGCCGAGATCTGTCTGCTCATCGGGCGCCGCCAGCAGGCGCTCCACCTGCTCTTCGCTCACGGATTTGGGCAGGCGTGCGCCCAGCTTGGGCGATTCCAGCAGCGCCGTGGGGTCCTCGACCCGGCGCCCCTCCTCCACCTGGTGGCGATAGAAGCGGCGCAGGGAGGACAGCAAACGGGCGGCACTGCTGGGCTTGGCCTTGCGGGCAAAGCGCTCGGCGATAAAGTCCTGCAGGTCGCTGCGGGAAGCCGACATCAGGTCGCCACCCCGCTCGGCGAGAAAACCGGCCAGCTGCCGCAGGTCGTTGCCGTAGGAGCCCAGGGTATTGTCACTCAGGCCGTGGGCCATCCACAGCTGATCGAGAAACCGCCGGACCAAGGCCAGGTCGGCCTCCGAAGGCGCTCTATTTGAGCTGGATTTGGCCATTGGCACTGACGCTGATTTGTGTACTGCCCGCCTCGACCGCCGGCGCCTGGTCGGGGGCGGCCTCCATGGCCATCATCGACTTGTTGCGATAGACACCCGGCGGGCGACTGCCCTGGGTATTGATGTCGATATTGACCAGCTCGTAACCCCGGGCACCAAAGCCCTCGGCCACCTGTTCGGCCCGGGCCTGGAAGCGCTCAATGGCCTCGTCGATCAGGTGCTGCTCCAGCGCCTCGCGGGTATCCGGGCTGGGCGAAAAGTGCATGCCGCTGATCTGGAGCCGCTCCTGTAATACCCGGGACAACTCGGATAGGGCAGCAAAGTTCGTTCCGGTCAGCTCCAGACTCTGGCTGCCGCGCCAGGCGCGCAGGCGGTTCTTCTCGTAGACCGGGAAGGTGCGATAGTGGCGTGTCTCCTGCTCGACGCCGTCGACCTTGCCGGCCTCTTCCACCGCCCACTGCATGTCGCGGTTGATTTGCTCGGCCACACCCGAAGGCGACTCACTCTGGTGGCTGACCTCGAGCACCACCGTCATGGTGTCATTGTCCACCTCGCGCTGGGCCTCCACCTGAAGATTGACCAGCTGGTAGTCCAGCCCCTCGGCCATCAGTGGTGCGGACACCCAGAGCAGTGCGCCGGTAGCGCAGGCGATGATTCGTTGCATGGATCTTCTCCGTTTGGTGTTTCCCCTGTTGCGCCCTTGTTGGCGTGACAGCGGTGTGCGCGGTGCGCATAATAGGCCGCCATGTTTGAGGCCTTTCCCATTCCCGTTATCGGACTCGTTGCCGACAAGCGTATCGACAAATCCGAGTTCATCAAAGTTCATATGCCGCTGTTTAACGAGCGCGGCTGGCGCGTCGGCGTGATCAAGGAAGTCCACGACCGCTTTGATGTCGACCAGCCGGGCACGGCCAGCTACGACATGCGCAAGGCCGGGGTGACCCAGATGCTGCTGACTTCAGGCCAACGCTGGGCACTGATGCACGAGCGCGAGTGTCACCAGCCGCCCAAACTGGAGGAACACCTGGCCCATTTGGAGCTCGACGAGCTCGATCTGGTGCTGGTGGAGACCCTGGGCGACGGCCGCTTCCCCAAAATCGAGCTGCACCGCCCGGCCCTGGGCAAACCCCTGCGTTTTCTCAACGACCCGGCCATTGTCGCTGTGGCCAGTGACTCGCCGTTGATCCTGCCCGACCATCTGGAGTGGCTTGACCTCCACGACCCGGGGCACACAATGGAGTATATTGAGAGAACCTGGCTGTCTCCACCTGAATGAGGGCTATCCCGTCGGCCCGGAGCAGGAGACAGCCACTTCAAGGAGCGCTCCCATGTGCGACACAACAAGGCTTTCAAGATGAAAGGGGCGACGACAACAGTTCGTCTGGCCCTTTGCCTGACCGGTCTGGTGTTGTCGCTCGCGGTATTGGCAGAGGAAGAGCCGCCGCCCGAACTCACCATCGTGGTGCCACAGACGCCGCTCTGGGCCAATGAGCACGAAGAAGGTGTGGCTATGGACCTCTTGCGCACCCTGCGCGACACCCTGGGTGAGGAAAAGCCTTTAAAGTATCGCAGCCTGCCTCTGAAGCGCGCCATTCTCAGCTATGCCATCCACCACAGCGATTGCTTCATCGGCGGTGATGTCGAGCTCTTTCGCCACTTCTACCCCGGTGCGCTGATTGCCAGCACCCCCATCAAGGAGTCCGCGATCTACCTCTACACATCCACCAGCGATCCGGTCATTGATGACCATAAACAGCTCGACGGGTTGAGCGTGGGCGTGCCCGACGGCACCCACAAGGCAGTTCTGGACACGCTCGAGGACAACGGCGCCACCTATGTCAAAGGCCGGCACTACAACCAGTTGGACAAATTGCTCGGCATAGGCCGAATCGACGCCATCGTCGGGCCCGATCTGGTGTCCCTGTCCCTGCCGGACCTGCACCACGCAAGTGACTACACCCTGGTGCGCTACCAGGACACGATTCACTGTCACGACAATGAGGACAACCGCCGCTGGCTGGAAAGCCTCAACCCGGCACTGGCGAAACTGAAAAAAGGCGGTTACATTGAGCGCCTGATCCAGCGCCATGCAGGAAAGGCGCTGCCGACAGACTAATCCATTCAGTACAAAAGGGCTCCCCATGCACAAAACTGCCAAAGCGCTTCTCGAAGCGCATGTCGCCTTTGAAGTGGAACGCCTCTGCGGCGACTCCCTCGACACCGACATTCGCCAACTCACGGAACAGTTTCTCGCCAGCGAGGCCGCCACTCCGCTGTCGCAGTGGGTGGACGCCGATCAGGTCAGGGCAACGCTCAAGCGCTGCATTCTGGATATTCCCTTGAGCAGCGACTTTGGCGATCTGGTGCGCGAGATCGCCGCCGGCCTCTACCACCTGCCCGACAGCGAAAAAACCGCACTCAAGGACATCGTCCCCCGGGAGGATGTGGTGGCCTGGGTGGGCAAGGCCCTGTCCCTGCGCGAACTCCGTGAACTGCTGATTCACCGGGGCATGCGCTCGACCATCTACCGGGAGCTGGTGGCCGACATCCTGTTTGCCGGCATCACCAGTTACCTCACCGAGGCCAACGCCATCTCCAAGAATGTGCCCGGCGCCAAGAAAATGATGCAGATGGGCAAGGGCTGGATCAACAAGGCGGCCCCGGCACTGGAAGAGCGCGTCACCACCCAGGTCAAGAAATCGATCAACGCCAACCTCTCGGAAGTCATCGAGCACGGCGAGGCCTTTATTACCGAATCCATCAGCGAAGACCACCTGCACGACATCGCTCTCAATATCTGGGACGCGGTGGCCGAGCAGCCGATCACTTCGATCAAGGACTATGTCGGCGCCGATGATTTCGACGCCCTGGTGGCACTGGGTTACCAGCAGTTTGACGATGTACGCGGCCAGGCCTACATCGCCTCGCTGGTCAACGCCGGCGTAGCCGCCTTCTACCAGCGTTACGGCGACGAGCCGCTGCAGAAACTCCTCGACGAATTGGGCATCGACGCCGAGCTGATCACCGCCGAAGCCCTCAACTACGCCCCGGGTATTCTCGGCCAACTGCGCGACAGCGGCTTCCTGCAAAGCTGGCTGGAAGAGCGCCTGGGCGCTTTCTACCAGAGCGACACCGCGGAAAAAATTCTCAAGTCGTCCTGACTTCGCGGGCGGGTGAGCGCACCCGCCCACTGCTTTAACCGCCCTCGACGGGCGTCTGATCGGCGCCCCACTGCCCCCACAACAGAACCAGCACGGCCAGTACCCCCGTGACGATCATCACACTGGTCATGGGGAACAGGCTGTGGTCGTGGATGTGGCTGATGATGTAACCGGCGGCACCGGCCATAAAGAACTGGGTGGAACCACTGAGACCGGTAGCGGCGCCACTGTTGCGGGGAAACAGGTGCATCAGGCTGGCCAGCGTATTGGGAACCACCAGGGCAATACTGCCCACGGCCAACATGATCAGCGGCACGGCGACCATCAAACTGAGCGCATCCAGCAACACCAGAATAAAGAGTGCCAGAGCGGCAGCGGCCTGCACCAGCAGGCCACCCCAGAGAATGGCAAGCGGAGAGTAGCGGTGAATCAGCAGAACATTGAGGCGGTTAAAGCTGATCATGGTAAAAACATTGGCGCCAAAGTAGACCGGGAAAGCCTTCTCGCTGACGCCGAAGTGCTCCATGTAGACAAAGGGCGAATCGGTGACAAAGCTGAACATGCAGGCAAAAGCCAGGCCATTGGCAATGACGAAGCCGGCGCCGCGTCGATCACCCAGCACGGCCCGGTAACCACGCAGGACGCCGACAAAGCCGCGGCCGCGATTGGTCGGTGCCACAGTGGGCAACTGCCAGTAGATAAAAAAGGCGAGAAACACGGCGTAGGCGGCGAGAAAGTAAAAGATCAGATGCCAGTTGTGCAGATGGAGCAAAACCGAACCCACCGCAGGTGCCACCAGCGGAGCCACCAGCATCACCAGGCCGATCATGGTCAGGACGCGGGCGGCGTGGGGACCGTCAAAGTGATCGCGCACGCTGGCGGCGGCAATCACCACCGTAGCACCACCCCCCAGGGCCTGAACAAAGCGCAGGGTATTGAGCTCAAGAATGGTGGTGGAAAAGGTGATCAGAATACTGGCCGTGGCAAACATGGCCAGTCCCGTCCAGGCCACCGGCTTGCGCCCGAGCTGGTCGGACAGCGGCCCGCCAATCAGCTGACCGAAGCCGGTGCCGATCATATAGGCACTGAGTGAGGTTTCCACCAGCGGTACAGCGACGCCGTAGAAATCGGCAATGGCCGGAATGGCGGGCAGATAGGTGTCGATGGCGAGGGGGCCGAGGGCGACGAGTATGCCCAGTATGACCGCCAACCGGCCCGCCGAAATGACCGCCATTGCCACCGCTCTCCGTAAAAATCATTGAATGGCCACAGTCTACCCGCCGGCGGTGAGTGCGGCTAGGATATGCTGGTCGCACTCTCAATTGATGACGCCATGGCGTACACTGACGCCATGCAAAATCACGACCCTTCGCTTCACCCCTTCACCTCCCTCGACCCCGCGGTGGTCGCCGACGCCGTGGAATCCCTGGACTTTCAGTCGGACGGTCGCACCTTTGCTCTCAACAGCTATGAAAACCGCGTCTACCAGGTGGGCATTGAGGAGAAGGCACCGCTGATCGCCAAGTTCTACCGCCCCGAGCGCTGGAGCGATGAGCAGATCGATGAGGAGCACCGCTTTACTCACGAACTCTTCGACGGCGATGTCTCGGTCGTGCCGCCACTGGTGATCGATGGCCGCACCCTGTTCCGCCACCGCGACTTCCGCTTTGCCCTGTTCCCGCGACAGGGCGGTCACGCCCCGGAACTGGACCAGATGGAACACCTGGAGGCCCTGGGTCGCGCCCTGGGGCGCATACACCAGCTCGGCGGTGCATCTGATTTCGATCACCGGCCGCGCCTGGACCAAACCAGCTTCGGCCACCGCTCGGTGGACTTTCTCAAGCAGTGGGGCATCCCCCGGGAGCTGGCTTCAATCTACTGCGACCTGCTCGATCAGGCACTCGAACTGATTGATGGCATCTACCGCGACAGTGGCGAGGTTCGCTATCGCCGCTGCCACGGCGACTGCCACATCGGCAATATCCTCTGGCGCGACAGCGTGCCCCATTTCGTCGATTTTGACGACGCCCGCATGGCACCGGCGATTCAGGACTTGTGGATGATGTTGAGCGGCGACCGCCAGGAACAGGTGATACAAATGGACACCCTGCTCGAAGGCTACCGGCTGTTCTGCGACTTCGACCCGCGAGAGTTGCACCTGATTGAGGCACTGCGCACCCTAAGAGTGATTCACCACAGTGCCTGGCTGGCCAGGCGCTGGGAGGATCCGGCCTTCCCCCACGCCTTCCCCTGGTTCAACACCCAGCGCTACTGGGAAGAACAGGTACTGGCCCTGCGCGAACAAATCGCCGCCCTGCAGGAGCCGCCCATCGCCCTGTTCAATATGTAATCGCTTTGTCTCTTCGCGGTCACTGCATCTAAGCATTCAATTGGCACATTGGTTGCAAAGACAAAGTTGCTCTGAAGGCCAAAGAGGTATCAGCCATGCAGAAGACCAGCACCCGAATTGAGACACCTTTTCTTTGCACACAGCTTAAACTGGCCGGCGAGGCCCGGAGGAAGGGACTGGACAGCCAGTCGAGAAGGCATCTGGAACTGGCATTGGGCGAGGCAATGTGGCTAATGCGACACCACACGGCCAGCGGTGAAACCTGCAAAGCCATGGATGCCTATCAGTGGATTGACCGGGTGATGGATCTTCTCGAGCATGAAACCGTACCCATGCCACCACAATCGAAGCCCACCACCTGGCTCCGCCAGGGTTTCAGGCTGATAAAACGCCTGCTGCTCCTGACACCAAAGCGCCAGCGACGCCAGCCACTGGTCGGCTAGTTGCGAACTTCCAATAACTCCACTTCAAAGATCAATACTTCATTGGGGCCCACGGCACCTCCGCCCTCGGCACCGTAAGCCAGTTCGGGCGGGATATAGAACTTGAATTTGCCACCGCGGCGCATTAGCTGAAGTCCCTCGCGCCAACCACCAATCACTTTGGCCATATCCAGCTCAACCGGCTTATCACGGTCTATCGAGCTGTCAAAAACCGTACCGTCGAGCAACTCGCCGTGGTAGTGCACCAATACTTTACTGTCGGGTTTCGGTGACAGGCCATCGCCCTCATCCATCACTTCGTATTGCAAACCGCTTTTGGTTTGCGTTACCTCCACACGCTTGGCATTTTTTTGCAAAAAAGCTGTGCTCTCCCGGCGGTTCTCCATGGCCCAGTTTTGCAGTGCCTCCTTCTGTCGCTGGGCAGCGATGTTCTGATATTTGCTGACTACCCTTTGCATCTGTTCCACCGGGAATTGTGATTCATCACCGTCATAGGCCGCCTGCATCCCGTCCTTGAATGCTTGCAGATCCAGTTGTGGAAAATCGTTCGCCATGCGGGCGGCGACATTGTAACCAAGGCTGTAGGCCAGAATATTTTTTTCCTCCTCCTCGCTCAGAGACTCGACCTCCTGGGCGGCGACAGCCAAAGGAGCGAGAAGAAGCCAGGACGCAACAAGGCAAAGCAAACGGTGTGCAGAGAACATGGAGTACCTCTTTAAAAACAAAGGCCAGTGCGAGCACTGGCCGACAATGTCACTAAAATAGAGCCCGGGCGGGGCGGCAAGTTCCCGTTCAGCCGTCGAGAACGACCTGGTCACCTTCCACCGAGACGGGAAAGACCTTGAGGTCCTTTTCACCGCGAACCACATTGAGCAACTGCACGCCCGGCGGGAAGTTGGCCCAGTCGATCACCTCACCGCTGCGCACATCAAAGCGCGCCCGGTGCAGCGGACACTGGATGACGCCGTCACCGTTGACACAGGCCTTTTCGAGGGAGCGAAACATATGGGGGCAGCGGGCTTCGGTGGCGTAGAAGCCGTCGTCCAGATGGTAGACCAGCATTTTTTGCTCATCGACCGTGACACAGATTTTTTCGCCCAGTGGCACATCGGACACCAGACACAATGGTTGCTTGCTCATGACAATTCTCCCTACACCTTGACGGCGAGTACATCACAGGGCGTGCCGTGCAGCACGCCGTTCGAAATGGATCCCAACAGCAACTCAAGACCGTGGCGGCCGTGGGTGCCAATCACGATCAGATCGGCGTCGAGCTCGGCCGCGTAGGCGCGGATTTCCGCCGCCGGCGAACCGGTATGAACCACCGGAACAACACCCTCCGTGGCCACTTTGGCAATCATCTCCCGGAGCTGTTCGCTGTGTTTTTTCTCCACCGACTGCTGCAACTCGAGGGCGTTGAGGCCACCGCCAAACCAGTCGTCGCCGACATAGAGGTTTTCGAAGGACTCAACCACATGCAAAACATGGACATCGCTCTTTCCGGCGGCAATCTCGATAGCCCGCTCCACCACCATGGTGGAGTCCTCGCTCAAATCGACTGCCGCAATAATCCGTTGATACTGGCTCATTCCCGCCTCCCGTTATCAGTCCGCTCAGTTTAGACGGCAGCGGATACCAGGGGCAAGCGTTTCATGCGCTCCCGCCACTTGTCCGCTACCCGGTCGGGCAGTGAGTTTCTGGCCAGGCGCCCGAGAATGTTGCGATACACCTTGCCCACGGGCTTTTCCTGGAAAGGCACGCCGTAGCGCTCGCACACGGCCTGCACGCGGGGTTTGACCTCGATCAGGCGATTGGGCGGCAGCGCCGGAAACAGGTGGTGACAGACATGCAGATTGAGCCCTGCCGTCTGGTGGTCAAAAATCTTCGGCAACTTGATATCCGTGGTACAGGTCAGCTGGCGCAGATACCACTCGCCGCGATCGCGGGTGGGCTGTTCAAAGAACACTTCGTCGTCGACGCCGGCACCGTAGTGGGTGCCGTAGACCACCAAACCAATCCACATCGTGGCCATGGATTCGGCCAGCATGTTGCCCGCCAGGACCTTCCACCAAAGGGGGCCGGCCAGGGCCGGAAAGGCCACATAGTCCACGGTTACATGGTTGCGGGCATCGCGGGTGAAGCGGCGCCAGCGAGCGAGGTAGTCGCGCCAATCGAAATCGGGCATGAAGAAACGCGATTCGCGCCCTTTCAAGGGATCCAGCAAACCGTGATAGTAGAGCGTCTGACTCCACATGGAGGTGGGCATGGCGCTGACAAACAGCGGCAGCTGAAACAGGTGCAAGGGCGTCCACGGAATGCCGCGGTGCAGACGAATCAGGGCCGGATTGTGGTGGAGGTCGGGGTCCAGGTTGTGGACATCCGTGTGCACATGGTGCTGATTGTGCCCCTTCATCCACACCGGAATGGTCATCGGCGATGAACGCGAATCGATGTCTGTCGAACGCAGCCCATCTGCGCCCTCCATGCGGTCGTAGCACTTGTGTCCGGTGGTGTGCCCGATAAAGGTTTTCATGGCGTAGTAGTTGCTCATCATGGCCACACCGACACTCCATGAGACCGGATCCAGAGAAAAGTGCAGCAGCAGGCGCCCGCCGACTTCCGACCAGTCCGCCACCTGGTTGAGCTGTTTCATATAGCTCAGGTCGCGCTCGCCCACATCGCTCATGGTCTCGCGGCGGATGGCATCGATCTCGGCGGTAAAGGCCGACAGTTGCGCTTCGTTCAAACCGTATCGTGTGGCCAGACTCATACTCTGCCCCCTTGCTCGTTTTGGCGTTTTTCAAACAGGGTCAAGCCCGCCGTGAAATACTCGCGGGCGGCGCGCTCGGCGACATCCGGGTCGCCGGCTTCAATGGCGGCAAAAATCTGGCGCTGACGGTCGCAGCCCAGATTCCCGGACAGCGGGGTAAATAGCGCCACATTGGACCGGTGGAGACCACGCAGCGTGTTCATCAACAGGGTGTAGACCAGGTTGTGGCTGGCCTCGCTGAGGCAGCGGAAGAACTCGAAATCGAGCAGCTGGTACGCCCGGGCATCCCCCGCCGTCTCGAGCTGATCGAGCACCTCAGCCAGCTTTTCAATATCTCCGGCCCCGGCGCGCAGGGCCGATAGCCGGGCCACCTCGGTGCCCACCAGAACCCGGGCCTCGAGGATGTTGTGCATCACGCCGCTGTCGAGGACGCCGTCGCGCTGAATCAGGTAGCCGAGCAAATCGAGACTGGCGGCGCGAAAATCCCGGACGGTAATGCCCTGTCCCTGGCGCACGCCTATCAGTTTGAGCTGCTCGAGCTTGCGCAGGGCCTCGCGAACGGTAGTGCGCGTGACATTCAACTGCTCGGCCAGGTTGCGCTCGGTGGGCAAGCGCTCACCGGGTTTGATCAGGCCATTGAGAATGGGTCCGCGCAGGCGTTCGGCCACCTGTTCGGCAATACTGGTGCGCTCGACCGGCTCGAAGGCCGAATCGCCCGTCTGTTTTTTGTCTGAATCTGACGACATGTCGCCCCCTTAATTGGTCGTACCAATAAACCATTACAGCAAAAGGGAAACGAGACAAGATGAAGGCTGGCCGTAACCGGACAAAATCGCCTCAAAGGCGACAAAATGCGTGGATTCCATGGCAAGCGTCGTCCGGGGGCCTGCCCACAGACCGGGCACTTCGGTATCCTTCGATGTTTGGTAACCCGGCGCAAACAGAGGATTTCCCCGATGATCCAGGCAATTGACTTGGCCGCTTCCCTGCTCACTTCCACCGCCGCCCTGTGGCGAGGCACCTCCGCCAGCGAGCCGGCCAGACAACCGGTGCGTCGCCTCGAGCTCTACGACATTGAGAACTGCCCCTACTGTCGGCTGGTTCGCGAGGCATTGACCGAGCTGAACCTGGAGGCGCTGATCCTGCCCTGCCCCAAGGGCGGCACGCGCTATCGCCCCCGGGCCGAAGCCCTGGGTGGCAAGATGCAGTTTCCCTTTCTGGTGGACGCCAACACCGGGGTCAAGATGTACGAGTCGGCGGAGATCGTGCGCTATCTGCACAAGCAGTACGGCCAGGGCGACCTGCCCTCCTCCTGGCGCCTGCGCCTGCTGGACGCCCCCAGCTCGACACTGGCCTCGGCCACACGCGGCCTGAAGGGCCTGCGCGTATCGCGCAGCAAGCCGCCCCTGCAACCGCTGCACTTGTGGAGTTTTGAATCCAGCCCCTACGCCCGCTTTGTCCGCGAGCGCCTGTGCGAGCTGGAGATTCCCTATGTGGTCCACAACATCGGCAAGGGCCAGTGGCACGACTTCCTGCTGCCCACCCCGCGGGAAAAGCTCTTTCCCGAGATCGAGTTCAAGAACCCCGCGCGCAAGGCGCTCAAACAGCGCGCCGGTCGGGTGGCCTCACCCTATCTGGCCGATCCCAACCGCGACAGCGAACTGTTCGAATCCTACGACATCATCGACTATCTGAACCGGCACTACGCCGCCTGAAGGCGGCGTTTCGCAGCGCCCACTCAGTGGCGGTGTGACAGCGACTGCATGAAATCGTGCACCGGCCCGGTGGGCTCGACGGCGGGCAGCTCGACGCCGGCGGCACTGGCCGCTTCGGCAAGGGGCACGGTGCCGCGCTTGCCCATAAACACCAGCTTGGTCAACGCCACGGCGCACAGTTTGCCGCCGCTGGTGAAGCGCTGCTCCAGATAGAGATACTTGTCATCCCAGTAGACGGGCTTCGTCTCCACCTCAAATGTGCGCCCCCAACGAATCAGGCCCAGATAGGTAATCTGGCTGGCGTTGACTACTATCGGCAGGCGCTGACCCAGGCCGGAGCGTGCCAGCCAGTGAAGCCGGCCCAGATCCATAAAGCTGGGGAAGCGGGAATTGGTCAGGTGGTGCTGGAAATAGTCGCTGTCGCTGGGCAACACCCGAAAGCGAATTTTAGACGGCACCTCAAACCCCGCCACAGCGAGGAAGCGCAAACGGATAAAAAACAGGATAAACCGAAAAAAGAGATTCATGGACGGAGCAAAGCCTGGGTCAATAAATGGAAGTGGCGCAAAAACCGCGATTCTATCGCGTCCGACAAGCGCGCGTCCAAGCTTGGCGCTGGTGAACGGGGGTGAGCTTGGATAGCATGTCCGCAGATTATTAAAAACAACAGAAACCCGGTGCCATGAGCTTTCCCACTCCCGATATCCAGGGCGAATGCCCGCCCGAATTTGCCGCCGTCAAAGACCAGTTCCACCGCCACCTGAAACAGGGCCGGGACATTGGCGCCGGCTTCAGTTTTACCGTCGAGGGCGAAACCGCCATCGACCTGTGGGGCGGCTGGACCGATCGCCGCCGCCAGCAGGCCTGGGAGCGCGACACCCTGGTGACCATCTTCTCCTGCACCAAGGGGCTGGCCGCCATCTGTGCCCTGCGCCTGGTGGACCAGGGCAAGCTCGACCTGGACGCCCCGGTGTCACAGTACTGGCCGGAATTTCGCGGCCACGGCAAGGAGCGCATGCCGGTGCGCTGGCTACTCAACCACCGCGCCGGCCTCGCCGGGGCCAACCGCTATTTGAACCGCAAGACCCTGGCCAACCCCGCCCTGCTGGCCGATGCGCTGGCGCGCATGGAGCCCTGGTGGGAGCCGGGCAG
>JBNJGD010000020.1:0-8712 GCA_051747425.1 Pseudomonadota bacterium
CTGGGCTACCCCTCGGCCCCGGCCGCCAATCGCGAGATCCTTTCTGTGGACATGGACGGTGGATTTAGCATGAATGGGCAGGTGGTGCTGATTCCTCAGTAGCCACGAGTGGTTATTGAGGTGACGGATCTTGCGATTGTTTAAATCATGTGTATTATTTTGTGAAATAACAAAACTTGCAAACATTAAAAGCCACGGAAGGCGAATCTGACAGTTTTCCGTGGTGCCATCACAAACAGGAGAATGGTGATGAACATTGGAAAACTGGCTTTAGGCTCAATTCTACTTTTCGCAGTGCCTGTCACAGCAGTTCAGGCGGGAGCGTTTTTCTCGCCGGAAGAGCTGATCCCGGAACCATCCTATGAAGCAGACGCTAATACCCAGTTTACCCGGGCCTCAGTAGACGGTTCCGGTAACGAACTGAGAAATTCAGCCAACGAGCCTTATGGCTCAGTGTTTCCAGTGATCAGCCAGAGTGGCCGATATGTCGGCTTTACGGTCACACAAGGCGACAGCAATCAGGATCCCAGTCTTTCACAGACACAAACGCGCCTCAAAGACCTGGAAACGGGGAATGTTTATACTCCTTCCAATCAGGCCAGCATCATGCTGGATGTCGCTTCAAACGGCCTGGCACTTTACATTAATAATTTCCTGGATAACGGCAAGGCCATGATGGTTTATAACCCATTGTCAGGCAGCAGCCAGCAGGTAAATGTCGACAGTAGCGGAAGCGAAATTTCTCTGGCGGATACACCCGAGCAGCCCTACCGGATTGCGCGGATTACAGAAGACGGACGCTATGTCATTTTCAGTTCAGTGAACGGATCGACGGATCAGGTTTCACTGTGGCGTCGTGACCTTATGAATGGCGTTACTGATCTGGTGACGACATTTACAAATACCACAGAAGACACCCCGACTCTTCTAATTAGTGACATTGCGCCTGATGCCGGCACTGTGGTTTTTCTGAGCAACCAGCCGATTGCCGGTTCAGATAATAATGAAGACACCGATGTGTATTATGTAGAAATGGGGCAATCTCCCCAAATGGTGAGTGAGCCAGGAAACACTTCAAGCAGTAATCCGGTGTCGGCCCCAGCCAAGTTGGTGAGTGACAATGTTGTACGATACGCAACCAACGATTTTAGTATTGCTGCCCTTGATCAAACCGGTCTCCCGTTTGATCCACAAACAATTCAACAAGAAAACCCCAACAACCTGTACCACACTTTGATTGTAGAGAAAGACCTTGATAGTGGTGCTATTGAGGTGATTGCCCCGGTCTATATTGAAGACACAGACATGGCAACGCTGGATGGCAATGAATTTGGCACGCCTACGCCGATCTCGATGTCGGCCAATGGCCAGTACCTGGCCAGCTTCATGGAGTACAACGGTGGGTCAAACCAGTATCAATTCGCTCAGCAGGTGTTCAATGTTGAAACGGGCCAGTACGAAATGTATGAAGCGGGGCAGCTCGGAGTGTTAATGATCGCTACGGGGCCTGCATTCAGTGCTGACGGCTCTTCGTTTGCATTTGCCACTGCAGCAGATGATTTGGTCACAGGGGACACCAACTCGATTCAGTTCCAGTTTAATGGGGAAACGGTGAACGGACTCATTTCAGATATATATGTCCGTCAAGCAGAGAGCGAACAAGGTGAAGCGTTACTGGATGTTGTGCCGAACTCAGAAACTATTGACCCAAATGATGTTTCCACAACTCAGTATGATGTGTCAGTAACAGGAGATAGTATCTATGGGGTTGAAGTAAGCTGCAGTATCGTCGATGAAACACTCCTGCCCGTAGTAAGTGGCCAATACGGCGATATCTTCGATCAGGGCGAACGCCTGGAAGTGCCGCAGGCAATTAGTAGCAATGGTGACAACTGGTCTGGTGCAATGTCTTTGAAAGCTCCAGCCACAGCCGTAACGGTTCAGGACGCCTGGTTTGCCACGGTTGATATGAGCGTTATGCCGACTTCCGGTGTGGCTACCATTACATGTAGCGGCCTGGCCGCAGACATCAATGGCAACCCCATCGATCTCGGTTCTGACACTGAAACAATTACCCTGGACGATGGCATTCACTGCCTGCAGGGTGCCTGCACAAATGTAGCAGGTGTAGTGACTTACCCGTTCCTGGGAGACCACTCCGGTATCGAGGTGTCCATTACTACTGCGGACGGGACAGTGTTAACCACCACCACAGGACAGAATGGCGAGTACTCTTTCGAGAGCATTCGTGATGGGGAATACAGCGTTTCCTACGAGTCGCCAGAGTATGTTCAGGAGTGTACCGCTGTAAATATTGACGAGGGTGAATATGCGCCGATTGCGGATAAGGTGATGATTGCCGGTGACATCAATAACGACGATGTGATTGATATTTCCGACTTTAGCCTGCTGGCTGCCCAGTTTGGCCTGAACAGTGGCGATGAGGAATTCGATGCAAGTGTGGATCTGAATAATGACGGAAGCATTAATATTCAGGACCTTGTTATCCTCGGCAGCCACCTTGGCTACAATAACTGCCTTCCTCCAGTGGAAGAACAGCAGTAATAGTTGATCAGTATTTTAATGATTCATTGGGGGGCATTAGCCCCCCTTTTTGTAAGGAATGACCATGTATAAATTGTTTTTGGGTGTCGTCGGGGTGGCGCTGTCGGTCTGCGCCCAGGCTGCACAAATTGAATTGAAAGCCGAAAGAAAATGGTTGCCGCCGGGGGAGGTCAATACGATCTCAGTCGAAGCCAAAGACCTGGATAATGTCTATGGCCTCGATTTGTCCATGACCTACGATCCGGAAAAAATACAGTTGGTGGATGTCGATGAGCAGGCGCTGGGCGCACAATCGACCATCAGCCCATTCTGGGTGGAAAAAAGGCACTTTATTCTGAAAAACCGGGGCGGAGACGGTCATGTTCAATTGATCTTTTCGTTGTTGAGGCCGGAAGAGGCAGCGGCAGGTGATGTGCCCATTGCCGAGCTGCAGTTTGAGCAATTGAAAGAGGGGCCAGTTAATCTGAAGTGGGAAGCGGCCAAAATGGGCGGCCCCGGTGGCGAGTCCATGACGCCCGATACTCAGGGAGCGGAATGGCAGGGTAGCCAGGTACCGCCACAAAGCGCCTGGCTTCAGTGGGTCAAGGACAACGGGCTGACGATCTTGGTGACACTGGTTGTTTTGCTGCTGATTGCCAGCAATGTGTACTGGCTAAGGCGAATCCGGAAAGGGCAACAGTAGAAAAGCACAGTAGGAGGCCCGCCCCCGGGTGTCACCCGTCATTGCGAGGAGCACAGCGACGCGGCAATCTGCCTAATTATGCAGATTGCTTCGCTTCGCTCGCAATGACGAAAACATTTAGCGCGATCGCGTGACAACGAACTTGTTGTTCTGGGCGATCACTTCCGTGTGGCCAAAGAGCCTGCGCAGCAGTTTGGGGTAGTCCAGGTGGCGATTGAACACCAGCCACAGTTCTCCGCCCGGCTTCAGGGCGTCTTTGGATTGCTGGATCATCTGCCGGCCAATGTGTTCACTCACGGTATTGCCCTGGTGGAAGGGCGGGTTGCAGAGGATCAGGTCGGGGGTGTCATCGTGAGCCGCTTCAGCGGCGCGGCGATCTTCTAAACGATTCTGGCAGATTGCTTCGCTTCGCTCGCAATGACCGGTATTGTCATCGCGAGGAGGTACAGCCGACGAAGCGATCTGCCGAACGGTTCTCGAAGGTTGCTTCGTTGTCGAGCCGCAATGATGAGCAGATAATTCATAATCGGCAATAAACCGGGCGTTCTTGTCGTCACCGATATTGGTCTGAAAGTTCACCCTCGCTGACGCCACGGCCATAGAGGATTCATCGATAAAGCTCATCTCGGCGTCGGGTCGCTGGCGTCGGGCGAGGATGCCCAGTACGCCGCTACCGCAACCGAGGTCGACAATGTGTTTAGCCTGGGGCAAGCGGCCAAACTGCTCCATCAAAAAGCGGGCGCCGATGTCCAGGCGGTCGCCAGCAAAGACATTGGCGTGGCAGCTGAGCTTCAAATCAAACTCGGGGATTTCAAAGGATTTCGGCCAGGGGTTGGTGGAAATCGGCAGATCCGGATCGAAGCGGCAGTGAATCAACCGGGCCTTCCTGACTGCCCGTGAGAGGTCACAGGGGCCAATCCACTGCTCCAACAGGTCCTTGGCCCCGTGGGGCAGGTGCTTGACCATGCCCGCGGCGGTGATCTGCGCGCCTGGTGCCAGGTGGGGGCGCAATGTTGCAAGCTGGTCTTCCAGTAGTGCCAGATTGCGCGGCACGCGGATCAGCACCTTTTCCCAGCCTTTGTCCGACTTTGCAACGGGCTCTTCCAGACTTGAGCGCATTTCCAATCGTTTGGGATCGATATGGTTGGCTTTCAGGTTGATTTCAGTGGCTTTGTGCGCGGTCACGCTGTCGCCCCAGCTGACCGGTGACTGCTCGTGTAGAGCCACGGCCAGCGCTCCGAACTGGTCGTTGATCAGCAGTGGCGGGGTCGCGGGTGGCCCCTGATCGTGGTGGTGCTGCAACAGAAACTCGTCCGCCGCATCCCAGGCCTGCAGCGTCTCGCGACGGCGCTGCGGCAGGCGTTGAAGATCAAAGGAACCAAAGGATGTCTGCATGGGCGCATTGTAGCCACAGAGGTCACAGAGCGCACGGAGGGTTTGTGTCGGGGACGCCACGGGGTCGATTGATACATGGCCGAAAGACACAGCGGCCACAGAGCGCACAGAGGACACAGAGTTTGGGTGTGTCATTCCGTAAAGCGCAAAGCGCTTGTCCGGGATCTGCACAAACAGTTATGTAGGGCGGATGTGGCGAAGCCACCTTCCGCCGATACGGCGCCGTGGTTGTGTCGGCGGAAGCGCGTTGCGCGTCCGCCCTACCCGACAAAAAGCCTCGGTGTTCTCTGTGCCCTCTGTGGCTAAAACCAAAGAGCGTCCGCTGACCCCAACGGCTAATGCGGCGAAGCCGCCCACCCGGTCGCGGCGGGGGCGCCGCTCCTACTGCCTGTCATCGCGAGCCGCGTAGCGGCGTGGCGATCTGCCGAGCGGTTACGCAGATTGCTTCACTGCGTTCGCAATGACAGATTCAGGCACCCGTAAAACCCATCTCCGTGCTCTTCGTGACTCTGTGGCCAACTCAAAGAGGTGGTAACATTCGGCGGCATGGATGTTTCGTATTTGCTTGATGGTTTGAACGACGCCCAACGCGAGGCGGTGTGTGCGCCGCCGGGGCACATGCTGGTGCTGGCCGGTGCCGGCAGCGGCAAGACGCGGGTGCTGGTGCACCGCATGGCCTGGCTAATCGAGGTGGAGAAAGTCTCCCCCTACGGCCTGCTGGCGGTGACCTTTACCAACAAGGCGGCGGCGGAGATGCGTCAGCGCTGCGAGGCCCTGCTGGGCATGCCCACCGGCGGCATGTGGGTGGGTACCTTCCACGGCATCGCCCACCGCCTGCTGCGCCAGCACTGGCAGGAGGCCGGGCTGCCCGAGGCCTTCCAGATTCTCGATTCCCAGGATCAGTTGCGGCTGGTCAAGCGCGTGGTGCGCAGCCTCGATCTGGACGAGAGCCGCTGGCCGCCCAAGCAGGCCATGTGGTTTATCAACGCCCGCAAGGACGAGGGCAAGCGGCCCCAGCACCTCCCTGACAGCGGCGATCCGATCACGCGTCAGCTGGTGCAGATCTATGCCGCCTACGAGGCCCAGTGCCGCCGCCTGGGGGTGGTGGACTTTGCCGAACTGCTGCTGCGTGCCCTGGAGCTGATCCGCGACAACGAGGAATTGCGCCTGCACTACCAAAAGCGCTTTCGCCACCTGCTGGTGGACGAGTTTCAGGACACCAATACCATCCAGTACGCCTTCTTGCGCCTCCTGGCCGGCAATACCGGGCGGGTGTTTGCCGTGGGCGACGACGACCAGTCCATCTACGGCTGGCGCGGGGCGCGGATCGAAAACCTGCAGGATTTCCAGCGCCACTTCCCCCAGACCCTGTTGATCAAGCTGGAGCAGAACTACCGCTCCACCGGGCATATTCTGGATGCCGCCAACGCCCTGATCGAGCACAACAGCGGCCGTCTGGGCAAGCGCCTGTGGACCGACAGCGGCGAGGGCGCGCCCATCGACCTTTACTCGGCCTTCAATGAAATCGACGAGGCGCGCTACATTGTCGACCGCATCCAGCAGTGGATCGACGACGGTGGCGCCCGCGAGGAGTGCGCCATCCTCTATCGCTCCAACGCCCAGTCCCGGGTGTTCGAGGAAGAGCTGATGCAGCGCGGGATGCCCTACCGGGTCTACGGCGGTCTTCGCTTTTTCGAGCGCGCCGAAATCAAGGACGCCCTGGCCTATTTGCGCCTGTGCAGCCACCGCGGCGACGACGCCTCCTTTGAGCGGGTGATCAACACGCCCACCCGGGGCATCGGCGAGCGCACGGTGGCCCAGATCCGCGAGCGCGCCCAGGGCGCCCGCTGCTCGATGTGGCAGGCCGCCCAGGGGCTGGCCGAGAGCGGCCTCAACGCCCGCGCCGCCGGGGCCGTCAATCGCTTTATCGAGTTGATCGAGGAAATGGCCGTGGTGCTGACTGACCTGGAGTTGCACGAGCAGGTCGAGCATGTGGTGCACCACTCGGGCTTGTTGGACCATTGCGCCAAGGACAAGAGTGAGCGCGGCGAGACCAAACAGGACAACCTGCGCGAGCTGGTTTCCGCCGCCCGGGGCTTTCGCCTGGACGAGCGCGAGGAGTACCAGGACATGTCGCCGCTCGACGCCTTCCTCAGCCACGCCGTGCTGGAGTCGGGTGAAAAACAGGGCGAAGCCTGGGAGGACTGCGTGCAGCTGATGACCCTGCACAGCGCCAAGGGCCTGGAGTTCCCCCTGGTCTTTTTGGCCGGTCTCGAGGAGGGGCTGTTTCCCCACCAGATGTCGCTGGAGGAAGAAGGACGCCTGGAGGAAGAGCGACGCCTGGCCTATGTCGGCATTACCCGGGCGCGCCAGCAGTTGGTGATCTCCTATGCCGAGTCGCGGCGGCTCTATGGCCGCGAACAATTCGCCATGCCCTCGCGCTTTATTGGCGAGGTGCCCGACGAACACCTCCACGATGTGCGCCCCCGGGCCAAAATGGCCAGCCCCGGCGGTGGCCTCTTCGACGCCGAGCCCAGTGATTTCGGCGGCATGGCCGACGCTGCGGCGCCGGGCGGCTTGTACATCGGCCAGCCGGTGACCCACGGCGTCTTCGGCGACGGCATCGTCACCGCCTGCGAGGGCCAGGGCAGTCATGCCCGGGTCCAGGTCAACTTTGCCAGCGAGGGCGCCAAATGGCTGGTCCTCGCCTACGCCAACCTCCAGCCGGTGTGATTAGCCACCGAGGGCTGGTGCCCGGTGGGAAGAGGACACATGGCCGAAAAGACACCACGGCCACAGAGCGCACAGAGTACACAGAGGGTTTTCAGTCATTCCGGAAAGCGCGCAGCGCTTATCCGGAATCTGTACCAACAGGTGCATCGTAGGAGGCCCGCCCCCGGGCCGACCTTGTCTTGGGTCGCGGTGGGGTCGCCGCTCCTGGTCATTGCGAACGCAGTGAAGCAATCTGCGTCACAGTTCGGCAGATCGCCACGCCGCTTCGCGGCTCGCGATGACAGGCAGCCGTAGGAGCGGCGCCCTCGCCGCGACATTGTCGGCCCGAGGGCGGGCCTCCTACGCGTCAAGCCTCTGTGCTCTTCGTGGCTCTGTGGCCAACACCCTTGACCTTTGACTTAAGTCCAGGGTTTATACTCGGGGCATGAGTCAAAAACACCACCAAATCGGCAGTGCGGCGAAGGCCCTGGGGGTCAGCGCCGATGCTCTGCGTTTTTACGAGCGGCAAAAGCTGCTCGTCCCCGGCGCCCGCAGCGAGGGCGGCTATCGCCTGTACATGGATGAAGATCTTCAGCGCGGGCGCTTTATCATTCACGCCAAGGCGGTGGGTTTTTCCCTGGATGAAATCGCCGAGTTGCTGGCCCTGGAAGTGACCCGGGACGAGCAGACCTGCCGCGATGTACAGCAGTTCGTCGAGGCCAAGCTGGAAGTGGTCAACCGTCGGCTGGCCGAAATGGAGGGCGTGCGCGACTCCCTTCGCCAGCTCAGTGACGCTTGTTGCGGCGGCAGCGAGCCCGCCACCCACTGCACCATTCTCGATACCCTGGCCCATCGCGGCCCCGTCACTGACAGCGGAGACAATCCATGAACACCTTCTACGACATTGCCCGGACCTTTGCTGAACTGTTTGTCGAGTCGGCGCCCTGGCTGATGCTGGGTCTGCTGGTGGCCGGTTTGATGAAGGCCTTTGTACCCACCAGCTTGCTGGCTCGCCACCTGGGTGGCCGCGGCGTCGGGAGTACGGTCAAGGCAGCCTTTATCGGCGCGCCCCTGCCCCTGTGTTCCTGCGGTGTGATTCCCGCCGCCCTGGGTCTGCGCCGCAGCGGCGCCAGCAAGAACGCCACGGTGTCATTTCTGATTTCCACCCCGGAGACGGGCGTCGATTCGATTTCTATCTCCTACGCGCTGTTAGGGCCGTTTATGGCCATCATCCGACCGATTGCGGCGATCTGCAGCGCGATTACCGCCGGTTTGCTGGTGGGGCGCGCCGTCGAAGAGCCGGTGCAGCAGATGGCTACAGAGACAGCCAGTGCCGAAAAGGCGAGCTGCTGCAGCAG
>JBNJGD010000020.1:8722-29491 GCA_051747425.1 Pseudomonadota bacterium
CCCCAAACGGGCGCCCGCCCCCCCCCGCCCCCCCGCGCCGGTAGTTGAAGAGAGCAGTTGCTGCGCCAGCGAGAGTGGCAAAACAGACCAGTCCACGCCGCTGAGTCAGCGCCTGGGCGACGGCGTACGCTTTACCTTCGTCGACCTGGTCGAAGACATCGCCCCCTGGTTGCTGATCGGCCTGGGCCTGGCGGCCCTGATTCAGGTGTTCGTCCCCACCAGTTTTCTCACCCAGTGGGGCGGCGGCTTTCTCGCCTTTGCGGTGATGGCGGTGATCGGTGTGCCGATGTACATCTGCGCCACCGCTTCCACTCCGATTGCCGCGGGCCTGCTGTTCTCCGGCGTCTCCCCCGGTGCGGTACTGGTGTTTATGCTGGCGGGCCCGGCCACCAATATGGCCACCATGGGGCTGGTGTGGAAGGAGCTGGGCCGCCGCGCCCTGGCGGCCTACCTCACCGGTGTGGTCGTTGTGGCCTTTGCCTTTGGCTACTTCACCAACTGGGCGGCGGATTTCTTTGCCATCGATTTTGATGAGCAGGTGACCGAGGTCGCCCAGATGGTGCCCACGCCCATCGCCATGGCCGCGACCGCCGCCCTGGCCCTGCTGATGATCCGCGGCCTGTGGGCCAAATACGGTCCCCGGCGCGCTGCTGAATGCCATTAAGAAACTTGGGGTGATGTAACACAGAGCACACGGAGGCCACAGAGCGCACAGAGAGGGAAAAGGGGTGGTGCCGGTTTTGATCGTTGCGACTGTAGGAGCCTGCCTGCAGGCGAATGCCTATCGAAACAGGCGCCTTTTTCGCCTGCAAGCAGGCTCCTACGGTGCTACTGGTTGGTGAAGATTCCGGATAAGCGCTGTGCGCTTTCCGGAATAACTGAAAACCCTCTGTGTACTCTGTGCGCTCTGTGGCCGCTGTGTCTTTTCGGCCATGTGTCGTCGGCCTGAGGGCCGACCTACACCCTCTGTGGCCAATGGCATCCTCTGTAGGAGGCCCGCCCCCGGGCCGACCCTGTCCCGGGTCGCGGCGGGGTCGCCGCTCCTACGAATTTTCGTGGCTAATTATTCAGGGTAGTGAACGGCGTCGCCGAAGTGTTGGTCGATGCGCTGGCGGAGGTCGGTCAGGGCGCGCTGGACGGCGACGGGGTCCATGCCCTTGATGCCGGCCTCGATAAAGCGGTCGCCGTCGCGGGCGTTGGGCAGGCTGTAGCTGGTGATCTCGCTGTGGTCGGTCTCGATGGCCTCGAGCACCGGGGTGAGCTGGCTCTCGACGATGCCGGCCACCTTGAAACCCTCTGTGGTGGGCATGGCGGGGGACAGGTGCGTGTAGTACTCCCCCATGACCCAGCGCAGCATGGGGTGGGCCATTTTGGGAAAACCGGGTACGAAGTAGTGGTTTTCAATGGAAAAGCCGGAGACCCGGTTGACCGGGTTGGGAATCAGTTCGGCGCCCTCGGGGAAGTGGGCCATGTGGACCCGATTGGGGTAGATGTCGCCCTCGAAGACTTCCTCGAGAATGGCCACGCCCTCGGGATGGGGCAGCAGCGGGCGCTGGAGGGCGTCGGCGGCGGCCTGGCGAGTGCGATCGTCGGGGGTGGCGCCAATGCCGCCGGTAACGAAGACTGTGTCGCCGGAGGCGAAACTCTCGCGCAGGGCCTGGCTGAGGTCGGCGAGGTCATCGCTGACATAGCGGGCCCAGGACAGGGGCTGCCGGGCTTCGGCGAGGATGTCGATAACGCCGCTCAAATGGACATCGCGCCGGCGACCGGTGAGAATTTCGTCACCCACGACGATCAGGCCAAACCGCATCATTATTCGGCACCGACCACGCGGTTGAAAAGCCGGGTGAGTGGGTGGCTGGCCTCCTCCTCGGGAAGTTCGATCCAGCCGCACAGATGGCGGTAGCTGACCTCGGTGAGGGCCTCGATATGGCGCTCGCGCACATTGAGCGCGGGGATGTAGGTGAGACTCTGGCCGCCGTGCTCGACGAAGGTCTCGCGGCCCTGAATGGCGATTTCCTCCAGGGTCTCCAGGCAGTCGGCGGCAAAGCCGGGGCAGAACACATCCACCGACTTGACGCCGTCGTCGCCCAGTTTTTCCAGGGTTTTATCGGTGTAGGGTCGCAGCCACTCCTCGGCGCCAAAGCGCGACTGGAAAACCAGCTGCCACTGGTGGTCCTCCAGCAGCAATTCGTCGGCCAACAGGCGCGCCGTGATTTCACACTGCTGGCGATAGGGGTCGCCCTTGTTGACGCAGCGCTGGGGCAGGCCGTGAAACGAGAGTAGAAGGCGCTCCGCCTGGCCGTGATTGTGCCAGTGCTCGCGAATATGGCTGGCCATGGCCGAGATGTAGGCCTCGTGGTCGTAGTAGTCCTTGACGCAGCGCAGCTCGGGCTGGTTGCGCATACGCGACAGCACGCGGCCCACTTCGTCGACGATACTGGCGGTGGTGGTGGCCGAATACTGTGGGTACATGGGCAGAATCAGCAGCTTGTTGACGCCGCGCTCGCAGAGTCGCTCGATGGTGTCGTGGATGGACGGTTCGCCGTAGCGCATGGCGTAGTCGACCAGAATCTGGTGCTCGGCTTCATTGGCCTCCAGGGCTTCCTGCAGCGCTTCGGCCTGCAGGCGGGTGTAGTAGACCAGCGGCGAACCGTGCTGGTTTAGCCAGATCTTGCGGTAGGCCTCGGCGGATTTTCTCGGTCGCACCACCAGAACAATGCCGTTGAGAATAAACCACCAGATCCAGCGCGGTATCTCGACCACCCGGGTATCGGAGAGGAACTCGCGCAAAAAGCGGCGAACGGCCCCGGGCGTGGGGGCCGTGGGAGAGCCCAGGTTGACCATGAGAATGCCGATCTTGTCTTTGTGCTTGTAATGCATGCGCTTTAGTCCATAGGAAAAATGGCGGTGGAGTTGGCGTTTGTAATCTATCATTGGGCAGGGCACTGACCAAGCGATTGAAACGCCGAATTGCCAGTATTGATAGGACTAATAATAAATTTCAATAGATCGGCAATTTATTCATGCTCGCCAATCCGCTATCATTGCCACCCGTTTTACTCGGGAATAGGAGTATTTCTCAATCCCCGTGTTCGCACTGTGAATGCCACAGTCATTTTCTAACCCGCGAGCCAGCGATGCTCGCGAAGCGATGAGGTAAGCGCCATGCCTATAAAAATTGGAGTACCGAAAGAAGTGCTCGAGGGCGAGCAGCGCGTTGCGTTGGATCCCGGTGTCGTGACCCGGCTGGTCAACCAGTCCGGAGCAGAGGTGCTGGTGGAAAAGGATGCGGGCAAGTCCGCCTACTTTTTGAATGAAGCCTACGAAGACGCCAAGCTGGTCGACTCAGCCAAAGAGATCTACGAACAAGCGGATGTTGTGCTCAAGGTACAACCGCCCACGGAAGATGAAATTGGGCAGATGAAGGCGGGCCAGCTGGTCATCAGCTTTATGGACCCCTACCGCAACGAGGCCACCGTCAAGGCGCTGGCGGCCAACAAGATCGACTCCATTGCCATGGAATTGATTCCGCGTATCTCCCGCGCCCAGGCCATGGACGCCCTGTCCTCTCAGGCCGGTCTGGCGGGTTACAAGTGCGCCATCCAGGCGGCCGAGCTCTCCCCCGGCTTCTTCCCCATGCTGACCACCGCGGCGGGCACTATTCGCCCGGCCAAGGTGATTGTCGTCGGCGCCGGCGTGGCCGGTTTGCAGGCCATCGCCACGGCCAAGCGCCTGGGCGCCCAGGTCGAGGCCTACGACATCCGCCCGGACGCCAAGGAGCAGGTGGAATCGCTGGGTGCCAAGCTGATCGACACCGGCGTTAACGCCGGTGGCGAGGGCGGTTACGCCCGCGAGCTGACCGAGGAAGAAAAGCAGCAGCAGTCCGAGGCCCTGGCCGAAAAGCTCAAGGGTGTCAGCGCCGTGATTACCACGGCGGCGATTCCCGGGAAGCCCGCGCCCAAGATCATCTCCGCCGACATGGTGGCCGGCATGAAGCCCGGCGCGGTGATCGTGGACATGGCCGCCGAGACCGGTGGCAACTGTGAGCTGACTCAGGCCGGCGAAGTGATCAAGACCGACAACGGCGTGACCATCGCCGGCCCGGTCAACATCCCCAGTAAATCGCCGGTTCACGCCAGCGAAATGTACGCCAAGAACCTGATGAACCTGGTCAACCTGATGATTGAAGAGGGTGAACTCACCCCCAATTGGGAAGACGAGGTACTCGCAGGTGGCTGCCTGACTCGCGATGGCGAGATCGTGCACGAAGGCGTTAAAAGCGTAATAGGAGGCTAAGCCATGGTGATCGAAGGTTTCACTGCACTGTACATTTTCATGCTGGCTGCCGTGGCGGGTTACGAAGTAATCTCCAAGGTACCGGTGATCCTGCACACACCCCTGATGTCCGGTTCCAACTTTGTTCACGGCATCGTGGTGGTGGGGGCGATCATCGCACTCGCCGGCGCCCATACACTCACTGAACAGATCATCGGCTTCGTCGGTGTCTTCATGGCTGCGGGCAATGCCGCCGGCGGCTATGTGGCGACCGATCGCATGCTCGAGATGTTCAAGAGCAAAGACTCGAAGTAAGGAGCTATCCCTATGAGCACATTTATTCAAATCACTTACTTCGTCGCGGCCGTCCTGTTTATTCTGGGCCTCAAGGCGATGTCCTCGCCGACCACGGCACGCAAGGGCATGGTCTGGGCCGGTATCGGCATGGTGGCCGCCACGCTGGTGACATTCATTCCGTCCGCCGCGACCTACAATTTCTCGGGCAACGATCACGCCACGACCAATATCGGTCTCGCCGTGATTGCCGTGGCGATCGGTTCCATCATCGCCTATGTGCTGGCCAAGAAGGTCGAAATGACCGACATGCCGCAGATGGTGGCGCTGTACAACGGCCTCGGTGGCGGTGCCGCCGCCTGTATTGCCGCGATCAGCCTGTTCCAGGGACACGCCGCCAACTATGTGCAGCAGTCCATGGCTGTGCTGGGTGCCTTGATTGGTGCGGTGGCCCTGTCCGGCTCACTGATCGCCTGGGGCAAGCTCGACGGCAAGATCAAGAAGAGCTGGCAGTTCAGCTGGATTCAGGCGGCCAACGCCCTGATTTTCCTGGCCGCTCTGGTCATCGGTGCCTACATCACGATGTCTCTGGATGTCAGTGCCGCCGGTGAAGCCAAGGAAGCGTTGATGGGTGATCAGCAGATCATTACCCTGATTATCGCCTTCTTTGTGATCTCCCTGATCTTCGGTGTCACCATCGCCATGCCTATTGGCGGTGCCGACATGCCCGTGATCATCTCGCTGTTCAACGCCCTGACCGGCCTGGCCGTCGGCCTGGAAGGCTTTGTACTGGGCAACCCCGCGATGATGATTGCCGGTATTGTAGTCGGCTCGGCGGGTACCCTGCTGACCAAGCTGATGGCCGACGCCATGAACCGCAAGATCAGCGCGATTCTGTTCAAGAAGTTTGGCGGCTCTTCCGGTGGCGACGATTCGGTGGAGGGCTCCATGAAGGAGACCGACGCCAACGACACCGCCATCAACATGGCCTACGCCGACCGCGTGATCATCGTCCCCGGCTACGGCATGGCCGTGGCCCAGGCCCAGCACAAGGTGTGGGAACTGACCGAGCTGCTGATGGATCGCGATGTCGATGTGCGCTTCGCCATCCACCCGGTGGCGGGTCGCATGCCCGGTCACATGAATGTGTTGCTGGCGGAAGCCGGTGTGCCCTACGACATCATCGAGGACCTCGAGGACATCAACCCCGAGTTCGCGACCACCGATGTCGTGCTGGTGATTGGCGCCAACGATGTGGTCAACCCGGTGGCCCGCACCAACCCCGACAGCCCGATTTACGGCATGCCCATTCTCGACGCCGACAAGGCCCGGAATGTGGTGGTCGTCAAGCGCGGCAAGGGCTCCGGTTTCTCGGGCATCGAGAACCACCTGTTCTACGCCGACAACACGCGCATGCTCTACGGCGATGCGCAGAAAGCCGTCGGCGAGATCATCTCCGGTCTCAAGGCGCTGTAAACCACCGCCCCAAGAACCCGAAAAGCCCACCCACGCGGTGGGCTTTTTTGTGGGTGGTGTTAGCCACAGAGCCACGAAGAGCACGGAGCTTTTTTAAATGTAGGAGGCCCGCCCCCGGGCCGACCCGTCGCGGCGGGGTCGCCGCTCCTACGCGACATCCCGGAATCTCGCGCGTACCCGAGGCACCGTAGGAGCGGGCCTGCCCGCGAACGAGGAGTTGGCCTAGATAACCATTCGCCTGCAAGCAGGCTCCTACAGCCCCGTCATTGCGAACGCAGTTAAGCAATCTGCGTAATGGTTCGGCAGATCGCCACGCCGCTGCGCGGCTCGCGATGACCAGGAACCCTCTGTGTTCTCTGTGCGCTCTGTGGCCTCAGTGTCATTCCGGTCATGCTGATCGAAGCCGCTGTGCATCCGCGGGTGATTACGCGGTAAACTGTCCGGCCCATTCGCGAGGTGTTTATGTTGTTCCGCAATTTGCAGGTTTACCGCTTTCAGTCCCCCTTTGAGTTGAGCGCCGAGCAGCTCGAGGAGCGTCTCTCGGCGGCGGCGTTTCAGCCCTGTGGCAAGAGCCAGCCGGCCAGTCAGGGCTGGGTGGCGGCGCTGGGTCGCCACGGCAGTACGCTGGTACACGCCGGTAGCGGGCGCCTGCTGATTTGTCTGCGTGTGGAGGAGCGCCTGGTGCCGCCGGCGGCCGTGCGCGAGGCTCTGGAGGAGAAGGTCGAGTCCATCGAGGCCGAGGAGCACCGCCCGGTGCGGGGCAAGGAGCGAACCCGCCTGCGCGACGAACTGATGCTGGACATGTTGCCCCGGGCTTTTACCCGCAGCCGCTACACTCGCGCCTACATCGACTCCGCCGGCGGTTTTCTGGTGGTCGACAGCAGCAGCGCCCGCCGCGCCGAGGAGTTGCTCTCGGCCTTGCGCGAGGCCCTGGGCAGCCTGCCGGTGATTCCCCTGCAGGTGCGCAATGCGCCCCACAGCGTGTTTACCGGGTGGCTGCGCCAGGGCAGTGCCGAGGAGCCCTTTGAGTTGGCCGACCGCTGCGAACTGCACGGGGTCGACGACGGTGAGGGTGTGGTTCAGATCCGCCGCCAGGCGCTGGATTCGGAGGAGGTACAGGTGCATCTGGAAGCGGGCAAGGTGGTGACCAAACTGGCGCTGCACTACGCCGAGCGCCTGAGCTTTGTCCTCGACGATGCTCTGTCGGTCAAGCAGCTGCGCCTGTCCGATGAATTGCTGGAGTCGCTGGAGGAGGGAGATGATGCGGCAGCCGAGCTGGACGCCCGCTTTTGCCTGATGGTGATGGAAGTGGCGGCATTGCTGCCCGATCTGCTGCGCGCCTTTGGCGGCGAGCCGGAGGAGTAGTGATGAGCGGGCGAATAACCCGAAGGGTCTGGCCCGCTGCCCTGTTGCTGGCGGCCAGCCTGACGGCCCGGGGCGACGGGGTGATCATCAGTACCGCCGACAATTTGATTCTCGACGGCATTTCGCTGCACAAGCAGAACTACATTCTGCCCCTCAATTACCGCAGTGACCGAAGCCAGACCGAGAAGATGGATTTTATCTACCAGTTCAGTGCCAAGATCGAGGCCATCGTGCCCGAGCTGTACCTGGGCTACACCCAGTTGTCCTTTTGGCGCTACCTCGATTCCCAGAACTCCAAGCCCTTTCGCGAGACCAACTACAATCCGGAAGTGTTTTACCACCTGACCGACGAAATCACTCCGGTGAGCGGTTGGGATGGCATGTACATCGGCCTTGAGCACGAGTCCAATGGCGAGCCATTGCCCACCTCGCGCAGCTGGAATCGCTTTTATCTCTGGCCTTACTGGTCCAGCGATCACGGCGAGTACAGCTTCAAACTGTGGTATCGCCTTCCCGAGGACGATAAAACGGCTCCCGATGACCCCAAGGGGGATGACAATCCGGACATCCACCGCTACTTCGGCTACGCCGAATTCTATTTCTACCGCGCCAAGAGTGAGGGCAGCGCCTTTTCCGGCATGTTGCGCGGCAACCCCAGTACCGGCAAAGGGGCGATTCAAATGGATTACAGCTGGCCGCTGCCGAATAAAAACACCTACTTTTTTGCCCGGATTTTCAGCGGTTACGGCGAGTCACTGATCGACTACAACCAGCATGTGAACCGCATCAGTATCGGTCTGGAGTTCCGCTAGTGCCGGGCGGTCGCGAGCGCTATATCGCCGTGGCCGTGCCGGTGCCCCTGTACGGCACTTTTGACTACGCCGTGCCCGAGGGTATGCCGATGCCCGCCGCCGGTTGCCGTTTGCAGGTGACTTTTGGGCGCCGCCGCCTGATTGGTGTCTGCCTGGGGACGCTGGAAACGCCGGCGACACCGCTGGAGAAGATCCGTCCGATCGAACACTGTCTGGATGAACGGCCACTACTGGATGAGCCTTTGATGGAGTGGTTGCAGCGGGCCAGCCACTACTACCATCACCCCATCGGCGAGGTCTGGGCCACTGCCCTGCCCAACGCCCTGATGCAGGGCCGGGCCATTGATGAGGGCGATGACAGCCTCTGGCAGCTGACCCAGGCGGTCACAGAGCAGTCCCTGGATGAGTTGAAGCGAGCGCCCAAGCAGCGGGCGGTGGCCGAGGCCTTCTTCGAGGCTTCGGGCGTTATGGACGCCGGTACGCTGGCCGCGCGGTTTGACCACTGGCGGCCGGCGGTGACGGCGCTGGTGGACAAGGGCTGGCTGGCACCGCTGGATTTGCCGCCGGAGCGCCCCGGCCGCAGCAAGAAGGGCCCCGAACTCAACCCCGAGCAACGCCAGGTAGTCGACGCCCTGTCCATGGATGGCGGCTTCCAGCCGGCACTGTTGCGTGGCGTGACCGGCAGTGGCAAGACCGAGGTCTATTTTCACTGGATCGACCAGTGTCTGGCGGCCGACAAACAGGTGCTCTTTCTCGTTCCCGAGATCGGCCTCACGCCGCAACTGGTGGCCCGCTTTGCCGCCCGCTTCGATGTCTTGCTGGTCACTCTGCACTCGGGCATGACCGATCTGGAGCGGCTGCGGGCCTGGCGGCTGGCCCGCAGCGGCCGCGCCCATATTGTGCTGGGCACTCGCTCGGCGCTGTTTGCCCCCATCCCCAGGCTGGGGATGATTGTGGTCGATGAAGAGCACGACGCCTCGCTCAAGCAGCAGGAGGGATTTCGCTATCACGCCCGGGACCTGGCCGTGTTGCGGGCGCGGGCGGCGGCAATACCGATTGTTCTGGGGACGGCGACCCCGTCCTTTGAGACTCACCACAATGCCAGGCAGGGACGCTATCTCGAGCTGCGTCTGAACCAGCGGGCAGGCGGCGCCAAGCCGCCCATCATTCGCATGATCGACGCCCGCCAGCATCGCCCCGCCTCGCCGTTGAGCCACAGCCTGGATCGCGCCGTGGAGCAGCACCTGGCGGCCGATGGCCAGGTGCTGTTGTTTCTCAATCGCCGGGGCTATGCCCCTACCCTGTTTTGTCCCCAGTGCGGCTGGCACGCCGATTGCCAACGCTGCGACGCCCATATGACCCTGCACTTTCAGCCCTCGGTGTTGCGTTGCCATCACTGCGGCAGCGAGTCGCGGCCACCGCCCCATTGCCCCGATTGCGGGCACCGCAACCTGCAGCACCAGGGTCAGGGCACGGAACAGCTGGAGCTGTTTCTTAAGGAGCGCTATCCAAAGGCCCGAACCATGCGCATCGATCGCGACAACACCCGTCGTCGGGGCGAGCTCGAGCGGAGACTGGCGGCAGTGGAGCGCGGTGAGGCCAACCTGTTGATTGGAACCCAGATACTGGCCAAGGGGCATCACTTTCCCGGCGTGACCCTGGTGGGGGTGCTGGATTGTGATCGGGGCCTGTTCAGCGCCGATTTCAAGGCCACCGAGCAGATGGCCCAGCTGATATTGCAGGTCGCCGGCCGCGCAGGCCGCGCCGAGCGCCCCGGCGAGGTGATGATTCAGAGCACGCAACCGGATCACCCGCTGATGCACAGCCTGGTGACCCGGGGCTACGAGGCCTTTACCGAGCGGGCTCTGGCCGAGCGACGGGTAATGGGATTGCCACCCTATCGTTTTGCCGCGATGTTGCGCGCCGAGTCGGTGGAACGCCAGGCCGCCATGGGCTTTTTGGAGATGGCCCTGGCCCTTGAGCCGCCCGCCGGTGTGGAGGTTCTGGGGCCGATTCCCTCGCCCATGGAGCGCCGCGCCGGCCGCTTCCGCGCCCAGGCGATGATCCTCTCGGAGGACCGAAAAGTGTTGCACCAATTTCTGAGCGTGCTAATAAGGGAGACAGGAAAAAACAAAAAGACGGACAAGGCGCGGTGGTCACTGGATGTTGATCCGGTCCACGCGCTGTAGACAAAGGCCAGTGTTATGGAACGATTTATCGAGCGCTTTGGCGCCGGTGTTGCGACGACCTTGATGATGGCGGGTGCGGTAGCCAGTGCCGCCCTGTTGTGTGCGTTCGGCTTGTGGCTGTTTGGCTACCCGGTGGGTGGCCCCACCTGGAATTTTGCCATTCCCGCTGCCCTGGTTATCCCTCTCTTTGTCGCCGGGCCGCTGATCTTCTTTCTGGTGAGATCCAATGTAAAACTGTTGCAAACCGAGCGCGATCTGACGCTGGTCACTCGAATGGACCCCTTGACGGGGCTCTACAACCGTCAGTACTTCTTTGACTGTGCCCGCAGCTGTGGCGGTACCGGACAGACAGTCCACTTCAGCATCCTCATGCTCGATCTCGATCGCTTCAAGTCGATTAACGACGAGTATGGCCATCCGGTGGGAGACCGGGTTTTGAAAAGCGCCAGCGCGGTTATTCAGAACTTTATGCGCCAGGGGGATATTTGTGCCCGCTATGGCGGTGAGGAGTTTATCTGCCTGCTCCCCGAAACGGCGATCGATGGTGCCCGAATTGTGGCCGAGCGCATTCGCCGGGGCATTGAGGAGCACGACCCGATCGAGGGTGAATTTCAGTTGTCCGTGAGCATCGGTATTGCCGGACACCAGCCGGATGAAACGCTCGAAAGCCTGATTGAACGGGCCGATCGAGCGCTCTACCAGGCCAAGGCGGAGGGCCGAAACCGAGTCGTGGCACCGGACCTGATGACGGAAAAGGCCTGAATTGGCGCGTCTCACGCGCTTGCCACCTGCCCCGAGCCTCTGGTAAGAAGTGACAAGCGGCAGCGTTTGCCGCGTTCGGGCTGCGGCCGAGAGGGGCGATTATGGAAAAATTCATCATGCGTTTTGGCGCGGCCGGAGCCACTGCCATCCTGGTCGCCATTGCCGTGGCCTGTTCCACTGTGGTTTGTGCCCTCGGCCTGTGGGTATCGAACTACGCACCCGGCAGTGAGGTCTGGCGCTTTGCCCTGCCCGCCTCGGCCCTGATCGCCCTGTGCGTGTCGACACCGCTGGTTCAGTCACTGGTTCAGTCGAATCTGCGCTTGATGCAGTCGGAGACCGAGCGCCGGCAACTGATTCACGACGCCAACCGGGTCACCGGGGAGCGGCGCGACGGCGACGGCTGTGTCAGTGTGTTGATGCTGGATGTCGCCGGGTTGGAGCGCGCTGCCCGCGGCGCTGCGGTGGAAGAGCTGCGGTCGGTCATCGGCTATGTCAATCGCGTTGTGGAGGCCGTTACCCGCCAGGTGGATGTGTGTGCCCGCTACGGCGAGGACGGCTTTATCTGTTTGCTGCCCAACACCGGTCAAATGGGTGCCCAGGTGATTGCCGAGCGGGTCAAGAGTGGTTTGATTCGGGGCAAGGAGCTGGGTCTGGAGACCAATCACGAGTGTCGCATCGGTATTGTGACCATGGCCGAGGGGGAGTCGATGGACGAGTTGCTGGAGCGCGCCGACCAGGCACTGGACATCGCCCGCCGCGGCGGCGAGGCGATGGCCTAGGCCATCTGCCCCGCCCCGGGATTTTTTACTGGGCTGCCAGGTAGGCGCCGATCTGGCCGGCCTGCTCGTCGGAGAGGCCTTGCACCATGGGGTTCATCATCGGGTTTTCGCGCTTGTAATCGCGAAAGGCGATGATTTGCTCTTTCAGAAAGGCGGCCTCTTTCCCGGCCAGGGCCGGAAAGTTGTCGGGGTTGGCACTCTTGCCGGCGGCACCGTGGCAGCCGATGCAACCCTTGCTGTTGTAGAGCGATTCTCCGGCGCTGATGTCGTCGGCCAGTGTCACGCTGGGGAGCAGCGTGGCGGCAATCAGAAGGGCATAAATGCTTTTCATGGTGACCTCGGTAGTGGTTTGGTCTCAGTTTGCGTCTTTGACCAGGAATTGTCCTTGATGCGTGTCAAATCACTGTGACGGCCCTGTCGCCAATCCCGGCCTTTGTCGTCCAAGCCGACGGGATTAGGCGTTATACTCTAGAGCCGCGCAATATAATACATCCCCACGCACTTTCAGACCATTCAAGAGACAGATTATGGACGCAGTACTCACCCAACTCGATTACGGCATCAAGGGCGCTTTTCGCATTGGTCAGACGGCCGGTGTGCTTTCCGAGACCGGCTTGCGCTGGGCCCTGGGCGAACGCCCGCCGCTGCCGCGCCTGTTGCGCCAGACTTTTGAGCGGCTCGGTTCCACCTATATCAAACTGGGCCAGTTCATTGCCAGCTCGCCCTCGCTGTTTCCCGAGGAGTATGTGCGCGAGTTCGAGGGCTGTCTCGACAAGACGGCCAAGCTGCCCTTCCACTATATCCAGCAGATGATCGAGAGCGAGTTGGGCAAACCCATGAGCGAGGTCTACAGCTGGGTTGACCCGGAACCCCTGGCCTCGGCCTCAATTGCCCAAGTGCACGCCGCCCGTTTGGTGAGTGGCGAAGAGGTGGTGATCAAGGTGCAGAAGCCGGGGGTGAAAAACATCCTGCTCACCGACTTCAATTTCCTGCTCTTTGGCGCCCGGGTCCTGGAGCGCCTGGTGCCGCAGATGAAGCGGGCCTCGCTGGGCGATATTGTCAGTGATATCCAGTCAACCATGATGGAGGAGTGCGACTTTCTCAACGAGGCGCGCAACCTCAAGGTTTTTGCCCAATTTCTCGCCGACACCGGCAACGAGGATGTGGTCTGCCCCAAGGTCTACGATCAGGCCACCAGCCTGCGCGTGTTGACCATGGAGCGCTTCTTTGGCGTCTCGCTGACCGATCTCGACGCCATCAAGCAATACTCCCAGGACCCCAAGAGCACGCTGCTGATTGCCATGAACACCTGGTTCCAGAGCCTGATGGCCTGCGAGTTTTTCCACGCCGATGTTCACGCCGGCAATTTGATGGTGCTGGAGGACGGCCGCGTCGGTTTTATCGATTTCGGTATTGTCGGTCGCATTCGGCCCGAGACCTGGGGCGCTGTGACCCAGTTTATTCAGGCCACCAGCAGCCGCGATTTCGACACCATGGCCAGCGCCATGCTGGTGATTGGCATGACCGAGGAAACGGTTGATGTCGACCGCCTGGCCGCCGATATCCGCGAGGTGTTTGACCATGTCGAGCGAATCAGCGACAGCTCGGTACTGCTCTCGGGTGACGAGGATCAGGACATCAATAAGCTGCTGATGGACATCGTCGCCATTGGCCGCGACCACGGTATTCGCTTTCCCCGGGAGTTCGCCCTGTTGATCAAGCAGTTTCTCTACTTTGATCGCTATGTCCACATTCTGGCCCCGGAGATGGACATGTTCATGGACGACGGGTTGATGATGATGCCCAACCTGCAGGACCTCGATCTCGAGGACTAGGGAGAGAGCGGCCTGGGTGCCCGCCAAAGGGCACTCAGGTTGAGCAGGGTGTAGAGCGTGAAGGCGGCACTGTAAAAAAGCCAGAAGGACAGGGCCAGCACCTGCTCCGTTTTCCACTCCACCTCCAGCAGAAAGCGCCAGTCCAGCTCGGCGCGGAAGCCGATGATCAATGCCAGGGTCAGGCCGGCCACATTCAGCAGCCAGCCGCTTCCAATCAGTGCCAGCCGTTCGCTGCCACTGAATACTCCGCCCAGGGCCACTGCCAGTGCGGCGCCGGCCCACAGCCAGGCCAGCGCCGGTGCTTGCGAGTCGCCGTTCAGTTGGCGTGGGTCAAAGCCGGCGCCCAGCAGCAGCAAAACGGCCAGACCAAAACTGTGCCAGAGCAGGGTACTTTGGTAGAGGTTGCGTTGCCCCGAGTAGACCACCGAATGGACGGCAAAGCGTTGACGCATGTCCGGTAACATCAGCAGCGCCAGCGTGACCGCTGGCGCCGCGACCAACAGCGAAAAAATAATCAGGCTGGCCAGGGTACTGCTGGTTTCTATTTCCCCGGCGCTCAGGCGTCCCGCTTGAGCCAGTTGCTGGTTGAACTCCGGCACCAGAAGGTGCCACATAACAAGGATGTAAAGGCCCAGCCCCAGATAACACAGCGAAGAGGCAAAGAGTTGTTGCCAGGCCATTTTTCGCTGGTTGCCAAAGGCCAGCCCAAGACCGGTGTAGAACAGAGCCAGCAGGGTGAATACGGCCACGCTGATGTTCAGTTTGGTTGAGTCAGCCCCGCCGGTTTGGGCCACGCTGGCGGTCTGCACCAGGGTGAAGGCGATAAAACTGCAGAGCAACCAAAAAGCGCCGGTGGTCACCATCACCACGCTGATGCCTTGCCGAATCAGTTCGGTGATATTAAATGTCGCTGGGGCAGTTTTGCTGGCGGTTCTGTCCATCTTGTCCAACCGGTTTGTACTTGCTTCCGCTGTCTTGTCCATACATTCTAAAGCATTCCGTTTATGGCCTTTCTACTATGACACGCTCTCTGGCTCAATGGTTGGTCCGCTATCGTCTCGTGCTCGCTCTGTTGAGCGTTGTGCTGGTGGTGCTCTCCACCGCCGGCGTTCGGCACCTCTATTTCCAGTCCGATTACCAGGTGTTCTTTGCCGAGGCAAATCCCCAGCTGCTGGCCCATGAGCACATTCAGGACACCTACACCAAGAGCGATAACATGCTCTTTCTCATCGATACCGGTGAGGGCGGCGTATTCCGCCGCGAAGTACTCGAGAGCATTGCCTGGCTCACGGAAGAGGCCTGGAACACGCCCTACAGCGTGCGAGTGGACTCGCTGACCAACTACCAGCACAGCGAGGCCGAGGGCGACACGCTGGAAGTCGCCGATCTGGTACAGGACCCGACAGCACTGGATGAGCCCGCTTTACAACGGGTGCGTGACATCGCCCTGACCGAGCCCCAGTTGCTGCACAACCTGATCTCCGAAGATGGCCGGGTCACGGCGATCAATGTCTCTCTTGAGCTGCCCGAGGCCGCCGACACCGATGCGCCCCACGCCGAGCGCAAGGCCCAGAGCCTCAAGCGCGATGGCGCTTTTTCCGAGATTGTCGATTTTTCCCGCGAGCTGGAGGCGCAGCTTCAGGTTCGACACCCCGAATTTGTGACCCACTTGCTCGGCGTGCCGGTGGTCAATGAAACCTTCAAGGAGCAGGCGGACAAGGACAGCCGGACGCTGATTCCGGGCATGTATCTGATCATTGTCGTCCTGCTGTCCCTGTTCCTGCGCTCCCTGGGCAGTGTGGTCAGCGTGGTGGTGCTGATCGCCTTTTCCACTCTGGCGGCGCTGGGTGCCCTGGGCTGGTCCATGACGCCGCTCAATCAGGTCACCGCCATTGCCCCGATCATCATTACCACCATTGCCGTTTGCGACTGTGTGCACCTGCTGGTGATTTACCTTCGCCACTTGTCCCAGGGCCAGGATCGCCTGGAGGCCATGGTCGAGAGCCTCACCGTCAACATCGAGCCCATCGTACTCACCAGCGTGACCACCGCTATCGGCTTTGTCAGTCTGGTCTTTTCCGAATCGCCGCCCTTTCAACAGCTGGGGCTGGTTTGTGCCTATGGCGTGATGTTGGCCATGGTGTTGACCCTGACCTTGCTGCCGGCGGTCTGTATCGCCCTGATTCGCCGGCGTCGCGGTCGCGGCATGGGCGACAGTCGTGAATCACTCAGCGGCCTCGCCAACTGGGTGATTGCCCGCCCCGGCAAAGTGGTTCTGGCCACTGGTCTGGTGGCCCTGGTGTTGATGGCACAGATGCCCCGCAACCAGCTCAACGACGACACCATCGCCTACTTTCAGCCCGGTGTGCCTCTGCGCGATGCCGCCGACTACTACACCGAGCACCTGTCGGGCTTTGATCGCTTGGCCTACTCCTTGGACTGCGGCGAAGCCGGTTGCGTCAACGACCCGGCTTTCCTGGGCAAGGTAAAGGCACTGGGCGACTGGTTTATGCAGCAGGAGAAGGTGGTGTTCATCGATACCTACATCGATGTCATCGAGAAGCTCAACCGCAATATGCACGGCGGCGACCCGGCCTGGCAGCGCCTGCCGGAGAGCCAGAATATGGCAGCGCAATATCAGTTGCTCTATGAAATGTCACTGCCCTACGGGCTCGATCTCAATACCCAGGTCAACTTTGACAAATCGGCGCTGCGGATACTGTTGCATGTGCGCGATGCCTTGCCCCAGGACCTGATCGCGCTGGATAAAAAAGCCTGGCAGTGGTTTGAGGAAAACGCCCCCGAGCTGCAGACCCACGGCGCCAGCATTCCCATGATGTTCGCCCACATCGGGCAGCAGAACATCGAGAGCATGATGACCGGCTCGGCAGTGGCCCTGATCGGCATTACCCTGACCCTGCTGGTGGCCCTGCGCTCCTTCCGCTTTGGCCTGTTGAGTATTTTTCCCAACGCTTTCCCCGCCGGTATGGCCCTCGGGTTGTGGGGGCTGTTGTGGGGGCAGGTCAACCTGGCTGTCGCGGTGGTCTTCAGCGTGACCCTGGGGATCGTGGTCGACGACACCGTGCACTTTATGAGCAAGTACCTGCGCGCCCGCCGCGAGCACGGCGACAGCCCCGAGGACGCGGTGCGTTATGCCTTCGCCACGGTGGGCTCGGCGCTGGTGGTGACCACGGTGGTGCTGTCGCTGGGCTTTGGCATCCTGGTGTTCTCGGATTTCAATGTGAATGCCTACATGGGGGCGATGACCGCCATCACCATCGCCCTGGCGGTGGTTTTCGACTTTCTCTTTCTACCCGCGGCCCTGCTGCTGGTGGAGCGCTGGCGAGGTAGCTCCCCAACGGCTTGAGCGAAATGAATCAATCGAGTCTATAATGGCGCCACGGTGGTCCCGCGTTGACAGCGTGGGGTGAAGTTCTTACTGTGCCGCCGTCCCCCAACAGCAATAGCGAGGAGCCACCGTGTCCGAACAAACAGCATTTTCCGTTGATGTCCGCAAAGACGGCATTGCCGTCATCACACTCGATGTGCCCGGCGAAACCATGAATGTCCTCAAGGACACCTTTGCCGACGAAGCCAATGCGGTGTTCGAGCAGGTGGCCAACGACCCCAAGGTCAAGGCCAGTGTCATTATCAGTGGCAAGGACAACTCCTTCGTCGCCGGTGCCGATGTCAAGATGCTCAAGAAGGCAACATCCGCCCGGGGTGCCGCCCACATTGCCCGCATGGGCCAGCTGAGCTTCCAGAAAATTGCCGACAGCAAAAAGCCGGTGATCGCCGCTATTCACGGTCCAGCCCTGGGCGGCGGTTACGAGCTGGCGCTGGCCTGCCACGGCCGCGTCGCCAGCGACAGTCGCAAGACGGTGGTCGGTTTGCCCGAGGTCATGCTGGGGGTGCTCCCCGGTTCCGGCGGCACTCAGCGCCTGCCCCGGCTGATCGGTCTGCAAAAGGCTCTGCCCCTGATTCTCCAGGGCAAGCAGGTCAAGGCTTTCAAGGGCGTCAAAAACGGCATGGTCGACAAGGTCGTGCCCCGGGAGAAACTGCTCGACAGCGCCATTGAAATGGCCCGCGACATGATCGGCAAGGTTGACCCCAACCGCAGCGCCGCGCGCAAGGACCTCAAGGACCGCCTGCTCGAGGACAACCCCATTGGCCGCAAGGTCGTGTTCGATCAGGCGCGCAAGATGGTTAAGGCCCAGACCAAAGGTAACTACCCGGCACCGCCGGCCATTATCGACTGCATTGAGTACGGCCTGAATAACGGTATGGAAAAGGGTCTGGTGTACGAGTCAAAGCGCTTTGGCGAACTGGCCATGACCCGCGTGGCGCGCAATCTGATGAATGTGTTCTTTGCCGACCAGGAGCTGGCCCGCCACCACTTTACCGATGCCAAGCCCGTGGATATCAAGACGGTGGGCGTGCTCGGCGGTGGCCTGATGGGCGCCGGCATCGGCACCGTCAGCCTGCTCAACGCCAAGAAGTCGGTGATCATCAAGGACCGTGACGAGAAGGGCATTGGTCACGCCAACGATCACATCAAGGACGCGGTGGACAAAAAGCTCAAGTACCAGGGCATTACCGCCGAAGAGCACAAGGAGCGGATGGACAACTACCGCGGCGTGATCGAGTACGGCCCGATGAAGGACTGCGATATTGTCGTCGAGGCGGTCTTCGAGAGTCTGGAACTGAAACACCAAATGCTCAAGGATGTGGAAGATAACTGCCGCGAGGACACTATCTTCGCCACTAATACCTCCTCCTTGCCGCTCAAGGACATCGCCGCCGCGGCCAAGCGTCCCGGGCAGGTGCTGGCCATGCACTATTTCTCGCCGGTGGAGAAAATGCCCCTGCTGGAAATCGTCAAGCACGACAAGACCGAGGACTGGGCCATTTCCAGCGCCGTTGAACTGGGCCGTGCCCAGGGCAAGAAGGTAATTGTGGTCAAGGACGGTGCCGGCTTTTATGTCAATCGCATGCTGTTCCCCTACGCCAACGAAATCGCCTGGATGGCGATGGAGGGTGTGCCTCTGGACCAGCTGGACAAGGCCATGGTCAAGGCCGGCTTCCCTGTGGGCCCCATTTCGCTGCTCGATGAAGTGGGGGTGGATGTGGCCGGCAAGGTGCAGCCCAACCTGGAGGCCCAGTTTGGCGCCCGCTTTGTCGCCCCGGACATGTCGCAGAAATTGCTCGATGCCAATCGCCTGGGCCGCAAGACCAAAAAGGGCATGTACAAGTACGATCAGGAGACGGGCAAGAAGCTCAAAGAGATCGACCCCGATGTTTACACCCTGTTGGGCGTGGAGCCGGACAAAAAGATCAGCGACTACGAAATCCGTCGCCGCTCTCTGCTGCCGCTGCTCAACGAGGCGGTGCGCTGTCTGGAGGACGGCACAATCACTTCGCCCCGCGACGGCGATCTGGGGGCGATCTTCGGCATTGGTTTTATCCCCTTCTCCGGCGGGCCTTTCCGCATGATCGACGCCATGGGCGCCGGTGCGGTGGTTAATGCGCTGGAAGGCTATCAGACCCTCTACGGCCCGCGCTTTGAGCCCTGCGAGATGCTCAGGGACTACGCCAAAAACGCCAGGACTTTCTATTGAATCGGTAGAAACGGGTGGAAATGAAAAGGCCGGCATTGCCGGCCTTTTTTATGCTCAGGGTTTTTTGGTGATCCGGTCCATGAAGCCCATGCCCAGGGCGGAGACGACAAAAACCAGGTGGACGGCGGCGTAGGTCAGCAAACGCTCTGACTCCAGGCCTCCTTCCATGAACAGCTTGAGCAAATGAATGGCAGAGATAGCGACGATTGAGGCCGAGACCTTGGTTTTCAGGCTGCCCGAGTCCATCTTGCCCAGCCAGCCAAGTTTTTCGTTGCCCTCCTTGATATCCAGGGCGGAAACAAAGTTTTCGTAACCGCTGAACATCACCATGATCAGCAGGCCGCCGACCAGGGCAATGTCGATCAGGGAGAGCACCAGCAGTATGGTTTGTCCTTCGGAAATTTCCAGAATCACGGGCAGGGTGTGCCACAGTTCCTGGAAGAACTTGATGCCGAGCAAGAGCAGGGCCAGGCTCAGTCCCAGATAAAGTGGGGCCAGAAACCAGCGCGTGGCGTAGAGGCTGCGTTCGATGAGGCGTTCAATCACTTCGGTTTTCTCCGCTTCCAGTGAATTCAGTGAATTTCATTCGGGCTTATTTTACCTTGTCACAGAGTGAATCGCTCTGTTTGCGCTCGAATCGAAGTACAATGCCAGCATGAAAGACCCCGAGCAAAATATTGTCATTGAGTGCGAACTGGAAGTCAGTTCGGACGACTGGTCCCAGGCGGCGGCCTTTCTCGCCGACCACCTGCCGTTATCTAAATCGCGCGTCAAAGAGGCGATGAACGCCGGTGCGGTCTGGCACTGCCGGGGCGAACAGCGCGAGCGGCTGCGCCGGGCCCGGGCCGAACTGTTGCCCGGCGATCGCGTTCAGGTGTTTTATAACGAAGCCCTGATTCGTATGCCGCCGGGGGATCTCCGACCGCTGGCCGACGAGGGTCACTACAGTGTCTGGAACAAGCCCGCCGGCATGCTCTACCAGGGCGACGACTGGGGCGATCGCCACGCCTTCGAGCGCCAGGTGCATCTCTACTTTGATCGCCAGCGCGAGGTGTATCCGGTGTGCCGGGTCGATCGCGAGACCGGGGGGCTGGTGTTGCTGGCCCACGATCGGCGCACGGCGGCGGCGCTCGCGGAGAGCTGTGCTCCGGATCAAGCGGGTGTGGACGGATATGTCGACGAACTGGCGTTTGTCTGCCCCCTCAGCGGCGAACAGAAACGCTACCGTCTGACCTGAGTGAGTGGCTGCGGGCGACTGTGATTTGCCCGGGGGAGCCAGTATAGTAGAGCTCGAATCGCCCCGGGGGGGGGGCGATGGTGGGTTAACACTGTTAAGGGAGCGAGCTTGGTCGCCATTCGCC
>JBNJGD010000021.1:0-29477 GCA_051747425.1 Pseudomonadota bacterium
TGGTAGGAGCGGCGACCCCGCCGCGACTTGGTGGGCGGCTTCGCCGCATTGGCTTTTGGTGGGTCGGATGTTTTGCGTTTTAGCCACAGAGGGCACAGAGGGGATTGTAGGAGGCCCGACCCCGGGCCGACTTGTCGCGGCGGGGGCGCCGCTCCTACAGCCCCCTTCCCTTCGTGCTCTTCGTGGCTCTGTGGCTAATTCACGCCTTGCGGACGATGACGCTGCCGATGGAGTAGCCGGCGCCGAAGGAGCAGATGACACCTTGCTCGCCGCTTTGGAAATCGTCCTGGTTTTTGTGGAAGGCAATGATGGAGCCGGCGGAGCTGGTGTTGGCGTACTCGTCGAGAATGGTAGGGTTTTCCTCGGCAGAGGCCTCCCGGCCCAGTACGCGCTTGGCAATCAGGGTGTTCATGGCCAGGTTGGCCTGGTGCAGCCAGAAGCGTTTGACGGATTCCTTCTCGACCCCGCAATCGGCCAGATGCTCGGTGATCTGGGTGGCCACCATGGGGCACACTTCCTTGAACACCTTGCGACCGTTCTGCATGAACAGCTTGTCCCTCTGGCCAATGCCGTTTTCGTCCGCGTTGTTGAGAAAGCCGAAGTTGTTGCGGATGTTGTTGGAAAACTGTGTTTGCAGTCGGGTACCGAGGATTTCGAAAATGTGGTCGGACTGTGCCGTATCGCTGCGCTCGACAATCACTGCCGTGGCCACATCACCGAAAATAAAGTGGCAGTCGCGGTCGTACCAGCACAGGTGGCCCGAACAGATCTCGGCGTTGACCATCAGCACACAACCCGCCGTACCGGCGACTACCGCGTTGTAGGCGGCCTCGATGCCAAAAGTCGCCGAGGAACAGGCCACATTCATGTCGTAGCCGTAGCCCTGGATGCCCAGCTCGTTCTGGATCTCGATGGCCATGGCCGGGTAGGCCCGCTGCATGTTGGAGCAGGCGACGATCACCGCGTCGATGTCGGCGGCGGTCTTGCCGGCGCGCTCCATGGCCTGTGTGGCGGCGGCCACGCCGATTTCCGCCTGCACCGACAGCTCGTCGTCTGAACGCTCGGGGATGTAGGGTTTCATCCGCTGGGGATCGAGGACGCCGGACTTGTCGATCACATGCCGGCTCTTGATGCCCGAGGCCTTTTCAATAAAAGCAGAGGACGATTCCGCCAGGGGCGCCAGCTCACCGGCCTCAATGGCCGCGGCGTTCTCCCGGTTGAAACGCTCGACATAGGCGTTAAAGCTCTCCACCAACTCGTCGTTGGAGATCGATTGCGGCGGCGTGTAGAGACCGGTGCCGCTGATAACCACTTTACTCTGATTCATAACTGTCACTGTGCGCTATAGATGTCGGCATTTTTGCCGCTTGGGCGAGCGGGCGCAAGCGACAATCGCCGCCGCGCCTTGGCTTTCGGCTCACGAAAGGACGAGCTTTTCGCTGCCGGGCAACTGCTCGATCAGGGACTTGCCGACCAACAGCGCCGGCGTGTAGGCACCGCCGTCTACCCGGTTGTCCAACAGATACTCGGCCACCGTCAAACTGCCATCGATGGTCAGGCTGTAGCCGTTGGCGGTCTTGATCCGCGCCGTCACCACCTTTCCAGCGGCATTGCGGGCCTCGCCCCAGACATAGGTGGGCAGCTTGGCCCGGGTGGCCTCGTCGGGGCCTTTGACCGACTTCTCCACACGCTTTTTAAGCATGCGTTGCACCATCTTCAGCCCCAGTACCGGCCGCAACAGATTGGTCCATTTCATGCCCATGATCATTTTCCTGGGCATGGGGATATACACCTCGATATTGGGAATGCCGGTGGTGGTGTAGGCGGTGGACACATCGCCCCAGGGAATGGTCACGGCGTCTTTCTCGCCCATACCAAAATCGATGCGGCGGCTGCGAAAGCCCAGGGGAATACTGCGCAACTGGCCGCCCTCGCGGACCAGGCAGCCCTTGGCCATCCCCTCGATGGAAGTCTTGGCGGTGCCCGGGCTGAGACCGGAGCGGGTATCGAAGCCCAGCGCCAGATGGGTGGCGTCGGGTAGCGCCTCGACCAGTGCCGCGGCCACACAATCCGTGGGAATGACATCAAAGCCGACGCCGGAGCACAGGGCCACACCGGCGCGCTTGGCCTCTGGAGCCAGAGTCTGGGCGTGTTCAAAAACCTCCACCTCGCCGGTGATGTCGGTGTAGTGGGTGCCGGCCTTGAGACAGGCGGCCATCATCGGCGCCGCCGTGGCCGAAAACGGGCCGGCGGCGTGGATCAGCACATCAATGCCCTCGAGCTGCTCGACCACGGCGTCCTCGCGCTCCAGATTAAAACAGCGCAGGGGGCAATTCAGTTCTTCCGCCAGGGGCCGAAGTTTGACTTCACTGCGGCCGGCGATCACCAGCGACAAGCCGCGGCGGGCGGCCTCGCGGGCGATCAGTTCGCCGGTGTAACCATTGGCGCCGTAAACCATGAGTGTCTTGGCCATGTCGTTCGCTCCTCGTTACAGATTGGGATGGGGTATCAGCCAGTGACAATAACCCATGTGGCCGGCTTTTTACACAAAAGCGGCGGGCTGTGCGAGAATGCTGCGCTCTGTTTTGGAGGATACGATGAACCGCCAACAACGACTTGAAGAACTCGCTCTGCTCAATGAAGAGAATCAGGCACTGCCCGGTTTTTTTCACGATCTCGACGATGACGACCTCCAGGCCGTCCACCAATATGTGGAAGAAGTGATCGAGAGGCACACCAGCGGCCTCGACAAGCTGATGCTGTCCATGGTCCAGTCGATGAAGTTCATCCCCAATGTCTTCCTGCAGATGATGTCCCGGCGCTATGTCGATCCGGTGTTCGCCGCACGCCTCACCTCACTGATGGAAATCAAGCGGGTGGTGGCCCTGACGCGCGGCATGCCCGTGGCCTATGTCGGCGAGGTCAGTGCCCACCAGCGCGACAACGCCCTCTCGGCGGAGATTCTGCAGGCCATGAAGGAAAGGGATATGGAGCCGGTGATGCACTATGTATGCAACCACTACCCCGGCAAGGCACTGGACATCGCCGCCTATCTGCCCGACCGCCTGCTGCGCAAGGTGGCACAGTACTTTGACCCCAACCGCATGGGCGAGGAACACCTCAACGATGATCGACGCGCCCTGCTCAAACGCATCCAGAGCCAGGTCTGATCGCCCTCAGGCGCCGAAGATAAATACCAGCTGGGCGACCCCGGCCAGCATGCCCAGAATGCCCCCCGCCAGAACCAGCTTCCACTCGTCCTCCTGGAAGGCCGGGCGCAGCATGTTCTGGAACTGAAGCGGCGTGAGCAGCTTCATCCGCTCCTCCATGATGTTCTGAATGATCCTGGCCCGATCGGCGTTGAAAGCCGGATCGTCAAAAGTACTGCCGGCGATTTCAATGGCCTTGTCGGCCGCGGTGGCCTTGAGGTTGGCAAAACCGGTGGGGCCGATGGTGCTCTGCACGATGGGCTTGGTAAAACCGGCCGTTTCATCCACCACCCGGCGAAAGTGCAGGCGAATGGTGGCGTGGGCCCGGTCGGCGTGGGGTCCGGTGAGAATCTCCTTGATCATGTTACGAATGGTGAGAATCTCGTGGGTCACGATGTAACTGTAGGTGCTGGAGACCTCGTGCTGGCGCTGCAGGAAAAGACCCTGGAATTTGATGCCGAACACATGAACCGGTTCGAGGGGCTGAAAAATCAGGCGAAGGGCAATCCAGTTGGTGGCATAGCCCACCAAAAGGCCGAACAGGGGCAGAATCCACCAGGCGGGGTAGACATACCAGACCACCATCTGCACCACACCGAAGAAAAAGCCGAAGAAAAAACCCGAATTGATGATAAAACGGAATTCCTTGGCACCAACCTCGAGAAAAATGCGCACCAGCAACTGCTTGTTCTCCACCAGGTGGTTCTGGATCATGCGCTTGAGGTCCAGCAGGGATTCGATCTGCTCCTCCATATCCCGCATCATCTCGTCGACAATCTCGGGCAGCTCGCGGCGGATCCGGGCAAAGATCTGCTTTTTGACCCGCGTCGGCAGGTTGTTCCAGAGCGTCGGCGATTCGGCGAGCATGGCCTCTTCGGTGTAACTCTCGATCAGGGGGTCCACTACCTCCACCGCGTAATGCGACATGGTTCTGAGATCGAGTTCCCGGGCGATCTCGCGAACCGAGCCCAGCGTAGACAGACTGGTTTCAACCGAAATCCCCGCCATTTTTCGCGCTTTCATGGGCACGATGCCCTGCCAGCCCAGAAACGGCGGGAGGCCGATAAACTCCAGCGGGTAGAACATCAGTTTGACCGCCATCCAGTTGGTAAACCAACCGACGATAGCGGCCACTACCGGGATACTCAGGTATTGCAAAATTTCAGTGGTAGAGCCAAACACAGCAAGCCTTGGGTCGGGTTTATTGTCATTTTGATTGGGCCAAGAATACTGGCAAGCGGACCTCAGGCCAAGCCTCGTAATACGACAGCCTTTGGCGCATAATCCGAGCCGAGGGACCGAATAACACAAACGCCGGACTGTTATTATGTCCCCGGATTGACAACAATAGCTGTCAGATTCGACCACACGGGAATATCGCCTTGAAATCACACAAAATTGCAGCGGGCCTCCAGCGGGTCTATGTCGCCACCATGATGACCATCGTCGGTCGCGCACTGATTTCCGCCAGTCGGTATGACGAGGAAATCCGCAGCGAGTTTGCCGGCATGCCCGAGGGCTATGTGCTCTCCATGACCGTGATTCCCAACGGGCCCGGTTTTGCGCTCAAAGTCGACGGCCAGGGTCACCTGAGCTGGGTGGACACCGCCAGCGCCCGCCCCGATCTGACCATTCGTTTCAAGCATATGGAACACGCCTTTCTGGTATTGAGCTTTCAGGAGAGCACGGCGCGGGCCTTTGCCAACGACCGCATGATCGCCGACGGCGATGTCTCCCAGGCCATCCGCCTGGTGCGTTGCCTGAACAAGCTCGAAGCCATTATTCTGCCCAAAGTCGTCGCCCAACTGGCGGTCAAGCGCTACCCGGCCAACCTTTCCATCGGTGAAAAAGTATCCAAAGCGGTACGCATTTACACCGGCGTCACCCAACAAATCATCACAGGTCGCTAATTACTATGACTCAGTCCTACTACGAGTTTTTCTGCCCCGTAAAAATGGTTGCCGGCCACAAGGCCCTGGAGCACATCCCCTTTGAGCTGACTGCCATCGGCGCCAAACGCGCCATGATCATCACCGACAAGGGTGTGCGCCAGGTCGGTCTGGTCGATCATGTCACCAATGTGTTCGACAGCACCGACCGCGAGTTCGCCTGCATCTTTGACGATGTTCCGCCGGACAGCAGCCTGGAAACCGTGCGAGCGGCGGCCAAGGCCTACCGCGACAACCAGTGCGACGCCATTATCGCCATCGGCGGCGGCTCGGTCATCGACACCTCCAAGGGCGTCAACATTCTGGTCTCCGAGGGTGGCGACGACCTGCGCCAGTACTCCGGCGCCCACAATCTGCCCAAGAAGCTCAACCCCCTCTTCGTCGTGCCCACCACCGCCGGCACCGGTGCCGAGGCCACCATGGTGGCGGTCATCTCCGACACGGAAAGGGAAGTGAAGCTACCCTTTGCCTCCTACTTCCTGATGCCCGACGCCGCCATTCTCGACCCGCGCATGACACTGACCCTGCCGCCACACATCACGGCGATGACGGCGATGGATGCCATGACCCACGCGGTGGAGTCCTACACCTGCCTCAGCGCCAACCCCATGAGCGACGCCTACGCCTCGGCGGCGGTGCGCAAGATCAGCGAAAACCTGATGAAGGTGATGGACAAGCCCGACGACGCCGACGGCCGCCTCGAACTGGCCCAGGCCTCGACCATGGCTGGCACCGCCTTCTCCAACGCCATGGTCGGCATGGTGCACTCCCTGGGCCACGCCCTGGGCGCCGTCTGCCACTTGCCCCACGGCCTCTGCATGAACCTGTTCCTGCCCTATGTGCTGGACTACAACAAGAGCGTCAACGGCGACAAGATTGCCGAGCTCCTGCTGCCCCTGGCCGGCGCCGAAGTCTACGCCAACACACCGGCCGACCAGCGCGCCGACAAGGCCATCGCCCACTTGCGCCAGATGCGCGACGAACTCTTTGAGCGCTGCAACCTGCCGCGCACCCTCAAGGAGACCGGCAAGGTCGAGCACGACCAGATCCCGGCCATCGCCAAAAAGGCCCTGGACGACGGTTCGATCATCTACAACCCCAGGGAAGCCAACCTCGACGAACTCATCGCCGTCCTCAAAGGCGCCTGGGAATAAGGTAAGCCACAGCCACGAAGAGCACGGAGGCTCTTCGTCATAGCGAGGGGCGAAGCGACGCGGCTATCTTCCGAACGGCTTTTGCAGATTGCTTCGCCTTCCGGCTCGCAATGACAACCTTCGTTATCGCGAGCCGCGCAGCGGCGTGGCGATATGCATAACAGTTTTCGCCGATTGCTTTGCTTCGCTCACAATGACACTCTCTGTCATTGCAAAGAGAAAGGCGACGCGGAGATCTGGATAACACTGCCAGCAAATGGCTTCACCGCGTTCGCAATAACAATGTGAATGAGCTGACACCATGTATCGCGTCTGGACTATCCTAACCGCCAATTCCCTGCTTTTGATCTCGGGTGCCTTGATCGCGCTCGTATGGGCAAATCTCGATCCGCATTCCTATCACCACCTTGTCGAGTACCCGTTGTGGTTCAACGACTGGATTGGTCTTGATTATTCCTACTGGATAAAGGCCTATGGCGATGGATACGCGGGCTTTGGCACCCCGGACACAGCGAAGGTGCTTTCGCTTCACTACCTTGTGAACGATGGGCTCATGGCCCTGTTCTTCGCCATCGCCGCGAAAGAGGTGTGGGAAGCAGTCATTTTGAAAGAGGGCTCTCTGCGCGGCAAAAAAGCAGCGACACCGCTGTTTGCAACGGCTGGCGGCATGCTGGGTCCGATTGCGGTCTACCTCGGTCTCGCCGCATTCCTGGGATCTGACACCTACAATGCGGTCGCCAATGGCTGGGCCATCCCGACCGCGACGGACATTGCCTTCTCCTACCTGATTGGCCGCATCGTCTTTGGCGCGGGCCACCCCGCTGTGCGCTTTCTGCTGTTGCTGGCCATCGCCGATGACGCGGTTGGGCTGATCATTCTGGCCATCTTCTACCCGTCGGGCGAGCTTGTTCCCCAATGGCTTTTGCTGTCACTTTCGGCATCGGTTTTTGTGTTTGTCGCGTTCAACTGGTTTCCACGCTACCTCGACCGGGGCAACCAGTTGCGCCCAAACTCGACCCGCGTTCGCAAATACCTCAGCTTCTGGCCTTATGCGATTGCCGGCCTTGTCAGCTGGTACGCCTTCATGAAATCCGGCCTGCACCCGGCGCTTGGCCTTTTACCGATCGTGCCCGCCATTCCCCATGCGGATCGCGAATTCGGTATCTTTGCTGAGGAGGAAAGCCACCTTCCCGACCTGTTGAACGTCATGGAGCACAAACTGAAAAACCCCATTGAGGTGGTTTTGTTCTTCTTTGGCTTGTTGAACGCAGGTGTTCAGTTTGGCGCCATTGGCGAAGCGACCTGGTTGGTCCTGGCCGGTTTGATCATCGGCAAGTCCGTCGGTGTCCTGGCCTTTGGCTGGTTTGCCGCAAAACCGCTGGGATTGGGCCTGCCGCAGGGCATGCGGATAATTGACCTCCTGGTCATCGGTCTGGTGGCAGCGATCGGATTTACCGTCTCAATCTTTGTCGCTACGGTGGCCTTTGACGCCGGCCCCGTTCAGGATGCGGCCAAGATGGGCGCTCTGTTCAGCTTTGGTTCTGCCGTGCTGGCCATCATCGCCGGCAAGCTTTCAAAGGTTGAGAAGCAGAAGTTTCGCAAATCCGTTTAAACAGCCCGGGGCCGAAGCCCCTCTCTGCGCTTCGTGCCTCTGTGGCTAACGCATTTCCTGCCCAATGATGACATCGGCACCGACGATGCGATGGGGCGGTACGGTCAGAGGGCGGCCTTCCCCCGCCTCAGGGCGGCCGCTGATGTCGTAGCGGCGGCCATTGCAGGGTTCGACAAAGCCCCCCTCGCGCCACACCACTTCGCACTCCGCACCTTTCGCCAGCACCACCAGATACTCTCGTTGCAGGCCCCGGTGGTAGCGATTGACGCCCGCGGGCAGTGGCGCCCAATCGCCATCCTCGGCCGGGGGCAAGGCCGATACGACCAACGACTTGCGCCTGACCAACCACACACTGCGACCGTCCCAGTCCAGACGGCGGGCCCCGTTGAGTTTCAAACCAACCAGTGATGCCCGGGTCACCTCTGACGATGCCTGTTTCGATCCCGTGGAATAGGCCAAAAAAGTCGCCGCGATGGCCACTGCGGCCACGGCCGCCATGCATTTGAGAAGCACGCGAAGAATCAATCGCCTTCGGCTGTCGGTACGGGTGTCCATCGGCTACACTTTTGCCCCATGAGTGACGCGGAAAAAAACAGACTCCATTCTAGCCCGGGCGGGGGCTCCGGGGCACCCGCTGTGGCACTGGAGGGAGCCTGTGAATCGGACATCGCCCGGGGCCGGGAAAGCGCCCGGAGCCTGGGCATCACACTGGATACCAACGCCCGCTGGCAACTGTTTCACGAGGGTGAGCGCTGCCGCCTGATCGACCGCGAGCCCAACCGCCGACAAAATCTGGGCGAGCTGGAAATTGACTGGACGAGCGGACGCGCCGCCCACCGGAGAATCTACGGCGGCGGTCGCGGCCAGGCGCTGGCCCGGGCGGTGGGACTCAAGCCCGGCATCAACCCCGCACTGGTCGATGCCACCGGTGGCCTCGGCCGCGACGCCTTTGTGCTCGCCACCCTGGGCTGCCGGGTCACCCTGATCGAGCGAAGCCCGGTGGTGTTCTGCCTGCTCGACAGCGCCCACCGCCGCGCCCTGAGCGACCCGCAAACCCGCGACATCGCCCAGCGCATCGAGCTGGTCTGCGCCGACGCCCGCCACTGGCTGGATCAAACCACATCACCCGCCGAAGTGGTCTACCTCGACCCCATGTATCCCCACCGGGACAAAACCGCGCTGGTGAAAAAGGAAATGCGGCTTTTCCGCGAACTGGTGGGCGATGACGGCGATGCCGACGCCCTGCTCGACGCCGCCCTGGCCTGCGATATCGCCCGGGCCGTGGTCAAGCGCCCAAAAACCGCCGAGCCACTGGGCTCAGTACCTCCGGGTGCCACTGTCAGTAGTAAGAACACCCGCTACGACCTCTACCCCAAACGCAAGATCCAACCCACGGAGACCCCATGAGCAAAGCTTTTTTGATTCTCGGCAGCCTGAATATGGCCCTGGTGATCGCCCTGGGCGCCTTTGCCGCCCACGGCCTGAAGAAGCGCCTCGACGACTACGCCCTGGGGGTGTTCCAGACCGCCGTCGACTACCACGCCTATCACGCCATCGGCCTGCTGCTGGTGGGGCTGTTGGGTGCCGCCCTGCCCTCGCTGGCCGCGGGCGGTGCCTACAAGGCCAGTGGCTGGCTGATGCTGGTCGGGGTGGTGTTTTTCAGCGGCAGCCTCTACCTGCTGGCCCTGACGGGCAACAAGTGGCTGGGCGCGGTAACGCCCATCGGCGGCGCGTTGTTTATCGCCGCCTGGGTCACTCTGGCTGTGGCGCTCTGGCGCGGCGTCTGAAACGACGCCGCACCGGCCTGCGGATTTAGCGGATGAAGCGCTCGAGGAAGCGGATCACAAACATGTAGTTCTTCGGCTTGAGGCGCTGCAGGAAGCTGAGCACCTTGGCGTCGTTGCCCACCACAATCCGTTCATTACCGCGTTCCACACCGTTAATAATGATCTCGGCGGCTTTTTCCGGTGAGGTCATGGCGATCTTGTCAAAATCCTTGACCAGTTGAGCCTTGTCCTCCCGGCCCCTGTCGTCCCTGGTAAAGCGCGAACTTTTGACGATGTTGGTCTTGATGCCACCGGGGTGTACGCAGTGCGCCTTGACGCCGGTACCTTGCAGATCCTGGCGCATCACCTCGGTGTAGCCGCGGACGGCGAACTTGGCCGCACAGTAGGCGCTGTTGGCGGGCCAGCCGATCAAGCCGTAGAGACTGGAGACATTAATAATGTGCCCGGAGCCGCGCTTGAGCATGTCGTCGAGAAAGGCGTGGGTACCGTGGACGACGCCGTAGAAGTTAATGCCCATCATCCACTCAAGATCTTCGTAACGCATGTCCTGCACCGGCTGAAGCAGTGCCACACCGGCGTTGTTAAAAACATAATCGGCCTGGCCAAATTGATTTCTCACGCGCTCGCCAAAGGCTTCAAAGGCCTTGCGATCGGCCACATCAAACACCTCGGTGATGACCTCGGTGCCCACCTGGTCGGCGGTCTCCTTGAGCCCCGTCTCATTGACATCCGACAGCGCCAGGCGGCAACCGCGTGCCGACATTGCCAGGGCCAGGGCCCGGCCAATGCCGCTGCCGGCTCCGGTAATCACGGCGACTGAATTTTTTTCGATGCTCATATTCCTCTCCTATTCGCCCTGGGCGATAAAGTCACTGGGGCGGAACTCGTTGGTCCGCCGCATAAAAGTAAAAGTAAAGCCCGGCCACAGCGTAGTGATCTTGCCATCGGCATTCTGGTACCAGCTGCTGCAACCGGTGGCCCACACCGAGCCCGAAAGGCGCTCTTGAAGGCGGCGGTTGTAGCCACTCTGCACGGCCTCCTTGACCTCGATCTCATCGATCTTCTCTTTTTCCATCAGGTCGTAGCACTTCATGATGTGCTTCACCTGAGCTTCAATCATCAACACCATGGAACTGTGGCCCAGACCGGTGTTGGGGCCAACGATCAGAAACAGATTGGGAAAGCCGTGGACCGTGGTGCCCAGGTAGGCCTCCTCGCCGTTGCCCCAGGCCTGGCCCAGAGTCTTGCCGTCGCGGCCGGTGACCTTGTCGGCAATCGGGTTGCCCGTTGCGTAGAACCCGGTGTTGTAGATGATCACATCGTATTCGCGCTCGACGCCGGCACTGTCGACAATGCCCTTTTCAGTAATCTTCTGCACGCCGTCGGTGAGCACGGACACATTGTCGCGCTGCAGCGCCGGGTACCAGTCATTGGAAATCAGAATGCGCTTGCAGCCGATGGTGTAGTCCGGCGTCAGCGTCTTGCGCAACTGCTCGTCGGGCACCTGCTTCTTCAGATGGCGCTCGGCGATTTTCTGGAACATTTTCATAAAGCCGGGGTGCAGAACAATGCCCATGACCCGGGCCTCGTGGGTCCAGTAGATCCACTGGCGGAACAGCCACTGATAGGGTTTGAAGTGGCGCAGCAGCCACTTCTCGGCGCCGCTTATCTGGCGGTCGGGGCGCGGAATGATCCACGGCGGTGTGCGCTGGTAGATGTCCATATCGCCCACTTCCGGGGCGATTTCCGGCACAAACTGAATGGCACTTGCCCCGGTGCCAATCACCGCTACGCGCTTGCCCTTGAGATCGAGATCGTGGCGCCAGCGCGCCGAGTGAAAGGACTCGCCCTTGAACGAGTCGCGGCCGGGGAAATTGGGGATCGCCGGTTCCGACAGCGCGCCGTTGGCCATCACAAAGCGGTCCGCAGTGACCTCGCCGGCACTGGTCTCAATCACCCAGCGCTTGGCGGCCTCGTCGTAGCGCGCGTTCTCCAGGTTGGCGCCGAAGCGCACATGGGGCATCAGGCCGTAGTCCCGGGCGGTCTTTTTAAGATACTCGTACAGCTCCGGCTGGGATGGGTACTTCCTTGACCAGTCTGGATTCTGGGCAAAGGAAAAGGAGTAGAGATGCGAGGGCACATCACAGGCGCAGCCGGGGTAGCTGTTGTCGCGCCAGGTGCCACCCACACTGTCAGCGCGCTCAAGCAGGATAAAATCCTCATCGCCGCGCTCTTTTAATTTAATGCCCATGCACTGTCCGGCAAAGCCGGTACCGACAATCGCAGTCTTGTAATGCGTACGCTGTTCTGCAGCCATAATGCGCCTCTCCGTTATGTGACAATATATGTTGTCACTTTAATCTGACAAGAAACTATGTCAATATTCCCCACATGACAAACGCGACAGAAAAGGCGCCAGAGCGCCGCCGCTACCGGGGCGTCAGCAAAGAAGCCCGCCAGGCCGAGCGCTACAAGCAATTGTGCGAGGCGGGCATCAAGCGCATTGGCATCGACGGCTACGCCGCCACCACGGTCAAGGCCGTGTGCCAGGAAGCCGGGCTGACCGAGCGCTATTTCTACGAGTCCTTCGCCAACCGTGAGGCCCTGCTCTGCGACACCTATAAACAGATCACCGGAAGAATGCGCGCCAATATGGTCGCCGCCGCCATGGACAGCGAAGACACCGACCTGAAGGACTTGATCAAGGCCACCCTCAACGCCTTCTTTGCCGACCTCGAAGCCGACCCCTACGGCGCCCGCCTGATCATGGTGGAAGTACTGGGCGTCAGCGATACGGTCGACAACCTGTATCGCCGTACCATGAAGGGCTATGCCGAAATGATCCGCTCTCTGGCAGGAGAAAGCTTCCAGGCCGACGAGGCCAACGGCTTGAGCGAAGCCCACTTCAATGAAATGACCAATGCCCTTATGGGCGGCGCCACCCAGGCCGGCATCAGCTGGGTGCTCACCGACTACGCCACGCCCCGGGAGATCATGGTCGAAAGCTGCCACTTCCTCTTCAGCAGCGTCGTGGAAAAACTCGAACGAATTTGATTTGACTCGTTAGCCACAGAGTTCACAGAGAACACGGAGTGTCTTTACGTTAAGCAGGAGCGGCCTTTTATGTCATTGCGAACGAAGTGAAGCAATCTGCGGAACCGTTTTGCAGATCGCCGCGTCACTGCGCTCCTCGCGATGACAAAGACCCCTCTGTGCCCTCTGTGAACTCTGTGGCTAACCCATCAAGCCGCGCAGCATTTTTTGTATTTCTTGCCGCTGCCACAGGGACAGGGGTCGTTGCGCCCCACCTTGGGTGAGCTGTTAACCACCTGGGAAATCTGCGGCGGTTTGCCGTCGTGGTAAAACCAGACGCCGTCCTTTTTGACGAACTCGCTTAACTCGTGGTGAACCTGGCGGTCGCCATTGACCCGGTAGTTGACCTTGAACTCCACGGTGCCGTCTTCGTCGCTCTCGCCGCCACCCTCGGTGGCGATGATCTCGAGGTTAATCCAGTCGGAGTTCTCGGCCCAGCGGCGGGCCACATCCATGTCCAGCTCGCCACGGGTGTCCGTGTCATGGGTGGATTCAATGTAATCCATCTCGGCTTTGGTATAGGCCGTATAGCGCGAGCGCATCAGGGCTTCGGCGGTGGGCGCCGGCTCGCCCTGGATGTAGTGCTGACAACAATCGGCAAAGGCGGCACCGGAGCCGCAGGGACACAACTCACTCATTTCTCTCACTGCCCCTTCTTGATATCGACAACATAGCGGCCGAGCATGGCGCCTTCCATCAACTCACCGACGCGACCAATCACCTCATCCAGACCGATCACTTCCCGGGTAATCTGATCGAGATCGGCGGCCTGAATCTGTTCGGCAAGCAGCTCCCACACCTTGAGACGCGGCGCCATCGGCAGGGTCACCGAATTGATGCCCAGCAAGTTCACGCCGCGCAGGATAAACGGCATGACCGTGGTATTGATCTTGATACCGCCGGCCAAGCCGCAACTGGCGATGTTGCCCTCGGGGGCGGTCACCCGGGTGAGCCAGCTCAGGGTATCGCCGCCGACGCTATCGACGGCACCACCGAACTGCACACTGGCCAGAGGCTTCTCGCTCATCTCCAGACTGTGGCGGTCCAGCAACTCGCTGGCTCCCAGCGATTTGAGGTAATCCCCGGCGCTGTCGGCCTTGCCGGTCAGCGCCACCACCTCAAAACCGAGGCGGCTAAGCAGGCGTGTGGCCACGCTGCCGACACCGCCGGTGGCGCCGGTCACCAGGATCTTGCCCATCTCGGGCGTCTGGTCGTTCTGCAACATGCGCATCACCGAGATGCCGGCGGTAAAGCCGGCGGTGCCCAGGGCCATGACCTGCTGAAGGTCAAAGGCGGCAGGTACCTTGACCAGGTGGTCGGCCTTGGCCACCACCTTTTCCGCCAGGCCGCCATCGTGGCTCTCGCCCAGACCGTAGCCGTTGATCAGCACCTGGTCACCGGGCTGAAAGCGCTCGTCTTCAGAGGCTTCAACCACGCCGGAGACATCGATGCCCGCTGTGGTGGGAAACTGGCGCATGATCTGGCCCTTGCCGGTCACCGCCAGGGCGTCCTTGAAGTTGATGCTGGAATAGTGGGCATCAATCAGCACCTGGCCCTGCTCCAGCTCGGGTGTCTCCACCGTTTCCAACACCGCCGTGGCGCTGCCGTTTTCGTAAACTCGCAATGCTTTGTGACTCATAGCCTTCACCTAATGGTATTGAGAGCGGTCGTCGCTTTCCCCGGAGGGTGGCGCTTGCACCCCCTCCGGGGCGACCCGCCCGTGGACAATTTCGATGTGCTGCACTCTATCACCAACGCAGTGAACAAGACCACCGCCGCGCTCGGTCTCGGCACTGCTGAACTCAAAGACAAACAAACGATGCAGCCGCAAACCGCCCGGACCGCGCCGCAGCCGCCACTTGCGACAGGCCACGGTGTCATCGAGAAACTGCAGCTCCCAGCGCCGACAGAAACGGCGCGCCTCGCGCTCGACCTTCTCGGCCACCTGACGCCCGCGCCAGTACCAGCCAAAGCCCAAGGCAATGGCAATCGTGATCAATAAACTTTCCCAGGTCAGCAGCATTTACTTCTCAAGATCATTGGGGGCGGTATTGCTCACTCGCCCTCCTCGGCCAACATATTCATGATCAGACGAATCATCGTCTCTTTGTTGGCAGGGTCCGATTCAGCCACCAGCAGTGTCAACGCGGCAAGGCCCACATCATTCACCACCGATTCGCCATTGGTATTAAACAGCCGGCTATTGCGGTGGAGAAAGTCTACAAACAGAAAAGCCGCGCTGCGCTTGTTGCCATCGGAAAACGGATGGTTTTTGATCACAAAGTACAACAAGTGCGCCGCCTTTGCCTCCGCCTGTGGGTCTGTGAGCAAGCCCTCATCGTAGCGCTGGAGAAGAAGAAAAGTCTGGGCGTAACGACTGACGATGTCTACCAAACCGCGCCCGCTGTCTGTATCCAGCTCCGGACTTCTGGCAGCCTTTCGCACCAGTGTTAAAGCCGCCTCCAGTTCCCTGGCATTTTCTTCAAAGCGATGGCGGTTGATGGTCCAACCCTGAGTAAGGTGTTCGCGGAGGACGCGGGTGGCCCATATTCTGAACTGGGTCGCACGGGCAGAGCTGATTCGGTATCCCACGGAAATTACCGCGTCCAGGCTGTAATGCTTCCGCTGACGCTTTACCTCTCTGTTGCCCTCAGGTTGAACTTGTAAGAGATTCTTACAAGTTCCCTCCTCCACCAGCTCCCCCTCTGCATAGATGTTTTTAAGGTGCATAGTAATGTTTTGGGGCTTCACACCAAACAAGGCAGCCATTTGCGCCTGAGTTAACCAAAGAGTTTCCTGATCGGCATCCAGGCGCACTTCAACCGCCTGATCCGCGTTCTCGTAAATAACAATGGGGGTACTGTTTTCTTTAGTCATCCTGTTTACCTATCCCTGTTGGTTGATCCTGAACGGAACTGTAACAGGTTCATCAGGAGCTGCAGGAGACGGACAGCCCCGCCGCCCAGTCGGGTGGCAGGTCGGCGTAATGGGCGTGTTCGGGCTGCTCGTCGAAGGGTCGACTCAACACCTCACAGAGGCGCTCGACTTCGCTGAAATCGCCGTCGTCCCTGGCGCGTTGAATGGCGATTTCGGCCAGGTGATTGCGCAGTACATAGCGCGGATTGGTCTGGCGCATGGCCGCTCTGCGCCGCTCGCCATCGCTGTATTCCGACAGCAATCGGGCGCGGTAACCGTCCAGCCACTCGGTGGCCGCCTTGCGATCGGCAAATTCATCGAGTACCGCCTGCCCCTCGGCCTTCTGCGTCTCGTCAAAATCGCACAGGGCACGGAAAAAGCGGGTGTAGTCCGTGCCCTGGCTCTGCAGCAACTTGAAACAGGCGGTGTAGAGGCGATCGTCGCCTTCGCGCCCCTCCGCCAAGCCGAACTTGGCCCGCAGGCGCTCGCCGTAGGCCCGTTCGAACTCGTCCGGGTAGTGATCGAGGATGGCCCGTGCCCTCTCCTCGCCCAGCTGGGGTAGAAAACAGCTGATAAAGGCCACCAGATTCCAGTGGCCCACCGCCGGCTGCTGGCTGTAGGCGTAGCGCCCGGCGTGGTCGCTGTGGTTGCAGATGTGCTGGGGATCGTAGGCGTCGAGAAAGCCGTAGGGGCCGTAGTCGATAGTCAGCCCCAACAGCGACATGTTGTCGGTGTTCATCACGCCGTGGCAAAAGCCCACCGCCTGCCAGTCGGCCATCAACTCCGCCGTGCGCCGGACAACCTCGTGGAGCATATTGACCAACGGTTCATCGCTGGCAGCGGCTTTGGGAAACCAGTGCTCGATGGCGAAGTCGGTAAGCCTTTGGAGCGCTTCGTGCTCGCCGCGATGGTAGTAGTACTCAAAGCTGCCAAAGCGCAAGTGACTGGGGGCCACGCGAATAAGGGTGGCGGCGGTTTCGATCTGCTCGCGCTGGACCGCTTCGTTCGACTGGAACAATGCCAGGGCGCGAGTGGTGGGAATGCCCAGGCCGTGCATGGCCTCGGAGCACAGGTATTCGCGAATGGTGGAACGCAACACCGCGCGGCCATCGCCCATGCGCGAGTACGGCGTCAGCCCGCCTCCCTTGAGCTGCAGCTCGCGATGCTGACCATCGGCGCTGCGCAACTCTGCCACCAGAGCCGCCCGCCCATCGCCCAGCTGCGGCACCCAGACGCCAAACTGGTGCCCGGCGTAGCGCTGAGCCACGGGAGTATAACCGGGCCACACCCGCTGTCCCGACAAAGCCTCTATCAATGTGCCGTCGACCTCGGCCTCGCTCCGCTCAGCGGGCAAACCCAGTGTCCCCGCCATGGACGCGTTCCAAACAGCCAGGCGCGACTCTGTGGGCGGCGCCAGATTCACTGCAGTAAAGCTGGGCTCGCCGTAATCGGCACACCAGGGTTCGAGGGTCAGGGAGTCAACAACAGAAGCCATAAAAATCATTATGGACTACCGGGGCAGGCCGGGTCATCCTTGTCTATGCCGTGGCGCGACTCAACAATACGGAGTGGTCTTGAGGGGAATCGATCGGGAAAGACGAATACTCGACATAGAAGAACGCCAGTGTCAGCAAAACCGCCAGCAACCAGGCAGAAACGGGACAGTAACGCCACATAAGCTCCCCCTGAAAAAAATGCCGGGGCGAACCCCGGCGAAAGCGACTGTGGAGATAAGATGTCTATTCAAGTTCAACCGAATGGTTCGATCTCCCCGAAAGACGCTGTTAATGATAACGATTATTATTTACATGTCAACACTGTTTGAGAATTGTTTTCATTTAACCCAAAAAGCGCCGACTCTGGCACACTTTGCCCCATGAACAAGGCCCTGATTGAAGATCTGGCGGCACTGGTGGAAAAGGCCGCCCCCGAGTCCCTGTTGATGATCGACAACGACCATCACCGCAGTGAGTGCCCGAACGCCCTGTTCGAGACCGCCAGGGTGCTCGAACAGCCCGGCGACTGGCGCGCGCTGGAATCCCTGGAGCGGGCCGAACTGGCCGTTACCCTGGGTGAGTTTGCCGCCATGGATCGGACTGTGGCAGAGACCTTTCTCGGCCGCCTTCGCGACCTCAAGAGCCGCCGCCTGCTGTGCGCCCTGCCCTCGGCCGGCACATTCGGTAAAACCGACATGATCGCCCTGGGCCTGACCGAGCTGCAACGCTACCGCGACCCCGACTGGACGCTCTACGAATTCAATATCCACTCCTACAAACAAGTCCCCGACTGGCTCAACAGCCGCTTCTGGGCCAACCCCGAGCTCTGGGGCAAATACCGCTGGTGAGGTGGGCGGCTTCGCCGCATTGGCTTTGGTGAAATAAAACACAGAGGGCACAGAGATAACTGTAGGAGCGGCGCCCCCGCCGCGACAAAAGATGATGCCCCTGTCGGCCCGAGGGCGAGCCTCCTACAGCGCCGTTGGTCACAGAAAGATTCCGGAAAACTCTGTGATCTCTGTGGATACTCTGTGCGCTCTGTGTTCCAGGGCCAAGTGGATAACCCACCAAAGCCAATGCGGCGAAGCCGCCCATCAGAAAACCGGGTTATGCACTGCCCGGCGCTGTCGCTATAATGCCGCCATGAGTTCACTGAAACAGCGCATGGCCGATAACGGCTTTGAGTCCAACGAGTCCTACGATTTTGTTCTGAAGGCCCTGCGCCACCCCCAGGAGCGGGTGATTCCCTGCCTGAATGTGGAGGGCGACGGCGGTCGTCGAAAAACCGCTTTTGCCACCGCCCTGGCCCACGCCATCGACGGCGTCGAACACCACTTCTACCACGATTTCAGTCAGGAAGAGCCACCGGCACCGCCGGTCACTGTCAAAGTAGACGACGAGGACGAGGGCACCGAGGAACCGCCCGTGCCCGCGCTGGATCGCGTGATGTGCGACGCCTGCGCCCACTCCGAGGGCGACCCCACGGTGCTGATTCTGGACCAGCTGCACCTGGCCGATTTCAAGGACCAGATCCGCCTCTACCAGTTTCTCTCCAGCCACGAGTGGCCCTTTCGCGACACGATCTTTACCGCCAACTACCGCAACCTGTTGGTATTTATCGTCTCCGAGGAGCCGGTCTACCACTCGCTGCAAAAGCAGAGTTTCCGCGTCTGGGTAGACGCCTGGTCGGACAAGGAAGTCGACTGGACCCCCGAGGATTTCGGCCTGCCGCGGGACATCCAGCCGGTGATGGACGCCCTGGGCGAGCTGTTCCAACGCCTGGAAATCACGCCCACCTTCAGCGAGTACCAGAAAATCCTGCGCGACATTCCCCGCGTCGTGCACACCGGTGAGGATCTGGCCAACACGGTGTTTGGCTGGACCGAGGGCGTTCACCGCCCGCGCCTGCGCGCCCCGGAAATACAATATGTGATCGATGAGTCGGTCATGCCCGCCATCGAGCGCTACATCGGCGTCGAGGACATCGGCGACATTCCCCCACCCCCGGACCACGAGGACTGAGGCAATATGAATCAACCCGCCAGTAACCAAGAAGCTCAAGCCCTGCTCGAACGCGCCCTGCCCGACGCCGAAGTGCGCGTGGAAGGCGACGGCTACAAATACGAAGCCCTGGTCATCAGCACCGATTTCGAGGGCCTTAGCACCATTCAACGCCACAAAAAGGTCTACGCTGCCCTGGGTGAACTGATCACCGGCGGGGCCCTCCACGCCCTGACCATCAAGGCCAAAACCCCGGAGGAGGCGCAGTCGTGAGCGAGTCCCACTACCGCGCCCTGGAAGCCATGTGCCTGTCGGCACCGATCAACGACTGGTACCGCCCCCATCTGGAGATAGGCGAGGGCTGCGCCACCATGACCATCGATGTGCGCGAGGATTTTTTCCACCCAGCCGGCGCCGTCCACGGCGCGGTCTATTTCAAGCTGCTCGACGACGCCGCCTTCTTTGCCGCCAACTCCCTGGAGCCCGAGGTGTTTGTCCTGACCACCAGCTTCACCACCTATCTGACCCGCCCGGTCAGCAGCGGCAAAATGCGCGCCGAGGGCCGCGTGGTCAACCGCAACAAAAGCCAGTGGATCGCCGAGGCGGTGGTCTTCGACAGTGAGGACCGGGAAATCGCCCGCGGCAGCGGCTGCTTTGTCCGCAGCAAGGTGCGCCTGGATGGCATTGCCGGCTACGCCAACGCCATCAGTCAGGCCGGGGCAGACTAGAGCTTTTCTTCCAGCTTCATCTGCGCCCGAAGCGAAAGGTCATCAAACTTTTCCAGACTGACAAAAAACCATTCCAGCAACACCAGCAGAACCATCAGGGACTGCTGTCTGGTGGCATCCAGCCGCTTGGTAGAGGAGTTATCAGGCCTGATGAAAACGGCACTGGGCTGATTCATGTCACGGCCTCCTGGTCGATCAAAGAAACCGAGTCTGCAGTCGGAAAATGACAATGGTGACTCAGCAAGATGACAAGCTGTTGACGCTGGCTTGTCGTCTGCCGCCCCGGATTACTACTGCCTCATAGGGCTTAAGGCCGACTCGGTACTATTTTGTTGAGTGGCAGGCACCATCTGATCCAGCAGAAAGCCCGCCGTGCTGGCCCAGTCGTTCTCCCTGGCCTGTCGGATGCAGTCTTCGCGATTCAGTGCCTCGGCCCGTTGGATTGCCGTCAACAGGTCGCGGTCCATGGCGCCCGTCACGCCGGGGCGAATCACATCCAGCGGGCCGCTCACCGGAAAGGCGGCCACCGGCGTGCCACAGGCCATGGCCTCGAGCATCACCACGCCGTAGGTGTCGGTGAGGGAGGGAAAGACAAACACATCGGCGGCGGCAAAATAGCGGGCCAGCTCGCGTCCCTGGCGGAAGCCGGCAAAGTGGACATCGGGAAACTCCCGCTCCAGCCGGGCCCGTGACGGACCATCACCCACCACGACCTTGTGACCGGGATAGTCCACCTCGAGAAAAGCGCGCAGGTTTTTCTCCGGCGCCACTCGCCCCACATAGAGCGCGATGGGACCGTCCAGATGACTCAGGGGGTTGGCCTCGCCGGTCTCCAGTGGCCTGAAGACAGTAGTATCGACGCCCCGCGACCAGGTCACCACCCGTTCAAAGCCCCAGCCCTCCAGCTCCCGTCGAACGCTGTCGGTGGCCACCAGCACGCGCCTGGAGCGGGCGTGGAATGCGCGCATAACGCGATAACCAAAGGCCACCGTAACAAAGGGAAAACGGGCGTGGGTGTACTCGGGAAAGCGGGTGTGAAAGGCGGAGGTAAAACGCATGCCCCGTCGGGATAAATAATGACGCGCCGCCAATCCCAGCGGTCCCTCGGTGACAATGTGGACGCGATCCGGCTGGAAGCGGTCGATCATACCGCTCACTTTCCAGACATTTACCGAGAGCCGGATCTCGGGATAAGTCGGCATGGGGAGGGTGTAAAACTGGCCCGGTTCAATCACCTTCACTTCGTGTCCCCGGGCTTTGAGCGTCTCAATCACAGTGCCCATGGTGGTGACCACGCCGTTGATCTGCGGGTACCAGGCATCCGTTACAAACAACAACTTCACAGTATTTGTTCCAGCTTCAGTGACCGAATCAGCGCCACTTCGTCTACTGCCTCGGACTCCACTGCCTGCGCAGGCACTCCCTGCTGACTGCGCGCCCAGTTCAGGATTTTGATCTGTCCCTGCTCGTCTTCGCCCAGTGCCGTACAGGATTCCACCCAGTCACCGCAGTTCATGTAGCTCACCTCGCCAATGTCCCGGATTTCGGCGTGGTGAATATGGCCGCAAACCACCCCGTCATAACCGCCGGACTCGGCCGTGTGCGCCAGGGAGTGTTCAAACTCGGCAACAAAATTCATCGCCGTCTTGACCCGCTTCTTGAGGAACGCCGAGAGCGACCAGTAGCCATATCCCAAACGGGCGCGGTAGCGATTGAAGACGGCATTGAGATGAATAATGTTGTCATAGGCCGTGCTGCCCACTGCCGACAACCAACTATGACAGCGGGTGACCGCATCAAACTGGTCGCCGTGGATTACCAGCAGTTGTCGGCCGTCGGCGGTTTCGTGCACCACCTCGTCCACCAATTCGATGTTGCCAAAGTTCCGGCCCGAGTAGCGGCGCAGAAATTCATCGTGGTTGCCGGTCACCAACACCACCCGTGTGCCGTTTTTGGAGAGCGTCAGTATTTTGCGTATGACATTGGTGTGGGACTGGGGCCAGTAGAGGCGACTCTTCAAAGCCCAGCCATCAATGATATCGCCCACCAGATACAGCGTGTCGCAACTGTGATGGCGGAGAAAGTCGTTGAGAAACTCGGCCTGGCAGCCCTTCGTGCCCAAATGGACATCGGAAATCCAGAGACTGCGGTAATGGCGTTTGTGGATGGCAATTTTGTTGTCGCGATGCTGTGTCATGGGCCCTTCCTTTTTGCCCAGTATGGAAAGGTCGAATGACACCATCGCTGCAGGAAAGTGACAGAACACTGACGCGATCTGTCACACATCGTTCACGCACTCGACATGCACCCTTCACAGCCAGCTGTCATCGTGCCAGCATGAAAAAAATCAACATAAACCACTGGACCGAAGCGGCCATCCACTGGGATCACAGTTACTCGATCCGGATTAATCGTGCGGTGCACATACAGGCCATTCAGCGCTTTTTCAGCCTGATCAGCAAAGCCGGAGACGGCCCGTTTTGGACACTGCTGATTCTCTCCATTCCCCTGTGGGATCAAAAGAACGGCTGGGGCGTAATGGCCCAGATGGCGCTGGTGGCGCTATCGGGACTGGCCATCTACAAGGGCATCAAGGGTGCCACCAGCCGCCCCCGGCCCTTTGTCCAGCACAGCGAGATCACCCTGGGCTGCCCGCCGCTGGACCAGTTCAGCTTTCCCTCGGGCCACACCCTGCACGCCGCGGGGCTGACGGCGATGTTTCTCTTTTACTACCCCGTGATCGGCCTGTGCCTGCTGCCCTTCGCCCTGCTCGTGGCCCTGTCTCGGGTCATCCTCGGCCTGCACTTCGTCTCCGATGTGCTCATGGGTGCGGGCATCGGCCTCAGCCTGGCGGGAATGAGCATCGCCGCATTTCACTGACGCTCTGCTACAGTAAGCGCTAATCCCACAACCACTTCGAGGATTTGCCATGAGCATCAGCGTTCACTTCAACGATATTTTCCCCATCGTCTGCCTGGCCTGCGGCGTCGTCGCCCTGGTCCGCCCCAAATGGGCCACCCCCGCCATCGCCGTCGCCCTGGCCAGCTACGGCTTCCTCGAGATCGTTAATATCCGCTTCTGATTCTGGTGGGCGGCTTCGCCGCGTGAGTTTGGGCCTATAAAACACAGAGTTCACAGAGCACACAGAGAACACTGAGGAGAGGAATGTCATTCCGGAAAGCGCGCAGCGCTTATCCGGAATCTCGCTGAATCACCTGATGGTGGAAACGGGGCCTCTGCCTCGATAAGCGTTCGCCTGCAAGCAGGCTCCTACAGGTGCCGACAACACGGCCGGCAACCTCCAAAAGCTCTCCCCGCTCTCTGTGGCCTCTGTGCGCTCTGTGTTTTTACTTACCGTTGTGTCGTCGGCCTGTAGGCCGACCCACAAGGCATCACTCACGCTCGCCGAGGAGCTGGTCGAGTTCGCGGTCCTTGTCGTGCCAGAGGTCGCTGACCCAGTTCTGGAATTCGCGGCGGAAGGCTTCGTCGTTCTGGTAATCGCCCTGGATGAAGCGGTCGGAGACATCGATCATGCGGCCGGTGACCACCACCTTGCGCACCCGGTTGGCAAACAAATCCTTGAACTGTTTAAAGCCCGTGGGATAGGCAATGGTGATGTCCACCACCTTGCGGATGGCGCCGTCCATGGCATTGAGGGTAAAGGCCGCTCCGCCGGCCTTGGGTTTAAGCAGGTGCCGGTAGGGTGAGCCCTGCTTGTCGTGCTTGGCCTGAGTAAACCGCGTGCCCTCGAAGAAGTTGATGACCGTCACCGGGTGGTGCTTGAAGTGCTCGCAGGCGCGCCGGGTGGCCTCCACATCCTGGCCGCGCTTCTCCGGGTGTTTCTCCAGATATTCGCGGCTGTAGCGCTGCATAAAGGGAAAGTCCAAACCCCACCAGGCGATGCCCAGAACCGGCACCTTGATCAGCTCCTTCTTGAGGAAAAAGCGGGGAAACGGCACCTGCCCTGTCAGTACCTTTTGTAACACCACGATGTCCACCCAGCTCTGGTGGTTGGAAGTCACCAGATAGGACTCGTCCTTCTTCAGATCCTCCGGCAGATCGAACTGCCACTCGATATCCAGCAACAGCCGCATGATCGCGTTGTTGCCGTAGACCCAGTACTCGGCAATGCCGGTAAGCACGCGCATGATGTCCTTGCGCAGCGGCGTGTACCACAGAAGGATTTTGAACAGCAGCACCACATAGAACAGCGAGCACCAGAACAGCAAATTGACGATAAACAGAATATAACCGAGCACGAAAGTGACGCTACCGGGCAAAAAGGACAACATGGTTATTCACACTCCAGGTATTGTTGTAATCGAAGGCCATGGGCCTTCAGGGTGGTCAGGGGTGTCTTGCGGCCGAGCCACTTGCGGGCCAGGTTGCCCACCAGTGCCGGAAAGGGAAAACGGTCACCGGGCCGACGGGGAACGACATGCCAGTGTACATGGGGCACGGTCTGATCAGCCTGGCGACCGTTATTGAGCAGGAAGTGACTGTCGCCGCTGGAAAAACCCGCTGCCACTTGGGCATTGGCCACGGCCAGGGCCAGGGCCAGCTCCGAGAGCTCGGCGCGCACCGCCTCGGGCAACTGCTGAATGTGGGTGTACTCGGCTTTGGAAATAACCAAAGCGTGTCCCGGCAGGGTCGGAAAGGCATCCATCAACACCGCGCAATGCGGCGTCTGGTGGACGATCACACCGGGCGCTTCCCCGGCCAGTATCTGACTGAAAATGGACGGCATACAGACCCTCAATACGGGCGGGAATTTTCCCAGATAAAAAAACGCCCCGCTAGCTCAACTAAGGCCAGCGGGGCGCGAGTCTGTCCGGTAATGACAGGTTTTCTAGTCCCGGGTCAACAGCATTGTGGTGCCCGAGGCGCCGGCGGCGCAGATGCTCATCACGCCGCGCTTGGCGCCGCTACGCTTCATCTGCAGAGCCAGCGTGGTGGCAATGCGGCCACCGGTGGCCGAGAAGGGATGGCCCAGGGCGATGGAGCTGCCCTGTGAGTTGAGCTTGTCATCGGGGATTTCGCCGATGGCCGGCTCTTTCCAGCCCTGCTTCCAGGCCGCGCGGTTACAGGCCACCTGACCGGCAAAGGCTTCGTGCACCTCAAACAGGTCGATGTCGTCGAAGCTCAGCTTGTTGCGCTGGAGCATGCGCGGCATGGCCACGGCGGGGGCCATCAGCAGGCCGTCGTCCGGATCGATGGAGGCCACTTCGAAGTCCTCGACAAAGGCCAGGATTTCCAGGCCTTCCTTCTTGGCGCGCTCTTCGGACATCAGCATGACGGAGGAAGCGCCGTCGGTCAGGGCCGAAGAGTTGGCCGCTGTCAGCGTGCCCGCATCGGAGCGGTCGAAACAGGGCTTGAGCTTGGCCAGCTTCTCGACGGTGGTGTCGGCACGGACCAGGCCGTCCTTTTCGACGCCGTTGACCGGCACGATTTCCTCGCCCAGTCGACCGTCTTCAGTGGCCTTGGCGGCGCGCTGGTGAGAGCGGGCCGCCAGCTCGTCCTGCTCCTGGCGGGAGATGTTCCACTCCTTGACCATCAGTTCGCAGTGCTCGCCCATGGTCAGACCGGTAAAGGGCTCGGCCACACCGGGACGCTCGGGGAAGAAGTCCTTGGGACGCAGCTTGGAGAAAGCCTTGAGCTGCTCGCCCATGGTCTTCATAAAGGCCGAGTCGGCAAAAATGCGCGTGGCCTTGTCGTTAAAGCGCAGCACCGGGTTGGACATGGAGTCCACGCCACCAGCGATACCCACCTCGATGCGACCTTCCTTGATCTGGTGGTAGATGTGCTGAATCGCAGAGGTGCCGGAGATGCAGTTGTCCGTGATGGTCATGGCGCGAGTCGCCGGTGTCAGATTGGAGTTCAACACCACATGGCGGGCCATATTGGGAATGCGGGAATCGACCACGGTGATGCCCCAGCTCAGGAAGTCGACATCCTTGACATCAACACCGGTCCTGTCCAGCAGGCCGTTGACCGCAGCGACGCTGAGATCTTCCGACTTCTGGTTTTTGAATACAGTCATTGCCTTTACAAAAGGCGTGCGGGCGCCACCGACAATGGCAACACGAGTCTCTTTACTCATCACCCAAGCTCCTCTTTCGAGTTAAACGCTATTGATTAATCCGCCGGCGACAACGCCCACGGGAGCGCAACCATACAACAAATGGGGCTTGTTTCACACGACAGTCACACAGGATTGGCGCCTTATGCCCCGTACCGGGGGCGGAATTTGCCCCGCCTGCGCTTCCGTGCTATTCAATCGACCCACACTATAAAAAACCAACAGCCAACCCGAGGAATCCATGTACCGGCTACTCATTACCCTGTTTGTTCTCGCCTACCTGATCGTGGCCTGCGGCCCCCAGCGGGGCGTCAGCTACGACATCGACAACCCCGATGTGGTCGCCATCATCAACGACTGGCAGGTACCTGCCGACAGCGCCCTGGCCATGCAGAACGCCATCAACCGCAGCCAGATGCAGTTGCACCTGCGCGATGTAGTCAAGGGCGTTGTCGAGAACGAGCTGATCGCCGAGTACGCCCTCGACCGCTACGGCCTCGACACCCTGATGGGTGAAAACCGGGTGGCCTTCGACTTCGATATTGTAGTAAGGGATCAGGCCACCGCCATTCTGCGCCAGTACTTCGAGCCGGACCTGCTCAATGCCATCGCCACCGAGCTGCCCGAAGGCGGGCTGGACGCCGCCGTCACTCAGCCCTTCTCCCTGACCAGCGAGAAACTACAGGCCCTGACCGAGCTGCAATCCATGGGCGAACTCGAACTCACCGAATCGCAGCGCGAGCGCGCCGCCGACACCGTGGTGCTGGCCTTCGCCTTTGACGGCGATGACACCCGCGAGCTGACCCTGCTGGACCTCTACGACCGCCAGAACATCCAGGGCCGCGACCGCATCCACAAGGGCGATGTCGACTTCCTGCGCCAGCAGGCCAAGCAGCGCGTGGGCACCGCCTTCGTCCACCACTGGCTGAGGCAAAACCACCCCCGGGGTGAAGCGGTAATCGAGGCAGTGGAGCGCATGGCCCGCAACAAGGAAATCAAGGAGGCCTACATGCAGCATGTGGGCCTGATCGAGGTATTGCACGCCAACACCTCCCCGGCCCTCAAGGCCCAGGCCGAGGCCATTCCGCAACAGGCCATCAGCGAGTACTTCAAAGCGCACAAGGCCGACTTCGAGCGCGTCGAGCGCGCCCGGGGCCGCCACCTGCGCTTTGCCGACGAGGCCGCCGCCCAGGCCGCCTACCGCGCCCTGGCCAGTGGCGAGGATTTTGACAGCGTGGCCGAGGACTTCAGCGAAGACACCCTGGTCGCCGGAGAGACCGGCTGGATCGAGCGCAGCGACAAGGACGCCATGTGGCTGCAAACCCTGCTCTTCACTCAGGCCCTGGGTCGCCCCGCCCGGCCCTTCCGCAGCCCGCAAACCGACGGCCCCGACTCGGTCCACTGGGAGGTGGTCATCGTCGACGAGCGCGAGACCGGCTACCCGTCCGCCGACAGCGAGGGCGTGCGCTACCAGGTCAGCCGCCTGCTGGCCCGCGAGGAAATCAGCCAGTCCTTCCGCGTATTGCGCCAGACCCTGTTCAAAAACGCCCGCATCCAGCTCAACCCCGAACTGCTGGAACTCGACGGTGACGGCCATCCCCTGGAGGGCACCGGTGGTGAGCACAGCACACCCAACAAGCCCTTCAGCGCGATTCTGCAAAAGGGCGACCACGCCGGGCACGGGCACTGAATGAAGCGCGCCATCGCCATTGTCGTCGCCCTGGTGGCCCTGCTGGTGGTCGCCCGCTGGTGGATGGGCGAACTGTTTGAGGAAAAGGCGGCACCCGAGGTGATCGAGGCCCCCGAGCCCGAAGCCGAGCCAGCGCCGGAGCCCAAACCAGCGCCTGCCCCCGCTGGCGACGACCGCCAGGCCCCCGAGCCCGAGCCGAAAAAGAGCGAGCCCGACACCAAACCCGACAGCGATGACGCCCCGTCGGACGACTACGGCTTTGACCAGAGCAAGATCGACGCCCTGCGCAATGCCCGCGACGGCGACGCCCGCACGCCGCCCATCGAGCGCAGTGAAGAGCGGGAACTGCCCACCCCCGAGGAACTGGCCGACCCCGAACTCTACGCCGAGTACGAAACGCGCCACCGCAAAGCGCTGCTGGCCGGTTTTGTCAAAGCGTCCCAACCCAAAATCGAGCAACTGGAAAAACTGCTGGAACAGGGGCGACAACACGGCATGACCCGGGAAGATTTGCAGGAAGGCGAGGAAAAGCTTAAGAAACTCAAGGAGATGCGCGAAGAACTGCTGCGGGAAGACCCCAGCCTGGCCGATATCGAGACCCCCGACATCGAGCTTCCCGAGCCCCCGTCTCCCGACTCCTCTGGCGCCAATACACAATAAAACCCGAAGATTTGTGTCCAAAAAGGCCAAATCAGCCCGATTGGACGCTGTGAGTGGCACCATTCGCCCCTACACTGAGCCCTACAAAATCAAACGATTTATACAAACGCTCATCAGGCACAGGGGAACAACCATGAAATACGGTATCGCACTGCTCACCACCGCCGCGCTGCTGGCCATTGCCGGCCCAGCCAGCGCCTTCCAGCAAGTCACTCACAAGCGCATCGCCATCGACGCGGTGAACTACATGCGCAACAACCCGGACAGCACCAACTACGACCGACTCAAGGCCGCCGCCAACGCCGCCGGTTACACGGTCGATCAAATGGCCGAGATCATTGGCCAGGGCGCTTACGATGTGGACGACTTTGCCGATACCTATATCTGCGGTGCCATCACCGGCGACTGCGTGGCCGCCCCCGTCTGGGGCGCCGCCGAGAGCATCGTCAAGTACACCTCCTACTGGCACTTCCAGAACCACACCCAGGGCGGCGACGCCCACGGCAACGATCTGGGCGGCTACAACTACCAGCTGCTCACCGTCTGGGGCGCGGTCGATAACGCCGCAGCCAGCTGGCTGTACAACGACCACCTGGACGACGGCAACGGCGGCATGACCGGCACCTGTTACTGGTGGTCCTGCGCCGAGGATTCCGAGTACAACGCCTACGGCATCACCGAAGCCAACTACCGCCAGGGCAGCTACTCCAACAAAGGCATGTACGAGGATTTCCAGGACATGCCCTTCCAGCCCATCGATAACCTGGGCCAGCACTGGTACAACGAGTTCCTGAGCCAGCCGACCTTCCAGTCACTGGGCTTTGTCATGCACACCACGGATCTACTCCAGCCCCACCATGTGTGGACCACATCGGATCTCAACCACGCCGGTTGGGAAGGCTGGGTCGCTGATTACTACGACAGCGAAAACCTCAACGATTCCGCGCTGGTCAGCAACGCCATGAGCGCCTTCCAGCCCGTACCCGCCAGCCAGAGCGACATCCGTCCCCTGCTGACCCAGGGCGGCGCCTTCGCCTACCAGAACGGCGGCATCGTGCTCAACAGCACCGACCACGCTGACGCGGTCGGCGTGGTCGGTGCTG
>JBNJGD010000022.1:0-28747 GCA_051747425.1 Pseudomonadota bacterium
CTTGCCTTTCTTGACCTTGTAGAGCGGTGGCTGGGCAATGTAGATGTGGCCGCGCTCGACCAGCTCGGGCATCTGCCGGTAGAAGAAAGTCAGCAGGAGTGTGCGAATGTGGGCGCCGTCAACATCGGCGTCCGTCATGATGATGATGCGGTGGTAGCGCAATTTGTCGGGGTCGAATTCCTCATTGCCGATGCCGCAACCCAGGGCGGTAATCAGCGTGCCGACTTCCACCGAACTGAGCATTTTGTCAAAGCGCGCTTTTTCGACATTGAGGATTTTGCCTTTGAGGGGCAATACCGCTTGGGTGCGACGATCCCGGCCCTGTTTGGCCGAGCCGCCCGCGGAGTCGCCCTCCACAATAAACAATTCGGATTGCGCCGGGTCCTTTTCCTGGCAGTCCGCCAGTTTGCCCGGCAGACCGGCGACATCCAGTACGCCCTTGCGGCGGGTCATTTCCCGGGCTTTGCGCGCGGCTTCACGAGCGCGCGCGGCATCCACGACCTTGTTGGCAATCGCCTTGGCTTCCGTCGGGTGCTCCAGCAGAAACTCGGAGAGTTTATCCGCCATGGCCGACTCGACCACCGCCTTGACCTCCGAGGAAACCAGTTTGTCCTTGGTCTGGGAGGAAAACTTGGGATCCGGCACCTTGACCGAGACCACGGCCACCAATCCCTCGCGGGCGTCGTCGCCACTCACCGACACCTTGGCCTTGCTGGCGATGCCCTCGGCGTCGATGTAGTTGTTGAGCGTGCGGGTCAACGCGCCGCGGAAGCCCGCCAGGTGGGTGCCGCCATCGCGCTGGGGAATGTTGTTGGTGTAACAGAAAATGTTCTCCTGGTAGGAGTCATTCCACTGCAGGGCCACTTCGACGCCGATGTCTTCGCGGTTGGTGTCGAAGTGAACGACCTTGTCGTGCAGGGGCGTCTTGTTCTTGCTCAGGTGCTGAACAAAGGCGCTGATTCCGCCCTCGTACTCAAACACATCCTCTTTGCCCTCGGCGCGCTCGTCACGCAGAACGATGCGCACGCCGGAGTTGAGGAAAGACAGCTCGCGCAGACGCTTGGCGAGGATGTCGTAGTGGTAGGTGACATTGGTAAAGATTTCATCGCTGGCCAGAAAGGTGATCTTGGTGCCACTGCGATCGGTTTTCCCCACGGACTGCATCGGTGCATCCGGCACCGAATCGGTGTAGTGCTGGAGGTATTTCTCGCCATTGCGCTGGATTTCCAGGGTCAACTTGCTAGACAGGGCGTTGACCACCGAAACCCCCACACCGTGAAGACCACCGGAGACTTTGTAGGAGTTGTCGTCAAACTTACCGCCGGCGTGGAGTACGGTCATAATGACTTCGGCGGCGGAGCGGCCCTCTTCCGGGTGAATGTCCGTGGGAATACCGCGCCCATTATCGGAGACGGAGACCGATTCGTCGTTGTGAATAACCACGCGAATTTCAGAACAGTGTCCCGCCAGGGCCTCATCGATGGAGTTATCCACCACCTCGAAGACCATGTGGTGGAGGCCGGTACCATCGTCGGTATCGCCGATGTACATCCCCGGGCGCTTGCGCACCGCATCCAGTCCCTTGAGTACTTTAATGCTCGACGAATCGTAGTTTTCGCTCATAGTTTCTCCAGTGCGACACCCCGGTATCGGTGTGCTCGCGAATTATATCACTGCTTCTACTGCTCCGTGTTCCACGTGGAACACACTGTGGCTGTCCCAGCCTTCCAGCGGAATCAGGTCCGCTTCAATGCAGCTGACCAACACCTGGGAGCCCATCTCTGCCAGCAAACGCATCAAGGACTTTCGATGATAACCATCGAGCTCGGCAGGGAGGTCATCGATGATGATAACGCAGGGCGTCCGGTTGTGCTCTTGAAACAGGGCAGCCTGGGCCAAGCGAAGTGCAGAGACTAACATTTTTTGCTGTCCACGGGAGATTTCAGCCTGCGCCTTGTAGCCATTGACCTTAACGGACAGGTCCGCCCGATGGGGGCCGTAGGCAGTAAAACCGCGGTAGCGATCGCGATCGCGTTGATCGCTCAGCGTTTCGGCCAGGGTCCGGGAAACATCCCAGCCCGGCTGGTAGTGCAGCTCGATTGCCTGCTCACCCATAATGGCGGCAATAAAGGGGGGTAAGGCTTTGCGCAATGAGTCGACATAGGCCTCGCGCTGCTCGTGGATCACCGAGGCCGCCTGACTCAACTCGGCGTCCCAGGCGCCATCCATCCGGCGGTCCTTTTGCTTGAGAGCACTGTTGCGCTGCTGGAGTGCCCGCCGATAGCGCAGCCACGCTGTGTAAAAGCGAGGTTCCACGTGGAACACACCCCAGTTGAGAAACTGGCGGCGATGGCCAGGACCAGCGGTTAAAAGAAAATGCGAATCGGGATGAATGACCTGCAAAGGAACCCAGCGGGCCATGTCGGTCACCCTGTGAACCCGCTCGCCGGCGACTTTCATCAGGGTGTTGTGGCGATCGCGTTGTACCCCGAGGAGATGCTCCCGGCCATCCGGGCCGCTGACCCTGGCGGTAATAATGCAGCGCTCGGCCCCGTGGCGGAGGCAATCGCGGAAGCGCGCAGTGCGGAAGGAGCGTCCCGTTGAGAGCCAGTGGAGGGCCTCAAAAACACTGGTCTTGCCGGAGGCGTTAGCGCCGTAAAAAACATTGAGGCGGGGGGAAAGAACAATATCGACCGCCTCAAGGCGGCGGAAATTCTGGATGGTGACCCGACCAACTGTCACTGTCGCTGACCGGAAATGAAGCGCATAAAACAAAGGTGGCGCTCGATGAGCGCCACGCACAGTGAATCTGGAAGTGAAGTGAACATTTAGAGCCGCATCGGCATGATGACATATTTGGCGGTCTGCTCTCCCACCTCTTCCACCAGACAGGAGCTGTTGGCGTCCTTGAGGGCAATGGTGACCACATCCTCGGAGAGGTTATTGAGGACATCCAGCATGTAGTTCACATTAAAGCCGATCTCCATATCCTCACCCTGGTACTGAACCTCGAGCTGCTCTTCGGCTTCCTCCTGGTCAGGGTTGTTGGTCATGATGGTCAAGGCATTGCCGCTGACCATCAGGCGAACGCCCTTGTACTTCTCGTTGGAGAGGACCGAGGTCCGGGTCAGTGCCTGTTTCAGCTCCAGTTTGTCGACACTGACGACCTTGTCGCAATTGGCCGGCATCACGCGCTGATAGTCGGGGAAACGACCGTCGATCAATTTGGAGGTAAAGCGCAAGTCACCCAAATCCACCTGGATGTGGTTGCTGCTCAAACTGATATTGGCATCACCGCCCTCTTCGTCCAGCAAGCGGGACAATTCCTGGACCCCCTTGCGCGGGATGATTACCTGACGGCTTTCGGGGACATCGATGCCCACTTCCGCCTCGCACAGTGCCAGGCGGTGACCGTCGGTGGCCACAGCGCGGGCAATGCTGCCGGATAATTCCAACATCAGGCCGTTGAGGTAGTAGCGCACATCCTGTTGCGCCATGGCAAAGGCCGACTTCTCAATGATTTTGCGCAGCGTGCTTTGGGGCAGGGTAAAACTGGAAGTGCCCTCTACCTTTTCAATCTGGGGAAAATCAGCAGCCGGTAGCGTGGCCAGTTTGAAGCGACTGCGACCCGAAGTGAGAGTGGCTCTGTCGCCCTCGATCAGCAGCGATATGTCAGCCCCGTCGGGCAGGTTTTTGCAAATATCGAGAAGCTTGCGACCCGGCAAGGTAATTTCACCCTCCTGATCCACAGGCAACACACTTTTGGCCACCAGTTCGGTTTCCAGGTCGGTGGCTGTCATCTGCATTTCACCGCCCACTGCCTGAATCAGAACATTGCCAAGTGCAGGCATGGTGTTTTTCCGCTCTACCGCACCAATGACTTTTTGCAGAGGTGTTAACAGGCTTTCGCGTGACAAATTGAGCTTCATAGTCCGTACCTAATTAATAATAAAAACTCTTTATATATAAAACTTACTGTTATTATTAAGGGCCAATTTTTCTGTTAGTAAGTTTTTAAAACCCTTAAAAATCATTAACTTACAGTTTAAACGCCTGTTTGCGCCGGAGGGTGTAAGCGGCTGGGTTACCTGTGGATAAAATGTCTATATCCAGGTTGGTCATTTTATCCCCAGCTTCACACACCTTTGGTGCACAAACTTATACCGAGTTTATCCACAGCGCCAGAGGGCCACAAACCGGCTTGCCATCAACTGCTCAGCATGCGGAGCAAACTCTGGAAATCCTCATTGATGCGACCGTCCTCCTGGCGCAATTCACGCACCTTGTTGCGAGCATAGAGTACCGTGGTGTGGTCGCGCCCGCCAAAAGCGTGGCCTATTTCGGGAAGACTGTGGTTGGTTAACTCCGAAGCCAGTGCCATGGCAATCTGCCGCGGCCGGGTTACCGAGCGGCTGCGACTTTTGGAGAGCAGGTCCGATACCCGGATCTTGTAGTAGTCCGCCACCGTCCGTTGAATATTCTCGAGCGTCACCAGGCGATCCTGGGAGGCGATCTGGTCGCGCAGCTGCTCGCGGGCAAAATCGACGGTGATGTCCCTGCCGGTAAACTGACTGTTGGCGATCACCCGCTTCATGGCCCCTTCGAGTTCCCGCACATTCGAGCGCACTTTTTGGGCAATGAAAAAGGCGACATCGTCGCTCATGTCGATATTGGCCAGTTCCGCCTTGCTCTTGAGAATCGCCACGCGCTCTTCGAGCTCGGGCGGTTCAATGGCTACGGTCAAACCCCAGCCAAACCGGGATTTAAGCCGTTCCTCGAGGCCATCAACTTCCTTCGGGTAGCGGTCACAGGTGAGAATCATCTGCTGCTTGCGCTCCAGCAAAGCATTAAAGGTGTGAAAAAACTCCTCCTGGGAGCGTTCCTTGCCGGCAAAAAACTGGATGTCATCGATCAGCAAGGTGTCTACCGAGCGGTAGAGGCGTTTGAATTCGTCGATGGCGTTGTGTTGAAGCGCTTTGACCATATCGCCGACAAAACGCTCGGAGTGGAGATAAACCACCCGGGCTTTTGGGTTGCGTTCGAGTATGGCGTGACCCACGGCGTGCATCAGGTGGGTTTTGCCCAAACCGACGCCGCCGTAGAGAAAGAGGGGGTTGTAGAAGTTGTCACCGGGCGCTTTGGCCACATGCAGTGCCGCCGCCTTGGCCATCTGGTTGGATTTACCCTCGACGAAACTGCTGAAAGTGTGGCCCTCTTCCAGGTTGTGGTTGACCGGGGGTTCGGGGACTTCAACCGGGCCACGGGTCTCGATTTTTGTCGGCGTGCTGCGCCTGGGGGGGGTGGCTGGCGCCTGACCCTGGCTGCCAATGCTGATTTCCAGTCGTCCCACGCCAATGTCGTCCATGCCGGCCAGCAACTGCTCGATTCGCTCGCGGTGTTTTTCCTCCACCCAGTTGCGCACAAACTGATTGGGTGCCAACAGTCGCAAAACATCGTCCTCGACCCTCGCCTGCAGCGGACGAATCCACACATTGAGGTCGTGGTCGGACAATTCGTTTTCGAGCTGGCTGAGACAGCGTTGCCACACCTCGACAGTCAAGGGTTAACTCCAGATTCAGTTTGGGGTGATGATGTTTTCGAAAGATCGATTTTACTGTTCGGGGCGCTTCATAGCCATACCTATATATAGTGGTCTGTTTGAAGTTCAGGCACTAGTCCAGACCGCTGTTCCGGACTCTGGCCAAAAAAGGGCATAAAACCCTGATTATTCTTGACAATTGGGGGCGAATCCCCTAATTTGCGCGGTCTTTTGAGGTCGCGGACCCGGAGTCTGGCGGCCAAATCCAATCGATTGCCCACACGGGCCTATTGCAAGGTGTAGTTCCATGAAGCGTACATTTCAGCCCAGCAACCTTCGCCGCAAGCGCACCCACGGTTTCCGCGCGCGCATGGCCACCAAGAACGGCCGCAAAGTACTGGCTCGCCGTCGCGCCAAAGGCCGTCACAGCCTCACGGCCTAAGTGACATCCGGGGTTTCGCCAGTGCGAAGCCCCGACTTGCATTGTGACACTGACACGCCAGGCGACGCTTACCGGCCCCCGCGACTTCAGCTTTGTTTTTGCCAAAGCCAAAAAGGTTTACGGTCCGCACTTGACCGTACTGGTTCGCCCCACGGATCGGGCGCATCCCCGGCTGGGTCTGGCCATTTCCAAAAAACACACAAAAACGGCCATCTGCCGCAATCTGGTTCGCCGTATCGTCAAGGAAAGTTTTCGTCACAATGCCGGTCATCTTGGCGGACTGGATATTGTAGTATTGTCCAAGCGCGGGGTGGCCCAGGTCGATCGCCGCGAGTTGCGTCAATCCATCGACAGACAATGGCTGGATGTGATCAAGAAATGCGCTACATCCTGATAAAGCTGATCTACTGTTACCGCGCGTTTGTCTCGCCCTTTACCCGGCCCGCTTGCGGTTATGTTCCCACTTGCTCCGAATACGCCGTCGAGGCGATTCAAAGCCATGGCGCCCTGCGCGGCAGCTGGCTGGCCGCACGCCGGATAAGCCGCTGTCACCCCCTGGCCAAAGGCGGGTTTGATCCGGTGCCTGAAAAGCCGCGCCACTCTACTTCTTGCCACTGTTCAACCAAAGGTTCCTCCCGTGGATAATTTGCGTGTTTTCCTTTTGATTTCTCTCGCTCTGGTCGGAGCCATGATTTACGGCCAGTGGCAGGAGGATTACTCCGGGGACAATCGCCCCGAGGTCAGCCAGGCCGAGCGCGGCACTCGTGAAGATGCAGACCCACAGGCTCCCGCGGATGACCTTCCCGGCCGGCCGCCCCGGACCAATTCAACGGACACTCAGTCTGTTGCCCCGGACGAGGCAGAAAAGCCCGAAGGCTCCAATAGCCAGACCGTACGGGTGAAAACCGATGTTCTGGATATTGAAATCGCAACCCGCGGCGGCAGTCTGGTTCGCTCCAACCTGGTCGAATACACCGAGAGTCTGAAGAGCGACCGAACCATTCAACTGCAAAGCGACCGCGCCGATCGCTTTTTTGTCATTCAGTCGGGCTTGCTCTCGGGCGATGATCAACCGGCGCCGGATCACCACGCCGAATTCAGCGCAGAGCAGACCGAGTATCGGCTGACGGGAGACAGTGTCACGGTGCCCCTGGTCTGGGAAAGTGACAATCTGCGCGTTACCAAACGCTATACCTTCTATAAAAACCGCTACCTCTTTGACCTGAGTTACCAGATCGAAAATCTGGGTGACGGTGAGTGGAGTGGCCACCAGTATCGACAGCTTCAACGCGCTGAATACGATGAAAATGGCTCCCCGTTTCTAGTGACCTACACCGGTGGCGTCATCTACAACCAGGAAGACAAATACCAAAAGGTCGATTACGACGACATGGTGGAATCGCCGGTCAACCAGCAGTTTGATCAGGGCTGGGCGGCCATGATTCAGCACTACTTCCTCACCGCGCTGGTGCCAAAGAAAGATGAGGTGAACCACTATTACAGCCGTGGTGTCGACAGTCCCATGGGTGAGCGCTATGTCCTGGGGCTGACCTCTTCGGCCATTCGCGTGCCCGCCGGTGAAACCGTCACCCGAAGTACGGATGTTTTTGTCGGACCGAAGCTCCAGGATCGCATGGAAGGCGTGGCCGAGGGGCTCGAATTGACCGTCGATTACGGTTATCTGACCGTCATTTCCAAGCCCCTATTCACTGTGCTCGACTGGCTTCACGGTTGGGTGGGCAACTGGGGTTGGGCGATTATTCTCCTGACGGCGCTGATCAAACTGGTGTTCTTCCCGCTGTCCCAGGCCAGCTATCGCTCCATGGCGAAAATGCGCCAGGTGGCGCCCAAGCTGCAGCAGATTCGCGAGCGTTACGCCGACGATCGCCAGCGCCTGTCCCAGGAGATGATGAATCTCTACAAGACGGAGAAGATCAACCCCGTGGGCAGTTGCCTGCCCATGCTGATACAAATCCCGGTGTTTATTGCCCTTTACTGGGCCTTGCTGGAATCGGTAGAGCTGCGCCAGGCGCCCTTTATCTTGTGGATAAACGACCTGTCGACCAAGGATCCCTTCTATGTTCTGCCGCTGATCATGGGCCTGACCATGTACCTCCAGCAGAAATTGAACCCGACTCCGCCCGACCCGGTGCAGGCCAAGGTATTCATGATGATGCCGGTGGTTTTCACCGCTTTCTTCGCCTTCTTCCCGTCGGGTCTGGTGCTTTACTGGGTAACCAACAACACCTTGTCGATCATTCAGCAGTGGTGGATTACCCGGCAGCTGGAAGCGGAAAAAGGCAAGGGCTAGGCTTCCGGGCGCAGCGGATATGGAATTGACCTCGCGCGACACCATTGCCGCCATTGCCACTGCTCCGGGCAAAGGCGGCGTTGGTATCGTCCGCTTGTCCGGGCCCGAGGCCGCCAATATTGGCGGCAAGCTCTGTCGTTGCACTCAAATCCGGCCCCGCTACGCCCACTACACCGATTTTGTCGATGAAGCGGGCGAAGTGCTGGATGCCGGCATCGCCCTGTATTTTGCCGCCCCCCATTCCTACACCGGTGAGGATGTCTTTGAGTTGCAGGCTCACGGTGGCCCGGTGGTTCTGAATTTACTTCTCAAGGCGGCGATGGACCACGGTGCACGGTTGGCCAACCCCGGTGAATTTACCGAGCGAGCCTTTCTCAATGACAAGCTGGATCTGGCCCAGGCCGAGGCGGTGGCTGACCTGATCGAGAGCACTACGGAAGAGTCCGCCCGCGCCGCGACCCGATCACTCCAGGGGCGCTTTTCCGAAACGATCTTCGCCCTGCTCGAGTCGCTGATTCAGATACGCATGTATATTGAGGCCGCGCTCGACTTCCCCGAGGAGGAAATCGACTTCCTCTCCGATCAGCAGCTGACGCGGCGGATGCAAAAATTGCAAAAAGACATGGCGGCGGTGCGCCAGTCGGTTCGACTCGGCCGGCTGCTGCGCGAGGGCATGAATGTGGTGATTCTGGGCCGCCCCAACGCCGGAAAATCGAGTCTTCTCAATGCCTTGTCGGGTAATGAGGCGGCAATTGTCACCGATATTGCCGGTACCACAAGGGACATACTGCAGCAGCAGATTCACCTGGACGGACTGCCTCTCAATGTGGTCGATACAGCGGGCGTTCGCGAGACCGAGGATGTGGTGGAGGTGGAGGGGGTAAAACGCGCCTGGTCGGCGGTAGACGATGCCGACCGCGTTTTGCTTTTGATCGATGCACAATGGGGATTTGACGAGGAGGACGCCAGGATCGCCCGCGATCTCGACAAGCGCGGTGTGGACTACGATGTGGTGTGGAACAAGATGGATTTGGCTCGGGAAACACCGATCGAATTCCCGGAGCACCACAACCTGTACCTCAGTGCGGTGCGCGGAGACGGCGTGAACGATCTGGCAGAGCATCTTCGCCAGTGCATGGGCTTTGAGCGTGACACGGAGAGCCTTTTCACCGCACGGCAGCGCCATGTCGACGCCCTGGACAGTGCCCATCAGTCGATTGAAGCCGCGGCCGGACAGCTGGAGGCCGGTGCCGGAGAACTCGCCGCCGACGAATTGCGTGTGGCCCAGGAGGAATTGTCCCGAATCACCGGAGAATTTAGTGCAGACGACCTGTTGGGCGAGATTTTTTCCCGCTTTTGTATCGGGAAATAGACCGTTGGTAGGTTTGCCAGCCGTCAATTGACAAAATGAATGGCGAAGCCATACCGAACTCTGCTATGTATTAAGGATCGGAATAAATTAAAGACCACTGGGCCCGACTCGGCCACGATATATATAAAGACAAGAAACAGGGGGGATTCAATGAAGTACGCCACTAAATTTGTGCTGCTTTTGGCGGTTCTGATGCTCGCCATGCCCCTGCAAGCGCAATTGTTGCTGACTGCGGCACCGCTGTTTGATCGCCAGGCTTCCGAGGATCTCTACCAGCCCTTTGCCAACGCCCTGGGCGAAGTCGTCGATCAAGAGGTGATCTACGAGCACCCCGATGACTGGCTGCAATACGCCAAACTGATGCGCACCGGGCGCTACGACCTGATTTTTGATCAGGCTCATTTTGCCGCCTGGCGCATGTTGCCGCAAAACCTGTTTCACGAGGCGGTAGCCAGGTTGCCGGGGGAAAACCGTTATGTGGTGGTAGCTCCGAGTGACAGCCCGGCGCTGGGACTGGCCGATTTGTTGAGTCGGCAAATCTGTGCCCAGCCCTCGCCGAGCCTTTCAACCATGGTCGTGTTATCCCAATTCACAAACCCCGTTCGCCAGCCTGTTATGGTTGAGTCACAGGGGCGTTTTGCCGATGTCTTTGAAAAATTCAAAGGCGGTGAGTGCGATGCGGCGGTGCTGTCGCAATATTTTTACGAAAGCGAAGTGGTAAATAGTAACGATCAGCAGGAGATCAAATTGTTGTGGACCAGCAATCCGATACCCAATCTGGTACTGACCATTACCAAAAAACATCCGGCCTCGCTGAGGCAAGAGCTGGAAAAGGCGCTGACCGATGAAATGAGTCCCAAAGGTTCGGACGAGATTTTCACCACCTTTGCGCCGCAAGAGGAAAAACGCTACATACCTGTAAAAACGGGCGAACTGGAGTCTTTGGAAAACATGCTTCAGGGTGTACTTTGGGGGTGGTAGCCTCACTTGATAATAGCAAGGGCCAATAGAAATGAAAAAAACGATATTACTGACAGCCATGTTGACCGTGTCGCTTAATGCCAAAGCGCTCATTGTCATGTCCATTTCACCAGGCCTGGATGAAGCAGAATACCGGGCTCTCTACCAACCCGTCGCCGATGAGTTGACGGAGATACTGGACGAAGAGGTGCGACTGGATTACTCCGGGGACTGGCTCACCTTCAGCAAGCGAATGCGCCAGGGCGATTTCGATTTGGTGATTGATGGTCCCCACTTTATTGCCTGGCGTGTCCAGGCCATCAACCTCGGCCACAAGGGCCTGGCGCAATTAACCGGTACGGAGAGCTACTCGCTGGTGACGGCCCGGGATTCAAAGAGGAGCCGCCTGGAAGATTTCAACAATGTGGAGATTTGCAGTCGCAACTCTCCTGCCATTGGCACCGTGTATTTTCTCAGTCAATTTAACAACCCCGTGTTGCAGCCGCGAATTATTCAAAGGGAAAGTGGTGAAGAGGCACTCGAAGCCATGGTCGATGGGCTTTGTGAAGCGGCCATCATTCGTACCGACCGGGTTTCCCAGAGTCAGGGCTTCCGCATCGTCGACCAATCACCGGATTTTCCCAAACCGGGAATCACCGTCCGCAGTAATTTGCCACCTTATGTGCAAAACCTGATTCAGGAGTACTTTGTCGGCAATGAAGAAGTGGCGGAGAAATTGAGCCGAAATTGGGAGTTTGATGACGATGCGACGATTGAGCCCTTTGAGCCCGCCCGTTACGACCCCGTTGATTTGCTGACAGCCAAGGTTTGGGGCTGGTAGTGGAGCAAATGCTCTAAACGAGCACTGAACGCATTGCCCGCGGGGGCGACCAGGATCTAAAATGCCCGGTTACCCGAGCATTTTGAGATTTCCATGGACTATCCCGACCGATTCGATGTCATTGTGATTGGCGGCGGCCACGCCGGCACCGAGGCCGCCCTGGCCGCGGCGCGGAGCGGTGGGCGTGTGTTGCTGTTGACCCACAATATCGAAACTCTGGGTCAGATGAGTTGCAATCCGGCCATCGGCGGCATCGGCAAGGGCCACCTGGTCAAGGAAATTGACGCCCTCGGTGGCGCCATGGGACTGGCCGCCGATCGCGGCGGCATCCAGTTCCGCACCCTCAATTCCAGGAAGGGGCCGGCGGTGCGCGCCACCCGCGCCCAGGCCGACCGCGTACTCTACAAGGCGGCCATACGCCAGATTCTGGAACACCAGGAAAATTTGTACCTCTTTCAGCAGGCGGCCGACGATCTGATTGTCGAGGGCGGTCGCGTGGCGGGCGTCAAAACCCAGAGCGGTCTCTGTTTCCGCAGCGAGACGGTCGTGCTCACAGTGGGTACTTTTCTCGGCGGTCGCATTCACATTGGTTTGCAGCAGAGTGAGGGGGGGCGCGCCGGCGACCCGCCGTCCAATGCCCTGGCGCAGCGGCTGCGTGCCCTGCCCTTCCGCGTGGGCCGGCTGAAAACCGGAACCCCCCCGCGACTGGATGCCCGCTCGGTAGACTTCTCCCGGCTGGAAACTCAAGCCGGGGACGATCCGGTGCCGGTGTTTTCCTTCATGGGCAAGCCGGAGGATCACCCCGAGCAGGTGCCCTGCCACATTACCTATACCAACGAGCGCACCCACGAGATTATTCAAGAGGGCCTGGCTGAATCGCCCATGTACAGTGGTGTCATCGAGGGGGTCGGTCCGCGCTATTGCCCGTCTATCGAAGATAAAATCATGCGTTTTGCCGACAAGGACCGGCACCAGATTTTTATCGAGCCCGAGGGGCTCAATACCCACGAACTCTATCCCAACGGGATATCCACCAGCCTGGCCTTCGAAACCCAGCTGGCACTGGTGCGATCCATCGACGGTTTTGAGAACGCGCATATCACGCGGCCTGGTTACGCCATTGAATACGACTACTTTGACCCAAGGGATTTGCGCAACAGTCTCGAGACCCGCTTTATCGATAACCTGTACTTTGCCGGCCAGATCAACGGCACTACCGGTTACGAAGAGGCGGCGGCCCAGGGGTTGGTGGCCGGTATCAACGCCAGCCGCCGCTCGCGGGATGAATCGCCCCTGCAAATTGGTCGCGATCAGGGCTATATCGGTGTCCTCATCGATGACCTGATTACCCGTGGCACCAAGGAGCCCTATCGCATGTTCACTTCGCGTGCGGAACACCGCCTGCTGCTGCGCGAGGACAACGCCGACCTGCGCCTGACCGAGCTCGGCCGGCAGATGGGGTTGGTGGGCGACGATCGCTGGCGCGCCTTCTGTGACAAGCGCGAGGCCGTGGAGCGGGAAAAGTCTCGCCTCGAGTCGACCTGGGTGCAACCCGGTTCGCCGGCGGGCAAGCAGTTTGCGGAGCGCGGTGGCAAGACCATGAGCAAGGAGGCCACGGCGGCCGATCTGCTCAAGCGCCCCGAAATGGACTACCAACAGCTCGTTGCCCTGGAAGGTGTAGGCCCGGGGGAAAGCGACCGGGCGGTGGCGGAACAGGTGGAAACCCAGATCAAATACGCCGGCTATCTGGCGCGGGCCGAGGCGGATATCGCCCGCAATCGCGCCCAGGAGAACACGCCCCTGCACGATGACATCGATTATGAGGCCATTCGAGGGCTATCCAAAGAGGTGGCCATCAAGCTGGCTGAGCACCGCCCGCAAACCCTGGGTCAGGCGGGACGCATTCCGGGAGTGACCCCGGCGGCGATTTCCCTGCTCAGGGTTCACCTCAAGCGTCGCTCGCTGCCGCGCAGTGCCTGAGCCATCAGTGTCACTTCAGCGACAGTTGAGCGATGGCCTGCGGGCACTGGAGCTGTGCGGCGGCGCGACGCCGTGGTGGCTGGATGAAGCCAAACAGACCGCCTGGTTGCAGTATCTGGCTCTCCTGGAGAAGTGGAACCGGGCCTACAATCTGACGGCGGTGCGTCAAATGGACCGAATGGTGGCCCAGCACTTGCTCGACAGTCTGGCCATTGCTCCATACCTGGAGGGACCGCGCATTCTCGATGTGGGTACAGGGGCCGGTCTTCCAGGCATTCCGCTGGCCATTGCCTTTCCCCGGTGGCAGTTCACCCTGGTGGACAGCAATGGCAAGAAGACCCGCTTTGTCGAGGCTGCGGTTCGCGAGCTGGGGCTGGCCAATGTCGAGGTCAGGCAGTGCCGCATTGAAGACCTGAACGCCGGGGCCGGCTTTGATACGATTACCAGCCGGGCGTTCAGTGAGTTGTCGACGATGTTTGATTTGTCCCGACATTTGCTCGCCCCGGGCGGTAGAATAGCCGCCATGAAGGGTCCCAGGGTCGAGCGCGAGCTGGCTGCCCTCGAGGGCCAAATTGAAGATGTGCAGCGTTTTGATATTCGCGTTCCCGGCGTCGAGGGGCAACGATTTCTGCTACGCTTCGCACCCGCCAACGAGGCCGGCCGAGAGGCTCAGGAAAGAGAGTAAACCATGTCAGCGGTAAACAATTTTCACAAAGTGATCGCCACGGCCAACCAGAAGGGCGGTGTGGGTAAAACCACGACGGCGGTTAACCTGGCCGCCTCGCTGGCGGCGACCAAGCGCCGCGTGCTGCTGGTTGATATGGATCCCCAGGGCAATGCCACCATGGCCTCGGGCGTCGACAAGCACAGCCTGGAAAATACGGCCTGTGAAGTACTGCTCAACGAGTGCGATATTCGCGATGCGATTGTGCCATCGGAAACCGCCGGCTTTGATGTGCTCGGCGCCAATGGCGATTTGACCGCCGCCGAGGTCAGTCTGGTCAACGAGCTGGCCCGGGAACAGCGACTGAAAAACCAGCTCAAGAAAATCGAGGCCGACTACGAGTATGTCATCGTCGACTGCCCGCCTTCCCTCAATATGCTCACTCTCAACGCGCTGGTCGCAGCCTCGGGGATTATCATTCCCATGCAGTGCGAGTACTTCGCCCTGGAGGGCCTGACGGCATTGATGCAAACCATTGAGAATGTAGCGGAGACGGTCAACCCGGGACTGGAGATCGAGGGCGTACTGAGAACCATGTACGACCCGCGCAATAACCTGGCCGTAGATGTCTCCAACGAGTTGACCAACTATTTTGGCGACAAGCTCTACCGAACCATTATTCCGCGCAATGTTCGACTGGCCGAAGCACCTTCCCACGGCCTGCCGGCACTGCAGTACGACAAGACCTCCCGCGGCGCCCTGGCCTATCTGGCTCTGGCGGGAGAAATTCTGCGCAAGGACGCCCAGTCGCGCCAGCGCAGCAACGACAAACAGGAAGCACTGAGCTTGTAAATTATGGCAGGAAAAAGACCTGGACTCGGCCGCGGCATGGACAGTTTGCTGTCCGGCAGCCGCGCCGCACAAAAAGACCCGACGGGCGAACCGGTCGTCGATGAAACCGCCGGAGATCAGCTCAAGTCGCTGCCCATCGACAAGGTCGACCGCGGCACCTACCAGCCCCGTCGCCACTTCGACGCCGAGGCACTGGAGGAGCTCGCCGACTCCATTCGCGAACAGGGCGTGCTTCAGCCGATTGTTGTTCGCCCGGTGGGTCAGCGCTACGAAATCATTGCCGGTGAGCGCCGCTGGCGGGCCACTCAGCTGGCGGGCCTCGAGGAAATTCCGGCGGTTATTAAACGCCTTGATGACCAGGCCGCGGCCGCCGCTGCGCTGATCGAAAACATCCAGCGGGAGAACCTCAACCCGCTGGAGGAGGCCCAGGCCCTGCAGCGTTTAATTGACGAGTTTGAGCTGACCCACGGCGAGGTCTCCCAGGCGGTGGGCCGGGCCCGCGCCTCGGTGACCAACTTGCTGCGCCTGCTCGAGCTCAGCGACGAGGTCAAGCAAATGGTCGATCGCGGCCAGCTGAGCATGGGCCACGCGCGCAGCCTGTTGTCACTGAACTCGGCCCAGCAACTCAAGCTGGCCCGGGAAATCGTCAGCAAAAAACTCTCGGTGCGCGCCACGGAGCAGCGAGTCAAACAGCTGCTGGGTGGCGATGCCGGCAACAAGAGCAAGAGTCCAGGTAAAAGCAGCGACCCCAATATTCGGCGTCTGGAGCAGGATCTGGCGGATACGCTGTCGGCCAATGTCTCTCTGCAACACGCCCAATCCGGCAAGGGCAAACTGGTGATTCAATACAATAGCCTCGACGAACTCGAGGGAATCCTCAAGCACATCAAGTAGCGGCAACTACGCCCGAGCATTGGGATTTGGCGACGCAAAGCGCCAACAGCGGGTTATTTTAAGCCTGAGGCGTTTGAAAAAAGCCCGTTCAAATAGGACGAAGCACTATTTGTAGTAGCAAAGACAGTAGCAACACACTACAGATAGTGGAAAATGGCTTGAAGGGCGTGCACGGCTGCCTGCGTTGCCAGTGGCGACAAATGTCTATATAATTCGCGCCGCTTGAGAGGCTCCGGAAGACACTTTCGGGGCCTTGTTTACAACGAGCGAGATCAGCATGACAGCGAGTGGCAAACGCAACGCAATCATTGTGGCCCGGCTGTTGGTGTTGCAAGTGATCATTACGCTGGTGGCCATGGCCGTCAGCTTTGCCCTGAAGGGACAGCAGGGACTGGCGCCGGCCGCATTTGGCGGTTTAACAGGCATCGTTACCAGCGCCTATTACGCACTACGCTTTTTTCCCAAAGTCATCAGACTGGGTGAGGGCTACGCAGTAAAGGGCATGATGGCAACGCAGCTATCCAAATACGCCCTGGTAATTGCGATGTTGTACATCGCGTTGAAAGTGTGGGATTTGTCGGCGGCGCCACTGATTCTCACCTTTATGGCAACACAGTGTGCCTATTGGCTGATTTTAATGTTTAACCCAAACAGGTAGCGATTACATGGCTTCAGGCGGCGAACTGACCCCTACCGGTTATCTCAATCACCACCTTACCAACCTGGGCATGTGCCAGGCTGAAGACGGTGGCTTGCTGATTGGGGATTGTACAAACGGCGGCTTTTGGACGCTCAACCTCGACACACTGTTCGTCTCCTTTGCCCTCGGCGTATTGTTCTGCTTTATTATGTGGCGCATGGCCAAGAGGGCTACAGCGGGCGTGCCCAACGGCTTTATGCTCAATCTCGCCGAGATTCTGGTCGACTTTGTCGATCAGCAGGCCAACGATATTTACCACGGCAACAGCAAGATGGTTCGCCCCATCGCCCTGACCATTCTGCTGTGGGTGTTCCTGTGGAACCTGATGGACATCATCCCGGTCGATCTGTTGCCCTGGGTGGCGCACAATGTGTTCCATCTGGAGTACACCAAGGTCGTACCTTCAACAGACCTCAGTGCCACATTTGGTCTGTCTATCAGCGTTTTCCTGCTGATCATTTTCTACAATCTGAAGTCCAAGGGCTTCGGCGGAACCATCAAGGAAATGTTTTCCGCACCTTTCGGTCCGGCTTTTTTCCCGGCCAACTTGATACTTCGCGTTGTCGAGGAAATTGCCAAGCCGATTTCTCTGGCCTTGCGGCTTTTCGGCAACCTCTACGCCGCTGAAATGATTTTCCTGCTCATCGCATTGCTGCCGTGGGGAGCCCAGTGGTTCCTGAGCGTGCCGTGGGCCATTTTCCACATCATCGTTATTCCCCTGCAGGCTTATATCTTCATGGTGCTGACGCTGGTGTACATCAACATGGCCGAGGACTCCCACTAAGGGGGTTCCGGCAAAAAGGTTTCGTTTTTTAACCGCAACAACATTGCTTTAATAATTGGAGGCAACAATGGAAGCTATTCTGTCTAACTCTGCTATCGCCGTCGGCATCGCCATGGCTTTTGCCGCTCTTGGCGCTGCGATTGGCCTGGCCATGCTCGGTGGCAAGTTCATCGAAAGCTCTGCCCGTCAGCCCGAGCTGATTTCCGAGCTGCAAGGCAAGTTCTTTATCGTAGCCGGCCTGGTCGACGCGATCCCGATTATCGTTATCGGTCTGTGTGCTCTGATTCTGTTTGCCAACCCCCTTCTTGGCCAACTGGGCTAAGCGTTATCCGGCAAACTGAAAAGTACCCTCGTTCTAGGAGGATATCGTGAGCATTACAGCAACACTACTGGGCCAGATGATTGCCTTTGCAATCTTCGTCGCGTTCACCATGAAATTTGTATGGCCGCCGATCATGCAGGCCATGGAAGAACGCCGTCAGAAGATTGCCGAGGGACTGGCTGCCGCCGAACAAGGTGAGAAAGCGCAGGAAGAGGCGAAAGCCGAAGTCGACCGCTTGATTGCCGAGGCGCGTAGCCAGGCCGGGGAAATCGTCGCTCAAGCACAGAAGCGCGGCAACGAGATTGTCGAAGAGGCCAAAAGCACGGCTACGGCCGAGGCCCAGCGCATCAAAGACAGTGCACAAGCTGAAATCGAGGCCGAGAAAATCAAGGCCAAGCAGGACTTGCGCGGTCAGGTGGTCAGCATTGCCATCGCCGGTGCCGAAAAGGTGCTTGAGCGAGAGGTCGACAGCAAGACCCACCAGGATGTGCTCGACAAGTTTGTAGCGCAGTTATAGCCGACAGATATAGAGCTGAGTTAAATGTCTGAAATCACCACAGCTGCCAGACCTTACGCACGAGCCCTGTTTGAGCTCGCGCGCAAGGACGAGAGCTACGAGGCCTGGAATGAGCAACTGGCTTTTTTGGCCGCCGTTGCCGCCGAGCCTCGAGTTCAGTCCCTGTTGACATCGCCCAGGATGCGAAATGATGAGCGCGCAGAAGCCTTCGTCAAATTGTGCGAAGGGTATATTAATGACAGCGGGGCCAACCTGGTTCGCGTCATGGCCGACAATCGTCGCCTGACACTGCTGCCCGCCGTGGCAGATATCTTCCGCGAGTTGAGCGATGACGCTCAGGGTATTCTCGAGGCGCATGTAGACAGCGCATTCGATGTCACCGACCCGCAGAAAGACGCGATCAAGAAGGCACTGGGCGAGAAGCTCGGCAAGACGATTACCCTGGAGTGCGATACCGACGCCGACCTGCTGGGCGGCATCGTCATCCGCGCTGGTGATTTGGTAATCGACGGCTCCGTCAGAACGCGCGTTGCCCAGCTGGCCGCGCAATTGGTGAAATAAGATAGACCCCAGGCCAACTGGCCACAGGAGAAGACATGCAACTGAACCCATCAGAAATCAGTGACCTGATCAAACAGCGCATCGAGAATTTCGAAGCGGACAATCAGGCACGCAGCGAAGGCACGATCGTCAGCCTGAACGACGGCATCGTCCGCATTCACGGGCTGGCCGAAGCCATGCAGGGCGAAATGATCGAACTGCCCGGCGACACCTACGCACTGGCACTCAACCTGGAGCGCGACTCTGTCGGCGCCGTGGTTTTGGGCCATGCCGAGCACCTCGCCGAAGGCGATGTGGCTCGCTGCACAGGGCGCATTCTCGAAGTGCCGGTGGGCGAAGCCCTGCTCGGCCGCGTGGTCAACGCACTGGGCGAATCCATCGACGGCAAGGGCCCGATCGACACCGACACACTGTCTCCAATTGAAAAAGTGGCCCCCGGTGTCATCGAGCGTCAGGGCGTCGACCAGCCCGTGCAGACCGGCATCAAGTCCATTGACGCCATGGTGCCGATTGGCCGCGGTCAGCGCGAGCTGATCATTGGCGATCGCCAGACCGGTAAAACGGCGGTGGCCATCGATGCCATCATCAACCAGAAAGACACTGGCGTTAAGTGTATCTATGTCGCCATCGGTCAGAAGCAATCCTCGATTGCCAATGTGGTGCGCAAGCTCGAAGAGCACGGCGCCATGGATCACACCATCGTGGTTGCCGCCGGCGCCGCCGATCCCGCCGTGATGCAGTTCATCTCGGCCTACACCGGCTGTGCCATGGGCGAATATTTCCGCGATCGCGGCGAAGACGCCCTGATCGTTTTCGATGATCTGTCCAAGCAGGCCGTTGCCTATCGCCAGGTTTCACTATTGCTGCGTCGTCCCCCGGGCCGTGAAGCCTATCCCGGTGATGTTTTCTATATCCACTCTCGCCTGCTCGAGCGCGCCTCGCGGATCAACGCCGAAGAAGTGGAGCGTCTGACCAATGGCGAGGTGAAGGGCAAGACCGGTTCGCTGACGGCCCTGCCCATCATTGAAACCCAGGCGGGCGATGTGTCGGCCTTCGTGCCTACTAATGTGATTTCGATCACCGATGGCCAGATTTTCCTCGAGACCGACCTGTTCAACTCGGGCATTCGCCCGGCGATCAACGCCGGTCTTTCGGTGTCCCGCGTGGGTGGTTCGGCCCAGACCAAAATCATCAAGAAGTTGGGCGGCGGTATTCGCCTGGCGCTGGCCCAATACCGCGAGCTGGCGGCCTTTGCCCAGTTTGCCTCCGACCTGGACGAAGCTACGCGCGCCCAGCTTGAGCGCGGCCAGCGAGTCACCGAGTTGATGAAGCAGCTTCAGTACTCGCCGATGTCCGTGGCCGATATGGCTCTGTCCCTGTTTGCCATTGAACAGGGCTTTATGGACGACATCGACCTGGAAAAGATCCTGGCCTTTGAAAAGGGTCTGCTCGACCACTTTGCCTCTACGGCGAGTGATCTGCGTAACCAGATCAACGAGACAGGCAGCTACGACGATGAGATCCAGAGCGGTCTCAAGAAAGTGGTAGAAGACTTCAAAACCAACGGCGCCTGGTAAGGCGAGGTAGGTAGCGCATATGGCTGGCTCCAAAGAGATCAAAGCCAAAATTGGCAGCGTTAAAAATACGCAGAAAATCACCAAAGCCATGGAAATGGTGGCGGCGAGCAAGATGCGTAAAGCCCAGGAGCGGATGCTGGCATCACGCCCCTACGCTGAAAAAATGCGCCAGGTGATCGGTCACTTGAGCGAGGCCAACCCCGAATATCAGCACCCCTATGTGCTGCCCCGCGACACCGTGAAGAAGGTCGGTATTGTTGTGGTTTCAACGGATCGCGGCCTGTGCGGTGGTCTCAATGTGAACTTGTTTAAACAAGTGATCAAAACCATGAAAGAGTGGCAGGATCAGGGTGCCGAGGTTGAGTTGACCACCATTGGCAAAAAGGCCAGTGCCTTCTTCCGCCGCTTTGGCAACATTGCCGGTCATGTCGAGGGTCTGGGCGACTCCCCTCACCTCACCGATATCCTCGGTGCCGTGAGTGGCGCGCTGACAGCCTATGAAAACGGCGATATCGATCGGTTGTTTATCATCCAGAACGAATTCGTGAATACCATGACGCAGAAGCCCAAGCAGATTCAGTTGCTGCCCGCCGATGCCTCTTTGGGAGAAGACGAACTGGAGACCAGTCACAGCTGGGATTACATCTACGAGCCCGCAGCCGAGGAATTGCTGGATGGCATCCTCAAGCGCTATGTGGAGTCGCAGGTATATCAGGCCGTGGTCGATAATGTCGCCTGCGAGATGTCCGCTCGCATGATTGCGATGAAGGCGGCGACAGACAATGCAGGCGATATGATCCGTTCGTTGAACCTGGAATACAACAAGGCCCGTCAAGCGGCGATTACCCAAGAGCTGTCCGAGATTGTCGGCGGCGCCGCAGCGGTGTAACGAGTTAAACAAGTTTGAGCTTCAAGACTAAGAGGAACATACGATGAGCACTGGAACCATTGTCCAAGTGATCGGCGCGGTAGTAGACGTTGAGTTTCCCCGCGGCTCCGTGCCAAAGGTGTATGACGCACTCAAGACAGAATCCGGCCTGACGCTGGAAGTTCAGGGTCAGCTGGGTGACGGCGTCGTCCGCACTATCGCCATGGGCGTTTCAGAGGGCCTGAGCCGCGGCGTCGGTGTTGAAAACACCGGCAGCGCGATTTCGGTTCCGGTGGGTCAGGGCACACTGGGGCGCATCATGAATGTGCTCGGCGAGCCCATCGACCACGCGGGTGATGTCAAGAGTGACGAAACGCGCGCCATTCACCAGGAAGCCCCCAGCTACGAAGACCAGTCGGCCAGCTCCGAGCTGCTGGAGACGGGCATCAAGGTGATCGACCTGCTCTGCCCCTTCGCCAAGGGTGGCAAGGTAGGCCTCTTCGGCGGTGCCGGTGTAGGCAAGACCGTGAACATGATGGAGCTCATCAACAACATCGCCAAAGAGCACAGCGGTTTCTCCGTGTTCGCCGGCGTGGGTGAGCGGACTCGTGAAGGTAACGACTTCTACCACGAGATGAAGGACTCCAATGTTCTCGACAAGGTGGCGCTGGTATATGGCCAGATGAACGAGCCGCCGGGCAACCGCCTGCGCGTCGCCTTGACCGGCCTGACCATGGCCGAGTTCTTCCGCGACGAGGGCCGCGATGTACTGCTCTTTGTCGACAACATCTACCGCTACACGCTGGCTGGTACCGAGGTGTCCGCACTGCTCGGCCGCATGCCCTCGGCGGTGGGTTACCAGCCGACGCTGGCTGAAGAGATGGGTGTGCTCCAGGAGCGCATTACCTCGACCAAGACCGGTTCCATTACCTCGGTACAGGCAGTCTATGTACCGGCGGATGACTTGACTGACCCCTCTCCGGCGACCACTTTTGCCCACCTGGACGCAACGGTCGTACTCAACCGGAGCATTGCCGAGCTGGGTATCTATCCGGCGGTGGATCCCCTGGATTCGACCTCTCGCCAGCTCGATCCGCTGGTCGTTGGTGACGAGCACTACGAGATTGCCCGCGCCGTTCAGGGCACGCTTCAGCGCTACAAGGAACTCAAGGACATTATCGCCATTCTGGGTATGGACGAGCTATCTGAAGAAGACAAGCAGACTGTGGCCCGGGCGCGGAAGATTCAGCGCTTCCTGTCACAACCTTTCCATGTTGCGGAAGTCTTTACCGGTGCTCCGGGCAAGTATGTGTCTCTAAGCGAAACCATTCGCGGCTTCCAGGGCATCGTCAACGGTGAGTACGACCACATGCCTGAGCAGGCCTTCTACATGTGCGGCAGCATCGATGAAGCCGTCGAGAAAGCGAAAGACATGTAATTGAATTGGGCGGGCTTCGGCTCGCCCTGACGACAAAGGTTGATCTATGTCAACGATACAAGTGAACATTGTCAGCGCGGAAAACGAGCTCTTCTCGGGAGAGGTCAGCATGTTGGTGGCGCCCGGTGATCAGGGCGAGCTGGGTATCAAGCCCAAGCACGCTCCCCTGCTCACTCGTCTCAAGCCGGGTGAAATTCGCATCAAGCGCGATGGTCAGGAAGACGAGAATATTTTTGTCTCCGGCGGTTTTCTCGAAGTCCAGCCCAATGTGGTAACGGTACTCGCCGATACTGCACTGCGCGCCCACGACATCGATGAAGCCGCCGCGCTCGAGGCCAAGCAGCGCGCCGAGCAGGCCCTGGCCAATCGCAAAAGCGATATGGATGTGGCCCACGCCCAGGCCGAATTGGCCGTGGCGGCGGCACAGCTGGAATTGCTGCGCAAGCTGCGTCGCTGATAACGCCCGATTGAAAGACCGACGACAAGGCCGCTCCCCGAGCGGCTTTTTCGTTTCTGAGTTGAGGCCGTGGACTGTGGCACAATAGCGCCACAAGAGGAGAGAACATGAACTGCAATATCGTCATTCTGGCCGCCGGCAAGGGCTCGCGGATGTATTCCGATACCCCGAAGGTGCTGCATCGGCTGGCCGGCAAGCCCATGCTGGGTCATGTCGTCGACACCGCCCTGGCCCTGTCGCCACAGCAGGTGGTGGTGGTCTACGGCCACGGCGGTGACCGGGTTCGTGAAGCCATGAGCGTTTACGATGGTTTGCACTGGGCGGAGCAGGCCGAGCAGTTGGGCACCGGACACGCCGTACAACAGGCGTTGCCAGAGTTGAAGCCCGCCGATGTCACGCTGGTTCTCTATGGCGATGTCCCTCTGATTCGCAAGGAGACACTCGACGATCTACTGGCCCAGGCGGCCCGGGGCAGTCTGGCCGTATTGAGCGTGGTGCCCGAAAATCCCGCCGGTTACGGTCGGATTGTTAAAAACGAGGCAGGTGAAGTGACGGCGATCGTTGAGGAAAAGGACGCTAGCGAAGAGCAGAAACAAATCAATGAAGTGAACACGGGAGTCATGGCGATTCCCGGCTCTCGTCTGACCGACTGGCTGGGCTGTTTGAGCAACGACAACGCCCAGGGCGAGTACTACCTGACCGATCTCGTGGCCATGGCCAGCGATGATGGCACGGGTGTGAAATCGGTGGTTTGCGGGGACGAGCAGGAAGTCGCGGGCGTCAACAACAAGGTGCAATTGGCGGCGCTGGAGCGCCACTATCAACGCTGTCTTGCACGGGATCTTCTGGAAACCGGTGCCACTCTGGCCGACCCGGAGCGCATTGATGTGCGTGGGCGGCTTCAGGTGGGCCGCGATGTTTTTATCGATGTGGGTTGCGTTTTTGAGGGAGAGGTGACACTGGAAGACGGTGTGCAGGTCGGCCCCTATTGCCATATACGCCAGAGCACCCTCGGCAGTGGCACCGTGGTCGAGGCCTTTAGCAGCATCGATCGAACAGCGGCCGCCGGTCAGGTGACCATCGGCCCCTACGCGAGACTGCGGGAGGGCACAGTGCTGGCCGAGGGCAGCAAGGTGGGCAATTTTGTGGAAACCAAGAAGTCCACTCTGGGCAAGGGCAGCAAGGCCAACCACCTCAGCTACATCGGCGACGCCGAGGTTGGCGAGGAGGTTAATATTGGCGCCGGTACGATTACCTGCAACTACGATGGGGTCAACAAGGCAAAGACTGTCATCGGTGACAACGCCTTTATTGGCTCGAACAGCAGCCTGGTAGCGCCTGTTACCATTGGCACTGGTGCCACTGTGGGCGCCGGCTCTACTATCAGCCGCGACGCGCCTGACGACCAACTGACCGTGGCGCGCGGCAAACAAGTGACCGTTTCCAACTGGAAGCGACCGGAGAAAAAGTAATGTGTGGCATTGTCGGCGGCGTTACCGACCGCAATATCGTACCGATTCTGATAGAGGGACTGCGCCGCCTGGAGTACCGCGGCTACGACTCTGCGGGCTTGGCGACACTGGGTGCATCGGGCTTGCAGCGGCGCCGGGCGATGGGGAAGATCGTGGAGCTGGAGTCGGTCTGTGAGGCGGAGCCGATAGATGGCCACATCGGGATCGCTCACACGCGCTGGGCCACCCACGGTGCGCCCTCGGTGGAAAACGCCCACCCCCACAGCGTGGGCAAAATCGCAGTAGTCCACAACGGCATCATCGAAAACTGGTCCCAACTGAAAGCGGATCTCGAGAGTGAAGGTCGTCACTTTGAGTCACAAACCGACACCGAGGTGATCGCGCAATTGGTCGACAGCGAATACGCCAAAGACGGGGATTTTGTCGCCGCCTGTCGACGCACGGTTGAGCAGCTTGAGGGCGCTTACGCCCTTGGCATCCTCTGTGAGGACGAGCCGGAGACGCTGATTACCGCCCGCATGGGCAGCCCCCTGTGTATTGGACTGGGTGTGGGCGAGCACTTTATCGCCTCGGATGTTCAGGCTCTGTTGCCCGTAACATCGCGCTTTATTTTTCTCGAAGAAGGCGATTTTGCCGTGGTGCGCAAATCGGCTGTAGAGATTAGCGATGCGGCTGGTAGGCCGGTAGAGCGCGAAGAAAAGCAGTCGCAACTCAGCGCAGATGCGGTGGAAAAGGGCGACTATCGCCACTATATGGAAAAGGAAATCCACGAGCAGTCCGCCGTTGTGGCGGAGACGGTGCGCGCCAAAATCTCCGGCGGTCGCTTCCTGGTCAACACCCTGGGCCCGGGGGCGCCAGAGTTGCTGGAGTCCGTCAAAGGCGTTCATATTATCGCCTGTGGCACCAGTTACCACGCCGCCGCGGTGGCGCGATACTGGATAGAGACCTACGCCAATCTGCCCTGTCAGGTGGAAGTCGCCAGCGAGTATCGCTACCGCAAAACGGTGGTGCCCCAGGGCACCCTCTTCATGACCATTTCGCAATCCGGGGAAACCGCCGATACCCTGGCGGCGTTGCGCCACGCGCGAGGCCTGGGTTACTGCGGCTTTCTCGCCATCTGCAATGTGCCTGAGAGCAGCCTGACCCGGGAGTCGGATATTGTCTTCCTCACCCAGGCCGGGCCGGAGATCGGCGTCGCATCGACCAAGGCCTTTACCACGCAACTGGCCGCCCTGTTGCTGATTACCGATGGCCTCGCCCAATACCACGGTTCGAACTCCCTGCCCGACCTTTCAGAGCTCGATGGCATCGAGCAGACGATCAATGAGGTACTGGGCTTGAGCGAGCGCATTCGCAAGTTGTCCGAGCAGTTTGTCGACAAGCACCACACCCTGTTCCTGGGTCGCGGCCCCCTCTTCCCCATTGCCCTTGAAGGTGCACTGAAGCTCAAGGAAATTTCCTATATCCACGCCGAAGGCTATCCGGCGGGTGAGCTCAAGCACGGTCCGCTGGCGCTGGTGGACGAGGGTATGCCGGTGGTGGCCGTGGCCCCCGACAACGCCCTGCTGGAAAAGCTCAAGTCCAATCTGCAGGAAGTGCGCGCCCGCGGCGCTACCCTGCTGGTCTTTGCCGACAAGGACGCCGGTTTTGAATCCGGCGACGGCATCGAGGTTGTCGACCTGCCCCACTGCAGCGATGAACTCGAACCCCTCCTCTACACCTTGCCCCTTCAACTGTTGTCATACTATGTGGCAGTACTTCGGGGCACGGATGTCGACCAGCCGCGAAACCTTGCCAAGTCGGTTACCGTAGAATAATGAGACAAGCTCAGGAACCCGGCATTTTACTGTGATGTGACTTTGGTTAGTATACGATCGTATACAGTTAAAGTAGGATCTTACAGGGAATTAGATCCACTCTTCGGCTCTAGTAACTGAGCCAAATAAAAAAAGACAAGGGCTATTGGCTCTCCATGAAGCAATGAAATTGCTCGTGGAGTTGTGTTGGTTATGGATGACAAAAGGAATGACGATGAAACGCATGGTTGTGGCTGCAATAGCATTGATGGCGTTAATCTCGATGAGCGTGGGTTATTACTGGAGCACTAATCGTTCATCAAAAGAGTTCACCGATTCTGTACCAAATGGGACCATAGAGCACATTCAGTGGTACGACCAGGTCTGTACTGTCATCACAGAAAACCGGAAGAGGGCTGAACGATTCAGCGATAACCCCTACTCCAGGGACAGCAAGGCCTGGCTACATCGTGAAATGCAAGCATTACAGGAATGGACGCGAGCTGGAGAGTTTGAGATAGCCAGGGAAAGGTTGGCTCGACTAAAAGAGCTAAAAAACACCGAGGGAAAGCCATTGGTTATAAATACACATCTACTGGCAGCAAGAATTGAGTTGGCAGAAACACAGAAAGTATGTGGTCAGAAAGGGATTGCACCAAAAGAGAACATCGACCGGCTAAAAAACCTGGCGAACAACAATCAATTGTCCCCTCAAAAGCTGGCGTCACAATGGCTGGAAAAGTATGTAGAGAAATTGCATAAAGACCCAAAGATTTGTGATGACTACGGTAGTAAAGAAAAGGGCTCCGGTCTCTATGAACGGAGTAAAGAATTTGGCATTGATGTTTTAACACGGGCGGGGGGTGTTATTACAGAAGACCTCAATGGAGACAAAATGCAGGATATTGTTGTCTCAAGCCATGGCTTTAAGGAGCAGCTTCAGATATTTGTCGGCAGCAAGAAAGTATCGGGCAAGTGGGAGAACAGAACAGAAAAAATGGGCCTGGATGGGATGCCTGGAGGGCTCAATGTAGTACAGGCGGATTACAACAATGATGGGTGGACGGATCTGTACATATCAAGAGATGCTTGGCTATTATCAAAAGGCGAAGTGCCGGATTCGCTATTGAAAAATGTAGACGGTAAAAGATTTGTAGATGTGACAGAAAAGGCGGGCTTATGGACTGAAGCCCCTACACAAGTCGCTCAGTGGCAAGATTATAACGGAGACGGGCATCTGGATTTGTTTGTTGGCTACGAATCTCAGGCAAAATGGAGTATGGGCCACAGCGGGAAAGAGGAGTTGGATGCTGGATCGTCCAGCATCTATACCAATCATTTATTTAAAAATCAGGGAAATGGTACATTTAAAGAGGTGAGTGAAGAGGTGGGGCTGGATACTTATGGCTTTGTAAAAGGTGCCAGCTGGGGACAGTTAGTGGGGGATGAGTATCCGGATCTATTGCTATCAGTCTATGGTGGCGAGAATATAATCTATGAAAATATTGAAGGTGACGATGGAAATCGAATATTTCGTAAATATAAAGAGTTAAGGAACCCAATATTCAGCTTTCCGACATGGGTTTGGGATATTAATCATGACGGATTAGATGATATTTTTATCGCTAATTTTCGTGTTCCCATGAAAGCTGAAATAGCTCCCTTTCTGGGTGAAAAGCCACAAAGCCCCGCCAGTGAACTGTTTATAAATCAGGGGAATGGCCAGTTTAAGAATGTGAGTAAGGAAGTTGGTTTAAACAAATACCCAATGTCAGTCATGGGCGCTAATTTTGGCGATATTGATAACGATGGTGATTTTGATGCCTTCCTGGGGACGGGTGAGCCCAACCTTGAGCGGTGGGTTCCAAACAGGCTCTTGTCGTGGGATTCAACAGAGCAACAATTTATTGAACGGACACAGGAATTTAACCTGGGGGTAATGGATAAAGGTCACGGAATATCGTTTACTGACCTCAATCGGGATGGAAGACAGGACATTTATGCCAGTTTTGGCGGTTGGTACGAAGCGGACGAAAGCAGGAATCGGTACTTTGAAAACCACATTGAAAACGATAACCAGTGGGTTCAATTAAAGCTGGAAGGAACACAGTCGAACCGAAGTGCGATTGGCGCCAAAGTTGAGATAAAAGTGGTTACCGCAGATGGAAAGAAAAAGTCTTTTTTTCACACCATCAACTCCGGGGGGTCTTTCGGGGCAAACAGTCTGACACTCCATGCGGGGCTGGGAGAAATAAACGCTATTAAAGAGGTCGTTGTCACATGGCCAAGGGCCGGCTATCCAAAACAGCATTACAAGGGGGTAGAGGCAAATCAGGCTTGGCATCTGGAAGAGTCATTGGCCGAGCCCAAGCGTCTCTATGACTATCCACTAGTGAATCC
>JBNJGD010000023.1:0-26628 GCA_051747425.1 Pseudomonadota bacterium
AAGTAATCGCTATCGATTATGGCTCACCTGAAGCCGATCGTAAGGTGGGTGGGTCCATCCCATTATTCCGGAAAGCGCGCAGCGCTTATCCGGAATCTCACGCGTACCAAAGGCAACGTAGGAGCGGGCCTGCCCGCGAACGAGGCGTCAGCCTCGATAACGGTTCGCCTGCAGGCAGGCTCCTACAGTCACCGTGGAGGGAATAGCCGCCCCTTCCCCGTGGCCGCGCCGAGAAGCGCAAGGTAAAAACGGAAAAGGCCGAGGACGTGTTTGAGCGAAGTTTACCGTCAGGTAAACGAGGGAGTTCCGCAGGCCCCGTTTTTACCGAGCATCGAAGGGAACACCGACGCAGTCGGTGCGCGGCGGTCGGGCGGCGCTTTCTTTGGCTACTTTCTTTTCGCTGGAGAAAAGAAAGTGGCTCACCCCGCCGGGGTGATTCCCGGCATTAAATTCACGCCGGCGGCAGCCGGCACGGGTGTCGGGTTGAAGCCCGACCTACAAGCCTGTGGCCTCTGTGGCTATATCACCAAAACGGACCGGGGTTACTCGGCCACGGTGCGGGCGATCAGGCCGGTGCGGGTGAGGCGGACTTCGTACTGGGCACCGACGATGATGGGCAGGTAGGTGGCCGAGCCGTACTCGGCGTCGACAAAGGGCAGGTAGCGTTCGTACTCCCGCGCCAGTGCCCAGACATCCATGCCCTTTTCCCGGTAGAGATCGTTGACCGTGCGCTTACGCTCACGCTCTTCCTGCGCCGACTGATAGCGACCATTGAGCCGCTCCAGCTGGTACAGCGGTTTCAGACCAAGCTGCGCGGCGCGATCGTCCCATTTGAGAATGCGCGCTTCCATCTGCCACTGATCGCCACGCACTTCCAGCCGCCGAGTTGGCTCGCCGGGAATACGCAAGGTGGCAATGTAACGCTGGGGTTCATGCAGGGGCTCAAAGTCCAGGGTTGCGACCACCTGCTCACCTACCAATTGTTTGTAGGCGGAAAGGTTAAAGCCGCTGATCAATACAGCCGCAGCAAAGCCAAAAAACAATATAGACACCAAGCCCTGCAACAGTCCTCGGAACTTGTGCAAATCGCTGGTAAAAACATTGATCAACCCGCGCCAGGCCAAAATCAGGCCAAGAAAAGCCGCCACGCCAGCGGCGATGTAAAGGGTATCGGACATGTGTCACTCCTTAATCGCGGGTGGGCAGAGGCCCATCTCTACCCGTATAATCACCCGCACAAACCAGATGGAATCCGTGAAATTGCGCTCTATTGTACTGTTCTCCGCCGTTTTGTGCACAAGTCTGCTGCTGTTGAGCGGTTGCGGCAACAAGGGCGAGCTCTATCTGCCACCCAGCGATTGTGAGAGGGACCCCTCCCAGTGTCAGCAACCGTAATCGAACACCGCCAGGGACAACTGTATTTTGACGGCGTCGCCCTCGAGCGCATCGCCGACGATTACGGCACGCCCGCCTATGTCTATTCGCGCCGCGCCATTGAACAGGCCTGGCTGGACTACGACCGGGCCCTGGGCGACTGGCCCCACTTGATCTGCTACGCGGTCAAGGCCAACTCCAACCTCGGTGTGCTGAGTGTATTGGCCCGGCTCGGCGCCGGCTTCGACATCGTCTCCGGTGGCGAGCTCGAGCGCGTGCTGCGCGCCGGTGGTTCGGCCGACAAGGTCGTGTTTTCCGGCGTGGGCAAGACCCGCGAAGAGATGCAACGGGCGCTCGAGGCCGGCATTCGCTGCTTCAATGTGGAGTCCCGCGCCGAGCTGCGACGCCTGAATGCCGTGGCCGGTGAGCTGGGCCGCAAGGCCCCGGTGTCCCTGCGCGTCAATCCCGATGTCGATGCACAAACCCACCCCTACATCTCCACCGGCCTCAAGGAAAACAAGTTCGGCGTGGCCGTGGATGAGGCCCTGGAGGTCTACCGCCAGGCGGCCGCCATGGAGCATGTGGAGGTCGTCGGCCTCGACTGCCATATCGGCTCCCAGCTCACCAGCATCGAGCCCTTTGTCGACGCCCTCAAGCGGGTGCTGGCACTGGTTGATCAACTCGCCAACGAAGGCATTGCCATCGAGCATCTGGACCTGGGAGGCGGCCTGGGCATCTGCTATCGCGACGAACAGCCACCCGAGGTAGCCGAGCTGATGCGCGCCCTCACCGAGACCCTGGGCGAGCGCCGCTTCGAATTGCTGTTCGAGCCCGGGCGCTCCATCGTCGGCAACGCCGGTGTCTTGCTCACCCGGGTCGAGTACCTCAAGCACAGTGAGGACAAAAATTTTGCCGTGGTCGACGCGGCCATGAACGACCTGATGCGCCCCTCGCTCTACTCCGCCTGGCAGGCCATCGAACCGGTGGCCGAGCACGACAGCGAGCGAAAGATCTACGATGTGGTCGGCCCCATCTGCGAAACCGGCGACTTTCTGGGCAAGGACCGCGAACTGGCCCTGGCCGAAGGCGATGTCTTGGCCGTGCTCTCCTGCGGCGCCTACGGCTTCACCATGGCCAGCAACTACAACACCCGCCCCCGGGCCGTGGAACTGATGGTCGACGACGGCGAAGTCAAAGTCGTCCGCCAGCGCGAAACCTTCGAGCAACTCATCGAGGGCGAGCGGGTGCTCTGAAGGGATTAGCCACAGAGTTCACAGAGAACACAGAGGGGAATGGCGTCATTCCGGAAAGCGCGCAGCGCTTATCCGGAATCTCTTGTGTACCAAAGACAGCGTAGGGCGGACGCGGCGAAGACGCTTCCGCCGAAGAAATGGCGGATGTGCCTTTAGCACTTCCGCCCTACGAGCCCCCTACACACAATATCTCTGTGTTCTCTGTGAACTCTGTGGCTAAAAGTCAGCCCAGGCGGGTGCGGGCGCGTTGGATAGCGGCGCGAACCTGCTCCGGGGCGGTGCCGCCGATGTGGTTGCGGGCGGCGACCGAACCTTCCAAAGTCAGCACATCAAACACATCTTCGCCGATCACATCGGAGTGGCGCTGCAGCTCCGCCAGCGGCATATCGGCCAGATCACAGCCCTCGCTTTCGCACCAAGCCACCGCGCTGCCCACCACTTCGTGGGCGTCGCGGAAGGGCACGCCCTTGCGCACCAGGTAGTCGGCCAGATCGGTGGCGGTGGAAAAGCCCTGGCGAGCGGCGGCGCGCATGTTGTCGGCCCGGGCCTCGATGTGCGGCACCATATCGGCGAAGGCGCGCATGCAGCCGCGCAGCGTGTCGATGGCGTCGAACAGGGGTTCCTTGTCTTCCTGATTGTCCTTGTTGTAGGCCAGCGGCTGGGATTTCATCAGGGTCAGCAAGCTGATCAGGTGGCCGTTGACCCGGCCGACCTTGCCGCGCACCAGCTCGGGCACATCGGGGTTTTTTTTCTGCGGCATAATGGAGGAGCCTGTGCAGAAGCGGTCAGGCAGGCGGACAAAGGCGAACTGGGCCGAGGACCACAGCACCAGCTCTTCGGACCAGCGCGTCAGGTGGGTCATGGCCAGCGCCGCGGCGGCACAGAACTCGATGGCGAAATCGCGGTCGCTGACCGCGTCCAGGGAGTTTTCCGCCACGCCGTCAAAGCCGAGCTGCTCGGCGACAAACTCGCGGTCGATGGGGTAGGTGGTGCCGGCCAGGGCCGCCGCCCCCAGGGGCAACACATTGACCCGCGCCCGGCAGTCCTCCAGCCGGGCGCGATCGCGCTTGAGCATTTCAAACCAGGCCATCAGGTGGTGGCCAAAGGTCACCGGCTGGGCCACCTGCAAGTGGGTGAAGCCGGGCATGATGGTGTCGGCGTTTTGCTCCGCCAGTTCCAGCAGGCCCCGCTGCAATCGCTCGATTTCCACCAGAATCGCATCGATTTCGTCGCGCAGGTAGAGACGGATATCGGTGGCCACCTGGTCATTGCGCGAGCGCCCGGTGTGCAGCTTTTTGCCGGCAATGCCGATCTTGTCGGTGAGGCGTGCCTCGATGTTCATGTGGACATCTTCCAGACTGACCGACCACTCGATCTCGCCGCGTTCAATCTCGGCCTCGATCTCGTCCAGACCCTGAAGAATGAGCTCTACCTCGCTCTCTTCGAGCACGCCCACCTTGCCCAGCATGCGGGCGTGGGCCCGGGAGCCGGCAATATCGTGGCGGTACAGCCGCTGGTCAAACTGGATGCTGGCGGTAAAGGCCTCGACAAAGGCGTCGGTGGGCTCATTGAAGCGGCCGCCCCAGGGCTTGTAGCCCTGATCGTCTTGCAGGCGCTGGTCTGTCATGGAACTATCCTGTAGAGATTTCGCAATGGCGGGATTATAGCTTTTTAAGCGCTTGAATATTAGGCACAATCAGCGAGTGGACAAAAACAATACATTGGCTGGCGTCAGCAGCGATACGCTGTTGCCCAACTTCTGCACCAACCAGACCGTGCTGACGGCGATGCTGATCGCCGAGCTGCTGGCGATTGTGCTCACAGTGGGCACAGGCCAGTGGAACATCAACGCCCTGACCTATCTGGCCTACGCCTCCCTGTTCGTCCAGTGGATCACGCTCTGCGACATCGCCCTGCTGTGCTGGGCGCGCAAGCTCTACCGCCGCCTGTCACCGCCCTGGATGCTGGCCGCCATCTATCTCAGCCTGCAGGTAGTCACCCTGGTGATCTCCGAACTGGGCTACCGCATTGTCTCCTCGGAGCTGATTGCCTTTCCCCAGGGCGACTACTTCCACTGGGAGCTGCTGGGCGGCAACCTGATTGTCAGTATGATCGTTACCGCTGTGGCCATGCGTTACTTTTTCCTTCAGCGACAGAGCCTCAACCGCATGCAAGCGGAAAACGAGGCCCGTATTGAAGCTCTGCAGGCGCGTATACGGCCCCACTTCCTGTTCAACAGCATGAACACCATCGCCAATCTGATCCACGCTGACCCCGATCGCGCCGAAGACGCCATCCTCGATCTTTCGGAACTGTTCCGCTCCTCCCTGGGCAAACAGGATTTTGTCAGTATCAGCGAAGAAATAGCGATTACCCGGCGATACACCAATATTGAACAATTGCGTTTGGGCGAGCGCCTGCAGATCGACTGGGAAGTGCCGGCCATTCTGCCGACTATGGACATGCCGGCCCTGATGCTTCAGCCCCTGGTGGAAAACGCCATCTACCACGGCATTGAGCCGGAGCATACCGGTGGCCGCATCTCGGTCAGCGTGCGTAAAGCGGACGACTGCATCGAGATGGTGGTCGACAATCCGGTGCCAAAAAACATCCCCGAGCGGCGCAGCAAAGGCAACCAGGTCGCCCTCAACAACATCCGCCAGCGATTGGCGCTGGCCTACGGCGGCCGCGGCACCATGGAAATCGAACACAGCGACGAGCGACACCGTGTTACCTTGTGTCTACCGCTGACGACACCGACAAAGGAAGAGCAGCCATGAGCATTTCTGTATTGATCGTCGACGACGAACCACCGGCGCGCCAGCGCCTGGCCCGTCTGGTTGAAGGCATGGACGACTACCAGGTGGTCGCCGAGGCCGGCAACGGCATCGAGGCCATTGAACAGTTTAATAAAACCAGGGCCCAGGTCGTTCTTCTGGATATCCGGATGCCGGTCATGGACGGGATTGAGGCGGCTCAGCACCTGGCCCAACACGACACGCCCCCGGCCATTGTCTTTACCACGGCTTACAGTGACCACGCCCTGCAGGCCTTTGAAACCCATGCGGTCGATTATTTGCTCAAGCCCATACGCCGCGAGCGGCTCGAGCAGGCGCTGGAGGCGACCCGCAAAACCAATCTGGCCCAGGTCAACCAGGTGGCCAACGAAACCCAACCCGACGGGCGCAGCCATATTTGCGTGCGCAACCGCGGCAACCTGGAGCTGATTGCGGTTGAGGACATCTACTTTTTCTTCGCCGAGCACAAGTATGTCACCCTGCGACATGTCGACGGCGAGGTGTTGATCGAGGAGTCCCTGGTCAGCCTGGAGAAGGAGTTCGGCGAGCGCTTTTTGCGCATCCACCGCAACTGTCTGATCGCCGTCGACCAGCTTCAGGGTCTGGAGAAAAATGCTGACGGCACCCACGCCGTTATCCTCAAGGACTGCGAAGACAGGCTGGAAGTGAGCCGACGCCACCTCTCAACGGTGCGCAAACTGCTGCGCGGCAAGCTCTAGCCCCCCACTTGTGATTTAGCGACACCCGGATAACAAGCACTCATACTTGGCTATAGTTTCAATATGGATGAGGTTCAGGTCAGTTACGGCGACAACGGCATTGTGACCTTTCACTTTGCCCGTCACACCCGACTCGACAACGCCCTGATGCGTCGCGCGTTCGATGTTTTCCTGCAGACAGTGGTCATCCCCGCCAACACACCGCGCAAGTACCCCCTGCTGATCGAAATGCCCGGCATGTTGAGCGTGTCCTACAACGCCGCCCGCTTTACCAGCAGCGATGAGGTGGTCCGCCATATCGCCGCCTTTGCTTTTGTTCCCGCCAACAACCTTCAACACCACCTGGTTCAGCAATACGAGTGGCACCACAATCCGCCCTACCCCTTTTGCATCTGCCCAACTCGCGAAAGAGCCCTCGAGTGGCTGGGGCAATTCGTCGACCAGCGCCATCGGGGTGACGATCCCCGCCAGCCCCTGAAGGACATTCGCAAACACCTCTAAGACGCCCTCAGACCTGTTAGAATACGGCGATGAAAACTCTACGCATTGCAACGCGGCAGAGCCCGCTGGCCCTCTGGCAGGCCGAAGATGTGGCGCACAAGCTCAAGGCGCTGTACCCCGATCTCGAAGTGGAACTGGTCAAAATGACCACCCGAGGCGACAAGATTCTCGACACCCCGCTGGCCAAAATCGGCGGCAAGGGTTTGTTTATCAAGGAGCTGGAAATGGGCATGCTCGAGGGCCGCGCCGACATCGCCGTGCACTCGATGAAGGATGTACCGGTGGACAGCGAGTTTCCCGAGGGACTGCACCTGTCCGTCATTCTCGAGCGCGAGGATCCGCGGGACGCCTTCGTCTCCAACCACTACCGACACCCCGACGAGCTGCCCGAGGGCGCGCTGGTAGGCACCGCCAGCCTGCGCCGCCAGTGTCAGATCCTCGGCCACTACCCCCACCTGCGCACCGATGTGCTGCGCGGCAGTGTGGGCACACGCCTGGGTAAACTCGACGACGGCCAGTTTGACGCCATCATTCTGGCCAGCGCCGGCCTGATGCGGCTTGAGCTCGAGGAGCGCATTACCGCCCGGCTCGAGCCCGAGGTCAGCCTGCCTGCCATCGGCCAGGGCGCCGTGGGCATTGAGTGCCGTCGGGACGACCGCGAGCTCAACCAGCTGCTGGCGCCCCTGGCCGACACCGACACCACCACACGCCTGCGCGCCGAGCGCGCCCTCAACGCCCGACTCCAGGGCGGCTGCCAGGTGCCCATCGCCGGCTACGCAGAACTCCACGGTGACCAGCTGCACCTGCGCGGTCTGGTTGGCGCCCCCGACGGCAGCGTGCTCTACCAGAGCGAGCAAACCGGCTCGCAGAGCGAGGCCGAGGCCATTGGACTGGCCGTCGCCGAGGATTTGCTGAGCCAGGGTGCCGGCGAGGTGCTCGCGGCCATTGGCCTCAACGACAGCCAATCTCCATGACCCGCCGCCTGGAGGGCCTGAATGTATTAATCACTCGCACCGAGGCCCAGTCGGCCCGGTTGCGGGAACTGCTTGAGGCCGAAGGCGCCCGCGCTCACTGTGCCGGCGTGCTTCACATTGAGCCCGACCACGACAATCCCGGCGTCCAGCGAGCGCAGCGCCAGCTTCACCAGTACCAGCACATTTTCTTTGTCAGCGCCAACGCCGTCGAACAGGGCCTGGCCGCCCTTGGACCACTGCCCGAAACGGCGCGAATCGGCTGCATCGGACGCAAGACGGCAGCGGCTCTGAAACGCGCCGGCTACCGCGTCGACGATTGTCCCGAGAGCGGTTTTACCAGCGAGGACTTTCTCGCCCTGCCGGCCCTGCAACACCTCAAGGGCCAGCGCGTATTGATCGTGCGCGGCCACGGCGGCCGCAATCAGCTGCGCGAAACAATGCAGGCCCGGGGCGCGACAGTGGACCTGGCCGAGTGCTACCACCGACAACTGGCCGATCGCGATTTCGGTCCACTCTGCCGGTCCATCGAAACCGGAGAGTACGATGTGGTCTGCCCCAGTAGCTCCGAGAGCCTGGCACTGTTGTGTCAGGCCTGCCCCGGCCAGGCACTCGAGCACCTGCCGCTGATCGCCATCAACGAAACCATGGCGAAAAAGGCCCGGGAATGGGGTTTTGACTCGATTCCCGTCATTGCCGACAACGCAACAGATGAAGCGATACTGGACGCTCTGGTATGCTTTGAACGAAAGCGCCCCAATGGCGGCCATCGAAACGACACCGCGAGTAGCCAAAACATGAGCGAACCGACACAGACAACGGAAGAAAAGAAGGCCGTCGAGCCGGGCAAATCTGCCACCGATCGCCCCCCCAACAAGGAGCGCGCCGCCGGTGTTGGCCTGGCCAAAACCCTGTCCTTTATCGCTGTCATTCTGGTGATTCTGGCTTCGCTCTACGGCTTTGAGCAATTCCGTCAACTGAAGTCGCAACTGGATGAGCAGGCCAGCGAGCTGGAAAACCTGGACCAGAACGACAATTTTGTCACCTTTAAAAAACGGCTGAGCGAGCGACTCGACGAGATCAAGACCGCCAATCACAGCCAGGAACAGCGACTGGAAGCTTTGGACGAGCTGCTCAGTGAGGTCGCCCGTGACGCCAATCGCGACCAACGCGACTGGGTATTGGCCGAAGTTCGTTATTTGATGAACATGGCCAATTCGCGGCTGCAGCTGTTGCGGGATGTAGACAGCGCCATCGCCGCCCTGAAGGGCGCCGACCGCCGCCTGGCCGAACTCAACGACCCCGCCTACTTTGCCACTCGCCAGACGCTGGCCAGTGAAATCACCGCCCTGCAGGCTGTCGGCGCCATTGACAGTAACGGCATCGCACTCAAGCTGATGGGCATCAGCAAGCTGGTTGGCCGCCTGCCGCCGGCCACCATTGTGGTGAGCGACGATCCGGCCGACGCCGCCGAGGCCGAGGCCGCCGGTCAACACTGGTGGGGCGACATCGTTCGCTGGCTCGGCATTCGCCGCACCGATCGGCCCTATTTTGTGCCCAGCAAGCAGGAAGAGGTCTTCTACGCCGATCAGTTGCTGCGCCTCGAAATCGAAGCGGCTCGACACGCGGTTCTTCGCTTTGACCGGGATGACTACCAGCAGCGTATCGACAGCGCGCTGAACATCATCAAAAGCTACTATGAGCCCGACTCCTCACTGGTTGAGATGATTCGCAACGAGCTTCGTGGGCTGGCCGGTTCGGTGGTCTTCCCCGAGCTTCCCGACATCAGCCAGTCCAGCGTTGAGCTGAATCGCGCCAATGCCCGCTACGCCGAGGCAGAGGAGACCCAGAAGCCATGAAAGTCCTGCTGCTGATTCTCTTCTGCATCGCCCTCGGCATCGGCGCCGCCTGGGTGCTGGCCCAGCTGGATGGTTACTTTTTGATCAGCCTGGGTGGCTGGCAAATCGAGAACGACAACCTGATTGTCCTGCTGCTGCTGACGGCGGTGCTGTTTGCCATCTTCTGGTCGGTCATGCGCGTATTGCGCGGCGCCTGGAAGCTGCCCGACAACCTCTCGGCCTACGCCGTCAAGCGGCGCCAGGCGGCCGCCCACAAAAGCCTCTCCGAGGGCCTGGTCGAGCTGATCGAGTGCCGCTGGGCCAATGCCGAGAAAAAGTTAATGGAGAACATCGACTACGGCGAAACTCCGCTTCTCAACTATCTCGGCGCCGCCCGGGCCGCAGCTCAGCAGAACGCTTTTGATCGCCGGGATCAGTACCTCAAGGCCGCCCAGGAAAGTAACAGCAAGGCCGATGTGGCCATCCTGCTGACCCAGGCCGACCTGCAACTCAGTCACCAGCAGACCGAGCAGGCTTTGGCCACACTGAGCCGCCTGCGCCAGATCGCGCCGCGCCACGGCTATGTCCTCAAGCTGCTCTCACGGCTGCACCACCAACTTAGAGAGTGGGACAAGCTGGCCAAAATCCTGCCCGAACTCAGGAAGAGCGATGTGCTGACACCCGAACAGCTCGAATCCCTGCAGCTCGATACATACAAGGGCATGCTCGAGGACGCCGCCCGCAATCGCGTGGACAAGTCTCTGGGCGATGCCTGGAGCTCCCTGCCTCGCGTTTTGCGCAAGGACAACCGGTTGGTGGCTGTCTACGCCAACGCCCTGGTCAGCCAGGGCGATCACCAGCAGGCGGAAAAACTCATCCGCGACACCCTGTCCAAACACTGGGACGAAAACCTCGTGCGCCTCTACGGCCAGCTGGATGTACCCAATAACAGCAAGCTACTGGCGCACTGTGACAACTGGCTGGCCCAGCAACCCAACAGCCCCGCTCTGCTGCTGGCCCTGGCGCGGATTAACCGCCGAGAGGAGTTGTGGGGACGAGCCGAGGAATTCTACCGCAAGGCCCTGTTGCTGGCCCCGGACAGCGAGACTTATGCCGAACTGGGCGATATGCTCGATGGCCTTGGCCGCAGCAACGAGGCAGCGGAACTGTACAAGCAAGGGTTGGAGCACACGCTAAAATAAGCTCCCCAGCGCCCGGCCTTCCGGGCGCTTCACCCATGCGGAACCAATCCATGCCAGAAAAAAACACTGCCCTCGATCATCGCGACTTCACCCAGAGCCGCCTCTGGCCCGACGAGGTGACCGCTGAGGCGATCTGCGGGGTCATTGCCCGCTGCTTCAGCGGCGTCGACCCGCAGGACTACTACCGTAAATACTTCCTCGCCGACGACTGCTTCGAACGCCGTCTCAGGCTGTTTTACCACGGCGATCAACTGGCCGGCTATTGCCTGATTACCTTTCGCCGCTACCGGGTGGATCAACGCCCTGTGGTCGCTCTCGGCGCCTCGGCCGGCTTTTTGCCCGAGTACCGTAGCGGTAATAATACCGTGCCCTTTTCCATTCGCTCCGCCCTGGGCTACTGGCTGCGCCACCCCTGGCAACGGGTCTATTTCGCCGACACCATGCTTAGCCCGGCGATGTATCGTGTGATGGCAAAGAACATGCCCATCATCTACCCGCACCACCGGCGCCAGCCACCCAAGGATGTTGTGGCCCTCTGGCAACACCTCAACCCCCGCCCCGTCGATCCCGACAGGCCCTTTGTTCTGGCTACTTCACGCTTCACCAACTACAGCGACGATGAAATCGCCCGCTTCCGTGGCAGCGACAAGGCGGAGATCGCCTATTACCTGTCGGTGAACCCGGGGTTTCCAGAGGGTGATGCCCTGATTACCGTGATTCCGGTCAACTGGCGGCAACTGGGCGGGATGGTGCTGCAAAAGCTGGGTTTTGCCGCTCACTGAGGCAATGCGCGCTTGTGATTTGAGCTCTATGCAGTAAAATTCCCGCTCTTCGGAGTATAGCTCAGCTTGGTAGAGCGCTGCCTTCGGGAGGCAGAGGTCGCAGGTTCGAATCCTGCTACTCCGACCAATTTACCTTCCCGAACACGACCCCCAATTACTCCACGGTGGCCTGATACTGCAAGGCAAAGTTGCTGGACGGATTCATATCACCGCTCATCATCACATCCCAGGCCGTAATGTCACCGGCGACATCGGTGGTGAAATTGACCGTGCCCAGCGTAACGCCCGAGCCCGGACAACCAGTGACGCAGGCAAAGCTGCCGGTCAAGACATCGATATAGGGGCTCAGTGTGTCTTCCAGATAAACATCCTTGGCAATGCCATTCCCCGAATTCGTCACCGAAACGGTGTAGGTAATGGTGTCGCCAGGGCTGGCATTGGCCACATCCGATGACTTGGTGACCGAAAGGCTCGGCGGTTGAAAGACGCTGAAGCGAGTAAAGTTGTTATGTTCGACTGTGCCTTCCGTACCCTCTTGTGCCGTCACATCGGCGCGCCAGTTACCCTGGGCGGGAAAAGCCGGAACGGTATAGCTGTATTCATAAATTTTAGTGGCCGCTCCCGAATCCTGCACTTCTGTCATCGCAGCAGCGTTGACCTGTACTGTGGAGGCCGCATCGGTCAATGTAATGTCTGCGGCGGTAATGTCGAAGGAGCCAAAGGGGTCGCTGACGGTAGACCTGACATAAACGGTGCTGCCCGCAGCCGCCCCGGTAATTGGCGTAGCCGCAGGGTCGGTGGCGTAGTCAACATTGTACAGCCCGACATCATCCACATTGATCACGGTGTTGGATGGCAGGTTGATCCGGGAATGGTTGGAAGCGCCATTTGAACTGTCTATCTGTAAGCGCCAATCTGCCGCTGAGCCAAAGAAAATAGGCGTTGCATTAATTACCTGAACGCGAATTTCCTCGCCATTTACCAGTGCTGTAGCACCGGTAATAGGCACATTGACGGTAAATTCGGTAAAAGTAGCTGTTACGCCAAGCGCCTCATTATCAATTCGGGCAATTTCACCCGAGGTTGAGCCTGAAATCACAATGGTGACATCCCGCCTGTTAAAGCCAAAACCCTGACGCCTCAGGAACAAGCTCACAGGAATTTCGCCACCAGTTGCATCAATATCCAGATCGCTCTGAAGACTGGGCGATAAAACCCAGGTCTCGTTCTGGTTTGCATTCAAAGTGCGAATGCCCTGGTCTGTGGTGGGAACAACTCTCTCAAGATCCTGGTTGTCGTAGAAGTACAACAACTTATTACCTGACGCCGGCGGTGCGTTACCAATCACAAGGGTCACAGACTCATCGGTAGTGATGCTCTCTACAGGAGGAAAATTAACGCTGTTTCCCCTAATGGTAATCTCTGAAATACCGTTGGTCGTTCCGACTGGAAATGGGGGAGTACCCGATATCTCTGGCCCTGCAACCACAGTTTGACTATCACCTGGATTGTAGTTGCCCTGCAATCCGGACAGATCATGTCCCAGATTATTGCTCCAGTCCCCGGCACCCAGGGTAAAAGCTTCATCACCAGGATTGGAAAGAACATAACAGGTATAAATATCAGTCCCGGTGATCTCATTAAGCGAGTCCACCGTATCTGCGCAGGTGGGCGATGTACTAACCCATTGATCAAAAGTCACCGCCGCGGAACGGACTGTAATGCAAGCCTCGTTCATAGTGCCTGTATCAATGGGCACGGAGTTGACGAAAGTGAAATCCCATACTCCGGTGACTTCTGAATTATCCAGATCACTTAGTGGATTGGCCGCAGGCTCATTATGTGGTGTGTACGACTGAGGCCCATATGCAGGATTTGTATCGCAGGTATCATCTTCCAGCCGCCCATTGGGAGACTCATCATCAAATGTCGTAATAATATTATCGCCATCGCAACCGTACGGAGGACCTACTGCGGTAGGTGGTCCGGGCAAACCGGGGCGGTGGAACAATAGTACCGAGGCTGTCCCTTCCGGATTTGTCACTGTTGCAGACAAATCGCCTACATAGGGGTGAGTAATATCGACAAACACATTGACATCCTTGACGACACCCTCATCAGCAAAGCCAAAATCGATTGGAATCGTTTCTGTGCTATCGACAGGAATATCAAAGCCCGCACCACCGTTGTCATTACAACTGGTTTGCACTGCATGGGCCGGAAGCCATGCGCCAACGCCCAATAGGGCGGCAGTCGCTACAGATAAAAGGGCGTTGCATGGCAAACTTTTCACGACTGTTTTCCTCCGCCCAAATTAAAGGTGTTCTGGTCAAACTTGTAGCGCAACTTCAAGTAGGGGCCCTTGGCGGTATAACCGTTGAACTGGAAGTCTTCATCGTCATAACCAGTCCAGTTATAACCCACACTGAGCCACAAATTTCGGGCCAGATCAAAGCCGGTGGATAGACCCCACGATTCCCGGGTCAGTCCCAACTTTTGCGTATCCAGTCGGTGGTACTGAATACCCACATCCCAGTGTTCGTGCAGGTCGTAGCGCGCCTCGGAACCCAGCAACCAGGTATGCGCTTCAAAATCTTTCGCCCCGGTCTCTGTTGTGGTGTGCTTGAGGCCCAGGTGCGCGGCCAGCTGCCAACGATAGTCCGGCGTGTAGTTGATCGCCAGATTTTCTACCCACTTGCGCGATTGAACACCCGAGGCGTCCACTCCGCCCTCCAGGTGCTTGTACTCGAAACGATTGAACAGCATCCATTGACTGCCCAGCTGCCGAACGACCGTTGAGTAGCGCACTTCGCCATCCCGTTGATCCTCGCCCTTATCCATTTCTGTAGAGAACAGTTGCAGTCGCAAGGCATGGCCAATGCCATCGTCCAGCTCTCGCTGCCAACTGGCGAACAAACCCGTTCGGGTATCGCTGCGACTATCGCGGTACTCAAGGCGCGAATCAAACAGGTAGAGGCCGGATTGGTAGCCCAGCCCGGATGTCGCTGCCCAGAAGTCTTCCGTTTGCGGCATCACCGACCCCGACGCCAGAGGCGCATCGGGATTGACCTGGGGATAGACATCTTCCTCAAGCGTTCTCGACTCGTCGTAACTTAAGCTGGCCTTCCAGTGGGCGTTGAGCGGAACATTCTGTGTCAGTCCATAAGCAGCAAAGGTGCGTTCATCAAACTCGCCACTTTGACGCTCCAGCGAACTGTTTACGACTGCATTGCTCCAGGGGCGCGCACGCAGACCGGCCCGGTTGGCACGGGTTTCCAGAATCCGGCTTTGTGTCCACTCGTGTTCGGTAAAGACATCGATATTACTGGTCAACGCGTAATCGGCTCCCACAATATGCCGATTGGGGTAGTCGGCATTGGGGTCCTCTTCGTTCAGCAGCCATTCGGTATCCGCTCTCAGGCGCAGCCTGTCATCGTATAGCTCTCGCGTGGCACCGAAGTTGAGAAGTTCTGAACGGCGTTTCTTTTTCAACTGATCCCGGTCCTCTGCAATGGTGGCGCCACCACGCAGAGCCCAGTTCTCACGCTCATATTCAGCGCCGCCTTTGATCAATTCGCGTTCGGCACGGGTATCCAGGTTGTCCTCGTGACTCATTTCACCCTTCAGTGTCCAGCGCTCATCCAACTCCGTCTCCGTTTCTGCACCGTAAGTCCGCGTACCCCTTCCGATCTGTGATTGTTGCCCAAGGCCAAACTCGGCCTCTTCTTCTCGAAGGAAGACATTTACATCCGTTCTTTCACCATCCCGTGTGAACTCGGCGCGGTAGGCATCACCCTTTCGCTGCTGCACATTGCTGTCGACATCGGTGGTCGCGTACTCGGCGCGAATTTCCATGTTCTCGCTGATTTCGACGCGCGCGTCAGTGCCCAACAGTCGACCCTCTGCGCCGGTAATATTTTCATGCACAGCACTGACGCCCAGCTCGAGCTTTTCATCGTTAAATTTCACAGCCGCCCGGCCGCCGGCGACAATGTCCTCCTGGCTCAGGCTACGGGTTTCGTACTCCGCCACAATAAAGACAGGATTAAAGCCTTCGGCATTGGCCGCAATGGGCTTCTTGAAGTAAACAGAGCCGTCCTGATAGTCGATGCTGTAATCACTGAATCGTGCCAGTGGCTCTTCACTGATTACCTGTTGGGGATTGAAGCGATCACGCACTTCAATTCGGATTTTTTCACTGTTGGCCACCACATTGCCACGCGAAAGCCGATACAAACCGGAAGTGCCGTTGCCACGAATTTCGTCCCGCTGATACGCCTCGGCCGTTTCTGCAGCAAAACTGTTCAAGGAGAACCTTTCGGACTCATACACAGCTCTGGCGCCCGTAAAGCTGCGCGAGTAACGACTTAATTCCGTCTGCGTCATTTCCGTATTGAAATCGCCGAACAACGCATAGAAGCGATCGGCATCAAAGCGTATATACAGCTTTTCTCGACTGGCTGCATCGAACTGCTGTTCCGTGTTATCGCCGTATAGGGTGTAGTAATCGTCCGGGTTGATCAGCTGCAGAAGACGCTCGTCTTCCTGCCGCTCCTTGCTTGAATCGAAGGCCATGGTGAGAAGGTACTTGCCCTTGATTTGACCCTTGGCATAAAACGCCACTTTGCCGTCTTCATAGGTTTTTTCATTAAGGTCATTGGCCTCGAGCTCTTGCATATTGCCACTCAAATCATTGCGTCCCACAGTGCCTTCGGCAAGGCCCACCATGACCCAGTCACGGTAGTATGGTTTTACATAAAGTTTCAGCTCTTCTTCCACCTCGTTGTAACGCACATTGACACGGTAAAGCCCCGCCTCATTCACCGGATCAAACAGCACTGAGCCGTCCCGCTCTACCTGCAGTAGCTCGTTGCTGTCTTCGAGAAAATCAACACCGGCATCGCCTTTCTCACGGTAGGGCCTGAGAGATCCACCGACGACTTCAAGGCCCAATGCGGTGTTAACAGCATTACCCTGCTTGTCCAGCAATTTCAGTTTGGCTCGAACGGGCGTTTTACCATCGGCCATATTCCCATCACTCTCTACGAGTACGATCTTGTCGACCTCACCCGTCCGAATGTAATTTACCGTCTGTTCAAAGCGCGCATTACCAAATGGCCCAATGCCCTTGACGGTCATTGTGTGTTCACCACGATCACCCAAATCAACGCCAAAGAAGGTATAAAGCGCCTTGTTACTCTCCTGATCAACACTCTGGAACCCGACCTTTTGCGACGGAACCACTTCGCCATCTCGTGTCAGTTCCATCTTCAGCCTTGCGTCGAGCTGGATCCGAACGGCCGTACTGTTATCGGCCAACCGCTCACCATCGCGAATGTTGAGAATGCCGTCGGGTTGAGCTTCTTTCACCTCAGTCTTGTTGGCCTCTACCAGAGCTTTGCTCTCTCCAATGGTGAATCTGTCATTAAGTTCAATCGATTCCGGCTTGGTCACCTCCCTTCGCCAGTGACGCTCTGGCTCTCCGGTAAAGGCGACAATCCGGCTGGGCCCCTGATTGATTTCTGTTTTTTTAACGATCTCGGTATCGCTAAAAACAGGGGATAGTTGCTCTGCCAATACTGTGGCCCGCTCACTCGCCATACTTTCGTTTGCCCCCGTTCCTGTCACCTCAAGTCGATACACCTGCTCATCCTTCAGCAGAAAGGCCAAATCGTTCAACTGAAGTGCCATTTCCTTGCCAACGGACGCGCTGTTTTCCTCGAATGCTATATCCATTGGATAGCGCTCATCGGAAATCGAAGACGGTCTAATCGACAATTGTGTATTGACCCTTTGCGAGGTCTGGCCGCCTATCGTTAACCAGGCTTCACTGCGCAAGTCTCCCTCTTCCTCTTTTGTCACCTGTGTCGATAAAAGCACTTCGTATTGGCCACTGGATGCCTTTAGCGGAATATCAATCAGGTTTTCAGTCTGAGTCACCTTGACGGACTCGCCTGCCACTCTGACGGAATCCAGATCGGCCTCGAGACCTTCGGCCAGTGCCACTTTCAGCCGGGCATCCGGCTGAGGCATTTTCACTGCAAAACGGAATACCAGCTCTTCTCCGTTGGTGGCGGTTTTCATTTTCAAGCTGACATCCGTTTCTTCCTGGTCCGTGGGTCGCAAATGGAAATTCGCTCTCCAGATAAGTCCCTGGCTTACCTCGACAAATTGTGAGGACGGGTTTTGCGCAAATCGCGTATTGCTTTCACACAGGTAGGGCTCAAATCCTTCCGGAATGGATTCCGGGTCTATCTGAATAACATGGGTGCCCGGCTTGAGTCCCTCGAAGTGATAACGGCCCTGTTCATCCGTTTCCACAAAGCGACCATCCTCCATAATCAGTCGAACGCCCTCCAGGCCAGTTGCCTTGCGATCCAGTGAGGATGCAACTCCCAACTTCCGTGTTCCGATGACTTCTCTGCGGTTACTGGACGCCTGTGCTTTGGTTATCTGAGTGTCCGTTCCCTTTCTTTGTTCATTGGTTTCAACGATGACTTCAACCCGCCGATTGGCTGTATTTCGGTCTTCTATGTCATCGTAGGGCAGAGGACTTGTCGATCCCTTGCCCAGGCGAATGATGGTTTCTTCATCCAGAGCAAGATAACGATTAATGACCTCGGACACTTTTTCAGCACGAGCCTCTGAAAGTACTGTGTTGTTAGAGTATTTATCCTGGCTTCTCGCCCGAATATTTCTTTCGTCTGCGTGGCCAAATATATAGACCTTTTCTACTGTTTTCTCGCCCAGGTTCCCGGCAAACCCCTCAAGGTCTGACAACGCCTTGCCACTGAGTGAAGCTTTCAATGAATCGAAGCGGACCCAGTGACTGTATCTTCTGACCTTCTGGTCTCGTGCCACTCTTTCAAAACTGTTCACCAACAGTTCGGTTCTGCGTTGCTCCTCGCCATGCAGTCGATAACTGCCCATGGCCATGGTATCGAATTGGCCGATTTTTCCCGGTTTGCCACGAGCAATGAAGGTGATCAGCTGATCGCTGCCAGGCGGCATCTGCCCTATTTCGAAAATGAATTGGCCATTCTTTTCAGACCATTGAGTGAAATTATCACCATTACGCCTGATGCTATCCCTGTCGAGCTCCAGTGATGGCGGTAAATCCAGCAGTACATGAAATTGTTCAAGCATCGCCTCTCTATTGGCTATGCGAATGTGATACCGGATGTCACTGCCCTGTAATTCACTGCTCATGCTCATATCGAGCTCGCCAACTTTTTCCGGGACCACCTCGCAGGCATTGGCCATGACCTGCCCCACCACATGGGAATCCCGGTTGATCGGATCTGCCCGCACTACGGTAATTGCCCGCGCATCGTTGGATGTTGCACCGTCGCCACTGGCGCTGGCCGGGCTGATGCTTTTGCCCTCCGGTGTCGCCGCACTGACATACACCATGTATTCAATGGTGGCGGTTTCCTCCGGTCCGAGCGTGCCTACCGGGAATGTCAGGTGTCGACCATTGTTACCTATCGCCGGATCGGCCACTGGATTACCATTCAATTTGGCTGTTCCGGCCATGTATCTCATACCCACCGGCAGGACATCGCGAATGACTACATTGTCGATATTGCCTACTTCGTATTGGCTGCTGACACCGAGCCGATATGTCAGTACTTCATCGTGGTAGATTAAATCCCGGTCAACATCATCGGTTAGAAACAAACCGTTCGCTTCATTGGTTATACGAATTGCCAGTTCTCTACTGGCAATATTGGCACCATTGCCCTGAAGCGAAACACTGAGCGTGCCCGAACCTGCTTCGACATCGGGAAGCGCCGACAGGTCAAGAGAGACGGTCTGGCTTTGACCGGATGTTAACGGATTGGCAAACACGACCTGCCAAGTTCCGTCAGGGTTTTCCGTGATGGTGTAATCCGGACTATTGGCTATGACAGCAACCACCGAGTCCGGAAGTTCGAGTGTCACACTGACATTGGCCAGATCGTTAACGCCCGTGTTGATAATGGTGATGTCGAGTTCCGAGCTTGAAGTAGTTTCCAGATTGACAGTCTCATCGCTGAACTCAATGGTCGCATTGTTGTGATTAGGCAATGCGGCCGTCACCATGGCTCTCGCTTGCAGTGAACCGGCAATTTCATTAGCCACCAATGTGGCCGGTTCGTCCAGTGTGGTATTGAGTGCTGCGTGCGTCACTCCACTGGAAAAAAGGGCCGCCCACAGCAACACAGAAACCGCCTTGCCAAAGCAAAGCGGCTTGAGTGTTGCCAGCAGACGATTAATCAATGGCATTGATCAGTCTACTGTCACCCGGAAGGTCACCACCGCCGATTCTCCAGGATTTACCGTGCCCGATGGTTCACCAGGGCTATTGACCGACATGCCACCAATCAGTGGTGAAGCTGGTCCCGGATCATCGGAAACGGCAGCACCATTCAACTCCGTAGACCCGGCAACATAAGTGGTAAAAGCCGGCAGTACATCGCTGAACTCAACGCCTGTCAGGGTCGTCGCAGCGGGCGCTGTGACCCGGATTGCGTAGCGCAAGGTGTCGCCCGATTCCGCAGTAACGCCACTGGCTGTGGTGTAAAAGTCCTGATCGTCCACCGTGTCGCCATCAAAGTCGATGCCGACCGGAGAGCCGCCATTGACCGTGGTTTCGTTGGTCACCAACTTTTCAAAAGCCAGCTCTGTCACATTCACCGTTACAGAGTCCGTCGTGGTTAAACCCGGATCTGCTTGCGATGTGGCTGTCACATCAATATCGACACTGGCAGGCGTACCCGAGGTTGTTACCGAACCCACATCGGACAGCGTTACATCAAAGTCTTGCTGTTCCAGAATCGGTTCACCAGGCGAAACCACCGTAGTCAGGTTTGTTGTCAACGCAATTGCAGCGGTTGTGCCGTTGTCGTTAACGCTGGCAATAGTGTAAACATTGCCACCGATCACCACGGTATCACCCGCTTCGAGGTTGTTGACATCGGAACCGGTAGTGCCATCACTGGGAACGGTAATCGTGTTTGTTCCGGCATTGGCCGTGGCACTGGCCGCACTGGCACCCAGAGTAACGGAAGTCACGCCAACACCACCCTGAGAAAATGTTGCGGCGGAAGTGCCGCTGACATTGTTCAGCGTGTTGTTAGCGCTCAGATCATAAACATCGGGGCCATTGCTGTTACTGGTCAGCGTATAGGTAAATGTCGTTGACTGATTTTCTGCCGCTGTATTATCCGCTGGAGCGGATTGCGTGGCCGAGGCAGGTGTCAGGTTGACTGTCACATCTACCGACGCCTGTATCGGCGTTGCCAGGCCTGTATAGGTCAGCTCAGCCGTGTTGCGCAAGGTACTGTTGGCCGGCGCGACAGCGTAAACCTGCCCCCCCAAAGCCATCAACAAAAAAGCACAGGCCGCTTTCTTCAGATATTTTTTATTCATTATGGTCTCCCTATCAGACACACCAAAACGCCCCGCCTCTCAAGAGGCGGGGCTGAGTGGTTTAGTCGATGGTGATCTGATATTTAACAACAGATTGTTCACCCGCGACGATGTTACCGCCGGTGTCTGTGTCTTCATCGCCACCCGTGCCGGCGAAGACCTGAATCGTGCTACCCGATTGCGTCACGATACCGCCCTCATTGTCGGCTTCGGTTTCATCTCCCGGGAGTGTCACATCGAATGTGCCATCGCTGTCGGTATCGACCGCTGCACTGTCATCAACATATGTGGTAAAGGCCGGCAGTGTGTCATTGAATTCAACACCCGCTGCGTCACCAGCCGCGCCGTTATCAATCACGATCAGGTACTCCAGTGTTTCACCAGGATTACCGGTCACGCCGGTCTCAAAATAGTCCTGCCCATCAAAGCTGATGTCGGCTGTACCGGGGTTTTTCGCTGCTGTGGTGACATTGCGGACATACTTGTCGACTGTCAGCGTTACGCCATTTACTGTGGTTGCCCAGCCATTGACTGTATCGCTGCTTTGGGCGTTACCACCGTCTGCCGTTGTACCGTCGGCCACCAGCTCGTGGTCGTGGGTACAGCTGGCTGCACCGGAGATAGTACCCGCATTGCCAGTGTCGCCGTACTCAAACGCCAGTCGCTCACCAATTTGCAAACCGGCAGCACTGAAGTCGGCAGTTTGATCACCGGCTACAACCAGCACATCGGTGTCCGTTGCAGTAGCACCCTCAGTCGCACTCACCACTGTGTACTCGGTTCCACCGTTGCCAATCACAACGATATCGCCGTTGGCAAAGTCCGCTGCCGTCAGGTTACTGACTTCGATTTCAGTGTCGCCGCCAACAAGCGTACCCGCCGAGGCAGAAACCGTTGCACCTAGCGTCTCCGGCGTATCAAACGAGAAGCTTTCCGCAGTCAGTGTGCCGCCACAGGTTTGCGTAGTGTTGTTGGTGATATTGTAGGTATCACTGCCATTACCGGTGTTGGTCAGATTGATGACATAAGCACTCGGCAGTGTGGTGCCGGAGTTGGTTGTCTGACCGGCCGGTGCCGCGCCCCAGGCCACATCGGCCACATGGTCCACCGTGACATCGACACTGGCTGTTTCCTGTGCCTGTGGCGCTCCACCGGCATCGGTGTAGTCCACGGTGACATCATTGCGCAGTGTGGTGCCGGCACTGGTGGCCATCGCATTGCCAGTGGCCAGCAAGCCACCCAGTGCGACGACCAGCCCGGCGGCCAGCCTCTTCATGGTTTGCCCGTTGGGGCCTTGATAATTCGTTTTCATTTTATGCTCCTCGTTTGAGAAAGTGGTTCAGTTGTATTGAGTAAAAAGGCATTCATGGAACAAAAAGGTGGTCACTCAGGGCGGCCCCTGAGCCAGATTGGCAAAGAAAAAACAGACAGACACGGGGAAACAGACCGAACCGTACAAGGTGCGGCCTGCAGGAATCTTGCAAGTCAGTGGAGAGGACAAAATAGTCCCCTACAAGATCATGCGTTGACTCACAATCCATTGATGTGTCGTCTCAACTGTTATTGCTGGTCGGCCAACTCCGGTCCAGCTTAGCCCTGTCGAGACGGGTGTTACTTTTTTGTGTTTCTCATTGTTATTAAGCCCTTTTTAATTATTTTTAATCGACGCGAACGCTGTAGCCGACCTGGCCTTCTGCGCCCACTGGCACTTCATCAACGACCCAGCGAATGTGGGTGTACTTTTCCACCGTGGCCTCGACCGTTTCGGTCTCGCCCTCGGCATTTTCTACTTCATAGGTTAACCGCGAGGGTTTTTTAAAGGATTCTGCCCCGTCGATGGAAAACTCAATGGTCGCACCGTCACCCCAGGCACTGTCCGGAACATAAGTGGTATTATCCGGCAGCTTGTCCTTGAGCTGGACACTGCGCGCCGCTTCATCGCCTTCATTGCGATAAGTCAGGGTGTAATAAATGGTTTGTCCTGGCTCGACTTCGTTGGCCGGTACCCGTTCGGTAACAGATTCGCCGTTCCGGTCTACGGACACTTCCTTCTCAGCCTGTATCTCGAGAGACAGTTGTGGTGCCGCTACAGCGGCAAAAGTGGCCATCCAAAGAATGGCCGTGCCCATCATTTTTTTCATTTCGAGCCCTTTCTGTATATTCGTTTTAAACGGCCTTGGCTTGCACCAGGCACTCACCAGTGGACAGACGGATGCAATATCCGGACCAAAGGCAGATTGGAATATACAGAATTCGTGTTACGCGAGCGTGAAGACGCGTGAAATTACGGTTTTGATGTCTTCACTACTTGATGGCCATCAAGTTTTGTTCCATCGAGGTGCAACTTGAATGCGCAATGCTCGTTTTTGGGGCGGCCTTCAGTGGTTATTGACGCTCTTTTCGTGCCCGGTCAGTGGTTAAACTCAAAGCTGTCAAAGTGAAAAGCTTGCGAAGGGAGACCGGCGGCGACGAAGTCCCGGCTGGCCGCCTCGATCATGGGTGGCGGTCCACAGCAATACACCTCGTAGCGACTGAGGTCGGGGTACTGATTAATCACACTCTGGTGCACCAAGCCGCGCTCACCGGCCCAGTCGGAGTCTATCGGCTCATCCGACAGTACTGGTGTGTAATGGATATTGTCGTGCTTTTTGGCCCAGAGTTGGGCCAGGTCGTGCAAATACAGGCCCTGTGCGTTGCGCGCTCCCCAGAACAAGTGCACCGGCCGGTCGTCATCGGTATGCAGCATGTGTTCCACCAAACTTTTCAGGGGAGCAAAACCCGTGCCGCCGGCCACCATGATGAGAGGCTTTTCCTCATCCTCGTTGAGGTGAAAACTACCGTGGGGACCTTCGATTCTCAGTAGGTCCCCGGTTTGCAGCTGATCAAAGACAAAACCGGTAAACAGGCCGCCTTCGACACGGCGAAGGTGCAGCTCCAACAACTCGTCGTCGTGTGGCGCATTGGCCAGTGAAAAGCTTCGCCGTTGGCCGTTTTTCAAGAGAAAGTCGATGTACTGCCCGGCCAGAAAGGGCAGACGCTGGGTAGCCGGCAGTTTCAAGTAGAGCCGGGTAACATCGTCGGCCGGGCGCTCGATCCGGTGAACGCGCACGGGCAATGTTTTGATCTGAATGTCCTGGGCGGCACCGATTTCACGAATCTCAATTTCCAGGTCGCCGACCGCCCGGGCCTGACAAAGCAGCATTTTGTCCTCGGCTTCGCCGTCGAGTGTCATTCCCACATAGGCCTGATTGGGATACTCAACTTTTCCCGATAACAAACGCCCCATACAGGCACCACAGGCGCCGTTGCGGCAGCCGTAGGGCACGGCAAAGCCGCTTTGAAGCGCGGCATCGAGCACGCTCTGCGTGGTCTGGCATTCAAACTGGTGCCCACTGGGTTGTATGGTGACCTTGTGACTCATGCGCTGGTTTGGCAGGTCGGCTGGCGCCGCTCTACAATGACCTCTTTGAATGAACCCGGAATTGTATCAAATGCTGATCATCGGTTGCGGCGACATCGGTCGCCGACTCATCGCCCAGTCCAACCCCGAACGCCCCGCCTTTGGTGTGGTGCGCAGCCAGGCCAGTGCCACAGCCCTGGAGGGACTGGGCGGCCAGGCCGTGATCGCCGATCTCGATGCCCAGTCACCGGATTTGTCAGGCTTGCCGCCCCAGGCACAATGGTTTTATCTCGCACCGCCACCCCGCGAGGGCCAGAGCGACGCGCGACTGGCCCGCTTCCTCGCCGGCGTTTCCCCGGAGTCCACGCCCGCCCGGGTTCTCTACCTGAGCACTTCCAGCGTCTACGGCGATTGCGGCGGCGACTGGGTCACCGAGGAAAGCCCGCTGAACCCCGGTACCGATCGCGGCCACCGCCGGGCCGATGCCGAAAAGCAATGGCAACGCTGGTGCGACCAGCACGGTGTGGAACTGCAAATCGTCCGGGTGCCCGGCATCGTCGGCGACGGTCGCGATCGCCTGGAGCGTCTGCAAAACTGCGAACCCCTGCTCGACCCCAGCGAATCCACCTGGACCAATGTCATCCACCAGGACGACCTCGCCAGACTTCTGCTGGCCCTCTCCGCCCGGGCCCCCGCCGGCACCTACAACATCTCCGACGACCACCCCACTACCTCCACCGAGCGCTCGCTGAGACTTTGCGAACAAAACAGCATTGCAAAGCCGGGATTTATCAAAAGAGAAGAAGCGGAAGAAAACTGGAGTGAAATGCGACTCAGCTTCCTTAAAGAATCGAGGAGGCTGAATATCAACAAGATCAAAACCACCCTGGGCCAGGACCTTTTCCAAAAACTGGTCCAACACCAACCGGCCTGATGGCATTTTTAATGCCTCTTCATAATAGCCACAGAGGACACAGAGAGCACAGAGTTTTATTGTCAGTATCTCGTATTGAAGCCCTCCCAACTTAAACGGCTCTTGTTACCTCATTCGATATGAGGCGTCTTCCTTAATATTCCTCTGTGTTCTCTGTGTCCTCTGTGGCTAACAACAATCAGGGTGTGGAGCGTTTGGAGTCGAGCCAGTCGATGAGGGGTTGCCATTCGGCAATGTCGACCTGGTTGCTGGTACCGGGCAGTTCGTGGACGCCCATGCCCTGACCGATGGCCCGAATGTAGTTGTTGCTGTCTCGCAAGGCGGTGAGGTATTTTCCACCGCGAATCTTTTCCAGATACTCATCGAGTTCCAGAAAGATATTGCTGTTGCCGTTGCAACGGTTGGCCACTACACCGATTTTGGCGCGCTTGCCCTTGATGGTGGGTGTGTTTTTAAGCTCTTCGATAAAGTGCTTGCAGGCGCGAATATCAATTGGGGAAGGCATCACTGGAACGATGATGGTTTCGGCCCGGCGAACGAGTTTTTTCAGTTCGCTGCCGTGGAGCGCGGCCGGCACATCGACAATCAGGTACTCGGTGTTGCGTGGCACACGAAAGGTTTGGTCGTGGGAGGCCACGCCATAGATGGGCGGCAATTCAGGGTGTTTATCCCGTTCCGCAATCCACTCCAGACTGGATTCCTGGGGGTCAAAGTCAGCAATGGCCACCTTGTGACCCCGGCTGGCGTAGTAGGCCGCCAGGTTGGTGGCAATGGTGGATTTACCGGCGCCACCCTTGGCGTTGAGTACCATGATCTTGCGCATTGCGTGCTCTCCCATTCATCAGGAACTCAATCAATGTACCAAAGGCTTTGATACTTCTCCAATTATTGGGGTTTAGCCACAGAGTTCACAGAGAGCACAGAGGAATATTGAGAAAAAGCGGATTCTGAGAATGATGGAGCAAACTCAACTGTAGAGGTTTGCAGACCACCTGAATTCTAACGGAAATGATTTTTAAAAATCTCAGTGTTCTCTGTGCCCTCTGTGGCTAAAAATCACGGTTTATCGGGGCCCTCGGGGATGCCGAGTTGGTCCCAGATTTTGTCCACCCGGGCTTTGGTGTCATCGTCCATTTCAATCGGCGTACCCCACTCGCGGTCGGTCTCACCGGGCCATTTGTTGGTGGCGTCCATACCCACTTTGGAACCGAGTTTGGGTACCGGTGAGGCAAAGTCCAGATAGTCGATGGGCGAGTTTTCGATAAAACTCATGTCGCGCTTGGGGTCCATGCGCGTGGTCATGGCCCAGATCACATCTTTCCAGTCCCGGGTGTTCACATCGTCATCGACTACGATCACGAACTTGGTGTACATGAACTGGCGCAGGAAGGACCACACCCCCAGCATCACCCGCTTGGCGTGGCCGGGGTACTGCTTTTTCA
>JBNJGD010000024.1:0-25905 GCA_051747425.1 Pseudomonadota bacterium
AGGCCATGGCCCAGGTCGGCGAGTACGACGCTCGCTACATCCGCAAGATTCTGCGTCTGCAGCGCCTGACGGAAGTCGGCGGTCGCGGCCTGCTGTTTCTGGGCTTCAATCCCCTCGCCTGGGTTTCCGGCTCCTTTTTGCTGGGTATCTCCAAGATCCTCGACAATATGGAGATCGGCCACAATGTGATGCACGGCCAGTACGACTGGATGAACGATCCGCGCCTCCACTCGAACACCTTCGAGTGGGACACGGCCTGTGACTCCGATTCCTGGCGCCGGACCCACAACTACGAGCACCACACCTACACCAATATCCTGGGCAAGGATCGGGATTATGGTTACGGCGTGCTGCGCCTCACCCACGACGAAGAGTTCCGTCCCGAGCACCGCTTGCAGTTCATCTCCTATGTGCTGCTGAGCGTGTTCTTCCAGTGGGGCGTCTCGCTGCACGAGATGGAGGCAGACCGCATCTACAAGGGTGAGGTCAAGCTCAGTGACAAGAAGCCGATCATGAAGGCCATCGGTCGCAAGGGTGCCCGCCAGGCGTTCAAGGACTATGTGTTCTTCCCCCTGCTCACCGGCCCCTTGTTCCTGCACACGCTGGCGGGTAACGCCACGGCCAACCTGATCCGCAACCTGTGGGCCTCCACGGTGATCTTCTGTGGCCACTTCCCCGAGGGTGTGCAGACCTTTGACCTCGAGACCTGCGAGAACGAGTCCCGCGGTCACTGGTACTACCGTCAGATGCTCGGCTCGGCCAACTTCCAGGGCCGCCGTTGGTTGCACATCATGAGCGGCCACCTGAGCTACCAGATCGAGCACCACCTGTTCCCCGATATCCCGGCTCACCGCTACGCCGAGATGTCGCCCAAGGTGCAGGCGGTGGCCGAGAAGTACGGCCTGCCCTACAACACCGGGCCCTTCTGGCGCCAGTACATGACCGTGGTGCAGCGCATTATCAAGCACTCGAAGCCGGCACCCAAGCAGAAGGAAGTGGCCGCCGCCTGATAGCGCCAGCGAGCGGCTTGTTCGCCAGAGGGCGGAGTGGCTGTAAAGCCGCTCCGCCTTTTTTATGCCTGGCGGTGGCGAGCCTTTACAATAGTCCGATGGACACCATCAAAATCTCCAACAATGTCTCCATCCCGCTGGACGAGATCGACCTGCAGGCCGTGCGCGCCCAAGGCGCGGGCGGACAGAATGTCAACAAGGTCGCCAGTGCGATTCACCTGCGCTTCGATGTCGCCGCCTCCTCCCTGCCGGATTTTTATCGGGATCGGCTGCTGGCGCTGCGCGATCAGCGCCTGAACAAGGAAGGCGTGGTGGTGATCAAGGCCCAGCGCTTCAGAACCCAGGAGAAAAACCGCGAGGATGCATTAAATCGGTTGAAGGCGCTGGTGCAGTCGGTGGCCGTGGTGGAAAAGAAACGAAAGCCCACCAAACCGAGCAAAGCGGCCAGAAGACGCCGCACCGACAACAAGAAGAAACGGGGGCAAATCAAGGGGCTGCGAAAGAAGCCGTCGATGGACTAGTGTCCCCTCGGGCGCGCCTGGCGGCTGAAAGCCGCTCGTGGAATCAGGCCCAGCATCACCAGGGTGTAGCTGGCGGCGATGGTCCACTTGGTAGTGGCAAACAGGCCGGCGGCGAAAACCGGCAGCGGCGCGATGGCTAGGTCGCCCCCCAACAGGCCCATGTGTAGGGCGTTTTCCAGCATGTCGCAGAGGCCCATGACCGGCGCCAGCCACAGTACCCAGTGCCAGCGTTCGCTAATCCCATTGAGGTTGAACAGCAGACAACCCAGGCACAGGGCAAAGCCGCCGTACCAAAGAGGGTGAAGGACATCGAGACGGAAGTGGCCCGCCAGGGCGAGCTTTTGCTCCACGGTGGCCATATCAGTGAGCTCAGTAAAACGCTCGGCCGAGAAGGTGGTTTGCAGGGCGATGAGCAGACCGTCAGCCTGCCCGCTTTGTAGAATGGCGAGCATGGCGGCCTGGGACCAGGCAAAGAGGCCGCCAAGGACGAGTAAAAGAATTGGTCGAGCCAGATTGTCCCGCGCCCAGTTCACGCCCGGCGCCTCGCCAGTTTGCGCTCGGCGTAGGAGCAGCTGGCGCGCATTTTCAGGCCCTCGTCCTCTGCCCAGTCAAAGCCGCGTTCTACCAGCTGTGCCGCGACGCCACCGCCGCGCCATTGGTGGGGTACCCAGGTTTTGACAAAATCGACGCCGCCCTCGTCGTCCAGGCGATAGTCGAGGAAGGCCTCGTCGCCGTCGCGAACGATTGAAAATCGGCCTTTTTCGAGGTCGTGCTGAATGTCCGGGGCGTTTGTCATGGATTGAGTTTATTTCTTCCGTGTGATGCCCTAATCTTGGCCCACAAATCAGACACCGTCCAGCCAAGGAGTCACTTATGAAGCTCGACACCATCGCCCTGCACGCCGGTTTTAGCGGCGACCCGACCACTCATGCGGCGACCACGCCCATCTATCAGACCACCTCTTACACCTTTGACGACACCCAACACGGTGCCGATCTGTTTGACCTCAAAGTCGAGGGCAATATCTATTCGCGCATCATGAACCCCACCAACGGCATGCTCGAGGAGCGTCTGGCTCAGCTCGAGGGCGGTATAGGCGCTCTGGCCGTGTCCTCTGGCATGGCGGCGATTACCTACGCCCTGCAAACCATCTGCAAGGTGGGCAACAATGTGGTCAGCACCAGCCAGCTCTACGGCGGCACTTATAACCTGTTTGCCCACAGCCTGCCCAACCAGGGCATTGATGTGCGTTTTGCCAAACACGATGACTTTGACGCCGTCGAAGCGGCCATCGACGACAACACCCGTGCACTCTTCTGCGAGTCCATCGGCAACCCCGCCGGCAATGTCGTCGACATCCAGCACTGGGCGGAAATAGCCCACGCCCACGGCCTGCCCCTGATTGTCGACAATACGGTGGCCACGCCCTTCCTCTGCCGGCCCATCGACCACGGTGCCGACATCGTCGTCCACTCACTGACCAAGTACATGGGCGGCCACGGCACCACCATTGCCGGCGCCGTGGTGGATTCGGGCAAGTTTGACTGGAGTGCCCACGCCGACAAGTACCCCATGCTCAACGAGCCGGACCCCTCTTATCACGGCGTGGTCTACACCGAGGCCCTGGGTGAGGCCGCCTTCATCGGACGCTGTCGGGTGGTGCCCCTGCGCAACACCGGTTCGGCGCTGTCGCCCTTTAACGCCTTTTTGATCATGCAGGGTCTGGAGACACTGGGCCTGCGCATGGAGCGCCACTGTGAAAACACCGAGGCCGTGGCCCGCTATTTGCGCGATCACGACAAGGTGGAATGGGTTAATTACGCGACGCTGGATGACAGTCCCTACAAGGCGGTGTGCGAGAAAATTTGCGGCGGCCGCGCCTCGGGTATTCTCAGCTTTGGCATTAACGGCGGTAGCGAGGCCGGTGCCCGCTTTATCGACGCCCTGCAGATGATCTACCGCCTGGTCAACATCGGCGACGCCAAGAGCCTGGCCTGCCACCCGGCCTCTACCACCCACCGCCAGCTCAACGAAGAAGAACTGGCCTCGGCGGGAGTGAGCAAGGAGATGGTGCGACTGTCCATTGGCATCGAGCATATCGACGACATCATCGCCGATCTCGAACAGGCTCTGGCCAAGGCCTGATGCTTATTGGGTAGGGCGGAAGTGCCGAGGGCACATCCGCCGTTTGTTAGGCGGAAGCGGCTATGCCGCGTCCGCCCTACAGCACGCCGTTAGAGAGACTGGATGAACTGGTCCAGGTGCTTGGCGGTTTCCTTGGGCCGCTCCATCATCGGCAGGTGGCCGCACTCCTCCATGATGACCACGGTTTCGCCCTCGAGCTCGGGGGTCATGACTTCGACACTCGAGACATCCAGAAGCCGGTCTCTGTCGCCCCAGATGATCTGCACGGGTACTTCAATATCACTCAACAGGGGCGTCAGCATGGGGTTGGATTCATTCTCTGAGGTGAACTGATTGTGGATGTGCTCGTAGAGGTCGGCGTGTTGGGCCGCGCGTTCCACATAGGCGCGCTTGACACCCTCGGTCATGAAAGGGGGATTGTGAAAAACAAACTCAAACATTTGATCGGCGTCCTCGGGATCTCGCACAATCAGCGGTACGCCCTCGCCGCGTTCGATCATCCGGTGCATGTCGCTCGGGTTTGGCTCCTCGACGCCGGCGTTGTTGAGCAGCGTCACAGATAGCAGGTCCGGTGAGTGGCGGGCGGCGTAGACGCCGCTGATCCAGCCGCCCATGGAGTTGCCGATCAGGTGAAAGCGCGGCAGGTCCAAGGCGTCGGTAATGGCTTTCAGGCGCTCTACCTGGGCGTCGACAGAGTAGTCTTCACTGGCCGGGCGGTCGCTGTCGCCGTGTCCCAGCAGGTCGGGGGCCACGACCCGGTACTGTCGCAGAAACAGTGCCATGCGGGCCCAGTTGTCCTTGTCGGCGGTAAAGCCGTGGACCATAACGATGACCGGCTTGTCGCTCTCGCCGCTGTCGAGGTAGTGGTATTCGTATTCTCCCACCTCAATACTCTGGTGTTTCAGCCCGGCGGCCATCCGCGTGCCTTTGACATTGAGATCGTAGATCACGCCCGGGGCAAAGAATTCCAGACTGAGCGCGCCGGCGACGAGCAGCAAGAGGGCAATACCGATGGCCTTTTTCATGGTGGTTCCTGAGTGTTGGTGAATTGGGGCAATAAGCTACTGCCTGCAAGGGCAATGAGCAAGCGTTGCCCGCCCTTTTGTGTCCCGCAGGTGTCAAATTCAACAGCGTGGCCAGGGGTTCATGGGGTCTGTCGGATGTCAGTTCTTTTTTCGGCGCCCGTTAATGGGTAAACTGCTTCACCATCAAAACGATAAAACTGCTTAAATCTTGAGGATAGGTATGAAAAAGTTACTCCTTTCACTGGTGGCCGTTGTCGCCTTTTCCAGCGCACAGGCGGGCATGGTTTCCACCCAGGCCGCTTATGCCGAAAAAACGGGCGATCCGCTGGCCCGGCAGTTGCAGCGCCCGGAAGTGATCGAGCTGCTGGAGTCCCAGGGTATCGACCGCAACGAGGCCATGGCCCGGATCGAGCGGCTGACACCCTCGGAGCGACAGGAGCTGGCCCTGCATCTCGAGGATGCACCGGCCGGCCAGGGTTTTGTCAGCACTGCCATCTTCCTGTTTGCCGTCCTGGTGGTCAGCGATGCGCTCGGCTATACCGACCTGTTTCCCTTTGTCGAAGGCCCCAACTAAGCCATCGTGAGTTGCCTGCTGCTCCGGCGGCCCGAGCGATCGCCGGGGTTTTTTGCTCTGCTGGCTGTTCTCTTGCTGTGCGCCTGTGCGCCCAGGGCTGTGCGCGATCTGCCGCCGGCTGATCCACCCGCCGTGCAACTCGAAGTGACGCACTACCAGCCCAGCACGCCCTACCACTGTGCGCCGGCGAGCGTCAGTGCGTTACTCGACTTTTACGATCTTCCCGCCGACCCCGACAATGTCGCCGCCCGGGTATTTACCCCCGGGCGCGAGGGCGCCCTGCAACTGGATGTCAGGGCCTATGTGCGTGCCCAGGGCCTGCTGCCCTTTCCATTGCCTCCGGACATTGACTCACTGCGCAGCGAGTTGGCCGCCGGTCGCCCGGTACTCTTGCTGCAAAATCTCGGTTTCGACTGGTGGCCCCAGTGGCACTATGCCTTGGCCGTGGGCTACGACGACCCCGCCCGTGAAGTGATTTTGCACAGTGGCGAGAATGCCAACTACCGCTTGTCCTACGCCACTTTTGAACGCACCTGGGCCCGCGCCCAGCACTGGGCGGTTTTGGCGTTGCCGCCGGGCGAGCTGCCGCTGGAGATCGGCGGGGAGAAGGCGTTGCATACCACGCTCGATGCGCTGGCCCTGAATCAACTGCGCCAGCCGGTGACGGCGCTGGCGGCACTGGCCGAGCGCTGGCCCGAGCAGGGACTGGCCTGGTTTGCCCTGGGCAACGCCCTGCACCAGCGCGGCGATTCCCTGGCTGCTTCCCAGGCCATGGAGAGGGCCATCGATGCGGGCCAGGGGGCATCGGCCTGGAACAATCTGGCCTGGCTGGCCCATGAAAGAGGGTGTCGGCGCGAGGCTCAATCGCTGTTGGCCTGTGGCATGGAGCGCTACCCCGACAACCGGGTGTTGCAAAACAGTGCCCGTGAACTGGCGCTGGAAGAAGAACCTCGTCCTTCACAGGACGCCACTTGCCAGGCACTTTTACGCCACTGTCGCATCGGTGCCGGTCAGGCCGCGCAACCCGATTGAGTTTTTGCTATTATCCGCGCCCATCGCCCAACCGAAAATTCGAGAGCCAATATGCAAACGGGTCCCAGCCTTAAAGAGTACCTCGCCAGTGCCCACGACAAGGGTTTGATTCCCGGCGATCTGGAACAATTGATCGCCGAGGTGGCCACCGCCTGCCAGATCATCGACTACAATGTCGAGCGCGGCGGCCTGCTTGATGTCCTGGGCGCTGTCGGTCAGGTCAATATTCAGGGTGAAGAACAGAAAAAGCTTGATGTCATTGCCAATGACATCCTGATCAACCATATGAGCAAGACCAATTTGCTGGCGGGGATGGCCTCTGAGGAAAATGAACACTGCCTGCCCAGTCCCGAGGGTGAGCCCAAGGGGCACTACCTGCTGGTTTTTGATCCCCTGGACGGCTCTTCCAATATCGACATCAATATGTCGGTAGGCACCATTTTTTCCGTTCTCCCGGCGCCCAAAAAGGCCGGGCCGGTGGAGGACGCCGATTTTCTTCAGCCCGGCACCGAGCAGGTGGCGGCGGGTTTTTGTCTCTATGGCCCGGCTACCGTTTTGGTCCTGACCTTTGGCCACGGCGTTCAGTGCTTTGCCTACGACCCGGACAATGAAGAGTTTGTGCTGGTTCGCGACGGCATGCAGGTGCCCGAGGAAACCCAGGAATACGCCATTAACGCCTCCAACAAGCGCCACTGGCACCCGCCTGTCCAGCAGTACATGGAAGACCTGCTGGCCGGCATAGAGGGCCCCCGGGGCAAAAATTTCAACATGCGCTGGATTGCCTCCATGGTGGCCGAAATTTATCGGGTGCTGTGCCGCGGCGGGATCTTTATGTACCCCCGTGATGCGCGCAACCCCGACAGCATGGGCCGACTGCGTCTGACCTATGAAGCCAACCCCATGGGCTTCATCGTCGAGCAGGCCGGCGGCGCGGCCTCCACCGGCTTTGGTCGCATTATGGAAGTCCAGCCCCAGGGCTTGCACGACCGGGTTCCCGTGCTGATGGGGTCGAGCGGGGAGGTCACTTTCTGTGACAGCTACCACCGGGGCTATCGCCCGGACGGTACGCCGGAGGGCTAAAGGTGGGCCGCAGGGGCGCCGGCGGAGGCAAAATAGTGCTTCGGGCAAGTTGACCCCGGCCACACTTGCGTATACTTTGTGGCATTGGCTATTGTTAAAACAAACGATTTAAAGATGATGACAGGAAATCTACCCCGGTCTTTGACCCTCGGCGCTCTGGTGTTGGGACTTTCTGGTGCGGTGTCGGCGGAACCGATTGCCTTTAATGGCAGCACGGATCTGACCAGCAACCAGCAAACCGACCTTATGCGGATTGATCCCCAAGGTCGCTACCTATATAGCTATTCGGCTCCCGATGAGCAGATTGAAGCACTGGAGATTATCGAAGAGACCGGCACACTCCGGGTTCCGTCCGACACCAGCACTTTCAGTGGCTTCGATGGTTTGGTGTCGGTAGAGGATATGGCCTTTAATGATTCGGGCCGTTTCCTGTTTTTGGCTAATAGTGATCCCGCCAGCAATGGCGGTCTCCCGCTCAAGGTGCTTCGCCGCGGCCCCAGTTCGGAGGAAGTTGATTCCGCACTGGCACTTAATGAGGCCATTGTTTCACCCACGGGTGACGACTGCGGCCTGACGGCGGATCACCAAGTGCATACTCTGGCTTTCGCCTCTCTGTCTGACGGCGACAGGCTTTTTTTGGGGACTTTGAATACCGCCACCAGCAACGGTGAGTTGCTGGAGTGCGAGATCGTTTTCAGTCCGGATAGTGGCGAAGACATTGAGATGACACTGCTCGATACTTATAACTCGAGCGATATTGCTAACTTGGACCTCTCCAATCCCCGCGATTTAAAGATCGTTGGTGGAGCCCTGTACTACTCGGTGGGTGATCCCGCCAATGCGTTGGTTACTCTCGAGTCGGATTCCGACAGTGGGGGCTTGAGCTATGTTTCCCATGTGCAACAAGGGCCTGCTGTGGACAATGCCCTGTGTAATCCTGGAGAAATCCTCTTTACTAATCGCTACAGTGAAAAGCTTTGGGTGGCAGGCTCGGATTCGGGCAGTTGTTCGCCCTCGGAAACATCCAATAACATCGTCAGTTTTGAGCGTAATAGCAAAGGTTCACTTCAGTTTTTGAGTGTCGCCAAGGATTCACCTGACCCATCAGCTCGCTTGGATGATATTACTGGATTGGCTGCTACCGTTGACGCCAAGAGCCCTCTCTACGCGATTAGCCGCGCCGAAAGTGCGGTTAGTTACTTGCGCTATAACAGCGAAGATGAAGAGCTAGTTGACCCGGCGCCAGTTGTTGAAGGCGACCTGAATGAGGATGGGACTCTGGTCACTGGTCTCCAAGGTGCTACCCAGTTGGCAATCAGTCGCGCCCGTCAGGGCTTTATGTTTGTTGGTGGGTCCTCCAATAAAGTTGGCAGTTTTGCCCGTATTTCGGAGCTTGAGCTCGATCTCAACCGAACCAACCATCGAATTGAGCCGGGTCGTGGTCTTCGCATGACGGCACACATTACCAACCTTGGCCCTGCCGATGCCCGGGATGTGGAGCTGGAAGTGTTCTATCCGGGTGGCTTCATTCTGTCGCAAAATCCGAGCATTGAAGGCGAGTCTCAAACGATTGAGTGCGATTTTGACTCCGGGAGCTTCAAGTGCCAGCTCTTTGGCATTCCCGTGGGAGACAATCGAAGAGTATCCTTCATCTTCAAGCCCCAGAGAACGGGCGAAGCGACGGTAACGCTGGTGGCCCGGGGTGCGAATCGGGTGACCTTCGAAGAGATTCAGGCAATCCACGAAGAAAAGATCCAGGTAGGCAGCTTTAAAAATGGGGGCGCCATCGCCATGAGTCCCTGGGTTTTCCTGCTGGCCCTGCCTTTGCTGTGGCGTCGCCGCGACTGATCTGTTATTTATCGTAAATCTGTAAAAAAGCCCGCATCGCGGGCTTTTTTGTGAGGAGTGACCATGAAACGACGCGACTTTATTGAAAAGACCGGACTTCTGGCTCTGGGAGCCGGGGCCATTACCGCCTGCGGCAACGAGAGTAGTACGGCAGCGCAGGGCAAGGACTGTAACCCGGGCGACAAAGACACTCCCATTAAGTGGTCCATGGTCACTACCTGGCCCAAAAACTTCCCGGTACTGGGGACCGGTGCCGAATTCCTGGCAGAACAGATTAACGCCATGAGCGGCGGGCGTCTGCAGGTGAAGGTCTACGCCGCCGGCGAGAAAGTGCCGGCGCTGGAAGTGTTCGATTTTGTCTCCAAGGGCGGCGCCGAGATGGGCCATGGTTCGGCTTACTACTGGAAGGGCAAGAGCGAGACTTTCCAGTTCTTCTCAACCGTGCCCTTTGGCCTCAACCAGCTGGAAATGGACGCCTGGATTCAGCACGGGGGTGGTCAGGCCCTGTGGGATGAGGCTTACAAGCCCTTTGGCGTGCGCTCCTTCCCCGCCGGCAATACCACCGTGCAAATGGCCGGCTGGTTCAACAAGGAGGTCAACAACCTGGAAGATCTCAAGGGTCTGAAAATGCGCATCCCCGGACTCGGTGGCGAGGTGGTTCGCCGTGCCGGTGTTGAGGCCCAGAACATCCCGGGCGGTGATCTCTACACCGCCATGGACAGCGGCCGCATCGACGCCACTGAGTGGGTCGGCCCTTTCAATGACCTGGCCTTCGGCTTCCACAAGATCGGCAAGTACTACTACTATCCCGGCTGGCACGAGCCGGGCACCATTCTCGAGGGCCTGATCAACCGCGAGGCTTGGGACAAGCTCCCGGCCGACCTCCAGGCCATCGTCAAGGCCGCCTGCAGCGTCGCCAACAGCCGCATGGCCACCGAATTCATGGCCAAAAACAACCGCGCTCTCAAGACCCTGGTGGATGAGCATGGCGTAGAGCTTCGCCGATTGCCCGACGATGTGCTGGACAAATTGCGCGACATCTCGCAAGAGGTCGTCGAGGAACTGGCCAACAGAGACGAGTTCTCGCGCCGGGTTTACGATTCCTACAGCCAGTTCAAACGCGACGCCAGCGCCTGGAGCGATATCTCCGAACGCGCTTACCTCAATATCCGCTGAGCGGTGTTGTCATTGCGAGCCGAAGGCGAAGCAATCTGTGGGAACCAGTTAGCAGATCGCTTCGTCGCATAGCGCCTCGCGATGACGGGTTAGCCACAGAGGACACAGAGAGCACAGAGTTGTCTAAAAAGGGTAGGGCGGATGTGGCGCAGCCATCTTCCGCCATTGGCCCGGCCACCTTACGACGGGAGTCGCTGGCGCGACGCCCGTCCTGCCCCACGATCACAAAAGATTCCGGATAAGCGCGGTGCACTTTCCGGAATGACCAGGCACCCTCTGTGCACTCTGTGTCCTCTGTGGCTAATACCCAAATAGTGTGAACTAGCCCGCAGTTTTTTTCGATTCCTCCAAATGGATGATTACAGGCGAGCCCTTCGCCGCTGTAATAGCGCCATCCAACAACGGAGGAAATCCCATGAAATACACATTGCCTGTTTTACTGACCTCATCGGTCCTGGCGCTTGTCGGCTGCGGCAGTTCATCCGGTGGTGGCAGCGACACCGAAGAGCAAGCTCGTTTGGAAATCAGCAGCGAGAACGCCACGCTGCTGGCCACCATCGTCATGGATGCCCTGGAGCGTCGCATGGATGATGGCAACAGTGACCTGAGGAGTTTGACCAACAATGTACAGAGCTTGGATGAGGTCATCGGCGGCACGGGTACTACGAGCGACACCAACTGCGACAACAGCGGCAGCTACTCGACCGAACGCTCAGCCGCCATTGATTACAGCGTGACAGCCACAAACCTGCCCGGCGAACTGGCGGGCAAGAGCGTGGCGTTGACATTTGACGCCTGTGTTAATGGCTCGGGGACTACAGTCAAAGAGTATGACGGTGAGGTCACGGCCAGCTACACCGCCGCGCACAGCCTGAACGATAACCAAATCAATATTGAGACCAATAGTTACACAACGCATCTGGGCAAAGGCAACGATGATGATAGCGAGATGGAGTACTTGTACTCGGGCCAGATGGACTACCGTGAAGAGTATGACGGTGGCACCCAGGTGGGCAAAATTCGGTACACCTTCACAGATATGGATATGACCGTGGCGTACAAGGGCAACACGGCGGATCTGCAAGAGTACACAGTCATTTTCCGCGATATCACCCTGGCTGAATCCTACGACAACAACAGCCCGTCAACAGAGGAGCGCAGCATCGACGGCACGATCGTTATTGGTGGACTGACAGCCGAGATTGATACCAAAGACGGTGGTGCGTTTGACGCCCGGGGCGACGACGAGACTCAGTTGCATGTGGTGATCACGGGGCGTGACGACTCCAAAATGGTGATCAAGGGCGTGGATGCCACTCAAGTCTCCATTGGCCTCAATGACGGCGATCCTGAAACCGTGCAGCGCGAATCGCTGGTCCTGAAAGATCCGGCTGGTGGCGGAATGGTAGTGGCTCAATAATCAGAAAAAGCTTTGGGGAGCTAATCCAGCGGCGCAGCAGCCGCACCCGCCAAAAATGGCGGAGGTGCCTCCGGCACTTCCGCCCTACAGCGACAGGGGTCGTTCCGAATGACCAAAGACCCTCTGTGCGCTTTGTGTCCTCTGTGGCTAACGAGACAGCGTGTCCGACCCACCGGGCCAAACGCGGCGAAGCCGCCCTCCACCACCCCCAAGCCCACGGAAAAATCGGTTACCATAGCGTCCAGCAAGGGGAATCGATTTTTATGAGTACCGACAAAGCCCCCGTCATTCTGGTTGACGGCTCTTCCTATCTGTTTCGCGCCTTTCACGCACTGCCGCCCCTGACAACATCAAAGGGCGAACCCACCGGCGCGGTCAAGGGCGTGATCAATATGATCCGCAGCCTGATGAAGCAATTTCCCGATTCCCGGGTGATTGTGGTTTTCGACGCCAAGGGGCCGACCTTTCGCAATGAGATCTACCCCGAGTACAAGGCCCACCGCCCGCCCATGCCCGACGACCTGCGCGTGCAGATCGAGCCCATCCACGAGATCGTCGACGCCATGGGCCTGCCCAAACTGGTGGTGGACGGCGTCGAGGCCGACGATGTGATCGGTACCTTGGCCTACCAGGCCACCGAGACCGGCCAGGACGCTCTGGTGTCCACCGGGGACAAGGACATGGCTCAGCTGGTCAGCGAGCATGTGACGCTGATGAACACCATGACCAACACCACCATGGATCGCGACGGCGTAGTGGAAAAATTCGGCATCCCCCCCGAGCGCATCATCGACTATCTGGCCCTGGTGGGCGACAAGGTCGACAACATTCCCGGTGTGCACAAGTGCGGGCCCAAAACCGCCGTTAAATGGCTGGAGGCCTACGGCTCGCTGGAGGGGGTGATGGAACACGCCGACGAGATCAAGGGCAAGATTGGCGAGTATTTGCGCGAGGCCCTGCCCACCCTGCCCATGTCCTACGAGCTGGCCACCATCCGCTGCAATGTCGACCTGCCCCAGTCCCTGCGCGACATTCACCCGGCGGAGCCGGACCGGGAGCGATTGCTCGAGCTCTACAAACAGTGCGAGTTCAACAGCTGGATCAAGGAGCTGGAGGAGCATCGTGGAGCCGTCGACATGCACCACGAGCCGGAGGAGCTGCCCGCCGGGCCCGTGGCCATCGACAGCCTGCCGCCGGACTACGAGGTGGTGCTGGAGCAGGAACAGCTCGATCGCTGGCTGATGCGGTTAAAACAGTTTGAACTGTTCAGCTTTGATACCGAGACCACCAGCCTCAACTACATGCAGGCCGAACTGGTGGGATTGTCTTTTGCCGTGGAGTACAACAAGGCCGCCTATGTGCCCCTGGCCCACGACTACCCGGGCGCACCGGATCAGCTCGACCGGGACGCCGTGCTGCAACAGCTCAAGCCCATGCTGGAGGACCCGGCGGTAAAAAAGGTGGGGCAGCACCTCAAGTACGACAAGAATGTCCTCGCCCGCTACGGCATTACCCTGCGCGGCATCGAACACGATACGATGCTTGAGTCCTATGTGCTCAACTCGGTGGCCGGCCGCCACGATATGGACTCCCTGGCCAAACGCTACCTGGAGCGCGAGACCGTCCACTACGAGGACATCGCCGGCAAGGGCGCCAAGCAGATTACCTTTAACCAGATCGCCCTCGACGAGGCCGCGCCCTACGCTGCCGAGGACGCCGATGTCACCCTGCAGTTGCACCGCGCCCTGTGGCCACAGTTGGCCGCCGAACCGCGACTGGAAGCCGTCTACCGCGAGCTTGAAATGCCCCTGCTGGAGGTGCTGGCCACCATCGAGCAGAACGGGGTCAAGGTGGACGCCGACATGCTCCATGCCCAGAGCCACGAGCTGGCCGAGGGCATGCGCGAGGCCGAGGAAAACGCCCACCGCGAGGCTGGCGAGGCCTTCAACCTGGGCTCGCCAAAACAGCTTCAGGTCATCCTGTTTGAAAAGCAGGGCCTGCCGGTGGTTAAGAAAACCCCCAAGGGTCAGCCCTCCACCGCCGAGGATGTGCTCGAGGAGCTGGCCGCCGCCGGCCACCCCCTGCCCCAGTGGATTTTGCGCTACCGAACGCTGAGCAAGCTCAAATCCACCTACACCGACAAGTTGCCCCAGCTGATTGACCGCCATACCGGCCGCCTGCACACCAGCTATCACCAGGCCATTGCCGCCACCGGGAGGCTGTCCTCCAGCGACCCCAATCTGCAGAACATCCCCATCCGCAGTGAAGAGGGCCGCCGCATCCGCCAGGCCTTTATCGCCGAGCCGGGCTGTCAGATCCTGGCCGCTGACTACTCCCAGATTGAATTGCGAATAATGGCCCATCTGTCCGGCGACGAGACCCTGATCCGCGCCTTTAAAGAGGGCAAGGACATTCACCAGGCCACGGCCTCGGAGGTCTTTGGTGTGCCCCTGGAGGAAGTGGAGAGCGAACAGCGCCGCCGGGCCAAGGCGGTCAACTTTGGCCTGATCTACGGCATGTCCGCCTTTGGCTTGGCCAAGCAGCTGGGCATCGGCCGCAAGGAGGCCCAGGGCTATGTCGATACCTATTTCGAGCGCTATCCCGGCGTGCGCGACTACATGGAGCGGACCCGCGAGCAGGCCCGGGAACAGGGCTTCGTCGAGACCGAATTTGGCCGCCGCCTTTACCTGCCCGAGATCCAGTCGCGCAATGTCCCCCGGCGCCAGCACGCCGAGCGCACGGCCATCAACGCGCCCATGCAGGGCACCGCCGCCGACATCATCAAGCGCGCCATGATCGACATCCACGGCGCGCTCGAGAGCGACTTGCCCGGAGTACGCATGGTCATGCAAGTGCACGACGAACTGGTCTTTGAAGTGCCCGAAGGCCGGCTCGACGCCGCCCGCGACCTGATCCGCCAGCGCATGGCCGCCGCCGCCCAACTCCGCGTCGACCTCGAAGTCGACATTGGCATCGCCACCACCTGGGACGAAGCCCACTGAGGAGAACTGTAGGAGGCCCGCCCCCCGGGCCGACCCGTCGCGGCGAGGTCGCCGCTCCTACTGTAGGAGCCTGCCTGCAGGCGAACTGTTATCGAGACTGACGTCTCGTTCGCGGCCAGGCCCGCTCCTACTGCACCTCCGTGCTCTCTGTGCGCTCGGTGGCCTCTGTGTCTTTTCGGCAAAAGCCCACGCGGCGCAGCCGCCCACCAGGTCGCGGCGGGGTCGCCGCTCCTACGCCCTGTAGGAGGCCCGCCCCCGGGCCGACCAGCCCGGCCAAAGAAAAATTTGTTAAGCTCACCTTTTTGCCGAGGGGGAAAAGAGCATGGCGAGGTTCAAAGAGTACGAGGAATACGACGGCCTGGGCCTGGGAGAACTGGTGCGCCGGGGCGAGGTCAGTGCCAGTGAAGTGCTCGAGGCGGCCATCGAGCGGGTCGATGCCCGCAACCCCGGTATCAACGCCGTCATTCACCGCTTCGACCAGCGCGCCCGCAATGCCATCGACAAAGGCTTGCCCGAGGGCCCCTTCCAGGGCGTGCCCTTTGTCCTCAAGGACCTGCACAACGCCTGCGCCGATGAGCCACAGACCATGGGCAGCCGCGGAGTTCGCTGGGTGCCCGATCACGACACCGAACTGGTGGCGCGATTCCGTCGCGCCGGGCTCAACTTTTTCGGCAAGACCAACACCCCCGAACTGGGCCTGATCATCACCACCGAGCCCAAGGCCCACGGCCCCACCCACAACCCCCACAAACGCGGTTACAGTACTGGCGGCTCTTCCGGCGGTACAGCGGCGGCCGTGGCTTCGGGTATGGTGCCCATGGGCTCCGGTGGCGACGGTGGTGGCTCCATCCGCTTTCCCGCCGCCTGGTGCGGCGTGTTTGGTCTCAAACCCTCCCGTGGCAGAACGCCCCAGGGGCCTGAGCAGGGAGAGAGCTGGGACGGCGCCGCGATCGAACATGTATTGACCCGCACCGTGCGAGACAGCGCCGCCGTGCTCGACGCCACCGCCGGGTATGATTTGGGCGGCCCCTACCGGGTTGATTCGCCGGCGGAAAGCTTCCTCAGCGCCACTCAGGAGGCGCCAAAGCCCCTGCGCATTGCCGTGGCCAAAAAACCCCATGTGCCCTGCGAGGTGGACCCGGAGGTGCTTACGGCTCTGGAGAAAACCGGCAAGCGACTGGAGGCCCTCGGCCACATCGTTGAGGAGGCCGAGCCGGCCATCGACACGGATCGGTTCTGGAAGGCCTTTTTTGTGGTGGTCTGCGCCCACACCGCCGCCGCCGAGCGCAACATCCGCAGGGATTTTGGCCCCAAAGCGGCGCGCTTGCTGGAGCCTTCCACCCGAAACATGGCCATGCTGGGCCGAGGCTTTCGCGCCGACGATGTGCTTCAGGCCAAGGAGGAGTGGTATCGCATCAGCCGCGCCGCCGGCGAGTTGCTGCAGCGCTACGATGTCATGCTCTGTCCCACCGTGCCCACGCCCGCGGTGCGTCACGGCGTGCTGCCGCCCAAGCCGCTGGAGGAGGTGATGATGAATGTCTCCAGCCACCTCCCCCTGGGCCGCTTCCTCTTTAACAGTGGGCTGGTCGGTCCCATGGCGCTGCCCGTCTTGCGCAAGATGGCCTTCACCATCCTCGGTAACATCACCGGCCTGCCGGCCATGTCCGTGCCCCTGGCCATGAGTAAGGACGGATTGCCCATCGGAATGCAGTTTTACGCAGGCATGGGCGAAGAGCGCACCCTCCTCAACCTGGCCGCCCAGCTCGAGGCCGAGGGCGACTTCACCCCGCTGCCCGAGCTGTAGGAGCGGCGCCCCCGCCGCGACCTGGTGGGCGGCTGCGCCGCATGGTCTTTTGTCGAAAAGACACAGAGGCCACAGAGCGTACAGAGAACACGGAGGTGCAGTAGGAGCGGGCCTGCCCGCGAACGGTCGGCCCGAGGTCGGGCCTCCTACAGAACACTCCGTGCCCTCTGTGAACTCTGTGGCTAGCACCCACAATTGCACCGCTGGCCAGCTGGGTTAGAATGGCCGAAATCAAAAAGGGATACTGCTATGAAAAAACTGATTGCGCTGCTGGCATTGACCAGCTTGTCCGCCGGACCGGCTCTGGCCCAGGAGGCTTGGCGTCACTCTCTGGCCGATCCGGGCGATATTTACTTTGGTCTCGGCGCCACCCAGATCGACATCGACAACATCGACCGCGAACCGGCCAATATGACGGCCTTTCTGGGCGTGACCCTCACCGACAATCAGTACGGCTCTCTCTATGTCGACAGCAGCTACTCCCGGACGATCATCCAGGAAGGGCGTCTCGGTGATAACGAGTTTGACATGAACCTGGTCACCGCATTTCTGGCCTACCGCACGCCCACGCGCGTGTATCTAAAGGCCAAGGCAGGTCTGGTTTACAGCAGTACCGAGCTGAGCAGCAACGGCGTTCCTGACAAAATCGACAGCTCGGCCGAGTTTCAGCCGGGTGTCGGTTTGGGTATTGAAATCTACCCCGGCATCAACCTCGAAGCCGAAATGTTTGAGGTGCAAGACGCCGCCACCGCCATTCAGGCCTCGATCATCTTCAACTGATACCTACCCGGGGCAACTGCAGGAGCGGCCCCCGCCGCGACAGGTCGGCCCGGGGTCGGGCCTCCTACGGGGTTGTAGGAGCGGCGCCCCCGCCGCGACAGGCATCGCCTCGGCAAAGGGGGTCGGCCCGGGGTCGGGCCTCCTACGGCGCGATTTTGGCGCTGTCAGGCAGCGGCTCCCACTCGGGTTCGCCAGCCTTCACCCGTTCCGGGTGATTCACGACAATCCACTGATTGGGTTTGATGTCGCGCAGGGTCGTATAGCGAGCGGGCTTGCCCGGCCACTGAATTAACACCGTTTGTATATTTTTAGTGCCGCCCAGTCCGAAGTGGGCTTCGGGCGGGTGCTGCCCCAGGAAATTGCCGCCAATACGAATTTCCCGCATTTGGTCATCCCCGGTCTCCGGGAACAGATAGATCTTGGCGCCGGCCGCCGCCAGGTTCCCCTGAATGCCTTTGGGAATAATGCCCAGATAGGGCTGAGCGGTGTCCGGATGATCGTTGAGGGTGTTGATAAAAAAACGCGACGGGCCGTGGGCCTGGGTATAAAGAAAGTCGATATCGCCATCGCGGCCGTGGTCAAAACAGGCCACTGCGCGCCCCTCATTGGGTTCAGCCACACCCCATTCCTGTGCCTGCTCGTCAAATGTCCCTTTCTCATTCTGGATAAACAGTCTGGAGGGTTGCCAGGCAAATGGCTGCGTCGGGTTTTTGTCCAGTTGGAGCTTGGGCAGGGCAAAGCCGTTGACATGGTAGAGGTCGAGCCGGCCATCGTTGTTAAAGTCGGCCGCGCAGGCCCCCCAGCCCCAATTGCCATTGGAGATGCCGGCCTCACGGGAAACATTGGCGAACTCGCCATTGCCGGTATTTTGGTAAAGCCGGTTCCCCGTGGTGCCCCAGTTTCCATACACGCCCTTTTCCGTTTCCTCTGAGGGCGTTTCATCGGACCACACCGCCGTGGCAAACCAGTCGATCAATCCATCGTTGTTGAAATCGCCCGCCGCAGCGCCCATGCCGTTCTGGTCGTCAATGATGTCGGGACGGGTCCGGTTGATGTAGCGGTCTTTGCCGTTGTGCGTGAAATACTGGGAGGTTTCGTAATCGCTGGTGACCAGCAAATCCGGGTATCCGTTGTTGTCAATGTCGCTGAAGAACGGTGTGAAAGAAAAATCCCGCCCCTCGAAGTTACCATATATGCCCCAGCTGGCGTCGGCAGGAAAATAGCTGCAGTTGCCTTCATTCAGCCACAGGTGGGGTTCTTCCCGGCGCGCCCCCTGACTCCAGTGGGCCATAAACAAATCCAGCCGGCCATCGTTATTGGCATCGCCGGCGGCCAGTCCGAACATATTGCGCGATGGCTCGAACACACTGGGAAAGCGGCATTCCTCGTTGAGTGGCGTGCCGTCCGGGCCGGGCCAGATGTGCAACTGAGCCGGATTAACGACTTTTCGTTCCTCAAGGTGGGCAATTTCACCGCCGACAATATCCAGCGCACCATTGCCTGTGATGTCAAAAATAAAGGCGGCGGCATTTACATCGGGCAGAATCCCCTGTGGTTCCCACTGGCCGTTTGGCCCCTGGTAGTACCAACGAAGACCTTCCTCTGTCACCACGGCCAGGTCGATACGATGATCGCCATTGATATCCCGTGCCGCCACGCCGCCGCCAAAATTCTGGATGTGGTTGAAGCCCTGATAGTCGCGCAGCCGGTTTTCATCCTGGTCGACTTCCTGCCAACCCCGGGGGAAATAATGGGGTGTTGTCTCGAAATGAGACTGCCCTTGCCTGAATGCAGCTGATGAGGGTTGGGCCGCAATGAGCCATGAAGAAAAGCTGACGCAAAAAAAAGCAGTCATACAAGTGGCGAATGGTTTAATCAGACATTTCATCATTTACCTGAGAATGTAATCGGGCATAACTGCAATAACAAGTAAATTAAACGCACGCTCGACTTTTGACTTGGGTTCAGGGGTGGCTTGATGCTTCGCTGAAAATAAATAAAAGATATGAATTAATCGGTTTCAGACCTGGTGACGTTATAAGGGTCTCTTGAGTTGCCCAATTTTTTCTGAAGCTTGTATATTTTTAAACGGTTATCTTCTGCCCGGTTGTATGACTCCTGACTGCCTATCCCCGGCAGTACTTTATCTGGAAGAACCATGCTGGTTGAAAAGGGGCCCCGTGGATGATCGACAAACCAGATGTGAAGCATTGTGGCGCTAATAAAACTTTCCTCATAGCCTTCAGGGCAGTGACCATTGGGTAGTGTACAAACGGTCATGGGGCCCTTCTGGCAGTGTGAGGTTAGGCCCACATGAAAGTGCCAATTGATATTGGGGTTCTGAAAATGTGGGGGAGGATCGTCTGTTGAGCTGGCAAGAAACATGACACCCACTAGTGCCATACCGTCACCCGTAGGGTAGTACATCAAAGCCTCCGGCTTTCTGGGATTCAGCGTCTCACCATCTGTCATATATTCGTAGTTCATGTAGTGAAGTGCGTCCAGATCCTCCATTAACATAAAGCCGTCCTTCAGGCCCTCATCGTAGATATGCCAGTTTTGACGGTGCGCATTATCCAGTGTGGCTTGGGCGAGTTGAATCGCTTCTTCGTCACTCAAGCCAATCGAGGATGCTTGGGCGTGGCGTATTTCATAGGCCCCTGGCTGGTTGATGTTGGCGAATTGTGCAGTTATCCAGGGCTCAGGTTCTTTTGATGCCGGGCGGATCTGCATTTGTCCTTCGTGTTCACTGGAAAAAGGCGGGTTTATCTGACGGTCGCAGATCTTACTGGCGCAGGGGTCGTCTTCAGAATCAGCCTGATAGCGATAAGTGGCGACTCCTGCCGCCAACACAACGAGAAAAAAAGAGGTCAGCAGGGTGAGTTTTTTGGGTGTCATAAGCCGATGTGTCCCCCCCCTGGGGTTATGTCGGGCTTAGATCGCCTCGACAGAGATTCCATTGACAATCCACTGCTCATCATTTGTGGGGGATTTGTAATACTTTAGAACCCATAGTGTCGCACCTTCCTTGTGATGGAGCAGGTAGCGGTGTTTTGAAATTCGCTTGCCCAAGAATTCGAAGTCGAGCTTTTCCATCTCGTAGGCCATCCCCTTGGAGCGCAACAGTTTGTTCGTGCCTCCAATCAGTGACTGGAGTTCGGCTTGTCCTTCAAGGGTTGCCGTTCCCAGGGTTTCATAGGCTTTGAGGGTGTTTCCTTTGGCTACCTGGTCGAGGAATCGTTCCGATCGTTCTTCACAGGGAGCGCATTGATCGAGGGTGATGTTGTTGCAGCCGACTAGCAAAAGTCCGGCGAGAAAAATCAGGGTGTTTTTCATGATGTAGTATCCAATTTCGATATTCCAAACCGATTGTATGCCTTCAATGGCCATCCTTTGGGAGCATGTTAGCAAATAAGGGCAAGCGCTGCTTACTTCTGGTCGCTAAGGCTATACCAATGCTTTTCACCGTTCCGAACCAAGTCTGGGTGCTTGGCAACAACCCACTGATTAGCTTCAATATTTTGAATGGTCGTATAGCGAGCTGGTTTTCCGGGCCACTGAATCAAAACGGTTTTAATGCGTTCGGCATTGCCAAGGCCAAAGTGAGCTTCGGGCGGGTGTTGGCCTAAAAAATTGCCCCCCAGCTGGATTTCCCGCATCTGGTGAGGATGGTTATCCGGGAAGACATAGATTTTCGCTCCGGCTGCCGCCAGATTGCCCTTTATCCCTTGGGGGATAATGCCGAAATAGTTGCCAAAAGACTCCGCAGAGTCGTTCAGACGGTTTATAAAAAGGCGTGTCTCGCCATAGCCCTGTGAATAGGCCAGATCAATATCACCATCGCGCCCGTGGTCAAAACAAGCGACCCCGCGGCCCTCATTGGGCTCATCGAGCCCCCATTCGGCTGCCCGTTCGCTGAAGGTGCCGTCACCGTTGTTGATGAAAAGCCGGGAGGGTTTTTCGGAAAATTTGCCATCAACGGAAGCATGGTATTTAAAATCGTCTGTCAAAAAACCATTAACATGATAAATGTCCAGGTGGCCGTCGTTGTTAAAGTCGGCAGCACAGGCACCCCAGCCCCAGGCCCCATCGTTGATGCCGGCGGCCTCGGAGACATTGCGAAATTGACCGTTCCCCGTGTTTTGGTAAAGGCGGTTACCAAGCCCACCCCAGTTTGCGTACAGGTCCTTGAGCCCCTTGGGGCCATTCTCACGGTCATAAACGGCGGTGACAAACCAGTCGATTAGGCCGTCGTTGTTAAAATCGGCTGCAGTCGCTCCCATACCGTTTTGGTCGTCGATGACTAACGGGTTGGTCTGATTGGCAAAGCGGCCATTGCCACGATTGATGAAATACTGGGAGGTCTCAAAGTCGCTGGCCACCAACAGGTCGAGCAGGCCATTGTTGTTCAAGTCACTCAAGATGGGGGTAAAGGACAAATCCTTGCTGCCAGTATGACCGTAAAGCCCTTGCTCTTTCTCGGCAGGCGTATAGTTGCAACCGCCTTGGGCTAGCCAAAGGCGGGGTTCTTCCGGGCTGCTTCGAAGGGTCCAGTTCGAGGTCACCAGGTCATTTAGGCCGTTCAGGTCGACATCGCCCATGGCAAAGGAGTAGCTGTTGCGTTGTCGTTCATTGGTTGCTAGTGGCATGCAGTCGTTTTTTTTCAGCCAGTCAGGCCCCAGATGGACATGGTAGCTGGGCTCTGTAGGGGCTTGGCTGTCAACCGAAAAGAACCCGGCTTCACCCACCATGAGGTCGAGTTCACCATCATGGTTTATATCGGCAATTAAAAGGCCACTGTTGCCACTCTCTTGCTGAAGACCATGTTCAAAACGGCCGCTGGCCAGCTGGTCGTAGCGGTTATAGCCGCCTTGGTAGAGCGAAACAATGTCTATCCGATGGTCCCCGTTAATGTCCCGTGCCGCAATGCCGCCGGCGAAACCCTGGGCCTGATTGAATCGGGCATACTTTTCGCGCCAGGAGAGGTCGGCCCCGATCGCTCTATGCCACTGGCGGGGGTAGTAAGTCGTGGGTGGGTTAAAAGCGGCTGTGGCTTGCACAAAAAGGGGCTCTGCCTTCGCGAGTCCAGGGCAAAGGGCAACCAGCAGGTAAAGGATGAAGTGCCACTTCAAGCGTTGCATGGGGCAATACCAAGGGTCATGGGTTAGAGTCCAGATGTTGTGGTTCGGGGGAGTATGAGGCGCAATAAGTGGTTTGTTAAGTGTTTGTTGGGCGTGGGCCGGTGCGTTGAGCATCCCCGGTGGAACCGCTTTTGGTTGGCGGAAAGGGTTGATTCAGGGTAAAGAGCGTGATTTACTTCGGCTTAATTGGCTACTGAAGCTTTAATAAGATAATGGCAAAACAACTCTTGAAAACGCCTCAAAAGTGGCGCTGGGCAGGCTTGGCAGCTTGTCTGGTGGCGTCCGTTGGTGCCGCCGGTCTGGAGCCGCTGGGCGAGAAAGAGCTCGCGGGTGTGTCGGGCCAGGGCGTGATCACTATTGATAAATTCACCAACGCAGACTACCCGGAAGCCTCAGGCGACATAGAGTTTATCAAGATTACGCAGGGTCTTACTATCGACATTAATGCCAACATTCGCCGCATCAAATTGGGCGAGTACGGTGGCAATGCTGGAAACACAGGCTGCGTCGACAACAAATGCAACGCGGACCTTGATTTGGAGTATGTCTCGTTGGGGACGGTAAACCCTGGTGACGGCACCTTCACCACGGTTAAAATTGTTGACCCGTACATTGAGTTCGCTGTCGATACATCGGGCACGAACCGCGAGGTGGCGGGCTTCCGTCTCGGCGCCGCCTACCAGGACGGCATTCTCGCGGGGCGCAACAATGTTCTCTCAGGCAATGTCCAGGTACGGGCTTTCCCCAATGGCGGCCTAGCCGGGCTTTTGCAGACACTCGGGGCTGGCGAACTGCCACTTGGAAACTCCGGACGGCGCTTTACCCAGCTGAGTGGGTCAGCCGTTGGTATTCCTGTGGAGGCGCCTTTGACAAGTTCGCCGAAACTCAATATAGAGGGCATTCGCAATTTTTGGGTCTCGGTGCAAGATCAAACGATTACCTATCCCGATTATGGCGGCTTGGGCGGAAATACCCACTCAACGGCGCAACCGGGCTTCTGGTTGAACCTGGCTGACAATGTCACGATTCGGGATATGCAGTCAGCGGGGGGCACGGATTTTGGTAACGCCTTCCCCCTGAATTGCTGGAACGGGCTGCAAACCCAGTCAGCTGCGGCTGATCCCGACCATCCCTTTACCGCCATTCGTCCCAATTGCCGTTAGGAGGCCGCTGAATATGAGTATTCAAAAAAAAGCGGGCTTTGTTACTCTGGCTTTGTTGTTGTCCGGTACGGCAACGGCCGGGCTGGCGCCGCTAAGCAGTGGGGAGATGTCGAAGGTATCGGGCCAGGCCCTGGGTATCAATTTCAATGACATTTCCATCATCTCCGACAAGGGCGGCCCCGCCGACATGACCTACATGACGCTGCGCCCTGGTGGTGAAGATGACTATGTGCGCCTCAGTCACTTTTTCCTCGTCGGCAGCGGGGGTAACCGCAATGTGCCAACCGATGGCGATGGCGTGAGTGCCGGTTCCGTGAATTCACCGGTAACGCTCCAGTTCCCGAATATTTCCAACACTCTGGTCAACGATGGTTCCCTGGGCAACCGCTCGGCCATGATTTTGTGCTGGACAGGATCTGATTGTTCCGATCCCACCAATATAGATCACAGCCTGACCGCTGATACGACCCAGGGGGATATGGGGTTTCGGTTCGATATTATCGGCAATGACCCCAATTTGACGCCGCGTATTGACTCGGATAACGGGTTTACCGATATCGTCTGGGCGGAACTCACGAATTTTGGTTTTGAAGGCGATTCAGTGCCGTTCAAAGCCCGTCGGCAAATTTATGGCGGTAATTTTGGTGCCACCTGTGATGATGGCGATGGCGACGGTGTCTGTCAGGATGGTATCGGGACGACACTGTATGACAACGACATCGTGCGGACGGATGGCAAGCGCCTGGAGCCGAATACGGTTTTTGGAGGTTCCTGGTTGGCCTTGTGGCCGGATGAATTGACGGGGCTCTCTGCAGCCGGCAATCTAAGGATTGAGGCCGACCAACTGCGCTGGACTTACGCCAGCAATGTGACTGGGGGCGTCCCTACCAGTCCCAACTATGCTCAGGCCTCCACAGTGGCTTTCAACGATGTAAAAATCGATTTGCAGCTGGGGCACCCCTTCTATCAGCCCCTGAGGTTGTACACCACGCAAAGTTACGACCCCGGTGCGGGGGTTACAAGGGCTGAGCAGGTGTTGGAAATCAGTTCTATTCCACTGGCTGACGGCGCCGGGAGACAGCCGGGTGAGGCCGGTTACTCTGGCGTGGATTGCTCCACCGGCAGTGCCTGTGACAAGTTTTACGATCCAGCCACCAATCTGAGCGACATCTACATTGGCCAGCTGCAGTTTGGTGACGCCGATCTGGGCGCCAGCTATGTTCAGGGCTTGCAAATTCAGTATTTGAGGGTGCAGACACATGAAATTGCCAACTAATGTGCGCCCTGCCCTGATGGCCTCGGGGGGGGTGTTGATTCTGGGTCTTGCTCATTCAGGCTTACAGCCCATGAGCGAAGGTGACTTGGCCGATGTAAGCGGCCAAGCCGGATTGACCATCAATGGCGACTTGGTGATGAAGGGGTCCGATGGCCCCAATAGCGATCGATTCGATGTCAGTTTGAAAAACCCCGGCGATGATAATTTCCTGGTACTGGATAATGCCTTGATCGATATGGGCATCAGCAACCTTACCCTGGACGCCGAGGGCGCTTATACCAGCAGTTTTGCCGGCGATGGAGTTAGCCCCGCGGTGGTGGTCGGCTTGCCCGACCGGCTTGACTTCAGGGATTCCAGCCTTGGTACGGTGATCGTGTCCTGGACCGAGGACGGCTCTTTATTGGGGCAAAACAAGCAGGCCGATGCGATTTACCGTTTGTTCGCGGGTGCCAACAACCTCTATGGCGATGGTGATGACGCCGACTTTACACTGACCCATAATCAGGGAGCCAATGTGAATCTGGACCGGGTTAGCGGCGTTAATGCAGCCTACAATAATGACGGTACTACAGGCACCTGGACCTGGGCGCCGGGCGTTTACACCGAAGGGCAGTTTGACATTGCCGATGTTCGGGTGCAGGGCGAACAGACCGTCAATTTCTTTCTCGACTCGGATGACGGTGCGGGCGGTGGCGGTTTCTTGGGTCTCGGCCGCTCTGATCGTCCGGATCCCTTTATGCGGGTGATTGATACCAACACCCTGGAGAATCCGCCCTTTGGACCCGGTGGGGGCTTGCCTGACGGGGACAATCCTGGCGGTGACGATGATACGAGCTTCGATTGTGGTTTCCTGTGTACTGATAACTCTTTCCGCAACCAGGAGCGCATGCTGGTCGAGCTGGGCTACC
>JBNJGD010000025.1:0-24808 GCA_051747425.1 Pseudomonadota bacterium
GTTGGTCAAGGCTTGTCCTCCCCTCGATGTCAATTCCATGTACTGCAACCTGATTCAGGCCACGCACTTCCGCGACAGCTGCATTGTCGCCGAGAGTGACGAGGGCGAGCTGCTGGGCTTTGTCACCGGCCACCGCCCGCCCTCCGATCCCGAGGGCTACTTCGTCTGGCAGGTGGCGACCGCTGAGAACGCGCGCGGTCTCGGTCTGGCCAAGAAGATGATCAAGGAGATCCTGGCCCGGGAGGAGCACGCCGACGCTCGTTACCTTCTCGCCACGGTCACACCGGACAACATACCCTCCCGCGCCATGTTCCAGTCGCTCGCTGACGGCTGGGGTGTGGCGCTGGTCGAGGAACCGTTTTTTGAAAAAGATACCCACTTTATGGGCCAGCACGAATCGGAAGTTCTGATTCGCATCGGTCCGTTTAAATAGTTACCAGGAGAGCTTAAATGAAAGTATTTGATCGCATGGAATCCAATGTGCAGTCGTATGCGCGTTCGTTTCCCACCACCTTTGAATCGGCGCGCGGCGCGGAGCTGTTTGATGTCGATGGCAAGCGCTTTATCGACTTCCTCGCCGGCGCGGGCTCTCTCAACTACGGGCACAACAACCCCGTGTGCAAAGAGGCACTGATCGACTACATCCAGAAGGATGGCGTCGCCCACGGCCTGGACATGCACACCGAGGCCAAGGCCGAGTTTCTGCGCACCTACGAGGAGCTGATTCTCAAGCCCCGCGACATGGACTATGTCATTCAGTTTACCGGTCCCACCGGCGCCAACGCCGTCGAGGCCGCCATGAAGCTGGCGCGCAAGATTACCGGTCGCACCAATGTGGTGGCCTTCACCAACGGCTTTCACGGCGTGACCATGGGCGCCCTGGCGGCCACCGGCAACCAGCACCACCGCGGTGGTGCCGGCGTGCCCCTGGACAATGTTACGCGCCTGCCCTACGACGGTTATCTGGGCCCGGATGTAGACACGCTGGACCTGTTCGAGAAAATGCTGACCGACAACTCCAGCGGCCTGGATTTGCCCGCCGCCGTAATTTTTGAAGCGGTTCAGGGCGAGGGCGGCCTCAATGTGGCTTCCGAAAAATGGCTCCAGCGCCTGGAGAAAATCTGCCGTGAGTACGACATCAAGATCATTCTCGACTGCATCCAGGCCGGCAACGGCCGCACCGGCACCTTCTTCAGCCACGAGCGCAGCGGCATCAAGCCCGACATGATCACCACTTCCAAATCGCTGAGCGCCTTTGGCCTGCCTTTTGCCGTGGTACTGATCGGCCGCCCGCTGGACGAGTGGGCGCCCGGCGAGCACAACGGCACCTTCCGCGGTAACAACCACGCCTTTGTCACCGCCACGGCGGCGCTCAAGGAGTACTGGAAGGACGACAGCTTTGCCAACTCGGTCAACCAGAAGGCCGAAGTGGTCACAAAGCACCTGCAGGCTATGGCCGACAAGCACGGCATGTCGCTCAAGGGCCGCGGCCTGATGCAGGGCCTGAATGTGGGCAGCGAAGCGATGTCCGACCTGGTGGTCGAGGAGTCCTTCGATCGCGGCCTGATTATTGAGACCTGCGGTCCCGACGATGAGATCGTCAAAGTCTTTCCGCCCCTGACTATTGAGCCCGAAGTGCTCGAAGAGGGACTCAAGCTGATGGCCGAGGCCGTCGAAGCCGCTGTCGCTCGCGCCTGATCACCGGATCAGCGCGACCCAACAGAAATACCCAAGGAGTTATTGTGATAGTTCGCAACCTGAAAGACTGTAAAACCGTTACTGCGGAAAATGGCAACTGGAAAAGCGTGCGTATGGTCCTGGCCGACGACAAGATGGGCTTTTCCTTTAATATCACCACCATTTACGCCGGCACGGAGACGCCGATTCACTACAAGAACCACCTGGAATCGGTGTACTGCATCTCGGGCCACGGCGAGGTGGAGATTGTCGAAACCGGCGATGTCTACCGCATCGGCCCCGGCGACATCTACTTGCTGGATCAGCACGACAAGCACCTGTTGCGCTGCGATGACGGTGACGAGGACCTGCTCTTTGCCTGTGTCTTCAACCCGGCGCTGACCGGCAACGAAGTGCACGACAAGGACGGTGCCTACGCACTGCCCGAGAACGCGTAAAGCGGCAAGACGGGACGCGGGCGCCGGCTCTTCGGCGCCCGCGTCGCGATTTGGAAACCGGCTTTCTTTCTCAGTGCTCTGTACCAGTGTGCTGAAACAGAAGGCCAGCATAAACGGCCAGTGAATGGCCCGGGAGTTTGATAACAGTGGCAACTGTCAGACCTACAGTAGAGAAGATCGGCGGCACCTCGATGGTGGATTACACCGCCGTTCGCGACAACATCTTTAAAGCCCGGGAGGGTGAGTCACCCTACGAGCGCGTTTTTGTGGTGTCGGCCTACGCCGGCATGACCAACCATCTGCTGCGCGACAAGAAAACCGGGCAGCCCGGCGTCTTTGCCCTGTTCAAGCAGGACCCGGCCAGCTCGGCCTGGCGCGTCTGCCTGGACAGCGTCAAGGAGGCCATGCTGGAGCTCAATGGCCGGCTGTTTGAAAAGCATCCGGCGTTGTTGCGCGAGGCCAACCACTTTATTTCCACCCGGGTGGATTCGGTCAAGGAGCAACTCACCACGGTGGGCAACCTGCTGGAAACCGGTTTCTTTGAGGCCGACGCCGCACTGCCCCAGAGCGAGGAAATGCTGGCCTGCCTGGGTGAGGCCCACAGCGCCTGGAACCTGGCACACCTGATTGAGGCCGACCTGGGTTACAACACCCGCTTTGTCGATCTGTCGGCCTGGCAGGATCAGGATTTTGAAAGCCAGACAGCGCTGCTTGAGGGGTCCTTCAAGGATCTGGACCTGACCCGGGTTCTGCCGGTCGTCACCGGCTATTCGCGTAGCGAAGAGGGCATGATGAAGCGCTACGGCCGCGGCTACACCGAAATGACCATGAGTTATCTGGCGGTCATGCTCAAGGCCAAAGAGGCGATCATTCACAAGGAATTCCACTTGAGCAGCGCCGACCCGCGCCTGGTGGGAATTGGAATTGCCCGCACCCTGGACAGCACCGACTACGACATTGCCGATCAGCTTTCGCACTACGGCATGGAGGCGATTCACCCGGAAGCCGCCCGCGGCATGCGCCAGGCGGGCATCCCGATTCGCGTTAAAAACACCTTCGAGCCGGATCACCCCGGTACCGTGATTGGCACCGACGAAGAGCAGTACGACCGGGTGGAAATCATTGCCAGCCGCGACGATGTGGTCAACATCAACACCTTCGACCACGACATGCTCGGCAACCTGCCCGAGGCCAACCAGTACATTCACGATCTGGTGGACGAACTCGGCGGCGATTACATCAGCTCCACCCACAGCGCCAACTCCGTCGGTGTGGTAGCCACCATTCCCCGGGAGCAGCAAACGGCTCTGGTCGAGGCCCTCGACAGCCACTGGCCCGATGGCAGCTGCGAATCTGCCTCCGTGGCCCAGATCGGTGTTCTCGGTCGCGGCATGGATATGGGAAGGATTTTACGAGATGGCATCGATGCGCTATTGAAGGGGAATGTCAAAGTTCTCGGCGCTTCGACCGGCCACCGGGATATTGAGGTGCGTTTTGTCGTGCCGGCATCGCAGCACGACGAGGCGGTCAAGCGCCTGCACGAGGACCTGGTTGAGGGCAAAAATTCATCGGAGAAAAGCGTGGCATGAATCGGACCCTGACGGAGATCAAAAAAAGAATAGCAACACTGGCCTGCCAATGTGCAGGCCTTTGTCTGTTGGCCGGCTCTGCACTGGCACAGTCCGGCGACATGAGTGAAGAGCAGCGCCAGGCGTTGAATCAAAAGGCCGAGGAGAAAGTCGAGCAGCTCGAAGAGCCGCTCTACAACCCCTTTGTCGAGCGCTACTTGCTGGATGAAGTCAAAACCCTGCGCGTCGAACAACTGGAGCACCGCAATCAGGTTCTGGCGGAGGTGCGCGACAAGCACATTGAGATTTCCAATCTGGCGATTAACAGTGTCACCGACGCCATCTCCAATGTCTTCTACCTGATGGCGCTGATTTCCTCGCTGCTGGTGGCCTTTGGCTGGCGCTCCATACGGGATATCCGCCAAAAAGCCATGGACACGGCCGACGAGAAAATCACCAAACTGGTTGATCAGTACGAAAAGCGTCTGCGTCACATTGAAAAAGAGCTGTCCGACAAGTCCGTCTCAATTGAAGAGAACCGCCAGGAAATCAGCAAAACCCGTGAAGTGCACTCGCTCTGGCTCAAGGCTTCTCAGGAAAACTCCCCCGCGGCGCAAATCGAAATCTATGACGAGATTCTGGAGATCAACCTGCGCGACACCGAGGCGCTGACCTACAAGGCCGACGCCGTGCTGGAACTGGGTCAGCCGGTGTGGGCACTCAACCTGTGCCAGCGCGCCCTGAGCTTTGATCCGGACAACGCCCACGCCCACTTCCAGGCCGCCTGTGCCTTGACTCATCTGGACAACTTCTCCGAGGCACGGGGCCACTTGCGCCAGGCGGTGATGGCGGCTCACAGTTACCTGGACCTGATTGATACAGAGGTCGAGCTCGAGTTGCTGCGCCAGCGGGAGGGTCACGAGGAGTTCATGGGCGAGCTGCGTGAAATGGTGGTGCAAAGCGATGCCTGATCGCCTCAAGACGGTGTTTCTGAAAGGTCTGCTGGCGCTTCTGCCGATTGTCTTGACCGTGGCCATTATCGGCTGGGCGGCGGTTGGCACCGAACAGCTGGTCGGCTACCTGTTTCAAATGGTGTTGCCGAGCGATTACTACATTCCCGGCATGGGCATCGTAGTTTTGTTGGCGGCCATTTTTGCTGTGGGGATGGTAGTTGACCTCTACTTTATGAACACCGTATGGCGGCTTCTGGATAACGCTGTCAACCGCATCCCTGTGGTCAAATCCCTCTACGGCGGCATCCGCGATTTCACCCGCTACCTAGCCATGGCCAAGAACGCCGACCGGATTAAGCAGGTGGTGTTGGTGAATCTCGGTCCACAGCAGCAGGTGATCGGCTTTGTCACCAACTCCGCCGAAACCATTAATGGCGAAAGCAAAATGGCCGTCTACATTCCCCTGAGCTTTCAGATTGGTGGCGTGACCGTCTATCTCGATGAAGACAGCGTGACCGCTCTGGACATGTCCCCCGAGGAGGCCATGAAGCGCGTTCTGACCGCCAGTGTGCCCAGCCCCGAGTAAAGCGTAAATCGACGGATTGTAAAAAAGTGAAAGGAAACCGATGGCAAGCGCCACGATTTGTTATGGTAGCTTCAGCTTCACAAACAAACGCCAGGAGTTTTCCATGAAAGTTATGATTAGCGTACTCGCGGCCTTGGGCCTTGCGATCTCCATTCCCGCGATGGCGGAAAAGCCCGAGTGGGCCGGAAAGGGCGATGCCGCTGCCGAGAAGACCAAGGAAGTGGTAAAAGAGACCGCGGATAAGACGAAAGACATGGGTGAAGAGGTGGCCGACGAGGTGGATGACGCCGTGAACCCGCCCGATAACGCCGCCGAAGAGACCGCTGAGGAAGCCAGCGAAGCGGCAGAGGCCGCCGCTGAGAAAGCCGAGGAAGCCACTGAAGCGGGTGTCGATGCCGTTGAGGAAGGCGCAGAGGCCGCCGAGGGCAAGATGAAAGGCATCAAGAAGAATATGGACAAGGGCTCCGAAACCGGACAGGAAAAGCGCAAAGAGAACAGCCCCTGGTGGAAGTTCTGGTCCTCAGACGAAGAGTAAAACAAGACAGCCATAAAACCATTAAGCCCCGCCATCGAGCGGGGCTTTTTTAGGGCGCTAAAAGTGATTAAGTGTCATGTACAAGGCCTTTAGAAAAATAAGAAATAAACAACGCTTAATGGCAATGCTTGGGGGGGGGCATTTATAAAGAAAAAGTGACCGTCCGTCTAAAAGCATTAGCCTTATCCCGCCTAATGAAAGAAAAATCGAAGTTCTTAAAAAGGTCCATGTATCTCAGGGCTGGGTGACGGAATAAGGGGGAGATTATGGAAAAAAGAGGGGACCTTCTTGACCTTCTAGAGAGGTCTAAAAGGAAAAAGCAAAATCTTCATGTGAAACTGAAGGGATCCGGGCAGTTAGTCGTGCTTGGCGGAGAAGGTCTATATCGTCAATCTGGTTGTAGCCTGGAGCAGTTATTGGCAGCAAATCCGTCAAATACGACAGTCAAATCGTTATCAGATAAAGCGCCAAGTGTTAAAAGTGCTAAGGACAAGGGAAGGGAGCTGGAGGAACTGCTATGGATGATCGCTTATGAGCTTTCTGAGGGTGATCTGTTGTTTGGTGCTGAGGAAACTGATGTGTTTAAACTGCATCGATGGCCCAATTTTACACGGATACCACATACTGATGACTGCTTAAGAATAGCAGCGCTGGTGACACGGCGTGCCACTTCAGTAAGGTTGGCGGCTAAAGTGCTTAATGTACCAATCCAAGAAGTAAAGCGTTTCTATTCAGCAGCTAAGGCCGCCGGATATACGAATCACCTTGCAGAGAAAGCTGAAGTTATACAGTTGGACGAAAGACGGGAAAATAACTCTTTTATTAGTTCGCTACTAAATAAACTTAAAAGGGCTTAATCTGTATGGAACAAAAAATTATCTTTGCCGGGCAGGTTGGGTCAGGAAAAACAACAGCCATTTCAGCGATTAGTGACATAACAGTGGTGGCGACGGAAGCTAATGCCAGTGACGATGTAAAAGAAAGAAAGGCCACAACAACAGTGGCAATGGATTACGGCGTGCTGGACCTTGGTGAAGGTGGCCGAGTTCACCTGTACGGTACACCTGGACAAGCTCGGTTTGATTACATGTGGGATATACTGACCGTAGGTGGATTGGGCCTGGTTTTGCTGGTTGATAATGCAGCTGAAAAACCTCTTGAGGATATGAAGTTTTATTTAAAGGCTTTTGATAAGTTCCTTAAGAAAAGACCAGTTTGCATTGGAGTGACGAGGATGGACCTTGAGCCGATCCCGAGATTGAATGAGTATCACAAATGCCTTAAAGAGGCTGGAGTAAAGGCCCCAGTATTTGAGGTTGATGCGAGAGATAGCAATGATGTGAAAACACTGATTGCCAGCCTAGTTCAACTTATAACGGTCCGCCTTTAATGAGTGCTTTGTTGCAACTAAAAGGTTTTGGTGTAGGAATTGGCGAAAGAACTATCCTTGGCTCAATAGATCTTGATGTTCAGGAGACAGGTGTTACTTGCTTGTTTGGCCCAAGTGCGACAGGTAAATCGACGCTTCTGAGAACATTGGCGGGTTTAAACGATGCAAGTCCAAACCTTAGGCAATGGGGGGAGGCTTATTTTGCAGGAAGTCCCCTAAAAGATGGCGAGCGACCCTCCATGATGATACAAAGCGCCAAGCTGTTAGCTTCAAGTGTGCTGCATAATGTGATCCATGAAGTTCCTGAAAGAGGATCACTGGACTTAAAGCAACAAAGGGATTTAGCCGTAAGGCTGCTAGATGAATCAGGATTGCCAGAGTTAAAAGAATGCTTGAATATGCCTGTATTGGAGCTTAATTTATATCAAAGCAGGCGCTTGTCGATTATGAGAATATGCGCTTCAAATCCTAAAATGGTTTGCCTGGATGAGCCCACTACAGGTTTAAGTGAAGCAGAGACTAAAAAACTTTTAGACTTCATTAAATATCAGTCAGAAAAAAGAGCAATTTTAATTACACTGCATAATCAAGCACAAGCAGAATACCTGGGGGGGATTCTCTGCTTATTGCAGGTGGATATGTTCAGGACTCAGGCAGTTCCTCTAAAATCTTCAGAGAGCCAAAGAAAGATATAACCAGAAGTTTTGCTAAAACAGGGTCCTGTAATGTACCAGCACCGGATGCGAACCCTGAAGAACTTGATCCAAGTGGACCAAAGCCACAGCCGCTGCCTGAAGCCGCAAGAAATTATGTTAGTGACAGTTTTGGTCCACGAGGTTTTTTATGGTTAAAAAAGGGAGTGCTTGCCGGCACACCGATGCCAGGGGTTTTCTATGAGGAAGAATACGACGTGCAGGCACTTCAAAGAGTTGAGATTACTCATCTTGTCACTTTGACAATGCCCCCCCCAAAAGAAAGGGATGTCACTGAAACTCTACTGGAATCTTATGGTATAACACGAAAAAGGTTTTCTATTGAGGACATGGGGGCCCCGGACTATGAGCAGGCTCTGAAAATATGTCAGCATTTAGATGCCGAAATCAAGAATGGGCAAAAAGTGGCTGTACATTGTAAAGCTGGCATGGGGAGAACCGGCACTGTGCTATGCATGTATATGATTTGGCAAGGAAAAGAGGCCATGGATGCTCTTGAACAAGCAAGAAATATTGAGCCAAGATGGGTTCAATCTGCCGAGCAAGTGCATTTTTTAGAGGCTTTTGAAAAAAATCTTTCAGGTTCTAGAGAAAAGGTTCGTTGAAGATGGGTGACGGTTGGGATGATGAATCAATTGATAGAGCAGACAGAGAAGAAGATGAAGACATTTTCTGCGAAGAAGAGTTAGGGACTGAACAGGTCGATTTTAGAAGAAGTGGCCTACACGCTGCTTCAGTAAATAATAAGGCTGATGATAAGGTTGCACCTTCCAAGTTATCAGGACAAAAAGAAAGTAAAGGTGAAAAAGCTGAATCCAATGTAAATAGAATGAAGGAGAGTAAAAAAATGTCAGACTTTGATGATACTATTGCCAAATCGATTGCCGCAGTGCCTGAGTGTCTTGCAGCCGGCTTTGTTGATCTGGATAGCGGAATGCTTCTGGGTGTTAAAACTGTCGACTCACATCCGTCTGAAGTACTGGACCTTTTAGCTGCAGCAACCCAGGATTTGTTTCAGGGGGAGAATGTCGTAACTATTGAAAATATATTCAAAAAAGCTCGCGGCTTGGAACAGGATGACTACCATTATTTCAAGGAAGTGATTGTGAATTCAGAAAACCTGATTCACATTTTTATGCGAGGCAAATCAAATTCCCAACATGTGGTAACTTTTGTCTGCCGTGTTTCGGCAAACTTGGGTATGGTTTTGACAAAAGCCCGTGCGCAGTTGCCTGTTCTAGAAAATGCATTGTGAGTTTTAATGATAATGGCTGGCTTTTAGCCAGCCTTTTTTTAAAAAGGTACTATGAGCGATAGCAAACAGGAAAAGTTACTTGCAATACTCAGAAAACTAAAAGCATCTACTGGTGGCGATATTGATGCCTCCGCAGTAGTAACAACAGATGGTTATATGAAGGCTTCAGAAATGAAGCCCGGTACCGATGTGGAGCGCTTTTCTTCAATGTGTGCGTCTTTGTTGGCTTTGGCTGATCATACTACCTCTGAAATTGCGATTGGTGACATGAGGCAAGTTATGATTATGGGTACTAATGGTGTAATGGTTCTGACTCATGCGGGAAGCGATGCTGTACTTGCCATGTCTGCCATTCCTAAAGCCAAATTGGGCCGTGTTCTTCTGGAGGCGAAAAATGCAGCATCCAGTATTAAAGAAATTCTTGATTAGGCATGGTTTGCTTTGAATACCTTGGTAAAGGGTATGTCGCAAGGGAGCAGGAAAGTTTTCTCGAATGCCTTTTGCGACATGGCGTGGACATCAATCACTCATGCAAGAATGGTGTCTGTAACGCCTGTTTGAGCAAATGCTATGAGCCGCCTCTAGATTTATATACCGGCGCATTACCGAAAAGTTTGGTTGAAAAGGGGTACTTTCTTCCCTGTAGAACTGTGGCTAAAGACGGTATTTCATTTGGTTTGCCGGAGGCCAGAGATATTGCAATACAATCGGAATTGGTGGACAAGATTCTTCTAGCTGAAGATGTTTGGAAATTTACATTTGCACCATTCCAGAGCTTTGATTACCAACCGGGTCAATTCGTCTACATATACAACGAATTGGGAGAAGGCCGGCCCTATTCCATAGCATCATCACCCTTCGAAACTCCGTACCTCGAATTTCATGTAAAGCATATCCCAAATGGCCTTGTGAGCGACTGGCTTGTCAAATTCGTCGATATAGGTGATGTGGTGGATGTTAGTCCTCCAGGTGGAGATTGTTACCTCAAGGAAAGTATGGAGGATATTTACCTGATCGCTTTCGGTGTGGGTATGTCATCCGTTTACGGTGTTCTGCAGGCTGCCGCTTATTACAATACCCTAGGCCAGTACCGAAACATCAAGGTCTACCATATAGCGAACAAAAAAGATGGTTTCTACCTGTCAGGTTGCATAAGGAGGTGGCTCGACGGTGACCATAGAGTTCAGTATTTAGAACTTATCTACGAGGATGTTGGTGAGGACCTGGTAGGTCTTCTTGAGTATGTTCTTGAACCTTTTCCTGGGCGGAGTGAGCCGCACTATTTTTTGTGTGGTTCACCAGGGAATGTCAAAAAATTCTCCAGCCTTTTGGAGGAGCAGGGCGTTCCGAATGCCAATATTCTGTCTGACCCCTATGAAAGTATTGAAGCCAGCGGGATCAATAATGATTTTCAGTTGAATTCCGGGAAGGATATTGATTGGGACTCACCGGAGCTGCCCTATCCCGAAACATCGCCTGAGCTGTGGCATGAGCTGGGGGAGGGAAGGCTGCTCAAGCAGATTCTCGATGAGTTTTATGATCGGGTCTATGAAGACCCCATTATGTCTCCCTATTTCCAGCATTTTACCAAGCAGCGCTCAAAGGAGAAGGTCTACAGTTTTTATAGGCAGATATTCACCGGAGAGAAGGTGTTTTTTGGCGATCGCCCCAAAAATGCACACTCGTGGATGGTGATTAATGACGATGTCTACGATTACAGAATCCGGTTGCTGGTGTCCTGCATGCGCAATAACGGTCTAAGCGAAAATGCAGTGCAACTGTGGCTTCGCTACGAAGAGTATTACCGGAAAGATATCGTCAAAAGGAGCCCGAAGGGCCGCAAAGTGGGCAATATGACTCAACCGGAAGGCGGCTTTGGCCGGGAAACTCTGGATGAGGGGTCCGTTTGTGACGCATGTGAAGGGTTTGTGGAGAAGGGCGACGAGGTGATATACAACCTCCGTACCGGTCAAATATACTGTCCTGACTGCCACCAGCCTTAGCGAGGGAACCGGTTTGTCACTTGAAAATATTTCGGCGAGCTTAAAAGACCTGTGTAATGAATCAGATGAAATCAATATGACGATGCTGATTTCATCTGACGGCTTTTTGATATCACACCATGGCAGCGTTCAGGATCCCGATTTGTTTGGTGCCTATTTCCTTGAGCTTAAAATGGTCTGCGCCAAAATCCTTGCCGAGCTGGACTACAAGGGGATCGACGAGATATTCATTCGCTCAAAGTCGGGAACAGTGACCCTTTTGCCGGTGTTTGATCAGGCGTATTTGGCCTGTATGTCCTCCGCCAACATCAATGCGGGCAAGATTCAGATCCTCGCCTGGAAGTACATACGCAAGATCTACGAGCAAATGTAGACCCCTCAAGGCGCGTTTAGCCATTGTCCTCCAGGGCTTCCCAGCGCTGGTAGGCTTCATCCAGAGTTGTTTCCACTTCGGCCAATTCCTTTTGCGTTTCGGCAATTTTCTCTGCCTTCCCTTTGTAGAAGTCGGGGTCGGCCATTGTCTGGTGAATGAGCTCGAGTTTGCCTTCCAACTGCTCGATGGTCGCGGGTAATTGGTCGAGTTCCCGCTGGTCCTTGTAGCTGAGCTTTTTGGTTTTAGCCGGTGGCTCACCTTGAGCGGGTTTGTCGGCATTTTTACGGGGTTTTGCTGTGTCCGTGCGGTTTTGGCCGGCGTCTCTCGTGGCGCGTTGCTGTAGCCAATCGCTGTAGCCGCCGACATATTCGTTGACCGTGCCGTTCTCGAACACCAGGCTGCTGGTGACGACATTGTCGAGGAATTCGCGGTCGTGGCTGACCAGCAGCAGGGTGCCCTTGAATTCGGTGAGCCGCTCTTCAAGCAGTTCCAGGGTCTCGGCGTCGAGATCGTTGGTGGGTTCGTCGAGCACCAGCAGGTTGAAGGGCTTGGTAAACAGTTTGGCCAGCAACAGGCGGTTGCGCTCGCCACCGGACAGGACGCGCACCGGCTGGCGGGCGCGCTCGGGCGGGAACAGGAAGTCCTGCAGGTAGCTGAGGACATGTCGCGGTCCGTCGGCCAGGGGCAGCATGTCGCGGCCCTCACCGATGTTGTCGGCCACGGTCTTGTCCAGGTCCAGAGTGTCGCGGAGCTGGTCAAAATAGGCGATATCCAGCTGACTGCCGAGTTTGACGCTGCCGCTTTGGGCCTCCAGCTTGCCCAGTAGCAGGCGGAGCAGGGTGCTTTTCCCCGAGCCGTTGGGGCCGATGATGCCGACGCGGTCGCCGCGCAGGATGCGGGTGGAGAAGTCGCGAACGATGGGCGTGTCACCCCACTGGTAGTGGAGGTGTTCGGCCTCGATGACGATTTTGCCCGAGCGCTCGGACTGGCTCATGGTCAGGTTGGCCTGGCCCATGCGCTGGCGGCGCTGTTTGCGCTCTTCCCGGAGTTGCTGCAGCGCGCGCACACGGCCCTCGTTGCGCGTTCTCCTGGCCTTGATGCCCTGGCGGATCCAGGCTTCTTCCCGGGCCAGCTTCTTGTCGAACTCGGCATTGGCGCGCTCTTCCGCCTCCAGTGCCGCCTGTTTCCCTTCGAGGTATTTCTGGTAGTTGCCGGGCCAGGAGGTCAGGTGGCCGCGATCCAGCTCAATGATGCGGGTCGCCAGATTGCGCAGAAAGGCGCGGTCGTGGGTAATAAAAACCAGCGTGCCCTCGTACTGCAGGAGAAATTCCTCCAGCCAGTTGATGGCCTCGATGTCCAGGTGGTTGGTGGGTTCGTCCAGCAGCAGGATATCGGGCTGGGTCACCAGAGCCTGGGCCAGCAGCACGCGGCGCTTCATGCCGCCCGAGAGTGATTCGAAAGCCTGTTCCGGGTCGAGTTGCAGTCGGGAGAGAACGGTATCCACGCGCTGGTTGAATTGCCAACCGTCGACCGCTTCCAGCTGTGACTGAATGTGACCGAGCTCGTCCATGGCTTTCTCATCGCCATCGGTAATGCGCTGCACCACCTCGTGGTGGCGCTTGAGCAGTTCGCCGGCCTCGCCCAGCCCCTGGGCGACCACATCGAAGAGGCTGCCCTCAAGGCCCACGGGGACCTCCTGCACCAGCCGGGCTACCGTGACCCCCGGGTCCTTTTCGTATTCCCCGCCGTCCACCTGGATGTCGCCGTTGAGCAACTGCAGCAAGGTGGATTTGCCCGTACCATTGCGGCCGATCAGGGCGACGCGTTCGCCCTTTTCCAGTACCAGGTTCAGCTGGTCGAAGATGATATGCGTGCCGTAGGCGAGTTGAATCTCGCGCAAGCGAAGTAGCGACATAGAGGTAACAGGCCCTGGTGCCATAAGATGGAGGGCTATTTTACACAGCCGACAAGGTGGTGGATATGCATGGACCGGAAGTGATTTGGCTGGCGCCGGGGGAGCAGCGCCGTTGTTGCCTGTGTGGCAGTGATCCGTGCCGCTGCCGTGCGGATCAGGTCAGTGTGCTATCGGGCGGGCGCCGGGGACGCTGGGTCTGGCTTTGCCGTTGCGGTCGCAGCCGGCGGCCACCGCAGTGCGATGGCCGCCATAAGGATGCTTGATCAGAGTGTTTTCGCGTACTGCTTGAGGCCGCGGCGGATGACCTTGTCGAGCACGGTGCGGACGAACGGGGCGACGCCCGGGATGTTGGAGTCGAAAACGATGGTGTAGTCGAGGTGAGTGCGGCCGCCCTCTTCAGAGAAGCGCATGACGCCGTGGTGGTTCTTGAGTGGCGTGCCCTTGGTGATTTTGTACTCGATCAACTCGTTTTCCCGGTAAGCGGTGACGGTTTCCTCGAAGGGCGGCAGCGGTCCGGCGTTGATGCGGCGCACCGAGCCCTTGCCGTTGACGGCGTCCTCGCCGTCGCGAATGCGGCGAATTTTGGCGCTCAGAATGGGGCTGAGTTTTTCGTGGTCGCCCAGGGTGGCAAAAACGGTGGCCACGGGGGCGGGGAAATCGGTCTGGATGTGGATTCGCTGCAAGCTCATGGGTCTGTCTCCTGTGTGGTGGTGCATGATCTATCAAGGCCAGCGCGGGTTCAAGCACCGCTGTGTGGGCCCGGGCGACGCCACCGGGGGATCGTGCCACGGCCGGTTGCCGGGTGTTATATCGCGCCAATTTGGCTAAATCAGATGATTTTTACCTGGGAGTGAACTAGTTTTAAAAGTGGCTTGTACTTTTATCGAGGGAGATAGCGCCAAGGCGCTAAAGGATTTGGGCTTATGACTATGAAAATCACAGGGTTATTGACCGCACTGGTCTTTTTGGCGGCCCCGTCGGCTCAGGCCGCTTTTGGGGTGGAGACACTGTCTCACAAACTGAGTCTGAACCCGGGGCAAATCGAACGGGTCGAGCGGATTATGAAAGAGGAGTTCGACGCCCGCAGGGCACTGCGCCAGGGCGACCGGCGACCGACTTGCGAGGAGCGCCAGGCCGTGTGGCGCGCCACCCGCGACAAAATGGCCGGAGTGCTGCGTGAGGACCAACTGGCGCTGTACGAAGAGCGCCAGCAGAGCCGAATGCGCAGTTGCAACCGGGCGGAGCAGTACAGCGGCCGATAGGGCTCGCGCACCCCGGGGCGGCAAGCCCTAGGCGGGGAAGTGGGTCTCGCGCTCGCGGCGGGCCTGGGCCTCGCTGGCTTTCCTTTTGATGTCGCAGGGGTTGTCGCAGCCGCATTGACGCTCGGCCCCGGGCACATTGTTGATGCCGCCGCAGCTGCCTTTGACCCGTGCGCGTCCGAAAAGCACGCCCACAGACATGGCGGCGACGACGATCAAGAGAAAGGCGAATGCCAGTAAAAAGGTTGTCATGGTGTTGCCTCCTCGTCGCTTGCCGTGACGGTCTTTGCGGTGTCTTCAACCAGTGCCGGGTAGCGCTCGGCAAAGGCCCGGTTGTAGGCCGGTTGAAAGTCCCCGTCCTTCTTTGACAGCAGATAGACGGGAAATTCCAGCTTCTGTGCCCATTTTAACCCATCTGCCGGTCCCAACACCATGAGCGCCGTGGCCCAGCCGTCGGCGAGCATGGCGCTGGGGGCGATGACCGTGACCGAGGCCAGCGTGTGGCTGATGGGGCGGCCATCTCGCGGATCGATGGTGTGGGAGTAGCGCTCGCCGTCGCCAGACTGGCGGAAATTGCGGTAGTCGCCCGAGGTGGCGATGGCCTGATCTTCGAGTTCGACAACGGCGTTTCGGAACACATTGCGCTCGCCAGCGGCGGGTTTTTCGATGCCAATCCGCCAGTGGCTGCCGTCCATTTTCCGCCCCGCGGCGTAGAGTTCACCGCCGACTTCAACCAGAAAGCTTTCTACGCCTTCGCTTTGCAGATAGTTGGCGGCGGCGTCCACCGCGTAGCCCTTGGCAATGGCCGAAAGGTCGACATAGAGCCCGGGCAGATCAGTGCACAGCTGCTCGCCCTCAATGCTCAGGTGTTGATAGCCGCTTCTGTCCATGGCCTGTTCGATTTCCGTTTCATCCGGCACCCGGGTTGGCCGCTGCTCGGGGCCAAAACCCCACAAGTTGACCAGCGGCCCAACGGTCACATCGAAGGCGCCCCCGGTTCGTTTGGCGATGGTCTGGGAGGCCTCTATGACCTCCCGGGTGTCGGCGGAGACGCCCAGACAGGCAGCCGCGTCCAACTGGTTGAATCGGCTCAGTTCGGAGTCTTCAAGGTAGGTGGACATGAGGGCATTGACGCCATCGAGGGTGGACTGGATGCCCTCGCCATAGTCGGCGGCCTCGGCCCCCCGCGGCAAGACCACGGTCGCCGACCAGGTGGTGCCCATGACCTGGCCGCTGTAGCGGGTTTCTGGTGAATGGGTGTCACAGGCGACCAGCCCCAGTGACAGAAACAACACAAATAAACGCATAGAACCTCCGGATAACGGCCGGATTATAGCGCGTCGAACGGGGCTTTGGCTTGTTCTTACCGGGTTTCGGTGCGTGGCGATTTGCCCTCGCTGGTCTCTTCTTTTTCTCCGGCCGGTACCAGGCTGAACAATTGCCACTGACTTTTGGGGTTGAGGTCGGCATCGGCGGTAAACCAGTGCACCGATCCCTTGGGGTCAATGGCGAACAGCGGGATATTGTAGAAGTTCTTGCGGTGATCCATCCAGTCGTCGAAATCGAAGTTCTCGGTCAGCGTGGTGCTCTTGATCTGGGCGCCTTTGGCCAGCATGCCAGTGAGCTTGCCGAAGGTCATGTCCACGCCGAAGAGGATTTTGCCCCGGTGCTTGTCGCTGGTGATGTGCTTGTTGTCGGAGCTGTTGTCGTCTCGCGTGGCCAGACTGAGTATGTTTTTGTTGGGAAATTCGTGGCGGAACTTGGTCACGCCCAGGTGGTTGCGGTCGGCGTGGTGGGAGAGGCCAAGAAAGCCACCCAGGCCCACCAGGTCCAGGTGATTGTCAGCGTGCTCGGAGAGAAGGCTGCCGTAAAAGGAGGGCAGGTTGTCCATACGCGCCGCGGAGATATTGTCCCAGTAGGTATCGGCCAACAGCACCCGGTATTTGGCTTGTTGCAGGGCCTTGGCGATGGCCCGGGCCACCGGGTTGGCACCCATGATCAGGTAACCGCGGGAATCGGGCTCGGCCACGCCCAGGGCGCGGGCCAGCGGCCGGGCGGTGGCACTTTGTACGATCACTGTGCCCATAATGACGGCAAAGGCCAACGGCACCAGTAATTCGGCCCCGGCGTAGCCCATTTGCTCCAGCTTGAGGGCAAACAGGGCCGATACGGCGGCGGCGACGATACCGCGTGGCCCCACCCAGGCGAGGAGCAGGGATTCCTTGGGGGTAAACACGGAACCGATGGTGCTGAAAAACACCTTGATGGGTCGGCTGAGGAACTGCATTACCAGCAACACGCCCACGCTGCCCCAGCCCAACATGCGCAGGTCGGCAAAATCGATGCGCGCGGCGAGGACGATAAACAGGGTGGAGACCAGCACAATGGTCAGGCTCTCCTTGAAGTTGAGGATGTCCTCGGTGTTTACATTGCGCATGTTGGCCAGCCAGATGCCCATCACGGTGACGGCCAGCAGGCCGGATTCGTGGCGCAGTTCCTCGGCGCCGGCAAAGACGCCGCAGACGATAGCCAGGGTGGCAAAGTTGTGCAGATACTCGGGCAGCCAGTGGTGGCGCAATACCAGGCCGAACAGGTAACCGCTGAGCACGCCGGTGATCATGCCCACGCCGATGGTCTGCAGGAAGATCAGGCTGGCCTGGGTCCAGGCGCCGCCAGTCTGTTGGGCCACGATCCACTCAAAGACCAGTACCGCAAACAGGGCCCCCAATGGGTCGATGACGATGCCCTCCCAACGCAGGGCATTGGAGACGCGGGCGTTGGGCTTGATGGTGCGCAGCAGGGGCACGATGACCGTCGGCCCGGTGACCACCATGATGGCACCGAAGAGGGCGGCCAGTGGCCAGGCCAGCCCCACCAGATAGTGCACGGCGGTGGTGGTAATCACGGCGTTGATCAGGGCGCCGTAACTGACCATGTTGCGGACGACGCTGCCGATCTCTCGCAGCTCGCGGAATTTCAGGGTCAGGCTACCCTCGAACAGGATCACCGCCACCGAGAGCGAGATAAAGGGAAACAGTAAATCGCCAAACAGCTCGTCGGGGTTGACCACGCCGGCCACGGGGCCGAGTACCAGCCCGGAGAGCAGCAGAAACAGAATGGCTGGCAGGTGTATCCGCCAGGCCACCCATTGACAGGCAATGCCGATAACGGCGATCAGGGCGAGTATGGAGAGTGTGCTGATCAAAATGGTGGCTTCACTTATGGCGTCAAAAGCGACGGTCGTTTTTGTAATGTCGCCCATTATGGCCATCCCCATAGCCCGATGGAACCCCCAAATGTTTCGGCGAAATCCAGTACCGGGTTCGGGTGATGGAACGACGGGCGACAGACGCGACACCTGTGGCGACAATTGGTGGGGCAGATATAGGTTGAGGTGACGCGCCAAGGGGAATACCTGCCACGACAATTGACCGGCGCCCCGCGGCGGTTCAACCTCATCGGCAAATGCGGTGATGCCGCTCTAAAACAGATACTCCACGGAGAACAAGACATGGCCACAGCAGGCAGCAAAAAGAAGTCAGTGAGCAAAAAATCAGCCAGTAAGAAGTCCGCCGCCGGGAAGGCGGTCAGCAAGAAGGCCGTCAGTAAAAAGGCCGTGCGGAAAAAATCGTCGGGCAAAAAAGCGGCCGCCCGCAAAGCGCCCCAGGTATTTGATGTGCTGGTGATCGGCGCCGGCTTCTCCGGCGTCAATGCCGGCATTTGCCTCAAGCAAAAGGGCATTGAGAATTTTGCCATTCTCGAGCGCGCCGACGATGTGGGCGGCACCTGGCGGGACAACACCTATCCTGGCTGCGCCTGCGATGTGCCCTCGCACCTGTACTCCTATTCCTTTGAGCAGAACCCGAACTGGAGTCGCTCCTATTCCGGTTACGCCGAGATTCACCAGTACATTCGCGGCACCGCCCAGAAGTATGGCCTCAACAAGCACCTGCGCTACGGCGTGAGCATCGTCCGCGCCGATTTCGACGAGGACAGCGGCCAGTGGACCCTGGAGGACGAGGGTGGCAATCGCTACCAGGCCCGCGCCGTGGTCTCTGCCGTCGGTGGCCTGGTCGATCCGGCCTGGCCCAACTTCAAGGGCATGGAGCAGTTCAAGGGCGAGCTCTTCCACACCGCCCGCTGGAACCACGATGTGGACCTTCGCGGCAAAAAAGTGGCCATTGTCGGCACCGGTGCCAGCGCTATTCAGGTGGTGCCCTCGATTGCCGACAAGGTGGATCAGTTGCACATCATCCAGCGCACGCCGCCGTGGATTTTGCCCAAGCCCGATACCCCCATCGGTCGCGGCATGAAAAACCTGTTCCGCAAATTTCCCCTGGCCCAGCGCTTTTTCCGCAATGGCATTCTGGCGCTGTCCGAGGGCGTGTTTGGCCCGCTGGTGATTCTGGATACACCGCTCGACAAGGTGCTGCAGAAGCTCGCCAAAATGAACATCGACCGCAATATCAAGGACCCGGAACTGCGCAAGCAGGTGACGCCGGACTACGATATTGGCTGCAAGCGGGTGTTGTTTTCCAGCGAATACTATCCCGCGCTCAATCGCGACAATGTCGATGTGTTGACCAAAGGGGTGGACCGCTTTACCGAGTCTGGCCTGGTGCTGAGCAATGGCGAATCGCTGGATGTTGATGTCGTTGTGATGGCCACCGGCTTCAATGTGAACATCTCCGAGCCTCCCTTCGACATCAAGGGGCTGAATCAGCAGTCGATCAAGGACCTCTGGGACGGCCCCGGTGGCAAGGCCTACAAGGGCATGGCCACACCCGGCATTCCCAACTGGTTCTTTATGCTCGGCCCCAACACCGGCCCCGGCCACACCTCCGTGCTGATTTACACTGAGGCCCAGGCCCAGTACATCACCGAGGCGGTGGAGACCATCCTGAAGCGCGACCTCAAGTATGTCAGCGTCAAGCAACCGGTACTGAGTCGTTACCATCAAAAACTGCAAAAGCGCATGCAGTACACCTCCTGGACCTCGGGTTGCCAGAGCTGGTATCTCGATGAGTACGGCGAGAATCACACGCTGTTCCCAGGGCTGGCCACGGAGTACGCCCTGAGCGCCCGTCACTTCAACATCGACGAGTATGATACCGAGGCCGCCTAGGGCCTGATTGTGTTAGCGTGAGGGCCTCACTCAGCAAGAGGCCCCCGCCATGATTACACTGCACCATCTGGAAAACTCCCGGTCACAGCGCATTCTCTGGTTGCTGGAGGAGCTGGGCGTCGACTACGAGGTCCGGCGCTACCAGCGCGACCCGAAAACGCTGCTGGCACCCGATGAGCTCTATCAGGTCCACCCGCTGGGCAAGTCACCGGTGATCACGGACGGTGACCGCACCATTGCCGAATCCGGGGCGATCATCGAGTATCTGGTGAATGTCCACGGCGGCGGCCAGTTCAAGCCGGCGAGCGATACCGAGGCCTTTCTCGACTACACCTACTGGATGCACTACGCCGAGGGCTCGCTGATGCCCCTGATGGTGATGACCCTGATCTTCACCCGCATTCCCGAATCGCCCATGCCGTTTTTTGTCAGGCCGGTGGCCAAAGGCATCTGCTCCAGGGTCAAAAGCGAGTTTCTCCAGCCGCGCGCCAAAGAGCAGCTGGCCTTCGTCGATCAGCACCTCGAGGGCCACCAGTGGTTTGCCGGGGAGGCGCTCAGCGGCGCCGACTTTCAGATGAGTTTTCCCCTTGAGGCCGCCGCCTCGCGTATTGATCTAAAAGCCGCCTGCCCCAATATTGCGGCCTATTTACAGCGTATCCATGCCCGCGAGGCCTATCAGCGCGCTCTGGAAAAGGGCGGTCCCTACGACTACGCTTGAGCTTAAAAGCTGAAAGGAAACTGTCAAAAATTCCGCTTAATATTGATCAACGAGTCAGCATCGAATCACTGTGGAGAGAGAAATGGAACGGGACAGCAAAGAAGCACTGAGCAAAGCGACGATCTGGTTGCACTGGATCGTCGGGGTCGCCGTCATCGGCATGTTGTCGGTGGGGGTCTATATGGACGCCACCCATACCTACGCCCTCTATCCCTGGCACAAGTCCTTCGGCTTTGTACTGTTTTTCCTGATACTCGCCCGGGTCATCTGGCGCATGGCGGCCGGCTGGCCCCCGCCGGTGCGCGAATATCCCACCGCCGAGCGCCTGCTGGCCAGTGTGGTTCACTATTTGCTGCTGATCGGCATCGTCCTGATGCCCATCTCGGGTTTTCTGATGTCCGCTGTGGGCGGCAGTGGCGTCGAGGTCTTTGGTCTCGAAGTCGTGGCCCGCAATCCCGACCCCAATGACCCGAGCGAAACCGTGGCCCACAACGAGACCGTGGCTTCCATCGCCCACCAGATGCACGGTTTGGTGGGCTACACGCTGATCGTGGCTGTTGTTCTGCACACTGTTGGTGCACTCAAACACCACTGGGTGGATAAAGACCGGACGATGGCACGAATGTTGGGCAAATAACCCAAAGCGGCAGAAAACCATCTACCATTCCCTCACGGCGCATGGTAAATAAGTGTTAAGCCCCGGTTGCCGGGCAATAATAAACAAAATCCGGGCTGATGCGCCCCGAGGGTATACACATGAAAATCACTGATCTCAAGCGTCTGGGCGGCCTGGCTGTGCTGTCCCTCGGCGTATTACTAACCGCCTGCGAATCCTCTGACCAGGATTTCCCGTTGGAGAATACCGATCTGACACCCGGGCCGGCCCCCGCCGGTGAGACCCAGTCGGCCTACTTTGTCGACAGCGCTGTCGTGGGGCTGGCTTATGTCTGTGGTGACTCCGGTGAAGTTAAAACCACAGTAGCTCAGGGCCTTCTGGAATGTGCCCTTGGTGACGAAGTTACTTTCTCGGTGGGCGATATCGTTTTGGGCTCCATCACCATGGCCGAGGACACCGTGTTTATTACGCCGGTTGATCTGGTGGGCGGCAACGCCGACCAGGACAGCAATGAAGTGGTTAATATGGCCCGCTTCCTGATGAGCCTGGACACGGACCAGAACCCGGATAACGGGATCACCATCAGCAGCGACTCCCAGGTTGACACTGGCCTGGTGCTCAATTTTTCGCAAACACCCGAGAACTTTACCGGTGGTTTGACCACCGTTCTGTCAGCGCTCACCCAGGGCGTGTCGGGAGGGCCGTTCTCCCCGGTTGCCCTTGAAGGCGTAAAGAGTCACTTTGTACTGGCCATGTACTTGTCCAATGCGGGCTTTTACGCGGGTGAGATCCAGCACAGCAGCGATATCACCGAGACCATTGCTTTTATGGTGTCTCGAGGCGGCGCGATTTATGGCACCAATGGCACCTCGTCGGGCGATTATGCCTTTACCGGTTTTCACGAAGAGGACATTAACCCGCTGGGCGACTCACCCGAAATGGAATTAGCCGGCGACAAGGTTCAGCCGCTGATCATTGTTGAGGAACCGCTCTCTCCAGATTATGCAGGTGCTCTTTCTCCCTCGGGCGAGACCAGTCTTTTGAGACTGGATGGCGGCACCGGTGCGACCATTCTGGTCGATGCACAACTGGCCGGCGGCAGTGCCACGGGTAGCAGCAGTGAAATGACCTACCCCTCTTTCACGGCAGAGCGAGAGCTCTTTTTCGAGCCCGATGTACAACAGGCGCTGATCGATGAACTGAACCTCTTGATGCCTGTGTCGATTGATATCGGGGGCGACGCGCCCTTTGTCATCAGCCGAGGCGGGTTAGCCGGCTTCCCCTACGCCGGTTTTGGTGCTTCGCCGAGTTCGCAAGATGCAGAAAAGGACGCAGACTTCGCCACTTTTAACGCTTTGGAAATTGCCTCTGCCAAAAATCAGAAGGTGCGAATAGTAGGTATGTCCTTCGGCGGGTATATCATCGATGTGATGGTTGACCTAAGCGGTGAAAGCCCGACTGCCAGTGGTCAGTGGGGTCATATCCACGAAGAGCGCGAGGGCACTTTTGGCAACGCAGCGGTGACCTTTAATTCCGAGGGCGGAGAACCGATATTGCGCTAGTAGTTTAAATGTTTGACCTGAAAAAGCCGGCATCCGCCGGCTTTTTTTATGTGTGAAGAAGGTGCGGCTCCAGAACCTGGCTTGCCCCTGTTTTTGTGACGGGCCGCACAGGTCTTGTACTGTCCTGAGCAAAAATGAGCCATTTGTCCCGGATTTTGAGCACTCCGGCTTGCTAGTCTTTACTTCCGATTTCTTAATCACGGAGTGAGGTTATGACGATTCCCCGATATTTGTCTTCTCTTTTTCGCCTGGTGGCGCTTTCCCTTTCCATTGTTGCGCTGTCGGCCTGTGGTGGTTCCGGCGGCTCGGACGGCGACGACAACAACGAGTCCAACCCGGATGCGACGCCCTCGGGTGACGGTTGGGCCGCCTTGCAGGGCACCTGGGTGTCCAGCTGCCATACGCCGCGGGGTGACGACAACATCATTACTCGCGAGTTTGATGGCAATATCGTGAACCAGACTGTTGAAGTGTTTGCCAGTTCGGATGGCTCCTGCTCGGGCAGTGCCAACGAACTGGATTTCGTTTTTTCCTATGAAGTGGGTTCCGAGTTGACGACGCAAGGTGGTATCACTGCGCGGGAAATCGACATCCAGCTGGAGGAAAAACCGGACGGCGTTACCTTTAGTAATGAACAGTACGACATTTTTGTTATCCAGAATGACACTGAACTCTACTTTTCAGACGAAGCCACCAACGATCCGCAAACTCGACCGGATCAGCTGAACTTCAGCGTGGTCTACAACCAGCAGTAACGGTTTGATGTTAACGCTTGAGACCCGGCCATCGCGCCGGGTTTTTTTATGCATTGAATGGCCCATGTTTTATTTTGTGAAAAGGCGCACAGGTCTGGACGCCGAGTGAGCAAAAATGAGCCATTTGTCCCGGATTTTGGGCGCAAGGGGCTGTTAGCCTGCACTTCAAATTCGCAATCATGGAGTGAGGCTATGATCTCTTCACGGCATTTCAGTTTCCTTTTTCAAGTTTCGGGCCTGGCCCTGTCGATCGCAGCACTGACTGCCTGTGGTGGTTCTGGCGGTTCCGGCGATTCGGGTGGTGGCGATGACGCCAACGACACAAACACTGTTTCCGGGGCGGCCCAGGGCGTGGTTCAGAAGGGGCCCTTTCAACCCGGCGGCGATGCCACGCTGGAATCACTGGCCGGAGATGGCAGCCCCGGGAGTGAGAGCGTCACCGGCGAGATCGTCGACAACGGCGAGTACCAGATTCCCGACGCCAGTTGGCAGGGCGCCTCGCTGCTGAGCCTGGCGGGCACCTACTTTGACGAAACCGCCGGCACTTTCAGCGGCGATAAGCGGACACTCCACGCGGTGCTGAGTGTTCCCGCCGACACCCGTGGCAATGTCAATCTCTACACCCACCTGACGGCGGCTCGGGCACGGCAGCTGATGAGCGACGGAGACGATTTTTCCGCCGCCCACGATCAGGCCCGCAATGAGATGAAAGGCTTGGTGGGCGTCACCGAAGACCCCGCCGATCTGGATGTGCTGGGCGAGGGCGAGGACAGCGCCAATTTGCTGCTGTTCTCTGCGGCCTCCCTGGAAGCGGGTGTGGATCAGACTGGTCTCGATGCCCTGGCTGCAGACTTTGCCGATGACGGGCAGGTCAACGGCTCGGTGGACGGCTCCGGCAGCACAGTCTGGGCCGATATCCGCGAGGCGGCCGCCAACAATGCCAACCTGTTGAGTGATGCCCGCTCGGCCCTGCAGTCGCAATACGGCGAAACGCCGCCCCAGGGTGGTGGCAGTAATCCCGGCTGGCTCCTGTCAGGTTGTGAAGCGGCCAAGCTGACCGAGCCCCGCGTACTGTGCACCGGCGACAGCTTCGACGGTGAGGCCCGGGACACCAGTGATGACGACAGTGGCGAGTTTGTGACTTTTATTCCGGAGCATTCCGGACACTACACGGTGGAGTTGTTTGGTGATGCCTCCAAGCCTGATGACAACACCAACCAGTGCTCCTGGACGATATACAGTGAGGAAGATCTCGGCTCAAGCGACCTCGGAGACAGTGCCGCCGACGGCTCATTCTGTGGTGTTGAGGATACACCAACCTGAGACTGACGGGGGGCGAACGCTATT
>JBNJGD010000026.1:0-24490 GCA_051747425.1 Pseudomonadota bacterium
GCAGAGTCACAATGCTCTAAGGGCGGAAACAGTTTGCCCGGCTCTGCATTCACTGGTAGCTAGCCAATAAATGCGGACAGATACAAGGGCGGAAGTGCCGCAGGCACATCCGCCGTATCGGAGACTCACGACTCCCAGCTATCAAAAACTACCGCGACAGCAGCGTCTCGACCCCTCTCAAACTGTCCGGGTCTTTGGCCTGCTCCCTCTGGGCAAAGGTTTCGAGTGCCTTTTCATGGGCGTACACATAGGTAAAGAAATCCTTGTCAGCGCCTTCGGCATTCTGTTTCAGTCGTAAAAACTTTTCCTGAAACGGGCCGGTGGCGCCTTCAATCAGTTTCATGGCAATGCCCCAGGGCGCAAGCCCCAGTACGGTGCCTTCAATGTAGCCCTTCAGGCGCCAGGTTTTGGGCTCTTTTATGGGCTGGTTGGTGGCTTGCATGTAGTCCAGGTAACGATCCAGGGTTTGTTGCTCCAACGCCTTTAACGCCAGCCATTTCTTTTTGCGCTCCGGGTTTCGTGTCAGCCGGGCAGCGGTGTCGAATACGGCAAGACCGTACACTTCGGATTCGTGGATTCGCTGTAAATCTTTTTGGTATTCGGGATAATTCATGCTTGCACCTGTTTGATGGATTGTTGATTGGGTGAGAGAGTGTGTGCCTCGATGTCTCTGACGGCCTGATCGAGGGCATCAAAGCAGTGTTGGGTATCTTCCATAAAGGGCATATGACCCACATGGCGAAAGACCACGGTTTTGGCGTGCTCTATGTTTCCCGCCAGTAGCAGAGACTGGTGTGCCGGCACCACCGGGTCATGGGTGCCGGCAAACAGGAAGCAGGGGACTTCTATCCGGTGCAGTGTGTCTGCAATCTCAAGGCGACTGATGCCGTTAAACAGGGTAAACAGTGCCGAAAGATTCTGGGCACGGACATTGGCGCCGGTGTTTTCGACCATACGCCGGCTGAGCGGGTTGGCTCGATAGGCACGCGGATCGTGAGCCAGCCTGCTGGCAAAGAATCGCTGAATATACGCACTTTTGCAGGCCACAAGCAGGTTGGCGATAAACAGGCCTTTGGCCCATTTGCCCAGCCCCGCCAACTTGAGCAAAGCCCCTTCAGAACCGCCCCATTGTCCCTGGTGGAAACCGGCAATGCTGACAATGCCGGCCACACTGGTCGAGTGATGAATGGCGAGGTTGAGCGCACAGAAGCCGCCTGTGGAGTGCCCCACGACGATGGCCTTGCGTTCGCCGAGCAGGGCTTTAAGCGCCCCGTCCATGACCTCAAAAAACCACGACTCGGTGACATGCTCCGGGGCGAAGTCTTCGGGCACGGTGGAGGGGTGATGGGCGGGCAGGCTCAAGGCGTACCAGGCCCTGTCTTCCCGGAAATCGGGCGGTACGGCATCGCGCCAGAAATTGACCGAGACCAGCACGCCGTGAATAAAGACAATGGCCGGCTTGTCGTCGCTGGCCAGATGCTCATTGACCGCCAGATAGGCCAGCTGGTGGCCCTGTGACTCAATAAAGCCCTCTCTGATGTTCATGTCACCGCTCCTGTCGTTCCCCTTTTTGCGGGGCAACGCGTTTTAATCGTGTAACAGCAGTCTAGCCACAGGCTGGAATGCCATATTGAACGCAGGAGCTACATCGCTTGAAAGGATTCCCAGGCCCGCAGGGCGTCCATATAGGTCAACCCGAAAGACTCGGCAAAGGCCCGGCTCATGTGGGACAGGTCGCTAAACCCCGCCGTCATGGCGGCTTCCATTGGCATTTTGCCGGCCAATACGGCATCGACGGCGACCCTCAGCTTCAGCCACTTTTTGTAGCTTTTTAAGGGGACGCCGGTGCGCTCCACAAACCAGTGCGAGAAACGCGTCGGTGACAGGTGGACGATCTCTGCCAGTGAGTTCCGGTCGATGTCCTCACCTTTGGCGTGATGGTCCTTGATCGCCTGAATCACGGCTTCCAGCCGGGGGTCGGAAGGGAGTTCGCTGGCGGGGCGGAGCGATTCGGAGTCGAGCAAGGTGTGCAGGTCGGTGGAGGCGTCGATGGTAGCCAGCTCCTCCGGCAGTTCATCCAGGCTCAGGGGGGAATATTCATCGGCCGGTTTGTCTCTCAACACCTGGGGAATGTATTCAGCCAGCGGATCAAAGTAGATCGAACAGATAAAGCCCGATTCCAGGTGGTGTGGGGTTTTGGAGGGGAAGTAGACGGCCTTGGCGCTTTGCGGGGCAGAGCCGGTATCAAACACCAGCTCCGAGTCCAGCGAGATGGTCAGCTGGGAGGCCCAGTGGCTATGCAGGTGGTGGTCCCCCACATCGCCTCTGTAAATGGCCATGCTGTGGGAAAACGCCACATCCCCTTTCCAGTCTTTGCCCGCCAAGTTGCTCTCCCCCGATGCCGACCCTAAAGATACCTCAATTCACCGCGCATGAGCAGACCCCGCGAGAGACACCCACGGGCCCCAGGGCCGGGCTCACTGGCTGCTGAAGTGCACGCCGGCCCTGGCTTCCAGGCGCTGGATCAGGTTGTCCCCCAGCGCCGTGGCCGGCGTCCAGAAGCCGCCGCCCTTGATCGCGCGGGGCGTTTCCGTGGCCAGGCACAGGGCCGCTTCGGAAATCATCTTCGAGGTGGAGCCGTAACCGGGGTCGCGGTCGCCGGTGACTTTGGCGCGGAGCTCTTCGCCCTTGGTGGTGACGCCGTGGAAGCGGATGTCGTAAAACCCTTTCTCCTGGGCTTCCGGGCTCGGGCCCTCGCCGGGCGCGGGCAGGAAGGTCTTTTCCATCAGCCAGCGGGCGGGCTTGATCACCGCAGCCACCAGGAAACCGCCCATGGCGGCGGTGATGCTCTGGGCGGTCAACCAGCCGGTGGTGCCTTTGCCGGTGATCATCGCTTCGTCGTAGGCGAAATCGGTGCCGTAGGCGCCGTCCAGCAGGGCGTTACTGCGATGAACCACGCGGGTGTTGATGGCGGCCATCACAAACGGGGCCAGCCAGACGCCGAAGTCCTTGTCGAAGGTGGCGGATTTCACATCCGGCTGGCGGACGCTGCTCACCGCGTTGTCGATACACAGGGAATAGGGGTTGGCCAGCTCCTTGCGCAGGGCCTTGTCCTTCGCTGCTTCCTGGGCAATGTTAAGCATGCTGGCCACGGTGCCGCCAGACATGGCGCCCTTGGCCGCTTTCACGCGCATCTTTACGCGCGTACAGGGCGCGCCGAACTGTGCCTGGGCCTGCTTCTGCAGGAAGTGCACGCCGAGGTCAGACGGAATGGAGTCGAAACCGCAGCAGTTGACGATGCGGGCGCCGGTTTCCTTGGCCTTGGCTTCGTACTTGAGCAGCATGGCGCGGATCCACGGGGTTTCCCCGGTGAGGTCCACATAGTCGGTGCCGGTGTCCACGCAGGCCTTGACCATGGGCTCGCCGTAAAGGGCGTAGGGCCCCACGGTGGAGAGCACCACATCGGTCTGCTTGCACAGATCGGCCAGCTGGCCCGGATCGTTGGCGTCGGCCTGCAGCAGGGGCAGGGCGGCGGCCTTGCTGCCCAGAGAGGCTTTTACCTTTTCCAGCTTGGCCAGATTGCGCCCGGCGGCGGCCCATTTGACCTCACCGTCGACACCGTAGGTATCGGTGAGGTACTGGCAAATGATCTGGCCCACAAAGCTGGTGGCACCGAATACGACAACCTGGAAGGACTGGTCTGACATGCTGTGACTCCTGAAATTAACTCACAGAAGGGTATCACAAGGGTGTCAGCCAAGAGTCAAGGCCAATAACGGCCTGTAGGAGCGGGCCTGCCCGCGAACCAACGCATAGGGCGGAAGTGCCAAAGGCACATCCGCCTTTCCGGAATCTCGGGTAATTCCCCTTTCCCACCTCGGGGCGATAGCTCAAAGGTCAGCTGGGTAAGCTAGTATTGATTTTATGAGCTCTAGGAAGGACCTGGTTTAAAATCCGACAGTAAAAAATGCGTGTTTTCACGCAAGTATAATTCTATGTCTTCTATTGAATGTTTGACCACATCATCCTTTACCACCTGGTCGGTTGCGCGAATTGCCTCTATTTTTAGGGAGTATTCGTTTGTGTTTCTTTTTAGTGTTGCCTTGTGATGAATGGTGCCTTTACCGTCTTTAGAAAATATATGTGCGGTGAGAACTTGAGTGGCAAGCTTGTCTAGTTTTGAGGCTCTTAGACGCTTTCTTTTTTTGGCTATTTCACTTGCGGTTATCGCCCCACTGATTGAGACGATAGCGCCCAACGCGTATATCCACCCTGGCAGGTGCCTTCTGCCATATTCTTGAAATAAAGCGTCAATAATAATTTGAAAAAAATCGCCCATTTTCTGTCACTCAGTGCCACCTAGCCTTCGTCGTCGTTGACCCATTTTATCTCACTTTGATAGGCGATATCGCACTTGCTTGGCGTGTTACAGGCACGCACTTGGTACCATTTTTCTTTATTCTTTCCATAGACCTTAAACTTCCAACCATCGTCGCTGTAGCCCATCCCTTTGCCGCAGTATATACACATCTTGCCTGGACGACCTCGCAGCATCATGTCGTAGACTACGTAGTTTCGGTAGACCAAGTAGAGGGAAAAAATGATCAGGCTCAAAGCATAAGAAAGTTCAAGGTGATTTATAATGTATATGTGCAAGTTCCCAATACTGCCAGCTTTTGAATACAGCCACACACAAACAGCAGAGAAAATCACATAAAGTAACCTTTCGAACTCCAGTTGCCGCATGAACCTTTCCGATTTGAGCTCTTGCGAAGATTTCCTTACCCACATTGATAATTACCGCATTAAACGCACCATTATGCCCTATTGGAATGCATGCTTATTGTTAGGAATATGGCTAACAGAACCTGTTGCCACCATCCGAGAAAGAGCAAAAAATAACATAGCCAACGATCATGGTTGGAGCAGCTATGGACCAAGTAACAACATACCCCACAAAAAACCAGTGTTCCTGAGGACACCTAATTCATCAGTCCTCTTGGTAAGCGCTTATAATGGCCCCGTCACACAATTCTTCATACAAGAGGCTAGATTACCACTCTTTATGCGCTAGCCGATAACGCCCAAAGCGCCAGCAATGGCGACTCCGGATGAGACGATGAAACCCAGTGAAGAGAGTATGATTTCGCTGTAACGCTTGTTACCGCTTTTGCTCCCCGGAATCAGAACCGACTCGGCCGGGTCCCTGGGGTCGTGGTAAACGGTGATTTCGCTGTTCTCGGGGTGCTCTTGCGCAAATGCCAGAGTCTCCGGATAGACGAGCGAGTAAAAGGCGATGGCCGCACCGCTGTAGGTATTGTCATTCACCGTGTATTCGTAGGCCACACTGATTCGCTCTACAGGCTTCGCTTCACCGTCGATATTGCGGTTACCCCAAAGCTCGACCTTGGTCATACGGCCCCGGACACTGGGCCATCGGGTGCTCAAGTCGGCTTTACGAAGATTGATAATGGAATGCCGAAGCATCCACAGGGAAAACACGGCGAATAGGGCGCCGGCCATCATAGGCACGCTCATGGCTTGTAGTTGGCCTTCGGCCACAGTTCATTGATCTCATCGGCCTGGTGACCGGCTGCAAATCGTTCCCATACGATGCCATTCACATCCGTATCCTGAGTGAATTCGGTAGCCGCAGGATCTTCCCAGCCCAAATGACGCAGAGAGCCGGGGCTGCAGTTGTGGTCCTGGCGCACGGAGAGGTTCAGGGATTCGGTTCTCCACAGTGCATATTCACCGGGAACGGAAGAGCAGGGTTGTAGACCGAGGCGAATGGAATAGTCCTCAATGGTTTGCTCTATGTTGTCTGTGGAAATGGCGATATGGAGCTTTTTCATGTCTTTCCTTTTGCTATCACTCTTCCGGTGTTGTTGGCAGCCGGGGGTCCTGCACTTCACTGACATCCAGCATCTGATGGTCCAGCAGGTAGCCGGTCACTACTTCACCAAGGCCATTCACCACAAATTGTACCGCCAAAACGGCGAGAATTAGCCCGAAAATCTTGGTCAGAATGTCCTTGCCGGTGTCGCCCAGGTAACCCACGATCAGCTTGGAGTGGATCATGGCGTAGTAGCAGGTGGCCATGCAGGCCAGAACGGCAAGAAACACCAGGCCTATGTGGTAGATGGTGGGCGCCTCGGTGGTCAGGACCATCACCGTGGCAATAGCACCGGGGCCGCTCATAAAGGGGATCGCCAGGGGGATAACAGAGATATCGTCCGCAATCTTCGGGTGATCGGCCTTGATGTCCTTGGCGGTATCGCGCTCGTCGGTATTGGTCTGGCGGATCATGCCCATGGCGATGCCAAAGAGAATGATGCCCCCGGCAATACGAAACGCCGCGAGGGTGATACCGAAAAGCTGGAAGATAATCCCGCCCAGCAGAGCAAAGCCAATCAATAGCGCCGAGGCCACCTTGGTGGAGCGCAACGCAATGGCTTTCCGCTCTTCCTCGGTGGCCTTGGGAAGCATGGCTATAAAAATAAAGGCGGTGGTTAACGGATTGACGATCACGAACACCGCGAGAAAGGAGATGGTTAGATATTCCAGCAGAGCGAGCATGGTCTAGCCTCTTCTTCGGTGTAGCGGGTTGAAAAAAATCAGGTTAGCAGGCTGCGGCCCCAATATATAGATATTCTGCTTGGTGTTTCATCGTCGCTCTGGAGGGCAGCGCGGGCTTTAGCCACAGAGCACCCAAAAAGCGGGCACAAGCAATGAAGAGCACGGAGTGTGATCAATGGGTCCCCCTCTCCCAGTTCGGGAGAGGGGTCAGGGGAGAGGGCCGGTCATTCCGGAAAGCGCGCAGCGCTTATCCGGAATCTCCCGCCTAGTACCCCGCGTTGGCGGCGCTTCCGGGTATTGGGGCAAACCATCCGTAATTTCCAGCCAGGGCTGTTTGGATGAAACCCAAAAGTGCATGTCAGGCTTGAACAGGGATGGGTCGTCCAAGCTGCCAGCCGTCAACCCAATAACACCAGCACTCGCCCGTCGCGAAAAAATAGAAGAACCACAGCGCGAACAATAACCACGCTCCAGCCTCTCGGATGAGTAAAAAGTCTCAACCGGGCCCGTAATCACCACATGGTCAATGCGCATCAGTATGCGAGCGTTAAACGCAGCACCAATCGCCTTCTGGCACTCCCTGCAGTGACAGACTCTCTGGTTCAGTGGCTCAGAAGTCGTTTCGTAACGTACTGCGTTACACAGACATCCGCCGTGAAATGCATTCATCAAACAAATCTCTTTAGTTTTGAGTTTGTAACAATAAGTATATACGTTGCATTTAGAGAGGATGAAGGACTGTCTTACTTGATAAGCTTGTTGGGCGACCTTGGTCTCACACGCATTTGGTCCCTTTGGATGCAATGTGCCTGGAGGCTTCGATAAGAGCCTCTGCGAAATAGTTGCTGTACCGGAGGGCTGTGCTCTCGTAAGCGTATCGCCATTTCACATAGCCATCGCTGATTTCCTTGAGCTCATATTCCAGTTTTTTATCGCTGTATCCGTACTGTGCTATCGAGTGATGAGAAAAAACTTCCGCTTGAACGGATTTAGGAAGAGTTTGGAAAAGTTTTTCAATATTATGCCCTTTGGGGATTTTTTTGGAAACGACGCGATTCAACTCTTTTAAGTGCAATTCTAATGAGAATGCTAAGCAAACAGTATCGACTCCCATCGCAGGACGTGCGCCATAAGCCATGTTGGAGTGCTCTTTTTCTGAGGCACAGTTTTTCTTGCCAATCAGTGTGTGATTGCTTTCCTTTAGAATTTGGTAGGCATTCAAATAATCCTGTGCCTGTATTGCTAGGTGGCTCATCTATTTCTCGTTTAACACTCGGTTCTGTGGCAGGCAAAAGTGGATTCCGCTTTTTGGTCGGAGCTTTTGAATTTTCGGTAGCAGCCAGTTGTCAGGTGATTAGTTGTCATTAAAACCAAACTCTCTAGTTCCGAGGCATTCTTTCCATCGGTTTTCTCTAGCAATAACATCGTCGGCTGACATCGTTGACGGTGATATTTCTAAAATGGAGAACTCGAAATTATGTGGATCAAGGGGTTTCAGGTACTTGTTTCCTGCGTGTCCCGTTTTGGCATATGACGCCCAGCGCCCTAATATTCCCCCCTTTCCGTATGCAGAGCCCACATATAAGCGGCCATCCTTCTTGTGCTTGATCAAATAAACACCATTTACTGAAGAAAGTGCACTCACCCACGATGCGTTTGAATCAGTATCATTTATTAGCTTTTGGAGGTCTCCATAAGAAAGAAGAATACTGTCGTAAGACGTAAAATCACCGATTGAGTTCGTGGGTTTTATCTCTACGATATTCTTGTTTTTTGTTTGTACCCAGCTAACCGTGGATTTCCCCCAGTCGACAACGAGGCGATGTCTTAGATCGATCATTGTACTTGCAATTTCAAGGTCGTAACGGTCGGATTTTTCAAACCACTCCTCTGGGAGATCAAGTTTCTTTAACAGCGCGAGGTGTGTTGGCTTTAAATCGGCATTTTTCGTTACTCCATTTATTTTCCAAAGCCCAAGAAATAAAGAAGTCGTGCTCCTAGATGGAGCAAATATTGCCAAGTATTTTGAATTTCCATACTTCCCTGATTTTTGCCATGCAGTGTACTCGGTAAATTTTTCTGTTTCGTTCAAAAATGTCTCTAATACATCAATTTCTTTATTGCCATGACGCACAAGACGAACATCCGGTGGATCAACACTGTATGTTCTCAATAAATCAAAAAATGTGAGCATGGTTACGACCTAATTTTCCTAACGCTTGGCTTTGCGGCGTACCGAAGCACAGCGTTGGTGCGTCCGACAACAGCCACTAGTTATGTTTACAGCAAAGCAGAAGGCTCAACTGTATACCCCGCCTCCTGCAATTCCTTTGCTAAATCGAGCTTCCACCCGCCTCTAAGATCGAGATCAATGTAGACAACACCGCTAATATCATTGGGTGCTTCAACTCCATCTACTAGAAAAGCCGAAACTCTTGGGCGCCCGATCCGCCCAATAAAGTATCCATGCTCGAATACAACATTTTGCCTAGCTCTAGATTTCAACTCGGGCGATTCGGTTTTCTTCGCCCCTATGTCACAAGGTGTATACAAAATGACTGCATATCCAACATCACTATTTGCCTCGATCTTTTCAATAATCGTTCGGCTTGAACTTGCTTGCTCGTGTAGAACGATTGGTTCCAAGCCAGCTTTTTCGAGAAAACGAGCTATTTCCGACTTAGCTGCGTCATCGTGGCCATGGACAACAAAAACTTTCTTGTTGTCCGAAGCCAGCTTTACCGGCGGAGCCTCTCTTTTGGATTCTTTAGAGACAGAATCCCTCACTTCCTTTATCAAATTACGCGTCAGGTCAGTTGTGTACCCATCACTACTGATGACGTCTTCGGTAGAAAGAAAAATAATAACGTTGGGAGGAATGTTGTTGTTCGCAGAATCAACGGTTTTTGAAGAATCTCTCTCTGTTTCCTTGATCTTAAGAGAGCGTATCTGGCTAAATTCAAGGTATGAGCCATCAACAAGGATTTCATCTTTTAGAATGTAAGGTCGGATTATCTCATCCCTAATTTCCTCAAGGTCTGTACGATCATATTCAATAACCTTTATGAATTGCCCATTTTTATCCTCATCACTAGTCTCAACAACAATATGGAAAAATCTCATAAACTTCCTTTATCTATCTAGCATAGCTTTCTGCAGTGCGGAAACATAACGCTGTTGTTCAGCGGCAGCCTTGGCAGAGCGAAGCGGCGACAAGGCTGTCCGGTGGAGGGCCGTCAGGCCCGGAACGTACTGCCACTACTTGTTATAGCTGACATTGACACCTAGGCATCTTTCGATGTTTTGCATCGCGTCATGGATTTTCTTTTGCTCACCAGCACGTTCCTCTTTGCCAGTCCGGACACGATTTCCGATTTGATTCATGCTCTTGGCAGCATCCAAGACTTTATCTGATGATGGCAAGCCATACAGGAACGATAATCGTGAATACCAAATGATGGACTGCCTTTTCTGGAGTAACTCTGACGCTAGCACGAAAAGTTCATTTTGCGTCGACTCACTTCCTTCCGCAGAGACCATCTCGCCCTGATTGCGAAGAAAAAATTGGGTGACTCTCCCCAAAAAACTCCTAAATTCAAGGATTGGTTCAATGATGAACTTAAGGATTATCTGGCCAAGCACATAAACAGAAACGCCTGCGACTACTGTTTCAAATACCGTGCTCATCAGCTCATTCCTCTATAACGCCCGCATTTGCGGCTGATTTGGAGCGCAGCGGAAAACCAGTCCGACAACATGCGCTTGTTACGTGCTTTCTTTAGGTGTATCTCTTTTCTCGACCGCTTTGAGAGCACCCTCTGGAAGTATGCTATATAGCTGTGCAACTTTTTTAGGTTGAGAGATTCTAACCTCAACTATGAAGTTAATCATTTCAAATAAGCTATGAGCGATGGAGGGATCATCATCTATAGTAATCTCGCCTGGGTGAACTGAGTTATTTCCTACTACACGGCAATAATCGAGTGCCTGTTGAACTTCTATCGGCAAACCCTTCTTAACTAAAGAAGCAATATCGTCGTTTATATTTTTCCCTTTTTCGCCGAGTTCTACCATTAAATTCTGAAGAACCAACCTCAAAAGAGCTGCACCTGCTTTAGGTGAACGAGCAACTATATCCCTTGCTTCTTCATAATCAGCTAAACAAGGTTCAGGTAAATCTTGGTGTGGTGGTGGCACTGGCGCTTCTGAAGGGACTATCATTCGTCCTTCGTACCAATAGCAATCCTCCCAACAATGGCTACACCGAGAGTACGTGAAATTTGTGCCACCTTGGCCAGGGATAATTAAACGCCCCCAGCTTTGCTTAGCAAACACACCACATTTAATACAGTGAAACTGCTCATCCTCAAATGTGGGTGGATAGTATTTACTCATTTTTGCTTCCTGTACGTAGTAGCACTTAACGCCTCAATAACCGGCAGCGTTGTGGCGAAGCCACGTTTTTAGCTGTCCGGCGCCGAAGGCGCGAAGTTAATTGATTTGTTAGAAGCCCTTTCAAGCTCGGACCTGCATGCTTGCATGGCCTCAACGATAAGTTGCCTAAGACTCAGTTGCGCCCCAATTATAGTGCGACGGTAATTCTCTCGGTTTTCGTAGGTTGAAACTGAACCTTCCCGAAATATCGATGCGGCACGGTAAATTCGCATTTCATTTTCTGGCTCTTCTGCCCACCCATGCTGCCAGTAGACTCTTACTTCGGCTGAAGCCCGGTCTGGTGGCATAGGACATTCAAAGCTGAACGTGAATTGCCAAATATTACCCTCAGGGCTTCCGCCGCTGTAACCATTGATCTTCGCGCCGAGCTTCTCTAGATAACTCCGGCACTCGTTTAGCTCATTATCAAGGATTAATTGCTGTTTGGTGGTCATAATCTTGTGCTTCTAACGCCCGCAGCACGCGCGGCTTTGTAGTGGAGGCGAAGCCGCAACGGAAAAGCCGTCGCTGTGCCTGCGATTGTTATGCATTTAGTAGATCAGCCTCAAACCAGACATCTTCGTAGTTATTTCCATCAATGAGAAAACGGTAACCAGGAGGCAGATCGAGATACTCCTTTACCTCAGGCAAGTACTCTTGGATGTGCTCGACGTGAAGTGGTGAGAAGAAGTCGTCATCTTGTGACATGGTTTCTCCGCACCAGATGTACCAACCGTTCGTACCATTCTCCGGCTTATGCCGGAGCCCATGGATAGGCCCGCTGCCCAACGTACCGAGCGCAATACCCAATTTTGTACCTGCTACTGGCTTTTGCGGCTCAACACCTGCCCATTCACAGACTGTTTGTTCACGCAGGATTTTCATGATGCTCCAGATGCATAACAGCTAAGTTAACGGCCTAGGGCCGCTAATGTTGATGCCGTTAATCTCTCGTTTGATTTTTATTCGTTTCATTTGAAATTTTTTATTAGTCAGTCACTTAGGTGCTTTTAATCCGGGCTTCATTCTGTGATTAACGGCCCGGTGCCTTTAATCTCGAAAAGCGGGACTTTCCTAATGTTCTGATTTTATTGCGTTTCTTGGGAGGTGTTCGTTAATTTCGGACACTTCCCTGTGTTTTGGTTTTGTTTAAGTTAGCACAGGTTGGGAGATTCCGGATAGCCGCTTTGCGGCTTCCGGCATGACTGTAGGTCTTCGTGCTCTTCGTGGCTTGTGCCCGCTTTTTGGGTGCTCTGTGGCGAGTGTTGTCGGGCTGAAGCCCGACCTGCGGGGTCTGGTTTTGTGGTGTTCGCCTGCGAGCAGGCTCCTACGGGTCGGTTTGGTTGAGGCGGCTGAGTTCGCGGTAGCGGGAGGGGGAGCAGTCGTGGTTGCGGCGGAAGGCCTGGCTGAAGGCGGCGTCGGATTGGTAGCCGACCTGTTCGGCGATGTGGCAGATGGGTTGGTTGCTGTGGCGCAGTTGCCAAGCGGCCAGGCGCATACGGTGGGCGGTGAGGTAGGAGAGGGGCGGTTCGCCGAGCACCTTGCCGAAGCGGTTGGCAAAGGAGGAGCGCGACATACAGGCCACATCGGCCAGTTCGGGCACATTCCAGTGGTGTTCGGGGTGTTTGTGCATGGCGGCCAGGGCGGCGGAGAGGGCCGGGTCCTTGAGCGCCAGCAGCCAGTTGCCGCTGCCCTCGGGCAGGTTGTCGACATAGTCGCGCAGGCACTGGATCAGCAGGATGTCGGCAATGCGGTTGATCACCGCCTGTTGGGCGGTGCGCTGGGCGCTGATCTCGGTTTCCAGAAACATCATGCCAAAGTGCAGCCAGTCGGGTGTCTCGCTGTCGGTGGCGCGGTAGTGGATCAGGTCGGGCAGGGCGGAGAACAGGGGGCGGGCCAGGTCGCTGTCGAATTCGAAGTAGCCGCTCACCAGATGATCCGCGTGTTGGGGGTGGGTCACATTGCTCAGGGTTTTGACGCCGTCGCTGTCCTGTTCGTCCAGGTGTTGTTTGAGGTCCAGGGCGCTGGGGGCTTGCATGCTGCTTTCGGAATCGCTCAGCCAGTGGGCGGGGCCACGGGGCAGGATGAGCACATCGCCGGTGTGCACTTGCAGGTTGGGCTCGCCCTCGCGGGCCAGCAGGCAGCTGCCGCGGGTGACCACATGAAAGCTGGCCACGCCCGGCGTGTGCAGGGCCATCTTCCAGGGTGGCTGCAGTTCAGCGCGTTTGAAGCGGGCGCCGCTGAGGCGAATGTCATCGAGCAGGAGGCTGAGCGTGTCCATAGGCGTTTGACTAAAGCATTCGGGTTTTTTGCGATGATATTAGCGTATCACTAAAGAAACACGGATGAATACGCCTTATTTTGGCGGGTTGTGGCGGGCATACTAGGATCAAAGCAAATGCTTTAAAGAAACAGCCCAATACTGCAGAGGTAAGACAGATGACTACTATAACCGCCAACGAAACGCACTGGTCCGATGGAAAGCGCTATTTGTGGCTCTTCAGCCCCATGGTGCCCTTTCTCGGCCTGATTGCCATTGCCCTCTATTTTGTCACGGACTGGAGCGTCTTGCTCTGGATGGGCCCGATCCTGGCCTATGTGATCATTCCCACAGCGGATTTGATTGTCGGTACGGATCGCACCAACCCGCCTGAAAGCGCGGTCCCCCAGCTCGAGGACGATCGCTACTACCGCGCCATCGTCTACGCCTTCATTCCCGCCCAGATCGTGTTCACGGTCCTGGCCGTTTGGCTGGCCACTTCCGGCATGTTGGGTGGCTGGGAAATCTTCGGCCTGTGTTTCAGTGCCGGCGTGATCAACGGCATTGGCATTAACACGGCGCACGAGCTGGGTCACAAGAAGGGCGGTTTTGAGCGTTTTCTGGCCAAGCTGACCTTGATGCCGGTGGCCTACGGTCATTTCTTTATCGAGCACAACAAGGGCCACCATGTGAATGTGGCTACACCCGAAGATCCGGCCAGCTCCAAGATGGGCGAGAGCTTCTGGGCCTTTCTGCCGCGCACCGTGACCGGCAGCGTTCGCTCGGCCTGGAACATCGAGAAAAAGCGCCTGAACCGTTTGAACAAGTCGGTCTGGAGCCTGGACAACGAAAATCTGCAGGCCTGGGCCATGACCGTGGTCTTCTTCGGTGCCCTCACTGTCTGGCTGGGCTGGCCCGCGCTGCTGTTCCTGGTGGTTCAGGCGGCTTACGGTGCCTCGCTGCTGGAAGTGATCAACTATGTGGAGCACTACGGACTGCTGCGCAAGAAGCTGCCCAGCGGCCGCTACGAGCGCTGCCAGCCGCGCCACTCCTGGAACAGCAACCACATTGTGACCAACCTGTTCCTGTACCAGTTGCAGCGCCACTCGGATCACCACGCGCACCCCACGCGTCGTTTCCAGGCCCTGCGTCACTTTGAGGACAGCCCCCAGCTGCCGTCCGGCTACGCCTCCATGCTGCTGTTGGCCTACATCACGCCGCTGTGGCGCAAGATCATGGACCCCAAGGTGGTGGCTCACCACAACGGCGACCTGACCCAGGCCAATGTTCTGCCCTCCAAACGCGAGAAGATCTTTGCCCGCTGGGGTGTCGAGGACAAGACCGGTGGCGAAGTGCCGCTGGCCGAGACCGAAGAGAAAATCGCCGTGGGCAAAGCCGAGGCCGAGGACTGGCAGTGCCCCGGTTGTGGCTATACCTACCAGCAGTCCCAGGGGCTGGAGTCCGAGGGCTTCGCCCCCGGCACCGCCTTCTCGGCTCTGCCCGACGACTGGTGTTGCCCCGACTGCGGCGTTCGCGACAAGCTGGATTTCCAGCCGCTGGCGGAGTAAATCCGGTACCTGGGAGTACGCAAAAGGCCCGCAATTGCGGGCCTTTTTGCTTGTCGGACCGGTTGTGACAGAATGTATCGGTGTTCGCAGTTGGCCTCGACGGTTGGCTGCTCCTTAATCTGAAACGACAATGGGGCAACGATATGGGCGAGAATCTGGACGAAAAACAAATCGCTGAAATCGAAGAGATCTACGAAACCGACTTTGAAATCGGGCAAGACAATGTCAACATGTTTGGCTTGGACTTGCACAACCCGGTGTTCTTTTTCAGTTCATTGCTGATGATTGTTTTTGTGGTGGGTACGCTGATTTTTCCCACCGAGGCCAACGAAGCGCTGGGCGGCGCCAAGCAATTTGTCATTGACTACTTTGACTGGTTGCTGATGATCAGTGCCAATGTTTTTGTGCTGTTTTGCCTGACCTTGATCTTCTTGCCGGTGGGCAAGATTCGCCTGGGCGGTCAGGATGCCAACCCCGAATTCTCCCGTCCCTCCTGGTTCGCCATGCTGTTTGCTGCCGGCATGGGCATCGGTTTGATGTTCTGGAGTGTGGCCGAGCCGATGGCTTACTTTCACGGTGCCTGGTACGGCGCGCCACTGGGCGGGCCGACCGGTTCCTCGGAAGCCGCCACCAACGCCATGGGCGCCACCATGTTCCACTGGGGTCTGCACCCCTGGGCGATTTACGCCGTGGTGGCCCTGTCGCTGGCCTTCTTTGCCTATAACAAAGGTTTGCCGCTGACGATTCGCTCGGCTTTCTATCCAGTGATGGGCGATCGCATCTGGGGCTGGCCGGGGCACATCATTGATACCGTCGCGGTGGTGGCCACCATTTTCGGTCTGGCCACTTCCCTGGGCTTTGGTGCCCAGCAGGCGGCCAGTGGCCTGGACTTCCTGTTCGAGACCGGCAGTGGCATCAATGTGCAGATTGCGGTCATTGTCGGTGTGACGGCCGTGGCTCTGTTTTCAGTGATTCGCGGTCTTGATGGTGGCGTCAAGCTGCTGAGTAACATCAACATGACCATTGCAATAGCTCTGGTGCTCTTTATTTTCTTTGCTGGCAGCACCCTGGAGTTGGTCGGCTGGATGGGCAAGGCCACCTGGGCCTACGCCCGCGACATCATTCCCCTGAGTAACTGGATTGGCCGCGACGATTCGTCCTGGTTCCACGGCTGGACGGTGTTCTACTGGGCCTGGTGGATTTCCTGGTCGCCCTTCGTCGGCATGTTCATCGCCCGGGTGTCCTACGGCCGCACCGTGCGGGAGTTCCTGACAGCCGTTTTGGTAATCCCGACCATCATTACCATTGGCTGGATGGGCATCTTCGGCGGCAGTGGTTTGGACCAGGCTCTCAACAATGTGGGTCAGTTTGCCACCGAGCTGGGCGATCACAAGATGGCCCTGTTTGAAATGTTCAAGCAGTTGCCGTTCACCGAGATCATTGCCTTTATCGCCATTGTTCTGGTGCTGATCTTCTTCGTCACTTCCTCGGATTCCGGTTCGTTGGTGATCGACAGCATCACCGCCGGCGGCAAGCTCGACGCGCCGGTCAGCCAGCGCATTTTCTGGGCGGTTATGGAAGGCCTGATCGCCGGCGCCCTGTTGTTCGGCGGTGGCGATGATGCGCTCAAGGCACTGCAGAGCGGGTCCGTGGCAACCGGGCTGCCCTTTGCCGTGGTCCTGCTGGTGATGTGTTTCAGCCTCTACAAGGGCCTGCACCACGAGCGCCTGTTGATCGACGCGGGCAAATAAACGGCACCGCACCCTGGTTTTCTTTAAAACCATCGCCACCCGGGTTCGCTGAACCCGGGTGGCGTTTTTTTTGACATCTCGATAATATGTCCATACTCTTGGACATATGGACGAATCAAAGGCCATCGACAGCTTTGCCGCGCTTTCCCAGGAAACTCGCCTGAAGGCGTTTCGCCTGTTGGTCAGAGCGGAGCCGGAGGGGCTCCCTGCCGGGGAGATCGCCCGGCAGCTGGCGGTGCCGCACAATACGATGTCCGCGCATTTGTCCGTGTTGTCGCAGGCGGGGCTGGTGGTCCACCGGCGCCAGAGCCGGTCGATTATCTACCGCGCCGAGATGCAACACATGCAGGCGATCATCCGCTTTCTGGTGCATGACTGCTGTTCCGGCCACCCCGATGTCTGCCAAATCAACCCGTAAATTGTCACTGAAACCCGAGGCAGTTGCCGTATGAATACAAACCAGCAATCGCAGGCCCCCAGTACCTCGGAGGGCATGGGGCTGTTTGAGCGTTTTCTCTCCCTGTGGGTGGCGTTGGCCATTGTCGCCGGGATACTGCTGGGCCAGTTTGCCCCCGCCGTTCCGGAGACCCTGTCGCGCTTTGAGTACGCCCAGGTGTCCATTCCGGTGGCCGTGCTGATCTGGGCGATGATCTTCCCGATGATGCTGCAGATCGATTTCACTTCCATCATCGGCGTGCGCAAACAGCCCAGGGGGCTGGTGATTACGACCACAGTCAACTGGCTGATCAAGCCCTTCACCATGTTTGCCATTGCCTGGTTCTTTTTCATGGTGGTGTTTGAGCCCCTCATTCCCGCCGACAAGGCCAGCGAGTATCTGGCCGGTGCGATTTTGCTGGGCGCGGCGCCGTGTACCGCCATGGTCTTTGTGTGGAGTTACCTCACCCGCGGTGATGCCGCCTATACCCTGGTGCAGGTGGCCCTCAACGACCTGATCATGCTCTTCGCCTTTGCGCCCATTGTGGTCTTTCTCCTGGGCGTGTCGGACATTCAGGTGCCCTGGGATACGCTGCTCTTGTCGGTTGTGCTGTACATCGTCATTCCGCTGAGCGCCGGCTACCTGACCCGCCAGGCGGTGATCAAGCGCCGCGGCCTCGACTGGTTCGATAATGTCTTTATGAAGCGCGTGGCGCCGATCACGCCCATCGGTCTGATTATCACACTGGTTTTGCTGTTTGCCTTCCAGGGCGATGTGATCATCGACAATCCGCTGCACATCGTATTGATTGCCATTCCCCTGATTTTGCAGACCTTCCTGATCTTCTTTATCGCCTATGGCTGGAGCCGGGCCTGGAAAGTACCGCACTGCGTAGCGGCCCCGGCGAGCATGATTGGTGCGAGCAACTTCTTCGAGTTGGCGGTGGCGGTGGCCATTGCCCTGTTTGGCCTTCAATCCGGCGCGGCACTGGCCACCGTGGTGGGCGTGCTGGTAGAGGTGCCGGTGATGCTCGCTTTGGTGCGCATCGCGAACAAGACGCGAGCTTATTTCCCGGCGACCAGTGAGGGATGAGTCTCCAGCGAAGCCGCCGCTGGCGGATTACGCGCGGCGGCCCTAGTCAACCGTTGTGATATGAGTATGATAGTGGCTCGTTTTTACTCGGATCTTGTGCCAGATGGCCATTAAAACTCACAGTCAGGTTGCCCTGCAGGTCAAAACCAGCCCGGTACATGGAAAGGGGCTGTATGCCGGCGAGGACATTGCCAAGGGCACCATTCTCGGCCGGGTTTCAGGCCGCTGGACGCAGCAGGATTCGATGTACACCCTGTGGATCGACGAAGACCAGGGCTTTCGCGTTCAGTGTGATTTCAAATACATCAACCACAGTGGCAAGCCCAATGTTGCCTATTACGATGATCTGACGGTCGTGGCGCTGCGCAAGATCCGAGCGGGCGACGAGCTCTTTCACGACTACGGCTGGGACGACGAATAGTGCCGCGGTGGTCGATGACTGCGAAAAGTTCTGCAAAGATGCCGTGCGGCCACTCCATGGTCGCGAGCCGATGAACTACACTAAACACCCGTTTTTGTGCCAGAGTCCCATGTCCTATCAACGCTTTGCTGTTCACCTTTTTTTTCACCTCTCCCGCCGCGTTTTGCCCTGGCCGACACCGCTTTTTGGCGTTGCGGCATTGATGTTCAGCGCGTCGGTGGCCCACGCCGATGGAGAGTATGAGAACAAGGTCATTTATGGTTTGCACGAACATGTCCTGGTCAAGGAGCTTGGCGTCGAGTTGCCGGCCAAGCTGGACACCGGTGCCGAGTCGGCATCGCTCAGTGCCCACTACATCAAGCGTTTCGATCGCGATGGCGAGAAGTGGGTCGAGTTTGATCTGGCCATGGATAAAAACGACCGCGAGGAGTTGGGGCTGGATTCCTGGCAGTGGGACGATGTGCAAATGCCCATTTCCCGCCATGTGCGCATCAAACGGCGCTCGGAAAATGTGGACGAGGGCGAAAAGGACTACAACCGCCGGCCGGTCGTCGAGTTGACCCTGTGTATTGGCGGGCGCGAGGCCACGGTGGATGTCAATCTGACCGATCGCCGCGACTTCAGCTACCCCCTGTTGGTGGGGTCGGACGCCCTGCGCAAACTCAACTCCCTGATTGACCCGTCGATCTCCATGGGCACCGGCGGGCCGCGCTGCGCTATCGAGACTGAGCCGGCGGTGTCCGATGAGGAACCGACAGAGTCTGACGACAGTGGCGACAAGGACGACAAGGACGATGAGAAGACCAGCGACGACTCGCCCGAGAGTGACGACCAGCCGTCCGGGAAGGAGAGCGACTGATGTACTCGGTTCGCTGGCACGCCCGGATTTTGGCATTGCTGCTGATGGCGGCCGGCGTGGGCAGCGTGCTCTACCAGGTGTCGGTGCTGCATGTTCCCCTGAGCGAAAATGAAACTGATCCGGTCTGGGTAGTCGAAACCCAGCTGCGCTTCGATGCCAAGCCGCGATTCCCCATCAAGGTGAGAATGTTTGTGCCTCCCCTGGAGGAGCGCTACAGCACACTCAACGAAAGTTTTATTTCCAATAACTACGGCGTCCATGTCAATCGCGACCGGGGCAACCGACAGGTGACCTGGTCGGCGCGCCGGGCCGACGGTCGCCAATATCTCTACTACCGACTGATCCTGACACCGCGCTATGCCAATGGCGAGCAGGAGCAAGTGGGACCCCAGTTTCGCAACGCGCCCGAGCTCGATGGCGCTGAGCGCCTGGCGGTGAACGCTTTGCTCGATCCCATTCGGCAGCACTCGGCCGATGTGGAGACCTTTATCAGCGAAACCATCCAGCGGGTGAACGATCTCGGTAACGACAATGTTCGCCTGCTGCTGGGCCGCGACAACAGTTTGCAAAAGCGGGTCGAAGTTATCGACTTGTTGCTGGCGGTGGCCCACATTCCGGTTGAGCCGGTCCACACGCTTCGTTTGGCCGATGGTCAGGGTCAACAACCCGAACTGTGGCTGCGCACTTATAACGGCGAGGAGTGGCTCTACTTCAACCCGGCCAATGGCCAGCAGGGCATTCCCGAAGATCGCCTGGTGTGGTGGCGGGGTCCCGAGGATCTGCTGACGCTCGATGGCGGGCGCAATGCCGAGGTTAGTTTCAGCGTCCGCAAAAGTGAAATGAGCGCGCTGGAAATGGCCCGCTCCCTCAAACAGCGCAATCGCTCCAGCTTTATGGACATCTCCCTGTACGAGCTGCCCCTGCAGAGCCAGCAGCTTTACAAGGTGGTGGTGATGATTCCCCTGGGCGTGTTGCTGGTGCTGATGCTGCGCAGTCTGGTCGGGCTGGAAACCCTGGGCACTTTTACCCCCGTACTGATCGCCCTGGCGTTTCGCGAGACCCAGGTGTTCTGGGGACTCTTGCTGTTTGTGGTGATTACGGCCCTGGGTCTGTTGTTGCGCAGTTATCTGGAACACCTGCGCCTGCAATTGTTGTCGAGGCTTTCGGTGGTGCTCACTTTTGTGGTGGTGTTGATGGCGTCCATGAGTCTGCTGGGACACAAGCTGGGTGTGGTCACCGGCCTGTCGGTGGGGCTGTTCCCCATGGTGATTCTGACCATGGTGATCGAGCGCCTGTCGATTGTCTGGGAGGAGCGCGGGGGCAGCCACGCACTCAAGGTGGGCGTGGGCACCATGGTGGCGGCGGTGGCCAGCCACTATCTGATGGTGCAGCCGCAGCTGAGCTACTGGTTCTTTACCCTGCCGGGCCTGATGTTGTGCGTGGCCTCCATCATGGTCTTGCTGGGTCACTACCGCGGCTATCGTCTGAGTGAGTTGCTGCGTTTCAAGGACATGACCGACGAGGGAAGCCGCTAGTGCTGGGGCTGAGTATTCGCCGTGCTCTTCGCCGTCGCGGTGTGATGGGTATCAACCAGCGCAACGGCGACTATGTGCTGCGCTACAACCCGCGCAGTCAGTACCCCCTGGTGGACGACAAGATCGCCACCAAAAAACTGGCCGGACGGGCGCGCATCCAGGTGCCCGAGCTCTACGATGTGATCGACAGCGAGCACGACATCCGCGCTTTCACCGGCTCTCACAAATCACTGCGCGATTTCGTGATCAAGCCCAGCCAGGGCGCCGGAGGTGACGGGATTCTGGTGGTGACCGACCGTTTTGAAGGCCACTACCGCACGGCCTCGGGACAGATGGTGAGCAGCGAGGATCTGGAGTTTCACCTCTCGGGCATTCTCTCCGGTATTTACTCCCTGGGCGGAAACCGCGACCGCGCACTGGTCGAATACCGCGTGCGCCCGGCGCCCCTGTTTGACCGCATCAGCTACGACGGCGTGCCCGATATACGCATCATCGTGCTCCGCGGTTATCCGGTGGCAGCCATGTTGCGCTTGCCCACCCGGGAGTCCCAGGGCAAGGCCAATTTGCACCAGGGAGCGATTGGCGTGGGCATCGACCTCGCCGCCGGGGTGACCCTGAACGGGACCTGGCACAACCACAAGGCACAGCGCCACCCGGATACCGGCAACGAAGTCGCGGGACTGGCCATTCCCGATTGGCAGGACTGCCTGGAACTGGCCTCGCGCTGCTACGACCTCACCGGCCTCGGCTATCTGGGAGTGGATTTGGTGATGGACGCCGATTACGGCCCCATGATGCTCGAGCTCAACGCCCGCCCCGGGCTGAGTATCCAGATTGCCAACGACGATGGTCTGGCTCGGCGCTGCCAGACGGTAGAAGCTCATCTCGCCGACCGCGGTGGCCACACCCTGCCGGAGATTTGGGAGCGGGTACGATTCAGTCAGCAGCAGTTTTCCCGCCAGGATTAACCGGGACGATTTGCTGGGGAAGTGAGCTCAAAACGCGCTCACCGATAAGCGCCACTTCCTTGTGAAAATGTCCCGCTGTGCTTGTCGCCCGCTGGTACAGGCGTAATATGGTGCTATAGACGAGCGTCTAATCAAACAATTCCGAGGTAATCGACATGGCATCTGCAAAAGACACTGTTTCCAAACTCCGCGATATGGGACACACCGTGGGTCACAACCCGGCCACCGGCGAGCAAATTGGCAAGGTCGCCAATACCGATCTGGAGACGCTGCCGCAAATGGTCAAGCGGGCCCGTCAGGCCCAGGGCTACTGGGCCCGCCTGAGCTTCAAGGAGCGCGCCGAGCACATTACCCGCATGCGTCGCTACATCATGGCCCACGCCGACGAGCTGGCCAAAGTAGTCAGCGAGAGCAACGGCAAGACCCGCATCGATGCCCTGGCCACTGAAGTGCTGCCGATTACCCTGGCCTGTGACTGGTACGGCAAGAACGCCGAAAAAGTACTGCGCCGCCGCTGGCGCCCCACGGGCAGCTTGCTGTTCTTCAACAAGCTGACCACCGTGGAGCACTTGCCCGTTGGCGTTGTGGGCATCATCAGCCCCTGGAATTACCCCCTGTCGATTCCCTTCGGCGAAGTGGTGATGGGCCTGATGGCGGGCAACGCCGTGGTCCTCAAGGTGGCCGCCGCCACGCCGCTGGTGGGCGAGGCCATCCAGCGCATCGTCGAGGCCGGCCAGCTCCCCGAGGGTCTGTTCCAGATGGTTTACGGCTCCGGCGCCGAGGTGTCCAATGGCATGCTCGAGAGCGGAATCGACAAGATCTTCTTCACCGGCTCCGTACCCGCGGGCAAGTCGATCATGGCCGCCGCCGCCAAGACGCTGACTCCGGTGTCACTGGAGCTCGGTGGCAACGACGCCATGATCGTTCTCGACGACGCCAATATCGAGCGCGCCGTCAATGGCGCCATCTGGGGTGGCTTCCAGAATGCCGGCCAGTCCTGCGGCGGTGTCGAGCGCATTTATGTTCACCGCAACATTTACCAGCGCTTTGTCGATGAGCTGAGCAACAAGACCCGGTCCCTCAAGCACGGCATTCCCTGTGCCAAGTTCGAGGCCGATATCGGCTCCATGACCACCGCCAATCAGGTCAAGCTGGTGGAGAGCCACATTGAGGAAGCGGTGAAGAACGGCGCCAAGATCGTCGCCCAGTCCCGCCCGGCCAATGTCGGCGCCAAGGGTTTTTTCCACCCCGCCACGGTGTTGGTGGATGTCAATCACGACATGCGCATTCTCCGCGAGGAGACCTTTGGCCCCGTGCTCACCGTGATGCCCTTTGACGATGAGGAAGAGGTGGTGCGCCTGGCCAATGACTCCGATCTGGCCCTGACCTCCTCGGTGTGGACCGGCAGTAACCGGCGCGGTCGCGAACTGGCCCGTCGCATCGAGTCCGGTGTCACCACGGTCAACGACCACCTCTACACCCACGGCCTCTCCGAGGCCCCCTGGGGCGGCTGGAAGGGCTCCGGCATTGGCCGCACCCACGGCCCCGAGGGGCTCGAGGAAATGACTCACGCCAAGGTGATCAACTGGGACTGGATGGGCGGTCACAGCATGCTCTGGTGGCACCCCCACGACGAGACCACCTACAACACGCTGAAGGCGGCCATGACGATGGTCTATCCCAATTCGGTGGGCCAGTTCCTGCGCAGCAGCGCCAAGGTGGCGCCCCAGCTGATCAAGAAGTCGATTCGGCGCTGGAAGGTCTAGACACCGTGCCGGCAGCGCAAAAAAAGCCCCGCATGGCGGGGCTTTTTTATGCCTGTTATCAAAGCGGAGTCAGAGGCATTCGTAGAAGCGGTCGAGCAGGGCGCGCGGGCGCGGGTCGACCAGTACATAGGTACCAATTTTGTTCATGACATAGCCAAAGCCGGTGCGGTGATCCGGGTCGGCGACGCACAGCGAACCGCCCAGGCCATTGTGGCCAAAACTGCGCTCGCCGGGGCCATAGGAACTGAGTGGTCCGGGCTGGGTCAGCATAAAGCCGTTGCTGAAGCGGGTAGGGCGCTTGAGCACCAGATCCGGGCCGGCGGACTGCTCCTCCCAGCACAGGGGCAGGGTGTCGGCGGACAACAGGCTATAACCGCTTTCGTCCCGGCCGCCACTGGCGAGAATGCCGTAGAGCCGGGCCAAATCCCGGGCGGTGGCCATGCCGTTGGCGGCCGGCTGCTCACAGGACTTCCAGGTGGATGAGTTGCGCAGTGCGTGCAGTCCCAGGGCCAGTGGATTGAGAAAGGCACTCAGGGTCAGGCCCCGATGGGTCTCGGTAACACTGCCCTTGAGAATGTTGATGATGTCCTCGTGGAGGTCGGGGATACCGTCCATCATGATCGACTGTCCGACCCGGTCGTGGTGGACTTCGTCGAGGCCAATGTGGATGTCCAGCTTGAGGGGGCCGGCAATCTCCCGTTGGAAATATGCCCCGAGGGTCATACCGGTGACCCGCTCCACCAGCTGCCCGACCAGCCAGCCCATGGTGATGGCGTGGTAGCCGTGGGCGCTGCCCGGCTCCCACCAGGTCTCCATGCGCG
>JBNJGD010000027.1:0-22368 GCA_051747425.1 Pseudomonadota bacterium
CGACTGGGTCAGCAGCACGAGCACACACAACAACAGGAGGCGGCCGTTCAACATGCGGTTATGTTATATGATAACAAAACTCGCTGGCAAGGGTTTTCGGCAGACGCTTTGTCATTGCGAGCGTAGCGAAGCAATCTGCCGGACTCAGCAGATCGCCACGCCGCTGCGCGGCTCGCGATGACAGAAAAATGGCGAACGCAGTGAAAACTGCGATAACCGTTAAGCAGGTCGCTTCGTCGGCAAAGCCTCCTCGCGATGACGGAGAAAACTCTGTGCCCTCTGTGAACTCTGTGGCTAAAAACCGGATACAAACGCGGCGAAGCCGCCCACCGAAAATCAGCCCAGGCACGAAAAACACAAAAAAAGCCCCGAACCAGCGGAACGGGGCAAGTTAGTACGCTATTGCTAGCACAGCGTTCATTCCCGGATGAACACTGCAGAATGGATTCCCTTGCCACTCGCTTCCGCCGGCCAATCTGGACAGCGGCCGGCGATTCTGCCCCTCGCAATCTGTCATGTCAATGTCACAAAATGGCCTTTGGCGACGGCGCACCACGCCTGTGCAGAAATGTCGCCTTTTCGGCCATATCAATGTCACTTTTACGCGTTAAACTAGCGCCATGACCCAAAACAGAAACCACAGCAATATCGACGACACCAACCTGCGCGACCCCGGCTACTACACCAACCGGGAACTGAGTTGGCTGGCCTTTAACCGCCGCGTCATGGAGCTGGCCCACGATCCCATGGTGCCGCCCCTGGAGCGGTTGCGCTTTTTGTGCATTTGCTCGGCCAATCTGGACGAGTTCTTCGAAGTGCGCGTCGCCGGCCTGCAACAGCAAGTGGCTCTGGATGTGGCCCAGCCCGGCCCCGACGGCCTCAGTCCCCAGGAGCAACTGCGCGGCATCTCCGAGCTGGCCCACGGCATCGTCAAGGAGCAGTACCAGACCCTCAACGAGGAAGTGTTGCCAGACCTGGAACAGGCCGGCGTGCGCTTTTTACGCCGCAACGAGTGGACCGAAAAACAGGTGGCCTGGGTGCGCGGCTACTTCTTTAACGAAGTCATCCCGGTGGTCAGCCCCCTGGGGCTCGACCCCGCCCATCCCTTTCCGCGGCTGATCAGCAAGAGCCTCAACTTTGTCGTCACCCTGGACGGCGTCGACCCCTTTGGCCGCGACATCAATGTGGCCGTACTGCAGGCGCCCCGGGTACTGCCCCGGATCATTCGCCTGCCCGAGGAAGTGGCCACTGGCGACGACGACTTCGTCTTTCTCTCATCGGTGATCCACGCCTATGTGGACGAACTGTTCCCGGGCATGGAGGTCACCGGCTTCCACCAGTTTCGCGTCACCCGCAACACCGATCTGTTTGTGGAAGAGGAGGAAATCGACGACCTTCTCAGCGCCATCAAGGGCGAGCTGCCCCAGCGCAACTTCGGCCAGGCCGTGCGCCTGGAGGTGGCCGACACCTGCCCCGAGGATGTCATCGCCTATCTGCTGGCCAAGTTCAAGCTGGATCAAGGCGACCTCTTTCAAGTCAAGGGCCCGGTCAATCTCAGTCGCCTGGCCGGGGTGCTCGACCAGATCGATCGACCGGAGCTGAAATACCCCACTTTCAAGCCGTCCATGCCCCGGGCCCTGTCCGGCGAGACGCCCATTTTCGACGCCATTCGCCACGGCGATATCTGGCTGCACCACCCCTACCAATCCTTCCTTCCGGTGATCGAGATGATCCGCCAGGCCGCCCGCGATCCCAAGGTGCTGGCGATCAAGCAGACGCTCTACCGCACCGGCAGCGCCTCGCCCATGGTCGACGCCCTGATGGAGGCCGCCCGGGCCGGCAAGGAGGTCACCGTGGTGATCGAGCTGCGCGCGCGCTTTGACGAGGAGGCCAATGTCAGCCTGGCCGACAAGCTGCACCACGCCGGCTGCCAGGTGGTCTACGGCATGGTCGGTTACAAGACCCACGCCAAGCTGGCCATGGTGGTTCGCCGCGAACGCAAGGCGCTGGTGCGCTACGCCCACCTGGGCACCGGCAACTACCACGCCGGCACCGCCCGGGCCTACACCGACTACGGCCTGCTGACCCGCGATGCGGAGATCACCGAGGATGTACACAAGGTGTTCATGCAGATCACCGGCGCCGGTCAGGTGGGCGAGTTCAACCAGTTGCTGGTCTCGCCCAACAACCTCCACATCAGCATGATTGACCGCATCAAGCGCGAGGCCGCCAACGCCCGCGCCGGCAAACCGGCGCGCATTGCCGCGCGGATGAACTCACTGATCGAGGCCAGCGTGATCGAGGAACTCTACCGCGCTTCACAGGCCGGTGTACAAATCGACCTGGTGATCCGCGGCATGTGCAGCCTGCGCCCGGGCATTCCCGGCGTTTCCGACACCATTCGAGTGCGTTCGATCCTGGGCCGTTTTCTCGAGCACTCGCGGGTCTTCTACTTTGAAAATGCCGGCGATTCCGAAATGTACCTCTCCAGCGCCGACTGGATGCCGCGCAACCTCTACCGCCGGGTCGAGACTGCTTTTCCGGTGAAAGACCCGGCTCAGCAGCGGCAAATCCTTACCGAGTCCATCGACAATTACTTCCGCGATAACTACCATGCCTGGGCACTGCAAGCCGACGGTTCCTATCTGTCCGTACGAGCCCACCAAGGCGAGCCCCTGTTCAGTGCACAAAACCAGCTGCTGATCGAATACGAAGCCCAATAGAAAACCGGAGACACACAAATGGAATGGTTGGCCGACCCCCAGATCTGGATTGCCTTTTTGACCCTCACCGCGCTGGAAGTGGTGTTGGGCATCGACAACATCATCTTTATCTCCATTCTCGCCGGGCGGCTTCCCGAAGAACAGCAAGCCAAGGCCCGCTTTATCGGCCTGACACTGGCGCTGGTGCTGCGCATCCTGCTGCTGTTTTCGATCAGCTGGGTCATGGGCCTGACCGATGATCTCTTCCACCTTTTCAGCCAGGGCATCAGCGGCCGCGACCTGATCCTTCTGGCCGGCGGCGGTTTTTTGATTGCCAAGAGCACCATCGAGATTCACCACGTCCTGGAAGAGGACCCCAAGGACAACATGGCCAACAAGGCTGTAGTCTCCTTTGCCGGGGTTATCGGCCAGATTGCGGTCATCGATATGGTGTTTTCACTGGACTCCGTGATTACGGCCGTCGGCCTGGTCGATCACATCGCCATCATGATCGCCGCCGTGGTCATCGCCGTGGGATTCATGATGCTGGCCGCCGAGGCCATCAGCGAATTCATTCAGGAACACCCCACCCTGAAAATGCTGGCGCTGAGCTTTTTGATCCTGATCGGCTTTGCCCTGATGGGCGAGGGCTGGGGACTGCATGTGCCCAAGGGCTACATCTACTTCGCCATGGCCTTCTCCATCGGCGTCGAATTCCTCAACATGAAGGTGCGCAAGCGGCGGAAGAAAGCACGGGCCTAGCCTCGCAGCCCCCGGACGCGCAGGGAGTTGTAACACTGAGGCCACAGAGCTCACAGAGAGCAGTGAGTATTATGGGGGGCGTCATCCCGGAAAGCGCTGCGCGCTTATCCGGGATCTCCCGAGAGAGTGAATCACAAGCAAGTAACCGAACACTTTTAGCTGGCGGCAAGACCAAGTCAAAGACACTCTGTGGCCTCTGTGTTTTTTCACCCAATTATCAATAAACCCCATGGCTACTCCCCGGCGAGTTCTTCCCAGAAGGCCAGCAGGTCGGCGTCGGGCTGGTGGAGTTCCAGGGCAATGGGCCAGGACGCTTTATTCAGGTAGTACATCTCGGCGTTGAGGTCGGTGGCCGTCAGCGGGTGCTGGCGCAACCAATCGGCGTCCAGGTCGATGGCCACGGCCTCTTTGCTGGCCACCAGACGAATCGGCGGCAAGGTCTCGCTGAGCCGGCTGCGGTGAAACAGCGCTGACAGGCGCAACAACACCGCCAAATAACAGACTGCCTTGTGCTCGGTGGCGGGCACCCGACCCAGGCTCCCCAGACTGAACTTGTTGCGATGCATACGGGCCAGCGCTGCCAGCGCCGCCTGCTCCTGCCAGGAGAAGCCGGGCATGTCGGCATAGGCCAGGATGTACTCACTGTGGTGGTGATACTTGCTGTGGGAAATGCTCAGGCCCACCTCACTCAGGCGGCAAGCCCAGCGCAGCCGGTTTTCCGCCTCTTCATCCAGTTGCCACTCCCCCGCTACTTGCCGGAAAAAATCCATGGCGGTCTCCTCAAGGCGCGCCGCGTGATCGAGGTCCACCGCGTACTGATCCATCATCACCTGAACGGTTTGCTCGCGCACATCCGACTTGTGCGTACGGCCAATCAGATCGTAGAGCAGCCCTTCGCGCAGTGAGCTCTGGGAAACATCGATGTGCTCCAGATCCAGCGACTTGAAGAGGGCCTCGAGTACGGCAATACCGCCAACGATGATCGGCTGGCGATTGTCCTTGAGGGCGGCAATTTCAATCTTATCGATGTGTCCGGCAGTCAATAGCGCCTTGCGCAGTTTCTTGAGCGCCTTGCGGCTGATGCCCTGCTCGCACCAGCCATTGGCCTGGGCCACCGTCTCCACCGCCTTGATCGTCCCCGAGCAACCCAGTGCACTCTGCCAGCCCTTCTTGCGATACCGCCCCAGCAGGGGCTGCAGCTGCAATTGCGCCTGGTTCACCGCCTGCTCATAGCGCTTGGCGCCGATTTTTCCGCCCTTGAAGTAGCGCTGTGTCCAGCTGACACAGCCCATGTTGACGCTCTCCAGGGTATGGGGGCTTCCGCCCGTACCCAGGATCAGCTCGGTGCTGCCGCCCCCGATATCGATAACCAGCTGGTTGCCCTCTACCGGCACCGTGCTATAGGTGGTTCCCAGGTAGATCAGGCGCGCCTCTTCGCGGCCGGAGATAATATCAATGGGGTGACCCAGAGCCATTTCGGCCCGGGACAAAAAATCGTCCTTGTGACTGATCCGTCGCAGGGTGTTGGTGCCCACGCAGCGCACGCGCCCAGAATCGAACTCGGCGACCCGCTGGCCGAACTGGGCCAGTGTGGCCAGAGCCAGATCGCCGGTTGCCGAATCAAGCTCGCCTCGTTCGTTGAGGCCTCCACCCAGTCGAACCGTCTCGCGCAGGCTGTCGAGCACGCGAAGGTGGCCGTCGGCCTCCTCGCGGGCAATGATCATGTGGAAACTGTTGGAGCCGAGATCAATCGCGGCGAAGGTATTCAGATCTGCCATTCGTGGATTCTAACAAAGCCGCACGCCAGCGTGACATTTATGCCAACATAATAGTGTTGGTATTGCGGAGGAAATCTCGTGTCTCGAATAAAACACCAGCTTTTCCATCAATCTATCGAGTCCTGTGACGATCACCCGGATAATCCGCGACATCAATCTGGCTTTGACCCAGGGCGAAGGCAGTTTGTCGTCAGTAGCCTGGCCCTCGCGCTTGCCGGGTGTTTTGGGCGGGTCAACTGTTCACAGAGCCCCTCTTTTGGCTTTGGCTGTGTCGCAGTCCAATCGGACCCCTTTTTTGACAGTGTGACTGTGCCTTATGGCTATACAGCAAAGCCCCTGCTGTCCTGGGGCGATCAGGTCATGCCCGGAGCACCGGCCTGGCACGACGATGCGAGCAACTCCTGGCAAGAACAACTTTTACAAGCCGGGCAGAACCACGACGGCATGCACTTTTTTCCCTTTCCCGAGGCCCCCAACCACTCGGGGCTGCTGGTGCTCAACCACGAATACATCAACCCGACACTGCACCCGAACGGTTTTACTGAGACGACAGATGCCGCCGGTCGCCGACAACGACCTCTGGAGGAGGTGCGCAAGGAACAGGCCGCTCACGGTCTCAGCATCATCGAGTTGAGGCGAGACGGCCTCGGTCAGTGGCAAACCCGGCCCGGCCGTTACAGTCGCCGCATCACAGCCCTTACCCCCATGCAAATCAGCGGCCCCGCCGCCGGTCATCCCGGGATGATGACCGAAGACGACCCCAGTGGCCTCGAAGTGCTCGGAACCATCAACAACTGCGCGATGGGCTTCACGCCCTGGGGCACTTACCTCACTTGCGAGGAGAACTGGAAGCATTACTTCGTCAACCGCAATGCCGGTGATTACGACCAGCGGACAAGCCATTACCGTTACGGCGTCACCCAGGGCCAAAGCAGCCAATATTTTGCCTGGGAATCTGTCGACGAGCGATTTAACGCAACACCCCTTAATGGTCGCCCCCACCAGGGTTTTGTCAATGAGCCCAGTCGCTTTGGCTGGGTCGTTGAAATAGACCCCTTTGACCCCGACAGCACACCCGTAAAGCGCACGGCAATGGGTCGCCTGATTCGCGAGTGCGCAACCTTGTCTATCGCCGACAACGGCACCATGGCCTTCTACTCCGGTGACGACACCCGCGGCGAATACATCTACAAATTTGTGCCCGAATCTCGTTGGAACGGCGGGGATGCCAGCCAAAATCGCGACACCCTGGATCACGGCACGCTGTATGTCGCCCGTTTCAACGACGATGGCAGCGGCGAGTGGCTGCCTCTGGTTCACGACGAGAATGGCCTCAACGCCGGTAATGGCTTTGCCGATCAGGCGACGGTGCTGATCAACGCCCGCGCTGCCGCCGATCATATGGGCGCCACAACCATGGACCGGCCCGAGTGGGTGGCCTGCCATCGGGGACACCCGTGGGTGTACGCCGCACTGACCAAAAACATGGAGCGCGGCTCCGACGAGGACCAACCCGTCAATGCCGCCAACCCTCGAGCCATGAATCGCTACGGGCACATCATCCGCTGGCGCGAGGCAAACGAAGACCCGGCGGCCACCCACTTTGAATGGGAACTCTTTGCCCTGGCTGGCGAAACATCCCGGAATTTTCAGAACGAACCTGTGGACACTTTTGCCTGCCCGGACACGCTGGCCTTCGGCCCGAACGGCAAGCTGTGGATTGGCACCGATTTCAATGATGAATCCGCCAACTACCAGGCCATGGGCACCAACCAGTTACTCTGCGCCGATCCAGATACCGGCGATATTCAACGCTTTCTGGTGGGACCCTGGGGCGCCGAAATCACCGGCGCCACCTTCAGCCCGGACGGCACGACGATGTGGGTCAATGTGCAACACCCCGGCGGACACTATCCAGGCAATTCAGGCGAACGCCCCCGTTCCACCACACTAACCATTCAAAAGAACGATGGCGGAATGATCGGCAGCTAGTTCAGGGCGAAGTGCGCGGCGATACCGGCGAAAATCGCCATGCCGGTCCAGTGGTTGCTGAGGAAGGCCTTGAGGCAGAGGTGTTTGTCGCGGGTCTGGATCAGGGTGTACTGCCAGCTGAACATCACGGCGGCCACCACCAGCCCCAGATAGTACCACTCGGCCAGCTCAAAGCGCTGGCCGACAAAGTACATGGCCAGCATAAACAGGCCGCACAGGCTCATGGTGATGGGTACATCTCCCTCGCCGAACAGGATGGCGGTGGATTTGACGCCGATTTTGAGGTCGTCCTCTCGATCGGCCATGGCGTACATGGTGTCGTAGGCCACCGTCCACACCAAGTTGGCGGTAAACAACAGCCAGGCCATCACCGGCACTTCGCCCAGCACCGCAGCAAAGGCCATGGGAATCGACATGGAAAAGGCGGCTCCGAGCACCACCTGGGGCATGTGGGTGTGGCGCTTGGCAAAGGGATAGCAGGCCGCCAGCCCCGCCGCCACAAAGGACAAGTACACCGTCAGGGCATTGGTCATCAGCACCAGCCCAAAGGCCACCAGACACAGCGCGGCAAACACCGCCAGGGCCTCTTTGGGGCTAACCTTGCCAGTCGCGATGGGGCGATCCACCGTGCGCCAGACATGGGGGTCAAAATCACGGTCGGCGTAGTCGTTGATGGCGCAGCCGGCGGAGCGCATCAGCACCGTGCCGGCGACAAAGATCAATAGAATTTTGATGGGGGGCACGCCCTCGGCGGCAATCCACAGCGCCCACAGCGTCGGCCACAGCACCAGATAAATGCCGATGCGGCGGTGCAGGCGGGTGAGATAAGCGTACTGAAGCGCTCGATCGGCGACCCGGCGGCGGGTCGGCGTGGCCTCAAACCACTGTCCCAAGGCGTTTATAATCGACATGATTGGCGCAAACCATTTGATTCGACGGATTAAGAAGGCATTATCCTACCAACATTTTGTCACCGCTTCTGCGTCGCGCAGGGGCGATACAGCGAAAAAAGGGAAACCCATGAGTCAGCATTTTGACATCATCTGCATTGGCGGCGGCTCCGGCGGCATCGCCACCACCAACCGCGCCGCCAGGCACGGCGCCAAGGCCGCCGTGGTTGAGGCCAACCGCTTGGGCGGCACCTGCGTCAATGTCGGCTGCGTGCCCAAGAAAGTCATGTGGTACGCCGCCGCCCACGCCGAGGCCATCCACGAGGCCGCCGACTTTGGCTTTGATGTGCGCCTCAGCGGTTTTGACTGGAACACCCTCTATGAGCGCCGCGAGGCCTATATCCGCCGCCTCAACGGCCTCTACGCCAAGGGCCTGGAGGGCAACGGCGCCACCCATATTCAGGGTTTCGCCCGCTTTGTCGACCCCCACACCATCGAAGTTGACGGCAAGCACTACACTGCCGATCGTTTTGTGATTGCCACCGGCGGCCGGCCGAGCTGGCCCGACATTCCCGGCGCCGAGTACGGCATCACCTCCGACGGTTTTTTTGACCTTCAGGAGCAACCGGGCAAGGCCCTGGTGGTGGGCGCCGGCTACATCGCCGTGGAACTGGCTGGCGTACTCAACGCCCTGGGCACGGAGACCACACTGGCCGTTCGTGGCGAGCGTCCGCTGCGCCACTTCGACCAGGACCTGAGCGAGTCGCTCCATCGCGGCATGGCGGAGAGCGGCTTACTGGTCCGCGACAACAGTCAGGTGGAGCGCCTGGTGCGGGAAAAAGACGGCAGCCTCACCGCCCACTTCAAGGACGGCGGCCAGCTCGACGGCATCGACAGCGTGATCTGGGCCATCGGCCGCGAAGCCAACACCCGCGAATTGAACCTGGACGCCGCCGGCGTCGAGCACCGCGACAATGGCCAAATCCCCTCCAACGAGTGGGAGCAGACCAATGTCGAGCACATCCACGCCCTGGGCGACATCACCGGCAAGGCCGAGCTGACCCCGGTGGCCATCGCCGCCGGCCGCCGTTTGGCCGACCGCATCTACGGCGGCATGGAGGGGCGCAAGCTCGACTACAGCCTGATCCCCACGGTGATTTTCAGCCATCCGCCCATCGGCACCATTGGCCTCAGCGAACAGGAGGCCCGGGAACAGCACGGCGACGCGGTGACGGTCTACAAGAGCAGCTTTAACCCCATGTCCCACGCCTTCTCCGAGCACAAGCCACCCACCATGGTGAAGCTGATCGTGCTGGGCAAAGAGGAAAAGATCATCGGCCTCCACGCCATCGGGCCGGGCGTCGATGAAATGACCCAGGGCTTCGCCATCCCCATGAGCATGGGCGCCACCAAGGAAGACTTCGACAACACCATCCCCATCCACCCCACCCTGGCGGAGGAACTGGTGACCCTGAAGTAATTTGGCCACAGGGCCTCAGAGAGCACAGAGCAAAATCTGGTCATTCCGGAAGCGGCACTGCCGCCATCTGTCCGGCGGAAGCGATTCGTCGCGTCCGCCCTACACTGCCTCGTTCTGTGACAAACCGCCAAACTGACGGATATGCGTGCCGCTGGAATTCCTCTGGCCGGGGGAATGGGCTAGTCTCTGGCCATGCCAAGAAAAGCCTTTATCCCCGCCAATGACCCCGACTTCTACTACCGCGACCCGGTAGCCAGCCGGGTGGCGCTGTATTACGAGCGCATGGTGCCGCCCTTTGCCCGCTACCACCGCCACAGCGTGGTCGGCGGGGATAATTTGCCGCAGAGCGGCCGCTGCCTGCTGGTGGTCAATCACAGCCTGGCCACCTACGACACCTTTATCCTCTCGTCCTGGATACACCGCCATCGCGGCCGGCTGGCGCGCAGCCTGGGTGACAACTTCTGGTTCAAGCTGCCCGGCTTTGGCGAATTCGCCGCCGATGTGGGCGCCATTCGCACCCGGCCCGATATTGCCCGTGAGCTGCTGGAGGACGAGCAGCTGTTGCTGGTGGCCCCCGGCGGCATGCGCGAGGCGCTCAAGCCCAGCTACCAAAAAAACCAACTGCTGTGGGATTCACGCAAGGGCTTTGTGCGCCTGGCGGTGGAGACACAGACCCCCATCGTCCTCGCCGCCTGCCCCGAGGCGGACGACATCTACACGGTCTACGAAAACCGCCTGACCAAGTGGGTCTACAAGAAATTCCGCCTGCCGGTGCTAATGATGCGCGGCCTGGGTCCGAGCTGGATTCCCCGCCCGGTCAAACTCACCCACTACCTGAGCGAACCGCTCTACCCGCCGAAGGTCGACCTCAACGACCACCGGGCGGTCAACCGGGCCATTGATGAGTGGCACGACACCGTCAAAGCCCGCATGGAGCAAATGCTGGCGGAACACGCCGCCCAGTGATCATCGATCAGTTCGATACGATCTTGATGACCACCTTGCCCCGACAGCGGCCTGTGCGGCTGCGCTGATAGGCCTGCTCGCTCTCGGCGAGGTTGAACTCGCTGTCGATCACCGGCTTGAGTTGGCCGCGCTCGACCATGTCTGCCAGGGTCTCCAGATCCTCGCTGTAGGACTCCACCACCACCGTGCCAGCGCGTTTGCCCAATGCCCGATAGAGGGGCGTGCCCACCATGGACCAGAGATCGCCGCCGGTGGAAATAAAGCGACCCTTTGGCTCCAGCATGGCGGCGCAACTGAGGGGCGATTCGTAGGAAGTGACATCAAACACCAGATCAAAGGGGCCGGCGGACTGGCGGTAGTCACCGGCGGTGTAGTCGATCACCGCATCCGCCCCCAGCTCGCGAACAAAGTCGCTGTTACGGCCACTGCAAACGCCGGTGACATGCATCCCCTGGGCTTTGGCGATTTGGACGGCGAAGGTGCCGACGCCGCCGGAGGCACCAATAATCAACACACGGCTGCCCTCGCGACCGCCGCCCTTGCGCAGTCCCTGCAATGCCGTTTGCGCCGCCAGCGGCATGGCCGCCGCCTGGGCAAAAGAGAGGCTGGCTGGTTTCCGGGCGATGCGCTGTCGGGCGATGAGGGCTTGCTCCGCCAGCGAGGCGGTGCGCAGGCGCATGTCCATGCCATAGACCGCATCCCCGATTTCCAGGTCGTTCACTCGATTGCCCTTGGCGACCACAGTACCCGCCAGGTCGTCGCCAAACAGCGGTCGCAGTTTGCCGGCCAGCATCGGTGTCGCCACACGGGCGATGTTGTAGTTGAGTTTCCAGTCCTTGGGGTTCACCGAGGACGCATGCACTTGCACCAGCACATCGTCCGGCCCGGGTTGCTTTGGCGCCGGGACCTCTTGCAGTGTTAACTCCGGCTGCAGTGCCCGGCCCGTTGCGACGACCGCTTTCATAAGCTGCTCCTGTGGCTGTTGTTCGGGTGATCCGAATGTTGCTCACTTTAACCACGGCGAGTGGGCATTGAAAGGGCGCATTGAGCACCTCGTATCGACGCCAGAGGCAATCAGCGATAGTCTGGAAATGCAAAACGCCCTGCGCCGCTGACAAAGCGGCCGATCATGCACTATGGAAAAGGTGCCCAGTGAAGATAAGCACTGTCACAACCGGAATTGAAGCCTGGGCCACCCCGGCCCTCCATGCACTGCTTGTTGGCGCAGCGGTGCTGATTGGCTACCGCCTGTTGCTGGTTCTGATGCGGCGGTTCAGTGATTCCCGCGCCAAGCCCAGAATCTTTCTCAATGCCGCCGCGTTTCCGCTGGGCAGCTTTCTGGTACTCATCGGCATCAACACTGCGCTGGGCAGTTCAGACAACCCGCCGTTTCTGCCAGAGGTTCAACACCTCCTGAAGCTGTTGGTCATCCTTACCGCCACCTGGATGGCGGTCAATGTCGTCTCCGCCGTGGGCGAGTTGATCGTTCATATGAACCCGGCCTATGAAGACAAATGGCTGCATGCCCGCAAGCTGGAAACCCAGACGCGCTTTCTCGTCCGCGGCTCCAGCATCCTGATTGTCATCATCGGTCTCGGCATCGCGCTGATGACCTTCGACAGCGTTCGCCAGGTGGGCACCAGCCTGCTGGCCTCCGCCGGTATTGGCGGCATCATTCTCGGCTTTGCCGCCCGGCCCGTGCTGGGCAACTTGCTCGCGGGCGTGCAGATTGCCCTGACGCAACCATTCCGGATTGACGATGTGTTGTATATCGACGGAGAGTGGTGCTGGGTTGAGGAGGTCACCGCCACCTATGTCGTGCTCCGGGTCTGGGATTTGCGCCGTGTGGTCGTGCCCCTGGACTGGTTCATCACTAACAAATTTGAAAACTGGTCCCGGCATTCCACCGAGCTGATGGGTACGGTCTTTCTTTGGCTGGACTACGCCATGCCCATTGAACCCCTCCGCGAGGCCTTTCTGGAAATGCTGCAAAACTCCCCGGACTGGAATGGCAATACCCAGGATGTTTTGGTAACAAACGCCAGTGACCGGGCCATGGAAGTCCGTTTCCTTATGAGCGCCCGTAGCTCGCGAGCTCTCTGGTCTCTGCGCTGCCATATTCGCGAAGGCATGATTGCCTTTGTCCGCGACCACTATCCCGAACACCTGCCAAGGCTGCGCGCCTCGATCTCGGACAGATCCGGAAACAACGACCCCATTGATCGGGGCTGAAATGAAATGCCCTCACTCCCGGTTCTATTGCCAGTGGTACATCACGCTGAGCGTTGCGCCATTAAACCAGGCAAAGCTGTAAACATCTTCATTATCGGCACCGCCCTCAATGGTCCGATAACCCCCCGCCAGCACCCAGTGCTCGCTCATCGAATACTGGCCGGTTATCGACAAGTCGATCGCGCGCCCCTGTGGGGCGATGGCCACATCGGTATCGACCACGGCCGACCACCGCTTGTTCGGTGAGTAGGTACCGCGCACGGCAAACAGCGGCACGAGTCCAACATTGCTGTTTTCGCGCTCTTCTCCGGAAGCGCTCAGCTGGACAGCCGCATCGCGCACAAACAAGGTACCACCGATGTCCACTGTCCAGCGGTCCCTTTCCCGCCAACGATAGAGGTAACGCATCCGGTAATTACTGAACTGATAGCGCGCTTCCACTGTATCGCCCTGCGCAAACACCGCGCCCTCAAAGCGGACATCGCTGTCAAAGCGTCCCGTCTCGCGGTAGACAAAGGGTGCATAGACCCATTGGAGTTCATGGTTTCCCGAGGGTTGCCACGAGAGGCTCAACCGGAATGCCTCGAAGGAGCCGTCACCGAGGTCGGTTATCCTGAAACGGTCACCCTGACTGTCATTGGGTATCTGGACTTTGTTGTACTCTGGGCGAAACACGCCCGTTTCCACGCCCATTTGCCATTCCGCCAATACGGGCGAGCTGGCCAACAGCGAAGCCAACGCCAGCACCCGAATTACCACTGTTTTCATGGGTCATCCTCCCTTCATGGGTCTTCGCCGGCATTATAGACAGTCACCCGGTGATGCTCCCGTTAAAACACCTTTCGTTTTCATCTTTTGGGCCACACATGACCGTTTGTCGGTTTTCGCATGCCTTTTGTCGACTTATGTCAGGCGATTTCCCTCACATTAATCGGCTACGGGTCGGTCAGACCCGACCATTTTAAGCACCAGGGGGAGTTTTCATGAACACTATCAAACGGTTCGGGGCGGCCAGCGTCCTGTCATTGTTTTTAATGTCGCCGGCCATTTCGGTGGCGGCAGTTAGCGCGGCAGACAAAGCCGTGTATCAACTGGCTCAGCAATGCTACTCGGTGCGCTCACCGGGCACCGGCAAATACCTCACCAACAACAATGGCGTATTTAGCTTTTCCACCACTAATGCCGGCAGCGCAGAGCGCTTTTATATGAAGCCGGCGCGTCTGGGAGACTTTTTGCTCACCGACCGCAGTGGCCGCTATTTGTCCAGCGCGGTGCCTCAGGTGGAGTCTCCGCTGTCAAAGCCCAGCCTGGGTGCTGAATGGGATGTGTCGGCCAAGGGCGTGGGCAATGGTCACTACCGCTTTCACTTCAAAAACCGCCTGACTCAGTCACCCATTCAGAAAGAGTATGTTAAAAAGATCAAGCACAGCTTCTGGTGGTTTACCTGGTACACCTACGAGCCAAGGATTGACCGCCATTTTGATCTGGTGGCGCGAAACGATTGCCGCGACTACCCGGAAATAACCGCCAATGTGCGCGGCACCCGCGAAGACCACATCAACAGCCTGAAAGGCAATGTGAACGAGCCGGTGCGCGGCTATGTCGATGCCCATACCCACATCACTTCCTATGAATTCATGGGTGGCAAGGTCATGCACGGCGACCCCTTCCACAAGTATGGCGTTCCCTACGCGCTGGAGGACAGCCGCAGCAGCCACGGCCCCAACGGTTCACTGGACCTGATCGGCAATATCTTCGTCTTTGGCGACCCCACCTATCAGTACGACACCAGTGGCTGGCCCCACTTTAACTGGTGGCCCAACCCCACTCAGCTGACCCACAGTGGTTACTACTACAAGTGGATGGAGCGCGCCTGGCTCTCCGGCCTTCGCATGACCGTGACACAACTGGTCGAGAACGAGGTGCTGTGCAATGTTCAGCGCAGCGTCAACCCAGCCGGCTGGACCGGCACCAACAGCTGTAACACCATGGACAGCATCCGTCTTCAAGCGAAACGGCTTCGCCAGATGGAGGACTACATCGACGCCCAGTACGGCGGTCCGGGCAAGGGCTTTTTCCGTATCGTGACCTCTCCCGAACAGGCGCGTCAGGTGATTGCCGACGGCAAACTGGCTGTAGTGCTGGGTGTCGAGGCCTCCGAGACCTTGAACTGTGGAGAAGGCGATTTCTGCAGTACCGCCAAAGTCGAGCAGGGACTCACCGAACTCTACAACCTGGGCGTTCGCAGTATCTTCCCGGCCCACAAGTTCGACAACAAGCTGAGCGGCGCAGTCATTGAAGACGGTTTCATCAACATCGGCGAGGCACTGGCGACCGGCCATTACTACGAGACCAAGCACTGCGACGACAAGACTCGCGGAAAAGCCATGACCAGCGGCTTTCCGGTGATTGGTGACATTCCCGTCATCGGTGGGCTTCTGGGGCAAATTGGCGCCACGCCCACTTACGACGATCACAACAATCACTGCAATGTGCGCGGCCTGACCCCGCTGGGCGTTTATCTGGTGAATCGCATGATCGACCTCAACATGATCGTTGACCTGGACCATCTTAGCGCCGATGCCGCCAGCCAGGTGATGGACATTGTCGAAGCGCGCGATTACAGCGGCGCGGTCAGTTCACACAGCTTCATGCACAGCGCCAAAGGCGGGGGCGTCCACGACAACTTCCGTCGCATGCTCAAGGTCGGTGGTTTTGCCGCGCCCTACAACAGCAATACCGACGGCATCGACTCCCGGGTACTGGACTACTTGGATGTGGCAGAACAGACCCCCTACCTTAATGCCGTGGGCATTGGCACGGACATGTCGGGCCTGGGTGGCCAACCCAAACCGCGCGGTTCAGCGAATAGCGACCCGCTGGATTATCCTTTCACCAACGAGTTTGGTCTGACCTTTGACGAGCAGGTATCCGGGCACCGCACCTTTAATCTCAACCGTGACGGCATGGCGCACTACGGCATGCTGGCCGACCAGGTTCAGGACTTCCGCAAGCGCGCTGACAATCGCGTTTACGAAGCGATCATGAATTCTGCCGAGGGTTACCTGCAAATGTGGGAGCGCGCCGAGGGCCACCTCGACAAGCAGCATGTCAATCCACTCTAGAGCAGCCACAAAAAAACCATTTAACCCTGAATACTGGCCCGCAATACAGCGGGCCATTTTTTTGTCCTTTCAATACCGCCGATGCCCGGCCTAACTGTACGGTCCCTTGTCCAGCCATTACACTCAACCAATGGCCATCAGACACTTTGAAACACACCATCCACAGCTGGGCGAAGGCGTCTATATCGACGAGGCCGCCACAGTGATTGGCCAGGTTCGCTTTGGCGACTTGGTCAGCGTCTGGCCGGGGGCGGTGATTCGCGGCGATGTGAACTGGATCGACATCGGCGAGCAGAGCAATGTCCAGGACGGTGCCGTGCTGCATGTCTCCCACGAGGGCCCCTTCAAGCCCGAGGGTGCGCCCCTGACCATCGGCCAGCGCGTGACGGTGGGTCATCTGGCCATGCTCCACGGCTGCACCGTCGGCGACGATTGCCTGATCGGCATGAATGCCACCCTGATGGACGATGTGGTGGTGGAAGCCGGCACCATGGTGGCTGCCGGCGCCCTGGTCACACCGGGCAAACGCCTGGAGAGCGGCTGGCTCTACGCCGGCAGTCCGGCCAAGGCCATCCGCCCCCTTAAAAAGAATGAACTGGAATTCATTTCATACTCGGCGGAGCACTATGTGGCCCTGGCCCGCCGCTACGACGGTAAAAAGGCAGACTGACCGCGAGCAGGACACAGGGACATGCGCTTTTTTAACCTGGGTAACAAGGACGAGTACGGACGCCAGACCCGCATCGAACACCGCGGCCGCTACCTGCGTGCCAGCCGCACCGGCGGTGTCGCCCTGCGCGCCCGGGCCAGGGCCGCCGGGGTCAATGTCACCGCCAACACCAGCCGGGGCTTTCGCGTCTCCGCCACGCCACTGAAAAACACCCAGATCGCCATGCAGAACGGCCGCTTTGTGCTGCGCGGGCGCTACGGCAGGGGCCCCACCAAACTCAACCTGTCCAAGACCGGCGCCACCGTCTCCACCCGCAACGCCCTGGGCAGCTTTAACTGGATCAAACCCAAGCGCAGCTCGGCCAAAATCGCCGGGGTGCAGCTGCGCGGGGAAAACGCCGCCATACTGCAAGCCGTCTACATGGCCGTCATGGCGGCGGTCCTGCTGCTTCAGGGCGCGCTCTGGCTGCTGGCGGTTCTGTTACAAGGCGCCGTGGCCCTGGGCGCCCTGCTCTATCGACTGGCCCTGACCACGCCCTACGCCCTGTCGGTGGTGAAGCGGCGCTGGCGCAATTGGCGCCTGAACCACCTCGTAAAGGATACCGATGCCCTGTTCCAGCCGCCGGTATCGCAGTGGTCGGCGCGGCACTGTGTGGCTGGCTTGATGCTGGCCTTGGCGGGTTGGGGTCGCGGACACGACCCGGAGGACGCCGTGGTCACGGTATTGCAGGCGCTGGGCGCACTGGAACAGACCGAAGCCCTGCTGGCCGCCACCCCCGCCATTCTTCCCGAGGTGGCGCAAAGTCTGAGCGCCGTGCGGCAAAACGATCAAACCGTGACGGAAAGCGATGATAAGACCTCCGACCCCCGGACCATCGTCGCCCTGCTGGCCCGGCAAATTCGGGGCCACTGTGCGCCACAGGAAACCGCCGAGATCCTGATGGAAATCGATGAAATCACCCTGGCCGACGGCGAGCGCACCGTGCTCCAGAACCTGCTGATCCAGATCGCCGCCGACTTCGCCGGACTGCGCTTTGAAGAGCCGGAAAACGACCCAAAAGCGAATGACATCGAGGGAAACACGGCAAACCGGCAAGGCGCCATCAACCTCAACACCGCCCCCCTGCAAACACTGGAAACCCTGCCCCACCTCGGCCCCGAGCGGGCACAGGCCCTGATCGACCTGCGGCCCATCGAGTCCCTGGACCAACTCACCCAAATCGACGGCATCGGCCCCGGCCGCCTCCAAGACATCCGCGACAGCGGGGTGTATTGGTAGGCGCTCTGTGGTTATCCGGGCGGCGTTGCTATACTGCCGCCATCTTTTAGCCACTTCCGACCGTTTCATTCTGTTATGAGCGATTTCCGCAGCGATTTTCTCGGCTTTGCCATCGATCAGGGCGTTTTGCGCTTTGGCGAGTTTGAACTCAAATCGGGCCGCGTGAGCCCGTATTTTTTCAACGCCGGCCTGTTTAAAACCGGCGGCGCCCTGGCCCAGTTGGGGCAGTACTACGCCCGGGCCATTGTCGAGTCGGGCATTGAATTCGATGTGCTCTTCGGCCCCGCCTACAAGGGCATTCCCCTGGCCGCCGCCACCGCCATTGCCCTGGCCACCGAGCACGGGCGCGATGTGCCCTACTGTTTTAACCGCAAGGAAAAGAAGGCCCACGGCGAGGGCGGCACCCTGGTGGGCGCCGACCTCAAGGGTCGCGTGCTGGTGATTGACGATGTGATCACCGCCGGCACGGCGATTCGCGAGTCAGTGGAGATCATCCGGGCCAACGACGCCGAGCTGGTGGGTGTGGCGATTGCCCTGAACCGCCAGGAGCGCGGCCAGGGCGAGCGCTCGGCGATTCAGGAAGTGGAGGATGAGTACGGCATTCGCGTGTCGGCCATTGCCGACCTGGACACATTGATCAACTTTGCCGGCGAGCGCCCCGAGCTGGCCGGACACCGCGACGCCATGGCCGACTACCGGCAGCGCTACGGAGTGAGCGCGGCTTGAGTCCAGCGGCGTCACAGCCAGAGAAAGAACACGCCGTCTCCCTGGGCGAGGCGCTGCGCCTGCCGCAAACCTGGCATTTGCTGATACTGGGTTTTTCCGCCGGCCTCCCCCTGCTGCTGATTTTTTCCTCGCTCTCCCTGTGGCTGCGCGAGGCGGGGGTTGAGCGCTCGGCGGTGACCTACTTCAGCTGGGCCGCCCTGGCCTACTCCTTCAAATTCGTCTGGGCGCCGCTGGTGGATCAACTGCCCCTGCCGGCCCTGACCCGGCGCCTGGGCAGCCGCCGCAGCTGGCTGGCTCTGGCCCAGTCCGGGGTGATCGCCTCCCTGTTTCTCATGGGCGCCATCGACCCCGCCGGAGAGGGCATTACCTGGATGGCCCTGGCCGCCGTATTGCTGGGTTTTTCCGGCGCCACCCAGGATGTGGTGATCGACGCCTACCGTATCGAGTGCGCCCCGCCGCGCTACCAGGCCCTGCTCTCGGCCACCTACATCGTCGGCTACCGCATCGCCCTGATCGTCTCCGGCGCCGGTTCGCTGTTTCTGGCCCAGCAGCTGGGCAGCACCGCCGAGCTCTACGACTACAGCGCCTGGCGTACGACCTACTGGATCATGGCCGGGGTGATGGGCGCCTGCCTGCTGGTCACCCTGAGCCTGCCGGAACCGGAGGGCCACCGGCCCCTGCTGTCACAGCACAATCTGGCCTACAGCCGCTTCTTTTTGTTGTTTGTGATTGCCAGCGGCGGTTTTGCCGCCAGTTTTTTCTACCTCGGCCCCGCCGCCGAAGCTTTCAAGAGCGGCCTGGGCGTGGCCGGGGGCTTTGCCCTGGAGGCGCTTCGCTTTGCCGGTGCCGTATTGATAGCGGTGGTGATTACCCGCCTGGCGCTGGCGCTAAAGCTGGTGGACGGCGCCCTGGTAGATGTGACTTATGTTGCCCCGGTGCGGGACTTTTTTGACCGCTACGGCCTCAAGACCGCCTTGATGGTGCTGGCCCTGATCGGTCTCTACCGCATTTCCGATATTGTTTTGGGCGTGATCTCAAATGTGTTCTACCAGGACATGGGCTTCAGCAAACAGGACATCGCCGGGGCGGTAAAAACCTTTGGTGTGATCATGGCCATCAGCGGTGGATTGCTGGGTGGTTTTCTCGCCCTGCGCATCGGCGTGATGCGGGTGTTGATGCTGGGTGCGGTACTCTCGGCCTTCACCAATTTGCTGTTTATTGGCCTTGGGCTGCAGGGTTCCATGGTCGACCTGCTGTTTATCAACTTCGGTTTTGAACACGACCGTCTTTGGTCGCTGTACGCCGTGGTGGCCGTGGACAACCTGGCCGCCGGACTGGCCAGCGCCGCCTTTGTCGCCTTCCTCTCCAGTCTGGTGAACATCTCCTTTACCGCCATGCAGTACGCCATCTTCAGCTCCATGATGATGCTTCTACCCAAGGTGGTGGGCGGTTACTCCGGCGGCATGGTCGACACCATGGGTTACCCGGCCTTTTTCCTGCTGACCACGCTGATGGGTATTCCGGTGATGTGGCTGGTCTGGTGGGCGGGGCGCCATTTGCACATCAACGAAGACATCCGGGAGCCCGCTGAAAGTGACGAATGAGGAACGCCAGGCCCTCAAGGTCGCCCTGGAAAAAGCCCTTGGGGAAACCGCCGACGACATCGAGTCGCTCAAGGAGAAGACCGCACCCATCGCCCCGGATGTCTCACTGGGTCGTTTGTCGCGGATGGAGGCGATCAATGAAAAGGGCGTGCTCGAGGCCAATCTGCGCAGCGCCGAAAACCGCCTGCTGGCGCTCAAGCGGGCCCTGGCACGCAGCGACGAGGAAGACTTTGGCGAGTGCGAGGAGTGCGGCGAAACCATTCCCCAGGGCCGCCTGCTGTTGATCCCCCACACCCGCTACTGCGTTCACTGCGCCGAGTAAGCCCGGCCGATGGCCCCTGCGATCAGACCGCCAGCTGGTTGATCGCCCAGGCGATCAGCAACACCTGCGGCACACTCAAGAGCGGCAGGAACAGCGGTACCTTCCAGCTTCGGGTGGCGTCCTTTAACACCATAATCTCGGTGTAGTCGGTGGCCACGCCGGTCATCAGGAAGGCAAAGGCGTTGCCCGGCGCCTTGGCCCGGTTGAGCAGGTCGCCGGCAATGGGTGCCGAGCCCTCGGAGCACACTTCCATAATGGTCGCCACCAGCATGGTCAGGCCCAGTCCCGCCAGGGTGGGGCCAAAGAATTCGGCAAAGGTCTCGGGATTCATAAAGGCCCGCACCAGACCCGCCAGCAACACGCCAAACAGAATCCAGCGAACCACCATGCGCGACTCTTTGAGGCCGTCCCACATCATGCCGCGCACAAAGGCGGGGGTGAATCGCGACCAGGACCAGCGCCGCTTGAGCTCGGGCCAGAAGCGAAAATCCTTGGGCAGACTGGTCTCGTTGGGATTTTTCGGCAGGTGGCCGCGGGCAATCAAAAGGTCGAACAGCGAGCCCACCACCACGGCGATCACCATGGACAGGCCGATAAAGGCCAGGGTCCAGCCAATGCCCACCAGGGCAAACAACACCAGGGTAAAGGAAAAGGAGTTCCAGGGGCTGGCCACCAGAAAAGCCATCACCTGCCCCGTGGTGGCGCCGCGCTCGTAGATCTTGGCACCCACCATCAAGATGCCGTGGCTGCACAGATCCAGCAGTACGCCGGCGGCGGTGGCGCGCAAAATACCGCGGAAACCACTGTGAGTACCGAGAATCGACATCACAAAATCCCGGGGCACGCGCGACAGGGCCGAGACCATCAAAATGCCCAGGACAATCCCCCACCAAATGGTGTTCATCAGATCAAAAACCGAGCTTGAGAGGGTCTGGTACCACTCGGCAAAGCCCGCGCTCTCGGGCCACAGCCAGTAGTGGAGATACAGGCCAATCACACCCAGCATCGAGACCCACAGCAGATAGTCCGGGCGACTGCGATCGTGGCAACCGCCGTGATGCTGATGTTCCTGTTTGCTATCGCTGTGGCAATGATCGTGTTCGGCCATGATGCCTCCCAAGTTCGATGCCAATGACTGCGCCATTGGGCGCGGCGATGGATTCGCCTACAATAACGCAAAACCACAGGAGAAAACGATGACCTTTGCCACCTGCGACCTCAGCGACGACCACAAAGATGTCAGTGTCGCCCTGCCGGGCTTTCGCGACTTTGGCGGCCGCATTGCCTTTGGCGGCCCGATCACCACCATCAAAACCCACGAGGACAACACCCTGGTCCGCGAGCAGCTGGAGAGCCCCGGCGAGGGCCGCGTGCTGGTGGTCGACGGCGGCGGCTCCAACCGCTGCGCCCTGGTGGGCGGCAACCTGGCCGAACTAGGCGTGAAAAACGGCTGGGCGGGGATCATCGTCTACGGCTGTATCCGCGACCGCCAGGAAATCGCCGCGCTGGATATCGGTGTAAAAGCCCACGACTGCATGCCGCAGAAATCGGTCAAGCGCGGCGAGGGCCAGCTCGACCTGCCGGTGACCTTCCACGGCGTCACCTTTACCCCCGGGGAGTACGTCTACGCCGACGAAGACGGCATCGTCACCGCCCCCCGCAACCTGCTGGCCTGACACCCTGGAAACCTGGCCGAAATGAAACAGCGGCCACAGAGTTCACAGAGAACACAGAGGGCTTCAGGTCATATATGGACCCACCCGGTTTGCAAGTGGTTTCGGTGTTCAGGTAAACGGGTCATTGCGGTCATATATCCGGCCTGTTGTTGAGGTTTTTTTGCC
>JBNJGD010000028.1:0-19457 GCA_051747425.1 Pseudomonadota bacterium
CGTGGTGTCTTGGCTGTTAATGCGCATCCAGTGAATCCTCGTCGATAAAAGCTCATTAGTATTTTTATCAACGAATTACTGAACACATACAGCGATGACAGCCGCACTAAAAAGTCCGCCATTTGGCGGGCTTTTTGATTGGGGCAAACGCCCGGGGTTAACCGGCCAGGTAACCCTTGATCCACTCGTGTTCCTTGTCCATGGATTTTTTGGAGTCGCCGCTGACGAACTCCTCGGCTTTGCGGCCGATCAGGGGGATGGCGCAGCTGATGGTGAGCTCGATGTCGTTGAGGCTGCCGTCACCGTCGGGCTGAACCACCATGTGGCCCTTTATATCCACGGGAAGGCCGGTGATATGGACGCTGAAGTGGCAGTCGTAGACGCCATCGCCCTTGCTCACCCAGGTCTCTTTTTGTTCCACATGGTTCCACTCCTTGGCGAACTTGGCCAGGGCGCCGGGAACATCGGCGCGGACCTCGCGCTCGGTGCGAACGGTGTACTCGCCGTTTTTCTCACTGCATTCGCGGACTTTGACATCCCGGGCGTCGACACCTTCGTAGCGCTGCACGATGGCGTCCTTGTCGATATAGACCTGAATCAGGGCTTCCGCGTCCTGGGGGTATTTATGAACTTCGTGAAGTACTTGTGTCATTACTTTAAGAGCTCTTTTTGCTGTCGGTAATAGGTGAAAATGTCCTGATAGCTGCGCTGGGGCTTGAATTTGAAGGTCTTTTCAAACAGCGAGCCGTCGATCACCACCGGGTATTTGAAGTAGTTGATCAGGTAGCTGGGGAAGGCGCGCCAGCCCATCAGCTTGCTGATGGTCAGGGGCAGTGCCGGCGGAATCGAGGGCAGGGGCATGCGCTTGCAGCCGCTGGCCCTGAGGGCGTCCTGGTAGGCGATGTAGTCGTCCGGTGCCACATTGTAGACGCCCGGCTTGTTGCCCCGGTAGGCGGCGGCAATGGCGTCGCCCATGTCGTCGACATGGATAAACTGCATCATCGGCGAAAAGCCGGCCAGCACCGGCGCCCGATGGCTGGAGAGCAGGGTACTCATGCTGTTGCGCACCCCCGGCCCGGCGATGTGGCAGGGCCGCAAAATGGTGATGTTGAGGTCGGGGTACTTGTAGAGATAGATGTTGGCCAGGTTCTCCAGCTCCACGGCGTCGACCAGGTCGAGCGTCAGCTCGGCGGCCTTGAGCGGGGTGTGTTCGTCGAGCAGGGCCGGGTTGTAGGCGTCGGCGCCGTAGACGAAGAAGGTCGACATCACCAGCACCTGCTTGACGCCGTACTTGCGGCAGCGCTCGAACAGGCGCTGGGTGCCGATGACATTGGTGTTGTAGCGGCTGCGGCGGTTGGAGCTGTGCGTGCCCACCCGGCCCATGTGGATGACGCCGTCGATCTTGTGGTTGCGGAAGATGTCCTCAAAGCCGCGCTTGGTGATGTCCACCAGATAGCTGGGAATGTCCTTGCCCAGCTTGATCTGGCGGCGGAAGTCGACGGCCACTATGTCGTAGTCCCCCTGGAGGGTGGTGATGACCTTTTTGGCGGTGGCGCCGCCGGCGCCGGTCACGAGGATGGTGGGTTTCTTCTTCTCGGCCATGATCAGTACACGCTCTCTCGTTGGCTCAAACCTTCGGCGATCAGTTCGCGAATCTTGTCCTTGACCAGCTCCACTTTCTGGACGATCTCCTCTTCGGTATCAGCGCCTTCAAAACAAATGGGCTCACCGAAGTGGATGCTCACCCTCGCGGGCAGGGGAATGGGGGTGGTGACCGGGGCGTAGGGAATGCCCAGCATTTTGGCCAGGGGCTTGATGTTGTAGATGGCGGGCATGGTCTCTTCGCAGCCGATGATGCCCGCCGGCACAATGGGCGTTTTGTGATTGATGGCCAAGTGCATGAAGCCGCTGCCAAAGCGCTGCAACTGGTAGCGCTGTTCGTACATTTTACCCGAGCCGCGAATGCCCTCGGGGAAGACGATAACGGCCTCGCCGTTGTCGAGCATGCGGGCGCAGTTGAGGGGGTCACCGATCACCGCGCCGATGGCGTTCAACATGTTGCCGAGAAAGGGCACGGTGGGGAAAAAGCGCTCGATCATGGCCCGGGCCGCGCGGGGTTCCTTTTTGCGGGTGGCGATGGCGTAGCCGGCGAGCAGGCCGTCGAGTGGCAGCTGGCCGCTGTGGTTGGGGATGATCAGCACCGGGCCTTCGGCGGGCACATTGTCGACACCGTAGGCCTTGACCCGGAAGTAGTCTTCGTAGAGTGGTCGGATCAGGGCCAGTGCGACTTTTGCCGACTCGCTGTTAAAGCCCCAGGCGTCATAGCCAAAGCTGCCCACCACCTTCTTGAACTGGTTGACCTGGCGGTCGATCTCGCTGGTGACGAGAGTCTTTTTGAGAAAACCCCTGACGCTCATTATTCTGGTTCCATGTTGGTCTTCGTGTACAGGCTAGGCTGTTTGTGTTTCAGGCGCCCCGTTGGTTCCCCGCGCCGTGCGATGGCTCAGAGTTTACAGATGCACCGGGGCGTTTCAATCAACCCCATGCAGATTTGGTGCCTAAATCCGCAATTGGCGGAAATTAGGATCCTGACGGGAATTGTGCCACATATTTTCGAATTCCTGAGTCAGCGTTTTGCACAAATTCGGGTCGCCAAAGTCGGCGATGCCCCGATACAGGTCGCCCTGGGGTCGATAGAGGCTGGCGCGCTGGTCAAACAGGGCCATGCTCTCGCTGTAGGCGCTGAAGTCATCGCCGATGATGCGCACTTCGATATAGCTGCTCAGGCGCTGGGCCAGGCGGTGCACGGCGTGGTGCTGGCGCACGGCGTCGCGCGTGTCGTGGACGAGAAAGCGGATGTCGCTGTGGCGCCCGGCGGTGGCGAGCTTGAACAGGGCGTCGCTGAAGGCGTCGCGGTCAAACAGCAGACGATCCAGGTCGCGACCGGCGAACCAGAAATGGCGGCGGCACTGCCCGAGCATGTGGTCCAGGACCAGGGTGCAGTCCTGGGTGTCGGCGAGTTCAAAACGGGCCGCCTGGCCAATCTCGGCGGCGGCGAGCTCACTCAACTCAACAGTCATAGATCCAGTCTCATTTTTTGGTGGGGTATATCGACTTCATCAAAGGGCTCGCCCTCGGCGACAAAGCCGAAGCGTTGGTAGAACGGGGCGGCGGTGACCTGGGCGTGCAGGTTGACTGAGGGCAGGCCACGCTCGCGGGCGGCGTGGAGCAGGGCCTCGAGTACGGCGGTGCCGATGCTCTTGCCCCGGTGTTCCGGGAGCACGGCCATGCGGCCGATTTTGGGTTCCCGGGTCAGGCGGCCGGTGGCGACGACCTCGCCGTCGATGACCACCAGGGCGTGAACGGCAAAGTCGTCGTGGCGGTCCCACTCCTCGCTTTCGGGCACGCCCTGCTCGTCGATAAAGACGCGTCGGCGCACCTGTTCGGCCAGCGGTTTGACCTGGCTCCAGTCGAGCAGTTGTACGGGGATCTCGCTGTCACTCATCCTCGCTCTCCTCGTCACCCACCAGCTCGTCCTGCCACAGCCAGTAGCTTTGCCGGTAGCCCCAGGCCAGCCAGTCCATCAGCTCGCCGTCCGCCACCAGAGTATCCATGTTGGCCTCGGCGGGATCAATGCGGTGGTTCAGGCATAGATCCGGCAGCAGGGGGTTGCTCAGATTGCGCGCGTGGCCGTCGATAAACACCTGAAAGTCCGAACCGGCGCGGCTGAAATTGAGGCGGACATAGGGGTTGAGTACCAGCACGCCACCGGCCTTGAGCTCGGCGGCCAGATCGACGGCGTCGAGGGCTTCCTCCTCGGCGCGCTCGGCGACGGGAAACTCGCAGGCCTGTTGACTGACGGCGCGACCCAGCCAGCTTTGGAAGGTCTCGGGGTCGAGATTCAGTAATTGTTCCAGTTCCCGGCGAACGCGCCCGGTGCTCTCGGCACTGAGCTCGGCGGGGTTTTCCTGTGGGGGCAGGTCGGCGTCGCTGTAGCGTTGGCTCTCGTCCAGCGAGGCGGTGACGGTATCCACCAGATCCAGGGCCAGGCTGGCCCAGCCGGGGGCGCGAAAGCCCACTGACCAGGTCATGCAGTCGTCGTCCATGGAAACGCCGTAGTGGGCGATGCCGGGGGGCAGGTAGAGCATGTCGCCGGGCTCCAGCACCCACTCTTGTGTCGGCTGAAAGTCCTGCAGCAATTTGAGCTCGAGGCCCTCGATCACCGGCGACTCACTGCGGCGCTCCTCGATCTGCCAGCGGCGACGCCCGGCGGTTTGCAGCAAAAAGACATCGTATTCATCGGTGTGCTTGCCCACTGAGCCGCCCTCGGGGGCGTAGCTGACCATCAGGTCGTCGATGCGCCAGTCGGGGATAAAGCGAAAGGGCTCGAGCCAGGCGGCAAAGTCGGGCAGGTGCTTTTCCACATCCGAGACCAGCAGGCTCCAGTGGCTGTCGGGCAGTTGGGCGAACTGGTCCTCGGCCAGGGGACCGTGGATGACCTTCCAGCGGTCGTCACGGTGGCTGCCCAGAATCAGGCGCGAGTGTATGCCTTCCTCCAGCGCCAGCCCGGCCAGCTCGTCGGCGGACAGGGGGTTGCCGCCGGGCTCAGTGAACTCGGGGAAGGCCCCGCGGATCAGCAGGGGCTTCTTCTGCCAGTACTCGGCCAGAAACTGCTCGGCACTCAGGCCATTTAAATGCTTTTGAGGATGGGTAAAAGGCATCTAAATGGCTTTGGCCATCTCGGCGGCGTTGCCGATGTAGAGCGCCGGAGTCAGCTCCATCAGCTCGGCCTTGGCCGTCTGCGGAATATCCAGATTGGCGACGAACTTGCGCATGCCAGCCTGATCCACGCGGTGGCCGCGGGTCAGCTCCTTGAGCTTTTCGTAGGGCTTTTCAATGCCGTAGCGACGCATCACGGTCTGGATCGGCTCGGCCAGCACTTCCCAGTTGGCGTCCAGATCGTCGGCCAGGGCCTGGGCGTTGATCTCCAGCTTGCCGATGCCCTTGAGCGCCGCCTGCAGGGCGATCACTGTGTGGCCGGCGCCGACGCCCAGGTTGCGCAGCACGGTGGAGTCGGTGAGGTCGCGCTGCCAACGCGAGATGGGTAGCTTGGCGGCCAGGTGGTCAAAGATCGCATTGGCCAGCCCCAGATTGCCCTCGGCGTTTTCAAAGTCGATGGGGTTGACCTTGTGAGGCATGGTCGAGGAGCCGATTTCGCCGGCCACGGTTTTCTGCTTGAAAAAGCCCAGGGCAATGTAGCCCCAGACATCCCGGCAGAAATCGATCAGCACGGTGTTGAAACGGGCGGCGGCGTTGAACAACTCGGCGATGCAGTCGTGGGGCTCGATTTGAATGGTGTAGGGGTTCCAGACCAGGCCCAGTTCGGTGACGAACTGCTCGGCCAGCTCGGGCCAGTCGATGTCCGGGTAGGCACTCAGATGGGCGTTGAAGTTGCCCACAGCGCCGTTGATCTTGCCGGTCACTTCCACGGCGGCGATCTGCTCGCGCTGGCGGCGCAGGCGGTGGACCACATTGGCGAACTCCTTGCCCATGGTGCTCGGCGAGGCCGGCTGGCCGTGGGTGCGCGAGAGCATGGGTACCTCGGCGTGGTCGTGGGCCTGCTCGCGCAGGGCCTCGATCAGCTGGTCGATCATGGGTAGCAGCACCTCGTCCCGGGCCTGGCTGAGCATGATGCCGTAGGAGAGGTTGTTGATGTCCTCGGAGGTGCAGGCAAAGTGGATGAACTCGGAGACGGCCTCCAGTTCGGCATTGCCGGCCACCTGTTCCTTGAGGAAGTACTCCACCGCTTTGACATCGTGGTTGGTGGTGGCCTCGATGTCCTTGACCCGCTGGGCGTGGCTCTCTTCGAAGTTGGCCACAATGCCGTCGAGCAGGGCGTTGGCCCCGTCGCTGAATTCCGGCACTTCTTCAATGCCCGGGGTGGCGGCCAGGCGCTGCAGCCAGCGCACTTCCACCGTGACCCGCGCCTTGATCAGGCCGTATTCACTGAAAATCGGGCGCAGGGCGTCGGCCTTGCCGGCGTAGCGGCCGTCGACGGGAGAGATGGCGGTCAGGGCAGAGAGGTGCATCGTCGCGTTCCAGTTGGGTGGAGTTGATAAACGGGCGCGGATTATACCACTGAGTGATACCTGAATCATCGCCGGGTTCAAGGTGGTGGCGCCAGTCGCTTCCGGCATAAAAAAGGGCCCCTGGCGGGGCCCTGTAATTTTTATGGGTCTGCTTTTGACTCTATTGGACCGTGCGGCGACGCCAGCCAAGCAGGGCCAAGGTTAGCAGAAGGGCCGACGGGCCGAAGTGGCCGCCGCCACCGCCACCGCCGCCGGAGTCGTTACTGCTGTCGTCACCGGTGCCACCCGCATCGCCGGTACTGTCGCCGCCGGAATCTTGCTCGTCGCTGACTTCGGCAACACTGACTTTGGATGTGTCGGAGTGTGTGTTGCCGTTGCTGCTGGTGACCGTGAGCTTGAAAGTAAAGTCCACATCGCTGTTGGGTGCTGTAAAGCTGGCATCGGCAGAGTTGGCCTGATTCAGCGTGATGCCGGGGCCACTCACTTTTTCCCAGCTGTAGGAGGTGATCGTACCGTTGGCGACGCTGCCTGCACCACTCAGGTTGACGGTGTCACCCCCGTCCACTGACTGGTCCGCTCCCGCATCGGCCACGGGTGTGTTCTCCAGAATGGCATCGACCTGGATCAAGCCTTCACCTACATAATCGGAGGAAGCCGCTGTGGCTACGGCGCTCGATTTCAGGGCGGTTGCGACCTCGTCCGGTGTCAGGTCGTTGCGTGACTCCAGCATCAGGGCAATCACAGCGGCGGCATTCGGGGCTGCTGCCGATGTGCCAAAGAAGTTGGGGTCACCGTCAGATTCGCCATCAATGCCATTGTTCAACGGTTGCCCAAAGAAGGTGGTGTTGTTGCCATCGACAGAAGCAAAGTCAGGCTTTTGTGGCAGCGCCTGTTTTACGAAAGAGCCGTCCTCGGCAAATTGCCACTCCAGCAAACCGCCTTTTGCGGTGAAGGATTCCGGGTCGATGTCGGTTGTAGGGCCATATAGGGCCGGGCCGTACGCAGGCGCTTCCCACCAGGGAACCGCTGCTACCGCCATCACATTGGGGTGATTGCTGTGTCCGTACATCGTCGGCCCATCTGCACTGGGGCTTAAATCATTTGTCGCGTTGAGGTCGGCTGAATCCTTGGGGAAAAATACCAGACGAAATTCCAGTGGGGTATTGCTGTCCTGAGGGATGTTCTCGCGGTTCCCCAGCCAATGGTCGACCACGATGTAGTAGGTGGTGGCTGTGGTAGATGTGGGATCGCCGATGGTGACAATTTCAACAGGGTCAGCGCCAGCTCCGGGGTTGTTGGCCTGTTGATTCCCAAATGATGACATTGAGTTAATGAGGCCAGCTGTCCCGGTTTCATCGGCGTGGATTTGCAGATCCAAATCAATCTGGGGCCCATTTGTGTCATTGCCGGGCACGGAGAGGGCGGGCTGGTTCCACTGTAAGACGGCAACTATCTCTTCGCCAGCGTCCAGGTTGATTTCAAGGTAGTTCTTGCCATTGCTCCACTCGTGGGCATCACTGCGCGTGGGCGAGGGAAAGGTACCTCCATCGGTGTTGTCAGAGAGGTCACTGTCCTTGAACTCCTCGTGGAAGGCCAGGTTGGCACCGTTGCCCGCTGCTGTCAGATAGGGAATGCCGGATTCGTGGCAGTTGCTGGCCGCCTGGCTCACTGGGTCGGCCTGGTACATCAGCTGGGCAAAATAGATGATGTCGTCTACAGCCACTGTGGCACCGGCGCCACCACTAGCAGCGGGTGTGCAAAGATCGTCAATCCCGGAGGCAAAGCCGGCAATACCCGGGCCAGCCTGGTGGAAGGCAATACTGGAGCCCGAGGCGACATCGTAAACCAGTTCGGCCATGGCCGCCCCTTCATCGATGTTTCCGCCATCGGCGGGGCAGTCGCCGGATGACGCGTCATCAGAGCGAAGGTCAATCTGGCCTGGAAGGTCGCCGGAGTTTTGCGGCAAGGTATTTTCCAGAGTGCCCGCTGTGCAGGCCGACGGGGTCGTGCCTCCATCCCGGACATCGCTGGTTCTGGCAAAGCTGTCAGAGAGAATGCCAACAGTTTGTCCGGTGCCGTCGAGGTTATCGGGGGACCCTGTCAATGTAATGGTTTTGAGTGCATCGGGCGCACGACTGGTGACCGAACCGGCCTGTCTGGCATAGCCGTAATCGGGATAGATGTATTGCACCTGATCCAGGGCGGCAATGGCCTCTATTACTTCCCGGTTGCCAATCTCGACGGTGGCGCGAAGCGCGCGGGGATTGATGTTCAGAACGCTACCACCGGCCCGCTCGATGGCTGCCTTTGTTCGGCTGTCCGCACTGTTCAGCACCACATCTAAACGAATGCGATCCGAAACGGTCGTCTTCCCGGAGGTGGTGGGTTGGCTACTGTGGCTGTATTGAGAGCGGTCGTCGGCGAGGTCGGAAATTTGTGGTAGCAGGTTGCTGCTGATGTTTCCGGCATCGTTCTTGGCGGGGGCGTTTGAAAAGGCCAAGAACAGGGGCAGTGCGGGCAGAATCAGCCCGTAACGATTGAATGTACTCATCCTGGTACTCCGTCAGTGGGTTTTGCGGGAAGGGGTAGTTGTGCCTTTGTGGTGGGCGCCGTGTTCCAGCGCAATGTGCCGTACAAACGGCAGTTGAAGAATCTGTTCGATCACCCGGGGTCCGTCGGCCGTGGCACTGATTCTCTCGTATTTGGGATAAAAGCCGAGTACGACGGCACCCGTGTCTTTGACCGCTTGCTCGCTTTCCGCCTCAAGCCCTTTTGTCTGTATGTCCAGCCTTACGGGAAGCTGGTCGGGTGTTTGGCCATTTTCCAGCCAGTTGGCCAGTGTGGTGTCGATTTTAGAGGTGGTTTTTGATTTCGCCGGCGAGCTGTCCGCGTTGCTGGCGTCACTGGTAGTGGCCACGCAGGCGATTTGGGAGAGGGTGAAAAGAGTCAGTACAAAGGCTGCGATCAGCTTCATGAATCATCCTTGAGTTAGGTTCGGCTTCGCCCCGTAATTCTACAGGCACGATAACTCGGTGCAAGGTTTTGACCAGCCGAGTATGTTGAAATCAGTCGGCACGCACTAGGCTACTTAAAATAGTTCGTCTGCTTCGTCCATGATTGAAACGCAGTCTTGAATGGGCAGGAAGAGTTGAAGGCTGTTTTTTTCAATTCTGATAAAGCCGTATTTTTCGTAAAAGGCGGCGGCGTTTTCGTCTTTCGCATCCACCACCAGCCCGCCTATGGCGGTGAACTGTCGGGAGATGGTCGCTGCGTCTTCGATGGCGGAGAGTAATGCCAGTTCGCCGAAGCGCTGGCCTCGGACGCTCAGGTCGGAGGCCAGTCTCGCCATTCGCAGAAAGAGCACGGGGTGTGGGTATTGCTCCCAGGCCTTTATGCCGGGTGGTTGCGCAATCTCACAGGGGGCGGTGGAGTAATAGGCCAGAATGCGTTCCGGGCGGTCTGCATCGACCAACACGGTGGTGCGCACCAAGTGCCGCTCGTTTTGCTGGCGTGCGGTTCTTCGGATGAACCGGTTGAGTGCTACGACACCGCAGTCAAAACCGGCGCGATGGTGTGCTCTGCTAAGTGGGGTTTTCCTGATCCGGGGCATCTACGGTTTCCTTGTATCGCCGGGCCGCCCTTCGCAGGCGGGGCAGGGGTCGTGCTGGCTGGTCCAGGGCCACCATCATATTTTCGAATGCCTCGCGGCTGGTGCTGATCCGCGTGGCCTGTTCGGTAATCCGGGTGGCGCGTTCCAGGGCGGAATCCAGCAGGAACTGCGAGACCGTAGAGCCGTGCAACTCCGCCGCTTCCGCAATCCTTTGATGGATCTCCGGCCTGGCGCGGGCCACCAGCCGTTTTTCTTTGTCTTTGTCAGTTGCCGCTGTCATAGCGACCTCTCTTTGTTGGCATCGCAATGTGCACCAGTTTGTATCTGGATGGTGCCAGAATGGCACACGGAATAGAGTTGGTCAATATTGGTGCCAAAATGACACACGCAATCGATCGCTTGTGGGTCGAAAAGTTTGGTGCCGGTTAAAGAAAGTCGCGGGGGCATGGTTTGGCTGAATCAAAAGGCCAGTCAGTGGTCTTTTTACAAGCTTGAAAATAGCTCAAAAGCTATATAGGATGTAAGCTATATCCATGGAAGGTGCCTATGTGGGAAATAAGGACGACAGATATTTTCGATGAATGGTTCGATGGTCTTAATGATGTGGCCAGGGAAAATGTGATCGCGGCCATGATGGTCTTGCGCGAGCTAGGGCCGACCCTGCCACGCCCTTATGCCGATACAGTGAAGGGTTCTGAACACAAAAACATGAAGGAACTCAGGGTACAAAGCCGAGGGAATCCAATACGAGCATTTTTTGCTTTTGATCCTCACAGAACAGGCGTTTTGCTCTGCGCTGGTGAAAAAGCAGGAAATAACAAAAGATTTTACAAGGAGCTGATTCCAGTGGCTGACCGCGAATTTAAGGCCCACTTGGAGAGGCTCCGTCAGAGGTGAATGAAATGGCTAGAACACTTGATCAAATTCTGGAAGCCGAGGATCCGAAAATTGTTGCCGGTGCCAAAGCGAAAGCCGAGGCCATCCTGTTGAATATCCACTTGGCCGAGATTCGCGCTCTGATGGAAAAAACCCAGGTCGAGATGGCCGAAGCACTGGGTATTAAACAGCCAACTGTTGCAGGCATGGAAAAGGCTGGACAGGATTTGAAATTGTCATCCCTCAAGCGGTATGTTGAAGCGGCTGGAGGCAAGGTCAGGCTGGATATTGAGTTGCCGGATGGACGCCATCACGGGTTTTCTCTTTAAGCCTGTTGGTCGGGTGTTTGGGGTAGGGAACATGTTGGCCTGGTCCAGGGCCGCCATCAAGTTCTCGAGCGTCGGTTAAAAAAATGTCGTGGGGGTCAGGGTCTGGATGGATGAGGCTTCCAACCAAAGGCTTGTGGTGTCGGCGATCTCTTTCCAATCGCGGGCTTGAAACACCAGATGGGGCCAGTCGTCCCGGTAGTGGTAAGTCAGGTGGTCGGTCCAGTGTTGTTGCAGCTTGTTGATGGCGACTTCGGGCACGCTTTCGTCCTGGCCGCCGTAGAAGAGCAGTACGGGCTGTTCCAGCTCAGGCGCGCTGTCGCTGGCGAGGTCGGCCAGGCGGATCAGGCCCCGGTAGGTGTCCATGCGGACTTCTTTCAAGGAGTGGGGAGACTGGGCCAGACGCTCGACGCTGGCAGCTCTCAATGCGTTTGAGTGGCCGTTGTGTTGGAGGCTGACGGTGGCACCGGGGGCGATGGCGGCCACCATGTTGAGCGCGGCATTGTAGGGATAGCGAATCAACAGGCCTTCGCGCACGGCGGGGGCGGCCAGTATCAGTCCGTCGATGAGTTCTGGCTCTCTTTGTGCGGCGAGTATGGCTATGGATCCGCCCATGCTTTCGCCCATCAGATAGACCGGCGCGTCCCGTTCGGCCTTCAATTGGCGGGCCAGGGTCAGCGCGTCTTGCACCATGACCTCGCTGCCGTACCAGCGGCCTTTTTCTCCGCGTTTACCAAATCCGAGCTGGTCGTAGCTGTGGACGGCGTAACCCTGGTGAGACAAGTGTTGTCCCCAGTGCTCGAAGGCCCGGTGATAGTCGGCAAAGCTGTGCAGCCCGATGATGTGGGCTCGGGTTTGTCGGGGTTCTTGGGGCCACCAGCTGGTGGCCTCCAGGGGCGGGAGCGCCGCATTCCTTTCATCGCCCAGGCGCACTTCGGGCAGGCTGCAGCCCGCTGCCAGCATTAATAGCAGTGCTGTGATTGTGTGGCTGATGATGGTGCAGGGCGACGGCATTGTGGGCCTTGTATCAGTGACTTGACTGTATGGTGGCCGGTTACGCGTCACGGGGGAGTGAAAGGGATTGGTAAGGGCATAAAAAAAGCCGGGACAGAGGCCCCGGCTTTTTCCGTTTGCAGTGCTGCCTGGCTTACGCCGTATAGCTAACACCGACTTTGTCGAGATCGATGTGGCTCTTCACTTCGTTGGCGGCATCCTGGAAGGCCTCCATCTTGTCGAAGTTCAGGTAGCGGTAGATCTCGGCGGACATGCTGTTGATGTCCTTGGCGTACTCCATGTACTCCTCGGGGCTGGGCAGCTTGCCGAGGATCGCGCCGACTGCCGCCAGTTCGGCGGATGTCAGGTAGACATTGGCGCCGTCGCCCAGACGGTTGGGGAAGTTGCGCGTTGAGGTCGAGAGCACGGTGGACTGGGCGGCGACCCGGGCCTGGTTGCCCATGCAGAGTGAGCAGCCGGGCATTTCCGTGCGCACGCCGGCGCGGCCGTAGATGTTGAAGTAACCTTCTTCCATCAACTGGGCCTGGTCCATCTTGGTCGGCGGTGACATCCACAGACGGGTCTTCATCGGTTCCTTGTTTTGCTCCAGCAGTTTGCCGGCGGCGCGGAAGTGGCCGATGTTGGTCATGCAGGAGCCGATGAACACTTCGTCGACCGGGTCGCCAGCGACCTCCGACAGCAGCTTGGCGTCGTCGGGATCGTTGGGGCAGCAGACGATGGGCTCCTTGATCTCGCTCAGATCGATGTCGATGGTGGCGAAGTACTCGGCGTCGTCGTCGGCTTCCATCAGGCTGGGGTTGTCCAGCCACTCTTCCATCTTGCGAGCGCGGCGCTCGAGCGTCCGGGCATCGCCGTAGCCTTCGCTGATCATCCAGCGCAGCAGGGAGATGTTGGAGCGCAGGTACTCGGCCACTGAATCTTCAGACAGCTTGATGGTACAGCCGGCAGCGGAGCGCTCGGCGGAGGCGTCGGACAGCTCAAAGGCCTGTTCCACGGTGAGCTCTTCCAGACCTTCGATCTCGAGGATGCGGCCGGAGAACTCGTTGATCTTGCCCTGCTTCTCAACGGTCAGCAGGCCCTGCTTGATGCCGTAGTAGGGGATGGCGTGAACCAGGTCGCGCAGGGTAATGCCGGGCTGCATTTCGCCCTTGAAGCGAACGCGAACCGACTCGGGCATGTCCAGGGGCATAACGCCGGTGGCGGCGGCGAAGGCCACTAGGCCGGAGCCCGCGGGGAAAGAGATGCCCATGGGGAAGCGGGTGTGGGAATCGCCGCCGGTGCCCACGGTGTCGGGCAGCAGCATGCGGTTCAGCCAGCTGTGGATAATGCCGTCGCCGGGGCGCAGGGACACGCCGGAGCGGTTTTTGATGAAGTCGGGCAGGGTGTGCTGCATTTCCACATCAATAGGCTTGGGGTAGGCGGCGGTGTGGCAGAAAGACTGCATCACCAGGTCGGCCTGGAAGCCGAGGCAGGCCAGGTCTTTCAGCTCGTCCCGGGTCATCGGGCCGGTGGTGTCCTGGGAGCCGACGGTGGTCATCTTGGGCTCGACGTACATGCCGGGGCGAACGCCCTCCATGCCGCAGGCCTTGCCGACCATCTTTTGTGCCAGGGAGAAGCCCTTGCCGGTGTCTTCGGGCTGTTCGGGCACGCGGAAGACCTCGCTGTGCCCCAGACCCAGCGCTTCGCGGGCGCGGTTGGTGAGGCCGCGGCCGATGATCAGGTTGATGCGGCCACCGGCGCGCACTTCGTCCAGAATCACATCCGACTTGTACTGGTACTCGGACAGTACTTCGCCGGTCTCGGCGTTCTTGATCGCGCCCTCAAAGGGATAGATGTCGATGACATCGCCGGTGTTGAGCTTGTCCACCGGGGCCTCAAAGACCAGGGCGCCGGCGTCTTCCATGGTGTTGAAGAAGATCGGGGCGACCTTGCTGCCGATGCAGACGCCGCCGGCGCGCTTGTTGGGAACGCCGGGGATGTCGTCACCGATGTACCACAGCACGGAGTTGGTGGCGGACTTGCGCGAGGAGCCGGTGCCGACCACATCGCCGACGAAGGCCAGCGGGTGGCCCTTGGCCTTGAGTTCCTCGATCTGCTTGATAGGGCCGATCTCGCCGGGCTTCTCGGGCTGTACGCCCTCGCGCTCCATTTTGTACATGGCCAGCGCGTGCAGCGGGATGTCGGGACGCGACCAGGCGTCGGGGGCCGGGGAGAGGTCGTCGGTGTTGGTCTCGCCGGGCACCTTGAAGACGGTTTGGGTAATTTTCTCGGGGACGTCGGGGCGGTTGGTGAACCACTCGGCGTCGGCCCAGGACTGCATCACGCCCCTGGCGTGCTCATTGCCGGCATTGGCTTTTTGCTCGACATCCAGGAAGGCGTCGAAGATCAGCAGGGTGTGCTTGAGCTCTTCGGCGGCCGCTGCGGCCAGTTCGTCGTTGTCCAGCAGCTCGACCAGTGTCTCGATGTTGTAGCCACCGTGCATGCCACCCAGCAGTTTGACGGCGTGGGCCTTGTCGATCAGAGGAGATTCGGCCTCGCCCTTGACGATGGCGGTGAGGAAGGCGGCCTTGACGTAGGCGGCCTCGTCGACGCCCGCGGGGACGCGATCGGTGACCAGTTCCAGCAGGAAGTCTTCTTCGCCGGCCGGCGGGTTCTTCAAAAGCTCAACCAGTCCGGCGGTCTGCTCGGGGTTGAGGGGCTGGGGGACGATGCCCAGGGCGGCGCGTTCTTCAACATGTTGGCGATAGGCTTCTAACACAGGTATTTCCTCATCTCCTCGACGCCCACTGTGGTCGCGGGCTGGTTTTTAAGACGAAAGCGTATTTCGGGCGCGCATTTTAACTGAAAATGATCTTTCTAACTAAATAAATACCAGTGATGTTGGTTATAGGGGGAGTTCATAGTTAAGGCAGGGGAGTGACTATGGGCACTGTTAAAGGGTGTTTAAATCGCTTAATTTAGAAAGATAGGCTATAAAATGAGTCTAAAACAGATAAAAACAGATCAGAACTCAGGGTTCCCGGGGGGACACCATGCGAACATTTATTCGATTGCTGACGATCTTTTCAGCCGCACTGGCATTGGTTGCCTGCGCTGATGAAGGGCTGAATTTCAACGATTCAAGCACAGCGGCCAGCATCAACGGATCGGCCACCAAGGGAACACTGATTGGTGCCCGTGTCGAGCTCTACGGCTTTGACCAGAGTGGGGCTTTTCTTCTGGCGGAGTCGACGACAGACGCCAGCGGCGACTACGAACTGAGCGTGCCCGACGACTACCGTGGGCCAGCCAAGCTGGTTGTGTCGGCCGCGCCCGGTGGCAACACCACCATGGTCTGTGACGCCCCGGCCGGCTGTGGCAGCGCGGCCTTCGGTCAGACATTGCCAGTATCGCCCAACCTGGAATTGACGGCCTATCAGCGTGAAGTACTGCCCGGCCAGCCGGTTCAGCTGCACGCGACCCCGTATACGCACCTGGCGGCCAGCCTGGTCGATGGCAACACGGTGGATGCCGCCTCTATTGCCGCCGCCACCCGACAGGTGGCGGACTTGTTCCAGTTGCCCGGGGATTTCAGTTCGATCAAGCCCGCCGATGTCACCCAAACGGGTGAAGTGGCGGATGCCAGTGCCGCCGAGCTTCGCTACTCGGCGTTGATCGCCGCCTTTGCCGGTGGCGATGGTCAGGACATGGCCAACCGTCTCAATGACTACACCGATTCACTGGCGGCCCTGGGTGGGCAATTGGCCCAGACTGGCGCCAACCCGGATGCGCCCAGTCTGGAACAGCTCTATACCTCGGCGCGCTCTGTTGCTGACCAACTCGATTCCAATCTGCTGCGCAGCGAATTCGATTCGCGCCTGGCCAGCCTCGAGGGTGGCGAGAACAGCGACGCCGACAGCGACGGCAGTAATGCGGAAAATTACGGTGAGTTGATCGCCGCTGCCCTTGACGATGCCGATCGCCTGGAGGGCATGCTCAGTGGCAATGCCCTGGACCTTTATTTGGACTCACAGATTGATCAGTTGAGTTGGCTTTTTACAGAAGACCTGGTGCCTTCACTGATGGTCGGTGTCGATGTATTCAAGCTGGTTTTGGTGGCGGCGTTAGCTAATGATGTGGCACTGGAATACGCTGACTCCGATGGGCAGCTGGACATGACCAGTCTGGTTGGCGATACAGGCATGTCTGCAAGTTATGATATCAACACACAAACACTGCGCTATTACACACCGGATGCTCCTGCAGGCTTGGGTGTTGATATAAAAATCGATGTTACGCCAGTCATTGATGGCATTTTGCCAGCGATGGAAGATGGCTCCCTGACTTATGTGCTGCATGAAGGCAGTTATCTGCATAATTCCTCATTCAAAGTAGACTTTGTTAAAAACAGCAATGTGACGTTCAAATTTGCCGAGCAGGATGATTTCAGCCCTGCCCAGATAGCTTTCAAGATGCTCATGGAGTTGGGCGACCCCGATGAACTTCAGCAAGAGTTGGCAAGCAATCCCGTCGTGAGCAGTTGCTTTCAGGAGGCGGCTAATAACCCCGACATCAGTAGTGGTGAGGAGCCCTTACATGCGATGGATTGCGTAGCTGGCGATTTCCTTCAGGGACTCAATGCCAGTGGCGAGCTGGGCTTTGGTGTTACCCTGACCAAGGCCGATGGTTCCCAGCAATTTGATATCGATTTCCTGGGTTATGGCGATGTCGACTTGACCAACCCCGCTGCACCCACTCTGGTGAACCTTGAAATTCGGGATGGCCACCTCTATGCGCCCAACGGCGATGCCATATATACCATTGGCGAAGAGGACGGGCTGGTGTTGAACCTTGGCAATAGCAACAATGCCATGTTTGCACGCTTTGGTGTGGAATCCGCCCTGGTGCCCACCACCGAGGTGACCACCAGTGCCCGGTTCCACGATCTCCAGGACTACCTGGATACCTTCAATGGTTCGCCGTTGGCTTTTGATTTTAATCGTCTGCGTATAGAGATGTTGGTTCAGCAGCCTTTGACAACCTTGGTGGATTTTGTCGGTGCCATTACCGCCAACGGTGCGCTGGTTGACTTTGTCGATTACCTGCTGGCAGAGACCACGCCGCGGGACTTTGTCGATACCCTGAATGTCCAGCTGGATGTGCAGGCCGATGCCCAGTGGCCCGAGCGCCGCTACCAGATCGACTTCCAGAGCGATCTGCTTGAGGTCTCCAACCAGGATGGCGTGCGCTTCAAGTACAGTGCCGAGCCCGGCGCGATTGTCAGCCATATTGCCGTCGACGGCAGTGATCTGGTCGAAGTTCGCGTCACCGAGGACGGTGTTCAAATCATCGACATTGAGGACGCGGTGACTATTGATCCCGAGGAGATTCCCTCCGAGCGGATCATGGCCCTGTTTGCCCGTCTGGATGTGTTGATTGACCTGGACCAGCAGGCCCGCGACTTGCTCAGTCAGTACGGCGGCGCGGTCAGCTTCTAGGGCGCGCTACGCCACAAGCCTGTTAAGATAGCGCCCTCGTTTTGAGGGCGTTTTTTTATGAGTTTGTCGTCAGCTCGCATCGTCATGGTGCGCACTTTCCAGTCCGAGAACATCGGTGCGGTGGCCCGCGCCATGAAAAACATGGGACTCTCCGATCTGGTGCTGGTGGCGCCCCGGGACTGGCCCAGCGAAGCTGCACTGAACCGCGCTGCCGGGGCCGTGGATATTCTGGAGAATGTCAGCATCGTGGACACGGTGGAGGAGGCGGTGGCCGACTGCCAGTGGGTGGTGGCCACCAGCGCCCGACGCCGGGGCTACGACTGGCCCATGGCGCCAGCGCGTGAGGCCATGGCGTCGGCCTGGCAACGCCTGCAAGAGAACCAGCGGGTGGCGATTCTCTTCGGCCCCGAGCGCTCGGGGCTCGACAGTGAAACCCTGCGCCTGTGCCATCAGCATGTCTACATCAGCGCCCACCCCGACTACCCCGTGCTCAATGTGGCCCAGGCCGCCCAGGTGATGACCTACGAGCTCTACCAGGCCAGCGAGGGCGGCGGGCAGTTACCCGATGTGCCGGACAGTCGCCGCCCCCGCTATCCCAGCCACGCCGAGTTGGAACACTTCTATGACCATCTGGAGCGCGCTTTGGCAGCGACGGGATTTTTGCGCCCCGAGCACCCCGGGGACACCATGGTGAAATTGAGGCGGCTGTTTACCCGGGCCGCCCCGGAAAAGGTGGAGCTCAACATGTTGCGCGGTATCCTGCGCTCCATGGAGGGCGACGAGTAGCCGCTGGCGCGGCACTCAGGGGTCGAGGCTGAAACTGGCCTTCTGGCCCTGGTTCTCCTCTTCGGACAGTTGCCAGTCCCCGGGTTCGGGGGGTGGCGTATCGTCTTTGGGTGGGGCTGGCAGGGGCACACCGGCATCGGCCAGCTCGGCCTCCAGGGCCTCCGGTGGCGGCGGGGCGTCTTCGCCACGGTCCTCGGCCAGCACTTCCCCAACATCGGCCATGCTCAGCTTGTCGGGGTCCTCTCCGGGCTGGATGTCGACCACCGTTTGTGGTGCTTCGCCGGCGGCGGCATCACTGCCGCCACTGTCGGCGGATGTCGGAGCCGATGCCGCTGCAGATTCGGCGGTTTGTTGGGCCGGCTCTGCTTTTGGCGGCTCGGGGGCGGCTTGCGGCGGTGGGTCTGCGGGGGCGTCCATGGAGCGGGCGTGGGCTTTGGCACCGGCCTTGGCAAAGGCGGCGACAAACTTGTTGGCCGTGGCCTCGTCGATGCCTTTCTTGATGGTCACCCGTTTGCCCGAGAAGAGGGCCGTGATCTTGGCGGCATCGGCCTTGAACAGGGCGCCGACGCGCTGTTGAACGGCGGCTTCGTCCTGGCCCTCGAGTATTTCCCCTTCAAATATAACGGCGTATCGCTCACTCATGGCGTCCCCCAGTATCGTTTTTTCTGCACTGACTGATTTGACTATAGCAAGCTATGTATCACAATGGCTTGATTATTGGACCAATGCCCCCATTTTCTCTCCAGGCGTTGCATACGGGACCGCTACATTGACTGACATTGCCATTCTGATTTACGCGCTGGTGACTCTGGGCTTTGCCCTGGGGATTGCCGTGTATGTGATGCGCCTGCGCCGTCGCATTGAGCGACTGCAACTGAACGCTGCCACGGATACCTGCGCGCCACTGGCGGTACAGGCGGCCTCCCAGCGCGCACAGCGCTTTATTCGTCCCGATGTGCGAATAGAAGTGACCATCGACAACCCGATTACCGTGGCCCAGGGCGAATCCCAGTTGGCCGGTCTGATCGGCACGGTGGCGCCCAAGTTGATCCACAAGCGGGTCTATCAGGTCGTGCAAAAACAGCTGGCGGACGAGCTGGCCGAGCGCGGCGTTGCCGCCCGGGTCAAGGTGGTGGGCGGACGCCAACCGCTGGAAAGCGAGAGGGAGGCTTCGTCATGACTTTTCTCGTTTGGACCTTGCTGGTGTTATCCGGCCTGGGACTGGTGGCGGCGCTGGTGTTTCTGCGCCAACTCGAACAGGCCACCGACGAGCTGGAAG
>JBNJGD010000029.1:0-16978 GCA_051747425.1 Pseudomonadota bacterium
GGTGTCTTGGCTGTTAATGCGCATCCAGTGAATCCTCGTCGATAAAAGCTCATTAGTATTTTTATCAACGAATTACTGAACACATACAGCAATGACAGGCGTGACCAGGTCGGCCCGGGGTCGGGCCTCCTAGGCTGAATTCAGGGCGCGGTGAACGGCATCTCGGGTTGTCACGGGCGGCGACCAACCCAGTAGATGCCGGGCTTTGCCATCGTAGAGCTCAAAGTCTCCCCACAACTTTTCAACCATGGCGCCGCGCCCTAAAAGCCCGGCCGCAGTTTGTATCAAAAGGCGCGGGAAATAGAAGAGTCGGGGTTTTTGGCCCAACGCTTCGGCAATGATCTTGGACAGCACTGTGGTCGACACCCCAGGTCCCTCTGTGACCACAAAGGTATTGTGCCCCGCCGAGGAGTGGTCGATACAAAGCGTGAGAAAGGTCAACAGGTTGTCGATGGCAATGAAAGAGCGTCGATTGTCGATGCCGGCAAAGGGGAGGGGAAGGCCCGTTTTTACCAGCCTGGCGAGACTGGCAAAGTTGCCTGGAGCACCGGGCCCATACACCATGGGCGGGCGCACGATAACGAGTTCAGTAGCGGTGCCGTCCAACAAAGCGTGAAGCTGTCGTTCCGCGTCGTACTTGCTCAATGCATAGTGCCCAACCGGCGCGGTACCACTGACTTCGGTCAGAGCCCTTTCATCGGCACTCTCACCGTATACGCTGACCGAGCTCAAATAGACAAACCGTCGCCCCCCTGCCGCCAGGAAAGCCTTGGCCAAGGCCAGTGCTCCGGCACAATTCGCCTGATAGTAAGCCTCGAGATCGTCGGCGGCCTTGCCCGACAAGTGTGCTCGGCCGGCAGCGTAAACCACACAGTCGATATCGGTGCCAAGCAGGTTTATCCAAGCCGACTCACTGGAGAAGTCGTTAACAGCAAGCGGAGATTCGAGTGAAGTATTAGAAGAGACAGGCTGCCCGTTGCGAGAGACGCTGACAACAGCCCTGTCCTGACCGGTGAGGTGTTGTACGAGGTGGCGGCCAATATAGCCGCTGGATCCGGCAATAAGAACCTTGCTGGTCACAGCACTACTCCAGATCGCGACGCAACATTTCCAGCACCTGGAATGCCTTGCGCAGATCATTCTGGGAAATGGAAAGAAAGCGCTTCAGTGAGCGTTTGAGCTCGGTGGTCGAGATGTCCTTGGTGCGCTCCAGGTAAACCACTTCACAGTGCTCCTTGAGGAAATCAAATTTGCCCGCCCAGTCGTTGCCTATGGCAAACACATCCACGCTGTATTGCTGAATATCATTGAGCTTTTGTTCCCAGCTGGTTTCAGGAATTACCCAGTCCACGCAGTCAATCGCAGCGACAATGGCAGCGCGCTGGTCATAGGGAATCAAGGTTTGTTTGTCCTTGAGGTTATTAAACTCATCGGTCGAGACCGCCACAATCAAGCGATCGCCCATCTCACTCAGACGGCGCAACAAATTGAGATGGCCGATGTGAAACATGTCAAAAGTACCATAGGTGATGACGGTCTTGCTCATGGCTTAATGCCTTTTGGAAGGAGGTTGATGATATAAAAAGAATCAATGGTAAAGCGATTGAGGGCCTGGAATAACAGGCGGCAAAGTAAAAGAGCAAATATCGAAAGATAAACGCCCAGGCCGTGATAAACCATAAAGAATGCAATGAGGGCAAAAGATAAAAGAAAATTGAGGGATGAAAAATATTCAACAAACTGACGACGATGTAGCTTGAGGAATGTGAGGCGATCTGTGTTCGCCTTTGGTCTTACATATCTAAAAAATAAAATAAAATTAGCATATAAAAGGCAAAAAATAGACAAACCAATCAGGGGTTGAATAAAAAAGATAAACGAAAGGCAGAGAAAGCCCAGAAAAAAATCGGAGAGAACTTTGGCGGTTCGACCATGTATCTGGAATTTGTGTTTTCTTTTAACGCGATGACCTAATACATCCAAGCCTTTGTTAACAATAGTATGCTCATGATAATCGATTAGGCGCCTGTGAAAAACACCTAGTAAGATGAAGCTAAAATAAAAAAATGGAACAAGAGAAGAAAGGATGATCAGTAAATGTGAAAGCTCAATGTGCCCTTTCATGGGCGCAAAATACGATGGTAGCTCAGTTGAGGATGCAAGAATGAAGACCTTGATGGGCAAGAAGAACGCTATAACCTGAGCGAGACGGGAGCCTGAAAGGGACAGTGACCCCAATAAAAAAGGCCACAAAGAAATCGAACAAAAGCCTTTTATACAATAGAATAAAAGCAAAAGAGAATAGTTGATATCACGCATAATGATTTACTTTATTGGGGCTAAAGCGGCGATAAATGCAATATTGATAACTGTCCGCCTTAGAAATAATAACACCTTCCTGAACTAGGGCTGCGCTGAGCTTTTTGGCCTGCTGAGGGGCGTTCAGTGAAAAGAAGGCCAAGCGCTTCAAAAAGAGAGCCACCGAGAGGAAGTTGCGCGACACCACCAGGTTGGGTGTGCCGGTAGTGCAATCAAATTCTTTCACCGGTGTTTTCCAGTCACCGTAATTCTCGGTTAAATATTGATCCGGATTGTCCGGACGATTGACGGCCACGCCCTCAAGAGTGTCCCGTGTCAGCCCGAAAGGCGTATTCTCCCAGCAGTGAATTTCCGATCCGTGCCAGCACACGCCGCCTTCTGTGTAGTGGATAAACACATCCAGGTTCAGACCATTTTCATGAATAAGCTTGACCAGGGCGGGTTGGCGTACCAGTGTCAGGCCGCCCTCTGCCCGGCGCACCTCCACATGGCTGTCCACCTTCTTCACCACAAAAGTGGGCTGCTGTCGTTGCAGCTGCTCCAGCATGGCATCGATGTCGATGTCTTCGGCGTTGATGCCCACATCGATGTCGTAGTCGTGGCCGAGAAAGCCCCCTTCCCGCCACAGGCCCAAAAAGGTGCCGGAAACCACATACCAGGGCCACTCATCCAGGGGCAGGGCCTCGGCGAAATCTGACAGAGCAAGGCGGGCATCCTCCAGTGAAAAGTCCGGCGTGCGCTCTACCTTGGCGGAGGTTGATTGTACGGGGCCCCGGGGCAAGCGAGACAGCAGGGTATCGGCGGTATCGTAGTAGTGCTCAATCAAATCCTCGACACTCCCGTTGACATGGTACTCGAGCTCGGCATGAATGTCGGCGGCCTGCAGATAGAGTTGATCAGAGAGCGCCACTGCCGGGTGTTGCTTGTTAGCCTGTCGCCGCAAAAAGGCCGCCATGGCGCGGCGCTCATCAGGGCCCGTGCCCATGGTGAAATCAAAGAAAGGGTCGTCAAACCAGTCCAGGGCCGGGGAAAAGTGCCGGGCGTACCAGCCGGCGCGGCGAAAGGACAGCCGGAAATCCCCGCGGGCAAATTCGTCAGCCAGGTGGCGTGCCAGCAGCGGTGAGCGCGTGATCGCCATGGCCCCCAGCCAGGCCGCCGCAGCGTAGCCCCGGCAGAGCAGGGGCGAATGGCTGCGATTGAGAAAGCGGATCAGTTTGTAGCTCTTGTGAAGTTCCATCAGTCCTCGATGCTCTCACGAATCACGGATGCAAAGCGATTCAGGGAGGACTCGCCAAAGTCACCCAGAGAGTCCTTGCGCACCGCCTCGCGCTGCTCGGTCAATTCATCGTGCTGGGCAACCTTCTCCAACAGGGCGGCGGCCTTGGCGCCGTCGCGTAACAGATATGTGGCGCGGGAAGTGGGCAACTCCTGCTCCAGATCCAGGGAGGCTACCAGCTTGTTCACGCACAGCGCCATGGGCTTACGCGTCACCAGATAGTCGTTGAGTACGCTGGAAACATCCGCAAACATAGCGTCGGAGCGGTTCATGCATTGCTCGATGGGCACCATGCTGTCGATCAGTTCACAGGCAGGGTCCTGGCGAACAAAATCCGACATCTCGGCCAAGGCCTGCTTGTGGGCCGCCGAGCGGCGGCCAGTAAAGGGGTGGGGCTTGAACAGCACCTTGTAGCGGCCGATCTCGGCCAGGGAGCGCAGCAGGGACAGGCCCATGTCGCCCACTGAGCTGTAATTGACACTGTTAACAAAACCCTCCCAAGTAGGTGCGTAGAGTACGGTCTGAATATCGCCTACCGACTGGCGCTGTTCCAGTTGCAGCTCAGCCTGAGGACGCCCCACATGAACAATCTGACCCTCGCGGACAGGAAGGCCGAAAGCCAGTAGCCTCCGCTCGGCCATGGGGCCGCCCACCAGCAGCTTATCGTAAGCCATAAGTAGCTTGCTCTGGTTCACCGCCTTATCGCTCTCGCCGTGGTTGATGAAAAAGTGGTTAAGCTTGTAAAAGCGTAGGGACTGGCCATTTTGTACCCAGTTTCCAGGGTAAAGGACCGTTTTAACGCCATGGTTGTAAACGGTCTCCAGGTGCATAAGGTTGCGGATATAAAAAATGGGTAGCGTCGTTGAAATGATTCCGGGGAATAAGGATCGGTCACGAATTATTATCGCAATGGGTAAGCCCAGCTGCTCCAGAACTGGCAGCCATTGGTTTATCTGATAAGCCGTATTTCGGTCGCCATTTATGTGGACAATTACAGATGGGCTTACGCGCTGGAAAGCAGCAATATTGCTGGCAACTAGAGAGGTTCTGTTAAAAAGGCGTACAAATAAAGCCAGAAAATAACGGCCATAAAAGAGCGCAACACAAGTAGCCAGTGCCCATGGTAACCAGGTTGCCAGGAAATATAAAAAAGGTGTAAAGGAAAGTAGAATCGCAGGCAAATAGAAGGTTTGATCGCCAGGAACAATGGCCTTGGAAGACAGCTCTTCAATGCCAATCAGCAGATTGTACACATTGGAGAATGATAAAAAAGAGAGCTGGAGAGTGGCAGAAAAAAGCATATACAGTGCCAGGCTCCAGTGACTTGAACCATTTATAAAAGCCACCAAAAACCCGGCCAGCAATAGTAGGAAAACGGGAAGAATGCCTCGGTCGGTCAGAAATCTAAACAGTTCGAAAATCATTGTATTTGGTGCCTAATTCTTCTCGATTCTGCCACAGCCCTGCCAAAAGAAGACTAGGCTGCTGAGTGCAAACAAAACTGCAAACACCACCGGACCGGAGTGGGGAAGTCGGTTGGCCAGTACGGAAGCCGGAAAGAGTACGCCCGCGATTACACCACCGTAAATGAGGGTCACCGGACGGTGAGAGCCCAGGCGATCAGACAGTTTCTGGTAGGTGTGCAGGCGGTGGGGCTCCAGTATCTTTTGGCCGGTAAAAAAACGAACCAGTAAGGTGGTGGTGGCATCGGCGATAAACAGTGTCAGCAGGATGATCCAGCTCCACATGCTCACCTTGGTCTCGCCGGCGGATAGCAGCATGAAAAAACCAATCACAAAGCCCAAATAACCGCTGCCGCCGTCGCCCATAAAGATTTTGGCCGGAGGCCAGTTGAACACGGTAAAACCCAGCACGGCCGCCACCATAAAGGCATTGATCCAGGCCCAGTTGGGAAAGCCGAAGTACCAAAAGTTAAAGGCCATGCCGGCAAAAAGCATGAGCGCCTGAATGGCGGCCAGGCCGTCGATACCGTCCATAAAATTGTAGAGGTTGATCAACCAGACCCAGGCCAGCACCATTAGTGGCCACAAAATCACCGCCGAGGAGCTGTCAACATACAGGCCAAAGAGGGATAGAGTAGGTAGATTGGGGATGGCTGCAAGGCCGGCCAGGGCGACCACAAAATGAGTGATTAACCGGGCTTTGGAGGAGAGATGGTGAATGTCGTCAAAGACGCCAATGGCGGCAATGGTCAAGCCGAGGATGACAAAAGCCGCCATGGGAATGTCCGGTACCCAGTCCAGCAGGGAAAACACCACCGCCAGGGCCAGGGATGTCATTGCGATGGCCACGCCACCACCGTGGGGCGTAGGCACCGTGTGGGAGCAACGCTCGCTGGGCTCCACCAGGGCCTTGCGCCGGATGGCAAAAACGCGCACGCCACCGGTCAGAGCGGTGGACACAGCGGCCACGGCCAGAAGGGCCAGCAGTAAGTAATACGGCGGGTTTTGCATTCAGGACTTCCGAGGAAACAGCCGTAAATCATAACACGAACACCCCCTAATCTTCACTTGAGTTGCCTGTTTGTGACCTGGCTCTCAAAATGCAGTAGATAACAGAAGATGGGAGCGCTTTTGAGGGCAATAGGCTGCCATACAATGCGCGAAACAGGTAGAATCATGAAAAATACAGGAACCATTCACAGAAAGCATTAAACATAGAAAGACAATAGCTAATTGCTATATGTTGCACTGTGTTGTCCTTAGGGGTGTTTTCGGAGTAGTTAACAAGGTAAGTAAATGACAAGCTTTGCACTAGTGCCAGCCAGGGGTGGCTCAAAGGGGGTAATCAAAAAGAACATCCGGGATTTGGCCGGCAAGCCCTTGATTGCTTACTCCATCGAACAGGCCTTGCAAGCAGAACAAGTCGACAAGGTCGTTGTCAGTTCAGATAGCGATGAAATATTGGACATATCCAGTTCATATGGAGCGGAAATTCTGGAAAGGCCGGCTGAGTTGGCCGAGGATGAAAGCTCCATTGATGGAGTTATTAGCCATTTTATCCAGTCAAAGCGCTTGTGCCCGGGTGATGAAATAGTATTGCTACAGCCCACTTCGCCACTCAGAAAAGCAGCCGACATTGATGCGTGTCTTAGTTTACTTCGTTCTTCTGGTGATGTCCGCTGCGTCATAAGTGTGTATGAGCCGGGAACCTCCATTATCAAGGGGTACTACGAAAGAGGTGATGGAAGCATCTCAGGAATATATAGTGAGGCCGCGCCAAACGAAAGAAGGCAGGACTTGCCGAGGGCCTACATGCCAAATGGAGCCATTTATGGGTTTAGCGTCGCTGAATTTCAAAAGGAAGCGAGGATTCCGAAAAAGGGCGTGTACCCATATGTCATGCCTGAGGCGCAGTCGATAGATATCGATACTGATAGAGATCTTAAGGTTGCAGAACAATCATTGAGCAGAGGTGAAAAGTGAACAAGCCTGAAATGAACATAGGTGGAAGAAAAGTTGGTTTAAATCACCCACCTTTGGTGATTGCTGAGATTGGTATTAATCACGAAGGCAGTCTGGAGACGGCGTTTGAAATGGTGGATGCTGCGATAGAGGCCGGGGCAGAAGTCATCAAGCACCAGACACATGTGGTTGAAGATGAAATGAGCTCTGAAGCAAAAGAGGTCATTCCAGGAAACGCCGATGTATCTATATATGAGATCATGGAGCGTTGTGCGCTCTCTGAGGCGGATGAGCTTAAGCTGAAAAACTACATAGAAGATAAGGGTGCTATTTTTATCAGCACGCCTTTTTCTAGAGCAGCTGCAGAAAGGTTGCAGCGATTCGATGTCGCAGCCTACAAAATAGGGTCGGGAGAATGCAATAATTACCCCTTGATAGAGCTCGTCGCAAGTTACGGAAAACCCATCATTCTCAGCACGGGAATGAATGACATAGAAAGTATTTCAAAGTCGGTTTCCATTCTGGAAAAGCACCAGGTCGAATACTGCCTTCTGCATTGTACAAATGTTTACCCCACGCCAGATGAATTGATTCGACTTGGCGGGATGGAGGAACTGTCCAAAAACTTTGAAAATGCAGTCGTCGGTCTGTCCGATCACAGCGTTGATAATTTGGCATGCCTTGGTGCGGTAGCCCTGGGGGCTTCGGTGCTGGAGCGCCATTTTACAGATAGAAAAGACCGCCCCGGGCCGGACATAAACTGCTCAATGGATATAGAGGAGTGTCGGCAACTGATTGTTGATTCCAGGCGAATGAGCAAAATGCGAGGTGGAAAAAAAGAGCCTGCCAAGGAAGAGGGGGTAACGATTGATTTTGCTTATGCAAGTGTCGTTTCAATAAAGGAAATCAAGGCTGGAGAAGAATTCTCTAGTGAGAACATATGGGTGAAAAGGCCAGGAACAGGTGATTTTCCAGCGGAAAAATATAATGAACTAGTCGGCAACACGGCGTTGCGGGATATTGCCAAAGACACACAGATCAAGGTGGACGATGTAAAATGAAAAAAATTCTTTTTCTGACAGGGACCAGGGCTGATTTTGGGAAATTGAAGCCGCTGATGCGAAAAGTGTCGGAGGATAAAGAATTTGAACTCTCGGTATTCGTCACCGGCATGCACATGCTTTCCAAATATGGCAACACCCAGCTGGAGGTCGAGAAGGCGGGCTTCACCAATATATATAAGTTCGTCAACCAGCATTCCCAGGATACGATGGATATTACCTTGTCTAAGACAATTACCGGTCTTTCCGATTATGTCAAAGAGAATCGACCTGACATGATAGTGATTCATGGCGATCGCGTTGAAGCGCTGGCTGGAGCAATTGTGGGAAGCCTCAATAATATTCTTGTCGCCCATGTTGAAGGTGGAGAGGTGTCTGGAACTATAGACGAATCTATCCGACATGCTGTTAGCAAGATGTCTCACATTCATTATGTAAGCAATGAAAAGGCAAAAAAAAGATTGTTGTCCATGGGCGAAAATAAGGCGTCAATTTTCGTTATTGGATCGCCAGACCTTGATGTTATGTCTTCGCCCGATTTGCCAGATTTGTTCGCGGTTAAAGAGCACTACGATATCGGCTTTTCTGAGTATGCCATAGCCTTGCTACACCCGGTGACAACAAATTTAGAGAACATCAAGGAGGAGGCAGGGGTCTTTGTTGATGCCTTAATTGAATCACGGGTCCCGTATATTGTTGTATACCCAAACAATGACATTGGCAATTCCGACATACTCGACCAATATCAAAGATTGAATGAAATAGATCGTTTTAAACTTTTTCCAAGCATTGCATTTGAGTCTTTTCTGGTGCTCCTGAAGAACTCAAAATTTATTGTCGGCAATTCCAGTGCTGGCGTTCGTGAGGCGCCTTTTTATGGCGTGCCCGGTATTAATATAGGCAGTCGCCAGAAGAACAGGTCTAATGCCGAGGCTATTATCAACTGCGAGTTTTGTGAGAAGCAAATATTAAAATGCATTGATAATGCGTTGCGCTCAAATTTTGATGCTTTTTCTGAGTTCGGTGTGGGGGATAGCAGTGTAAAATTCCTGCAGTCAATCAAGGGCAGCAGTGTCTGGGGATGTGATATACAAAAAGAGTTTTTCGGTTTTAGTGAAGAATAGCCTGACTGTGCTTTCGCATAAAGTTTTCTTGATGTTTGAGGTTTGAAGAATGAAAGCTTCTCTTACAATTGTGAGTGCAACCGGGCAATTTAACTATGCCGCACGATATTTGTCGGAAAAGGATCGTTTCGATGTAAATGTGCTTCTTCTGATTTCATACAAGGGTGGTGTCGTAGCGGAGCAGATATTGACTTCCCCCTATTCTGATGTCTTTGATGAAATTGTTATTTTTGAGCCGGCTCCAGATTCCACGCATGGCATTAACAAGGAAGCTAGCCGGAGAACATGCAAAAAATTCTCCTCTATCGAAAAGAACTTGTCTAAAAAATACAAATTCGACAGTATTTTTTATGGTGTTGTAGCGTACCTGCCTGTATACAATTTCATTTACACGAGAATGCGCGATGCTTTTCCCGAAGCAGAGACGGTCGTAGTTGAGGATGGTACAGCAACATACCTTCTTAATGATAAGAAGCTTTTCCGTTTCATGGCGGCTCCGGTGCGACGGAAGCTGATTAAGCTGGCGGGGCAATTTCTCAGGCGCGATATCGGGGTTGCAACTCTGCTGCGCTTTCTTGTTTACAAGGTATTTGGGTATGTGCCCAGGCCCGTATATGCCTCTGGGGTCAAGTATTCAAGAGATTTCATCGCCGACAAATTCGTTGTCAGTCAGTCAGATTTATTAATGCTGCCTCCCAAGTGTAGGGGAGCTTCTGTAGAGGAGTTTCGGGTTAGTTATGCCAGGAGTAGCGCGCGGCTTATTGGGGATATTGATCCTGCTATACCCGTTTTTATAGACCAAAGTTTTGGCCTTCCCGGAGGCGAGCACATAAGAGTGCTTGATAAGGTCTTTTCGCGGAGAGGGTTGAGTGAGGTTTATTTCAAGGCTCATCCAAAAGAAAGGAAAAGCTATAAACGGATTCTTGATGGGGTTCAGACAAAGACAAACTTCTGTCTTGTTGGTGATGGAGTCAGTGCTGAAGAAATGGTGGCTGCGACCGGGGTGCATTCAGTTCTTGGGTTTAATTCAACAGCTCTTTTTAACTTGATGGAGTCGTCTGATGTTGGGTTTATCCTGCAGGATTATTTGAACTGTATGCCTCTGCGCTATTACCCGTTATTTTATTCAAGGATTCACTTTATGGTAAGGACCTTTAACGGGTTGGTTAAAGTGTTTTCTGTGGATTCGAGTGCCATCTCTACTACGGCTATTCGTTTTAAGCGATTTGTTGGGTTTTTTCCTCTGGTCTGGCATTACATCTCAAAGATAAAGTCCCGCTTGAATAGTGTGCTCGAAGAAAAATTTGAGAAAGTAGGTAGGCAAGATATCCAAAGCATAATAAAGAAAGAAAAGGCAGGTTTCGCTGAAAAGTATCAGGGGGAAGTTGATTCCTCCTTGATCCTGTTTGAAAGTTATGCCGGAAGCTTCTCATGCTCTCCCAAGGCAATATTCGAATTTATGCTTCAATCTGGGCGCTATAGAGATCACACATTTGTGTGGGCCGTCTCTGAACGGCTGGATGACGCTTCCCGTGCCAGCCTGGAGAGTCACCCGAATGTGAGGCTGGTGGAGTATGCCAGCTTAGAGTATGAGTGGTACTTGTCTGTTGCAGGAACGGTTGTAAGCAATTCACGCCTGTATCGAAGTTTTGTAAAAAAGCCAGGGCAGTTCGTTTTGCAAACATGGCACGGAACGCCGTTCAAACAGGATGCGCTTTCCATCCTGCCAAAGGGCGACAAATCAGGGTCTGCCCGGCGCATTGCGACTAATGATGCCGATGTCAGCAACTATTCAGTACTTTTGGCCCAGAACCAGTTCAGCGTGGATAAGTTTACAAAAACATTCGATTTGGCGCGTCACCATCATGTCTCCCTTTGTAAAACTGGCTATCCCAGAAACGATGTTTTGGCTCAACCCAGGGCATCTTTTGATGCCAGCTGTTTCAAACGGCAATTCAGTATCCCTGAAGATAAAAAAATTATACTTTTTGCGCCAACATGGCGTGACCATCATAAGAAAAAGTCATTGGCGATGACCCGGTATTGGGATTTCAAACGCTGGCAAGAGGCCCTGTCAGAGGAATACCATATTATTTTTCGTGGCCACTATTTTTTTAAAGATGCCATTCCGTTTGATTCGTATCATGGTTTTGTGACTGACCTGTCAGGCTACAATGATATCAATCACCTCTTCATGGCCAGCGATATGCTGGTAACGGATTATTCGAGCTGTATGTTTGATTTTTCCGTTTTAGGGAAGCCGATGATTTTCTTTATGCCCGATTATAATGCCTATGTGCGTTTGTCCAGAAAACTTCACCTGAATCCCTTCACCGAATTGCCCGGTCCCGTCGTTCTCTCCAATGATGATTTACTCGCATCCATAAGTGACCATGGCAATATCTTGACCAAATACAAGTCGGAGTATGCCGACTTTGTTTCCCGTTTTAATGCTTACGACGATGGGTGTGCCGCAGAGCGTGTTGTTGCTTTGATGGAGCGAGAAACGCCCCTTTCACAAGCGAAGTAGGTGAGCGGGAACGGTTCATGAACTTTGATGTTTTTAACGGCGACGCCGACGGCATCGGTTCGTTGATCCAGCTGAGGCTGGCCGAGCCGATGGAGTCTGGCCTGATTACGGGGGTCAAACGCGACATCGCCCTGGTGCAGCAAGTGCCCACGGACCGTCCGGTGTCGGTCACCGCCCTGGACATCAGCCTGGCCAAAAATCGCAAAGCCGTGGATGCCCTGCTGGTCGCCGGTAGCAGCGTGGACTACACCGACCACCACAGCTACGGCGACAGCCTGCCGGAGCACCCGAATTTCACCGCCCACATTGATACTTCTGCCACTACCTGCACCGGGCTTTTGGTCAATCACCGCCTGAGCCGTCGCTTCGAGCGCTGGGCCATCGTCTGTGCCTTTGGCGACAACCTCAACGAAGTGGCCCGGGGGCTGTGTCAGGTCCAGCAACTGAGTGATGAGCAAACCCGGCAACTCCAGCAATTCGGCGTGGCCGTCAACTACAACGCCTACGGCAGCACCGTGGAAGACCTGCACTACCACCCCGCGGACCTCTACCGCAGCCTGCTGCCCTATGAGGACCCGCTGGACTGCATTGCCGACGGCCAGTCAGTTTTTCAACCGCTCTACCAGGCCTATTGCGATGACATGAACAAGGGTCTGGCCGCCCCGGTGGTCAGCGACGGCGACAGCGCTTTCGTCGTGGAACTGCCCGATGAAGCCTGGGCCAGAAGGGTCAGCGGTGTGCTGGGCAACGAGCTGGCCAATCGCCACCCCGAGCGGGCCGTGGCCATTCTCAGTCGCAACGCCCAAGGCGGTTATACCGCTAGTATCCGTGCCCCGCTCAACAACCGCCAGGGCGCTTCCGACCTGGCCGGGCGTTTTCCCAGCGGTGGCGGTCGCGCCGCCGCCGCTGGCATCAATCATCTGGACGACGGCCAACTCGACGAATTTCTAAAGGCCCTTCACGCCTTCTGGTAACCCTCCCCATCATCGCGAGGAGCGCAGCGACGCGGCGATCTGCCAGCCGGTTCCCGCAGATTGCTTCGCTTCGCTCGCAATGACAGGTGCCGCCATTGCGAGGAGGCGCCAGCCGACGCGGCAATCTGCCGAACGGTTCCCGCAGATTGCTTCGCTCCGCTCGCAATGACAGGCCGCCCCCGCCGCGACAGATCGGCCCCGCAGGCCAAGGCACACAGAGCCGCCCGTATAGGGTAGAATCCCGCTCAATAAAAAAGCACAAGGAGCACGCCGTGAGCACCAACACCGTCTGGCACGACCACAAAATCTCCCGCGCCGAGCGCGCCAGTCAGAAAAATCAGCGCCCCTGCATTATCTGGTTTACCGGTCTCAGCGGTTCGGGCAAGTCCACCGTGGCCAATGCCCTGGATGTGGCCCTGCAAAGGGACGGCTACCACACCTTCCTGCTCGACGGCGACAATGTCCGTCACGGCCTCAACAAGGACCTGGGGTTTTCCGATGAAGACCGGGTGGAGAACATCCGCCGCATCGGCGAGGTGGGCAAACTGTTCACCGACGCCGGCCTGATTGTACTCACCGCCTTTATCTCGCCCTTCGCCAGCGACCGCCGCCTGGTGCGCAATATGTTCCCCGCTGGCGAGTTTATTGAGGTTTTTCTGGATACCCCGCTGGAAACCTGCGAAGAGCGCGACCCCAAAGGCCTCTACAAAAAGGCCCGGGCCGGCGAGATTCCCCACTTCACCGGCATCGACTCGCCCTACGAGGCCCCCAAGCGCGCCGAACTGACCCTCAACACCGCCGAGCTGGACATCGACCAGTGTGTGGCCGAGTTGCGCAAACACCTGGTCGACAACGGCCTGATCGAGCAGCGCTGACACCGTGGCCTGGGAGGCAGCGCTCACACTGACCACCCTGGCCGGCGTCATCGGGCTGCTGGCCCTTACCCGCCTGTCCCCGGATCTGGTTCTGATGACTGCCGTCATCGTATTAATGGTCAGCGGCGTACTAGCCCCGGTCTCGGCCCTCGCGGGCTTTGCCAACCCCGGTGTCATCACCATTGCCGCGCTCTACATCGTCGCCGCCGGGCTCAAGGACACCGGCGCCGTCAACTGGCTGGCCCGGGCCCTGCTGGGCCAGCCGCGCGGCCCCCGGCGCGCCAATTTTCGCCTGGTCGTCCCTACCGGCATCATGAGCGCCTTTATGAACAACACCGCCGTAGTCGCCATGTTCATCCCGGCGGTCAAGGAGTGGGCCCGCTGGCTTAACATCGCCCCCTCCAAACTCCTGATCCCCCTGAGCTACGCCGCCATTCTCGGCGGCACCTGCACCCTGATTGGCACCAGCACCAACCTGGTCGTCGACGGCCTGCTGCAAACCGAGCTGGGTCTGCAGCTTTCATTGTTTGAGATCGCCTGGGTGGGGGTGCCGCTGTTGATCGTCGGTACGATCTACCTGGTGCTCGTCGGCCCCTGGCTGTTGCCCGACCACGGCGGCGTCAACCGGGAACTGGAAGAGGTTCGCGAGTACGGCGTGGAAGTCGAGGTGGAAGAAAACGGCCCGCTGGTGGGCAAAAACATCATCGAGGCTGGCCTGCGCCACCTGAATTACGGCTACCTGGCCGAGATCGAGCGCCAGGAGCGCCTGCTGGCGGCGGTAGAGCCCCACGAGGTGCTGCAGGCCGGCGACATGCTGTATTTCGTGGGCGCGCCCGAGTGCGCCGCCGAACTGCGCCGCATTCAGGGCCTGCGACTGGCCGAGGGCCACGCCCACACCCTGGAGATCGAGAACCACCAGCGCTGCTTGGTGGAAGTGGTGCTCGGCAGTGAATTTGCCGCCCTGGGCGAGACCGTGCGCGACTCCCAGTTCCGCTCGCGCTTTGGCGCCGTGATCCTGTCCGTCTCGCGCAACGGCCAGCGGGTGGCGGGCAAGCTGGGCGACATCGAGTTTGCCCTGGGCGATACCCTGCTGCTGGAAGCCAGCGACCAGTTTGTCGACCAGTACCGCTTCCGGCGGGACTTCCTGCTGGTCAGCGCCTTAAACGACTCCACTCCACCGGATTACTCCCGGGCGCCCCGCGCACTCGCCGTGCTGGCGGCCATGGTGGCGGCCAACGCCTTCGGTCTTCTCAGCATTGTCGAGGCCGCCCTGGTGGCCGCCGGGGCCATGATTGCCACCGGCTGCGTCACCGCCGGCCGAGCCCGCCGCAGTTTCGATTTGCCCGTGCTGGTGGTGATTGCCGCCTCCTTCGCCCTGGGGCGGGCCATGAGCGAGACCGGAGTGGCCGAGTTCCTCGCCGGCCAGCTGCTGGGCACCCTGGGGCAAAACCCGGTGGCCGTACTGGCCGGGATCTATCTCACCACCGTGGTCTTCACCGAGATGATGACCAACAACGCCGCCGCCGTGCTGATGTTCTCCATTGCCATGGCCACCGCCCAACAGCTGGGCGTGGCCATCGAGCCCTTCGCCATCGCCGTGATGGTGGCCGCCTCGGCCAGCTTTATCACGCCCCTGGGCTACCAGACCAACCTCATGGTCTACGGCCCCGGCCGCTACCGCTTCCTGGACTTCGCCAAAATCGGCCTGCCCCTGAGCGCCCTGATCGCCGCCACCGCCATCACCCTCATCCCCCAAATCTGGGCCTTCTAAAGAGCCCGTCATTGCGAGGAGGGTAGCGACGCGGCGATCTGTGAAACGATTCCTGCAGATTGCTTCGCTCCGCTCGCAATGACACAGGACGACGCTCGCAACGACAAAGGACGACCCGAGCGTAGGGCGGATGTGGCGAAGCCATCTTCCGCCTTTTATTCGGTTTTCGGCGGATGCGCTACGCGCTTCCGCCTTACCATCTAGGATTGGCCCGGGGTCGGGCCTCCTACAGTTTTTCCAGAAGTAAGTTTTCCAGCTCTTTCGCTAGTTCAAGGCAGGCATCGCACTGGCCTTCGGTCACCAGGTCACCGGAGTAATCCACAATATTCCTTTGCTTGCGCAGCGCGTCTATCTCAATCATCCGCTCGCGACCCAGTCCCAGTGTTTTGACCAGGGATTGCACCATGGTCTGGTGGTGCCCGGGCTGGCTCGTCAGCGTCCGGTAGCCATTGGCCTGCAATGCGGCGTTGGCCAATTGCATGATTGCCTTATACGCAATATCAAATCGGTTTTCGTTGCTGATGGCGGAATTGGCGGCGTCCTGAATATTGCGTCTGGCCGCCGCCTTCAGCTTTTCAATGGCAGTCCAGTCGGTTTCGATGGACTCAAGGGTTCTTCCCACAAGATTTTGTAAAGTCATCTCTCTTCCCTAAGAGGTTAATCGCGGGCTGTTCCATTATTTCCCGCATAAAAACAGAAGGTTCGCTAATAGCTTGCGCCCATTCTTCTGGTTTGAAAAGTTTGGGGTTGATGTCTCGTCCCAATGTTTTTTCGCAGGGGTGCAGGGCTGCCACCAGCTGGCGGTAAGACAAATCGCCCACCACTGCCACATCCACATCACTGTTTGGGCGGGCCTTTCCACTGGCCATGGAGCCGTACACAAACGCCACTTCTATCTGCTCTGACAGGGGCAACAAGGCATCTACCAGAATATCCGCCAGCCCCGCTGTTTTGCGCAAAATGCTGGCCAGCTCCTGGTAGATAAGGCCTGCCTGGTTGGCGGCATAAAGTCGCTGATTGCCCTGGCTGTGCACCTTGAGAATACCTGCATCCGCCAACAGTTTTAGCTCCCGGTGCATGGTCCCCGGAGCGGTCCCTGTTAAACGGGCGATTTCCCTCACATGGAAAGCCGACTCCGGGTGCAGCATCAGCAGCGCCAACGCTTTGCGTCGGTACGATTTAAACAAAACATGGGCAATATCTGTTTCCATATAAGCTACGATTGTAGCCAAATAAAAAACACATGTCACCGCAAGGATGGTAGGAGCGGCGACCCCGCCGCGACCCACCGTCATTGCGAGGAGCGCAGCGACGCGGCAATCTACCAACCGGTTCCCACAGACCCTGTCATCGCGAGGAGCGCAGCGACGCGGCGATCTGTGAAACGATTCCTGCAGATTGCTTCGCTTCGCTCGCAATGACACAGGACGACGCTCGCAACGACAAAGGCCGCCCCGAGCGTAGGGCGGATGTGGCGAAGCCATCTTCCGCCTTTTCTCCGGTTTTCGGCGGATGCGCTACGCGCTTCCGCCCTTGTATCTGTCCGCATTTATTGGCTAGCTACCAGTGAATGCAGAGCCGGGCAAACTGTTTCCGCCCTTAGAGCATTGTGACTCTGCGATG
>JBNJGD010000030.1:0-16080 GCA_051747425.1 Pseudomonadota bacterium
AACAGAACCCAAACCGGCAACAACAAGGCCAGAGCCAACAGCAGGACCCGCAACAGAACCAGAGCGAGTCGCAGCATGACCCGCAGAATGGCCAGCAAGGGGAGCAGCAAAGCGAGGGCAGCGGCGCTTCCGGCGAGGACGAACAGCAGAGCGAAGGACAAGGCCAGGAGAGCCCGCCCGAATCCGAAGAGGGACAGGAAGAACAGTCGCCCGGTGCCGCTGCGGCCGGCGAGCGCCCCATGAGCGAAGACGAGCGCGCCAGCGAACAGTGGATCCGGCAGATTCCCGACGACCCGGGCAACCTGCTGCGCAACAAATTTGAACTGCAGTACCGCCGCTACCAAAAGTCCGAAGAGGAGAGTGAACAGCCGTGGTAAGCCATCAAGCGATGAGACACATGCCCTGGAAGGCTCTGGCCGCCCTGGCCCTGCTCGCCCTGACGGGCCTGGCCCGAGCCGAGTTTACCGTGCAGCCGGAGCGCAATCCGGTGCCGCCCAACAGCACTTTCGAACTGGAGCTCAAAGGCGAGGGCGATTTCGACGGCAGCCCCGATGTCGAACCGCTCAAGGAGCAGTTCAATATTCTCTCCCGAAGCCAGAGCAGCCAGACACGCTGTGTCAATTTTGACTGTACCACCGCCAAGATCATCACCCTGCGCGTGATGCCCAAAAACCGCGGCGACATCACCATCCCCGCGCTCAGCTGGAATGGGCGCCAGAGCGAGCCGGTGACCCTGCGGGTGGAGGAACAGGCCGCCGGCAGCTCGCCGGTGACGGTGGAGCTGCTAGTCGATCAGGACGCCCCCTATGTTCAGGAGCAGGTAATCCTGACCCTGCGCGCCCGCTCCCGCCAGCGCTACGCCCGCGGTCAGTTCAGCGGCTTCAATCTACCCGACGATGTGATCGTTCGCGCCATCGACGACGAGCCCAATCACTACACCAGCCAGTTCAACAACATTCCCCAACAGGTCGTGGAGCAGCGCTTTGCCCTGTTTCCGCAAAAGAGCGGCGAACTGACCCTCCCCCCGGTACAGTTTCAGGCCCAGTTTCCCAGTGGCCAGCGCGACATGTTCGGTCAGCGCCAGTACAGCTTGCGCCAGTTTTCCTCAAAGCCGCGCACTCTGGAAGTGCGCTCGCGTCCGGACAACGCACCAACGCCCTGGCTGCCGGCCCGGCAGTTGAGTGTCAGCCACTATCTGAGCGAGGAGAAACACCAGGTGGGTCAGCCCATCACCCTGAGCATTTCCTCCATGGGCGATGGCGTGCTGGCCAGCCAGCTCCCGGAGGTGAAACTGCCTGAGATCGACGGGCTTAAAATTTACCCCGATAGCCCGCAGACCGAGGCCCGCGCCAGCGAGGGCAGCGTAACCGCCAAGCGCGTCGACAAAATCGCCCTGATCCCCACCCGCCCCGGCTCGTATACCGTGCCGGAAATGACTTTCAACTGGTGGAATACCGAGAGCGACAGCGCCGAGCAAGTCACCCTTGGGCCCATCGAATTGACCGTGGAGGGCTCGGCTGCAGCGGGCGCATCACAAAACGGTTCAAACGAACTGAAGGGGGCTGAAAGCGGCGACAGTGCCGACAAGGGGACGGCGTCCCCTGCCAGTGACACGGACGGCGACGCTTCAAGCCCGACGGATTCCTCAGCGGATAAATCGGTCGACAGCGGGGAGAGTCGCCTGTGGCAGGGCCTCGCCCTGCTCTTTCTGATCCTCTGGCTGCTGACTCTGGTGGTCTTCCTGTGGCGGAGCAAGCGGCGGTCGCCGCGACATGCTGAACCGGCACCCGCCCCGAGCGCCGACACGCTGGATCTGGAGACGCTGAAAAGCCGGATGCGTCAGGGCCTCGAGGCCCGCGAGGCGGCCGATCTGATCGCCCGCTGGGGCCGGCAACTGCCCGGAAAGCCCGCGGGCCTGCACGCCATTGCCCGGGCCATCGAGGCCGACCAGCCGCCACTGGCCGGTGAAATCGCCCGTCTGCATCGCCATCTCTACGCCGGTGACGACCAGCCCTGGCAGTCGAAAGCACTGAGCGCAGCGCTGGATGGCCTTGCCGCCAGCGACTTTGCCAACACGGGTGGCGGAACCACCCGACGCAAGCATCTGCCGCCCCTGTACTGACAATTTACAGTGGCAAAGGCACCCGGGAGGCGACTAGAGCAGCCCCCGGGTGGCCTTGACCCGCAGGGCCTCGCGCTCGTCAAAGCCATGGCGCTGGAGGGTGCTCTCAATAATCCTCTGTTCCTCTTCCGCCGTAATATCGCTGCCTGCCTCGTCGAGGGCCTCCTGCAGGTCGCTGTCGAATTCGCTCACCCGCTGCTCCCAGGCGGCGCGCTCTTCATCCAGCTCGGCCAGCCGCTCGGCGGCCTCCACCCCGACCAGCTGCGCGCGCATCTGGCGAAGCTCCTCGGCGCTCGCCCCCTGCTCTTTTAACGCCCGGGTGCGGTGATCCAGTTCGCGCTGGTTGAGGCGCTCGCGGATTTGCTCCCGGCGCGACTCGGGCAGGGTCGAGGCCATATTGCGCAAGCGTTCAATGCGTTCGAGTTCATCCAGTCCGGGCTGACTCTGGTTGAGGGCCATGCTGTTGAGGTTGTAATCGGTGTAGGCCTCCTTGTCGGCAAACAGGGCGCGGGCGTGCTCGCCACCAAACACATCCCGGCGCACCTGTTTGAGCTGGCTGAAGCCCTCGCGCAAAGTGGCCAGGTCGCCACTGTTGCTGTAGCTGCCCAACAGCTCGGCCTGGCGCTCGCGGTAGTCCAGATACTGGGCCAACAGCAATTTGGCGTCGTCCTGGGCCGAAGCCGGCAGGGCCGCCTCGATCAAACGGCGCACGCGCTGGACGATCCGGTCCAGACTCTCCTCGCCAATGGTGGTCATAAAGTATTCAAACACCCGAATGACCTGGGGCTCGACAATCAGGTTGCCGTTCTCATCCAGGCGAAACCCGCCGTCAACTTGAGTACCTTGAAGGGACGGCGGCAAATCCTCTACCGCCAGGGCGTAAAGCGCCTCGGCGTCCAGCTCGCGCTCGGATTCGGGCACCCCTTCCACCGCCTTTTCGGCGTTATCCGACGCGGCCCGCTCGGCCTCGCGGTAGGCCGAGTCAATCACTTCGGCCGGTGGTCGCGCTTCCACGGAACCGCGCTCACCCTGCATCCAGTAGAGCCCCAGACGCAGAGCCATCAGTAAAACCACAACGACCACCACGCCGGTCAAAAGATATCGCTTGTTCATTCTCCCCTCCTCTGTAGTGGCCGAATGTATCCCCTCCGTTGCTCTTTGGCCAGCCACCGTTGTGTCGACGGGAAAAAATGTCCCCCACTGCATGGAGAGACTGACAAACCCTCATTTAGTGCACACATGTGAACAAGCGACAGCAACTGAACCAAGACGACAAAATAAGCAAAAACTACCTCATTTTTTACGGAATTTTCCCTTTAAAGACGGCCAGTTACGGAACACCTGCTTATTTTTTAACCAGTTCAATCGATTTGCAGGGCTGCCTCTGAAACGATAAATAAATCACACGATTTACGCCCAAGCCCAGTGGCGTGGATCCGGCTTGCTAAACACTCTGCACAAAGGGAGAGGAAATCATGATGAAAACACTGATCCGGGGTATTGCCCTGCTTGGCCTCGCTGTCGTCAGCGCACCGGCCCTGTCCATGGGTGAAGACCCCAACTACACGGAAACCGAAAACCCGATTGTTCTGGTCAACGGTCTCTACGGCTTCGACGACATTGTCGGCGTCGATTACTGGTACGACATGGTGGAAGCGCTGGAAGAGGACGGCGCCACGGTCTATGTTACCAATGTTCAGGCCACCAACAGCATCGCCACCCGTGGCGAGCAGCTGATCGCCGCACTGGAGGAAATTCAGGCCACCGACGGTCACGACCAGTTCAATTTGATCGGCCACAGCTACGGCGCCCCGACTTCGCGCTATGTCGCCACCACCCGGCCCGAAATGGTGACTTCGGTGTCCACCGTTGGCGGCGTCAACAAGGGTACCGATCTGGCCGACGGGCTCTACGCCGTGGACGAAACGCCAGTAGCCAATGACCTGCTGTGGGGCGCCGGGGACTTCCTGGGCCTGATCATCGACGGCTCATCCGGCCAGTCGGATTACAGCAACCAGGACATTCGCGAGGCGACCCGACAGATGACTTACGCTGGCATGGAAGAATGGAACCAGCACTTCCCCGACGGTTTGCCCACCAGCGAGTGCGGTGAGGGCGACTACGAGGCCAACGGCATCCGCTACTACTCCTGGACCGGCGTTTCCCAGGTGACTAATTACTCGGATCCGCTGGACTTGATGGTGATTTCGCTGACTTCGGCCTTCTTTGATGACGACGACCACGATGGCCTCGTGCCGCGCTGCTCGACGCACCTGGGCCAGGTGATCCGGGACGACTACGAGCTGAACCATATGGACGAGATCAACCAGACTCTGGGTCTGAAATCCAGCACGGCACCCGATCCGGTTCAGATCCTGCGCAATCACGCCAACCGCCTCAAGACAGCCGGTCTGTAAAAAACCTCCTGAAGACCGACACTGGCATTTGACCGGGGGCAATCCCCGGTCTTTTTTTGCCCAAAGTCTCCAACTCGCTGCCAGGAGTTGCGTTTAAACGACACGATTTAATCCGATAGTAAATCACATATCGCGCCAAACTGGCGCAATATCAAGACCTTAGCCCCCCTTTCGGAAAAATATACCGCTGGTCGGCAATTTATGACCGTTTGACGGGGTTTCAGCAAAGTAGTACAAAATCATTCGATTTAAACAAAAAGGCCGCACGCATGCTGAAAAGAATCACACTGCTCCTGATCGCCAGTTTCGCCCTGACCGGCCAGGCGCAGGCCATGGGGGAAGACCCAAACTACACGCAAACCAGCAATCCTATTGTGCTGGTCAACGGCCTGTTTGGTTTTGATGACATCGTCGGCGTCGACTACTGGTACGACATCGTCGAAAACCTGCGCGACGATGGCGCCACCGTTTATGTGGTGAATGTTCAGGCCACCAACAGCATTGCCGCCCGCGGCGAACAGCTCATCGACAGCCTGGAACAGTTCAGGGCGACGGACAGTCACCAGTCCTTTAATCTGATTGGCCACAGCTACGGTGCTCCCACGGCCCGCTACGCGGCCGGTGTACGCCCCGAGCTGGTCAGCTCGGTCAGTACTGTGGGTGGGGTCAACAAGGGCACCGACCTGGCCGACGGCCTGGTAGCCATCGGCGACTACCCGGTGATCGGCGACCTCATGTGGGAGCTGGGCGATCTGCTGGGGCTGGTAATCGATGGTATCTCCGGCCAGGGCGACGCCAGCAACCAGGACATTAAAGAGTCTGCCCGTCAGATGACCTACGCCGGCATGGCCGAATGGAACCAGAGCTTCCCACAGGGTGTCCCCACCAGCGCCTGTGGCGAGGGTGACTATCAGGCCAACGGAATCCGCTACTACTCCTGGAGCGGTGTGGCCCAACGCACCAATGCCTTCGACCTGCTCGACCTGGTGGTGGATGTGACTTCCCTCTTCTTTGACAACAAGGACCACGATGGTCTGGTGCCGCGCTGTTCCAGCCGCCTGGGCATGGTCATCCGCGACGACTACCACCTGAACCACCTGGACGAGGTCAACCAGATGTTGGGCCTGAAATCCTATAAATCGCCCGATCCGGTTCAGATTTTCCGCAACCACGCCAACCGTCTTAAAACGGCCGGCTTATAAGATCTCCTGAATGAACACTGGCACTTAACCGGGGGCAGCCCCGGTTTTTTTTGCCTGAACACTTCTCCCGCCTTTTATTCCCCTTTGTACACGGTTTGAGACAAATCGGCCTGCGCTGATAACGCCATCACCCCGGGGCGATTTTATTGGTCTTTTTTTTTACCGCTTGAAATGTGCCCATATCGTAAGATTTTTATTTAATTTCAATGACTTACAAAGCATTTCAGCTGACATAACCAATATTAAAATCATTTGATTTGAACGCGCCATGAGTAAATCATGCGATTCAACCAGCCGTTGATCGGCAAAAAAATACCGTTAGATCACAACAGGGGAAAGACCAATATGAACAAGACTCTGCGCGCACTACTCGGCGGCATCGCCCTTCTCGTTTTGCCCTTGAGCGGCTTTGCCAGCGGTGGCGAACCAGCCAAGGACACCTACACACAAACCAGTGACCCCATCGTTCTCGTTCACGGCATCATCGGCTGGGACAAAATTCTGGGCACCGTTGATTACTGGTACGGCATCGAAGACGCCCTCGAGCGCAGTGGCGCCACTGTCTATGTAGCCAACCTGCCGGCGCTCCAGGACGACGCCGTCCGTGGTGAGGCCCTGATTGACTACCTGGAGCAGCTGGGCGCTCGCCATGGCCACAGCCGTTTTAACCTGATTGCCCACTCCCAGGGCGCGCTCACTTCGCGCTATGCCGCCGGCGTCCGCCCCGACCTGGTGACATCCGTCAGCACGCTCGGTGGCGCTCACGGCGGTTCCGGTCTGGCCGATCTGGTCGCCGGCATCGAGGACAATGTGCCCTCCACTCTGAGCGCACTGGTGGCCAGTTTTGCCAATGCCTTTGGCACACTGATCGACCTCAGCTCGGGCGAGATGAACAAGCAGGACGCCCTCGGGGCCCTGGCCCAGCTCAACTCTCAAGGCGCCGCCCAGTGGGCGTCGGCCTTCCCCAACGGCAAACCCGCGCAATCCTGCGGCCAGGGCGCCGAAGTCGAGGGTGGCATCCACTGGTACTCCATGGGCGGCACTTCTCCCGGCACCAACCTGCTGGACCCCTTTGACCTGCTGGCCAACGCCGGCGGCCTGATCTTCGCCTTTCGCGGCGAGCGCAGCGACGGCATCATTCAGCGCTGCTCCACCCACTGGGGCAAGGTGATTCGCGATGACTACCACCTCAACCACGCCGATCTGATCAACCATGTCCTGGGCATGAAGGGCATCACTTCACCGGATGTCAAAGCCATCTACCGCCAGCAGGCCAACCGTCTCAAGAGTCGCGGTCTGTAAGGCACTCGGCACGCCACAAAAAAAGCGCCCCGCGGGGCGCTTTTTTATGCCTGAAAGTCAGCGCCTCTCACGGTCGCAAGGTGCCCTGCCGCTTAAAGCGGTAGACGCCCTCAGAATCTGCTTGCAAAGCACTGTCCAGCGTCGCCTTGAGCGTGTCGGTGAGCGCATCGGTGGGCGTCAGGCTGGCGTCGACCGCGTACTGACGATTGGCGGTCAAACGGGCGGTGCCGTCGATGGAGATCTCACCGCCCTGATTGCTCAGCTCGGCCACCAGGGCGCCGGCGCCGCTGTCGCCCTCGCCCGCCGTCTGACTGAGGGCCAGCGAGAGGTTGCCCAACCCCGCGCTCACCGGGTAGCTGGCCGCCGCATTCTGCCAGTAGGCAAAGCCGTCCAGGCGATCGGGGAAGGGCTCGCCCATACGGTGTTCCAGAGCGTCGATCTGCAGCTCGATATCGCCGCGCAGACCGACAAAGCCCTGGGCGAATTGCTGGGTGAAGGCATCTGCAGGAGCGCGATAAGTGGCCTCCCTGATCAGCAATTTGCCCGTGGGCGTAATGGCGGCCTGTAAACGGCCCTGGCCCTCGAGATAGTTAAACCCGAGTTGCGCGCGGGCCTGCCCAAGAAGCAGGTACAGCGGCTGGACATCCCAGCTCACATTCTCGAGACGCTGACCGGCCACGGCCACGCCATCGGCTCGGCCCTGCCACAGAGTGCCCTCCACCGCGTACAGCTGCACCGGACCCAGACGGCCCGAATCATTGATAAACAACCCCACCGGCAACTGCAGCAACAGTGCCAGAACCAGGGTCAGGACAAACAGGACCAGGGCGCGCACCGGCGTCATGACGCGCTCCTCTCGAGCTGCAACTCGACTTTAGCCATACCCGTCGATCCCTCACCTTGCAGACGGCTGACCCGGACCTGGCGAACCACCATGCCCTGCTCCTGCTCCAGGGTGTCGAGGGTGTGCATCAAGCGATCGAAGGGCACCGAATCAAAATTAACCGTCACCGAATTGCGCCCCTGGGGTTCGATACGGGTGGCCTCGGGCAAACCGGACTGGCGCAACACCTGCTCCACTGCCACAGCCACACTGCCCGAGGGCGCCGCGGCCTCGCGACCGCCTGCAGCGCGATAATCGGCCACGGCCTGTCGCATCCACACCACCAGCTCGCGGTTGTCCTCCAGCGCCTGGCGCTCCTGCTGATAAAACTGAACCAGGGGATCCACCAACAGCATATAAACCAGCCACAGGGCGACAAAAACGCCACCGGCCAGCAATACTCGTTGCTCTCTCTGTGAATAGCGATACCACCACTCCATTTACTGCATCCTCAGCTGGGCGCGCACCTGTCCATCCTCGGACGGTGCACTCAGAATTTCGGTCTCGCCATTGTCGCCACTCAGGGCCTGGCGCAGCTTTTCCACACTCTCCAGATCGTCAGCCACCAGCTCAAGGTCGAGCTGCCCCTCGCGATACTGGAGCTCTCTCAGGCCACTGATCATCTCGCGGTTTTGCAAGGCCCCGGCCAGGCGGTTGAGTCGTTTGAGAAAGTCGCTCTCGGGGCCACCACCCTGATCCAGGGAATCCAGCTTGTTCTCCATCTGCAGACGCACCGTACCCAGCCCCACCTGTGCGCCGGGGGCAATGCTCTGATACAGCTCGATAATCTCGCTCTCAAGCGCGCGGTTTTCGCTCTGGTACTGCCAGGTCTGGTAAAAGGCGCCGATCAACCAGGCGCACAGGGTCAGCACTGCCAGTGCGCCCGGCATCTGCCAGCGACGCCAGTGCTCGCCACCGCCAGTTTTGATCACAAACGGCCCCTGCAGGAGATTCACCGCACGATCCCCGGCTGTGGCCATCAAAGCCAGGGGATCGACGCGCTCGCTACGCTGCAGATGGATAAAATCGGGCCAATCGAAAGGGGTCCCGGCGGCGTCAAAGAGCGCCACCTCAAGAGCATCCGTGTCCACCTGCCGGCGCATCTGGGCGAGAAAAACGGGCAGTTCATCGAGCTGACAAAAGAGCGCCTCGCTTTCACTTCGCAGGCAGGCCCCCTCATCGCTCAACAATACACAGAGATGCTCACCCTCTTGCGGCTCCGGCAAGGCCTGGGCCTCGCCGACCACGGTGGCCACCTGCATGCCGCTGTCGCTCAGCGACTGGTGAACACGCGCCATCAGGTTGCGGTCGCATACCGCGACATCGTAGATACCCCCACTGCGAGCCAGGGCAAAATGCAGGCTTTCGATGTCCTGGGAAAACTGCTCTTCCAACACATTGGGCGCCGCCTGGCGGGCCCGGGAGAGCTGCTTGATCGGCAGATCCACCCGGGTGTGGAGGCAGTCGGCGGCGGGCAGCACTACCTGTACCCGCCGCCCGGCCAGTGCCTTGGCCGCCGAGTCCAGGGTGCCGCTGCCGCGCTGTTCGCCGTCGCCCGACGGATACCACCACTGGTGGCTGTCGTCGGCGGTGTTGTATCGCAGTACTGCCTTCACTACTGTAAACCTCTTCCCCGGTGGACCACCGACACATCGCCGGCACCGTTTCGTTTGAGCACACTATATAGTTGGACATCACTTCCTCCAAGCGAGACAGTGACATCCAGGGTGAAATATTCGCTGTCGACACCCCAGGCGGGCACGGCTTCCCAATCGACACCACTGAGGCGCTGCTTGAAGTCGGACTCGTCCTCGGCCATGGTCTCCCGGAGCGCCTCAGTCAAATCACCGGCCTCGCCCGGACTCAACTCGGGAATATAGGCCGCCAGCACTTCCGGCGAGGCAAAATTGACATTCAGCGGGGTGCCGCTGGGCAAAGCCGTGACATACGCTTCGAGCTGTTCGTACAACTCCGGCGTCACGCCCTGGACCAAACGCAAATCCTGGCGACTCACCAGCGGCTGGTTGGCCGCCAGATAGGGGCGTTCCCGTGTCTGATAGGCACTGTCCTCCGCCCCTCCCGGAGAGACATTGGCATCGGGATCCACCCAGTCCACCAGCGCCGGAATCCACTGTTTGTCGAGCTGCAACTGATCGAGCAACCGCTCGAGAGCGGCCTGGGCATTGGGCTGAACCTTGCCCTCGGCGTTGACCAGATTGTTGAGGTTGAAGCGCCCCTGCTGGGAGCTCAGGTGGCCGCGAATCATGCCATTGTCCACCGGGTAGTGCTGGGGCGTGTTCCAGCGCTCGCTGTAGCCGTCGGCCTCCGTATTGTCGGCGTCCCACTTGAGGGCCAGGGCCGCCATCTGTTCGCCACCGATGCCGTACTGCAGGGCGCTGTCGAGGGTGATGGCATTTTGCACCCGGCGCACCATAAAGGCCTGCTCGGTGATCATGGCCACCGCCAACAGGGAGATAATGGCCACCGTCACCACTACCATGATGAGCGCCACCCCGGACTGCCTTTGCCGCCTAAACACCATGGGCCACCACCACGCGGAACAAGCGGCGCACTTCGCCAAAGGGCGACAGGTCGAGCTGGACTTCGACAGCCCGGGGCAAACCGGGATTGGTCTGGTTGAGCGGTGGCCACTCGGCCTGCCACTGGCGATCCATATCCAGATAGCGCACTTCAAAGGCGCGAACGCCCTCTATCAGGCGCCGCTCGCGATCCGGGTCGCGACTGGCGCTGTTGGGTGGCCGCCAGTACACCCGGTAGAGGTCGTAGAGTTCGTCGCCGTCGTCACTCTCTACCTCGCTGGGGCGCAGGTGATATTCGACCCGGGCGGTCTCCGGCAAGGGCAGCCCGGCGGGGTTGGGCCAGCCCCGGCGAGTCAGGGCCAGGGCCACTTCCAGGCCGTCGGGATCATTGCGCAGGGGCGGCTGCTCAGCACCGTAGGCATCGCGGGTATCGCGGTCAATCAACTGACTGATGTCCTGTTCGAGGAGTACGAAACTGCGCTGCAGGTCGGTCAGGCGCTCACTGTAATCAGCCACCGATTCCCGGGCCTCGCTCAGGGAACTGACCTGCTCAAAAATCAGCACATAGAGCACGGCGACGATGGCCACGGCGACCAGCATTTCCAGCAGTGTGAACGCTCCCTGGCGGCGCATCAGCGAAAGCCTCCCCGGCCGCGCTCGTTGCGGTCGGACGATTCATTCGAGGCCTCACCATTGTCCTCACCAGCAGCTTCGGCGGCCTCTGCGGCGGCCTCTGCGGCTTGATCCCCGGCCTGGCGAATCTGTATGGCCTCGCTGGCAAAGGCGCTGAGCTGGGCCATGGCGCCCTCGTCTTCATCATCCTCGGCAAAATACACCGAGATATCGACGCGCCGAACCAGCGGATTCTCGGTTTCAGCCACCTCGCGGACCCAGCGCCAGTCCCGCCCGCCCAGGGTCTCCTCACCCTCCTGCTTGCCGCGGGCCGGGAAGCTGGTGGTCAACCACATCTGGTTCATGGCGTTGCTGGCCACCCACTGGGCAAACAGCTTGTCGCGCAGGTAGGCACTGTTCTTGATGCTCTGGCCGGTGGAGGCCGCCAGGGCCACCAGGGCGATGGCGGCGATGGCCACGGCCACCACCACCTCAATCAAGGTGAAAGCACGCTGCGGTCGGTTCACGACGCTTCCTCCCGCCAAGCCAGTTCACCCTCGCGGTTGATGGTCAGGTAGTAGCGAGGAGCAGCCATGTCCGTGCGGTCGCGAATCTCCAGTTCAAAGTCCGGAGCCACTTCGCCGTCCGGCGTAATAAACAGCTGGGGTTTTATTCGCTCGTCCTCGTCGTCGCGCACATTCAGGGACGAACGCTCCAGCGAGACCGGCGCATCCTCGAGATCCAGGTGGATCTCCAGGGATTCCGGCAATTCCCGGGGCTTGAGCATCTCGTCACCCTCCAGGGCCACCCAGCGCTTCTCCGTGGGTGGCGGCAGGTCGGGGCGATCGTCACCGCTGTCGGGCAGGAAGGGATTGCCGCCGCTCTCGGCGGTCTCCTCCCTGGGCAACTCGACTTCTTCCAGACGGTAAAAGGTATAGCCGTCGGGCTCAAACCGCACCCCCAGGGAGCGATTAAACAGGATGGCCTCCTCGGAGGCCACCTGCAGCAGGGCGTGGAGGCGGCGCACGGCCTCTCGGCCCGGACGATCACCCAGGCCGGCGTTGACGCTGATCACCGTCAGGGTAATCAGCATCACGCCGATCAGCAGCACCACCAGCAACTCGATCAGGGTAAAACCCCGGGAGTCGTGCCAGCGGTGCGGGGCTGGAGCCGTCGGGGCCGGGATCGCGCTTACTCCCAGCTGGTGATGTCGGCGTTTTCGCCCTCACCACCCGGGCGGCCGTCCTTGCCCAGGGAGTAGAGGTCGTAATCGCCGTGCTCACCGGGGCTCAGATACTGGTACTCGCGACCCCAAGGGTCCTTGGGCACCTTGTCCAGCTTGGGTTTCCAGTTGCGCGGCTCGGGACCGCTGGTGGGCTTGCTCACCAACGCCTTGAGCCCCTGGTCGGTAGTCGGGTAGTCAAAGTTCTCCAGCTTGTAGAGATTCAGCGCCGTGCCGATGGCCTCAATATCGGACTTGGCCTTGGTACGCTGGGCTTCACTGACATTGCCAAACAGCTTGGGCACTACCGTGGCGGCCAAAATACCGATGATTACCACTACCACCATGATCTCGATCAGGGTGAAACCACTCTGCCTGTTGCCGAGCCTATGACTCGCTGTGTTTTTGCCTTGCATTGTTTTCTCCTACCTAAATGACTGTGCAATCTTGTATGCTCTGTGCAGTTTCTATCAACGCGGCGCCCCGCACTCTGGACACCGACGAACATGAACTGGTTCAAACCCCTCAACGCATTCCTGCGTAACAACGCCCCGGCCCTGGCCCTGATGGCGCTCTGTGCCGTAGCCCAGCTGGGGCCCATTGCCGAGTGGCTGGTCTACGACCGCCAGCTCGTTGACGACGGCCAGTACTGGCGCTGGCTGAGCGCCAACTTCACCCACCTGGGCTGGGCCCACTACGCCATGAACATGGGCGCCCTGGGCCTCATGTGGCTGATGTTCGGCCGCCGCTACGCGACGGTCGAATGGCTGTTTATTGTCCTCTTCGCCTCCCTCATCGTGGGCCTGGGCGTCGAGCATTTCCTGCCGAACATGCACTGGTATGTCGGTCTCTCCGGCAGCCTGCACGGCATTATACTCGCCGGCAGCTGGCGCGAGTGGCGCCACGATCGGCTCTTTGCCGGTGTCGTCGCCACCCTGACCCTGACCAAGCTCGGCTACGAGCTGGTCGTCGGCCCGATGCCCGGCTCCGAAATCACCGCCGGCGGCCATGTCATTGTCGAGGCTCACGCCTACGGCGCGGCCGGCGGCCTTGTCGCCGCCTGGCTGTGTGACGGCCTGCGCCGCCTGTGGTCAGGCCGCCAGGGCCATTAACAGGCCCTAACTGGTCAGCAACTGGTTCATGTCGAAAATCGGCATCAAAATGCCCGCCATAATCAGCATGACCAGCGCCCCCAGGGCGACAATCACCAGGGGCTGGGAGATGGCCATCATGGCCGAGGTCTTGGCCTGAACTTCCATCTCCTGGTAGTCGGCGGCACTGATTAGCATTTCGTCCAGGGCGCCGCTGTCCTCCCCCGAGCCGATCAGGTGCAGCATCATGCCGGGAAACTGGCCGCTCTTTTCCAGCGACTCACTGATCCCGGCGCCCTCCTTGACCCGCATCGCGGCCTCTTCAATGGCGTAGCGCATGGGCAGATTGGTGACCACCTCACAGGCGATGCGCATGGCCTCGAGCACCGGCACACTGCTGCCGGTGAGAATGCCCAGAGTCCGCGCAAAGGCACCGGCATTGCGTCCCCGGCTCAAGGAGCCAATCAACGGGGTGCGCAATATCAGGCGGTGGTAGTGATAGCGGCGGCGTTCGTCCTTCAGATACCAGCGCCAGGCGAACACCGCCCCGATTACCAGCAGTATGATCAGCCACCAGCCCGATTGTACGGCGTTACTAAGGCCGATGATAAGCTGGGTGAGCAGTGGCAGTTCGGCGTCGTTGGATTCGAACACGCCGACGATTTTGGGCACCACCCAAACCAGCAGAAGCGACAGGATCAGCACCGACATCACCACCACCACCACCGGATACATCAGGCTCTCGAACAGCTTCTTCGACATCTCGTGGCGGCGCTCGGCGTAATCGGCCAAACGCATCAGAACCGTGTCGAGGTGCCCGGAAGCTTCACCGGAGGCAATGGTGGAGCGGTAGATCTCGGGAAACACATTGGGATAGGCGCCGAAGGCCTGGGCCAGGGATTGCCCCTCCAGCACCTTGCCGCGAATGGCCACCAACAGGGATTTGGTGCGCGGTTTATCGGTCTGTTTGCTCACCGACAGCAGGGCTTTTTCAATGGGCTGACCGGACTTGACCAGAGTGGCCAGCTGGCGCGTCACCAGGGTCAGGTCGGTGGGACTGAGGCGGCGACCGCCGCCCGGAGAAAAGCGGCTGGTCGCGCTCTGGTCGCGGGTTTCATCAATGGTCAGCGGCGTCAGTGAGCGGGTGCGCAACTGTTGGCGAATCTGGCGGGGGCTGTCGCCCTCGAGCACGCCCTTGACCGTTTTGCCCCTGGCGTCCAGCGCTGTGTAGTCAAAGGCCGACACGCAATCAGACCTCCTGTGTCACGCGCAGTACTTCATCGAGGGTAGTGACGCCTTCCAGAACCAGTTTACGCCCGTCGCTGTGGATGCTGGGGGTCAGGCGGCGGGCCTCGCGTTCGATCTCGCTCTCGCTGGCACCGTCGTGAATCATGCCGCGCACTGCCTCGTTGATTTCGATCAGCTCGTAGATGCCGCGGCGGCCAACATAGCCGCTGTGGTTGCAGTGTTCACAACCCTCATGGCTGTAGATCGTGGCCGTTTCCGTGGTGGGCATGCGCAGTAGTTCCAGCTCGCCCTCGGTGGCCTCGTGGGGCTGGCGACACTCCGGGCAGAGCACGCGCACCAGGCGCTGGGCCAGCACGCCAATCAGTGACGAGGAGAGCAAAAAGGGTTCCACGCCCATGTCGCGCAGGCGGGTCATCGCACCCACGGCGGTGTTGGTGTGCAGAGTCGAGAGTACAAGGTGGCCGGTCAGGGAAGCCTGAACGGCGATCTCGGCGGTTTCCAGGTCGCGAATCTCGCCCACCATCACCACATCCGGATCCTGGCGCAGGATGGCGCGCAGGCCCCGGGCAAAGGTCATGTGAACCTTGGTGTTGACCTGGGTCTGGCCGACGCCGTCGAGGTAGTACTCAATGGGGTCTTCGACGGTAAGGATATTGCGCACCACGCTGTTGAGCGTGCTCAGCGCCGAGTAAAGGGTGGTGGTTTTGCCCGAGCCGGTGGGTCCGGTAACCAGCAGAATCCCGTGGGGCATCTGAATCAGGCGGCGAAAACGCTGCAATACCGACGGCTCCATGCCGATCTCGTCGAGATCGAGGCGCCCGGCCTGTTTGTCGAGAATACGCATCACCACCCGCTCGCCGTGACCGGCGGGCAGGGTCGACACGCGGACATCGACATTTCGCCCGGCCACGCGCAGGGAAATCCGGCCATCCTGGGGCACCCGCTTCTCGGCGATGTCCATGTCCGACATCACCTTGATGCGGGAAATCACCAGGGCGGCGATGGAGCGCGGCGGCGACAGCACCTTGCGCAGAACGCCGTCGACGCGCATACGCACCACCAGCTCCCGCTCAAAGGGCTCAATATGGATATCCGAGGCGCCGGACTTGATGGCCTCGGTGAGAATCGCGTTGATCAGGCGGATGATGGGCGCGTCGTCCTGGGACTCCAGCAGGTCCTCGGGCTCGGGCATGGAGCTGGCCACCTGGGACAAGTCGAGACTCTCGCCCAGGTCGTCCATGACCTCGCTGGCGTTGTTATTGGCGCGTTCGTACTGGGTGGCCAGCTGGGCTTCGAACAACTCGGGGTCCAGTTCTTCCCAGCCGGCAATCTCGGGGTAGCGCCGGCGCACCTCGGCCAGGGCAAAGGCCCCGGCATCGGGCCGGTAGGCGATACGCACCTCACCGTCCTCGCTTATTTGCGCCAGTACGCCCTGGCTCTT
>JBNJGD010000031.1:0-13664 GCA_051747425.1 Pseudomonadota bacterium
CGGCATGCCACGACGAAACCCGTGAGGAGTTGCTGGTCAAGTACCAGCGGCTGGTTGATCTTGGTCATACCGAGCCAACAGAGGGATAGGTCATGATTCAGCGAGGCTGGAGGGTTTTAGTGGTGGCAAGCGTGTTGGCCTGCGCGCCAGCCTGGGCCGACTTGCCCAAACAGGCCGCGGTGGCGTCGGCTCACCCGCTGGCTACCGAAGTGGGACAGAAGGTTCTCTCCCGCGGTGGCAATGCCTGTGACGCCGCCGCCGCCATCACAGCCGCCCTGGCCGTGGTGGAGCCCTATGGCTCCGGCCTCGGTGGCGGTGGCTTTTACCTGATCGGGCCCGCCGAGGGCGACCCGGTAATGCTCGATGCCAGGGAGGTGGCTCCGCAAGCCGCGTCCCGGGACATGTATCTGGACCGCAACGGCAAGTTTGTTCGCGACCGGGCCATCGACGGCCCGCTGGCGGCAGGCATTCCCGGTACCCCCGCTGCTCTGGATTACCTGAGCCGGGAGTGTGGCAGCATGCCGCTCGATGAATTGCTGGCGCCGGCCATTGAGCTCGCTCAAGAGGGCGTGCCATTTGATGACAAGCTGATTGCCATGTTGCGCTTTCGCCGAGAGGCAGTGGCCGCATCTCCTGCGGCTGCCGAAATTTTCTTCAACAGTGGCGATTTGCCGACCAGCGGTGAAATTCTGGTTCAACAGGATCTGGCGGCGACGCTAAAAGCCATTGCCGAAGACGGAGCCGAGGCTTTTTATCGGGGTGATTTGGCCGAGACCCTGGTGGCCGGCGTGAGTGAGGCCGGGGGGATCTGGCAGTTGCAAGACCTGGCGGACTACCGCGTCGTTGAGCGCAAGCCGGTTGTGGGACAGTATCGGGGAATGCGGGTGACGGCGGCATCCCCGCCATCCTCTGGTGGCGTAGTGCTCATGCAGATGCTCAATATTTTGGCCCGCTTTCCCGCCGATTGGGTTCACGCCGGTGACCATCGTGCCGTTCACCTGCAGGTGGAGGCGATGCGGCGCGCCTATCGCGATCGTGCGGCCTATCTGGGTGACCCCGACTTTGTCGACATGCCGCTCGAGCGGTTGCTTGACCCCCGCTACGCCGCGGGTTTGGCCGCTTCCATTCGTCTCGACAGGGCCACCCCGAGTGAGGCGTTGCCGGGGTTGGCGCCCGAACGCGGTGGCCGCGATACCACTCACTTTTCGGTGATCGACAAACAGGGCAATCGCGTGGCGGCGACGCTGTCGATCAACTACCCCTTCGGCTCCGGTTTTATTGCCCCCGGCACGGGTGTGTTGTTGAACGATGAAATGGACGATTTTGCCAGCAAACCCGGCGAGCCCAATGTCTACGGCCTGGTTGGTGGCGAAGCCAATGCCATTGAGCCCGGCAAGCGTATGCTCTCCAGCATGACGCCCACTTTCCTTGAGCACGATGATCGCCTGGCTGTGCTCGGTACCCCCGGAGGCAGTCGCATCATTACCATGGTATTGCGTGCGGCATTGGACTTTTACCGTGGCGAAGAGGCCGCCTCGATTGTCGCCGCTCCGCGCCTTCATCACCAGTTTCGCCCCGACGAGATTGAGTACGAGCCCGGTGCCCTGGATCGCAACCAACAGCTGGAACTGCAGTTGAAGGGGCATCGAATCAAGGAAATGTCACGCAGCTACGGCAATATGCAGCTGCTGATCTGGAACCGGGAGAGTGGCGAGGTCTCCGCCGCATCGGATCCGCGTGGACACGGCCGCGCCGACATCGGCAGTTATCTCGATAAAACCGAGGAGGATGCCGGGGAAGCGGACAGCGAGTGAACCGAACCGGGTTGAAACGGCATGAAAAGAACCGGAATTCGAGCACAAAAAAGCCCGCCTGAAGGCGGGCTTTTGGATCTTGGGGCGGTCACCCGGGCAAGGCTTACTTGATTTTGCCTTCCTTGTAGATGACATGCTTGCGCACGACGGGGTCGTACTTCTTGATTTCCATCTTTTCGGGCATGTTGCGCTTGTTTTTGGTCGTGGTGTAGAAGTGACCGGTGCCCGCTGAGGAGTTCAAACGAATCTTTTCTTGCATGATGTGCGCTCCTTAAACCTTTTCGCCACGGGCGCGCAGGTCTTTCAGCACTGCGTCGATGCCCTTCTTGTCGATGATGCGCATGGCTTTGGTGGAAATGCGCAGCTTTACGAAGCGATTCTCGCTCTCAACCCAGAAGCGGTGTGTCTGCAGGTTGGGCAGGAAACGGCGCTTACTCTTGATGTTGGAGTGAGAGACATTGTGACCGCTGACCGGGCGCTTTCCCGTCACTTGGCATACTTTGGACATGTCGATACCCAGTTGTTTGCTTGAGGTTGTCTGCGAGCCCCGCCATTTTTCCGGAGGCGCTTGCAGGCCAGTTAATCGTAAAAGGTCGCGGATAATACCGCATTCCCGGGGTCCGCTCAAGCGTCAGTGCCGCCTTTTTCCGCGCCGTCTGGCGCACCCGTCCGGTTTGGGGTAGTGTGCGGCGGCAAAACACGGGGAATAAAGATGGATATAGTCTACATTCGCGATCTTCGCATCGACACCATTATTGGCATTTACGACTGGGAGCGCGAGATCCGGCAAATCGTCAGTCTGGACCTTGAAATGGCCACCGATATCGCCCGCGCGGCGCGCTCCGACCGCATTGAGGACACTCTGGATTACAAGGCTGTGGCCAAGCGGATTATTCAGTTTGTCCGCGACAGCGATTTCGAGCTGGTAGAGAAGCTGGCCGAGGCGATTGCCGCCCTGGTATTGGCGGAGTTTCCTACCCCGTGGCTGCGCCTCAAACTGGGCAAGCCGGGGGCCGTGCGCGGTTCCGAGGAAGTGGGCGTGGTGATCGAGCGCGGGCGCCGCGAGTCATGAGTCAAAGGGCTTATGTCAGCATCGGTTCCAACCGCGATGCCGAGCGCCAGGTGGTCACGGCTCTGCGCAGCCTTGAGTCCGAATTTGGCGAGCTGGCCGTCTCCACGGTTTATCAAAATCCCGCCGTGGGATTCGAAGGGGACGATTTCCTCAATCTGGTGGTGGGCTTTGACAGCGATATGGGGGTACTGCCCACCGCACGCTTCCTGCGCCGGATCGAGGCCGAGCAGGGGCGCGATCGCAGCCAGCCCAAATTCTCCTCCCGTGTGATCGATCTCGATTTGCTGCTCTACGGCGACGAGACGGGCGACTTCGATGGCGTGGTGCTGCCACGGGACGAGATCCTCAAATACGCCTTTGTCCTCTGTCCGCTGGCCGAGCTGATCGGCGACAGGATCCACCCCGTCGCTAAGCGCAGCTACCGTGAGTTGTGGCGGGAGTTTGGCGCCGATCAACAAGGAATGACGCCCGTGCCCCTGCGGTGGTAGACTCGGTCGCTCAAGCTGTATTCAACAAAATTTATGACGGAGAAGGACGATGACTGAGGAACAAAATAGCCAGACAAGTACCACTGAATCCACACAAGTGCCCGAGCCCCGGGGCAACGCCATCGGGGCCGGCTGGACCTGGATCGCAGCGGGTTTTGATCTGTTCAAGCCGGCTTGGCTGATCTGGATTGTCAATTTCATTCTGTTTGTGGTGGTGATGGCCGTGCTCAGCCTGGTGCCCCTGATCGGACAGGTGGCTACATTGCTGCTCAGCCCTGTGCTGATTGGTGGCCTGATGCTCGGCGCCCAGGCGGTGGACCGCGGCGAGGAGCTGACGGTGGGTCATCTGTTTGCCGGCTTTTCCAAAAATTCCGGCCAGCTGGTTTTGGTTGGTTTGCTCTATGGTGTTTTTCTTTTCTTGTCCGTTATTCCCGGCGCTGTGATCATGATGCTGGGTGGCCTTTCGGCGGGTTCGACAGGGCAAGCTGGTGCCGAGATCGGGTTTCTGGCGGCGCTTGGCATCCTGGTCATGCTTCTGTTTGTCATTCCCGTCATCATGGCCTACTGGTTCGCCCCGGTACTGGTGGTCCTCAACGACAAGCCGGCCATTGAGGCCATGAAGCTCAGCTTCAAGGGCTGTCTCAAAAACATCCTGCCCTTCCTCTGGTACGGCATCATCGGCCTTCTGCTCTATATTGTGGCCCTGATTCCTCTCGGGCTGGGTGTGTTTGTGGTAGCTCCGGTTCTGATCGCCTCCATGTACACCGCTTACAAGGGCGTGTTCCTGGGCAACTAGTCCAGGGCAGAGCACTGCACTAGATGAGGAGGGGCGCTGCGGCGCCCCTCTTTTTTTTGTATTTTTGGGCCGGAAGGCTGTGTCATAAAAGTGTCATATGGGATAATCCCGCCCCATGAGCGAGACACAGATGACAGAACACACTGAGGGCGGCAACTGGCGCGCCTGGTTGGGAATCGCCTTGTCGGTGTACGGGGTGCTGCTGGCGGTGAGCATGGTCGGCTCGGGCTTCAAGTGGGTTACGGGCGGTGCCGAGGGAGCGGCGGCCCTGTTCGAGTTTGCCAATAACCCCTTCGTCGGTCTGCTGGTGGGGGTGCTGGCGACGGTGCTCGTCCAATCCTCGTCCACGGTGACTTCGGTGATTGTCGGCCTGGTGGCCGGTGGCATGCCGGTGCCCGAGGCGGTGCCCATGATCATGGGGGCCAATATCGGTACCACGGTGACCAATACGCTGGTGTCCATGGGCCACATTCGCAAGAAAAAGGAGTTTCGTCGGGCCTTTGCCGCTGCCACGGTTCACGACTTCTTTAACCTCATGGCCGTGGTGCTGTTGCTGCCTCTGGAGCTGATGTTTGGCCTGCTGGGCAAGTTGAGTCTTTGGGTCTCGGGCTTCTTCGCCGGTGCCGACGCCGTGGTCAGCATCAAGGATTTCAACTTCATCAAGCCCCTGACCAAGCCGGTGATCGGCGGCCTGCAGGATTTTCTGGTCGCTTCGCCCCTGCCGGGCAAGACCGGGGCGGTCGTGATGGTCTTGCTGGGTGTGGCCATTATCTTTTTCAGTATCATGCTGATAGGCCGTTTGCTGCGTTATGTCATGGTGGGCAAGGCCAAGGCGGCGCTGCATTCGGCGGTGGGTCGCGGGCCGCTGACGGGTATTGCCTCGGGGGCGACGGTGACGGTGTTGGTGCAGTCTTCGTCGACCACCACTAGCCTGATTGTGCCGCTGGCCGGCACCGGGGTTTTCACCTTGCGGGAAATCTACCCGTTTACCCTCGGCGCCAATATCGGCACCACCATTACCGCGCTGCTGGCCTCGCTGGCGATCACCAACGAGTACGCCCAGTTCGCCCTGCAGATCGCTCTGGTGCACTTTTTCTATAATGTGATTGCAGTGGCCGTGTTGTACAGTCTGCCCCGGGTGCGCGACTGGCCGATTCGCGGCGCCGAGTGGCTGGCTGAAGTGTCAGCCGAGCGCAAGCTATACGGTCTGGCCTATGTACTGGGCGTGTTCTTTGTCTTGCCCGCGCTGCTGATTGCAGTGACATCGCTGTTGTAATTCGGAGGACGCCATGAGCAAGAAAGCCAAAAAAGTGAAGCAACTGGAAAGACGCGTGACCGAGGCGCAAAAGGAGCTGGAGCGCTATGAGGGAAAGCTGGAAAAAGCCCGTATCAAGGCTCAGCACAAGGAAATTGACCACCTCGAGGACTACATTGAGGAGGGCAGCCACAAGTGGGAAGACCTGCGCTATCTGGGTCGACAGGTGTGGCGCGAGTTAAAAGACATTATCAGTCGCTAGTGTCTGTGCCAGCCTGCAGCTGCTGTCCCTCACTGAGGTAGCGCTTGTAGTAGCGGTCGATTCGCTCGACATACTTTTGCGTCTCTCGAAAGGGCGGCACGCCACCGTATTTTTCCACATTGTGGGGACCGGCGTTGTAGGCCGCGAGAGCCAGTGTCAGGTTGCCGTCAAAGCGTTTTAGCATCCGGCTCAGGTAGCGGGTGCCGGCCTCGATGTTGAGGTGGGCGTCAAAGCTGTCGAGCACGCCCAAATGCCGGGCGGTCTTGGGCATCAATTGCATGAGCCCCTGTGCCCCGGCGCGGGACACCGCCCGGCGGTCAAAGCAGCTCTCAACGCGCATAACGGCGCGCACCAGAAGGGGGTCGAGCCGGTGCTCACCGGCGTAGCGCTGGATCAGGCGAGCGTAGCGCTCGGCCCGGTCGGCCAGCTTGTCCTCGGTCATGCCCTTGCAGGAGCGAGTGGCGGTGGGGCGGCCAAATTTATCGATAAAGGTCCAGCCTTCGCCACGCATTGGCCGGTCGGTGAACCAGCGGGTACCGTCGTCTTCCTGGTAGATATAGGTCTCCTCTGCAGCGACAGAGAGTGGCAGCAGAAGCAGTGCGATGAGTGCGCTCCGGAACATTAGATGGCAGTCTCCTCGCCGGCGCAGGGTTCGCTCCACTCGCGGACAAAGGTGGATGGCTCGGGTCGCTCGGGCGCCGCTGCGCTCTCCGGCGGCGTGCCCAGGTACAGGTAGCCCACCAGCTTGTCGTCAAAGCCGAGACCGAGGCCCTCGCAGACCTTCCAGTCGCGTGTGTTGATGCCGGTCAGCCAGATCGAACCGTAGCCCATGGCCCGGGCGGCCAGCTGTATGTGCTCGGCGGCGCAGCCGGCGGAGAGTACTTGCTCCTGTTCCGGTACCTTGGGGTTCCCCGGTGTGATGCGAGCCACAACGGCGATGATCAGCGGTGCGCGCAGGGGTTTGTTGCGGTAGTTTTCCAGTGCCTCGCTGTCGACTTCGGGGTCGCGCATCTGGTAGGCCTCGGCGAAAAGGTCGCCCAGCCGCTGGCGCGCTTCGCCGCGAATGACGATAAACGACCAGGGTTGAAGCTGGCCGTGATCCGGGGCCGTGACAGCGGCTCGAAACAGGGTGTCCAGCTCGCGGTCGTCCGGTGCGGGTTCAGTGAGCCGTTTGGCCGGCGTCGAGCGGCGCCCGATCAGGTTCTCAATGGCGTCCATTGGGCAATCCCGGTTTGTGCTTAATTATTAAAGCGCTTAGTGATAGTGTTCGATACATTATCGCCCTGCCGAGTCGACTGTGGAATCTCCAGTTTACCCAAGCGGGCGGCGTGACTAAAGCACAATGGTGTAACCGCGATGATGAGTTCGAGTGAAGAAGACGACAAAAGCGTGGCAGAGCAGGCGCCAGCCATGGATTTGGCGACATTGCTGCGCGAGGCCAGGCTCAATGAAGAGAAGCTGATTCACCTCCAGGCGATGGAGGAGAAATTGCTCAATGCCGATTCGTTTTACGAGGTGTGCAATATCCTCGTTGAGGATTACCGCCGCCAGTTCAACCTTCGTGCGGTTACCCTGACTCTGGTCGATCAGGGCCGTCAGCTCAAGGAATTTCTTGAAGAGACGCAGCCGAGAGACAGCGAGTTTAATGAGCGCCTGTCGCGCAATGTCTTTTTTATCGATGACTACGAATCCATCAAACACCTGGAAACCCTGCCCCGCGAGCCCTATGTGGGCCCGGCGGGCGATGAGCACGCCCAGCTGTTGGGTGAGTACGCCGAGGATGTCGAAAGTCTCGCCCTGCTGCCGCTGGTGCGGCGTGAGGAGTTGATCGGGTTTATCGCCCTGGGCAGTGTCGATCCACAGCGCTACAGCAGTGATATGGCCACCGATTTTATCTCCCGTCTGGGGGCGATCGTTGCCGTCTGTGTGCAGAACGCCATCCATCTTGAGCGGGTGCAGTTGATGGGGCTGATTGACTCCCTGACCCAGGTTCGCAACCGCCGCTACTTTTTCAAGCGACTGGGCGACGAGTTGCACCGGGCCCAGCGTCATGAAGAGCCTCTGAGTTGTCTCTATATAGATGTCGATCACTTCAAGACCATCAATGACCAGTACGGTCACACTGGCGGTGATGTCGCCCTGATGCACGCGGCCAACCTGTTGAATCAGGCGGTACGCGAGTCCGATGTGGTGGCGCGACTGGGCGGTGAGGAGTTTGGCGTTATCATGCCCGCCGCCGATGAGGCGGGTGCACGGGATTGTGCCGAGCGCATTCTCGAACTGTTCAGGCAGACGCCCTGCGAGCTCGGTCGAAGTGTGCGGATTCCCATGACCGTCTCCATGGGCAGTGCTACGGTCAATACCGGTGACGCCATCGCCGAGCCCTCGGTGCTCAGTGGCAAGCTGGTGGATCAGGCGGATAGCGCACTTTACCTGGCCAAGGAGCGCGGCCGCGACCAGTGGGTCGCTTACCAGTCTCTTTAACCCAAGCCGGAAGCAGTATGAATCCTGTCGACTACACCTTGTGTCCCGCCGATCCTGCGGCGCATTATTTCGATGTCACCCTGCACATACCCGAGCCGGATCCCGAGGGCCAGCGCCTGCGCTTGCCGGCCTGGATTCCGGGCAGTTACATGATTCGCGACTTCGCCCGCCACATCGTCGAGCTGTCCGCCATCAGTGGCGGCGCCGATCTGGCGGTGTCGCGGGAAGACAAGAGTACCTGGCGCTGTGCGCCGGCGCCGGGGGCGCTGGATGTTCGCTACCGCGTTTACGCCTGGGACCTATCGGTGCGCGCCGCACATCTGGACATGACCCACGGTTTTTTCAATGGCACATCGGTGTTTCTCGAGGTCGTCGGACAGTCTGCCAGTCCCTGTCGGGTCACCATAGAGCCGCCCCGGGACGAGCGTTGCGGAGGCTGGCAAGTGGCCACGGCATTACAGAGGGTGGATGGCGAAGCCTACGGTTTTGGCCGCTTCCGTGCCGACCACTACGATGAGCTGGTCGACCACCCCGTGGAGATGGGTACTTTTGATGTGGCCACCTTTGAGGCCTGTGGCGTGCCCCACGAGATTGTTCTCACCGGTCGCCACCGCGCCGACATGGATCGCCTGTGCCGCGATTTGAAGAAGATCTGTGAACACCACATTCGCTTTTTTGGCGGGTCGGCACCCATGGATCGCTATGTCTTTTTGACCATGGTGGTGGGCGATGGTTATGGCGGCCTTGAGCACCGGGCCTCCACTGCGCTGATGACCAAGCGCGAAGCCCTGCCTGTAGAGGGCGAAGAGGGCATTGGTCGCGATTACCGAAACTTCCTCGGCTTGTGCAGCCACGAGTATTTCCATAGCTGGAATGTCAAGCGCATCAAGCCGGCGGCGTTTTCCCCCTATCAGCTGGAGGCCGAGTCACACACCCGCTTGCTGTGGGCCTTCGAGGGTATCACCTCCTATTACGACGATCTGGCCCTGGTGCGCTGTGGTCTGATTGCCCGCGACGACTACCTGGAGCAACTGGCCCAGACCCTGTCGCGGGTATGGCGCGGCAAGGGCCGCCACCGCCAGAGTGTCAGTGATTCCAGCTTTGACGCCTGGACGCGTTTCTACAAGCAGGATGAAAATGCCCCCAACGCCATTGCCAGCTACTACACCAAGGGGGCGGTAATCGCCCTTTGCCTGGATGCGGCCATGCGCCGCCGGGCCAGCTCTCTGGACGAGTTGATGGAGCAGCTCTGGTCCCGCCACGGATCTGTTGGCGTCGAGGAAGGTGATATCGAGGCTCTGGTGGCGGAGCTGGCTGGCGATGAAGTGGCAGAAAAGCTGGCGCACTGGGTCGGTTCCACAGAGGACCCGGATGTCGCCTCCGCACTGGCGGAGTTGGGTGTGGATTTGCAGTGGCGGGCGCCGGGGCATCAGAACGACTGGGGCGGCGCCGGCGAGGGCCGGGCTGACGGTGAAAAGCCGGCTTTGGGTGCCCGGGTGGTGGCCGCTCCGGAGTGGGCAGGTGCCGCCAAAGTGCAGGTGGTCTACGAAGGTGAGGCCGCGCATCGGGCCGGCCTGGCCGCCGGCGATATTCTGGTCGCTCTCGATGGGTTGAGAGTGAGTGCTGCGGACATCGAGTCGCGGCTGGCAGCCTATCCGGTCGGTGAAGTCGTGCCCCTGCACGCCTTTCGCCGCGATGAACTGCGGGTAGTGGACTTGCCCCTTTGGGCGCCGCCGAAAACGGCGGCCCGGCTTACGCCTCGCGAGGGCGGGGTGGAGGTTCGCCGCGCCTGGCTGGGGCCGGCGGCGGAGTGAGCGAATTGCCCATGGCTCTGCTGCGCCAGTTGGCGGATGGTCATTGCCGCTCCGGAGAGTCGCTGGGGCGGTCACTGGGGGTCAGCCGGGCCGCTGTTTGGAAGCAGGTGGCCCAATGTCGGCGAACGGGAGATCCTGTGCTGGCGATCCAGGCGATGCCGGGTGAGGGGTATTGTTTGCCGGCCCCCCTGGATTTGTTGCAACCGGAACCCTTGCGAGCGTCGGCTCCCGTTCCCCTGGCATATCGCCCTCTGGTGGACTCGACCCAGGCAGAGGTTCGGCGGGAGCTGCAGGGGCGGTCGCCGCCACTGGTGGTGGTGGCCGAAGGGCAGTCCGGCGGGCGAGGGCGCCGCGGGCGCCAGTGGCACAGTGGCTTTGCCCGCGGTCTCTGGTGGACCATGGCCGCCGATCTGGATTGTCCGCCGTCGCGTCTGGGCGGTCTCAGTCTGGCTTGTGGCGCCGCTGTGGCGGATGTTATTGCCGATGAGTGCGGAGTGGCTCCCTCCCTGAAGTGGCCCAACGATATATTGCTCAACGATGCCAAGCTTGGCGGTATTCTGCTCGAAGTGAGTGGCGAGGCCGACGGGCCCAGTCGCGTCCTGTTGGGCGTGGGGCTTAACACCGGCCCGTTGTCCCCGGAGCTGCTGGCTCTCGGGGCTTCGACACTCGATTTGCCCGCGTCGGTGGCTGGCGGTCGGCAGCGCCTGTTGCTGCGGGCGCTCGATTCCCTGTGGGCGCTGATCGAGGCTTTTGCCACTGGCGGCTTTGAACCGTGGCGCCAGCGCTGGCTTTCGCGCCACGCCTGGCAGGACAGAGAGGTCGTGGTTGAGTTGGACGGCCGAGTGCTGCACAGCGGTCGCTGCCTCGGCGTCGACGACCAGGGCGCATTGCGGTTGCAAACGAACCACGGCGAGCGCGCCGTTCACTCGGGAGAGGTCTCTTTGAGATGTCGCTGAAACTGTTGCTGGACTTGGGCAATACCCGCCTTAAGTGGTGGCTGGCCGATGGCGAGGCGCTGCTTCGCGGTGGCGCCCTGGTGCCCGGGACAGAGGCCGGGAATTTTCGCGCACTGCCCCTGGAGGGTGTGACCGAAGCCTGGGTCTCGGTGGTGGGTAACGCCACCTTGTTATCGGCGCTGTCGGATCGCCTGGCCTGGGCCGGTGTCGACTTGCGCTACATAGACACCGCCCGCGAGGTTGGGCTGGTGCATTGCTATGAGTATCCGGAACAGTTGGGTGTGGATCGCTGGTTGGCCGTTTTGGCGGCGCGCTGCCACTTGCCGGGGGCGTCCCTGGTCGTAGATGCCGGAACGGCCACCACGCTGGATGTGATCGATGCGGAAGGTCGCCACCGCGGGGGCCTGATTTTGCCCGGGCTGTGGACCATGCGCGAGAGCCTTCATCGGCGCACGGCGCAGCTGCCCGAGGCGAGTGGTTCGCGAACGGCCCTGGGGGAGAACACTGACGAGGCCATTGCCGCCGGCACCTTGCGGGCCCAGGTGGCGACCATAGAGTCGGTTTACCGGGAGTGGGAAGAGCAGTTGGGCGCGTTGTGCTGTCTGGTGACGGGCGGGGATGGTCGGCTGGTGTACAATGCCCTGACGATCGCGGATGCGCACCACGATCCCGACTGGATCGCCCGGGGCATGCTCGACTGGGTGCGCCTGGCCAAACCGATGGGTGAACGATGAAATATCTCTTGCTGCTGCTGTTGCTGGCCAATCTCGTTGCCGGTTTGTGGTGGTACAACGCCGAGAATGATCGCCGTGCCCGGGACCAGCGTGTACCGCAGCTCCCCGGTGGCGAGCTGGTGTTGTTGTCGGAAATGGACAGGCCGCCGGCCGCCAAAGCGGACAAGGCGGACAAGGCGGACAAGGCGGAAAAGTCTGACCGCAGTGAGACGGCGGATTCCGCGGTGCCCGCAAGGGAGGCGGAGGATGAGGAAGCTGACCCGGAAGACGCTGACACCGAGGAGGCTGAGTCCCCGGCAAAGCCGGAGCCCGCGCCGGAGCCGGAGACGGTGGAAAAGCCGGCGGTCTGCATTACCCTCGGCCCCTTTGTTGACAGCGAGGAGGCGCGGCGGGCGGTCAAGCTGCTGTCCACCGATGGCGCCCAGGTCAGCTGGCGTTCGGCTACGGAGCAGGTGCCCAGTGGGTACCGTGTCTTCATTGCGCCGCTGGAGAACAGCGAGTCGGCTTACGAGTTGGCCGCCGAGCTGCGCGATCGGGGTGTCGACGACAACTTCGTGATCACCAACCCCAACGACAAGGTCAATGGCATCTCCCTGGGGCTGTTTACACAAAAGCGGGGTGCCATCAAGCGGCTGGCGCGCCTGCGCAATCTGGGTTATGAGGCCGAGATTGAGGTGCGCTACCGCGACAGCGAGATCCAGTGGGTGGATTATGAGGGCCCGCGGGGTGAGTCGGTGGAGCAGTTGTTGCGGGAGGCCACCGAGGGCGTGGAGGATGTTCAGCGCATCCAGCGCGACTGCGAGCGCCGTTAGCGGTGCAAAGCGGGAGTTGACCGCTTGGGCAAGTTTGCCTAGAATCGCCGCTCGCTGTCAGGATGTGGTCCCGTCAGTACGCCGGCGTAGCTCAGTTGGTAGAGCAACTGACTTGTAATCAGTAGGTCGTAGGTTCGACTCCTATCGCCGGCTCCATATTTGCAAAACCCTCCCGCCAGGAGGGTTTTTTTGTCACTGCACCAGCTCCGGTGTTGGCGGAGGGTGCGAGACAAAGCGCGAATGCGCCCGGCGGTTGTTGACGCCCAGCCGCCCTTGGGGCACAATTCGCGCCCTTGGTTCCCGTGGAGGGGTTGGGGAGCGGTCAAACCCAACAGACTGTAAATCTGTCGCCTCGTGCTTCGAAGGTTCGAATCCTTCCCCCTCCACCAATATTTTGCCCCTTTGGTAGTACACGGAAGGGCGAAGGGCAGGCGGGCATAGTTCAATGGTAGAACCTTAGCCTTCCAAGCTAATGATGCGGGTTCGATTCCCGCTGCCCGCTCCAACAAACAAATTGATTTTGCGCTGGTTTCGGCCGGTGTGAGAACAAGGTTGGGCTCATATAGCTCAGTCGGTAGAGCACTTCCTTGGTAAGGAAGAGGTCACCGGTTCAAATCCGGTTATGAGCTCCATTTTTTGAGTGCCACGTTGTGGCGTTGTTGCAACTTGATAAAACGTGAAGGTTTAGACGATGTCTAAGGAAAAATTTGAACGCAAAAAGCCCCACGTCAACGTAGGCACTATTGGTCACGTTGACCACGGTAAAACGACCCTGACAGCGGCGATGACTAAGGTGCTGAGCGAAACCTACGGTGGTGATGCTCGCGCCTTTGATCAGATCGATAACGCGCCGGAAGAGAAAGCTCGTGGCATCACGATTTCCACGGCTCACGTTGAGTACGAGACGGAAACCCGTCACTACGCTCACGTTGATTGCCCCGGTCACGCTGACTATGTCAAGAACATGATCACCGGTGCCGCCCAAATGGACGGCGCGATTTTGGTGGTCAACGCCGCCGACGGCCCGATGCCCCAGACTCGCGAGCACATCCTGCTGTCTCGCCAGGTGGGCGTTCCCTTCATCGTTGTCTACCTGAACAAGGCGGACATGGTCGATGACGAGGAGCTGCTGGAGCTGGTAGAGATGGAAGTGCGCGACCTGCTGTCGAGCTACGAC
>JBNJGD010000032.1:0-13485 GCA_051747425.1 Pseudomonadota bacterium
GGCCCGCCGAAGTCGTTTGTCGTCGAGTTCAAACCCCAGAGGATGAATCAGGTGTAGCTGAAAACCGGTATTGGCGCACAGGCGTATGATGTTACCGGTATTGGGCGGTATCTCGGGCTGGTAGAGGGCGATGTGAAGCATGGGTGACTCATTAATCCCGGCGCCGCGTTGACACTCGCGGGCCCCTGTGAAAATCTGCATAAAAGCATTGATAAGTGGCTATGGCAAAACCCAAATTACTCTTGGTCGACGACGACCCCCTGATCTCGGAAACCCTGGGCTTCGTTCTCGCCGAGGATTTTGAAGTCGAGACGGCGCAAACCCGTGAAGAGGCCCGCGAACGGGTGGCCCGCAGTGCGCGCCCCTTTGCCATTGCCCTGATCGATCTCGGCCTTCCGCCCGTCCCCCACACCGCCGAAGAGGGTTTTGCCCTGGTCAGCGAGTTGCTGGCCAATGACGACAGCCTGAAGATCCTGATCCTCTCTGGGCAGAGCGAAAAGCGCAACATGCAGCACGCCATGACCCTGGGCGCCGTCGACTTCATTCCCAAGCCCTGCGATCCCGGCCTGCTCAAAACCCGCCTGGAACACCAGCTGTTGCTGCGCGAGGTCGAGGACGACCCCGTGCCCCGGGGCGTGGACACTCACCACATGGTGGGTGAGTCGGACACCATGGCCGAGCTGGATCGGCATATTCGCCAGTATGCCGATTCCCCTTTCCCCGTGCTGGTCGAGGGCGAGTCCGGTTGCGGCAAGGAATTGATCGCCAAACAGCTACACGAGCGCGGTGTGCGCAACGGCGCGCCCTACTATGTAATCAACTGCGCCGCCTTTACCAAGGAGTTGCTCGAGGCCCAGCTCTTCGGCCACGCCAAGGGGGCCTTTACCGGCGCCAACAAGGAGCACTCGGGCTTCTTCGAGGCGGTTGGCGAAGGCACCCTGTTTATGGACGAGGTGGGCGAATTGCCCCTGGAGCTCCAGGCCAAGTTGTTGCGCGTGCTCGAGAGCGGCGAGTTCTACCGCCTGGGCGAGACCCGTCCCCGCATGTCCCAGGCTCGCATCGTCGCCGCCACCAACAAAAACATGCGCGAAGAGGTCCGCGAGGGCCGCTTCCGCCAGGACCTCTACCACCGCCTCGGCATTCTAACCCTGCGCGTGCCGCCTCTGCGCGAGCGCGGCGACGACCGCAATCAGCTGCTCGAGCACTTCCGCGGACAATTGTCCGGGATGGTGCCGGATTTCACCTTGAGCGACGAAGCCTGGGCCCTGTGGCAGCGCTATGCCTTTCCCGGCAATATACGCGAGCTGCGCAATCTGGTGATTCGTCTGGGCACCAAATACCCCAAGCAAACCATCACCCTGGAGCAGCTCGAAGGCGAAGTGGAGCCCGAGCAAGGCCCGGACGGGGAGCGCCCCGACCCGGCCATGCAGCTGGCCAGTGGCGAGTTTGACCTGGACGGTCATCTGCGGGAAATTGAGCGCGATTTCATCGAAGCGGCACTGGCGCGCAAAGCCGGCAACTTGTCCAAGGTGGCCAAGTTGCTTAAGATGAACCGTACGACCCTGTACAGTCGCATGGAGCGACTCGGTCTCAAGGACAAGGACTAACACGGTAAAAGGACGCCCGCCAGGGACGGTGGGCGGGAGAGATAATGGACTATCGAAACGCCATGAATCAGGTGGGTATTGGTGCGCTTTGCGCGGCCCTGCTCGCCTGCCAGGCCTCGCCGCCGTCGACGCCGCTCGGCGTGGATACGGCACAGCCCCGCCAGTCCGAAATTCCCGCAAACGCCCCCGCCAAAGTGACAACCGGGCAGGTCGAACGCTATAGCTTGTCCGCTCACCGACTGCCGGCTTCCGAAGTGCTTGAGAGACTCGCCCGGCTTGCCGATTTTAATCTGGTGGTACACGGCGAGCTCGATCAACCGCTGACGCTGGTGGCCCGGGACCAGACGGTGGCGGACATTCTCCAGCGCATCGGCGATAGTCACGGCCTGCGTTACGAATGGCGCGGAGACACCCTGGTGGTTACCGATGACGGCCCCCACTGGCGTCACTACGATGTGCCATATGTTAATGTGGAGCGCACCAGCGAGCGCGACACGGCACTGGATCGCAGCACCGACAGCAGTGCCGATCGGCCGCGGCTGAGTCAACAAAGCGAGCATCTATTCTGGCAAAACCTTGAGAGCCAGCTCGAATCCTTTGACAGCGATAAAATTCTGGTCAACCGGGATGTGGGACTGGTCAGCGTGCGTGGCGGGCGTGCAGAGCAGCGCGCAATCGAGCGTTATCTGGACCGGGTGGTGTCGCGGGGCCAGCGGCAGGTCCTGATTGAGGCCACGGTTATCGAGGTCGAGCTGAGCAACAGTTATCGGGCCGGGGTCAATTGGCAGCGCATGGCCAGTCGGGGTGACTGGTCGGTTGAGCAAACCCTGACGGAAGCGAGTCTGGGAGCATCGCCACTGGCGCTGGTGGCTGAACACCAGAGACAGAGCAGCGATGCTCTCACCCGGGCCACGGTGACGCTGTTGCAGGAGTACGGCGATGTCAACATTCACTCCCAGCCGCGCATCATTGCACTCAATAACCAGCCCTCTCTACTTAAAGTCGTCGACAATCGCGTTTATTTCACCATCGATGTCGAGAATACGACGGCCTCCGGTGGTGCCACTTCGACGACCGTGGAAACTCATATCAACACGCTTCCTGTGGGCTTCACGATGAGCGTCACGCCCTTTGTCACAAATGCCGATGTCATGCTTAGCGTCCGCCCCACCTTGTCCCGGATTACGCGCTTTGTCGATGATCCCAGCCCGGCGCTGGCCGCCGAGGGCGTGGTCAGTCAAGTTCCCGAGGTGGAGGTGCGCCAGATGGAGACGCTGCTGAGACTTCATGGCGACCAGACGGCGTTGATCGGTGGTTTGATGCAGGAGCGCCGCGGCGAACAGCGTCACGAGGTACCGTTTCTGGGCCGATTGCCACTGATTGGCGCCCTGTTTCGCGGAGAGAAACAGCTGAGCCGCAAGACGGAGCTGATCATTATGCTCAGGGCCAGACATCTCGGCCCGGCCAGGGAGGGGGAACATGCCTGATATTGAGGTGGCCCATGTACTTGAAGAAGCCGGTCTGATCGGCAGAGATCAGGCTGATCTGTTGCGCCGGGAGGGTGGTTGCAGCGTGACCGGGCAATTGAATCAGGTAGAGCGCTTGGGTTTTGCCGAGGGCGCCGAGGTTCGGCGGGTGGCGGGACGGGCGCTCGGCTGTCCCGCAGTGGAACTCGATGAGCATTTGCCCGCCAGCGCAACACTGGCACTTGTGCCCCGGGAACTGGCGCGCCGATATCAGGCGGTGCCCATTGCCTTGCAGGATGGGCAGTTGAGTATTGCCATGGCAGACCCCTGCGATCTGCTGGCCCGTGATGCCCTGGAAAAGTTTTGCCTGGGCAATGGTGTCGATGCGATTGAATACTGCCTTGCCTCCGGGGCGGCACTGGAGCGAGCGTGGCAAAGGTTCTACCCAGACATGGGACCGCGGGACCTGCCCGGTCTGTTGGCGGAGGACGAAGGCCTTCGCGAGCGATGGACCAGCGAGGCAGTGGACGCTATGTTGTTGGAGTCCTGCCGCCGGGGTGCCTCGGACATTCACCTGGAGCCGGATCGCGAGTACGCGCGCCTGCGGCTCAGGGTGGATGGTGTCATGGAAAGCCTGAGTGTATTGAGCAAACGCCAGTACGCCCGGCTACTGGGCCGGTTAAAAGTGCTTTGCGACCTCGATATGGGGGAAAACCGACTGGCACAGGATGGAAAAATGCACCGTCGTGTCGAAGGTCGACCTACGGATTTTCGCGCTGCATTGATGCCGACACTTCACGGGGAAGTACTGGTACTGCGCGTCCTCGACCGCTCGGCCCGCGATTGGTGCTTGTCAGACCTCGATCTGGGCGATGGCGTGCGTAAAGCTCTGGAGGCACTGGTACAGATACCCCAGGGCATGGTGGTGGTTTGCGGCCCCACCGGTTCGGGCAAGACCACCACGCTCTACGCCCTGCTCTCGGCACTGGACAAACACCGCCAGACCATCGCTACGCTGGAAGACCCGGTGGAATATCCGACCGATGGTATCCGTCAGACCGATTTGAGTCGGGGTGCCAAGCTGGGCTTTGCCGAGGGAGTCAGGGCGCTGATGCGTCAGGATCCGGATGTGTTGCTGATTGGAGAGATTCGCGATAGCGAGACTGCCGCCATGGCACTGCGAGCGGCCATGACCGGCCACCGGGTGCTGACAAGTGTCCACGCGGCGACGCCGGTTGGCGCTCTCCGCCGACTGGCGGAGTTGGGCGTCGATCGGGCCAATCAGGCCACCTATATCAACGGGGTCATTGCCCAGCGACTGATTCGGCGGCTATGTGGTCGCTGTCGGCGGCCTTCGGGCCTGGTCCGGAAGGACTGTAAAGCGTGCGCCGGGCGTGGCTATCGGGGGCGCCGGGCACTGCTGGATATCCTTCGCCTGGACGCTGAGAGAAAGGCCTCGCTAGAGCGCGGCGAGTGGTCGCGTCTCGGGGACCCGGCGTCTTTGGAAAGAGCGGCGCTGGCGGCCGTCACCGCTGGCGATACGGATTGGGATGAATACTGTCGGGTTTTCGGTCAAGGGCCGGCGCTCGGGGACGGTCAGGAGGAAACGGCGTGAAAGCGTTTGAATACTCTGTCATCGATCGCAGTGGCAGTCGCCAGCGCGGGGTGATTATCGCCGGAGGGCTGCAGGAGGCGCGGGAGCAATTGAACAGGCAGGTTCGCGCCGTTGTACGCCTGCGCCTGGCGATGGGCGTCAAAGTCAGTTCCCGGCTTTGGCGTCGCGAGTGGCCCATCGCACTGCGCCAGTTACAACAATTGGCGGGGGCCGGTGTGCCCATGGCGACCAGCTTTGCCGAGCTGGCCAGGGAGAGTCGTCCGGCCAGCTGGGCGACGCTGCTGGCCCTGGTGGGCGAACGCCTGTCGGCGGGTAGTTCGCTTTCGGAGGCACTTGAGCCCTACCGGCGGACGCTGCCAACGCCGACACTGGCTCTGGTAGCCGCCGGAGAGGAAAGCGGCACACTGGAGGAGCAGTTGGGGGCCTTGGCGGACTGGCTGGAATGGCGCGAAGCGCGGCGAGCTGAAATGATCAGTGCCTTGATTTACCCGGCCGTAGCGGCATTGGCGACCTTGCTGGCCGTTGTGTTTCTGCTCGTTTATTTGGTGCCGCGGCTGGCGCCTTTCCTGTTGGAACTGGGGGTATCGTTGCCCTGGTATTCCCGTCTGCTGTTTGCGCTCAGTGACGCGGTGTTGGCGTGGGGCCTGTGGCTATCGGTGATTCCACTGGGCCTTCTGGCCGCCGCCATTTACTGGCGCGCGTGGCGACGCCTGCCACTGGTGGGACGGGTGATTGCCCACTTGCAACAGAGTCAGTTCTCTCTGCAAATGGCCCTGCTCTACGCCGCCGGGCTGACGCTCCCAGATGCACTGGAGCGGGCAATGGAAGTGTTTGACCGGCAGACTCGCCGTGGGCAGGGGCCCCGTCCTGTCGCAGCGGCTGTGGGGGCATTGCGCGGCGGTGAGAGTCTCTCGGCGGCCTTGGCGGGCGCCGGTCTTTTTCCCTCGCTGATGTTGCGGGTGATCCGAGTGGGCGAACAAAGCGGGGGGTTGGAGGAGAGTTTCCGCCGCTTGTCCGATTATTACAGCGAGTGTGCGGCACGCCGGCTGGGACAGTTACACGCCATGTTGGCGCCGGCGGTGAGCGTGATTCTGGCCCTGATGTTGCTGTGGATTGTCGCCGGTATTTTCCTGCCACTCTACGACGCGCTGGAGGTGATGGTATGAGTCGCATCACTGGCACCGCGGGCTTGCTGGTCAACCCGTGTCCCGATGGCGTCGATGCAGTCGTGGTCGATCATCCCAGCGAGCATGTTCAAAGCTGGAAGGTCGGCTGGCTTTGGCCGTGGCAGCGCCGAGTCGTTGCCCGATCCCTGGTGGAGGAGGAGGTTCGCCCGGGCCAGTGCTGGCAACTGGTATTTCGGCTCGAGAGAGACGGCTGGCGAGTGACTCTTGTGACGCTGGATGAGACCGCTCTGGCCCGGTTTGGCGATGCCGGTGTGTGGCGGTTTTCGCACTTGCTGGGATATTACGATCGTTCATGGCGCTGGAGAAAAAGTGTCATGCGGGTGGTGGAAGTGGCCAGTGGCTGGCGTTTTGCCGCCTATGTTGGAGGCCACCTTATCTACTCGCGGCACCTGGACAGGCAACGCTGTCCGGATCGCTCCAGTGCCCGGCAAGAGGCTCAAGCCCTGTCGGCAGCGCTGGCTGATCGCGGCGTTGTCAGCGTGGCGGAGACACAGTTTCCGGACGGTGAATCTGTGGCTGGTTGGTGTCGACACTATTTGGCACGGCGCTGGCATTGGCGGGGGGCAATCAGACGCCCCGGGCCATGGCCACCTCCGCAACAGTGGTTCCGCCGGTTGATGGCGCTTTGGTTCTGGACACTTTCGCTGGGTGCGGCCAACGCGGCGCTGGAGCACTGGGGTGTTCCGGGGCCGGATGACTCAGGTCCGCAAGTGATTCCACCGACCGGTGTGATGAAGGCGCGGGAGCGGCTTGAGGGCCAGGCAAAGCTGGCGGGGCATACAAAAGCGGGTCAACAGCAGTGGCTGAATCAATTGATGGATGCCCAATCCCAGGCGGGATCGGAGGTCTCACTGGAAACGCTCTCCTGGCAGAGGGAAGAGGGACGACAGGTCATGATGTGGCAGGGGCGGGCAGAGGACGAATCCATCTGGCGCGAATACCGGCGGCGTTTACCCCATGAGGGTTTCAAAACCATCTGGCCCGGGGCCGCTGTTGACCTCGATTGGCAGCGGCTCAATCCGCCGGTGGTCAAGCGACTGGATGATCCGGTTCGACCCGAGCCCGTGGAGTGGCAGGCAACGCTGGAGGTGCGCCGATGAAGGCAGTGTGGATGAGTTTGCTCTTGTCCCTGCTGGTGGCATCGCTGGCTGCCGGTGCACTAACTGTGCGCCTGTGGGAAGAGTGGCAGAGGAGCCAGTCATGGGTCGAGCGCGACAGACAGCGAGCCCACAGGGAGGAGCAACGGCAAGAGGCTTTGCATTGGTGGCGGGAGAACGCCGAAGGCTACCAGGCATTGCGCCTCACCGACGAAAGTCGTGGGGCCGATCGCCAGACACTGTGGCAGTTGCTCGAGCCACGGGCTCGTGAGCGACGCTGGGCCGATTTGAGGCTCAAGGTGCTCCCGGCCCCGCCTCGGGAGCCGGGTCTGGCCAGGTGGCGACGCCATCGCTATCAATTGATTGCCGAGCTGCCCCACGATGGTGATGCGCAGTGGCTGTGGCAGACAGTGAATGACTACTACGCTGTCAGGGCGGATTGGCGCCGATGCCGTTTTGAGCGTTTGCACAAAAGCATTGAACGCGGGGCCAGCCACCTGAGCATGCAGTGTCGTGTCGACCTCTGGCAATGGCGCGCCAAGGAAGGCACGACATGAAGTGTGGACATCAGTTCATGGTGATGTTGTTAGTCCTCGGGTTGTTCTTCTCGCCGACTGAACGCCAGGAGATCGACCGCCACATGGTGCCCGAGGTAGTAGCCATCCGCGCTGATAAAGAGGATAAAAAGCCGGCTCCAGGTTACGGGGAATTGCGATCCCGGGACGGCACGCTGGAGCGTTGGGGGCAACGGGAAGCGCCGCAAGGCGGGACGAAATGGAGGTAAGCGCCGTGAAGCGTCAGCGTGGAGCCATATTGCTGATCCTGGCACTGGTCTTCTTGGGCATGGCCGGTTCGCTGTTACTGGCTGCGGGGGCATCCCCGGACTCAAGTGGGCGAACAACCGAGGCACTGAATGAGGCCCGCATGGCCCTGATGGCCTATGCCCTGCAGTCCCATAGCAGCGGCGTACAGATGGAACGCGTTCGCCTGGGTGAGTTGCCCTGTCCGGACGGCGATGGCGACGGCCGCATCGATATCGTCGAGGACTACGCCGGCAGTCACTGTCGCTATTTTGTCGGCTGGTTCCCCTGGCGCAGTCTTGGCACGCCACCGCTGGTAGACGAAAGCGGCTCCAGGCTGTGGTACGCCGTCGCAGCGGGCTGGCACAACCACGCCAGCGGCAGTGAGCCGGCGCTTTACCCCGGCTATACCGAACGGGTTTGGCTCGATGGCGTGGCCGGTGTCGCTTGGGTCGGGGCACCGGGAGAGCCGGGGGCGGATCAACAGCGGCAACCGGCAACCGATCGGGTGGGTGAAATGGCCCACTATCTGGAACTCGATAAGACGGGAAGCCGGCAATGGCAGCCACAGGAGGCTGGCAACGACCGCTTTTTGTTGCTGGAGCCGGAGCCGTTGCTGGCGGCCGTGGAGCGGCGGGCACTGGCGATCATGGCGTCGTGGTTGAACCGTTTCCAAAAGGATTACGGCCACTATCCCGATGCCGCCGAATCGCCGGGAGCGGTCTGTAAACCGGGGCTGGTCGAGGGTGCTTTGCCACTCAGCTGTCCCGATGCGAGGCCTCTTCCCTGGCCCGATGTCGACGCCTTCGAGGCCTGGGTAGTGCGCAACCGCTGGGTGGAACTGATGGACTACCGCCGTGAGAGCATCGGGCGTGCCCACCTTCAGGGCCATTGGCACAGTGTGGCGCTGGCGGGGGGCGAGCTGGAATGAGGTGGCAGCGAGGTTTCAGCCTGCTCGAGCTGGCGCTGGTGGTGGCGATTTTGGGGCTGCTGCTGGGCGGTGCCATCGTGCCCGTCCAGCAGCATTTGCGGCAGCAGTGGGTCGACGCCGAGCGGCGGCAGCTGCGCTGGGCGCGGCAGAGTTTACTGGCCTTCGCCCAGCGCCAGGGCCGCCTGCCCTGTCCGGATACGGATGGCGACGGCCGCGAGGACAACGACAACGGCCATTGCGGCGAGACCGCCGTCGCCTCGGCACCGAGTGGTGCGGAGCGGCAACGCGTGGTGGCTGGAGGGTTGCCCTGGCTGGATTTGGGGGTGGCCTCGCGGGATCGCCACGGCCGTGCCTACCGCTACGCGGTGACGCTCCATTACGCCGACGAGCCCGGCTCGCCGGACCCTACAGAATTTCCCCGGGCCTCGGGCCAGGCGTGCCCCGGCCCCTCCGGCGCTGCACAGCCCATGCCCAGCTTTACCCTGTGCAGCCTTGGCGGCGTTGATATCGACGGCGCCGATGGCGGGCCGCTGGTGCGCGACGCGCCCTTTGTTCTCTGGACGGCCGGGGCCGCCCCTGGTGCTAGAGGCCCCGGGGAAACGGAAAACCGGGATGGCGATCGACGGTTTGTGGCGAGGCCATTCTCGCCGCAATTCGACGATCACCTGGTTTGGTTGTCGGCGGCGCAATTGGCCTGGCAGGGCCAGCGCTCCGATTTTTAAAAACGAGCACAAGGAGAATGTGTGATGAAGAAGCAATTTCGACAATACGGACAAGGCGGCTTTACTCTGGTCGAGCTGGCCATCGTGCTGGTGATCGTCGGCCTGTTACTGGGTGGCGTACTCAAGGGACAGGCGATGATCGAGAGCTCGCGGATCAAGCGGGCCATTCAGGACTACAAAAGCATCAACGCGGCGATACTCACCTACCGCGACCAGTACCGCAGCCTGCCCGGTGACGACTCGCGGGCACAGACCCTGTTGGGCAATACCACCTTGCTCAACGGAGATGGCAACGGCTATATTGATGGCAGTTTTGCCAGCGGCGATACCGAGAACGAGTCGCGCCAGTTCTGGTACCACATGCGCGCCGCCGACATGATCAGCGGCAGCGACGCGGATACCGCAACGGGTACGCTGTTGCCGCGCAGCCCGTGGGGCGGGGACATGGGCGTCACATCTAGTGCCATCAGCGGTTTCAGTGCCTCCGAGACCAATGCACTTTGCCTGGGGCTGGTGCCGGGTGAGGCTGCCCGGACCATCGATGGACGGTTGGACGACGGCGTACCCACCAGTGGCCAGGTCCGCGGTCACGCCAGCGATACCAGCTACGAAACCGGCAACACTTACACGCTTTGTCTGGAACTGGCCTGATCGCCAGTGATCGTGCGGGGCGGCCAGACCCGCCCCGTACGCGCCGTTGTGTCGGGAAAAAACAACTGAAACCCGGCAAAACCGCTTAAATTCCCCGCGAAGTCGATATAATGCGCCCCCTTTACCCCAACCGGACTGGTTATGAACACCGAAAAACTGCGCAATATCGCCATTATCGCCCATGTCGACCACGGCAAAACCACCCTCGTCGACCAGTTGCTGCAGCAATCGGGCACTCTGAGCCGCAAGGATCAGGGCTCCGAGCGCGTGATGGATTCCAACGACCAGGAAAAAGAGCGCGGTATTACCATTCTGGCCAAGAACACGGCCATCACCTGGCAGGACTACCGGATTAACATCGTCGACACCCCCGGCCACGCCGACTTCGGCGGCGAGGTGGAGCGCGTGCTCTCCATGGTCGATTCGGTGCTGCTGCTGGTGGACGCCGTCGACGGCCCCATGCCCCAGACGCGCTTCGTCACCCAGAAGGCCTTTGATCAGGGACTCAACCCCATTGTGGTGGTTAACAAGGTCGATCGCCCCGGTGCGCGACCCAACTGGGTAGTGGATCAGGTATTCGACCTGTTTGACGCCCTCGGCGCCACCGACGAGCAGCTCGACTTCCCGATTATCTTCGCCTCGGCCCTGAACGGCTTTGCCTCCGAGGACGACACGGTCACCGAAGGCGATATGGAGCCCCTGTTCCAGACCGTCGTCGATCGCGTGCCCGCTCCGGATGTCGATATCGATGGCCCTTTCCAGCTGCAGGTGTCCAGCCTGGACTACAACAGCTATGTCGGCGTCATGGGCATCGGCCGCATCAAGCGCGGCGTGGTCAGCAAAAACCAGGCCGTGACTGTGATCGACCGCAACGGCGGCAAGCGCAACGGCAAAGTTCAGCAGATCTTTGGCTACCACGGCCTCGAGCGCGTGGAGGTGGATAGCGCCCAGGCCGGCGATATCATCGTCTTTACCGGCCTCGACCCGCTGCTGATCTCAGACACCCTGTGCGACCCGGCCCAGCCCGAGGCGCTGCCGGCCCTGACCGTCGACGAGCCGACGGTGACCATGACCTTCCAGGTCAACACCTCGCCCTTCGCCGGCCAGGACGGCAAATTCCTCACCAGCCGCCAGATCCGCGAGCGCCTGGAACAGGAGCTGCTGCACAATGTGGCCCTGCGCGTGGAGGAAACCGACGACCCCGACAAATTCCGCGTCTCCGGTCGCGGCGAGCTGCACCTGGGCGTATTGATCGAGAACATGCGCCGCGAGGGCTTCGAGCTGGCGGTGTCCCGCCCCGAGGTGGTGATTCGCGAGGTCGACGGCGAGCAGCAGGAACCCTACGAGCAGTTGACCGTGGATGTGGAAGAGCAGCACCAGGGCGCCATTATGGAGCGCCTGGGCGAGCGGAAGGGTGAGATGCACAACATGCAAATGGACGGCAAGGGCCGCGTGCGCATCGACTTTGTCATCCCCTCCCGCGGCCTGATCGGCTTTCAGACCGAGTTCATGTCACTGACTTCGGGCTCCGGCCTGATCTACCACAGCTTCGACCACTATGGCCCCCGTTTGAGTGGTGGCATCGGCGAGCGCAAGAACGGCGTGTTGATCTCCACTGGTCAGGGCAAGGCGCTGGCCTACGCTCTGTTTAACCTGCAGGAGCGCGGCAAGCTGATGATCGGCCACGGTGACGAGGTCTACGAGGGCATGGTGATCGGCATTCACAGCCGAGACAACGACCTGACGGTGAACCCGCTCAAGGCCAAGCAGTTGACCAATGTGCGCGCCGCCGGTACGGATGAAAACTTGATCCTCACTCCGCCGATCCGCCACACACTGGAGCAGGCGCTGGAGTTCATCGACGACGACGAGCTGGTGGAAGTCACGCCCCAGCACATCCGCGTGCGCAAGAAATTCCTCAAGGAACACGAACGCAAACGCGCCTCTCGCGCCTCCTGATTTTGGCCACAGAGCCACGGAGGGCACAGAGTTTTTAGGGTGGTAGGAGCGGCGACCCCGCCGCGATCAGCGTCATCGCGGGCCGTGAAACGGCGTGGCGATCTGCCCGTTCAAGCAGATTGCGTCACGCTGTTCGCAATGACGAAACGATAACCCTCCGTGCTATCCGTGGCTCAGTGGCCAGAAATCAATCGTCCTCGCGGTGGGCTTCGCCTTCGATGGTGACGCCGCCGTTTTCGTTGGGGCGGGGCTGGCGGGGGCGCTCCTGTTGAGGCCCGTTTGAATAGTAGCTGGTGTGGGTGAAGGTAAAACCGCCCTGCCCCTGTTGTGCGGCCATGCTCTGGACGATGCCCTTGCGAATCAGGGCGCTGGCCATCAGTGAGCGAGAAGCGGGCAGCAGCAGGGCGAAACCGACGCCATCGGTGATAAAGCCGGGGGTAATCAGCAGTGCGCCGCCCAGCAGCAGCATCACACCCTCGACCATCTCCCGCGCCGGCATCTCGCCATTCTGCATTTTACGGTTCAGCCGCAGCCAGGTTTCCAGTCCCTGAATCCGGAACAACACCGAGCCGATCATGGCTGTGGCCACGGTAAACAGAATGGTCGCAATCCAGCCGATTTGATCGGCCACCAGACCGAGCACCACCGCCTCGAGAAGCGCAAAAACAAAGATAAACAAAAAGATGCGGCCAAAGCCCATGGGACACCAGAGTGAAAGGAATGTATCTCCATGGATAGTGCCAAAGCCGCAAAGTTCAAGTGGGGTTAGCCACAGAGCACTTTGATCGCGTAGGGCGGATGTGCCGAAGGCACCTCCGCCATCCGGCCAGCGGAAGCGGCCTCGCCGCTATCCGGCATCTCGCTGCCTGGCCAAAGCCGCCAGCTTTGTCGGCCGAATCATCAGGTGCTGCCCTTTCACATTCCTCAAATAGTGCCGACCCCGGGTAGTCAGTTGGTAGGGGTGAAGATCTGCCGTGCTTAAAAGCGTTTTCTCGCGAATCCAGCCTTTTCGCAGAAAATCCTCGTATTTCAGGTCGTATTCCTCCAAGTGATCTTCCAGTGACACCCAGCCCTTCGTTTCCATTTCACGAACGGCCTGACCCAGGGTGATGAAAAACTCTTCTGTCAGGCACATTTTCGGAAGCTCCTATGCATAAGATGAAAGCCACAGTTCATCGACAATTATCGGAAATGGGCTAAAATAACGGCAACGGTGCTACCGTGGCTCTGGATCGGCATTATCACAGTAGGTAGCATCAGGCCCGCAGCAGACCAGTGTTGCGGGCTTTTTATTGTCTTCATTTTGTCCAACTTGCGAAGGCCATTCAGGCAGATTCCGGATAAGCGCTGTGCGCTTTCCGGAATAATGGGATGGACCCACCCACCTTACGATCGGCTTCAGGTGAGCCATAATCGATAGCGATTACTTAAAAAGCAGGAGGGCCCATCC
>JBNJGD010000033.1:0-12555 GCA_051747425.1 Pseudomonadota bacterium
ACAACGAGGCGAGACCCCATCAGGGGATCGGCGGGGCTACCCCCGCCGAAATCATCAGAAATCTATCAGCGAATTAGGTAACACATACAATCGCGAGCCGAGAAGCAGCGCGGCGACCTGACAAATGGTTCCAGCAGATTGCTTCGCTGCGCTCGCAATGACCGTATTCTGCCTACAAGTCCAGTCGCAAATGATGGCTGACTTCCTCGATCAGCGCCTGTGGCACGGCCTGCTCTCTGGCCAGTTCGGGCCATTTCGATACGCTTGATACGGTTTCCTCGACGATCTGGTCGATTTTTCGCCGGGTAAACAGGGGACTGATGCGCTCGAGGCTGTAGAGGTCCTCTCGCGTGAAGTTTTCCCGTTTGCCGTTGAGGGTCATCCAGTGACTGTTGACCCAGCGACTGCCGGGTTTGTAGCTGTAGGCCAGGTCGTAGGCGGGGGCGAGTTGCCACTGGTGCTTTTCATTGAGGAGAAAGGCGAAGTTCTTGGCGTGGTCGTCGTGGTTGCGGGCCACGATGTTGAACACCATGCGACGGAACAGCTGCTCGGCCTCGGCGGCCGAGAGGCGCAGCTCCCGCGCCACTGCGAACAGCTCGGCGTAGGAAAAGGAGCCGGGCTTTTTGTAGTCCACATGGGCGATGCCGTTCAGGGTCTGGATATGCACCTTGCGATTGCCGATGCGGTCAAAGCGCCGGGTGAGAAAGTGGCGGCGCTCGCCCTCCTCCAGCAAGTGGCAGGGCATCATGTCGATACCGCATTCCGTGGCCATCTGGTGATAGACAAACTCCATGGCGCCGAAGCCCAGGGGATCGCCAAAGGTCTCGGAATCCCGGTAGCGCTGGCTGACGCCATCGAATTTGATCAGGTAGTGGTTGAAGCCCTCCGGTGCCGCCGTCTGGCCGGAGCGAACGCGGGTAAAGTCCTCGTTAAAGGCCAGCACCGCCTTGGGTCGCGCGCCGCCAGCACTGGAGCCCACCTGGAGCAGGGCCAGCATGGCCTCGCGGTCGCTTTCACCGCCGGGCGACAGGTCCACGGCAAAGTCGCGCCGTTTGTCCACTACCTCCTGGGCGATGGCCACCAGCTCATCGATGGCGACTTGCTGCGAGGTGTTCAGTGTTTTAACGCGGGTGGCGGGAAAATACTCGAGCGCACCCATGCCCCGCTGGCCCGTGTACTGCAGTCGCTGCAGCGGGGTGATATCGCTAGGCGCCCTGCCCCGGCTGGCCACCCAGGCGTTGAGCACGGCGTTGCCGAAATCATCGGGCAGGGAATCCGCCACCAGCCCCGGCAGGCCCTTGAAGGTCTCGTAATTGAGTTGCGGGAACTGGTAAATGCGCCGGGACAGGGGCATTTTGAGCGGCGACAGCTCGATGCCCGTTTCGACAAACGCGGGGGCGTACTCAAAGGCGCCGAGCCCCGTCTCCGTATCGAAGCTCACCGCGCCCGCTTCGCGATCCCGGTAGTGCACTTTGATGGCTTCCATTACCACGGCGCGTCTCCGCTGTCCGGCTCGTCCCCGGGCTGCCTGTGCTTGCCGGAGGCGCGCTGACGCTGGCGGCCGCGCAGCTCGGCCAGTTGCAGCGGCGACGCCAGGGGAGCGGGCAAAAAGCGATCCAACTGATCCGCGCAGTCCAGCGCCTGCAAAATGGCCACCAGCGCCTCCAGCGACACCTTGCCCTTTTCCGCGTTGAGCACCACCTTGCGCGAGACACCGGCGCGCTCCGCCACCTCGACCTGCGTCACATCGCGGTTCAGTCGCCACTGCTTGAGTCGCTCACCCAGGGCCTCGGCCACGCCCTGGGGTGTCATGCGATCAAATTTCATAAAGTACCTTTAAGCGAACTTATATCGCTTTTAAATCATTAATGTACTGATTATAGCACTTTTTATTAATTATTTATAAAGTGCTTATATTGGGACTTATTTGGACTTAATCACAATAAAGTACAGGAAAAGGGATTTTACTGGGAACTTCAGGAACTGCTCGGCAGATCGCCGCTGCGCCTGCAGTATGGGGAGCGGAGGCGGCGTAGGAGCGGGCCTGCCCGCGAAGATGGTGGTGGCGGTTCGCCTGCAGGCAGGCTCCTACAGCTCCGTTTTATGGAGGTTCCGGATAAGCGCTTTGCGCTTTCCGGAATGACCGGCCCTCTCCCCTAACCCCTCTCCCGATATGGGAGAGGGGGACACATTGATCACACTTCGTGCTCTCGGTGCTCTCTGTGGCTAAAAACCGGTTATTCGGGGCGCATGTGGGGGAAGAGCAGGACATCGCGGATGGAGGCGCTGTCGGTAAAGAGCATTACCAAGCGGTCGATGCCGATGCCCTCCCCGGCCGTGGGTGGCAGGCCGTACTCCAGGGCGCGGATGTAATCGGCGTCGTAGTGCATGGCCTCGTCGTCGCCGGCGTCCTTCTCGGCCACCTGAGCCTGAAAGCGCTCGGCCTGATCCTCGGCGTCGTTGAGCTCGGAAAAGCCGTTGGCCACTTCGCGACCGCCGACAAAGAACTCGAAGCGCTCGGTAACAAACGGGTTGGCGTCGAGACGGCGAGCCAGCGGCGAGACCTCGGTGGGGTACTCGGTAATGAAGGTGGGCTGGATCAGGCGGTGCTCGACGGTCTTTTCAAAGATCTCGATTTGCACCTTGCCCAGGCCGTAGCTGTCCTTGAGCGGGACGCCCAGACGCTCGGCCACGGCGCGGGCGCGCTCGGGGTCGGCGAGATCGTCCGCGCTGATGTCGTCGTTAAAGTGCAGGATCGACTCGACCACGGTCATGCGGGCAAAGGGCTTTTCAAAATCGTACTGCTGGCCCTCGGCCTCGATGTCCGTGCTGCCCACCACATCCCGGGCAATGCCGCGCAGCATGGCCTCGGTAAGGTCCATCAGGTCGTGGTAATCGGCGTAGGCCTGGTAGAACTCGAGCATGGTGAACTCGGGGTTGTGGCGCGTCGACAGGCCCTCGTTGCGGAAGTTGCGGTTGATCTCGTAGACCCGCTCGAAGCCGCCCACCACCAGCCGCTTGAGGTACAGCTCGGGGGCGATGCGCAGGTAGAGGTCCATGTCCAGGGCGTTGTGATGGGTAATAAAGGGCCGCGCGGCGGCACCGCCGGGAATCACCTGCATCATGGGCGTTTCCACTTCCTGGAAGTAGCGCTCGTCGAGGAAGCGGCGAATGTACTGGATGATCGCGCTGCGCAGGCGGAAGACCTGGCGCGACTCTTCGTTGACGATCAAATCGACATAGCGCTGGCGATAGCGCTGCTCGGTGTCGGACAAGCCCTTGTGCTTGTCGGGCAGCGGGCGCAGGGATTTGGTCAGCAGCTCGGCGCGCTCCATGGAGACATACAGATCGCCCTTGCCCGAGCGCTGCAGCGTGCCCTCGACGCCGACGATGTCACCCAGATCCCAGTCCTTGATCTCGGCCAGCTTGTCCTTGTCCAGGGTCTTGCGGTCGACATAGACCTGAATCCGGCCGCTGACATCCTGAATCACCTTGAAGGCGTTGCGATCCAGCACCAGGCGCCCGGCCACGGCGGCGCGCTCGCCCATTTCCTCCAGCTGCGCCTTGTCGCAGTCGGCGTATCGCTTCTGCAGACCTTCGGCCAGATCGCTGCGGCGAAAATCGTTGGGAAAGGGAATCTCGGCGTTTTCGCGGATGTGCGCCAGTTTCTCCCGGCGCTGGGCGATCAGCTTGTTCTCTTCTTCCCGTTGGGCGGCGTCGGTTTGCTCTTGCTCTGACATGATTTCGCTTCTGTTCCGATTAAATGAATTTTAGGGCCTGTCATCAGGCTCTGGCCTAGAGGCCGGATTTGAGGCTGGCTTCGATAAACTGATCCAGGGCGCCGTCGAGCACCGCCTGGGTGTTGCCGGTTTCCACGCCGGTGCGCAGATCCTTGATGCGCGAGCTGTCCAGTACATAGGAGCGGATCTGGCTGCCCCAGCCGATGTCGGCCTTGCTGTCCTCGGCGGCCTGTTTGACGGCGTTGCGCTTTTCCATCTCCACTTCCCACAGGCGGGCCTTGAGCTGCTTCATGGCGAAGTCGCGGTTGGCGTGCTGGCTGCGTTGGTTCTGGCAGGCCACCACGATGCCGGTGGGCTCGTGGGTGATCCGCACCGCCGAGTCGGTGGTGTTCACATGCTGACCACCGGCGCCGCTGGAGCGGTAGGTGTCGATGCGCAGATCCGAGGGATTGATGTCGATCTCGAAGCTGTCGTCAATTTCCGGCGACAGGAACACCGAGGCAAAGGAGGTGTGGCGTCGACCGCCGGAGTCAAAGGGCGACTTGCGCACCAGGCGGTGCACGCCGGTCTCGGTGCGCAGCCAGCCAAAGGCGTAGTCGCCCTGGATGTGGATCGTCGCCGACTTGATGCCGGCCACATCGCCCTCGGAGAGCTCGGTGATGTCGGCCTTGAAATCGTGCTGGTCGCACCAGCGCAGGTACATGCGCAGTAGCATATTGGCCCAGTCCTGGGCCTCAGTGCCGCCGGAGCCGGCCTGGATGTCGAGGTAGGCGCTCTTGTCGTCCATCTCGCCGGAGAACATCCGACGGAACTCCAGCAGCTCGACCTCGGCGGTCAGGTCCTTTACATCGGCCTCTACCGCCGCCAGCGTCTCCTCATCGCCCTCCTCTTTGGCCATGGCCACCAGGTCGTCGGCGTCGTCGAGACCGCTGGCCACCCTTTCAAGGCTGCGCACCACGGCGTCCAGCCGGGCGCGCTCCTGACCCAGGGCCTGGGCACGCTCGGGCTCGTTCCAGACATCGGGAACTTCCAGCTCCCGGTCTACTTCCTCCAGGCGTTCGCGCTTGACCTCGTAGTCAAAGATACCCCCTTAGCGCTTCGCTGCGCTCCCGGAGGTCTTTAATGGTGTTGAGTACGGGGTTGATTTCCATAGTCTGTCAATCTGCTCGATCGGTTCTGGGCGCTGCCCGAAAGGCGCAATTTTAGAGGACATAACCGCCCATTGCGAGGGGTGAGCGCGGGTTCCGGTTTATTGAATGGTTAGCCACAGAGGTCACAGAGAGCACAGAGGTATAAGGTGTCATTCCGAAATGTAGGAGCCTGCTTGCAGGCGAACAAGTCTCCGCGGGTGTTCGCTTGCAAGCAAGCTCCTACACAGGAAAGCTCTGTGCTCTCTGTGACCTCTGTGGCTAACCCCGAACGGGTTCGAGATGGTCGATTTTGAGTTGTACGGAGCGGCGGCCGCGGAATTCGTTGATGTCCAGGGCGTAGACGGCGCGCAGGCGGCGGGCGCCGGTGAGGCCCTCGCCGGTTTCGTTGAAGGCGATGGCGTCGATGGTCGGGCCGCCCGGGTGGCGCAGCACCATTTTGAGGTGGTGGTGGCCGACGATGCGCTGCTCGACGATCTCGAACTCGCCGTCGAAGCGCGGCTCGGGAAAGCCTTGGCCCCAGGGGCCAAAGTCGGCCAACTGCTCGGCCAGAGTCAGGCTCAGGTCGTCGGCGTCGAGTTCGCCGTCGGTCAGTAGCACGCGCTGGCCGACGCGCTCGCCGAGCTGAGCCTCGACCACCCGGGCAAAGGCCCGCTCGAAGTCCGCCAGTCCCTTCTCGGCCAGGCTCAGGCCGGCGGCCATGGCGTGGCCGCCAAACTTGTGAATCAGTCCCGGGTGGTCGACATTGACCTGCTCCAGGGCATCGCGGATGTGCAGACCGGAGAGCGAGCGCGCCGAGCCCTTGATGACGCCATCCCCCTCCCGGGCAAAGGCAATCACCGGGCGGTGGAAGCGCTCCTTGATGCGGGCGGCGAGGATGCCCACCACGCCGGGGTGCCAGTCGGCGTCAAACAGACTCAAACCGGCGGGCAGCGGCTGGCCCTTGAGATTCTGTTCGAGCCGCTCCAGGGCGCGGAAGGCCTGATCCTTCATGGTCTGCTCGATCTCCCGGCGCTCCTGGTTGATAGCGTCCAGGGCCGAGGCCATCTCGACGGCGCGGTCGGGATCGTCGGTGAGCAGGCATTCGATGCCCAGAGCCATGTCCTCGAGGCGGCCGGCGGCGTTGAGTCGCGGCCCCACGGCAAAGCCCAGATCGGCGGCCTGCAGGTTGGGCAAAGAGCGCTTGCCCTCCGCCAGCAGCGCGCGAATGCCCTCGCAGCACTGGCCGTTGCGGATGCGCCGCAAACCCTGGTCGACCAGAATGCGGTTGTTGTCGTCCAGCCGGACGACATCGGCCACCGTGCCCAAAGCCACCAGATCGAGATACTCGCCGAGATTGAGTACGGGAAGGCCCTGGCGCTCGAACCAGCCCTGTTCCCGCAGGCGGGCGCGCAGGGCGATCAGCAAATAGAACACCACGCCGACGCCGGCCAGATTTTTACTGGGAAAGGGGTCGCCTTCCAGATTGGGGTTGAGAATGGCCTCGGCGGCGGGCAACTGGGCACCGGGCAAGTGGTGGTCGGTAATCAGCACCGACAGCCCCAGCTCGTTGGCTCGGGCCACGCCATCGACGCTGGAGATGCCGTTGTCCACGGTAATCAGAAGGTCCGGCTTGCTTTTGGCTGCGACCTCGACAATCCCCGGCGACAGGCCGTAGCCAAAATCGAAGCGATTGGGCACCAGATAGTCCACCCGCTTGAGGCCCAGGGCGCGCAAGGCGCGAATCAATACGGCGGTACTGGTGGCACCGTCGACATCGTAGTCGCCGACAATCACCACGGACTGCTGCTGGTCGATGGCCCGCTGCAACAGCTCGCAGGCGCGGTCGATCTGACTCAGCTCGGGAGCGTGGAGGTTTTTGAGGCTGTAGCGGCACTGTCTCAGGTCGGCCACGCCGCGGGCGCGCAGCACCCGGTCAATCACAGCGGGGAGTGAGGAATCCAGCGGCCCGTCGATGCGGGTCTGGCGGCGCTCAATGCGCGTGATATGAGGGGAAGAATCGGTCACTGCGCTTTTTAAAATTGGTCGGAGTAGAAGGATTCGAACCTTCGACCCCCGCCACCCCATGACGGTGCTCTACCAAGCTGAGCTATACTCCGACGACCCATTGCGGGAGCGCGAATAATACAGAGATATGGGCGTGAATCCAAGGGGTTATCCTGCAATTTTTAACGCAAGCGGGCGGAAGTGCCATCACTTCCGCCCGCTTTGAAAAGAAACCAAATAATTTCGCCCGAAGTGCACTCAGCGCTTCAGAATATCGAGAATTTCCTCGAGCTCGACGCGCAGCTGGCGAACGATCTGTTGACTCTGGTTACTGTCGTCCTTGGCCTGCTCACCGGAGAGTTGCTGGCGGGCACCGCCAATGGTGAAACCCTGGTCGTAGAGCAGGCTGCGAATCTGGCGAATCAGGATGACATCGTGACGCTGGTAATAGCGGCGATTGCCGCGGCGCTTGACCGGCTTGAGCTGGGGAAATTCCTGTTCCCAGTAGCGCAGCACATGCGGCTTCACCGCACACAGCTCGCTCACCTCGCCGATGGTGAAATAGCGTTTGCTCGGTATCGGCGGCAGTTCGTTATTATTGCTCGGCTCCAGCATAAGCCTCTACTCGTGATTTAAGCTTTTGACCCGGTCGGAAGGTCACCACACGGCGAGCGGAGATCGGAATCTCCTCCCCCGTTTTCGGGTTGCGGCCCGGGCGCTGACTCTTTTCCCTCAGGGTAAAGTTGCCAAAGCCGGACAGTTTTACATCTTCACCCTCTGCCAGAGCACTGCGAATTTCGTCGAAGAACAGCTCTACCAATTCCTTGGCTTCGCGTTTGTTCAAGCCCAATTCGTCAAACAGGCACTCCGCCATTTCGGCCTTTGTGAGTGTCATTCTCGCTACTCCCGCAGTGTGGCGCCCACTTTGTTTTCGAGAGCGACTACAGCCTGTTTTACCGCAGCCTCAATCTCTTCTTCGGTAAGAGTGCTGGAAAAGTCTTGTAAAATCAAGCCTAAAGCCACGCTTTTTGATCCTGCTTTGAGGTTTTCCCCCTGGTAGAGATCAAACACATGAACCGACTGCAATGCGGCGATGCCGGCGGCCTCCACGGCGTCGATCAACTGCCGGGCACTGACCGCCTGATCCACCGCCACAGCAACATCGCGGCGCACGGCGGGAAATTCAGAGACGCCGGCAAATTCGGCCACGCTGCCGCGCTGGATCGCGGACAGATCCAGCTCGAACACCAGGGCGCGCTGCTTGAGCTTGATCTGGCGAGCCAGCTCGGGGTGCAGCGTGCCGACCACGCCGACCCGCTCGCCATCGCGCACGATGGCCGCGCTCTGCCCCGGGTGCAGGATCGGCTCATCCACTGGCTCAAAGCGGTAGTGATCCAGGCCGCTCAGGGCCAACAGGGCCTCGACATCACCCTTGATGTCGAAAAAATCCGCCGGGCGCTTCTCGTGGTTCCACTGCTCGCTGTGGATATCGCCGGACACCAGCCCCGCCAGGCGACCGACCTGCAGGGTCTCTTCACCGCGCTTGGTGAAGCTCAAACCCGTTTCAAAGAGCTTCAGGCGCTTTTGCTGGCGATTGATATTGTGTTGCAGGGTTTTCACCAGACCGGGGATCAGGCTGCTGCGCATCACCGCCAGCTCCGAGGAGATCGGGTTGGCCAGCTCGATGGGTTCGCCCTCGGGATCGAAGCGGCGGAACCACTCGGGGGCGATAAAGCTGTAGCAAATCGCCTCCTGGTAGCCGCGCTCCACCAGCACCTGCTTGAGGCGGCGCACCGGGCGCACGGCCTCGTGGCAGGGTTCAATCACCGGCGAGGCGGCGGCCGAGGTGCGGGGTACGCGGTCGTAGCCGTAGACCCGCACCAATTCTTCAATCAGGTCGGCTTCAATGTTGAGGTCAAAGCGGAAGCTCGGCGGGGTCACCCGCCAGCCGTCCTCGAGCACCGCCACGCCCATGCCCAGGCGCTGGAGAATGCGCACCACTTCGCTGGCCTCAAAGCGCAGACCCAGCAGGCGCTCGATGCGCTCGGCGCGCAGGGTGATGGCCGGGCGCTGGCGGGCGCCCTCCTCGCCCACCTGGGTCACTGGGCCGGGCTGGCCACCACAGATGTCGAGAATCAATTGCGTGGCGCGCTCCATGGCCCGCACTTGAAGTTCGGGGTCCACACCGCGCTCGTAGCGGTGAGAGGAATCGGTGTGCAGACCGTAGCGCCGGGCCTGGCCGACCAGCTGCTCGGGGGTAAAGAAGGCGCTCTCCAGGAACAGGTCGCGACTGGACTCCGAGACCGCCGTGGCCTCGCCACCGATAATGCCGGCCAGAGCCACGGGGCCGTTGGCATCGGCAATCACCAGGGAACCGGCCTCCAGACTCAACTCGCTGCCGTCCAGGGCGGCCAGTGCTTCGCCACCCTTCGCCAGACGCACAGTGATGCCACTGCTGAGCTTGTCCAGATCAAAGGCGTGCATAGGCTGGCCCAGCTCGAGCATTACATAGTTGGTAATGTCGACCACCGCCGAGAGGGGGCGAACGCCGGCGCGGCGCAGGCGCTCGCGCATCCACAGCGGCGTGGGCACAGCGGCGTCGACGCCGCGAATGACCCGCCCGGCATAGTGCGGGCAGGCCTCGCCGGCCTCGATCGACACGGGAAACTCGATATCGATTGCGGGCTCGCAGGGCGGAGTTTCGGCCAGCTCAAGGGCGCTGCCGGTGGCGCTGGCCACTTCCCGGGCCACGCCCAGCATCGACAGACAATCGCCGCGATTGGGGGTCAGATCGACCTCGATCAGGGCGTCGTCGAGCCCCAGGTACTCCCGGAAATCGCTGCCCACGGGGGCGTCGGCGGGCAGTTCGTAGAGCCCCTCGGAGGACTCGGCCAGGCCCAACTCGGCGGCGGCACAGAGCATGCCCAGGGATTCCACCCCGCGCAGCTTGGCCTTCTTGATCTTGAAGTCGCCGGGCAACACCGCACCCACGGTGGCAAAGGGCACCTTGAGGCCCTGGGCGGCGTTGGCGGCACCGCAGACCACCTGGAAGCGCTCGCCGCCGGCATCCACCTGGCAGACCCGCAACTTGTCGGCGTCCGGGTGCGGGGCGACTTCGGCGATCTCGCCCACCACCACACCAGTGAAGGCGGGGGCGGCGGGTTCGATACCGTCCACTTCCAGCCCCAGCATGGTCAGGCGCTCGGCGAGGGCCTCACTGCCCAGCTCGGGATTTACAAACTCTCTGAGCCACTGCTCGCTTATGATCATATCGTTGTCCGCTTGCGCTGGGGTTACTGGTTAAACTGCTTGAGGAAGCGCAGATCGTTTTCAAAAAACAGGCGCAGGTCGTTGATGCCGTAGCGCAACATCGACAGGCGCTCGACGCCCATGCCAAAGGCAAAGCCGGTGAACTGCTCGTTGTCGATGCCGGTGTGACGGAAGACCTCGGGGTGCACCATGCCGCAGCCGAGCACTTCCAGCCAGCCGCTGTGGGAACACACCCGGCAGCCCTCGCCGCCGCACATCACACACTGCATATCCACTTCCGCCGAGGGCTCGGTAAAGGGAAAGTAGGACGGGCGATAACGGGTCTTGAGGTCGTCCTGCTCGAAGAAGGCCTGGAGAAACTGATCCAGCGTGCCCATCAAATCGGTAAAGGTGATGTTCTCGTCCACCAGCAGCCCTTCGACCTGGTGAAACATGGGCGTGTGGGTTAGATCGGAGTCGCAGCGGTAGACGCGCCCGGGAGCGATGATGCGAATGGGCGGCTTCTCCGACTCCATGGTACGAATCTGCACCGGCGAGGTGTGGGTACGCAGCACGCGACCGTCGTCAAAATAGAAGGTGTCGTGCATGGCCCGCGCCGGGTGCGACTCGGGAATATTGAGGGCCTCAAAGTTGTGGTAGTCGTCCTCGATCTCCGGCCCCTCGGCCACGCGAAAACCCATCTGCACAAACAGCTGGTGAATGCGCTCCAGGGTCTGGGTCACCGGGTGCAGACCGCCCGCCGGGCTGCCGCGACCGGGCAGCGTCACATCCACTGCCTCGGCGGCCAGCTGGGCCTTGAGCTTTTCCGCCGCCAGAGCCTCGCGGCGGGCCTCGATGGCGCCGGCGATGTCCTGTTTGGCCTGGTTGATAGACTGGCCCATGGCCGAGCGCTCCTCGGCGGGCAGGCTGCCCAGGGTTTTCAGCTGGCCGGTAATGACACCCTTTTTGCCCAGATACTCGACCCGCAGGCCATCCAGTGCGGCGAGGTCATCGGCCCCGGCGATGGCGGCCCGGGCCGCTTCCACTATTGCGTTCAAATCGTTAGACATGCTCGGCCCTGTCAGGCTGTTCAATATAAAAAGTCACAAAAAAGGGGAAACCCCAAGGCTTCCCCTTTTTTACCGGTCGGTCACTGCAGACGCGACAACCGCCGGCTGTTGTGCACGCGCCCGTGGCGTATGCACAGCGTGCCCATTCAGGCCGCGAGGGAGGACTTGGCCTTTTCAACCAGCTGGCTGAAAGTGGCTTTGTCGTTCACGGCCAGATCGGCCAGCACCTTGCGGTCCAGGGCGATCTCGGCCTTCTTCAGGCCGTTCATGAATTGGCTGTAGGACAGTCCGTTACTGCGCGCACCGGCGTTGATGCGAACGATCCAAAGCTGGCGAAACTGGCGCTTCCGCTGACGGCGGTCGCGATAGCTGTACTGGCCGGCCTTGATGACCGCCTGCTTGGCGACGCGATAGACGCGCGAACGGGCGCCATAATAGCCTTTGGCTTTGGCGAGAACTTTCTTGTGACGGGCTCTTGCGGTTACACCGCGCTTGACTCTTGCCATGACTCAATCTCCTCAGGCGTAGGGCAACATGCTTTTGACGGAAGGCACATCCACTTTGTGGATACGCTGGATGTCACTGCGCAGGTGACGCTTACGCTTGGTGCTCTTCTTCGTCAGGATGTGACGACGGTGAGATTGAGCGCGCTTGACCTGGCCCTTTCCGGTAACCCGGAAACGCTTGGCCGCGCCTCGGTTGGTTTTCATCTTGGGCATTTTTCTCTCCTGGTTAGGGGTTTTTACGGTGACGACGCAGGCAATGCCCTGCCCAACGCCGACGCTCGGTACCCGCCGCGGCGGGTTACTTCTTCTTGATGGGCGCGAGCACCATGATCATTTGCCGTCCCTCCATCTTGGGGAACTGCTCGACCGTGGCGTATTCCTCGAGGTCGCCCTCAATGCGCTTGAGCAAATCGCGACCCAGTTCGTGGTGGGTAATTTCGCGACCGCGGAAGCGCAGTGTCACTTTGGCCTTGTCGCCCTTTTCCAGAAAGCGCTTGAGATTATTGAGTTTGACATTGTAGTCGCCGTCGTCCGTACCGGGACGGAACTTGACCTCTTTAACCTTGATTTGCTTCTGGTTTTTCTTGGCGTTGTTGGCCTTCTTGCTCAGCTCAAACTTGTACTTGCCGTAATCCATGACCCGACAAACGGGCGGATCGGCCTTGGGAACAATCTCTACCAAATCGAGACCGGCTTCGTCGGCCATCTTCATGGCCTCTTCCGTGGATACGATGCCTACCTGCTCGCCGTCCGAACCAATCAGTCGTACCTCGGGGACGCGTATTTGTCCGTTGGTGCGGTTTTGGTCTTTTTGTGGCGGTCTTCTTCTCGGTGCTGCGATGGCGATTGTCCTCTA
>JBNJGD010000034.1:0-8726 GCA_051747425.1 Pseudomonadota bacterium
CTAGCCAGTAGTGAATCCTTTTGGCATGCCAAAATTGGCATGCCAACAAACCAGGGCCGCTATTTGGAAAACAGTTTGTCCAGTACTTCTTCGTAACTGTGGTAGTTGAGAAAATCGTAGAGATCTTTGCGAGTCTGCATTTTATCGACGACAGCTTCCTGTGTGCCGTCGCGCTTTATGGTTTGGTAAACCTCCAGGGCAGCCTGATTCATGGCGCGAAAGGCAGATAGTGGGTAGAGCACCATGTCGACACCGTTTTCCCCGAGTTGCTCGGCGGTATACAGAGGCGACTGACCAAACTCTGTCATGTTGGCCAGGATTGGCACACCGCAAGCGTCCTTGAACTGGCGATACTGGGCCATGTCGGTCATGGCCTCGGCGAAGATCATGTCGGCGCCGGCCTCTACGCAGGCAGCAGCGCGTTCGATGGCCGAGTCCAGGCCCTCTACCGCCAGGGCGTCGGTACGGGCCATGACAACGAAGTCGTCGTCGGTTTTGGCATCGACGGCGGCTTTGATGCGGTCGGTCATTTCATCTTTGGAGACGATGGCCTTGTTGGGACGGTGGCCACAGCGTTTCTGTGCGACCTGATCTTCGATGTGTACGGCGGCCACCCCGGCGCGGGTCATCTCCTTGATGGTGCGGGCAATATTGAAAGCTCCCCCCCAACCGGTATCAATGTCGACCAGAAGCGGAGTATCGGTGGCAGCGGTGATACGGCTGGCATCGGTCAGTACATCGTTCAGTGTCGTGACGGCCAGATCGGGCAATCCAAAAGACGCATTGGCTACGCCCGCACCGGACAGATAGATGGCCTTGAAGCCACTGCGCTCAGCCAGCAAGGCGGTATAGGCATTGATTGTGCCCCCGATTTGCAGGGGTTGCTCTTCTTCGATGGCCTGGCGAAAGCGACGGCCAGCGGATGTGATAGTGCTCATGGGGGCTCCTTGTTTCCGGTGGTGTCCAGAGCGCTATACGCAGCATCTGGACACAAAATCAGAGAGGCTTATTGTACTGCAGAGTCAGGCTCGCGCGAGGCCACGGTAGTCGGTTCGCGCTCTTTTTGGTGGGAATTTTGCGCCATTTTGTACTGGATCAGCTCGGAAACCGGGACCAGCCGGATGCCCTCACTTTCCAGCTGAGGCAGTGCGGCTTCCAGAACGCGCAGTGTTTCGGGATACGGGTGACCGATAGCGATGGCGGTACCATGCTCTTTGGCGATCTCGACAAAGCGAAGCATCTGTCGGGCAATATAGGCTTCGTTGCGGTGGTGGTCCAGGAAGATATCACGAGTCGTCGCAGGCAGGCCAAATCGCCTGGCAGTGGACTGTAATAGTGAGTCACTGGCAGTGCGACTGTCGACGACATAGAACTGCTCAATGTTGCTCAGCTCCTGCATTAGCCAGTCCATAGGCTGCCGCTGGGTGGTCAAGACACTTCCCTGATGGTTGTTGACGCCGACGACGGAGGGGAAGCGATCGAGTTGGCGCAGCAGCTCTTGACGAAACTGGCGCTGACCCATGTCGGCACTGAGCACACTGCGCTCGCGGGCCTCGCCGCTGCGTCCCTCCATGGGCAGGTGTAGCATTAATTCCTTTCCCGCCTTGGCAAGAATGCCGGCGGCGGGGACGCTGGCACCGGCTTCGGGCAGCACGGCGCAAGTTAAGGGCCAGGGGAGTGACGCAATGCGCCGCGCCGAGATGGTGTTGTAACCGATATCATCAATGATGATGGCGCCCAGCGCTTTTGTATCGGCCAGTGTCGGGGTGCACAGGGAGGCCAATATCAATGAGATAAACAGTTGTCGCATGTCGGGCGTTAACGCGCAGCACGCATGATCTGCAATCCCTTGAGCAAATTAAGTGCCTCGTAGAGCTGGTAGTCCTTGCGAGCCAGCGGCTCATCTTCGCCATCCCCATTGCGCTGCTTTTTGTCACCATTGTCGGTGTCGTTTTCAAGGTGGCCGGACAGGTCGGCTTCAGAGACCGGCTTGTAGCCCATGTCTTCCAGGAGCTCTACCTTGAGTCGGCTCAGTTTGATATCGGGCTCAATGCCCTCGGCCTGAATAGAGCGGCCGCTGGGTGTGTAATAGCGCGCTGTAGTGAGCTTGACAGCTCCGCCCTGGCGCAATTCATTGATGGTTTGTACAGAGCCCTTGCCGAAAGACTTGCTGCCCATGATGACCGCGCGTTTTCCATCCTGCAGGGCGCCGGAGACAATCTCGGATGCTGAAGCCGAACCTCCGTTGATCAGTACCACCAGCGGGGCGCCATTGATGCGGTCACCGCGGATGACGGTTTCGCTGCCATAGCGCACTTCCTCGCCCTCGTGGCGGCCCTTGATACTGACGATAGCGCCATTGTCCATGAAGGTATCGGCGACACCAACGGCGGCATTAAGCAGTCCGCCCGGGTTATTGCGCAGATCGAGTACGAGCCCCTTGAGGTCTCCTTCGCCCTCTTCGAGCAGCTCGTCCATGGCGGCCTGAAGGTCATCGGTGGTACGAGACTGGAACTGGGAAACGCGGACATAGCCGTACCCTTCTTCCAGCATACGGCTCTTCACGCTCTGGACCTTGATCACATCCCGGGTGAGGGTGATCTCCATCGGCTTGTTGGTGCCCTCGCGTACCACCGTCAGTTCAATTTTGCTGCCGGGCTTGCCGCGCATGACATCGACAGCTTCGCCCAGGCTGAGCCCTTTTACCGGTTTGTCATCGAGTCGAATAATCAAGTCGCCGGCCTCGACACCGGCGCGTTGAGCGGGCGTGTCGTCAATGGGTGAAACCACTTTGACAAAGCCGTTTTCCATGGTGACCTCAATACCCAGGCCGCCAAACTCGCCTGTGGTGCCCACCTTGAGGTCCTGATATTCATCGCCGTCCAGGTAACTGGAGTGCGGGTCCAGACCACTGAGCATGCCGCGAATGGCGTTCTCAATCAGCTCGTCACCCTGGGCATCGTCGACATAATTGAGCTTGATTCGCTGATACACCTCGGTGAAAGTCTGCAACTGCTCCCGGGGCAGGTCGAGGCCAGAGGCCGCATCACCGTCACTGCGCAGGGCATTGGCGTCGTGATTCAGGGTCAGGCCGGCGCCGATGGCGGCACCGAGGCAAAGGGTCAGGGCAAAAGATTTCTTTGTGGTCATGGAATGTCGCATTCTCAGTCAATATCGGCCTAGTCTAGCACCTCTGGCGAGGCCATAACTAGCGGTGGAACAAATCCGGATGCGGCTAGCGACGAGCGAGCCACTGACCGGGATCAACGGGCTGGCCGCGGTGGCGCAGTTCAAAATAGAGCGCGCTGTCACTGCGACCCCCCGAATCCCCTACTTCGGAGATCACCTCGTCGCGTTTAACCCAGTCGCCAGTGCCCACATAGAGCAGGCGATTGTGCCCGTAGAGGCTCAAGTAACCGTTGTTGTGGTCGATGATGACAATCAGGCCAAAACCCTGGAAGTAGTCGGCAAAGGCCACTCGGCCACTGTAAATGCTGCGGACTTTGCGCCCGGCGGGGGCTTTGACCACCAGGCCCTGCCAATCGAGCCCACCGGGACTGCGTTTCTGGCCGAACTGGTGGATCACTTTGCCATCGGTCGGCCAGGGCAACTGTCCCCGCAGTGAGGTGAAGGGGACATCAGCGCTGGGCGCATCCGGGATATCGGCGAGCAAATTGGAGAGTGACTCGAGCAGGGACTCAAAGCGTTGCTCATCCTCACGGAGGCGGGCCAGCTGCCGCCCCTCGCTGGCCAGTTCGTCGCGTACACGGTCGAGGGCCGTCTCGCGTTGCTTGCGCTGGCCGGCCAGCAATTGCCGCTGCTCGTCGTGTTCCACGGCCAGGGCACCGAGCTTGCGGTTTTCGCTTTCGATTTCCCGGCTGACCGAGCGCAGCTCCTCCAGAGTGTCGCGGGCCGCCTGAATGCGCTCCTGACGGGCCCGGTTCAGGTAGTCATAGTAAGTGGTGATGCGACTGAGTGCGGCGGGGTCCTCCTGGTTAAGCAACAGCTTTAACTGTTCCCGCTGGCCAGAGATATAGTGGGCCTTGAGCTGTTGAGCCAGGCGCTTCTTTTGCGCTTGTAGCTGCTCTTGCAGATTGCCACGGCGGTTTTCGAGCTTGTTCAGGCGACTTTTGTTCTCGTCGATTTGGCGTTCGAGGCGGGATAATTCGGAGCGCACCTTTCCCAGACGACGCTCGGTGGCGTACAGCGCCTGCTCGGCCTCACTCTTCTGCTGACGCACATGGGCCATTTCATCCATCAAAGACTGGATCTTGCCACGCACGGCCTCGAGCTGGCGCTCGGTGGCCTGGCGGTCGCCGCTCTCCGCCTGGGCGACCGCGACGCCAAGGGCGGCGACCGCCGCTATCAGTAAAAGCCTCGCTGGGGCAGCCACAGTGTTGCTCGACCTCGTTGGAATGCAGTCGGCTATCATATATGATTCTGCGCACCGTCTGAAACAGGTTCCGGATACGCCGCCATGCAGCAATACATTGAATTCGCCAGCAATCACCCCGTCATGATCGGGCTGTTTCTCTTTCTCCTGGTACTGCTGGGGCTCGGTGAGTGGCGACGCAAAGCCACCGGCGCCAAGGCTCTGAGTCCGCTGCTGGCGACGGCCATCATCAACGATGACGAGAGCATCGTTCTCGATGTCCGCCCCAGCGGAGAGTTCAAGACGGGGCACATCAGCGGCGCCGTGAATATCAGCTACAGCGAGTTGTCGGACCGACTCGATGAAATTGACAACAATGTAGAGCGGCCGGTGCTGATTTGTTGCAAGGGCGGCATGCACTCGCCTGACGCCGCCAGGTTGCTCAAGCAGAAAGGGTTCCAACACCTCTATGTGCTGTCCGGCGGCATTACCGCCTGGAAAGCCGATAACATGCCACTGGAAAAGTAGAGACAACCATGAGCGAAGCCAAAGCCAATAGCGAAAATGCCGGCGAACAGCAGGTACAGTTGCAAAAGTTTTATCTCAAGGACGCCTCCCTGGAGTCGCCCAATGCCCCGGAAGTGTTTCGCTCTCAGGAGTGGAAGCCGGAGGTGGGGCTTCAGGTCAACACCGAGGCGACGGCGATGGAGGGCGATAACCACGAAGTGGTATTAACCCTGACCGCGACCGTCACCCAGGGTGACAAAACACTGTATCTGGTTGAAGTGGCCCAGGCGGGCATCTTTACCCTGAATGGTTTTGATGATGAGCAAAAACGCCATATTGTGGCGACATTTTGTCCGGCCACACTGTTCCCCTATGCCCGGGAGGCAGTCTCGGGGATGGTTGAACGGGCCGGATTCCCCCAGCTGCTGCTGCAACCCATGAACTTTGAATCCATGTACCGCCAGCACCTCGAGCGCCTCAGGCAGACGGATGAGGCCAGCAGCGGGACGGCGCACTGATGAATTCGACGGGCGTGCCAACATTTGCCGTTCTCGGGGCCGGCTCCTGGGGAACGGCCATGGCCAGTGTGACCGCTGCCAATGGGATTCGCACCATTCTGTGGGGTCGAAACCCGGAACAGATGGCGTCCATGGCCGAGAGTCACAGCAACGAGCGTTACCTGCCCGGTTTACCTTTGCCCGATGCCCTCGAATTTACCGCCGATCTCGACTATGCCCTGTCCGAGGCCAGTGAGTTAATGATTGTCACGCCATCGAGCGCCTTTCGCGAGACGGTGGCTCGCTGTCGCGACTATTTGCACAAAAATCCGCAGTTGTGCTGGGCCACCAAGGGCCTGGAGTACGGCAGCAACCAGTTTCTCCACGATGTGGCCCGTGATGAGGCTGGCATCGACCTCGACATGGCGGTCATTTCGGGGCCCAGTTTTGCCGGAGAGGTGGTGAGACAAATGCCCACGGCAGTGACGGTGGCCGCCAACCGGAGCGACTATGCACAAAAAATCGCCGGTTATTTGCATAATCACAGCTGGTTCCGCGCCTACACCTCTGATGACATGGTCGGCGTGCAGCTCGGTGGCGCGGTCAAGAATGTGCTGGCGATCGCCGCTGGTATTGCCGACGGCATGGGCTTTGGCATGAATACCCGCGCCGGCCTGATCACACGAGGCCTCAATACGATTGTCCAGCTGGGCGTCGAGCTCGGTGGCCATACAGAGACTTTTATGGGGCTGGCGGGGATGGGAGACCTGATTCTCACCTGCTCCGACGATCAGTCGCGCAATCGCCGCTTCGGTCTGGCGTTGGCCCGGGGCGAAGGCGTCGAGGCCGCACAAAAAAGCATTGGCCAGGCCGTCGAGGGGATCAAGTCGGCCAAGGCGGCCTGGGAACTGGCGCAACAGCATCAGGTCGACATGCCCATCGTGGAACAGGTCTACGCGATTATCTATGAGGACAAGGACCCCCAGCAGGCGGTGATTGACCTTCTCAAGCGCGAACAAAAGGACGAGGTCGAATAGCCGCGCAGACCTCTAGCTCTGGCGGCTCAGACTGAAGCAAACCATCCCCTGTAAATTGGTTTCGAGAATCAACTGGTAACCCTGTTGTTGAGCCAGTGTAGCGGCCTGGTAGAGCCCAACTCCCAGGCCGAATTCTGACGGTACCGGTTCGCTCATCAGGCCGATAACCTTGTCCTCGGGCACCGGGGCGCCATTGTCGTGGACGCTGAATACCACCCCGTCGGCACTGGCAGTGACACTGGCAAAAATTTCCAGGTCGCGCTTTTCCAGACGCTTGTTGCGGGCATTCTCCAGAAGGTTCTCCGCCACGGTGTCGAAGAGTTCAGAGGGAATACTGCAATCGATTTCAATATCGGCTTCAAAGTGCACATCGCGCCCTTTGTAACTGCGTTGCAGGCGCTCCCACCACTCCACTACGGACAAGTCGCGTTCGCGTTGACCCTGGCTGGGCTCGCTGAGTTTGCGCAGCGTGGTTCCAAGCCGTTCGTTGATGGCCGGCATTTGCTTGAGGAACAGGCGGTGAAAGGCCTCGGGATCCTGGGTGTTCTGACCCGCTGCGGCCAGGGTTTGCAAGCCCTGTAGCAGGTTCTTGATATCGTGGGTCAGACGCGCCCCGGTTTCATAGACCGCCTGCACATGGGTGCGGTGAGCCAGGGAGCGCTCGCGCTTAATGCCGTGATAGAAGTGCGTCAGCATATGCACGAGCAGGCGAGCGTGCATGGCCAGAGCTCCGCGCAACTCCTGTTCAGCATAGAGAGTGGCGCTGAGGTCGGCGATTTCCACCTCAAGGGCATGGCCCTGCAATTCGCCCACTTCACCCCTGCCTGAAGCCGCCTGCCACTCAATCCCCGACAGCCAGTCGAGTTGCTGCATTTCGTGGAAGCAGGTTTCCAGATACTGGGCGGGAGACTGGCTGCCCTTGGCCAGAGCGGAGAATTTGACCAGCAGGGTTTCAAAGGGGGAGCCGAGAATCAGCAGATAGCGATTCCAGAAGAAAGAGAGGACTTCAGTGCCGGCAAAGCGGCGCCAGCCAAAATTAATCAATATGGCAATGCCGGTCACTACGGCGATTGCACTGAGCAGGGACTCGAAATAATTGAGGTCGCTGTAGTGGTAGGTGATGACGCTGGCCATGGCCACCGAAGTGAGCACCTGGAAAAACAGCAGACTGAGGATAATGTCCGACTGGCGCAGATTGCGGTGTTTTCGAGGCTGAGCCAGCAGGGCCAGCAAGGCCAACAGGAGAACACTCAGCAGACTGCCGCCGAGATTGAAGCCGTTGGGCAGCTCCAGATCGAAACTGGCCGGCACCAGAGCCAGGAACAGGATAACCGACAATACCGTCATCACGATGGCCTGGGCCACTTTCTCGCGGGTGCGGGCAAAGGGCTCACCGGCGACCATACTGGCGATTGCAGCCACCCAGACGCTGATGATCACGGGGTGACAGGCCAGGGAAATCAGAGCGCTGACAAACAGCATCAGGAGACCGGGCGCACGGCGCAGCTGCAGCTCTCCCAGCCAGAATGGAAGCCAGAGTGTGATCAGAACGGCATGCAGAAAAAACAAGCCGCGTTCAATCCAGGGCCCCTCCAGCCAACCCCAGGCCAGGGCAATCAGCGGCAACAGTCCCAGGGCCAGAAACGAATTGCGCCAGGGCGAGGCATAGAAGCGGGATAAACGACTCACGCGAGGAACCTTTGGGTAATTGTCTTTTGCTGGAGGTTACCACAGGGGCCTGTGTTCGCGATTCGCCAATGGATTTGGGCAAATTTCGTCAAACTGTCGTTATTTCGTCGTTATGGCGAAATATAGTCGCGGAGCCGGAAGGGCATGAACAACCGGCAAAAGCTTGGCGATAAAGTTGTAAACTATTGATTTATATTGGAATTAATAAAATAAAGAGGCCGCTTGTAAAAAGTTGGCACGGCATCTGCAGTATTCCAGGTGCAAGCCAGAACCGCATGGGGAGCTAGGCTTAAGCAAGAAGCCTTAACTGTGCAAATAAAATAAAAATAATAATATTCTGGGGCCTTCGGGCCCCTTGTTTTTTTACCCCCCTCCTTTGAAATCCAGTTGCCGCCAGGCCTCGTAGGCGACAATGGCCACACTGTTGGACAAATTCAGGCTGCGGCTGTGCTCGCCCATGGGCAGGCGCAGGCGCTGCTCCCCGGGCAGTGACGCCAGCACCTCGTCGGGCAGGCCCCGGGTTTCCGGGCCAAAGAGCAGTACATCGCCCTCGGCGAAGCGGGCGTCGCTGTAGCGCTGGCCACCGCGGGTGGACAGGGCAAATACGCGTGCCCTCCCCTCGCC
>JBNJGD010000035.1:0-6365 GCA_051747425.1 Pseudomonadota bacterium
CCCGGCTTTATTATTTTCGGGATCTGTTGTTTCTATCTCTCCGCCTACTTCTTCTTCCTCCTGCGCCAGAACCTATGAGCGCTATGCGGAAGAACTGGGTTGCAATAACATCGATAATTACGATTCTCTGGTGTCTCAGTATAAGTCTTGCCTGGATCAGGATATTGCTGCTTGCAGTGCAGCGCCCGAAGACCCTAACTGCACAGGTTGATGTCTTGCCAAGTAATTTGCTGGCAAGGTGACATGGCCGCGCATAACTCTCTCGGGCCTGGTGCTTTTGGTACTATTGGCGCTGAGTTTTCACACTTGGCGCTGGCTGTCGGTGGCGCCGACCTCTGAGTCTGAATTCGCGTCTTTTTCCGCCGATGTTGGCGAGCCGGTTCAAACGAATCGGCCCGCTTCTGCTTCCGGTTCAGTATCGGCCCCATCTGATGTAACAGCGTCAGCAGAGGGCGGTGCTGATACGCAGTCGGCGCCTGACCGGGGGGTGGCAGCGACATCGGCTTCCAGTGGTTCAATTGTTGAGCCGTCTGAAGACGACCGCGAGCTGCGCCGTTTGATTGCCGAGACCACGCCGTTCAGTGCGGCCGAAGCTCAACGCATTCGCGATCCGGCGGCTTTTCTCGAGCGCTTTCAGGAAATCGAACAGGGCAATCACTACGAGTCGGAATACCTGCAGGCACCCCATCGCTACCATTCCATGGACTTTGCCGGTGGCGATCCCTCGACCATGTCTTTTGACCCGGACCATGGCAGGATCTTTGCCCGTCTGAGTTCGGACGAACTGGAGGGCGACAGCGTGCTGGTCAAATGGTACGACCCACAGAGCGGCGAGTCGCTGTACTTTGATCAGTACCCGGTCAAGTCGGAGAACAGCATGCACCCGCTGTGGCTGGACAACAGAAAAGCCTGGGAAGCCGAGCAATACCACGTGGAAGTGTTTACCGCCGATGAATCCCTGCGGTTGTTGTCCGCAGGAACCTTTTATGTGGATCAGTAGGCCGCTGCGTCCATCCGCTTGAGCTTGCGGTCCAGGAACAGGCAGGCGAAGGGCACCACAGAGACCAGCATGGTCAGCAGCCAGAAACCGATGGACCAGTTGGCGCGGTGGCTGACCACCAGCGTCATGGCGATGTAGGCCATAAACAGAATGCCGTGAATCCAGCCGACGATGGGGACCACGCCAGCGATGTCCATCTGGTACTTGAGGGGCATGGCGATAAACAGAAGGACGACGAGGGAAGTGCCCTCAATCAGGCTGAGATAACGAAAGGCTTTGATCACGATTAACTCCGCAGTTTGTAGCCGGTTTTGAAAATCCACCACACGCCGATCAGACAGGCGGCGAGGAACAGCCCGATCATGGTCAGGCTGACACCCACGCCGACATCGGCCACGCCGTAAAAACTCCAGCGAAAGCCACTGACCAGATAGACCACCGGGTTAAACAGGGTGATCTTCTGCCAGATGGGCGGAAGCATGTCGATGGAATAGAAAGTGCCGCCGAGAAAGGTCAGGGGCGTGACCACCATCAGGGGAATCACCTGAAGTTTCTGGAAGTCGTCGGCCCAGATGCCGATGATAAAGCCGAACAGGCTGAAGGACACCGCCGTCAGGGTGAGAAAGCCCAGCATCCAGAAGGGGTGTTCGATGTGGTAGTCCACAAACAGCCGGGCGGTGACCAGAATCAGCAGGCCCAGGATCAGGGATTTGGTGGCGGCGGCGCCGACATAACCGATGACCACCTCCAGAAACGACACCGGCGCCGAGAGCACCTCGTAGATGGTGCCGGAAAACTTGGGCATATAGATGCCAAAGGCGGCGTTGCTGATGCTCTGGCTGAGCAGGGAGAGCATGACCAGGCCGGGAATGATAAAAGCGCCGTAGGGCACGCCGTCGATGTCGCCCATGCGCGAGCCAATGGCCGAGCCAAAAACCACAAAGTAGAGCGCGGTGGACATCACCGGCGCGGCGATGCTCTGGCTCAGGGTGCGCCAGGTGCGGGCCATTTCAAACAGGTAGATAGCGCGGATGCCGTAGTAGTTCATGCTGTCTCCTGCACCAGGCGAATAAAAATGTCTTCCAGCGAGGATTCACTGGAGTAGAGGTCCCGGAAGCCGATGTCGCTGTCGTCCAGGCGTCGCAGTATCGAGGCGATGCCGCTGGAGTCGGCCTGACTGTCGTAGGTGTAGATGAGTTTGTAGCCGTCGTTGTCCAGGGTCAGGGGTTCGCCCTGCAGGCTTTCGGGGATGGCCTCGATCGGCTCCTGCAGCTGGATGGTCAGCTGCTTTTGTCCCAGCTTGTCCATCAGCCGGTCCTTTTCCTCCACCAGAATCAGCTGGCCCTGGCGGATCACGCCGATGCGGTCGGCCATGTCCTCGGCCTCTTCAATATAATGGGTGGTGAGGATGATGGTGACGCCACTCTCGCGCAGGCCGCGCACCATGGCCCACATGTCCCGGCGCAGTTCCACATCGACCCCGGCGCTGGGCTCGTCGAGAAACAGAATTCGGGGCTCGTGGGACAGCGCCTTGGCGATCATTACCCGGCGCTTCATGCCGCCGGAGAGGGACATGATCTTGTTGTTGCGCTTGTCCCACAGGGACAGGTCGCGCAATACCTTTTCAATGTGCGCGGGGCTGGGCGGCTTGCCGAACAGTCCGCGGCTGAAGGTGACGGTGGCCCATACGGTTTCGAAGGCGTCGGTGGTCAGCTCCTGGGGCACCAGGCCGATCTGCTCGCGGGCGGCGCGGTAGTCGCGGACGATGTCGTGGCCCGAAGCGAGCACCTTGCCCTGGCTGGGATTGACGATGCCGCAGATGATGCTGATCAGGGTGGTTTTGCCGGCGCCGTTGGGGCCGAGCAGGGCAAAGATCTCGCCTTCCTCAATCTCGAGGTTGATGTCCTTGAGTGCCTGAAACCCGCCTGGGTACTGCTTGTTGAGTTGCTGGATCGAAATGATCGGCGGCATGGTGTCTCTCGTTGCGTTGCATGGGTGGGGCATTCAGCCCGAGTGCGCATGTTAACCCAGACGGGCGGTGATGGGGGAGCGGATCCAAGCTGGCCACGGAAAAAATGGCTCTGGGGCGTCCCGTTCAAATGAGGCGGAAACGGGGCGTTTGCGGGTGGAATCTGGTATGGTTCGCGCATTCCGCGATTGATTGACAGTGACTAGGCCCTAGCGACAGACGATGACTGGATACACCACCTTTTGCCTTCGCCCCGGGGGGCGGATCAGCGGCCGCATCCGCGTGCCCGGCGACAAGTCTATTTCCCACCGCGCCGTGATGTTCGGCGCCCTCGCCGAGGGCACCACCCGGGTCAGCGGCTTTCTCGAGGGCGAGGACAGCCTCAACACCCTGCGCGCCTTCCGCGCCATGGGTGTGAAGATCACCGACCCGGAGCAGGGCGCACTGACCGTCGAGGGCGTCGGCCTGCACGGCTTGTCCGAGCCCGAAGGGCCACTGGATCTGGGCAATTCCGGCACTTCCATGCGCCTGATGGCGGGCCTGCTGGCCGCCCAGTCCTTTCCCGTCACGCTCACTGGCGATCGCTCCCTGTCCAAGCGGCCCATGGGCCGGGTCACCGAGCCGCTGGCCCTGATGGGCGCCGAGATTGGCACCGCCGAGGGCGGCCGCCCGCCGCTGCGCATTCCCGGCGGGGCCCAATTGAAGGGCATCGACTACCCGCTGCCCATGGCCAGCGCCCAGGTGAAATCCTGTGTGTTGCTGGCCGGACTCTACGCCGAGGGCGAAACCGCCGTCACCGAACCGGCACCGACCCGCGATCACACCGAGCGCATGTTGCGGGGCTTCGGCTATGAAGTGACCAGCGAGGGTGAGCCGGCGGCGAAGCGCATCTCTCTGCGCGGTGGTGGCCGCCTGGTGGCGGCCGATATCGATGTGCCCGCGGATATTTCCTCCGCCGCCTTCTTTATGGTGGCGGCGAGCATCGCCGGCGAGGCCGACTTGACCCTGGAGCATGTGGGGGTGAATCCAACGCGCACCGGGGTGATTGAAATACTGAAGTTGATGGGCGCCGATATTACGCTGGAAAACCCCCGCGAAGTGGGCGGTGAGCCGGTGGCGGATCTGCGCGTGCGCGCCGCCAGGCTCAAGGGCATCGAGATTCCCGAGGCCCTGGTGCCCCTGGCGATCGACGAATTTCCCGTGCTCTTTGTCGCCGCGGCCTGCGCCGAGGGGCGCACGGTGCTGACCGGTGCCGAGGAACTTCGAGTCAAGGAGAGCGACCGCATCCAGGTGATGGCCGAGGGGCTGCAGGCCATTGGCGCCCGCGTCGAGGCCACGCCGGACGGTATGATCATTGACGGCCTCGGCGGCGAGCCCACCTGCTTTGACGGCGGCGAGGTCGAGGCTCACGATGATCACCGCATCGCCATGGCCTTTGCCGTGGCGGCCCTGCGCAGCGCCGCCGATATCCGCGTAAACAACTGCGAAAATGTGGCCACATCCTTTCCCAACTTTGTCGAACTGGCCCGCCGGGTGGGCCTGTCTCTGGAGGCAATCTGATGAGTTCCGTACCCCTGATTACCGTGGATGGGCCCTCCGGGGCCGGCAAGGGCACGCTGTGTCAGTGGCTGGCCCAACAGCTGGGTTGGCACTTGCTGGACAGCGGCGCCCTCTATCGCCTGGTGGCGCTGAGTTCGATCAAGCGCGGTGTAGCGACTGACGATGTCGAGACCCTGGGCCAGCTGGCGCGCCATCTGGATGTGGTGTTCGACCCCTCGGGCAGCGATGGCGTCAAAACCCTGCTCGATGGCGAGGATGTGAGCCGGGAGTTGCGCACCGAGGAGACCGGTGCGGTGGCTTCCAATGTGGCCGCCGTGCCCGCCGTGCGCGAGGCGCTTCTGGCGCGCCAGCGCAGCTTTGCCAGGCCTCCCGGACTGGTCGCCGACGGCCGCGATATGGGCACGGTGGTCTTCCCCGAGGCGCCTTTGAAGGTGTTTTTGACCGCCAGCGCTGAAGAACGCGCGCAAAGGCGTCATAAGCAGTTGATAGATAAGGGGTTTGGTGCTAATCTCGGCGACCTTTTACGGGACATCCAGGCGCGCGACGAGCGCGACCGCACCCGCAGCAGCTCTCCGCTGGTGCCGGCCGGAGACGCCGTCGAGTTGGACACCACCACCATGCCCATTGAGGAAGTGTGTGCCACTGTCTACAGTCTGGCCTGTGAAAGAAATTTGGCAAATCAGGGTAAGTAGCTGAAATACAAGCTATAATTCCTGTTTGCTGTAGCGTAGTCCTGCCCAATGGAGTGGGTGGGTTGTTTAACAATCTGGCAGGTTAGCAGGAGCGGTAAAGACCTGTTGCAGAGTTATTTTATTTGAGACTGAAAATCCATGAGCGAATCTTTTGCTGAACTCTTTGAGGAATCCATTGCCCAGACCGAGATGAAGCCCGGTGCCCTGATTCACGGCACAGTGGTCGACATCCGCAACGATATGGTCATCGTATCGGCCGGTCTGAAATCCGAGGGCGTGATTCCCGCTTCCCAGTTCCACAACTCCCACGGCGATCTCGAAGTTGAGGTGGGCGATACGGTAGAAGTGGCACTGGACACCGTCGAAGACGGTTTTGGCGAAACGCGCCTGTCGCGCGAAAAAGCCAAGCGCGCCCGTACCTGGGCGGTATTGGAAGAGGCCCATGAGGCCGACGAAATTGTCGAAGGTGAGATCACTGGCAAGGTCAAGGGCGGCTTCACCGTCGAGATCGACCAGGTTCGCGCCTTCCTCCCCGGTTCGCTGGTGGATGTGCGCCCCGTGCGCGACACGGCCTACCTCGAAGGCAAGCCCCTCGAGTTCAAGGTCATCAAGATGGATCGCAAGCGCAACAATGTGGTGGTTTCCCGCCGTGCCGTGGTTGAGACCATGTACAGCGAAGAGCGCGAAGAGCTGCTCAAGAACCTCACCGAAGGCGCTATCGTTACCGGCGTGGTCAAGAACCTCACCGACTACGGCGCCTTCCTGGACCTCGGCGGTATCGACGGTCTGCTGCACATTACCGACATGGCCTGGAAGCGGGTTCACCACCCCTCCGAAGTGGTCTCTGTTGGCGACGAAATCCAGGTGGTTGTGCTCAAGTTCGACCGCGAGAAGACCCGCGTTTCCCTGGGCCTCAAGCAGCTGGGCGACGATCCGTGGGAAGACATCACTCGCCGTTACCCCGAGGGCTCGCGCCTGTTCGGCAAGGTCACCAACATCGCCGACTACGGTTGCTTTGTGGAGATCGAAGAGGGCGTCGAGGGTCTGGTCCACGTCTCCGAAATGGACTGGACCAACAAGAATGTCAACCCCAACAAGATGGTTGCACTGGGCGACGAAGTCAAGGTGATGATCCTCGATATCG
>JBNJGD010000036.1:0-5642 GCA_051747425.1 Pseudomonadota bacterium
CCGCTCTACAAGGTCAAGAAAGGCAAGCAGGAGCGCTACCTGAAGGATGACAAGGCCCTCACGGATTACCTTTTGAGCCAGGCGCTGGACAAGGCTGAATTTCATGTCAGTGCCGATTCGCCGACCCTCGGTGTAGAGGCCTTTGGCGAGCTGGCCCAGCGATACACGGCGGCCAGCAGCATCATTGAACGCATGGCCAAGCGCCATGACCGGCTGGTGCTCGAGGCCATGATGGATTTACCAAAGGTGACAAACACTCATATTTCTGATGAAGCCTTTATGCAGACCTGGGTCGAGAACCTGGTGAGCAACATCAACCGGGAAACCGGCCCGTCTGTGGAGTACACCGCCGGTGTTACCCGCCGGGAAGAGGGCCTCGGAGTGCGTGTGGAGCGCATTGTTCACGGGGTTCCGGCTGTGGAAATTTACGAGCCCGAGTTCTTCAGTGGCGGCGAGTACCAGTTGATTGGGGATCTCGGCGATCGTCTCGACGGTCTGTTGGGCGAGGGTGCCTACATCAGTCGCGGCGACAAGCGCCAGAATGTGAACACCTTCGGCGCCGCCCTCAACTGGCTGCTCGCCGATGCCCGCAAGGGCCAGGCCATCCAGCGCTACAAGGGTCTGGGTGAAATGAACCCCGATCAGCTCTGTGAGACCACTCTGGATCCGAATACCCGCCGCCTGCTGCAGGTACGCATCGAGGACGCAGTTGCTGCCGACGAAGTCTTTACCACCCTGATGGGCGATCATGTGGAGCCTCGCCGGGAATTCATCGAAGGCAATGCCCTGTCGGTGGCCAACCTCGATGTTTGATCGTTTGCATTAGCCACAGAGGACACAGAGAACACAGAGGAGGATGGGGCGTCTTCCGATCTGTGCTCTCTGTGGCTAATCGTTTGATAGATTTTGCCCGCGCTGCTGCCTGTCGGCTATGATGCGCGGTACCTGAATTGCCAGCCGTTCAACGAGGCCACATGAGTGACAACCCCCTCCTGAGTGACAGCACATTGCCGCTGTTCTCAAAAATCCGTCCCGAGCATATTGTCCCCGCTATCGACCAGCGCCTGGCGGAGTGCCGCCGAGCGGTGGCCGAGGTGGTGGAACAACACCGCGATGGTCATCCGACCTGGGCCAGCTTTGTCGAACCCATTGATCTCGCCGAGGACGCCCTGGAGCGCAGCTGGTCGCCGGTGGGTCATCTGAATGCGGTGGTGAACAGCCCGGAGCTGCGCGAGGCCTATGACGCCTGCCTGCCCAAACTCTCCGATTACACGACGGAAATGGGCCAGAACGCCGATCTCTATCGTCTGACTCTGGCGCTCAGGGACAGCGACGAGTACGCCAAGCTCGACACTGCCCAACAGCGCAGCATTGAAAACAACCTGCGCGAATTCCGTTTGAGCGGTATTGGCCTGGACCAGGAAAAACAGCAGCGCTTCAAGGCGATTGAGCAAAGACTCTCCGAGCTCACCTCGCGATTTGAGCAAAATCTCCTCGACGCGACCAACGCGTGGACGCAGCTGGTCACCGACGAGAGTGAATTGTCGGGTCTGCCGGAATCGGCCATGGCCATGATGAAGCAGGCGGCCATGGCGGAAGGCCAGGAGGGCTGGCTGGTGACACTGCAGCCGCCCTGCTACATCGCCATCATGACCTACGCGGATAATCGCGCACTGCGAGAGAAAATCTACCGGGCTTTTAATACGCGCGCCTCGGAGCTGGAGACCGACGCCGAAGGGCGCGACAACGGGCCGCTGATGGATGAGATACTGGCCCTGCGCCAGGAAAAGGCCGAACCGTTGGGTTTTGCCAACTACGCCGAGTACTCCCTGGACAGCAAAATGGCCGAGACGCCGGAGGAGGTCGTCGACTTTCTCGAACAGCTGGTCGACAAGAGCAAGCCCCGGGCGGAAGAGGAATTCGAGGCGCTCAAGCGCTTTGCCGCAGAGCAGGGCGGTGATGAATTACAGGCCTGGGATGTGCCGTATTACTCGGAAAAACGCCAGCAGGCCGAGTATCAGTTGGACCAGGAGGCCCTCAAACCCTGGTTTCCGGCGCCGCAGGTGATTCGCGGGCTGTTTGAGGTGGTCGAGCGCCTCTACGGTTTGAAAATTGAACAGAAAGAGGGCGTCGAAACCTGGCACGAAGATGTCACTTTCTATGTGATTCAGGATCGGGACGGTCAGCCGAGAGGGCAGTTCTATCTCGATCTCTACGCCCGCAAGAACAAGCGCGGCGGTGCCTGGATGGATGTCTGTACCAGCCGCTACCGCAAACCGGGCGGATTGCAGCAACCCACGGCCTACCTCACCTGCAATGCCACGCCTCCCCTGGAGGGCAAGCCGGCCCTGCTCACTCACGATGAAGTGATTACACTGTTCCACGAGTTTGGCCACGGTCTGCACCACATGCTGACCCGGGTGGATGTCCCGGCGGTGTCGGGCATCAGCGGAGTGGAATGGGACGCTGTGGAGTTGCCCAGCCAGTTTATGGAGAACTGGTGTTGGGAGCGCGAGGCCCTGGATTTGTTTGCCCGCCACTACGAAAGCGACGAGCCACTCCCCGAGGAGCAGTACCAGCGAATGGTGGCGGCCAGGAACTTCCAGTCGGCCATGATGATGGTCCGTCAGCTGGAGTTTTCCCTGTTCGACTTTTTGCTGCACCGGGACTACCAGAGCGGAGAGACTCGCATCCAGGCGGTGCTCGATCAGGTGCGGGAACGGGTAGCAGTGATTCAGCCGCCTTCGGACAATCGCTTTCAAAACGGGTTTTCGCATATTTTTGCGGGGGGCTACGCCGCCGGTTACTACAGCTACAAATGGGCCGAGGTGCTCTCCGCCGATGCCTTCTCCCGTTTTGAAGAAGAGGGCATCTTCAACCAGCAGACCGGGCGCGAGTTTCTCCAGCGAATCCTGGAGCAGGGGGGCGCTCGCCCGGCCCGGGAGTTGTTTGTCGACTTTCGCGGTCGCGAGCCCTCCATCGATCCCCTGCTTCGACACACGGGACTGGCGGCATGAACAGAATCACTCTGGCGCTCTTTGCCATGGCGGCGATGATGGCCGCATCAGTGGCCAGCGCGGAAACCGTATACATCAAGGAAGACTGGCGCATCGGCTTTTACAGCGACCCCGACAGCAATTCCGCCGGCATCGGCCTGTTGCGCATGGGCCAGGCCCTGGAAGTGCTTGAGGCTGGCGCCGACTACAGCAAAATCCGAACAGAGAACGGCAGCGAGGGTTGGGTCGACAATCGCTACATTGTTGAAACGCCCACGGTCGTTCAGCAGCTGGCGGAGCGGGAGCGACAGATTGAGCGCCTGGAGGATCAGGTGGAGACGCTGGCCAGCGACAGCGGCGAGAATCAGTGGCAGGCGGCCCTGAAAGAGGAAAGGCTGGCGAGAGAGACGGCACAGGAAAAACTGGAAGCGGTCAGCCGGGAAAACCAAAAACTCAGGGAACAACTCGATCCCGATGCCCGGCTGGAGGCCACGATCACGGCTATTACCCTGTGTCTGGTGGGGCTGGTGGTGGGCTTTGTCGTCGGCAGGCGGGTGATGGAAGCCAAGGTGCGTGCCCGCTTTCACGGTATGAAGGTGTGGTAGCGTGAAACTGGCCAGCTGGAATATCAACTCCCTCAAGGTCAGACTGGAACAGGTGACCGATTGGCTCGCCAGCAGCGATTGCGATGTACTTGGCCTGCAGGAAACCAAACTGATCGACGCCCGGTTTCCCTGGCAGGCTCTGGAAGAGGCCGGATACGATGTGGCCTTCAGTGGCCAGAAAACCTACAACGGCGTGGCCCTGTTGGCCAAAAGTTCCCTCGGCGGTTTGTCGGATGTGGTCACCGATGTGCCCGGGCTGGTGGATCCACAGCGCCGGATTATCGCCGCGACCATCGGCGACATCCGGGTGATCAATCTCTATGTAGTCAACGGCAAGGAAGTCGACAGCGACAAATTTCACTACAAAATGCACTGGCTGGAAAAAGTGAAGGATTACATCGAAGATCAGCTGAAACGACACGAAAAAGTGGTGGTGATGGGTGATTTCAATATCGCCCCGGACGATCGCGATGTCTACGACCCCATCGTCTGCCGGGAAAAAATCCTATGTTCCACGCCCGAGCGCCAGGCGCTGCAAAAGATACTCGATTTGGGCTTCACGGACAGTTTCCGCACGAAATGCGATGAAGCCCGGCGTTTTAGCTGGTGGGATTACCGCACTGGCGGATTCGAGAAAAATCGCGGCTATCGCATCGATTTGATTCTGCCCAACAAAAGTCTGCAAAAAACACTCAAAGACAGCTGGATCGACACCGAACCCAGACAGTGGGAACGGCCCAGCGACCACACGCCGGTGGTGGCCGAATTTGCTGGGCATGACTAGCCACAGAGCTCACAGAGTTGTCCTGTCCTCCAGTCAGTTAAAATGAGAGCGAAGCGGGATATAACGGCGATAAAACCAAGAGAAATGCTATGAAATACAGAGATTTACGGGATTTTATCAGCCAGCTCGAGGAGATGGGCGAGCTCAAGCGGATTACCCTGCCCGTGAGTCCACACCTCGAGATGACCGAGATTTGCGATCGCACCCTGCGCCAGGGCGGTCCCGCGCTGTTGTTTGAAAATGTCGTGGGGCACGACACCCCGGTACTGGCCAATCTCTTCGGCAGCGCCCGCCGCGTGGCCCTGGGCATGGGCGAGGAGAGCACCGCCGCCCTGCGCGATGTGGGCAAGCTGCTGGCCTTTCTCAAGGAGCCGGAGCCGCCCAGCGGTTTTCGCGACGCCCTGGCGACGCTGCCCAAGTACAAGAAAGTCGTCGACATGGCGCCAAAAAAAATCCGCAAGGCCGCCTGTCAGGAAGTGGTGTTGGAGGGCGATCAAATCGACCTGAGCCGCATTCCAATCCAAACCTGCTGGCCCGGCGATGCGGCGCCCCTGATTACCTGGGGCCTGGTGGTGACCCGGGGCCCGGAGAAGAAGCGCCAGAACATGGGTATCTACCGGCAACAGGTGATCGGCAAAAACCGCGTGATCATGCGTTGGTTGTCCCACCGCGGCGGGGCCCTGGATTTTCAGGAGTTTCAAAAGGCCCATCCCGGAGAGCCCTTTCCCGTGGCCGTGGTACTCGGCTGCGACCCGGCCACCATACTTGGTGCGGTGACGCCGGTGCCCGACAGTCTCAGCGAGTACGCCTTTGCCGGCTTGTTGCGCGGCTCCAAAACCGAACTCACCGATTGCCAAAATGTGGATCTGGAAGTCCCGGCCTCGGGGGAATACATTCTCGAAGGCCACATTTACCCGGACGACATGGCCGAGGAGGGCCCCTACGGTGACCACACCGGCTACTACAACGAAGTTGAGCGCTTCCCGGTGTTCACCATTGAAAAGATCACCCACCGAAAAGATCCCATTTACCACAGCACCTACACCGGACGGCCGCCGGACGAACCGGCCATGTTGGGCGTGGCCCTGAACGAAGTCTTTGTGCCAATTCTGCAAAAGCAGTTTCCCGAAATCGTCGATTTCTACCTGCCCCCCGAGGGTTGCTCCTACCGCCTGGCAGTGGTCAGCATGAAAAAGCAGTACCCCGGCCACGCCAAGCGGGTGATGCTGGGCGTGTGGTCTTTCCTGCGCCAGTTTA
>JBNJGD010000037.1:0-5640 GCA_051747425.1 Pseudomonadota bacterium
CCGGGAGTAGGGGCGTGGCGCCCGTCAAAATCAGGGACGCATTGTATCACTGCCGGAAGGTTCTCTTCAGCCCCAGTCCTGGAGGACATCGAGGGGGTAGGGGCGTCGATTAAACCAGGTGTTGATCGTGGCCTCGACCAGCGGGCTGCGCAGACGGGTGCGCTCCCGGACTACCTCACCGGGCGTCAGCCAGAGCGGGCGAATAATGTCGCAGTCGAGCTCTCCCGACTCCTCCGCTTCGGCGCTGGCCGTCAATACGACGCGGAAATAGGTGTGCGCGGAATGGGGACGGTGCCAGCGCTGAAAGGCCAGCACACCGGTAGGGGTGACGCGCCAGCCGGTCTCCTCCAGGGTTTCGCGGACACAGGCCTGGGCGATGGATTCACCCGCCTCGACATGCCCCGCGGGCTGATTGATAACGCGCTGCCCCCTGGACCACTCCTCGACCAGTAAAAACCGGCCGTCTTTCTCAACGGCTGCGGCAACGGTCAGGTGAGGCTGCCAGTCCTCGGGCTTGAACAGTTCTACCACGCTGAAAGGTCTCCATTGTCTGCATTCGGATTGAGGGGATCGAGGCGCTCGCCGAGTTCCCGATGCATGATTTCGATAAAACGCCTGGCCTGTGGCGAGACAAATTTGCCCCGCCGCATCACCACGCCGTAACTGCGTTTGGGGAAGTAGCGATTGAGGGGGATGCGGGCCAGGCGATCGCCCTCGCTCAAGCAGATGTCAGTGACGATCGACAGCCCCATGCCCAGCTCGACATACTTTTTGATGACTTCCCAGCCACCGGCCTCCAGGCTGATCTGGTAATCGGCGTTGTGTTGCTGAAACACCAGCTTGACCATCCGCCAGGTGCTCAGGTGTCGCGGAGGCAATATGAGGCCGTAGGGCGAAATGTCCTGGAGGGTCACCGATTGGCGACCGGCCAGTGGGTGATCGAGTGGGGTAATCAATACCGGATCGTAGGAAAAAATCGGATAGTAGTGGATATCCTCCACCGGCTCGAGCATGGAGCCTACGGCAAAGTCGACTTCGTCGGCCTTGAGCATGCTCATGCCATCGCGCCCCGTCACATTGTGCAATCGAAGCTGAATGCCCGGATAGGCTTTGCGGAAGGCGGCGACAAATTCCGGGAGTATGTAGAGGATGGTGGATTCGCCCGCGGCAATATCGAGTGTGCCGGTGTCCACTTCGCCGAGCTGGGCGGCAAATACTTCGGGCAGGGTATCCATGCCCTCCACCATCGGCTGCGTCAGATCCAGCAGCACCTTGCCCGCCGGGGTAATCTTGATTTTGGGCCCGCGGCGCTCAAACAGGGTGGTTCCCATCTCCTCCTCAAGGGCCTTGATCTGCAGGGAAATCGAGGGCTGGCTCAGGTGCAGGCGCTCCGCGGCACGGGAAATCGAACCCGTTTGTGCGGTGTGCACAAAGGCGCGCAACTGTTTGAGTCGGTTCTGCTTGAGCGGGTTTCCGGACTGTGTCATGAATTAAATTATTTAATAAATCCCGGAGTTATTATTGGATTTATTATCTATTGGTCGCTGTATTGTCGTCAAACCGTTGCGCTACAAACGAAAAAAAGCCCGGCAGTGCCGGGCTTTATCGGGCCAGACTTCAGTCGAGCTTTACTGGCTGGCCTTGAGTTCGCGGCGTCGGGCGTGCAGCACCGGCTCGGTGTAGCCGCTGGGCTGCTCGCAGCCCTTGAACACCAGGTCGCAGGCGGCGGCAAAAGCGATGCCGTCGAAGCCCGGCGCCATGGGCTTGTAGGAGGGATCGGCGGCATTCTGGCGGTCGACGACCTCGGCCATGCGCTGCATGCTGTCCATGACCTGCTCCTCAGAGACCACGCCGTGGCGCAGCCAGTTGGCCAGCGCCTGACTGGAAATCCGGCAGGTAGCGCGATCTTCCATCAGGCCCACATCGTGGATATCGGGGACCTTGGAGCAACCCACACCATGGTCGATCCAGCGCACGACATAGCCGAGGATACCCTGGGCGTTGTTGTCGACTTCCCGTTGAATCTCCTCTTCTCCGAGTGTTTTATCGCCCAGCAGGGGGATAGTCAGGATGTCATCGAGGCTGGCGCGCTCGCGCTTGGCCAGCTCGCTCTGGCGCTCCAGCACATTGACCTTGTGGTAGTGCAGAGCGTGCAGCGTGGCCGCGGTGGGCGAGGGCACCCAGGCGCAGTTGGCGCCGGCCATGGGATGGCCGATTTTGGCCTCCATCATATCGGCCATCATGTCGGGCTTGGGCCACATGCCCTTGCCGATCTGGGCCTTGCCGCGCAGCCCACAGGCCAGGCCGATGTCCACATTCCAGTCCTCGTAGGCATTGATCCAGGGCTCCTGCTTCATTGCCGTCTTGGGAACAAAGGCACCGGCCTCCATGGAGGTGTGAATTTCATCGCCGGTGCGGTCGAGGAAACCGGTGTTGATGAAGACACAGCGGTCACTGGCGGCGCGGATGCACTCTTTCAGGTTGACCGTGGTGCGGCGCTCCTCATCCATAATGCCCATTTTCAGAGTGTTGCGCTCGAGACCCAGGGCGTCTTCCACCCGGCCGAACAACTCATTGGCAAATGCGACTTCCTCGGGGCCGTGCATCTTCGGCTTGACGATATAGACGCTGCCCTGGCGCGAGTTGCTCAGACGGCTATTGCCCTTGAGATCGTGAATGGCACAAAGCGCCGTCACCATACCGTCCAGGAAGCCCTCGGGCACTTCCTCGCCATTTTTGTCGAGCACGGCGGGGTTGGTCATCAGGTGGCCGACATTGCGCACAAACAGCAGGCTGCGGCCGGGCAGGGTCAGGGTACCGCCATCGGCGGTCTGGTAAACGCGGTCTTCCTTCAGCTGGCGCGTCATGGTCTTGCCGCCTTTCTCGAAGGACTCTTCGAGATCGCCTTTCATCAATCCCAGCCAGTTGCGGTAGACCAGCGTCTTGTCCTCGGCGTCGACGGCGGCCACGGAGTCCTCACAGTCCTGAATCGCCGTGATGGCAGATTCGACCAGCAGATCTTTCACATTGGCCGGGTCGTCCTTGCCGATCGGATGATTTGAATCAACTTGAATTTCAATGTGCAAGCCATTGTTTTTCAAAAGAATTCCAACAGGACTTTCCTGTTCACCGGTATAGCCGACGAACTGTTCGGGACGCGCCAGGGCGACTTCTTCGCCAGTTTTCAGAGTGACCCGGAGCTGGCCGTCGGCAATGCGGTAGGCCGTGGAGTCGACATGACTGCCACTGGCCAAAGGGGCGGCCTCATCGAGTACATTGCGGGCGTAGGCGATGACCTTTGAGCCGCGCACCGGATTGTAGCTTCCAGCGCGCTCGGCACCACCGTCCTCGGGGATCATATCGGTGCCGTAGAGGGCGTCGTAGAGGCTGCCCCAGCGGGCGTTGGCGGCGTTCAGGGAGAAGCGGGCGTTGCTGATGGGAACCACCAGCTGGGGGCCCGCTACTTCGGCCACTTCCGGGTCGACTTTTTCCGTGCCGATGGTGAAATCCTCACCCTCGTCAACGAGGTAGCCGATTTCCTTGAGAAACGCCTTGTAGGCCGCGGCATCATGGGCTTCTCCAGAGTGCTTGTGGTGCCACTCGTCAATCTGTTTTTGCAGCGTTTCGCGCTTTTCCAGCAGCGCTTTGTTCTTGGGCCCAAGGTCGTCAATGATGGACTCCAGGGACGCCCAGAAAGCTTCAGGTTCGACACCCGTTCCGGGAGCGATTTCCTTGGCTACCAGCTCATCGAGAATGCGGGCCACCTGCAGGCCGCCTCGGTTAACGCGATCAGTCATGTTCTTGCCTCAGTTCAAGGTTATCAACGCGGCGCACCGGCCTACACGGCCCGGGCGCCAAGACAAATTCGGGTGCCGGAGTTTACCCCAAACGACGGCAAAGTTCAGCCTCGTCCGGCGGTCGCCAGTGACGGCTTGCTGTCCACCGGGTCGGCGTGGATCAGCACCTGGGAGCGGGGCACTTCCTCGCGAATTCGCTCCGACACCGTGTCACAGAGGCTGTGGGCGCGCTTCAGGCTCTGCCCGCCATCGAGATCGATGTGAAGCTGTATGAAAACCTGCGTGCCCGAGCGGCGTGTGCGCAGGTCGTGGACGCCACTGACGCCATCGACACTGTGAGCGAGGTCAAAGATCTGGCGCCGAAATGCGTCGGGCATCTCCCGATCCATCAAAACATCAAAAGCCGACTTGACCAGCTTCCTGGCCATATTCAGCAAATAGAAACCAATGCCAATGGCCGCCCAGTTATCCGCCTGATCAAACCCCAGATAACTGATCGCGATGGCGACAATCACGCTGACATTGAGCAACAGGTCTGACAAGTAGTGCAGGGAATCCGCCTCAATGGCCTGGGAGCCGGTTTTTCTGACCACATTTTTTTGAAGAGCCACCAAACCAAGCGAGAGCACGATGGCCAATGTGGACACACCAATAACCCAAATGCCGCCGTCCAGGTTGAGCGTTTCTCCGAGGTAGAGGCGACGAACGCTGTAGACAATCAGGAGCAAACTGGAAGTGCTGATCAGCAGGCCCTGGGCCAATGCTGCTAGGGCTTCCGCCTTGCCATGGCCGAATTTGTGGTCGCTGTCCGCAGGCTTTATGGCATACATGACGGCCATCAGATTGACTCCCGAAGCCAGGGCATCCATGGCCGAGTCGGCCAGAGAGCCGAGCAAACTGGCGGAACCGCTCCACCACCAGGCCAGCGTCTTGGCGGCAATCAAGGTCAGGGCCACGGTCACCGAAGCGACCGTGGCCACTCGCATCCAGCGCCCGGCTTCGCCTGTGGTCAAAGGCTTGTTGCCGTTAGCTGCGCTCACTGTGGCGCCTCATTCTTTAAATCGGTCGCCGGCGTTTCCGGTTTGGCGACATCAAAAATCAACTGCCGCAGCCAGCGGTGACTGGCATCGTGATGGAGCAGGGGAGACCACGCCACCTTGAGTTCGAAGGGAGGGATTTCAAAGGGCGGATCGAGCACCGCCACCGCCGGGTTATCCCGTTCGAGCAGGGCTACCCGGCTGGGCAGTGTGGCGATCAGATCGCGCTGCTGAGCCAGCAGCATGGCCACCTGATAGTGGCGCGTGAAGACGCTGATGTCCCGCTTGTGACCGAGCTCGGCGAGAGCCAGGTCCACCCAGCCGAGGCGCTGAACATCCTTGGGATTGACACCGACACCGACCCCAAAACCGGTCTTGCTCACCCAGATGTGCTGGGCCGCCAGGTAGTTGTCCAGGGAAAAGTCACTGATGATGGGGTTGTCGCGGTTCAAAATGCAGGAAAAACTGTCCTTCCAAACCGTCTTTTGGTGGAAGGAGAGCGGCATTTCCTCAAAGCGGTTGATGGCCATATCCACACGACCCTGCTCGACATCGGAAAAACTCACATCCGAGGGAGTCAATACATCGATAATCACATGCGGCGCGTGTTGGCGAAGGTGCTTGAGAACCCGTGGAATCAGGGTCGACTCGGCGTAGTCGCTGGCCATGATCCGGAAAATACGCTGACTTCTCGACGCCTCAAATTCCTCCCGGGGCAGGATGGTGCGCTCGATGGCGCCCACCACTTCCCGCACCAGTGGCTGCAACTGGTGCGCCCGCTCTGTGGCGGTCATGCCGCCGCTGGT
>JBNJGD010000038.1:0-5623 GCA_051747425.1 Pseudomonadota bacterium
CGTGGTGTCTTGGCTGTTAATGCGCATCCAGTGAATCCTCGTCGATAAAAGCTCATTAGTATTTTTATCAACGAATTACTGAACACATACAGCGATGACGGGAAACCTCTGTGCTCTCTGTGTCCTCTGTGGCTAAAGAACCGAAGCGTCCGATCCACCCAAGGGCAATGCGGCGAAGCCGCCCACCACAGGCAAAAAAAAGCCCGGATCAATTGATCCGGGCGAATTCCTTAAGGCGTTCCCGAGGCAAGGGGGGGGGGGGGAGAGGAGGGGCCCCGGGTGCCGTGTAAGGATAGGCTACTGCTAAATCACGAATAATTGTGCACTGCAAAAATCGTTTTCACTTGTACAGATTGGCTAAGTGATTAAAAAATTTCTGTCAGCTTGCGTCACCGCTTGTTGTGAGGCGCCAAAACGAGCTTTTTCTGACTGCTTGGCCTACCCCGGGAATGTTTAAAAACGGTTACAAACCAGTAGCTTAAAAAAAAGCCGCAGTAAAAACTGCGGCTCAAGTATATCCTTCGGCGGCGGGTCAGAGGGGGGAGGGGGAAGGGACCCTGCCGCCTACAGATACGATAGGCTACTGCTAAATCACAGCCATTGTGCAATGCACAACTTTTGTTGTCACCCGGTGGCGTATGTTGTCTTGCGCCAACCGATTTCTATAACGCGACAACAGGCTGCTGAGTGACAAGTGCCACTCTGCAGGGTGTGATGTCAAAGAGGCGTGAAAGTGCCCGGCTTCAGGAATTTTTTTTGCTGCGGCGCTGGCTGTGTGGGCCGGCCTTGCGGCTTTTGGGACTGGTTTTGACGGTTTTGGCGCTCTTTTCGGACTTGTCACTCTTTTCCGAAGTCTCGGCAGCCGGGGGCTCGCCGTGGTGACGGGGGCGGTGAAAGCCGCGAATCAAGGGAATGTTTTCCTCGGCAAAGCGGGAGATTTGCTTGAGGGGGTTGGCGTTGATGACATTGTGCAGCTGGTGGCGCAACAGATCCTGTTGCTCGAGAAACAGGGACAGGCTCTTTTCCAGATACTCTCCCATCACGCCCTGGAGGCTGTCGCCGTAAAAGCGGATCAGTTGCTGGAGCATTTTGTCACTGAAAATCGGGGTCCCGTCCTTGGCTTCCTGCTCGGAGATGATCTGCATCAGGATGCTTCGGGTGATGTTCTTTCCCGACTTGGAGTCGATTACCTTGAAGCGCTCGTGTTTGAGCACCAGGACTTTGACATCATCGAGCGTGACATAGCTGCTCTCGCAGGTGTCGTAGAGTCTGCGGTTGGGGTACTTTTTCAGAATGCGCATGTCACTTTTACTCGGCATCGTCATCGGCGGAGGCGCGCGGGGTTGCTATTCTACGCCAAATGCGCGGCGGGCGGGTCCCCCGCCGCGTTTTTGTCGTCTTGATTCAGCGTTCGACGGCTAAAGCCACGCCCTGGCCACCGCCAATGCACAGTGTCGCCAGGCCCCTGCGGGCATCCCGGCGCTGCATTTCGTGGAGCAGGGTGACCAGAATGCGGCAGCCGGAGGCGCCGATGGGGTGGCCCAGGGCAATGGCACCGCCATTGACATTGACCTTGTCCGGATCCCAGCCCATGCCGCGGTTGACGCTCAGTGCCTGGGCGGCAAAGGCCTCGTTGGCTTCAATCAGATCGAGCTCGTCCACCTGCCAGTCGGCGCGTTGCAGGCAGCGCTGGCTGGCGGGGATCGGACCGGTGCCCATGACCCGGGGGTCGACGCCGGCATTGGCCCAGGCGCGAACCCGGGCCAGGGGCTCGAGTCCCAGCGCGCGGGCTTTTTCGCCGCTCATCATCAGCACGGCGGCGGCGCCGTCGTTAAGGCCCGAGGCGTTGCCGGCGGTGACCGTACCGTCCTTTTTGAAAGCGGGTCGGAGCTTTTGCATGTCTTCGGGCGTGGCGCCCTCGCGAATGTGCTCGTCGCGATCTACGATCAGTGGGTCGCCGCGGCGCAGGGGAACGCTCACCGGGGCAATTTCCTCATCGAATTTGCCGGCGTCCCGGGCGGCCTCGGCCTTGTGGTGGGAGGCCAGGGCAAAGGCGTCCTGGTCCTCGCGGCTGATGTCGTATTCGGCGGCGACATTCTCTGCGGTAATGCCCATGTGGTAGTCATTGAAGGCATCCCACAGGCCGTCCTTGATCATGCTGTCCTCAAGTTGCCAGGGGCCCATGCGCTGGCCGTTGCGGGAGTTGGGCAGTACATGTTTTGACGCGCTCATGTTCTCCTGACCACCGGCAATGACGGTCTCGGCATCGCCGCAGAGGATCGCCTGGGCGGCGAAGTGGGTGGCCTTGAGGCCCGAACCGCAGACCTTGTTGATGGTCAGGGAGGGCACACTGTGGGGAAGGCCGGCGGCCATGGCGGCCTGGCGCGCCGGATTCTGGCCCTCGCCGGCGGTGAGCACCTGGCCCATGATGACTTCGTCGATGCTCTCGGCGGCAACGCCGGTTTTTTCCAGCAGGGCGCGGATGACGGTGGCGCCGAGTTCGCTGGCGGCCACGCTGCTCAGGCTGCCGCCAAAACTGCCTACGGGGGTGCGGCTGGCGGCGACAATGACGACATCTTTCATGGAAACTCCGTGCATTTGATGTAAAACGGGCATTATATGCTACAGACTGAGTGAATTCAGTTCGCACCGGCAAACGGTTTCCGATATCACTTTTTGTTTTGATCGAGGCCGTTTGTCGGCTAAAAAGTCATTTCACCTGCCGGGTGAAAACCGGTAGAAAGCTTACCGCTGGTGACAAACCGCCACGCAGTGGCAGCGAGATGAAAGGAGCGACAATGCACGTTGGTTTTTTGATTGAGGACTGGGCCCATATCGAGCCGGGCAAGAGTTCCACCCTGCTGATGATCCAGGAGTGTTGCCGCCGGGGGCACCGGGTCTCCGTGACTTATCCCAATAACCTGACCGTTCGCAACAATGTGGTCCACGGTTTTTGTCGCACGATCGAGGCCATGGAAAAGGTGCCCGACTCGGCGGCGAGCTTTTACAAAAAAGTCACATTCAACGAGAGAATGCTGCCGTTGCAGGGCTTCGATTGCATCGTCATTCGCAAGGACCCGCCGATTGACCCGATTATGCTCAACTTTCTCGATTCGGTGAAAAACCAGACCGTGGTCATCAACGACATCGACGGCCTGCGCAAGGCCAACAACAAGCTTTATACCACTACCTTCCACGACCCCAATAACACCTTCTTGCCGGTCACTCATGTGTCCAAAAACAAGGACTACCTAAAGCGCATGATTGAAGAGGCGGAGACCGACCGCATGATCCTCAAGCCGCTGGACGGTTCCGGCGGTCGCGGGGTGATCGTGCTTGAGCGCGGCGCCAAGGCCAACACCAATTCACTGCTGGATTTTTACATCAACACCCGCAGCGACACCTCCAACTATGTGATCCTTCAGGAATATATAGAGGGGGCCGAGGAGGGCGATGTGCGCGTGTTGATGCTCAATGGCAAACCCATTGGCGCCTATCAGCGCAAGCCCACCGACGGCGACCTGCGCGCCAACATTCATGTCGGCGGCACCGCCCACAAGTACAAGCTCAGCGAGAGCCAGCTCCATGTGTGCAAGAAGGTCGGCCCGCGTCTGGCCGCCGACGGCCTGTATTTTGTCGGTCTCGACATGATCGGTGACAAAATTCTCGAAGTGAATGTCCTCAACCCGGGCGGCATTACCAATATCAATCGCCTCAACAAGGTCAAGCTCCACCGGGAGGTGGTGGATTTCTTTGAGGAAAAAGTCAACGAGTGGGCCGAACACCGGGCCGAGCTGGAGTACATCTTTCAGCGTCTCAACGAGCTGCGTCACTAGGTAGAGAGATGCGCTGCAGAATTTTTGAAAAGGGCGCCTGGCGCGAGTCGTCGATGGAGGAAGTGACTGGCCTCGGCGCTAACGATGCGGCCTGGGCCTGGTTGACCTTCGATGTGTCGGAGCTCGGGGGCACCGAGTTTCGCCGCTGTGCCCGTGAAATGAGTCTGCACCCCCTGGCGATCTCCGATGCCCGTCGCCCGAGGCACCCGCCAAAGTACGAGCGCTTTGACGAGAACGACTTTCTGATTCTGCGGGAACAGCTCGACACTGACGACCTGGATGATTACCGTTTTGTGCCCCTGTCCCTGTTCTGGACCGATAGCTGGCTGGTGACAGTTGAGCACGGTGGCTCGCGCGCGGTGATGCAAACACTGGAAGAAATGCAGACTGGCAGAAATCGCCTCTTCGAGCACCCGGTGGACATGGTGGCGCGTCTGGCCCGTCGTGTGAACGACCGCTACACCGAGCGCCTGTTGATGATCGAGGAGCGGCTGGAATCCCTGGAAGAGGCCATGGCTGAACCACAGAGCGATGCCTATCTGAGAGAAGTGCTGGGCGAAAGCACAACGCTCAAACAGATGGCCCGCTCCCTTTACTACCAGCACGCCGCCGTCAAGGGTGCCATGGAGGATCATCGCGGCACTTCGGAACACAGTGAGCACCTGCTCCAGGATGCCCGCGAGCAGATCGACCGCGCCGCCTCACTGGCACAGATGCTGGCGGCCATCAGCTCAGACCTGATGAACGCCTTTCTTTCACTTCACGCTCACCGGCTCAACCGCATCATGCAGGTATTGACCGTGTTCACGGCCATCTTTTTGCCGCTGACGCTGGTGGCCGGTATCTACGGGATGAACTTTGAGCACATGCCCGAGCTGCAGGTGGCCTGGGGATACCCCGCCGTGCTGATCTTTATGCTGAGCTGTGTGGTTGGGTTGTTGTTGCTCTTTCGTCGTTTGCGGTGGTTGTGATGGAGCAGTTAAAGCGCATTATGGAACAGCAGCTGTTGTCGATTGGCGAGGTCACGGTGACGGTGATGGATGTCACCATTTTCTCCGCCCTGGTGCTCGGCTTTTGGCTAGTCTCGGCCGTGATGCGGCGGATGATCACCCGTCTGGCCAAGGATCGCGACTACCACGAACAGGCCAACATCCACATCGTCGGCAAGCTTGTCTACTATGTGCTGCTCGCCCTGGGTGCCCTGCTGGCTCTGTCCACACTGGGCCTCGATATCTCCAAGGTGGCGCTGCTGGCCAGTGCCCTGTCGGTGGGTATCGGCTTTGGTTTGCAGGCAGTGTTCAGCAACTTCGTCAGTGGCATCATTCTGCTGTTCGAGCGCAGCGTGAAAGTGGGCGATGTGGTGGAGTTCGCCGATGGCCTGCTGGGTACGGTGCGTGAAATCAATATACGCAGCACGCGCATCAACACGCCGGACAATATGGATGTTATTGTGCCCAACAGCGAGTTCGTCAGCGGGCGGGTTAACAACTGGACCTACAGCGACCGCTATCGCCGGGTTCGCGTGCCCTTTGGCGTTCACTACAAAAGCGATAAAAGCCAGGTCAAAACCGCCGTACTCGAGGCCGCTGGCCGGGTCGAGCAAACCCTCAGCGGTATCGAGGGGCGCGACACCGATGTCTGGCTGGTCGGCTTTGGCGACAGCGCGCTCAATTTTGAACTGATCGTCTGGGTGGATCCCAAGGTGGTGGCCAAGCCCATGGCCTTGCGCGCCGCCTATAACTGGGAAATCGAGACCAGCTTGAAAGAGCACTATTATTTTCGTCTTC
>JBNJGD010000039.1:0-3192 GCA_051747425.1 Pseudomonadota bacterium
CTCGGTCATCCTGCTCGACGAGGTGGAGAAGGCTCACCCGGATGTTTTCAACATCCTCTTGCAGGTACTCGACGACGGGCGCCTCACCGATGGCCACGGTCGCACGGTGGACTTTCGCAATACGGTGATTGTCATGACCTCCAATCTGGGGTCTTCCGAAATCCAGACCCTGAGTGATGTGGCCACCTACGAGGACATGCGCAAGGCGGTGATGGACGAGGTGGGCAAGCATTTCCGCCCCGAGTTTATCAACCGCATCGACGAGGCGGTGGTCTTCCACTCGCTGGGTCAGGAGCAGATTCGCGCCATCGCCGAAGTGCAGCTTCAGCACTTGCGCCAGCGGCTCGCCGAGCGCGACCTTTCGCTGGAGATCAGCGAGGCAGCGCTGGACAAACTCGGCGAGGCCGGCTTCGACCCGGTCTACGGTGCACGGCCGCTCAAGCGGGCCATCCAGTCCCAGCTGGAAAACCCCATGGCGCAATCGATTCTCCAGGGACGCTATTTGCCCGGAGACACCATCAAGGTGGATGTGGCCGACGGTGGCCTGACCATCGAGTAGCCGTCAGCGTCGTCAGACTGAGCTGGCTGGTGCGGGTCCGGACTTTTCCGGACCCGTTTTTTTATGGTCGCCCGGCGACCGGTCTGTGCTAATCTCGTCGAATGAAATGTGGCACTTTCCAGTCCGGGCTTTCCCCCTTCAGAACCATCCTGGGCACGCTTGCCTTGTTTTTGGTCTGTCAGCCTGTCTGGAGCCAACCCGGGGCGGCGCTGTCGCTGATTGAGGAGGCTCGTTCAGCCATAGAGCGCGGCGATGAGCAGGCTTTTCAGAGCTTGAAGGGACAGCTCGAGAACGATGCGGAGCACCCACTCTCTCCCTACCTGGATTACTGGTCGTTGATGGCCCGTCTCGGCGAGGCTGAGGCGGTGGCGGTCAGCGATTTTCTCGACGCTCAGCCGTTGTCTCATTTGCGCCGCTACCTGCTCGGCAGCTGGTTACATCGCCTGGCCCGGGAAAAGCGCTGGGACGAATTTCGTCGTTTTGATAACGGCCGCGGTTCGGCGCAGTTGCGCTGTTACGCCGGCCAGGCGGCTCTGGCCAGTGACTCGGTCCCTGACGAAGACAAGCTCGCCACTGCGCGATCGCTGTGGCTGGTGCCGGGGAGTCAACCCGCCGCCTGCGACCCGGTCTTCGACTGGCTGGAGAACAGGGGCGAGTTGAGCGAGTCCCTGATCAGCGCCCGTCAACAGCTGGCCCTCGACCACGGGCAATACGCCCTGGCCCGTTACCTGCAGCGCCAGTTGCCCGAGGAGAGCCACGCCTACCGCGACTGGATGCGCATTCTCGCCGACCCCGACGCCCTTCGCGCCCCGCATTTTGACAACGACAGCCAGTTGCATCGCCAGCTGGCTATCGTCGCCGCCCGGCGCCATCTTGAGGAGAGCGTCGAGCACGCCGAATCGTTCTGGCTCGAGCAGGCCTCCCGTTATGCCTTTACTCCCGATCAGCACACCGAGGTGGAGCAGTTGATAGCCCTGCGTGCAGCTCAGCGCCACCGCGAGGATGCGGTGGCCAGAGTCGCCGGGCTCGACCCTGCCACCCTGGATGAAAGCGGTCACGCCTGGCGTGTGCGAGCCGCACTGAGGCGGGGTGACTGGCCGTCGGTAGAGGCCTTTATCGGCGACATGCCCGAAGCGCTTCAGCGCTCAGATCGCTGGCTCTATTGGCGTGCCCGGGCCGCTGAACAGCTCGGCCAGCCGGAAGTGGCCAGCCGGGCCTGGCGCCTCATTGCCAGTGAACGGGGTTACTACGGGTTCCTGGCCGCAGAGCGAATCAATGCCCACTATCGCTTCGACCGGGCTTACCCCGAAGTGGACGAGACGGCCCTGCAGGCCATGGCCAGCGAAGGTGCCTTTGAGCGGGCCAGGTGGTTGATGGCCATGGGGGAGAAACATCTGGCGCGTGTGGAATGGCAAACGGCACTGGCCGAGGCACCAGCGCCGCGCCTGGAAAGGGCGGCGGCGCTCGCCGCGCGCTGGGGCTGGCACGAAATGGCCATTCGCGCCGCTGCAAGGGCCGGCGCCATGGACGCCATCGGCTGGCGTTTTGCCCGCCCCTGGGAGCCGCAGTTGTCGGGTTACAGCCACGATGCGGGCATCGACAAACACTGGGCGCGTGCGGTCATGCGCCGGGAGAGCGCCTACAATCCCGAGGCGCGCTCCTCGGCCAATGCCCGGGGGTTGATGCAGTTGTTGCCCTCGACGGCTCGCGAAGTGGCCCGGAGACAGGGCCTGGCCACCTCCCCGGACCTGTTTCTGCCCGAGGACAACATTCGTCTGGGCACGGCCTACCTGAGTTACCTCAAGGGGCGCATGATGGGCAGCGAAGTGCTGGCCACGGCCGCCTACAACGCCGGTCCGGAGCGGGTTGAGGAGTGGTTGCCCGGGGAGGAAATGGATACCGATGTCTGGGTTGAGACGATTCCCTATCGCGAGACCCGCCGTTATGTGCGTGCAGTGTCCGAGTACCGCGCCATCTTTCAGTGGCTGGAAAATGGTGCGCCCGCTACCGCTCAGCGCGCTTCGGTCGACTATCAGCTGGGCCTGGCCCGGCAAAAGGTCTCCGGAGAGACACTGCTGGCCCGTGGCGAGACGGTATCAGCCCCTTAGCAGGAAGCGTTTGACCATGGTTTCAAAGGCCTCGGGGAACACCGCGTGGACCCAGTGTCCGGCCTGTTTGAGTGTATGAATCCGGGCCATGGGAAACATCATCTCTATGGTGTCGCGGTATTCGTCCAGCACATAGGGTGAATCGCCGCCGCGGATAAACAGGGTCGGTTTGGAGTAGGGCGGGCCGAGAAAGTCGGGCGCTTTACTGAATACTTCGTACTGGTCGCGAATGGCTTCCATATTGGTGCGCCAGCGTAAATGCCCCATCTGGAGCAATCAGCGCCACACCCGGATCTGAATCGCCCCCTGTCGGGGGCTCTGATACGCGGGGGGCGATCTGTTTTCCCAGGGTTCTCTCCGGTCACCCTGCGCTACGTTTGAAGCGGCCCTCCGGGCCTGTGCGGGCCCCGGACGTTCCACCGCGTCTCCGTCATTTCGTCCAGCACTGCGGCGGGGATTTCGTCGAGATGGAAACCTCTATGGTGCTTCACGACCACGGGGATTGGTGAAGTTGCCCCGCGTGGT